>NZ_CP098806.1:4772500-6251631 GCF_023822005.2 Dyadobacter fanqingshengii
CACCTTTACTATAGCTTTGCATTGTTTTCGGGTCAGGGATGTGTAGGATAGGTGGGAGGCTGTGAGTGGGCGTCGCCAGGCGTTCAGGAGCCAACGTTGAAATACCACCCTTCGCTGGCCTGGGATCTAATCCGACTAAGTCGGAGACCGTGCATGGTGGGTAGTTTGACTGGGGTGGTCGCCTCCAAAAGTGTAACGGAGGCTTCCAAAGGTCTGCTCAACACGCTTGGTAACCGTGTGTGGAGTGCAATAGTACAAGCAGGCTTGACTGTGAGACCGACGGGTCGAGCAGGTGGGAAACCAGGGTATAGTGATCCGGTGGTTCTGTATGGAAGGGCCATCGCTCAAAGGATAAAAGGTACGCCGGGGATAACAGGCTGATCTCCCCCAAGAGCTCACATCGACGGGGAGGTTTGGCACCTCGATGTCGGCTCGTCACATCCTGGGGCTGGAGAAGGTCCCAAGGGTTCGGCTGTTCGCCGATTAAAGTGGCACGCGAGCTGGGTTCAGAACGTCGTGAGACAGTTCGGTCCCTATCTGTGGTGGGCGTAGGAAGATTGACGGGGGCTGCCTTTAGTACGAGAGGACCGAGGTGGACCCACCGCTGGTGAACCGGTTGTCACGCCAGTGGCATGGCCGGGTAGCTATGTGGGGAATAGATAAGCGCTGAAAGCATCTAAGTGCGAAACTAGCCCGAAGATGAATCTTCCACATAAGGGTCGTTGTAGACTACGACGTTGATAGGCTGCAGGTGTACGTGTAGAAATACATTCAGCCGAGCAGTACTAATTACCCAAGAGCTTGCACATTAACATCTTAATATTTTTGATCTCTTCTACTTCCAATATGACATTGATTTACAATGCTGAACAAATCAACATTGTACACACTCAAAGAGCTTGTTGGTGACTATTGGAACGGTTCGGAGCCACGCTGGCTTCACCTCTTCATAATCACAAAAGACCAACAAAGACCTTGTTGGTGACTATTGGCCTGGTGTTCACCTCTTCCCATCCCGAACAGAGAAGTTAAGCCCAGAACCGCCGATGATACTTGGATCAAACCTGGTAAAGTAGGTAGTCGCCACAATACCATTACAAACAAAAGCCTTGCAGAAATGTAAGGCTTTTTTTGTGCCTAATGGCTTGCTTAAAGTTGTTTAAAACTCTGTTATTCGGAGAGTTGAATAAAACCTACCACAATATTACTTCCAGACCTAAGCATCAAAAGAAAACCCGTTAAACAGCAATGTCTTGCTAGTCTAACGGGTTAAAAATGTGCCGAAGATGGGACTCGAACCCACACAGGGCAACCCCCACACGCCTCTGAAACGTGCGTGTCTACCAATTTCACCACTTCGGCATAAAAACTGGTTGGCAAAAATAATAATGTTTTCTGCTTTACCAGACTGCACGAGCTAAAAATCATAAACTTTTTACACTTCGATGTTTTCGAGCTGCGCTGGGATATGGACGTCTTTAAAACCTGTTGCTTGTAATTTCAATTTGAAAGCAACCTGCGTCTCATATTCTCCATGCACGAGAAAAACCCGTTTAACCCGTTCCGGGGTCTGGCATGCAAGAAATGCCAGCATTTCATTGTAATCTCCATGGCCAGAAAACGATTCCATTGAAGCCACCTGGCAAATCACATCAAATTGCTCACCGAAGATATTTACTTTCTTATCGCCCCGTTTCAACGCTCCTGCGAGTGTGTTTCCTGAGGCATAACCAACCAACAAGATTGTTGATCGCGCATCTCCAATGTTGTTTTTAATGTGATGCTTTATTCGGCCTGCTTCCGCCATCCCCGATGCTGAGATAATGATGCAGGGTTCATCTTTATCATTGAGTGCTATGGATTCATTTACATCTGAAATGTATTTGAGATAAGGAAATGCAAAGGCATCACCGTCTTTTTCAATGTAAGCTAGAATATCCGGATTGAAGCATTCATCATGCTCCTTCATAATTTTGGTTGCCCGAATTGCCAGAGGACTATCAATGTATACGGGAATCTGGGGAAGCTTCCCTGAGCTTGATAACTGATCTAACGCGTAAATCAGCTCTTGTGTGCGGTCAATGGCAAATGCGGGGATGATAAGCTTGCCCTTTCGGACAACACAGGTTTCGTGAACTATTTCCAAAAGATGTCCCTGCATGTCTGTCTGCGTCTCGTGTAGCCGATCGCCGTAAGTTGATTCGCAGATAATGAAATCTGCTTGTGGAAAAACGTCAGGCTTTCGCAGAATCCGATCTTCCGGGCGACCAATATCCCCTGTAAATGTTACCTGTTTAAATGTACCAGCGTCCGGGATGGTCAGGTGAACGGCAGCGCTGCCGAGAAGATGCGCGGCATCCGTCAGCACAACCGCAACTTCTTTATCCGCCCCCAAATAAAAAGTCTGCCCGTACTGCACCGTTTTAAATAAACTCAATGCATGAACCGCGTCCTCAGTGTTATAAAGCTCATCTAGCAAAGGTCGGCCTTGTTTTTGTCTGCGCTTATTGATCCGTTCCAAATCTTTTTCCTGAATATGGGCGCTATCCAGCAGCATTACGCGGCACAGATCAGCCGTTGCAGCCGTGCAGTAAATCGGTCCCGAAAATCCTTGCTTTACCAACCGCGGGATCAGTCCCGAATGATCGATATGCGCGTGTGACAAAACCAGGTAATCGACAACGGAAGGCTTGAAACCAAAGTTTTCGTTGAGCTCGTCTGTCTGAATGCCTTGGAACAGGCCACAATCAAGCAAAATCTTCGTTCCTTTTTCTGTGGTAATAAGATGCTTGCTTCCGGTGACGGTCCTTGCGGCTCCAAAAAATTGTATGTTCATAATGTAATTCTAAATCAAGCTAAAACATATATTGCGTCCAGATTTCGGCCTATGCCATCATAATCCAGCCCGTAACCAACAACAAAATTATTTTCAATATTGAAACCCGTGTAGCGAATGTCTATTTCTGTTTGAAGCGCTTCCGGTTTGTGCAACAGACTTGCTATCGCAACAGAGGCTGGACTAAGATCGTTGATCTGGCTTAATAGTTGAGCCATTGTAAGCCCGGTGTCAACAATGTCTTCGATAATAATGACGTCCCGGCCTGCAATATCATCATTGAGACCAATAATTTCCCTCACCAAACCTGTTGACTGGGTTTTGCTGTACGAAGCCAGCTTAATAAATGTAATTTCACACGAAAGCGGAATCCTTTTAACTAATTCACTCGCGAAAAGAAATGCGCCGTTTAAAACAACGATAAAAAGCGGACAGCGACCTTTGTAATCATTCGCAATTTCAGAGGCAATAGCAGCAATGCGATTTTCTATAACTTCCCTAGAAATAAGCGGGACGA
Source organism: Dyadobacter fanqingshengii (assembly GCF_023822005.2). GTDB lineage: Bacteria > Bacteroidota > Bacteroidia > Cytophagales > Spirosomataceae > Dyadobacter > Dyadobacter fanqingshengii. The sequence continues at coordinate 4,775,854 of NZ_CP098806.1, forward strand.
ATTTTTTATCAAGAATATTGATCATAATTTGGGGTGTCAGCTTACCAAAATTACTTTTTGGAAGTTGGTATTTTACAAATTGTCCTTCTCAGAAGGAGTGGAATGGTCTGAGGATCAATATTAACTCTTTTTTCAAAAACCAAGCCCGTGGCAAACGTAAAATATAATTCCCGCGTTAAATAGGGAGATTTACCCCTGATATGAAAAGTTTAATAATCCATACTGCCACATACTGTTTCTTGACCGTTGCTTCCCTTCAATTTGCATCAGCTCAATTGTATTCTTCCGCCGAACTGGACAAGAATTACGATATGATCCTGAAAAACCCAAGCGTGCAAATTGAGTCTACGGAAGCAATTAATATGCTTTATAATTACAAGTTTGCGGAAGCAGACACGGAATTTCGCTGGCTTAAATATCGATATCCAAAACACCCGATGCCCCATTTTCTGATGGGACTGGCCGAATGGTGGAAAATTGTGCCTAATACAGAAAACGAATCGCATGACAAGGCCTTCCTTGCGCAAATGGATTCAACCATCAATCTGGCTGAAAAGCTGTACGATAAGGAAAAAAATAAAGTAGAATCCGCATTTTTCCTGGCTGCAGCGTATGCATTTAAAGGAAGATTGTATGCAGAGAGGGAAAGCTGGACGAAAGCAGCATTTGCCGGAAAAAAATCATTAAAATATTTTGAAGAATGCAAAGGAAATGGCGATCTGACACCTGAGCTGCTTTTCGGTGACGGGCTTTACAATTATTATGCAGAATGGGTGCCGAAGGAGTATCCTATTTTGAAGCCGGTAATGTCGCTTTTTCCAAAAGGGAATAAGAAACTAGGGGAGCAGCAACTTGAAAAAGTAGGAAACAATGCGTTCTACACACGCGTGGAAGCAAGATATTTTTTATTGCAGATTTATAGCATGGAGAATGAATACGGCAAGGCTTATGAAATGGCGAAATACATGTGGCAAACGTATCCTAATAACCCATATTTCGAACGATATTTTTGTCGGACTGCATTTGTGACCGGAAAAATGGTAGAAGCAGAAAAGGCAGCGCAGAACATTATTGAGAAAATAAGCAGTGGAATGCCAGGATATGAAGGTGTCAGTGGGAGAAATGCCGCTTACGTGCTTGCCTATTATAATATGACCTACCACAAAAATTATGATCTGGCTGCTAATTATTATCAAAAAGCCATTGATTACTCAACCCAAACCAACTCTTTAAACGCTGGTTACTACGTTTCATCATTGATTGGATTGGGTAAAATAGCCGAAATCAAAAAGGATTACGACGAAGCGCTGCGCTTTTATAAGCAAGCAGCTGACAAGGCCGACAAGAAAACAAGTCAGGATAGGGAAGCAAAAACCGCCATTGCTAACTTGAAAAAAATGAAGCGGGACCAGCGGAGAAAAAGATGATAGAAATTTTAACCCAGCTAAGACTTAGCTGGGTTTTTTAATGCTGCATAATGTTTAAAAAACAGCGGAATTGTCTCAATTCCCTTGTAATAATTAAAAAGACCATAGCTCTCATTAGGAGAATGCAGCGCATCTATATCAAGGCCAAAGCCCATTAGAATGCTCTTGCAACCCAATTCCTGCTCAAATAATGCTACAATCGGAATGCTTCCGCCGCCGCGCGTGGGAATTGGTTTTTTGCCAAACGATTCTTCCATTGCCATTTCTGCCGCTTTGTATTCCAAAGAGTCCGTCGGTGTCACGTAAGGCAAACCGCCGTGATGCGGTGTTACTTTCACCCTTACAGATGCTGGCGCAATCGATTCGAAATGTTTGGTGAAGATTGCAAGGATCTCGTCATCGGTCTGATGCGGAACAAGGCGCATGGAAATTTTAGCATTGGCTTTTGAAGGAAGCACTGTTTTTGCACCTTCACCAATGTACCCACCCCAAATTCCGTTTACATCCAGAGTTGGTCTGACAGAGGTTCGTTCAATGGTCGAGTAACCTGTTTCGCCCATGATATCATCAATTTGAAGATCCTTTTTATATTCTTCCAAATCAAAAGGCGCTGCGTTTAAGGCTGCACGTTGGTCCGCCGTGAGGTCTTCAACATTGTCGTAAAAGCCCGGAATTGTAATGTGTCCGTTCTCGTCTTTCAGGGACGCAATCATTTCGCATAACACATTGATAGGGTTTGCCACGCCACCTCCGTAAACGCCTGAATGCAGATCCCGATTGGCTCCCACCACTTCCACTTCCACATATGTCAGACCGCGAAGCCCGGTTTCGATAGAGGGCACGTCGTTGGCGATAATGCTTGTGTCGGAGATCAGTATCGTGTCGCATCTCAGCATTTCCTTGTGGGCGCTTACAAACGAGCCGAGATTGGACGAACCGATTTCTTCCTCGCCTTCGATCATGATCTTAACATTACAAGTCAGATTTTCAGTCGCCAGCATGGTTTCCAATGCTTTAATGTGCATATAAAACTGGCCTTTATCATCACAAGAACCTCTTGCGTAAATCCGCTCGTTTTTAATTACAGGCTCAAAAGGTGGCGAATTCCAGAGCTCGAAAGGATCTGCTGGTTGAACGTCATAATGTCCGTAAATAAGGACAGTAGGAAGTGAAGCATCAATCATTTTTTCACCATAAACAACCGGGTGTCCGGCTGTTTCAAAAATTTCGGCACGATCAGCACCCGCTTCTGAAATCCGGTCACGCACAAACTCGGCCGCGTTGAGCATATCCGGCTTGAATTTGGAATCGGCACTCACAGACGGAATGCGCAGCAAATCCAAAAGTTCGTTTAAAAATCGTTCGCGGTTTTCATTGATATAACTAAGCATTTCTCGGATGTTTTCGGTTTAAATGTGCCACCAAATGGCGCGTCAAGATAAAAAAATAGCCCCTAAGGTCGTCCCTCAGAGGCTGTTTTTTTGAAAATAGATTTTCTTATTTGCGATTTCCTGATTTTTTAGAAAAAAGATTAACCCTGTTCTCATTTCCATTCACTAGTCTAACAATGTTTTTCTGGTGCGTAAAGACAACAAGAACAAACATGGTGAAACCGAAAACGATCAGCAGCGGCTCAGGATGGCCAAAAACGCCAACCCACGAAAGCACAGGAAACGCCAGTGTAGCCAGTATGGAACTCAGCGAAACATATTGCGAAGCAAGTAGTGTCAGAATAAATATGGTGATGCAAACAGAAGCAAGTTCAGGATGAATGGCAAGCACCATACCCAACAATGTTGCAATTCCTTTTCCGCCCTTAAAGCGAACAAAAACAGGGAAAATATGGCCGATTATCGCAATGATGCCGAATAAAATCTTGTACATTAATAATTCGGTCTCACCGATTTCATTCATGTAAAAAAGCATGGAAGCAAGGCATGTAGCAGTCCAGCCTTTCAATACATCAATTAACATGACGACGGTTCCAGCGCGCTTTCCCAAAACCCTGAAAGTATTCGTAGCGCCGGCATTTCCGCTGCCGTGTTTCCTTACATCAATTCCAAAATATCCTATTCCGTACCAAACTGAACTCGGGATTGATCCTAACAAATAGGCAGCGATAATCGTAGTTATTAATAAGGCAATACTCATATTGTACTATTCGCAGAAAATTTTAAACGTTAAATTGTTTTGTTCAAAAATACGATAGTTGAGGGATTTTACAAGCAAAACGGATACAAAACTAACATTATACAAGCAATTTTTCAAATTGTAGCATAAACTATTGCTAATTCTACATTCTTATCAAAATCCTTCTGTCGGCTCAACTTTCTTCTTTTTTGTCGCTGCCGGCACCACTTTTTTCTTCGTCGTTTTGGCTGCTAACTTCGCCTTTTTGATGGCAGGTTGATAGAAGTCGTCAAACCGGTTTACAAACGCATCCTTCTCCTCAGAACCGATCGATACCAGCGACATATCCTTTGATTTTACATTCTTAGACTTTGCAGTGATCTGGTCATTGAAATCCACCTGAGAAGAAACTACGCCCAACTCACCCAGCTTGTAATCAAAATAATACCAAACATCCGGTGACGCTTGTAAAAATAAGCTGAACTCATCGCCGTCAACGGAACGCCTGATTTCCAGCACACCTTCCGTTTGTGCATTAATGTTGTTTCTGCCCAAATTCGCCACGCCAATTGGTCCTTGTGAATAATATGCGCCGTGTGAAGCGGACCAAAGCAAGTTCACATTCGACAAAAGCATAGGAACATCCAAAGCAGGCGATGCTTCAAACAATGGCTTGTAACCCGCCGCAGTAAGCTTGGCATAAGCATCCGTCGCTTTCGAGCCGATTAGTGCGGACAGTTTATTGTTCAACTGCTCGGCATCGTCATCAGCCGCGGTGCTGTTTTGCTCTTCCAGATTAACCTCAACAATTTTCGCAGCCAAGGGTTGCGAGATCGGTTCCAATGCCGGAAGCTTCATTAGCAACATGGTATTGAAAGAAAATCTTGCGCTATCTACTTGCGCTTCGCCGGTTCCCACGGCTTGCAGCCAGGTGGCGCCTGTCAATTTAAGCGGACCGGAGAATGTTGCAAGTCCGGTTTTATCATCAAAACGCAATGCATTTGCTTCATCAATCAGGCCATCGGCTCCCGGAGGAGGCATTACTTTGAAGGCCTTTTCGTCTTCATTGTAGTTCAATTCTCCTTGCGCAGTGTAAATGTCTTCATCGCCGTCTGAATCTTTGGGCGAAAGAAAGGACATATACATGCCCTTTGCCTCATTATAATGTAAGCCCACCGACAGCGGAATTTCGTGTTCGTTTTTCAGGTCTTTATCAATTTTTATGGCCACAGTCTCGCCGGGCGCATCTTTATATACAATCCACGAGCTCTGAAAATCTTTTCTGAACTTGATAACAGGCTTTACAAACCCATCTAATTGCAATGACGGCTCATAAGCAATCAGGTTAATCCCGCCCTTATATTGAATGCGGGGCGAAAGGAGGAGGTTTTCAGTTTCTTTAATGTCTGCCCGCGCAGTGGTGTAATATTTTACCGCAGTAGGAGCCTGGTTACTATTCCGCTGTTTTTTCCCTTCTTCCGCAGCGCCAATTTCCCTCAACTCAAAATTCTGCATTTTGATATTGAATGTGTCTTTCCTTGCCGTAATATATTGATATGTTGCAGAACCTTCGAAATGATTGCGGGAATCGATGCGGATATCGGCGTCACGCATTCTGTGTGAAGTATTTAATGTGTCAATTTCAATGCGTGCTTTCTTCAATGGAGCGATTTTCCCTTTACTATCCACACTTACCAAACCGCCATCCGGAATGATTTTCACATCGGCAGTTTGTATAAAAGGAACGCCCTTAATGTTCAATGTTACCTTCTCCACATCGTAAATTGCCTCAGAACCATTGAATGTCAGTCCTTCCTGATCGGGATCCATAGAAGTGTATGACGAAGTTTCGCCAAACCCTTTCATCAGGATCGTTTTCTTGGCCATATCCCACTTCGCGCTTCCAATCAACGTCTTATAAGAAGCTGTTGGAATTTCCATCCCCGATGAATCTGTGCCAAAACCTGTTTCGTCCGTCAGGAAATTGGCAATGCCGGTTTTGAAATTGAAATCAATGTTTACATTCTTGCCGGTAAGCAGCTTTTTCGTGGATTTTTGATCAACACTATTAATGGCAAATTCAGAGCGATTGGCCAGATAGCCATCTTTATTAAATTTAATGTCAGGTGAAGAAAGCTCAGAATCGGCCCTTTTCAGCTTTCCATTTCCATATAACCCAGTCGAACGCAGCAAAAGCCCACCTTCCAGACTGGTTGTTCCATTATAAAAGGAAAACGATTTGCCTTGGGTGTTAATGAACATGCTGTCCGAATTAGGATACCATTTCAATGCATAATCCTTCAACTGAACAGCCGGGAAATAACCTTTTCCAATGGTGGCTTCCTTAATGCTGGCTACTTCGCCCGACGCCATTAGTGAATCCGCAGTTAACAAAACCTCCTTAGCAGTCATCGAGGCAGACATATATTTCAAAATCGCTTTGGAACGCAGACCGCTGTTATCCATCGTAAGCGTATCCGTGAAGCGGGCCATTGCCTTGCCTTCATAAAGCTTCATATCTGTCACCGGCGGCTTATATTCAAATCCCAGCGAATTGTCCGGCATACTTTTCAAAACCGTCTGAATGTTTGGGATAATGCCATTTGCATTGAATGTTCCTTCAAAAATGACATCGCGTTCATCCAGCCCACCCATATCGATCCTGGGGATTTTGAAATTGACCTCTCTCGGATAAACGACCGTTCCGCGCTCTTCCTGGTCAAAATAAACCATCATCCCTTCCTCAACCACCAGTCTCGGCGATTTCTTCATGCCTTTTTGAAGTCCGGATTTATTTTTTGGATCACTCAAATAGAATGTTCCTCCTTTTTCGTACTTCACGTGCCCACCAACTTCACCCTTTTGGCCCTTTGCAAATTTTTCCCTAGGCGTAAATGTGATCGAATCCGAAGGCGCAACATTCACAAAGAACTGATTATAGTCAAATTTGATGTTTTGCCCTCTGAATTGATAGTTGGAGGCGACCATCTGGCCGTTCAATGTAAAATTTCTGTTCTTACCAATGATCAATTTTTTGTCCTGAGGAACAGCGTAGATTTTGAGAGAATCACTCACCACAAACCGCGAAACGCCGAGAACGGTAAGCATTGTGTCAGGCAAATAAATCGTCGCATTAGCGATTTCATCATTGGCTGTAAATTGGGAAGTAACCTGGAAATTGTCGTAATCCGCTTTATCCAGGTTTGCCAGCACAAAGAGAATCCCTTTTTTGCTTAACGCGAACTCATCAGTTTCTTTGTTGTAAATAAAATATTCTTCAAGCGTAAGCCTTTGCAGCGTATTACGCATGATTTCAGGTTTTTGCTTAAACTTCCGGGCAAGATCATCCGAAAGGAATGCTGATTTTTTTTCAGTCTGGGTATAATTCGCGGCCATAATCAGCGGCTGGAATCCATATTCCTTGCTTATGTCCTTGAAACGCTCTTTTTTGAAATAATCCAGCGATTCCAGTTTCACGGGAGCAACCTGCTTGCCGTTAATGCGAAAAAATTCCACCTTATCATTTGGAAACCTCCACCGCATGGCCTGCGACCAGATGTTCATTTTATGGTACGTGTCTTTGTAAGGAAGCGGCGCGTAATCGGATCTCTCAACCCGGCCTAATTTCACCAAGCCTTCGTCATCGTTGTACTTAAATGTTACACCCGGATGAAAAAGCGAGTCGCTGCCCAGCGGCATGGAATAAGTTGCAAACGAGGCAGCAATGACCGAATCTTTCAATTCAAACTTCTTGCTCTGCGCCGTGAAAGCGAGCTTATCTTTATATTTTACCTTAATCGTCGAGGGAAGATCACTCAATGAGGAACTGTACATTTCCGTCCCGATCAATGCGAAACCGCCTTTATAGTCAATGTTTTTGCGCGTGTCTTTTAAGCGGGCATCAATACCATTGGAAACAAAACGCGGGTAGGGAGCAGCCTGGCCTTTTATTTTCTTAACGCCGCGATATTCCAATGTTCCTTTGATCGGCGCCGCAAGTTGTGCATCGCTGTGCAACGTTACATTCTCGGCTACGAGTTTGGGTTGTGAAATGTTGAATGAATAACTGTCCAGATCCGCGTAAATAGACGAATCGCCGCCAGCCTGCCAATTGAACTTTCCATTTTTACCGACAAAAACTCCGTCTTTAATCGACACGCTTCCATTAGCAGGTCCGAAAACAACCGAATCGTTAGCGGTAACCATAGCAAATGTAGCGTTCTGCAAATCCAGTAACGCGCCGGAAATGACGGGTAGGGGATTGGATTTGGGAGTGATTACATAATTCGAATCAACAGGCGTGTCCCAGCTGTCATTCGCAGCGGCAACATTTGCTTCTACATTAGCAATAACCGCATTAGTAGTGTCGAAACGATATTTATATGTTCCGTCTAAAAGGTAAAGTGAGTTATAATTGGCCGCGTAAAGTTTATTGGTCTCATTAATCGTCCTGACGGTTTCCAGCACTTTTTGCAATGTCTTGCCATCATATTTCTCCCCCGAATTTGTCGCGAGGTCCAGGAATCCTTCCAGGTTCTCAGGTGATTGCCTGGCGAAGGCATGCGTATTCCGGATCAGCAGGAACATTACCGGTCCTGCTTTTTGCCCTTTCGAAATCTGTGTTTTAACAATGTTGATGAACTTCGTCTGTTGAGGAGCATTCAGCGCAGAATTCCACACGCTATCGAGCTGCGCGGCCGAACGAATGTATTGCGGATTGCGGCTGCCGTCCATCAGTTTGCGCAATTGCACAATAAACTGCCCCGGATCGTCCGAAATTTTGAGGTTTTGAGCAGATGCAGGTTTACCTGCCCATGCCAGGATGCAAAAAAGTAAAGCAGTACGAAGTATCCTCATTTGTTTTGTTTCTCAACTTTTAAATACAACACAGGACCATTGATTGCGTGTATTGGAATTGATTTTTGTCAACCCATTTTCAAGTGCACATTGCTCAATGTCAGCCTGATCCGTTTCGTAAAATCCGCTTGTGACCAGCCAGCCGCCGGGCTGCAAATGCTTTACATAAGCGGGCATTTCGCTTAACAATATATTTCTGTTAATGTTCGCCAGGATGCCGCCAAACATTTTTTCCTCAGGCACTTCTGTAATTGTTCCCTGAAAAACCTCTGCTCCGGAATCCAGGTTATTCATTGAAAAATTCTCCTTAGTATTTTCAACAGCCCATTCATCAATATCAAAGCCCAGCAATTGTGCTGCGCCTAATTTAGCAGCCAGAATTGACAGAATTCCCGTTCCGCAGCCCACATCCATTACTGACAATCCGGTATGCGGCAAACTCAGCTGCTCATTCATGACTAGCCACGTTGTTTCGTGATGTCCTGTGCCAAAAGACATTTTCGGTTGGATCAGCAAATCGTATTTAAATGCAGGGTCCGGCTCGTGAAAAGTGGCCCTCACCCGGATCTGGTCACCAACTTCTATTGGCTCGTAGCTTTTTTCCCACTCCTCATTCCAATTTCTTCTTTCTAACGATTTCCATGTGGCCGCTATTGTCGTTAATTCCAGGTATTTGGCAGTGAGATCATGCAAGTTTTGCTCATCAAAATCATTTTCTTGAATATAAGCCAAAAGCCCCTCGTCCGTCTCTACAAAAGACTCAAACCCAGCCTCGCCCAGCTCCGCCATCAATATTTCCGAAAAATCAGGGTCTACTTTTAGATCTACTTCTATGTAATTCATTATGCGAAATTATTGGTATGTTGTTTCAGGTAAACTTAATAACTAAAAAAGCCCACTCAAACTTTACATTTGAAATGGGCTTTACTTTATTCTTCAATATCATCACGGCTTCCGTCTTTTCGCAGCCAAATCGTGCGCCGTGTCGTAATAGGATCTTAAATTCATCCAATCGAACACGTCGGAAATGTTTTCGACGCGGTTACGCTGCATGATGCGGTCGCGGCGTTGCATTCTTACGAATTTGAATAGGATATCGGCAAGCTGGTCGGCTGCTTGTGTGAATGTTTGTGATTTTCTGTTGATCACATAAATGCCGCGGTTTTCGTAATCCCGCATGATCTGCATGATGTAATCCCCGAAACCAGAAAGGTCGCTCGTTACAGTCGGGACGCCGCGAACAACACATTCCAATGGTGTATAACCCCACGGTTCGTAATAACTTGGGAAAACACCTAAGTGACAACCTCTTACGAATTGACCGTAATCAAGCCCGAAAAGCGGATTTGTTGAGGAAATGAAATCCGGGTGGTAAACGATTTTTACGCGGTCACGCTCATTGTTAACGAGATTTGCGGTTTTACAAAATTCAGTAATGCCGTCTTCCGCTTTCAAATCATGGGTTACGAAAGCAGGCAGTTTGTCTGTTTTCCAGCTTTGAATGGTTCTCCTAAGTCTTAACCTCCAATACTCGTCAACAAAATTGTTTAAATCGGGCATTTTGTGATCTGTTCCGGATGCGGCAGCCAGAAAAAGCTTTTCACCAACATCCTTCTCAATGGCGCGGCAGGTTTCCTGTAATTCATTCAATACAGCGCGCGATTGCAAAACATCCGGATTAACCGAAGAATAAGGCTGTTTGGTTACAATAAACATGACAACCGTCGTGTCCATATTAGCCTGAACCATTTTCCAGTTTAATCTGGCCAACGCTTCCAGCGTCAGATCGTAGCCCTTATTACTGTATTCGTAACGGCCGGAGGTAAAAAAGTAAAGCGTTTTATCAAGATCGAAGGAATAGCTTGGGAAGAAATGCCCTAGCACAAATTCATGAATGCGCTCTTTGTGCTTTAAATGCAGATTTTGAAATTCATGGACAGCCTGGAAACGCACAACATTCAGACCATTCGGCGTGACCAGATCAGGCATTCTGCCAAGGAAAACCTCGCATTCACGTGCAGTAACATCACTTACGGTCGTAAGCACATGTGCGCTTAATGCGGCCTGTCTTTCAACAGAACATTGCGCCAGAATCCCGTAGTTTTTCGCCTCCTGCTCCCAGTCGAAAAAAGGAAGCTTGCTGTAAAATCCGCTTACATTTTGTGCTAGATAACGCCCCAGCATAGTTGCGTGGGTGGTAAATGTAGTGGCAATTTTGACATTATCACGTTTCAGATCGGGCAGACCGCTGCTGGCCATCCACTCGTGGAACTGGGCATAAATTTCTTCCCGCTTGGCATTTTCCTCGGCATATTCTTTTAAAAATAACCGAACAAATTCCCCGAAGCAAAGCGTCTGATTAACCAGCGGCTCCACATTGATCGTGGGAATGCGGCTTCGTTCCCACAAATTAAATTTAATGGTATCAAGCTCATGCGCAATGCTTTCCAGATCAAAAAGGATCACGCGCGGCTTGCCCGTAACCAGCCAGTAGCCGTAAAAAACGTGGTAACCCATGTCACGCAATCGCTTTACGACACGGCCGGCGGGAGAATCCTCCAAATCATCAATTATTTCAAATTCGGATGACGCTTTTTTCTCGAAATAGGGGCCTAATAAAAAGTAGTTATCTTCCCACTTTTCTACCATTGCGGGGACCTTGGTCCGTATTACAGTATAAATTCCTCCAACTTGATTACAAACCTCCCATGCAATTTCAAACAGGACGTTTTTCTTAGTGGTTTTGACAAATGGTTCCAATACGGGATGTAGGTTTAAACGTTACTAGCTGCATTCGCAAAGCTTGTTGTTTTCTTTAAGTCACAAAAATCCTTGTAATTACACAATAAATATGCAGAAAAATTATTCAGAATTACAACAATCCTTCGTTTGTTTCTTCGTCCTCAAACAAAGCATAATGGGCACTTGGAGGCTCAAAATATAACAAAGTCAAGAATGCGGCTTTCGACATTCCATTCCGGAATGAAGTCAATTGAAACCGTCATGACATGAATTTAAGACGGTTCTCGGCTAACTTTGTTCCAAATTACGTTACTTTGGTTGGATTAACATTTTGCATTGGTTAGATAGTGAAAAAAATTAAAATAGTTGCGCTTTCCTTTACATTCCTCCTTTTTATAATGGAAAGTTGCATTGCTCAAAGTGCCGAAACTGAAGAAATTTTCCCTCCTAAAAGGGAATTCAGGGCAGTTTGGATAGCTACTGTTGATAATATTGATTGGCCTAGCAGCAAAAATCTCGTACCAGGAGAACAGCAGCAGGAGTTTTCAGCACTGCTGGATTTTCATAAAAAAGTAGGAATGAATGCCGTATTCGTTCAGGTCCGCGCGGCCGGCGATGCGTTCTATGCCAAAAGCGCTGAACCCTGGTCGGAATGGTTAACCGGGCGGCAGGGCAGGCAGCCGGACCCCATGTGGGACCCATTGGATTTTATGGTCAGTGAAGCACACAAGCGGGGCCTTGAATTTCATGCATGGCTTAACCTGAATCGCTTGGTTCACAAATCTTCTACCAGCGTTTCGGCTGAAAATATCAGTAAGATACACCCGGAGTGGATCCTGAGTTACGACGGTTATAAGCTGTTCAATTTCGGAATTCCGGAAGTAAGGCAGTTCATCACGGATATGACCGTCAATGTTGCCAAAAATTACGATGTGGATGGAATCCACTTTGACGATTATTTTTATCCATACGCGGCTCCGGGACAGGTTATTCAGGATGAAGCAACATTTCAAAAATATGGAGAAGGTTTTGCCAACAAGGCTGATTGGAGGAGGCATAACATTGATTTATTGGTCAAGCAAATTCACGATGGGCTCGAAGCGGTAAAGCCTCGCATGAAATTTGGCATCAGCCCCTTTGGTGTCTGGAGAAATAAAGACCGGGATGCGGAAGGATCGAAAACTTTTGGCGCATTAGCTTCCTATGATGACCTTTTTGCGGATAGCAGGCGATGGATTAAGGAAGGCTGGATTGATTACATTGCGCCGCAGGTTTACTTTTCCTCGGGATTTTCTCGCGTTCCTTACAAAAATCTGGTCGATTGGTGGACGGAGAATTCATATGAACGACATCTATATATAGGAATGGGCGCTTATCGGGTCGGTTATAAGGATAAAGACAAACATTGGTCTAATCCGCTCGAAATACCCAATCAGGTTCGTTATTTCAGAGAGAGTGAAACGGATGGGGCTATCTTTTTCAGTTCGCGCTCGTTGCGTGCAAACAGCCTAGGCTTTGTGGATTCGCTTCGGGGTAATTTTTTCCGCTATCCTTCCCTGGTGCCGACTATGCCATGGAAAGACCGGATTGCACCATTATCGCCAAGAAGTCTGAAAGCAACATTATTATTAAAAGGCATTGAGCTAACCTGGGAACGGCCGGAAGCTGCCTCCGATGGTGACAGGGCGTGGTATTACGTTATTTATCGGTTTGCGCCTGAAGAAAAACCCACAGCACATGATCCCAGACGCATTCTTGGCATGTGTTATGAGGGAGAGAAATTTATCGATTTGACGGCTGAGTCAGGAAAGCGTTACATATATTATGTAACGGCGGTTGATAGGCTGCATAATGAGGGGCGACCCATTGGGCCATTGAAAGTGGAAGTCCATGATCAAAAGCTTGTGAGATTCTAACTATGAGCAATACTATCCAATACGAATATAAACCCGAATATCTGGCCGTTTCGGTCCCTACGAAATACAAGTACGAAAATCTTCGTAGAGAGGAAATGGTTTTGAATATGGGTCCGCAACATCCTAGTACACACGGGGTTCTGCGACTGGAAGTGGTGACAGACGGTGAAATCATTGTTGACGTTATCCCGCATGTGGGTTACCTGCACAGATGCTTTGAGAAACATGCGGAATCACTGCCTTTCAATCAGATTATCCCTTACGTGGATCGTATGGATTACGTCGCGGCCATGAATTCGGAGCATGCATATGTGATGGGGGTGGAAAGAATGCTGGGCATTGAAAATGATATCCCAAAACGCATTGAATACATTCGCGTGGTCGTCGCGGAATTGAACCGGCTGGCCTCACATTTCGTAGCATTAGGGACTTACGCCATGGACATCGGAGCTTATACGCCGTTCCTGTGGATGATGCGTGACCGGGAACAGATCCTCCGCTTGCTGGAATGGACTTGCGGTGCAAGAATGCTCTATAATTACATTTGGATAGGGGGTTTATTCTACGATTTACCTGTTGGTTTTGAAGAGCGTTGCCAGGAATTTATCAAATATCTGAAACCCAAGTTAACAGAGTTACAGCAACTTGTAGTCGACAATAAAATTTTTATCCAACGCACAGCGAATGTTGGTGTGCTGCCATTGCCGGTTGCTATCAATTACGGTTGCACAGGCCCAATGCTGCGCGGCTCAGGCTTGCGTTACGATCTCCGAAAAGTGGACGGTTACTCCGTTTATTCCGAACTGGATTTTGAAATTCCCATTGGAGAAGGGAAAATGGGAACAACCGGCGACTGCTGGGATCGTACATGGGTGCGTGTATTGGAATGTTGGGAATCGGTGAAAATGATTGAGCAAAGTCTCGAACAGCTTACCGGAAATTACAAACGAACCCGTGATTTTGATCCGCAGGCCATTGTACCCAAGAAAATACGGCCAAAAGCAATGGATTTTTACGTTCGGGGCGAAAGTCCAAAAGGTGAACTGGGCTTCTTTTTCAGGACCGATGGCCGTTCCGATATTCCCTTTCGCTGCAAAGCCAGATCCTGTTGTTTCCATAATCTGTCTGTGATTGGTGAAATCACAAAAGGGTCGTTACTAGCCGACTTAGTGGCTGTTATCGGTTCTATTGATGTTGTAATGGGAGAGGTGGACAGGTAGGGGCAAAAAAAGAGCCACCTTTCAGCAGCTCTTCTTTATATTATATTCTTTTAGAAGTCCTTAAACAGCCTGCGCAACGCCTACCAGATCGTGCTTGGCTAAAAACTCAGCAATTTGAACGGTGTTTGTCGCAGCGCCTTTGCGAAGATTGTCTGCTACAATCCACAGGTTCAATGTTTTAGGCTGAGATTCGTCGCGGCGGATGCGGCCAACAAAAGTCTCGTCTTTTCCGTGAGCCGTTAATGGCATTGGGTAAAGTGCTTTTTTAGGATCATCCTGCAAAATTACACCTTCCGCTTCGCTCAAAATCCGGCGTACTTCGTCGATATCAAATTCATTCTCGAATTCAATGTTAACTGCCTCTGAGTGACCGCCGATGGTTGGGATACGAACCGTTGTTGCAGTTACTGCAATGCTGTCGTCGCCCATGATCTTTTTCGTTTCGTTGGTCATTTTCATCTCTTCCTTCGTGTAGCCGTTATCCAGGAACGCATCAATGTGCGGCAATACATTCAGGTCGATCTGATGCGGGTAAACTTTTCCTTTGCTATGGTCGCCGGCGCGTTCTGAGAAAAGCTGGTCAACCGCAGCCTTACCCGTTCCGGTTACCGACTGATAAGTGGAAACCACCACGCGTTTGATTTTATATTTTTGGTGCAAAGGATTCAAAACCACCACCATTTGAATGGTTGAGCAATTTGGGTTTGCAATAATTTTATCTTCTCTTGTCAATTCACCCGCATTAATTTCAGGAACGACCAGTTTTTTGGTCGGGTCCATTCTCCATGCCGAGGAATTATCGATCACTGTAATGCCGGCTTCTGCGAATCTAGGCGCAAGTTCCAATGACGTGCCGCCGCCTGCTGAAAATATCGCTATCTCAGGTTTGGCTGCAATGGCTTCCTCAAATCCAATCACCTTTATCTGTTTACCCTTGAATGTAACTTCCTTACCAACAGATCTTTCAGATGCAACGGCTAATAATTCCGTCACCGGGAAATTACGCTCTTCGAGCACTTTGAGGATTTCGCCGCCTACCAAACCGGTAGCGCCTACTACTGCGATTTTCATTCTAGCATTAAGATAAAAAGTGAATAGAAATTTGATTCCCTTTCTCCGCCTGAGCAGCTGAAAAGTGCCGCAAATTTACGAGGAAATTTAGAATGAATGTGGATTTTTACATTTTATGCGCTGGAATTCAGGACAAAAAAATGAATTGCATCACCAAATCCATATTTTTTCAGGTGTTATGCAAGCATCCATGCGAATGTCATATTCGTTAATGTCGACAATGCTCGTAACGGGCTCGAAGAATGAAAGCCCTGTTTTCACAGCATTTGGGCGACATTTGGCTAAAAACCGATCGTAATATCCGCCGCCATAACCGACTCTATATCCCCGTTCGTCGAAGGTTAGTAAGGGAATGTAAATAATGTCAATTTCTTCAACATAAACCGGTCGAGAGGTTGAGGGATCGGGTTCCGGAATGCCCCATTGGTTGTCATTTAGGCGGGTTTGCGCATCAAGCACATAATGTTCCATTTCCTTTGGTTTTGGAATGACATAGGGAGCAACAATTCGAATTTTGGGAAAGAACGTCTGTAACTGCCTGATAATGTTCCAGGTGTCGATTTCCTTCTTGTTGATTTGGGGTAAAAAAATATGAACTGTCTCGCCGCCATTTATCGCGATCGATTCAATAAGATTTCGAGTGATAAGATCATTCTTGGCTGAAACTTCATCGTTTGTGAGATTCATTCGTTTTTGAAGGAAATCCCTGCGTAACGAAGCCTTATCCATTATTTCTCGGTTTTATATCAAACGGCAATATCGAAAATTAGACTAAGGCTGCCAAAGTTAACTCCTTAACAATGTTGTCCTTTTTTCGCCTTTTTACGCTATTGTTCGTACTTTCACGCTCGCATTTTAAAATCTTTAACCATAGTTTATAAACAAGACATGAGCAAAATTAAAGTTGCAAATCCCGTAGTGGAGCTTGACGGAGACGAAATGACCAGAATTATCTGGAAGTTTATTAAAGAAAAACTTATTCTGCCATACCTGGAACTGGATATTAAATATTACGATTTAGGCGTGGAATACCGCGATGAAACGAACGACCAGGTTACCATAGATGCAGCCAATGCGATTAAAGAATATGGTGTGGGTATCAAATGCGCAACCATTACACCGGATGAAGACCGCGTTAAAGAGTTCAATTTGAAACAAATGTGGAAATCACCAAACGGAACAATCCGTAACATTCTGGACGGAACCGTTTTCCGTGAGCCGATCGTAATGAGCAATGTGCCTCGTTTGGTAACAAACTGGACTGCTCCTATCATCGTTGGTCGTCACGCGTTTGGTGATCAATATAAAGCAACTGATTTTGTTGTTCCTGGAAAAGGAAAGCTTACTATCAAGTTTGAAGGCGAAGATGGACAAGTAATCGAGCACGAAGTGTATCAGTTCAAAGGCCCGGGCGTTGCGATGGGAATGTACAACATTGACGAGTCGATCCGTGGATTTGCTTATGCTTGTTTCAATGTTGCCTTGGACAAAGGATGGCCACTTTACCTTTCGACAAAAAATACAATTCTTAAAAAATACGACGGTCGCTTCAAGGATATTTTCCAGGAAGTTTACGAAAGCGATTATGCAGGAAAAGTGCATTATGAGCACCGTTTGATCGATGACATGGTTGCCTCTGCATTGAAATGGGAAGGAAACTTTGTTTGGGCTTGTAAAAACTACGACGGTGACGTTCAGTCGGATACAGTTGCACAGGGTTTCGGTTCTTTGGGATTGATGACTTCTGTTCTGGTAACACCGGACGGCAAAACAATGGAAGCTGAGGCTGCGCACGGAACGGTAACACGTCACTATCGCGAGCATCAGAAAGGAAAGCCAACTTCTACAAATCCAATTGCATCCATTTTCGCATGGACACGCGGTTTGGCTTTCCGTGGAAAGTTGGACAATAACCAACCATTGATCGATTTCAGTCTTGCACTTGAAAAAGTGTGTGTTGAAACGGTTGAAAGCGGCAAAATGACGAAGGACCTTGCTGTGAACATCCACGGAAATGATGTGAAGCACGGTGAGCATTATCTTTATACAGAGGAATTCCTTGATGCAATTGATGAAAATCTGAAAGCTGCATTGGCATAATTCACTGATAATCGTTTACAAAACGCCACTGATTCATTGCGAATCGGTGGCGTTTTTGTTTAGGTATCATTTTGGTATACTATAATTCGTTATAAATATTACCCCCATAATAAGTTGAAACCACATTTTCTAAGCATAATGATGCTGTTTCTTTACCTGTCATTCACAGGTGTGGAATCATATAGCCGGCCAATGCAAATACCTGACGAGCAACCTGTCGCCAAGGCGGACTCGGTCGAGAAGATTGTTTTGCAAAAGGACATTATTGACGTGCTTAAAGGCTTGCGAAAAAAACACCGGCAAGATTCGGTAAAGGTGGATACGGTTTTGAAAACGGGGAAAGTCTTGTTTTCTATTGTTCCGGCATTTGGCTATACATTAACCTCTGGTCTAATTGGGTCAATGAATGTGAATTCCGCGTTTTATTCGAGCGATCCGCACAAAACAAGGCTATCCAGCATTACTGCAAACTTCATTTACACACAGTACAAACAAATCACTATTCCGCTGCAAGCCAGCATCTGGACGAGGGATAACGATCTCAATATCCTGACAGATTGGCGTTATTTCAAATATCCGCAGGATACTTACGGTCTCGGGCCTGATAGTGAACTAAGTGATGCTTCCCAGATTGATTATAAGCACGTTCGACTGCATCAGACAATTTTGAAAAAAGTGACCGAGTCATTCTATGCCGGAATCGGTTTTTTTTATGACTATCGCTGGCGCATCCGGCAGGAAGAGAGTAATCCAGACGTTACGAAATACGGTTTGACACCGAAATCAGTTTCAGCCGGGCCGGTAGCAACATTGGTTTACGACAACCGTACAAACTCTATTAATCCCGAAAAAGGCTTTTACACTAGCGTGCAATATCGGGCAAGCCTTAAAAAGCTTAATAGCACTAGTAATTGGAGCTCAGTGATTGTCGATATCCGAAAATATTTCAATTTCCCGCAAGGCAGCAGAAATACACTTGCATTCTGGAATTATAACTGGCTGGTTGTAAGTGGCAAAGCGCCCTATCTCGATCTTCCCAGCACCGGCTGGGATCCAGCAACCGCTATGGGCCGCGGCTACATTCAGGGCCGTTTCCGCAGTCCCAAATTGTTATATTTCGAAACTGAATACCGTATGTCTCTCACCCGCAACGGCTTAATAGGCGCCGTCGTCTTCTGCAACGCCCAAAGCGTTTCCAACTGGCCCTCAAATAATTTCACCAAAGTCGCTCCTGGCGGCGGCGTTGGGCTACGCATAAAAGTCAATAAAAAATCAAGGGCAAATGTGGCTATTGATTATGGATTCGGGATGAAGGGGTCTAGGGGGCTGTTTGTGAATTTGGGGGAAGTATTTTGATTTCAAGAGCTAATAGCCATGCGAGTTCGGCTTTTCTTTGGCATTTCATAAAGGATGTGTAACTTTATTGAAGCACACTATTGTTAGATAATGTTTCAATTAATTTTCACTGACAGAGCTTTAAAGAGCTTGAAAAGTATTCCTAAGACAGACTCTACCAGAATTCTGGATAAACTGGAAGAGTTGTCAAAAGCTCCTAATCTTGCAGGAAACATAAAACGTCTGCAAAATCATCCCTTGGCAATTTATCGATTAAGAGTTGGTGACTACCGTGTTTTATTCGACAAGGAAGACGCGTTGAGGATAATTGAGGTTATTGATATTGGTCACAGAAAACACATTTACTAATGAATTTACATGCGCAAATAATTGAAGAGTCGGGGAGGCCAAAGTTTGCGGTTTTACCCATAGATGAATACGAATCGCTGCTAAAAGAATTGTCGGAATTTGACAGCATTGAAGACCTGGCAGATTATTTAAAAGCAGTAAAAATCAAGTCAGAAAACAAAAACTGGCACTCACTCGACCAGGTTAAAGCGGAGCTGGGCCTTTAATTCAATACTTCTGACAAATCTTTCTTCGCATTACACAATACAACTTCTAAAAAACACGTACCTTTGCGGGCAATTTGTTCATACAGATCGCAGTACCTTCTTTAACTAAATTATTGTTGCAATGTCCGCAGTAGCAGAGCAAACCCAGGTTGCACCCCGGTTATTGGCCGACCGGATCAACGCACTCGAAGAATCTTCGACGCTTGCGATGACTAAAATGGCACGCGAATTGGCCGCACAAGGCCACAAAGTAATCAGTCTGAGCGTAGGTGAGCCGGATTTTAAGACGCCCGCACACATTTGTGAGGCTGCTAAGAAAGCCATTGATGATGGTTTTCATGGTTATTCTCCGGTTGCAGGTTATCCTGATCTGCGAAAGGCAATTGCTGATAAGTTAAAGCGCGACAATAATATAGATTGGAAACCAGAGAATATAGTAGTTTCAACAGGAGCGAAGCATTCATTGGCTAATGTGATCCAGGTCTTGATTAATCCAGGCGACGAGGTTGTAATTTTTGCGCCTTACTGGGTGAGTTATTCAGAAATGGTGAAACTGGCTGAGGGAAAATCAGTTGTGGTCAATGGTGAATTCGATAACGATTTCAAAGTAACCGCTGCGCAATTGGAAGCTGCCATTACGCCACGCACCAGAATCGTAATGTATGCTTCTCCAAACAATCCAACAGGAGCGGTTTACTCAGAAAAAGAATTAAGAGAAATCGCGGCAGTGATTGAAAAACATGAAGACATTTATGTTTTGGCTGACGAAATCTACGAATATATCAACTTCACAGACGAAGGGCATTTTAGCATTGGGTCCATTCCGGCATTAAAAGACCGCGTCATTACCGTGAATGGTGTGGCAAAAGGCTATGCAATGACCGGTTGGAGAATCGGGTTTACGGCTGCTGCGAAATGGATTGCTGATGGCGTTGAAAAATTGCAGGGCCAGGTTACTTCCGGAACCAACTCCATTGCACAGAAAGCGGCAACGGCTGCGTTCAACGGTCCTATGGAGCCGACAATCGAAATGACAAAGGCGTATGCCCGTCGTCGCGATCTTGTTGTTGGTTTGTTGAGAGAGATTCCCGGATTTAAGGTAAATATGCCTCAGGGAGCATTCTACGCATTTCCTGATGTAAGTTATTACTTCGGAAAATCGGACGGCACGACGCAGATCAATGACTCGGATGATTTTTCAAACTGGTTGTTGAACAACTCATACGTTTCAACAGTGGCTGGTTCAGGCTTCGGGGCACCCGATTGCATCCGGATCTCAACCGCGGCTGCTGACGAATCGCTTGTTGAAGCTGTTCAACGCATTAAGGATGCAGTAGCGACTTTAAAATAATAAAAATTGAAATCATAAAAGCCTCATAGGTGTTACCTGTGAGGCTTTTGTATTCCCGGGCAAACGGAACCGGCCGTTAATCGCAATATCTGTATCAATGAGTAAGTATTATTTTTTAAAGGTTAAGGAGATAGAGAAAGAGACTGAGGAGGCTTCGACGCTGCATTTTTGGCATCCGCTGAATGAAGTGGTGGCGTATCGGCCCGGACAATTCCTGACTTTGCTTTTGCCGGTTGATGACAAAAAAATAAGGCGTTCCTATTCCATGTCGAGCTCGCCTTACACGGATGTTTCTTTGGCCATTACCATAAAGAGAGTCCCCGGCGGCTATGCCTCCAACTTGCTGCTTGATTCGGTCAAAGTGGGTGATACATTGGAAGTTATGGAGCCCATGGGCGCGTTTTTTCCAAAACAAAGTGATGATCAGACGCGGCAAGTTGTTTTTATAGGGGCAGGAAGCGGTGTAACACCATTGTTTTCAATTTTGAAATCCATTTTAATGGTGGAGCCGGAAAGTGAAGTTTTTCTTATTTATGGCAGCAGGAGCGAAGAAAGCATTATTTTTAAAAAGAAAATAGACGCTTTGGAAGCGAAATATGGAGCGCGTTTCAAAGTGGTGCATACATTAAGTCAACCTTCCGAATCCTGGGAAGGGGAAAAAGGGCGATTGAATAAAAGCCATCTGCTCAAAATCGTTGAGAAGTTACCGACATTGAATAAATCCGAAGCGGAATTCTTTCTTTGCGGGCCGGAAGATATGATGGAGGAGGCGCATAGGGCATTAGCCATTTTGGCGGTTCCCGAAAACAAGATCCGTAAAGAAAGCTTTATGACGGCAACTGCCGCACAACCTGGCGAAGTGACTTTGGAAGAGGAAGATGATACATTAAAGACGCGCGAAATTACATTGTTTTACGAAGGAGCGGAATATAAGCTGCCGGTAAAACCGCACGAAACAATTCTCGAAGCCGCGTTAAATATGGATATTGATTTACCATATTCTTGTCAGGCGGGAATGTGCACGGCCTGTTTGGGCAGGTGCACTTCCGGAAAAGTACATTTGGATGAAGAAGACGCACTTTCGGAGGCTGAATTGAACGAAGGGTTTATTCTAACCTGCGTGAGTCATCCGATGAGCGATGATGTGATTATTGAAGTGGAGTAAAAGAATAGGCATTTAAAAACAAAGCGGGCAATGTTCACATTGCCCGCTTTGTTTTCATTTATTAGAAATCGGTGGTTTAGGTGCCAGTGGTGCTTTTGCAGGTTTTGCAGGAGCTGGCGGTGGTGGTGGAGCCTGACCGTTGCGGATGGAAGTGGCTCTTGCTGCTCGCGGAACTCTCGCGACCCTGGGCTTTTGCATTGATCTCGCCTCATATTTGGCAAGCCCACGCGATTCTAGTCCCATCTTTTCGCTAATCGTTTCCATTTTCTCGCGAATGCCGTCGACTTCTTTTTCAAGATTGCGAATAGGCTCTTCAGCATTCAAAGTTTCCTTTCTTGTGGAAGCGATCTGGGCATTTAACTCAGAGATAACTTGTTCTTGCGCTTTAATTTGTTGCTCAAAATCAGCAAGTTGCTTTTCCAGTTCTGCTTCATTGGTTTTAGCATCATTAGAACGCGACCGTTCCAAAAGCGATGATCTTTTTTCCATCAAATCTTCCCGGAGTTCCAAAGCGCCTTCCTTTTTCCAGTCAAGCTTTTCCATGTTGCGTTGCACGCGCTCAACGTCAAACCTGTATTTTTCCATTTCCAGATTAATTTCCTCAATGCGCTGATTATAAGGCTCCATTTCCGCTTGTAATGCCTGCAACTTGCGGTGGATCTCGTTCATTTTCTTCTGGGTCGAGTCGTCCAAAAATGGACCAGGCTCTATGCCCGAAAGATCGATATCAGGAATGTCAAATTCGGGAATATCAAATTCAGGGACATTTACTTCAGGAATTTCAATGTCGGCCAGTTCTATAACCGGTTCAATTTCGTCCAATTCAGCAATAGAATGATCTCTTGTTGGATATTTATGAGGGGATTGTCTTTTCTTGGTCGCATGTTGCACCGATTTTTTTGCTTTGTCTTTTTCGCTTTTCTGCGCCACGGCATAAACCGAAACACCAATAACAAGGCTTAAAGCAAAAAGCATAACCGGCAGATTTCCCAGCGTTCTTGCAGGCTTTGGATTTAAACCCAAAACTCTCTGCACCCTTTGCAGCAACAACGGTTTTTTCGAAGCAAATGCCATGGCAAAACCAGGCGTATGCTGCCATTCGGCCACTTTTACCAATGCGTGGGCCAATGACATTTTATCTCCGCAAACACTTAATGCAATGTCGTCGCAGCAATGTTCTCGCTCCGCACGGATGCGGTCGGACAACCACCAAATGGCGGGGTGGAAAAAGAAAACAACTTCCACAAATGATTGTAGCATGTTGATCAGATAATCATTACGTCTGATATGCGCCAGTTCATGCGCTAAAATTGCTTCCACTTGCGCAGTAGAAAATCCTGAAAGCAGTCCGATAGGGATGAGAACAACTGGGCTAAGCGCACCAATGACCATGGGCGTTACAATTTTGGCTGTTTCACGAAACTCTACGGATTGCGTAATGTTCATTTTCGCAGTCATCACACCAAATCGCGCGCGCCACTCTTTGTCCATGACAATGTTTGCTTTCATACGCAGTCTTTCAGTAAAAATCCATCCGCCGGCAAAACGCAAAAGCAGAAAGGCCGCGCCAATAAGCCAGCAAATCACAAGCTCGTTAATATGGGCAGAAAGCCACATTTGTACTTTGAAGGAAAGCGGCAGTTTCAAATTCACGGCACGGCTGGCTGTGGAGCTTGCAAGGTGTAGCATTTCCCTAGGCGTGCCGGTTATACTTGCGCTAACGAATGCCGTTGAGGTTGCTTTAAAATGATAATAAATAAATGTGAGTGCGGATACACAAACCTGAGCCGACAGAAATCCTACGCCAGCGATGTATTTCAGGTTGGCAGATTTGCGGCGAAGCAAATAAAAAGTTGCGACAGCAAGAATCGCAATAAATGTGGCCTGCCAGAACGAGTGGATCAATGTCCATCCGAAAGAAGTGACGGCAGCGTCAGAAAGAAGGTTTTGGATCAGTTTCATGGCTAACGGTTGTTTTCCAGGTTATTTAATAACTCACGTATTTCATCTAATTCTTCTTTGGAAGTGGTATGATTTCCCAGCGCCTGCATAACCATTTGCGCAGCCGATCCTTGAAAAGCAGTTTCAACAAGCTTACCCAGCAAATTCTGCTGTGTCTCTTCTTTTCCTAGCAATGCAACATAAATGTGAGAACGCCCTTGTTCTGTCCGGTACAAAAGTCCTTTGTCATGCATGATCTGCATCAACTTCAAGGTGGTTGTGTATCCAACGTCTTTGATTGCGGACAGGGCGTCGTGAACTGCGCGTACCGTACTTGGGCCGGCTTGCCACAAGTAATTTAAAATTTCTAGTTCGGAGTCGGTGGGCTTTAAGTACATGGCGATAATTTGATACGATAATCTTCGTACCAAATGTCTACGAAAAAAATCGTACATGCAAGCACTAACTACGATTTTTTTCGTAGTAAAAAGTTAAAGTAAGTTAAAAGGCTGATATGGAGTATTATATACAAAGAAATCCGGCTAAGCTTAGCCGGATTTCTTTGTATGAGAATTATGGTTTGCCTAAACGTAAGTGTTTAGCATAACAGGCATAACCAGCATTAAGATGTCCTCATTCTCTTCCTGATCAACTGGGATGATCAAACCGGCCCGGTTTGGAGCAGATAATTCGAATGTAATTATTTTGCTTGAAAGGTTACCTAACACTTCGATCAGGAACTTTGCATTGAAGCCGATCTCCATGTCGTCACCATTATATTCGCACATTAAGCGCTCATTTGCTTCATTGGAATAATCAAGATCTTCCGCAGAAATAACGAGATCATTCAACGACATTTTCAGGCGAACCTGGTGCGTTGTTCTGTTCGAGTAAATGGAAATACGTCTTAGCGAACTAAGGATTTCCATTCTGTTTATGGTAAGCGTATTTTGGTTATTTGTAGGAATTGCATTTTCATAATCCGGAAAGCGCTCGTCGATCAAACGGCAGATCATGCGAATGTTTCCAAAGCTAAAAAACGCATTGCTGGAAGTGAACTCAGCCTTAACCGGAAGGTCCTCAGATGGCAAACACGATTTCAATAAATTCAATGCTTTGCGCTGAATGATCATGGACGTGTCCACTTCCGACTTAATGTCCGTGCGGCGATATCTAACCAGTCGGTGACCATCCGTTGCCACGAAAGTTGCGTTTTCAGTCCCCATTTGAACAAAAACCCCCGTCATAGCTGGACGAAGATCGTCGGTGCTGGTTGCAAATAATGTATTCGCAATGGCTGCGCCTAATGATGAGGAAGAAAAGTCAACGGACTGACCGCGGTTAACGGCTGGCGTTTTTGGGAAATCGATTGGATTTTCTCCTGAAAGCTTATAGCGACCATTGTCGGAGATGATTTCAGTTCCGAATGTCTCGCTGTTTACTTGTAGTGTAATGGGTTGTTCGGGCAGCCCGCGAAGTGTGTCCAGCAATAATTTCGCAGGAATAGCAATGGCTCCCTTTTCGGACGACTCCACTTCGATTTCGGTAATCATCACCGTTTGAAGGTCGGACGCAGTTACCGTTAATGTATTTCCTTCCAATGATAAAAGGAAGTTCTCAAGAATGGGCACAATTGGGTTCGTTGAAACGACACCGTTTATAGCAGACAGCTGTTTTAGTAGAACTGATGACGAAACGACAAACTTCATAATTCGTGACGTAAGTGTTTAGATGATAAATTTATAGAATAGCAGATTTGAAAAAATCTGTCTTGTAGTGAACAAAAGTATAAAAAATTACGGATGAAGCAGCCCTTGTCAGGCGAATTTTCGTCTGCGAATGTAGTATCGCAAGGCGCCGAAAACTCCGATGAGCGCGATGGGCAAGAGTAAATTAAGCGCCTGCCAGAATTTCTTCTTTTCCTGGATCTGGATTTTGTCCAATGCCCGAATGTCGATCTGTTTGTTGCGCGCTTTGATTAATCCGTTGGCGTCGGTCATGTAATCAAGGGCGTGCATCACGAAGTCCTTATTTCCGAATGTCTGCTTCGTCACGCGGTCGTAGCCGAGTGGGAGAGGCGCATTCCTCTTATAATCATAATCATTCACGATCAGATCGCCGTCCGAACAAATGATGACTTTTGCGGGACTTCCAGTTGATTTAAATTTCGCAGCACGCGGATCTCCCGGCAAAATCCGGTTAGCAAACAGGGAAGTAAACGGCCCTTCCAAAAGAACACCTGCCAGTTTGGTCCCACCATTATATGTGGCCGCATCAGGATCTTTTCGTGCCTCGTTATAACCCACAAGCACGGGTGTGTTGAGAATCTGAGTATTTTCGGAAGTCATTAGCAAAGGCGTTTTTTTAATGTTGTCAGCGCCCCCAACTGTATCAATTGAGCTCAGAAACCTTGTATAAACGGCATTAACATTTCGTGTAATGATATGTTTACCAAAATTATTCAGCAAAGGAAAAAAGCGCCAGGGAACCGGCCTGATTTCGGGCTTATCACCCATATTGCCAACATTTAAGAGTATTTCTGCGCTGCTTTTCAAATCCTTCACAAGATTTGTATTGACCCGAGCGCCCCATTTGAAAAACAAATCACTCAAATTAAGATCGAGGGGTTGCGCATAATTTCCGTCCAAACTAACGCTGTCCACGCGCGCGCCATCAACGAAGAAAAGTGCTTTTCCGCCGCCCATCATGTATTGGTCGAGCTTATATTTTTCATCATCCGAAAAAGCGCTGTCTGGTTTCAGCACTAGTAATGCATCCAATCCTTCGTAAGATTCAGGATTGTTCATGTCCAGGAACACGTCGTAGCTTTGCTGAATGGTCGCGATCAAGTCGCTGAGCCGTGCGGGGGAGATTTTGGTATGACTTACAACCAGTCCGACTTTTTTGTGCTCCTGATCGCTCAAAAGCCTGATCGCAGAAGCGATCTCAAATTCTACGCCTTCATAAGACTGGTTAAGCTGTTCTTCCGGCGAGCTGGATTTATTTCCTTTCAAAAGCTGGACCGGCACAGATAATGTATCAGCCTGAACGATCACACCGGGGAAAATGATTTTTTCTGTCCGCTTACCGTCTTCATTTGCAAAGACATTTGTGGGCGTTAACCCTCTGTCAACCAGGTTCAAATATTGTTTTTGCCTTTGTTCCTCGCTTGCAGCCTCAGAAGGGTCGGAATAATTGACGATCAGATGGCCGTTGGAATAAGTTTTAAACTCGTCCAATGTTTCCCTGGTGGCGCTTTCCAGTCTTTCAAGACCTGCCGGCAAATCGCCACTCAGGTAAACATTGATGATTATATCTTTGTCCAAATCACCTAAAAGCTGTTTAGTAGCATCAGAAATGCTGTAACGCTTATCCTCGGTAAGATCCCAGCGAAAAAAGAATTGTGATGCCAAAAAGTTTACTCCGGCGAGCAAACCTATTATCAGGACAAACCGGAGTGTTGTATTTTTCATTCAGGAAGATCGGGCAGATTAGATATAAAACAAAAAATGGACGATGCTGTGTCCAGTATAAACGTCCATTTTTCGCAAAAATATAAAAAACCAAAAATGAATTGGTTATAAATTATTTCAATACATCCTCAGATTGGGGGAAAATCGGGTTATTATAAATGTTAACGCCATTGTAATCCTGCTTGACAGGCACCTGGGTCACAAAATTTCTGTGATAAGGCAAAGCTTGCTCGGTTGAATAATGGCATACAAAAGATTTTCTTGTTTGTTCGGGGTTGGTGATCATCGACCCGCCGTGTGCGAGGGCCGCGTGCCAGATCAGCACATCTCCTTTTTTAATTAATAGCGTTTCCCTTGGATATTGATGCTCTGCGCAGGTTTGATCTAAATATTGGGCAAATTCAAGCGGGCTTTTTGTAGAATCTTTTTTAAATAAAATGCCGCTCCCAAAGTTAAATTTCGGCATTTTGTGCGAGCCAATGTAATAGTAAAGCGGCCCCGAATCAATTTTAATGTCTTCCAAAGCAATCCAGGCTGCTGCCAGATGACTCGGAATTTTAGCTGTAACCCACGGAAAATCCTGATGCGTAGGCTGCTGACTTCCATACATAAAAACCAGACTTTGCATCACTACAATCTTCTGATTGAATATTGCTTCCAGAAATGAAACGATGTAAGGGTGCGTCATCAACTTTTTCCCCGCAACGGAAGAATTATGGAAGTCGTTGATCTTCACATATTTGCCCAGCAATGCTTCTTTGGGGAATTCCTTGATATTACGCTCCTGATTGGGTTTGAATTCGTCCAGATCAATGCGGACGGAGAGATCATATTTATCCGGGTTTTGAACCAGCTTTTGAAAGTCGCCCCAGAAATTATCAATCATTGCTTCCGGGATAATCTTTTCCAGCACAACGTAACCATTTTGTTCCCAGTTTCTTAGCTTATCCGCCATATCATATGGAACATCGTAACGAGGCGGATTCTTTTTCAAAAAACCGGCGATATCGGCGTTAGGTTTGTCAATCCAGGGAAGCGTCGCCTGATCAAATTCCTTAATCGGGAAATAATGATCTTTTATCGATTCTGCCTTGCGTAGGACGCGCTGAACAATGCTCATAATTTAATGGGTTAGATAAAATGACGTTTACCAAATATAATCAAAACCACTTCTGTTCACCGAGCAAATGTGTCACCGTTACTAACTACTTATTAAACGTGCAGGTGCTGTTGTCGGGATATTTGTAATAGGACTTGTAATTGGTTGCCTTTGGGTTCATACATCCTTTCAGATTCAACAATTGAATGTTCCTGAAATCGATAGGGTGGCTTTCGGCCTGCAATGCAATGTAACCACTGCCCAGTGGCGTATTGTCTTTGCGGATCCAATCGTCTTCACTGCCCACTTTACCGTCCTTAAAAGTATGATCTTTACCCACATAACCGCCGCCAATTTTTGGATTGGTGAATGTCAAAACTGTATCGCCTTCGATCATATGATAAACAATAGAGTCGCCCAGCACAATTGCCTCCGCAGTAACCCATTGGTCGCCATTATATGTTTTGGAAGTAGAATTGATGCAATGCGCCTGATCAACTTTGCCATTGATCTCGACTATGGTTCCGGGTGTGCAAAGATTGCCGGTTGTGCGTTCGCCAGCATTTAAGCCGCCCAAATACTGCATTTCCAAAGAAATAGGGAAATCCTGATCCAGACCTAAGCTCGCCGCCGATTGAGAATGCAGCATAATGCCGCTATTACGTACATTCCAGGAAGCACCACCCGGCACCTGATTGCCAGTGAAGCGATATTGAAGTCGGATTTTATAATGAGAAAAGGGCTTGTTATAATACATATGCCCATATTCCGTCGTGAACTTATCGTATTCCTTGTAGTTCACCCGGATCATGTTGTCCTCAACAATGAATGTGTTTTTATGATTATCATTCACCTTATGCCCCGCAATCTTAATGTCCCAGCCCGTCAGGTCCTTGCCATTGAACAGAGATTGCCATTCTTCCTTGTCCGCGGCTTTTTGAGCGAAAGACGTAAGAGAAATAAATGATAAGAATAGAAGACACAGATTTTTGAACATTTGCTTTTTGTTGAAATTTTTTAATGCCACAAATGCACGAATTTCCACGAATAATTAGTGAAGATTCGTGTATCCGTGGCATAACTTCAAAGCACCAACCGCTTATATTCTAACTTACCTCTCGCAAAATTAACAAGCAATCCAAGATTGTTTCCGGAAACCTTCAAATAATTAATAGTCTGAGCAATGTGCTCATCAGTTAGTACAGTGACGCATTTTACTTCAAGAATTATGGAATCGAAAACCACAAAGTCAGCCCAAAACTTGTGTTTGAGCAGAATGCCTCTGAAATAAACAGGGTACTCTTTCTCTCGTTCAAAGTACATGTCTGCCTGGTTAAAAAGGATCTCCAATGCATCCTTGTAAACAATTTCCAGAAATCCATGTCCTAATTCATTGTGCACTTCCATACATTTGCCAATGATCTGATACGATTCTTCCTTGTAATATAACTCCATGCTAATGATAGGTTTGGTTAACAATCATTAGACGGAATAAGAGAAAAAAAGTAACTATGAAAGATAAACGCCTGATCCCGGAAACGCTGCAAGCTGCTTACAGGGAGTTCTCAACATTGCAAAGCGAAGAAGAAAAAAAATGACTTTTTTAAAAAAATGACCCGGGACGAAAACCAATTCGCCCCGGGTATATTGGAAATGCATATCAAAGAAGGCCTTAGTACCCTATCCGACCGTGTTGATGTACTTCTAAAAAAAGTAAAACAACCAGTTTAGTTATCTGCCTCTTCTTTTACTTTTCGGTTTAGGAGAAGAAGCCGAAGAAGTCGTTTTCCGACTCCTGCCTGACGATCGCGATTCACGCGATTCTCTTTGGCGCTTGTCCCTATCGCCACCAGAACCATTATTATTCCGCATCGGCGAAGGGATAGTCCCTGCCAAATATAGGTCCATACTTCTTCTGGCAAGGTTTGTGTCTTTTACCTTCACCTTAACCTTTTCTCCAAAAGTGTAAATCTTCTTGGTGCGCTGGCCGATGATTCGGTAATTTTCCTTATCAAGCTCGTAGTAATCGTCGCCCAGATCCGTCATACGGATCAGTCCTTCTGATGCGGTTTCGGTAATTTCAACAAAAATCCCAAACTCAGTAACGCCTGTAACAATGCCGTCAAATTCTTGGTCTTTGTCCATCATACTCATGTACTCCACCTGCTTGTATTTAATCGAGGCCCTTTCGGCCTCGGCAGCGAGTCGTTCCCTTTCAGATGAATGCTTGGACGCATCTTCGTAACTGTCCCTGGGAACCGAGGCGCCGCCGTCCAGATAATGTTGCAAAAGCCTGTGCGCCATAACGTCCGGGTAACGGCGAATGGGCGATGTAAAATGCGAATAACGCTCAAATGCCAACCCAAAGTGGCCCAGATCCTCAACGCTGTAACGCGCCTTTGCCATCGTCCTTACAGCCAGTGACTCGATCAGGTTTTGCTCCGGCTTGCCTTCGACTTTGGAAAGCATGCTGTTCATGGATTTGGCAATTTTATTTTCCTCTTCCACTTCCAGTTTATAGCCTAGTTTGCCAACAAAGTTCGCAAATGTCTGCAGGCGATCCGTATCAGGCGCTTCGTGGACGCGGTAAATCATTGTATTTTTATTTTCGCCTTTTGAAAGCGAATACACGTATTCCGCAACGCGTTTATTGGCAAGCAGCATGAATTCCTCAATCAATTTGTTGGAATCGTGACGCTCTTTTTGATAAATCCCAAGCGGTTTTCCATTCTCATCCAGTCGGAAACGAACTTCCGGCGTTTCGAAATTGATCGCGCCATTTTTGAACCGTTCTTTGCGTAAAATCTTCGCCAACGTGTTCAATGTATGCAGCTCACGCGGATGATCTCCTTCTCCGGAATCCAGAACAGCCTGCGCTTCTTCATATGAAAACCGCCTGTCCGAGTGTATGATCGTCCTGCCAAACCATTCTTTCAGCACTTTGCCTTTTGGACTTAATTCAAAAATGGCTGAAAACGAAAGTTTATCTTCATTAGGTCTGAGCGAACATAGGTTATTGGAAAGCTTTTCAGGAAGCATTGGAACCGTCCGGTCTACCAGATAAACCGATGTAGCACGGCGATAAGCCTCTTTTTCCAGCTCAGTTCCTGGCAAAACATAATGCGAAACGTCCGCAATGTGAACGCCAACCTCAACCACGCCTTCATCCAGGTAACGCACGGAAAGCGCGTCGTCAAAGTCTTTGGCATCAACCGGGTCAATTGTAAACGTCAGGACATCACGAATGTCTTTGCGCTTCTTAATGTCCTTTTCTGAGATTTTATCCGGAATGCGCTGCGCCTCGGCTTCAACAGTTTCGGGGAAATGGTAAGGAAGCCCGAATTCCGCGAGAATAGCGTGCATTTCGACGTCATTATTTCCGGCTTTTCCTAAAACCTGAATAATTTCGCCTTCTGCCTGACTTCTCCTTGTTGGCCACTGCAAGACTTTTACAATAACCTTATCACCGTCCTGCGCTTCCTTAACCTCCTCTTTTTCAATATAAATCGGGTCAAAAAGCTTTTTGTTGTCCGGCTGGACAACTGCATAACGCGACGTAATTTCAATGATCCCGACAATCTCCGTCCCCGAGCGCTCCACAATTTCTGCAACGCGCCCTTCTACACGGCTCTTGCCCGAATCATTGCGACCGGATCTCGAATTACGGCTGCTTTTTGTCAGCGGCTGAACAGTAACAATGTCACCGTCCCAGGCGCCATTCAACATTTCGGATTCTATGTAGATGTCGTCTTCGCGGCCTTCAATGATTACGAATGCGAATGATTTGTTCACGCGGTCCACGCGCCCGGTAAGCCCTTTTTTTACCTCTTTATTCGGACCGGCAGAATAGCCGCCATTTTGATGCACAAGCCTTCCCGCCTCTTCCAGCTCATGAATAATTTCATTAATAAGCTGCTTAACCTTCTTATCCTCAACACCAAAGTGATCATGGACATCGAAAGGGCGGAAAGTGTGCTCACTGTTTAAATCGAAAAAAGCCGCAATGTCAGCTTTTAGATTGTCAATGTAGGAAACAATATGGTGAGGCGTTCTAACCTCTTTTTTATCATTGCCTTTGTTAATTTTTATTTTCTTGTCTTTCATTTATTCTATATATAAATGCTTTCACAAATGCGAAAGCGGGTTGCGAACAGCCTTTTTACTCTACCCGAGTTATATTTTGTGGCTGAACGGCTTTAAAACAATGTAATCTCAGATAAAGCTGTGCCAGCACGACCACATCTTCTCTGCAATATCGGCAAATTTTAGCCAGATCATTTTCTTCATAATAGACCTTGGTCACCTGGTCGCCGCTCATTTCGTTTTTGCTGCCGGGAATGTCAAAAACGGCTGCGAGCAAATCCAGTGAAGTGTAGCTTTTATAATCGCCGAATTTCCAAAGGTCCATTGTGTCCTGATGCAAAATTTCCCAGGGCTTTTTTCCCGAAATCTGTAAGGCCTTTGGGATTTCAATACAATGGATCAACATGCGGCGGCAAAGGAACGGGA
Organism: Dyadobacter fanqingshengii; assembly: GCF_023822005.2. GTDB lineage: Bacteria > Bacteroidota > Bacteroidia > Cytophagales > Spirosomataceae > Dyadobacter > Dyadobacter fanqingshengii. Next base: position 4,808,765 of record NZ_CP098806.1, read on the forward strand.
AGTCAAATTCCTTGCCATTATGCGCACATAAAATGAGCTGGTCTGCCGGATATTTCTCTATTAATGCTTTGAATTGCAACAGGATATCAACCTCATTGTCGCTGGAAAAGCTGCCGACTTTGAATGAAAGTTCGTCTTTTTCATTCCAATAAAATGCGCCAAATGCAATGCAAACGATCTTGCCAAACTCTGAATAAATCGCGCCGCGGTCGTAGAAATAAGCCGCATTGGAGGTTTCATCATCTCCTTTTCTGAATGTCAGCGCCTTTTTGTCCCAAAGCTTTTGCATCCGCTCAGGAAGCTCGTCATAGGATGCAAACGAGGAAACAGTTTCAATGTCAAGCAACAAGAAGTTCTTGGCACGCTTTCTAAATTCTTCGGTCATAATGTGTGTTTTTGTATAAAAATCCTGCTATTCGTGCACCACGCCTTCCAAACCCAACGGGCTGATCTGGATCAGGTTATCTTCGATAATGCTGTCGGGCACGAAGATAAACTTTTTATCGTATATCTGATTTCCAATGAAATAGCTGACCCAAAATTCATTGTTCAGATGAAAAACTTCGGGCATAATCGGCTCCACAACAACATGTTCGCCTGCTTTTATCTCAGGGAAAAAATGTCTCAATGTCGACGTCCGCTGATCGGGATTGACGCCGGATTCGCCGCTGCCATAACCTTTTGAAGTAACAAAAACATTCGTAATCGGCTCCTGATTCCGGTTGATCACGATCACGTTCCATTCGTCCGCGCCTAAATCATTGATACTCCTTACAATCGCAACCTGTATGCCCTGAACCGGGTGAAATATGATGTCTTTTTTCATTAATTCTTTACTTACAGCTCCATTTGGAACAGTCCTGCTAAATGATTTTTTAATTTATCGGAAACTTCCTGCATATCCAAGTCCCTCCCCAATTCCGCCGCCATCGAAGTCACCGCTTTATCCTGAATGCCGCATGGTACAATGTTGCCAAAATAAGAAAGGTCCGTATTAACATTCAATGCAAAACCATGCATGGTAACCCACCGGCTCGATTTCACGCCTAATGCACAAATTTTCCTGGGATTTTTCTGCTCTTCAAAATCAAACCAGACACCCGTCAAACCGTTAATCCGACCGGCTTGCAGTCCATAGTCCGCCAAAGTCAGGATAATTGCCTCCTCCAAAGTCCGCATATAACGGTGGATATCCGTAAAAAAATTGTCCAGATCAAAAATCGGATAACCTACGATCTGGCCGGGCCCGTGATACGTAATATCTCCGCCGCGGTTGATTCTGTAATATTTCGCCTGTTTAGCCGCAAGATCGTCCTCACTAAGAAGCAGATGGTCCGCTTTTCCGCTTTTCCCGAGTGTGTAAACGTGCGGATGCTGGCAAAAAAGTAAATAATTGGGGGTTAAAAGCTGCTCGTCCGTTCCAAGATTCCGGTTTGCAGTTTTCACATTAATCGTCTCAGCAAAGATTTTTTCCTGATAATCCCAAGCCTCCTGATAATCAATCAGCCCCAGATCCTGAAAGTGAACGTGTTTATTGATGAGGGTATTCATTTAAAATTTGTGACCAAATTATTTTTCAACGTCTCAATGTAAGTGAGTCATTTCTTATTTAACACACTTTCACATATAAATTGTTCTTATGGCAGCACACAACGACCTCGGAAACTGGGGCGAAGATCAGGCAGCGGCGTTTCTTGCACAAAAGGGATTTGAGATAATCGAAAAAAATTATCGTAAAAGCCATTCAGAAATTGACCTGATCGTCAAAAAAGACAAAATGCTGATTTTCGTCGAAGTCAAAACGCGTAGCGGAACGGGTTTCGGGATGCCCGAGGAATTTGTGAATGTCACCAAAGCCAGCTTAATCATGCGCGCTGCGGAACATTACATTTTCGACAAAGATTGGATGTACGACATCCGCTTCGACATTGTCTCCATTCTCATCCAGCCCAATGGTCAGCCGGAGATCTATCATATTGAAGATGCTTTTTGTAAGTGAGTTGTTCATTAACAGAAACTATGGAAATATTTGATCCTGCCCACTTTGGACCGCCTCCGAAACAGCATATCAGCATTTGAAATCCTAGGACATTACTTTATTGGTCGATTGCTGCGGGAACTGCTAAGTAGAAAATCGCAAACCCCACATTTACAAAGTTATGGTTGAACAATCCCCTTACCATAACACAATGAACCATAACGCCTTAATGGATCGCAGGGAAATGATCAGGAAAAGTGCTTGGCTGGTGGCAGCGGCGGCTTCTCCGGTTGCTTGGCCGTTGCCCGTTCCGCGGTTTCAATTGGGTGCGTGCGATTGGTCTGTTGGTAAGAGCCTCAATCCCGAAGCATTTGATAGGGCTCAGCAAATTGGTTTACAGGGCATTCAGGTCAGCTATAACACCTCGAAAAATCCTAGTGGCCTTTCGGTTACTGATACTTTAAAAACTATAAAGGCTGCTTCTAAGCGGACGGGCGTGAAAGTTTCGAGCCTGGCGATTGGTGAGCTTAACCGCGTGCCATACAAGTCTGCTGAAATTGCTGAGGAATGGGTCTGGAATAGCGTGGATGCCGCTGCCGCGCTGGGTGTGGACGTCGTATTGCTTGCTTTTTTCTCTGATGGAGATCTTCGAAATGATGAGAAAGGCAAGAAAGCGGTCGTTGCGAAGCTCAGAAAAGTGGCGCCTCACGCCGAGAAAAAAGGGATCACATTAGGCATTGAATCTTATTTGACAGCTCAGGAACATTTGGATATGATTCAGGCTGTTGGCAGCAAGTCGGTGAAGGTTTACTACGATTTCAGAAATGCGGCGGACGCGGGTAATGACGTGTTTGAAGAGATCAAAATGCTGGGCAAAGAAATGATTTGCGAGCTGCACATGAAAGAAAATGGCCAAAAACTGGCGCAGGGAACAATGGACTGGCCGAAAATAGCCGAAGCCGTAAAAGATATTGGCTATTCCGGCTGGATGCAAATCGAGGGCGCGACGCCGCCCGGAGCTGACATCATTGAATGTTATACTGAAAACAGGAAATACCTCGAAGGATTATTTTCATTCAAATAACAAATGGCGGATTTCACTAAAACTTTCCCAAAAACACATTTAATCACAGGCTTTCTCTGCCTGATGCTGTCATTGGGCGCAATGCGTGTTAGCCGCAATAACGCGCATTCGCCTCAAAAAAGCGCATCAGCATTCGCATCGCAAGACGATTCCTCGCGCCTTTATCTCCCCGACGATCTGGAAGCGACCTTATGGGCGGAAGCGCCAATGCTCTATAATCCAACAAACATGGATATTGATGCAAAAGGCCGGGTATGGGTGACGGAAGCCGTCAATTATAGGGATTTCAACACAAAACCTGCGGAACGGCTGAGTCACAAGCAAAAAGGCGACCGGATTATGATCCTCGAAGACAAGGATGGCGATGGGAAAGCCGAATCTTCCAAAATATTTACAGAAGACACATTGCTCACAGCCCCATTGGGAATTGCGGTTATTGGCAATAAAATCATCGTTTCCTGCGCCCCAAACCTCATCATTTACACAGATTCAAATGGCGATGATAAGCCGGATAAGCGCGAAGTGCTGCTGACCGGATTTGGCGGTTTTGATCACGATCATTCGCTGCATTCTTTGGTTACAGGTCCGGATGGACGATATTATTTCAATACAGGAAACGCTGGGCCGCATAAAGTGACCGACAAAAGCGGCTGGACGTTGCGCAGCGGCAGTTTATATACAGGCGGAACGCCTTACAACAAAACAAATGAAGGAAATCAGAAATCCGATGACGGCCGAGTTTGGGTCGGCGGGCTGGCGTTGCGTTTGAACCCGGACGGGACCGGATTGAAAGTGCTGGGGCATAATTTCAGAAACAGTTACGAAGTTTGCCTCGACAGCTACGGCAATATGTGGCAAAATGATAATGACGATCAGGTGATTACGTGCCGCGTTTCATTTTTGCCGGAAAATGGAAATGCGGGTTATTTCTCGGCGGATGGCACGCGTTACTGGCAAGCGGATCGCCGGCCAGGGCAGGACATTTTCACCACGCACTGGCACCAGGATGACCCCGGCGTAATGCCAGCGGGTGATAATTCAGGCGCTGGATCGCCAACGGGCATTGTCTATTACGAAGGGGATGCATTGGGCAAAAATTATCGCGGAACATTGTTAAGCTGCGAAGCGGGCCGCAATGTAATTTTTGCTTATCAGCCAAAGGTGAATGGTGCCGGTTTTAATCTGGAACGACGGGATTTGATAAGCTCATTTCCACAAGCATCGGAGCGATATGAATGGTATGAAACCGATAATGACAGCCGTAAATGGTTTCGTCCGTCGGACATTGCAGTGGGGCCGGATGGCGCATTGTACATTGCGGATTGGTATGACCCTGTCGTGGGGGGGCATAGTATGAAGGATAAAAAGGGCTATGGCCGCATTTATCGCATTACGCCGAAGGGCAAGAAACTGACGGTTCCAAAACTGGACCTTTCGACCACAAATGGCTTGATAAACGCTTTAAAAAATCCAGCGGTAAATGTGCGGGCTTTGGGTTTTGATGGTTTGAAAAGCAAAGGTGATGCAGCGTTAACAGACGTCAAAAAATTGCTCCATGCTGAAAACCCTTTTCACCAGGCGAGAGCAGTTTGGCTGATGGCACAACTGGGAAATAATGGTAAGAGTGAAGTAGTTAATCTCTTAAAGTCTGCCAACGCATCACATAGACTAACCGCTTTCAGAGCGCTGAAAGCCATTGGTGCTGAAAAAACGTATTTAGCACAAATGGCTAAGGATCAGGATGCTGCTGTTCGCCGGGAAGTGGCGATTGCGCTTCGGGATGTGCCGTTTGCAGAGGCGAAAGAAAGCATTGCAAGCCTCATTAAAATGTATGATGGCAAAGATGCATGGATGCTTGAAGCGATTGGGACTGCATCGGATGGCAAGGAGCAACAGGTTTATGCAATGGTTCGGGAAGCATATCCTGGGGAGCCGATCAATTTTCCGCCGCAGCGAGCCAATTTGGCCTGGCGTTTGCATCCGGTTGAGGTGATTGATGAAATGAAAGCACGCGCCGAAGCTTCAAAAGTGACTGTCGCTGAACGACGCAAGGCGCTCACAGCCATTGGTTTTATCAAAGAAAAAAAGGCAGCGGAGGTCATGATCGCATTGTCAAAATCTGCCCTTCCTGACGTTGCTTCGCTTGCGGCGTGGTGGGTGAACTTCCGGAAAAACAATGATTGGGCGGACCTGATCAATTGGGAAGAGGCAGTCGCCCAGGAAATGACGCCGGGTTACAGGCAAATGTTGGAAAATAAGAAAATCGTTGTGGATAAAAAGCAAACTTTCCCAACAAGAATTGAAACTGCAAAAAAGATGGCGGCTGATGAAAATGGAGGCAATATGCTCGTGGATATGCGTGTGCAGGGACAATTGCCCGACAGCATTGCACAATCCGTGAGTGACATTATCTTCAAAAATCCCGATCAGAATGTGCGTATTGTGGCCAGCCAGTTTTTTCCAAAAAATGGAAAGGTTTTGAAAACGGATTTCATAGCCAGAATGAGCCCTAATGTCTCTCACGGTGAAAAGTTATTTGCAAACAACTGTGAAGCCTGTCACAAACATGGTGCGAAAGGAGCCGAAATCGGGCCTGATTTAACATTAATACATAAGAAATTCGATAAAACAGGGCTTTTGGACGCCATCGTAAATCCATCGGCCAGCATGGTTTTTGGTTACGAAAGCTACACCATTGTCACAAAGAGCGGAGAAACTCTTTTCGGCTTTCTGATGAGCGATGGCGCAAATGTGGTTTTAAAAGATGCTGTCGGACAGCAACATGCTATCAAAGCGGATCAGATCAAGAGCAGGGAAAAAATGGCATCATCTTTAATGCCTGAACCAACTGCATTAGGCCTTAATGAGCAGGATCTGGCCGATTTGACGGGTTATTTAATGCAATTCAAATGATCATTTAAAGCCCTTTCTGGAAGTTTTTCCTGTAATTCAATGGGCTCATTTTCATGCGTCTTTTGAAAAGTTTATAAAAATGAGAAACATCCCCAAAGCCACTATCGAAAGAAATTTCTGACACAGGCCGATCGGTGGAAAGCAATTGCTGCACGGCAAAATTGATCCGGTAATCGATCACCGTGTCCAGGAAGGTTTTGTTTGTAACCCTTTTGAAATACTTACAAAAGGCATTGGGCGACATATTTACAACCGCCGCCACCTCATTCAGCACAATGTCGTTCCTGAAATTGTCCACAATGTAGCCCAGCGCAGCATTAATACGGTCTTTATTGCTGTTAATCTGCGTCGCCACAACGCCGTCCTGATCCAACAGCACAAATTCTTTGGACGCGGCGAGGTCTTCCAGAATATCCAGCAACAGCCACATTTTTCGAAATGAGTTTTCTTCAAGAGCCAGAACGCTCATTTTCCTGCTGATCTCTTTGGCCGTCTTTCCAATAAAATGAATGCCGTGTGCACTGATTTTTAGCAGATTACGAATGTCAGACAATTCGGGGCGATCGAAAAATCCGTTGCCCAGAAAGTTCTTGTCAAACTGCGCTACGACGGATTTGGCATGAAAGCCAGGCATTGAAATGCTTTCAGATTTCCAGGAATGGGGCAGATCAGAGCCTAGCAACACCAGGTCGCCTGAATCAAAATCGGCCATTTGCTTGCCGACGTAACGTTTTCCTTTGCCTTTCAGGATCAATGTGAGCTCAAATTCCGGATGAAAATGGTAAGGCACGTCGAACTTTTCCAGCGTGAATGAATTAACCAGAAAAGAAGCATCAGACCCGGAATTGATGGTCTCAAATAAAGCTTTTATCATCGACTATTTTATTCGGAACGGTTTTGAAAAAATAAAAATAGATAATATTCACCATTAAATATCCATTATCAGCCTAACCATCAAACATGAAAGAACCGAAATTTGAAATTGATTATTCCTAAACTCTTAAAAATTCTATGGCAACCTTAACTGCTCCCGACCTGGCTGATTTTAAGGCTGTTTCTGAAATGCAGATTAATAGTTTCAGAGGAAACGGTCATGTGTTGATCCCAGGCGTGCTGAACGAGGCGGAAGTGTCTCATTATCGGGGCGTTATCAACAGCGCTGCAACGAAATTCAACACGGAAAAGCGGAAATTGGAAGACAGGGACACGTATGGAAAGGCTTTTTTGCAGATCACCAATCTGTGGGAAGTGGATGAAAACGTGAAAGCTTATGCGCTTGCCAAACGCTTCGGGAAAATTGCGGCGGATCTGCTGGGCGTTGAGAATGTCAGAATTTACCACGACCAGGCTCTGTACAAGGAGCCTGGCGGTGGGTTTACACCGTGGCACCAAGACCAATATTACTGGCCTGTCGACACCAGTAACACCATTACCATGTGGATGCCGCTGATCGACATAGATGTGGATATGGGTATGCTCACATTTGCGTCAGGGTCGCACCAAGCCGGTTTTGTAGAAAATGTGCCGATTTCGGATGAATCGGAGGCAATGCTCGAAAAATTTATTCAGGACAAAGGTTTCAAAATCGCCCGCGCGCAAACCATGAAAGCGGGCGACGCAACCTGGCATTACGGCTGGACATTGCATTCAGCGCCGGGAAATAAATCCAGAGACATCATGCGGGAAGTAATGACCGTCATTTTTATAGCCGACGGCGCCAAAGTAACCGAGCCTAAAAACAAGCATCAGGAAGCCGACCGCCAGCGCTGGATGTGCGGCTTACCAGCCGGCAGCGCTTTAAATTCTCCACTCAATCCATTGATCCTCTAAGAAAAATATTTGATGAGGCAGCATTAGAAATGTGCCGGACAGAGGCTTAAACGTTTTAGGGTTTAAAAAGTCGCTTCATGGATCAAGACACCATTTCAGCATTTCGAATGCAATTAAAGCCGGGCAACGAGGCAGAATACAAAAAACGCCATGACGAAATCTGGCCGGAACTGGCTGAATTACTTAAAAACGCGGGCATTAAGGAATATTATATTTTTCTGGATCCGGTCACGCTGGCACTTTTTGCATTTCAAAAAAAGGGAAGCAACGATCAAACAGCAGGCCTCTCTTCTTTACCCATTATGAAAAAATGGTGGGACTATATGGCTGATTTAATGGAAGTTAATGACGATAATTCACCGAAAACGGTTTCTTGTCCAGAAGTTTTCCGGTTATAAATGTTATCCTAATCCTTAACCCTCCATGCTGCAAATCCTTTTACAGTCGTCGTCCTGGGCGCTTTTTGTTGGTAGATTTCATCCCGTGCTTGTGCATTTGCCCATCGGGTTTTTGCTGATCGCTGCACTGCTCGAAATCGGACGGCGCACGGGCAAGGTTTCGGTTAGTGAGGGAACTGTCTCTTTTATTCTTTTTTGGTCAGCCATAAGTGCCACTTTTGCGTGCATTGCGGGATATTTATTGTCATTGGGAGGCGGTTACGATGCTGACTTGCTGAGTGACCATATGTGGCAGGGCATAGGCGTTGCTGTTTTTGCATGGATTGCCTGGCTTGTAAAGTCGGATCGCTTTCAGCGTGTAATCCCTTTTAGTTCAATGATTTATTTGCCTGCATTTGCCATAGCAACATTGTTATTGCTTTCTGCAGGACACGACGGCGGGTCACTTACGCATGGCGAAGAATATTTGACCCAATATACGCCGGAACCATTCCGAAGCCTTGCGGGAATGTCACCGGCCAAAGAAGCAATCACGGAAATCAAGCCATTGGCCGACGTCAACCAGGCACTGGTTTACAAGGATGTGGTGCGGCCGATCCTGGAAATGCGGTGCGTGCAATGCCACAATGAAAGCAAGCAAAAAGGCGATTTAAGAATGGATCAGCTGGCATTGTTAATAAAAGGAGGCGAAGGCGGACCCGCATTTGTTGCCGGAAAAAGCGCCGAAAGCGATATGATCAAGCGCTGCCTGCTTCCCGAAAACGACGACGACCATATGCCGCCAAAAGGCAAGCCTCAATTGACAACAGATCAGATCACATTAATTTCCTGGTGGATCGATCAGGGAGCGCCTGCCGATAAGAAAGTGGCCGAACTGACTATTTCCGAACAAGTGAAGCCTGCTTTGGCTGTATTAGGAACGGGTGGAGCGGGCAATGCCGCAGCAAAAAGCACAGTTTCCGCCATTCAGAATGTCAAGGTCCCGGCAGCAAATGAAAAAGATGTAGATGCGCTAAGAAAAGCCGGACTGATTGTAAACGCATTGGCTCAAGATCAGAACTTACTGGAAGTCAGCGCGGTAAATGCGCCTAATTTTAGCGATAAGGATATGGCTTTACTCGCACCGGTGGCTCAGCAAATTGCCTGGCTGAAATTGGGCGACACCAAGATAACAGACGCTGCATTGAAAGAATTGCCAAAGCTTAAAAATCTCAATAAACTGCATTTGGAGCACACAGGTGTAACCGATGCGGGCATTGCAAATTTGAAAAGCCTGCCTTTGCTGGAATACATTAATCTGGTGGATACGAAGGTTGGCGACGCCGGGCTCAGGGAAGCGGCAACATTTAAAGGGCTTCGTTCCGTTTACGTTTGGCAGTCGGCCGTGACGGATTCCGCTGTGAGTGAGGTGAGTAGAAAGAATCCGAATCTTCTGGTCGTGAGTGGTTTTAATGAAGCAGCTGTTGCAGCATTTTTGAAAGCAGGGGACACAACCGCAATAAAGGCAAAATCAAAGGCACCATAATTGCAATGTTGCAATCTTATTTTTTCTAACTTGCATCCTTGTAATCCGCCGAAAATATGAAAAACACACACTTCCTGATCGCCAGGGAGGAATCTGATGTCCGGACCTTGTTCCTGGGCGCTTTTATCGCGCATATTGATGGCCGCAAGGCAACTTCTCTCAAAGACTTTTACGAAGAAATTTCAACAGCCATGCATTTCCCCGAGTATGATGGGAAAAACCTGGATGCGCTGGACGAAATGTTGAATGATCTGGAATGGATCAAGGAACAAAAAGTGATTATATATATTGAAAATTCGGCTGATTGGCTCGCAAAGGAGAAATCGGAAGAAAAACTGTTGTCTGTAATCGACATTCTGGACGCGACTGCTGAGGATTGGAAATGGATGGACGAGGAAGAAGAAAATACGCCTAAAAAAGAATTGCAAATCATTTTTCATGATTCGGAGCGTATCCGGGCATTGCTGGAAGAGCAGGAAATTCCTTATTGGGTTTTAAGCTGAGTTACATCACGCTTCCACTGCACATAACCGCCGACAGCCAATGCGAGAAAGACGGCATATAAAATTGCCGTAAGATGCAGGTCTTTGTAAAAATACATGACCACGTAACAAGCATCCGCAATAATCCATAACACCCAATTTTCCAGATACTTGCGCGCCATCATCCATTGGCCGATCAGGCTGGCAACGGTTAATGCCGAATCGGCGTAGGTAAGGCTCGCGTCGGTAAATTTTCCCAATAAAAATCCCCAGGAAGCAGTTACTACGATAAAAATCAGTCCAAAAATGGGATACATCCGAACAGGCATCCGTGTTACATTGATCCCGTCATGATTTTTACCACCAAATTTCCACATCCACCAGCCGTAAATGCTTGTCAGGAAATAGTAGCCTTGCAAGCCCGTGTCGGCATAAAGCCTCACTTGCCAGAAAACAATGGCATATAGTACAGCATTAATAATCCCGAAAAACCATCCCCACACATTCTGCTGTGTATTCAGGTAAACGCAGATCGCCCCCGTGATAAAGCCCAGTATTTCAAGCCATGTTGTAGCAATGCCGGCTAATGAAATGGTTTGATTGAGCCAATCGGTCATAGATTTTTACGCTTTCAATGATTATTTGGCTAATATATTCCAAAATATCCAGCTCCCGGCCGATTAACAATTTTGTAATTTGCCGTGTTCTGTGATTCAAGTTACTTTTGTATCGGATGGCTGCGGCAAACATTTTGTGGCAAACATTTTGTGGCAAACATTTTGTATAAAACCGTTGTTATTCTAAAATGCCGGTCAGGGAAAATCCTGAAACGGCTTTTTGCATTTGTATTCACGTAGCGAACCACCGCTTTATTACTATATATAATTGGAAGTTAAAGACTTACTAACATTGTATAAAGGAGACAGTTATCTGGACATCCTGAGTACACAAATTGCCTCGAAAGATCCGGAAGCGGCACATGTTCAGATCAAAGGATTGGTTGGGAGCCTGGATGCAGTCGTTGCTGCATCTATTCAGGACAAGAAGAAAAGTCCGGCCGTTTACGTTTTGAGCGACAGGGAAGAGGCAGCCTATTTTCAGAATGACTTGCAGAATCTGATCGGCAAAACGGAAGTTTTATTTTACCCAACTTCTTACAAACGGCCTTATCATTACGAAGAGGTGGACAATGCCAATGTGCTGATGCGCGGCGAAATCCTCAACAAGCTCAGTGCCAGCAAGTCTGTCCCTACGCAAATTGTCACTTATCCCGAAGCATTGTTTGAAAAAGTGATTAACAAACGATCGCTGAAAGCCAACACATTCTCTGTTAAAGTTGGGGAAAAACTCGATCCGTCGTTCCTGACTGAATTTTTGACGAGTTACGGTTTCGAAATCACTGATTTTGTTTTCGAAGCAGGGCAGTTTTCGGTTCGTGGGGGGATTTTGGATGTGTTTTCATTCGCTAACGAGCATCCATTCCGCATCGAATTGTTTGGGGATGAGGTTGAAAGCATTCGTTCTTTTGACCCGGATACCCAGCTTTCGCTTGAAACGGCGAAGCAGATCAACATTGTGCCGGATATTCAGCAAAAGCTTTCGCATGAAACGCGCGAGTCGTTCCTTAATTTCTTTGCGCCGGAAACGGTTTTATGGTTTAAGGATGCCGAGCTGACATTGGAAATCATTGAAAATTGTTTTGAAAAAGCAGAAAAGGCGCTTCAGGAAGTGACGGGCGGCGGCATTCAAATTGTTTCCAATCCGCAGGATCTTTACGAAACGCGCCGGGGATTTTTAAATCAGGTTAAGAAGTTCAAAACTGTTGAATTTGGTAAAAAGGGTTATTTCAAAACAGAGAGCAAGCTTCCCTATTCTTCCAAACCACAGCCTTCTTTTAATAAAGATTTCAAAAGACTGCTGGACGATCTTTCGGAGAATCAATCAAAAGGCTATGTAAACATTATCGTCGCCGAACAACCCAAGCAGCTGGATCGGCTTGAGAGGATTTTTGAAGATCTGGATCCGTTCGTAAAATTCCGCCCAATGCACATTTCGCTGCGGGAAGGCTTTGTGGATGATAATTTGAAGATCGTTTGCTACACAGATCACCAGATTTTTGCCCGTTTCCATAAATACAGGCTCAAAGAAAAATTCAGCAAATCAAAGGCGATCACGCTGAAAGAGCTCAAATCATTACATCCTGGTGATTTTGTAACCCACGTGGATTATGGAATTGGCCGGTTTGCAGGCATGGAGCGAAAAGATGTAAATGGTAAGGAGCAGGAGGCGATCCGGCTTATTTATCGGGACAATGATCTGCTTTACGTGAGTGTGCACAATCTGCACAAGATCGCGAAATATACGGGTAAGGAAGGCACGCCGCCCGCTATGAGCAAGTTGGGCTCAGGTGAGTGGGAGGCCAAAAAATCGAAGGTCAAGAAGCAGCTTAAAGACATTGCCCACGAGCTCATTGCATTGTACGCAAAACGCAGGCAGGCACCCGGATTTCCGTTCTCGCCCGACAATTATATGCAAGCCGAACTGGAATCTTCATTCATATATGAGGACACGCCCGATCAGGCCACTGCAACTGCGAATGTGAAAGAAGATATGGAAAAAGCGCATCCGATGGACAGGCTTGTGTGTGGGGATGTGGGTTTTGGTAAAACAGAAATCGCAATCCGGGCAGCATTCAAGTCGGTTTGCGATAGCAAGCAAGTGGCGGTTCTGGTTCCGACGACCATTCTGGCCATGCAGCATTTCAAAACATTCAGCGAGCGCCTGGCTGATTTCCCCGCAAAAGTGGGTTACATCAACCGTTTCAAATCTACAAAAGAGATCAAGGAAACGCTGAAACAAGCGGAGGAAGGTAAAATTGACATATTAATTGGCACACACCGCATTCTGAATAAGGATGTAAAATTCAAGGATCTGGGGCTGCTAATCGTTGATGAAGAGCAAAAATTTGGTGTAAAAGCCAAAGACCGGTTGAAGGAAATGCGGGTTAATGTGGACGTTCTGACATTGACGGCCACGCCAATTCCCCGAACATTGCATTTCTCGCTCATGGGCGCACGCGATCTTTCGGTGATTGCTACGCCGCCGCCTAACCGTCAGCCGGTTACTACGGAAGTGCATACATTCAGTGAAGAGTTTATCCGCGATGCGATCAGCTTTGAAGTGCAGCGCGGCGGACAGGTTTTCTTTGTCCATAATCGCGTGAATGACATTGAATCCATAGCAAACATTATCCTTCGCCTCGTTCCGGATGTGCGCATAGGCGTCGCACACGGGCAAATGGACGGCGATAAGCTGGAAAAAGTGATGGTCAGCTTCATTGAAGGCGACTATGACGTGCTGGTCTCGACCAACATTATTGAGTCAGGAATTGACATTGCCAATGCGAACACGATCATTATTAATTCCGCGCATATGTTCGGTTTATCGGATCTGCACCAGATGCGTGGTCGGGTAGGTCGTTCCAATAGAAAGGCATTTTGTTATTTGCTAACGCCTTCTGTTTCAACATTGGCAAGCGATTCGCGGAAACGTTTGCAGACATTGGAAGAATTCTCCGAACTGGGCGACGGTTTTAAAGTTGCTATGCGTGATTTGGACATTCGCGGGGCAGGAAACCTGCTGGGCGCGGAACAAAGTGGTTTTGTGAATGATCTGGGTTATGAATTGTATCACAAAATGCTGGATGAGGCGGTTCAGGAGTTAAAAAATAATGAATTTAAAGACTTGTTTTCGAACGCATTAGGCCTGCCTTCCAAACTGGTTCCGGATTGCCAGATCGAGACGGATTTTGCGACATTGATTCCGGATGATTATGTCAAGAATATTTCAGAAAGATTGTCGTTATATACCCGCCTTGACAACATCTCGACGGAAGATGAATTGGCCAAATTCGAGAAAGAGATTTTGGACCGGTTTGGCCCGATCCCTGCGGAGGTAGAAGATTTGCTGAAAATGGTCCGTTTGCGCTGGGAAGCAGAGCTTTTGCACTTTGAAAAATTAACTTTGAAGAGCAATACATTGAAAGGCTACTTCGTTACTTCGCAGAACGATGAATTCTTTCAGTCTCCGAAGTTCGGAATGGTGATTGATTATATTAAACAACACCCAAGAAAAATTGCTTTAAAAGACCAGAAAGGCAAGTTAATGCTCATATGCGAAGATATTAAAAGCATTGAACAAGCCAGGAAAGTCCTGATGGAGATGACTGGGTCGATATGACCTGATAATTGATTTTTAGTAAAAATTTCATTTCATTTCTTACATTTGCGATTTCGCATACTATAAAAATACCAAACACTTAAGTCACTTTAAAGCAATGATTTGCATGCATAAGATGGGTATCCGGTCGATCGCGTTGATTCTGATTGTGTTATTAGCCGCTACTTCATGTAGTAAAAAGAAGCGACCAACCAGTCTTAAACCTGGTAAAACAAGCTCTAAAACGGGTTTGGCTTACAATGGCAAAGACGGATTTGAGGTCAAACAGTACAAAGCATTGCCAGCAGGCCCCGACCTTGTTTATATCGAAGGTGGCAGGTTTACAATGGGTTCTTTGGAGGAAGAGGTGATGAGCAGACGGGATAATCCAAAACGTACTGTCAGTATCCAATCCTTTTATATGGACCAGACAGAGGTGGCAAATGTCCACTATCTTGAATATTTAAATGCAGTTCAAAGAGATTCATCTGAGGAATTTTACAGTAAAGCGTTACCTGATACCAATGTTTGGTTCAATGAATTATCATTCAACGATTCATATGTAACCATGTATTTGCGCCACCCAGGGTTTCGTTTGTATCCGGTTGTGGGGGTTTCGTGGGTTCAGGCGAATGATTATTGCGCTTGGAGAACCGCAGCAGTAAGCCAGGCAAATAACACAGCAGGGCAAGCAGCAGCAGGTGGCAAAAAGAAAAAAGGGTTCTCTTTCGGCAAGAAGAAAAAGGATGCAGCGGCGGCAGACGCAGCAGTTGCAGCGACGGACGCACCGGCACCGCAGCTTAGAATTGAAAGCGGTTACGTAATGCCTCCTTACCGTCTGCCAACAGAAGCAGAGTTTGAATATGCAGCGATGGCAATGATTGGAACGCAGTATTCTGATGAAAACCAATCCAACCAAAGAATTTATCCATGGGACGGTTCCACAATGCGTCAGCCACGTGGCCGTAAGCAGGGAACCATGTTAGCAAACTTTAAACGTGGTCCTGGTGACTACGCGGGTATTGCAGGCAAATCTAATGACGGAGCGATCATTACTCAGGAAATTCGTTCGTATCCGGCTAACGACAATGGTTTGTATGACATGGCAGGAAACGTAAGCGAGTGGGTTTATGACGTCTATCGCCCGCTTTCAAACAATGATGTAAATGACTTGAACTCTTTCCGTCGCGATGGTTACCAGGACGAAGCTAAAAATTACGATAGTAAGAACGGCAACTCTCTGGTTAACGATAATTTGAGAGTATTTAAAGGTGGTTCTTGGTCAGATGTTGCGTACTGGCTTTCACCAGGAACACGTCGCTACATGGACCAGGATTCAGCGACTGCAATGGTTGGTTTCCGTTGCGCAATGATCGCCACTGGAAGTCACAAAGAATAAGATTAAGATTTCGCATAGTGGAAGGCGTTGCTCACTGAGCAACGCCTTTTTTAATGTTCTGCCAATGCGATGGTCAGAATGGTGAATGACTTGCAGCCTGCCAGTTTTAGCGTTTGCACGCATTCTTCCAGAGTTGCGCCGGTTGTTAACACATCGTCAATGATGATCACGCTTTTGTAGTTAATGTGTTCTTTCACTGCGAAAACGCCTTTCACATTTTCACGACGTGCAATTTTGCTCTTCCCGGTCTGCGTTGCGGTGTGTTTTATTCTTTCCAAAACTGTTGCGGACCAGGGAATGCCGGTTGCATTTGAAAAACCTTCTGCCAGCAGATCGCTCTGGTTATAGCCTCTTATTTTTCGTTTCCTGGTGTGCAAGGGCACACTAATGATCAGTTCTGCTTCCGGCAGCATTCCAGCCGCCATCATTTCCTGACCAAACATAAACCCCAGCAACAGCCCGACATCCTTGTTACCCTTGTATTTCAAGGCATGCAAGAGCCGCTGCACTTTTCCTTTTTTGGTAAAAAGCAAAAAAGAATGCGTTGAAATCACTTCCGGCACATTGACGAACTTATAGCGAATGATATCCTGATGCAGGCCATTGGAATGGATTCTTGGCAATGAAATCATACAGGAGGTGCAAATTGTGGCTTCGTTCCCTACCAGCGAGCGGTCGCAGGCTTCGCAGCATCTTGGGAAAATCAAGTCGCTGAAATCACTTAAAATTTTTTTGAGATTCATTTTTACGGGTTTTGAATAACTTTGCATCACATCAAAATTTACCCCGAATGACCACGCTGATCGTAAATGCACAAGTAGTAAATGAGAATGAGATCAATGAGTTTGACGTAATAATTGAAAATGGTCACATTCAAAGGATCGGAAAAGATTTACAGCATGTCGCAACGGATCGCGTGATTGATGCAAAAGGGCAATATCTGATGCCTGGCATCATTGATGACCAGGTTCATTTCCGCGAGCCGGGGCTTACCTATAAAGCGAATATTTACACAGAGTCAAAAGCAGCCGTTGCTGGCGGTGTCACGTCATTCATGGAAATGCCGAACACGGTTCCTAACGCGCTTACGCAGGATCTTTTGGCAGATAAATACAAAATCGGTGCTGAGACGTCATTGGCGAATTATTCCTTCTTCATGGGCGCTTCCAATGATAACTACGAGGAAGTGATGAGGACGAATCCGGCCGAAGTTTGTGGAATCAAGATTTTTATGGGTTCCTCAACGGGCAATATGCTGGTGGATGCGCCGGATGTTTTGGAAAAAATATTTTCAAACGCGCCTACGATTATCGCCACACATTGCGAAGACGAGCCGACAGTTCGCCAGCGGATGGAGCATTTCAAGGAAAAATATGGGGAGAATGTGCCTTATAACATTCACGCATTGATCAGGAATGAAGAAGCTTGCTTGAAATCATCCACATTTGCGAGCGGACTTGCGCATAAGCATGGCACAAGATTGCACATTCTTCACATCTCGACGGGCGATGAAGTCGTACTTTTTGAGCCGGGAATTCGAAAAAATGGACAGATTTTGTTGCGTGACGGAACGCCAAAATTAGTAACTGCCGAAGCTTGCGTTCACCATTTGTGGTTTGATGCAGAGGATTACCATACGCTGGGCAATAAGATCAAGTGCAACCCTGCCATCAAAGCGCCGCATCATAAGGAGGTAATTTTACAAGCCGTGCTGGACAACCGCATTGACGTGATTGCAACAGATCACGCGCCCCACACGATTGAAGAAAAAGCGCAGGGTTACTGGCAAGCACCATCGGGATTGCCATTGGTGCAGCACACATTAAATGTAATGTTGGAATTAAATAAAGCAGGAAAAATTTCAATCGAAAGAATTGTTGAAAAAATGAGCCACACTGTCGCCGACTTATTTCAAATCAGCAAACGGGGTTATATACGTGAAGGTTATTGGGCAGATTTAATATTGGTTGATACAAATGCGCAAACCAGAGTCGAAGCTTCCAATCTTTATTCGAAATGCGGCTGGTCGCCGTTTGAGGGAGTGAATTTTCAATCCAGTGTGACGCATACCTTCGTGTCAGGAAACCTGGTATATGAAAACGGGAAATTCAATGAAACGCAGAAGGGGCAGCGGTTACTTTTTAGCCGCTAGATATTCGTAGTAGTTTTCAATCACATTCAGGTCAGCTTCGGTCCAATCCAATGTTGGCAATTGCCCGGGCGTAAGCCATAAGATCTGCTCGTGCTCGGATAACGTAATGTTGAGCGTTTTGAGATTGCAAACGAAAGGGACGAGAATGATTTCGCGCCAGCCCTGGTCTTTTGAAGTTTCAGGAAGTTTATTTAGAATTTCAATTTCAACGTCAAGCTCTTCCTTTATTTCGCGTGCGAGTGCTTCTTCGTCTGTTTCTCCTTTTTCAAGTTTACCGCCGGGGAACTCCCACTGCAAAGGGAATGATAATGCAGCGCTACGTTGTCCAGCTAATACTTTTCCGTTATGTTCAATGACAGCACAGGGCACCCTCACAACCAATTTTTCGGAAACAAGCACTTCAATCATAGAGGCGTTTAGTAATTTACCGCAAAATTACAACTTTCAATGTTAATTCGCGATTAATTCTTAAAACTTCGAGGAGTATTTGCTTAAAAAAGTTCTCCTGATCGATACGTCGGCAAAATCCCTAAGTGCTTGTAAGCCTTCTCCGTAACCTCCCGACCGCGCGAAGTTCGTTTCATATATCCTTCCTTAATCAGGAAAGGCTCATAAACTTCCTCGATCGTTTCGGCTTCCTCGCCGCAGGCAGTAGCAATCGTGGAAAGTCCGACTGGTCCGCCTTTGAATTTTTGAATGATCGTCGACAATATGCGATTGTCCATTTCATCGAGCCCGTTCTGGTCTACATCCAATGCAAGCAATGCAATTTCGGCGATTTCGACCGTCACTTTGCCATTGCCCTTCACTTGGGCAAAGTCACGTGTCCGGCGCAAAAGATTGTTTGCAATACGAGGTGTTCCGCGACTGCGGCGGGCAATTTCAAATGCTGCATCGTCTGCCAGCGGAGTGCCGAGAATGGCGGCTGAGCGTTTTAAAATAGTGGTTAACAATTGCGCATCGTAATATTCCAGACGCGCATTAATGCCAAATCTTGCGCGTAGCGGCGATGTTAGCATGCCGGCACGCGTTGTTGCGCCAATTAATGTAAAGGGATTTAATCCAATCTGAATGCTGCGGGCATTGGGGCCGCTATCCAGCATAATGTCAATTTTATAATCCTCCATCGCTGAATAGAGATATTCCTCAACAATGGGATTTAAGCGGTGAATTTCGTCGATAAACAAAACATCGTGCTCCTGCAAGTTCGTCAGCAAGCCAGCAAGATCGCTTGGTTTGTCCAAAACCGGGCCGGAAGTGATCTTAATTCCAGCGCCAAGTTCATTGGCTACAATGTTGGATAATGTTGTTTTCCCCAGTCCCGGGGGGCCGTGCAGTAAGACGTGATCCAGCGCATCCCCACGTTGGCGCGCTGCTTGCACAAATATTTTAAGGTTTTCCAGTATTTTGTCCTGACCCGTGAAGTCGTCAAAAGTAAGCGGGCGCAATGCCCGCTCAATTTCTTTTTCAGTATTGGAAAGATTTTCTTTATCTCCGGACAAATAATCCTGACGCATAATAATCGGCTAAATAAACTTAACCAAAAATACTTGTTTTAATCTGCAAAAAGAAGCTTACCGGATGATCATTACCGAGCCGCGCTTCACATTCGGGGCGCGTTCGGGATAGTAAAGGGCCTCGTAGGAGATCACATAAGGATAGGCGCCTGGCTGCACTTTTAAGCCCTTATAGGTTCCATCCCAGCGATCTTCAATGTTCGTGGATGCGTAAATTACCTCGCCCCAGCGGTTATAGATGCGGATTGAAAAATTGGTATAATAAGCCCCGAAAATTTCCAGAATCTCATTGTGACCTTCGCCGTCTGGCGTGAATGCATCCGGAATAAAGAACCGCGGCTCACACCGGTCCACAACTTCGGTCGATTGCTGCGCCACACAACCCTCTTTATTGACGGCGATCACTGTGTAAGTTCCCTCTGCACCAACAGTTATCGTGCGCGTGGTGTCGCCGGAATGCGGCCATTCATAGGACATTACACCTTGTCCATTTGCATCAAGAATTACCGATTGTCCATCCGGAATGCAAATCGCATATTCAGGCAGCAGATTTAAAATCGGTGAAGGGCGCTCGCCCACTTGAATGGTATCCGAGTTGTAGCAATCGTTGCGGTCTTTTACAATTACAAAATAGGAACCTGGCTGAGCCACTGTAATGTCCCTAGTGTCTTCGCCGGTGCTCCAGTTGAACTCGATCCATCTTTCGCTTGGCACTGTAAGGACGATTGAACTATCGCGGCATAATGTTGTGTCTGGTCCAATACTTACTGCTGGCGGGCGACGTAATGTGATTTCAATGGTGTCAGCAGAAAAACATTCTCCTTGCGGGCCGTTGAAGGCAACGGCAATGTAACGCCCTGTGGCAGTTGCATTGTAAGTTTTTCCACGTCCTACCACTCTTCCACGATTGATCCATGCATAAACCTCAGCCTGAACGCCCATATCCAAAGGAACAAAAGCGCCGCAAGTGTCTTTATCCGCACCCAGGTTAATCGGAGGAGGCGTTTCAAAAATCACCACTTCCTGCACAATGGTGGTGTCTTTACATTTGTTGATTGCGCGCATACGCACCATATATGTGCCTGGCTTCGTGTAGGTGTAAGTTGCTTTTTGCTCTTTGGAAGGAGCTGTGAAGCTTCCGTCGCCTAAGAAATCCCATTGGTAGGTGTCCTCAATTGGGTCGCAGATTGGGCTGGCTTCGAATGTTGTGGGTTCATTTGTGCAAAAACCGTTGGCCTCGAAACCGGGACCAGACGATTCCTGCGTGAAATCCTGCACCATATTCGGCAAACCTAGCTGACTTTTTTTACCGCCTAAACTTACGCCATCACGCTCATATTCAACGCCGGTGAGCGAATTCCCTTCCGGCTCGCCAATTACCGCGAGATAATCACTGCCCTCAATAGCCATATATATCTTTCCGTCAGGGGCGAATTGCAATGCTCCGAACTTTCGAGTGGCTGAACTATCGATGGTGATGGCCGTTTCCGTCAGCAAACTGTCAGGCAATGTGAGATCGTACTGTTTTAAATAAGAACTGGTGCCGTTTTCACCCGAGAATGAAATGTACATTTTCTCCCCGCTGGGCGAAAATTCGATTCCATAAGCTGTGGGCGGCGCGGCTCCCAGATCCACGGTTTTATCATAGGTCAATGTGCCTGTTGAGTCATTGAAACTGAATAATTCAACATAATTTTTGGGTGGGCCGGGAATGATAACCGCCAGTCTGCGTTGTCCGGTGGCACTATCGGGCGACGAAAATTTCATATAACCTTCGGCTTTTCCCAAGCTGTCATGCTTCATGCCCAGTTCAGGAGCACTTGATTCTACCAAACCGCCGGTTGTAGCGTGGAAAATCCGGAATTTGTTGGTTCCGTAATCGTGAGAAATCACCCAGTAAGTGCTGTCGCGATCATTACGTGCAGACACTATACGTTCGGTCGTTGGTTGTTGTAATGTCGTATTTGTTTCAATGATCGCACCCAGGCCATTGTTCCGGCGCATATCCACAACGCTTACCGTTAGCAGTTTTTCACCATTGATATCTGATGTTGTAAATATGTTAAATAAATATTCACAACCCTTACAAGTAGGCTGGGGGACAATGAGAACGGATTGCGTGGAATTCGGGCTTCCTTTCAGCGGGGGGCAATTCCCCGGCTGAAAACAAGGCATGACGTCCCCATTCTTGTTCCAGACCGTTATACCATCGGAATAAAAGAGCAGCTGGCCTTTGGAATTGGCAATAGAAGAAGTTCCTTCGGGCGTATTTAGCTTACCGTCCGTGATTGGTGTGGGCGGATTGTTAGAAAAATCAAGGCCTGCATTTCCTCCAAAATACCATTTGGCACCTTCCTGATTAGCAGGTTCCATACAGATCTTCACATTGATGCGGTCCTGGATTTTACAGCCATTGGGCAAAATAACTTCCACGGAGTAACAGCCTGAGCTATCAACATTTAATGTTTGCGTCGTGTCACCTTTGGGATACCAAACATAGCGTGCCCCATCCGGCGCTCCCTGGGGATAAGGATCCAGGATTAATGTATCGCCAGGACAAATCGTTGTATCCGTTTTCCATTCCTGGAAAGCAGGCGGCAATTCGCCGATTTGAACAACCTTGGAAATGGTCTGTTTTGCGCCGCCTCGTAATGTCCTTAATAGCGTAACTGTGTAAGAGCCAGGTGCCATATAGGAATGTTGCGCAATGCGCCGCGCATCAGTCGCCGCGCCTTCTCCAAAACTCCATTGCCACGCAATAGCCGTACTTAGCGTATCCCTGAATGTGGTTGAGTCGGCTTCGCAATCCGGGTTTTGCATACACTGCCCTTCGACTATAAAGTCCTGAGCACTCGCGAACACTGTGGTCAGCAGTATCAGAAAGAATGTTGAATAAAATATTTGTTGATACTTATTATAAAATCGCCCCATGTTTCGTTACTTGTTCAAACACCCCCACGCAACACAATCAATATTCAGATTACCTGACAATACTAACGAAAATAAAATGTTAAAATTTTGTGCGGTAATGTCGTAAAAACCACTCTAATTTGAATATTAATACGCAATTTGATGATATTTTGTGAATTTAATTTTGTATTTTTTTTGAGCTACTTTTCCTCCGCTCATTAATGTGCGGCAATAAGAAATATTTATGACAAAGCGTTTACTTCTCCTTTTTGTACTGACACTGCTTGGCCTGAAAGGTTGGAGTCAGGACCCGCAGTTTTCGCAATTTTATGCGAATCCGCTATATCTGAACCCGGCACTGGCCGGTGGTGCGCTTGCGCCGCGCGCAACGATCAATTATAGAAATCAGTGGCCATCCTTGTCAGCGAATTTTGTAACAACTTCTATTGGAGCAGACGTTTTTTTGCCTAATTATAATAGCGGGCTTGGTGTTTTGATAACCATGGACAGCCAGGGTCTTGGTAACTTGAAATCAACGGATATAGCGCTGCAATATTCTTACCAGATCCGGTTAAATGAGGTGACTTCGCTTCGTTTGGGTATTCAGGGCGGATTTGCTTCCCGGAAGCTAGATTATTTTGGACTAACATTTGGTGATCAATATAATAATGGAGGACTTACCGGGCAGCCTTCGGAAGATCCGTTTGCAGAGGGCGGGCCGAACGTAAACTATGCAGATTTCGGCTCAGGGTTAATGTTATATTCCGATTGGTATTGGGCTGGTCTTTCCGCACATCATCTAAACCGTCCAAATCAGGCATTTTCATCGGTTTCGGAGGCGAGGTTACCCGTTAAAACCAGTTTTCAGGCTGGATTAAGAATTCCATTTGCAGGATATACATTCCTTGGGGATGAAATTGATAAAGAAAAGACGATTTCTCCTGCTATTATGTACAAAAAGCAAGGGAAGTACGATCAGTTTGATGCCGGACTGTATGCAACCATTGAACCATTGGTCTTGGGAGCCTGGTATCGGGGCATTCCATTTAAAAAATACGAACAAAACATCAACAACCACGAAGCGCTTATTTTCCTCGCTGGTTATCGACAGGATAAATTTTCAATCGGTTATAGCTACGACCTTACTATTTCTACATTAGGAGCGAGCAGCGGCGGGGCGCATGAAATATCACTTTCTTACGTCTTCGACCCGATCGAGTCAAAGCCAAGACGGAGCAAAAGCAGCAAAAAGCAACTTTCCTGTCCTAAATTCTGATTTTCAGGAAACATTGAATCTTATCGGGGTTATTTAGGGTAGAGCAAAAGAACCGTCGTCTTTTTCTTTACAACAATCACCTATTTTAATATTTAAAAGTTTCATGAGTCCACGCTTCACAATCCAAACTTTACTTCTGCTATGCATGACAGTGGCATTTGCCGCTGTCGCAGCTCCACCGAAAAGGGAATTCTACGAGATAAAAATTTATCACCTGAAGGATGCAGATCAGGGAACACGGGTAGAGAATTATTTGAAAGATGCTTACATCCCCGCCATGCACCGCGCTGGTATAAAGAATGTTGGCGTTTTCAAACCTGTTGCTTCGGATACAGCGGCTGCCGGTAAATTGATCTACGTTTTCACACCATTGAAATCACTGGAACAGTTGCTGGATATGCCTAAAACACTTGCAAAAGACGCGGCATATGCTTCTGCTGGCAAAGATTACATAGATGCGGAATTTAAAAATGCGCCTTATGCCCGCTACGAAACGATTGTTTTGCAAGCATTTACAGGCATGCCGATGCATAAAAAGCCGGGATTGACAGGTCCAAAAGCAGATCGCGTTTATGAATTGCGCAGCTATGAAGGTCACACGGAGAAAATTTACCAGAACAAGGTAAAAATGTTCAATGATGGTGGAGAAGTGCCCCTTTTCGAAAGACTTGGTTTCAATGCGGTTTTTTATGCAGAAGTTATCGCCGGAAGCCACCAGCCCAATTTAATGTACATGACCACATTTGATAACAAAGCATCCCGCGACGAACACTGGAAAGCATTCAGTGCCGATGCAGAATGGAATAAATTGAAAGTGAACCCGGAGTATCAGAATAATGTATCCAAAAATACAAGCTTCTTCCTGACTCCAACCGACTACTCAGATATCTAATCCCGGATTGAATGAAAGCTGCTGTTATTAAAAATCTTCACGAGCCTTTGGTTATAGAAGAAGTTGAAAAACCACAGGCCGCCACAGGCGAAGTGATCGTTCAGTTGAAAGCAGCTTCATTAAATCACCGCGATGTCTGGATTCAAAAAGGCCTTTATCCTAAAATCACAACGCCCATTATTCCCGGATCTGACGGAGCGGGAATAGTGAGTGAAGTGGGGGAAGGTGTGGATCCTGATTGGCTTGGTAAGGAAGTGATCATTAATCCTTCGCAAAACTGGGGCGATAATCCAGCTTTTTATGGGGATGAACACAAAATACTAGGTTTGCCGGATAACGGGACTTTTGCTGAATTTGTTAAAGTAGAAGCCCGTTATCTGGTTCAAAAGCCAGCATATCTTTCATTTGAACAAGCTGCGACGTTGCCGCTCGGCGCATTGACTGCCTGGCGCGCATTGCATACCCGTGCAAAATGGCAACCCGGTGATAAGGTTTTGGTAACTGGTGCAGGCGGTGGCGTTGCATTATTTGTGATTCAATTTGCGATTGCAGCCGGTGCGGAAGTTTGGGTAACCTCAGGAAATGACCAGAAAATCCAACAAGCCATTCAGCTTGGAGCCAAAGGAGGCATTAATTACAAAAATCCAACCTGGTTTCGAGATTTGCTCGTAAAAACACGGGGGCCGAAGTTGGGCTATTTTAATGTCATTATTGATAGTGCAGGCGGCGCCGGATTTTCCAAATTGATTGACATCGCAGCTCCCGGAGCAAGAATTTGCTTTTACGGCGGCGGCACGGGCAACATTACCGATATTGTTCCGGCCAAAGTGTTCTTCAAACAACTGAACATTCTCGGAACCACAATGGGCACCGAGTCCGAGTTTCAGGAAATGATAAAATTTGTTGAAGAAAAACACATTATGCCCATCATTGACACCGTTTTTCCATTGGCCGAAGCTGAAAAAGCGTTGCGCTTGATGGATTCGGGCCAGCAGTTTGGGAAAATTGTTTTGAAAATCTAGCTCTTATTTCTGCACGGATTCAATAGCGCCACGAACGCTTCCGTATTGATTCAGCAATTTTTCAGCTTCTTCCGGCCCAACATTCAACTCGTCAATGATCATCTGTTGCGCGCGATTAACCAGTTTTTCATTGGTAAGTTGCATATCGATCATTTTGTTGCCTTTTACTTTACCTAAACGGATCATTACAGCCGTTGAGATCATATTAAGGACTAATTTCTGAGCAGTTCCGGATTTCATTCTCGTGCTTCCTGTTAAAAATTCAGGTCCTACCACGACTTCCACCGGGAATTCCGCGGCCTTTGCGACCGGCGAACCATTATTACAAACAACACAACCTGTTAGCAAGCCTGCTTTTTGCGCTTCATTCAATCCGCCAATTACATATGGCGTGCGTCCGGAGGCTGCTATGCCTATTAATGTATCGTTTTTATTGGGTTGATAGGGCTCCAAATCCAGCCAAGCCTGGTTCCAGTCATCCTCCGCATTTTCAACGGCCTTCCTGATTGCCGTATCCCCGCCAGCAATAATTCCAACCACCAGATCAAACGGAACGCCGAACGTTGGCGGACATTCCGAGGCATCTACAACGCCCAGTCTACCGCTGGTGCCGGCCCCAATATAAAATATCCGTCCACCTTTCTGCATCCGCGGAACAATTTGCGATACAAGCGCTTCTATCTGTGGAAGTGATTTTTCAACAGCATTTGGAACCGTTTTATCTTCTTGATTAATGGAAGATAAAATATCCTGAACGCTCATTTTTTCAAGATCATTGTAATTGGAAGACGACTCGGTGGTTAGCATAAGATTGGATTTTGGAATGGTCAAAAGTAAATATTTTCGTCAAATCATCAATTAGCAAAGTTTAATTTGGTATTAATCTTAGAATATCTTCAAAAAATCGCGCGAATGTTTGGAAAATAAAAAGATACCCTTCTAATTTGTATTGCCAATATGAAATCAGCGAAATTTCGCTAACCAATAATTTTACGCTAATGAAATTCATTTTAATCGTCCCAGTTCTAATTCTAGTCACGTCTTAGCGTGAGTGAGGACGATCGCATATAACCTGGCACCTCACTCACCGCACTGAATGAGGTGTTTTTATTTACCACATATTCACCATGTCGACAGAACTTAACAGATTTTCGAAAACCCTAACACAAGAAGTAACCAATCCAGCAGCGCAGGCCATGCTTTATGGCATCGGGTTGAAGGAAGAAGATTTTGCCAAACCACAAATTGGGATTGCGAGCACAGGTTATGAAGGTAACCCTTGCAATATGCACTTAAACGGACTTTCAGTTTATGTGAAACAAGGTGTTACTGCCAATGATATGATTGGTTTGATCTTTAACACAATCGGCGTTTCTGACGGTATGACCAATGGAAATGACGGCATGCGTTACTCGTTGCCAAGTCGTGATATTATTGCCGATTCAATTGAAACCGTGGTTTCTGCACAATGGTATGACGGTGTGATTGCGGTTGTGGGATGTGATAAAAATATGCCGGGCGCTGTGATGGCGATGGCGCGGTTGGATCGCCCTGCGATTATGGTTTATGGCGGAACTATCCGTTCAGGACATTATAAAGGACAAAAACTCGATATCGTTTCGGCATTTGAGGCGCTTGGAAAGAAGTTTGCCAACAACATTTCAGACGAAGATTTCAAGGGAGTTATTCAAAATTCAATTCCTGGTCAGGGCGCTTGCGGTGGCATGTACACGGCAAACACGATGGCGGCTTCCATTGAAGCAATGGGAATGAGTTTGCCATTCAGCAGTTCTTACCCGGCTACGCATGAAGGCAAGCAGGATGAATGTAAGAAAATCGGCGCTGCGATGAAAAAGCTTTTGGAAATGAATATCACTCCAAAAGAAGTTATTACTAAAAAATCGCTTGAAAACGCATTAACGGTGGTTATGGCGCTTGGAGGTTCCACAAATGCAGCATTGCACTTCCTGGCGATTGCGCGTTCAGCGGGTCTTTCCTTAACATTGGATGACATTCAGGCTATTTCAGATCGCACGCCGTTTATCGCGGATTTGAAGCCAAGCGGTAAATATTACATGGAAGATATTCTGGAAATCGGCGGGGTTCCTGCCATTACTAAATATTTGTATTCCAAAGGCTTGATCCACGGAGATTGCATTACGGTAACAGGCAAAACGGTTGCTGAAAACCTTGCGGAAGCGCCTGATCTTAATTTTGATACACAAAAAATGGTAT
The DNA here is from genome assembly GCF_023822005.2 of Dyadobacter fanqingshengii. Taxonomy (GTDB): domain Bacteria; phylum Bacteroidota; class Bacteroidia; order Cytophagales; family Spirosomataceae; genus Dyadobacter; species Dyadobacter fanqingshengii. The sequence goes on from NZ_CP098806.1 coordinate 4,836,596, forward strand.
TCCCATTGGAGCAAGCCATTAAATCAAGCGGTCACATTCAGATCATGTATGGTAACCTTACGCCAAATGGCGCGGTTGCGAAAATCACTGGAAAAGAAGGGATGACTTTCGATGGCGAAGCAAAGGTTTGCGAGCATGAGTCGCAGATCATTAACATGCTTTCAAAAGGTGAAATTAAAGCAGGTCATGTGGTTGTGATCCGTAATGCTGGTCCAAAAGGTGGCCCGGGCATGTCGGAAATGTTAAAACCAACATCGGCAGTAATGGGAGCAGGACTGGGAGACAAGATTGCATTGATCACCGACGGCCGTTTCTCAGGCGGAACGCACGGATTCGTGGTTGGCCACATTACGCCTGAAGCATTCGACGGCGGACCAATTGCATTGGTTAAAGACGGCGACCGAATTTCCATCGATGCCAACACCCGCCAGTTAACATTGCACATTTCCGACGAAGAAATGGCAGCCCGAAAAGCACAATGGGTGCAACCCGCGCCACTTTTCACAAAAGGAATGCTGGGAAGATACATCAGAACCGTAAAATCCGCCAGCGAAGGCTGCGTAACGGACGAAGCGTAAACGAAATAGCCTATGAAAAGCGAATTTAAGTTAGACAGGACAGCATTTCACGCAGGATCTCATCAGGAAACCGAAAAATATTATGCTAAGAATCAACCAAAAACACCAAACGAACGGTTGGTAGCGGCTAATTACCTGAATAGTGTCGCTTTTCAATTTGACATAGATAATCCGCCGAAAATGGACAGAACAGCCTTTTCAATGCGGAAACACACATTGTAATGGCAAATATCTTCAATGATGACTTTCAGGATTTTTTGAAATCATTAAACGAAAGTGAGGTCGAATACATATTGGTTGGCGGTTACTCGGTTATCCTGCACGGATATTCAAGAACAACGGGTGATATGGATATTTGGGTTAATAAGACAAAGAATAACTACTCGAGAATAGCACAGGCATTTGGAAAATTTGGGATGCCGCTGTTTGATATGACTGAGGAAAATTTTTTGTCTAATCCGAAATTTGATGTTTTCACATTTGGAAGAGCGCCCGTTTCGATAGATATCATTACCAATTTGAAAGGCCTGGAATTCGATTATGCCTTCAAAAATGCATCGGATCATATTGTAGACGACCTAACGATCAGGTTGATTCATTACAAAGATCTGATTACAGCAAAAAAGGCGGCCGGAAGGCCAAGAGATATTAATGACATTGAAAATCTTGAAAATTCACCCGACTAAATAAATAGAGGAGTCATGGGATTTAATGAAAATCAAACACAGACATTGCAAGCTGTTGAGCCGGTGGCTTCGATTGCTAAGCCGGAGTTGATCAATGGTTCACATGCGTTGATCCAATCGTTGATAGCGGAAGGCGTTGAGACCATTTTCGGATATCCGGGCGGGGCGATCATGCCGGTTTATGACGCGATTTATGATTATCAGGATCAGGTTAACCACATTCTGGTGCGCCATGAGCAAGGTGCGGCGCACGCGGCGGAAGGTTTTGCACGCATTACGGGTGAAGTGGGCGTCTGCCTGGTGACATCTGGCCCAGGAGCAACGAACCTTGTAACTGGGATCGCTGATGCGATAATCGACTCAACACCAATGGTTTGCATTGTGGGTCAGGTGGCATCTCATTTGCTGGGAACGGATGCATTCCAAGAAACAGATGTAATGGGCGTTACCATTCCGATCACAAAATGGAATTACCAGATTACCAATGCGGATGAAGTTCCTGAAATTATTGCAAAAGCATTTTATATAGCAAAATCCGGTCGTCCGGGACCAGTCCTGATCGACATTACCAAGGATGCGCAGCAGAAGTTGATGACGAGGCCTTTTGTTCACAAAAAATGTGAGAAATTGGTTAGTTATCATCCACGCCTGTCTCCGAAAGAGGAGCAGGTTGCCGCGGCTGCAAAATTGATCAATAATGCGAAACGTCCGTTCGTTTTTTTCGGACATGGGGTTCAGATTGCCAATGCCGAAGCTGAATTAATTCAATTTCTTGAAAAAACAGACATTCCGGCTGCTTCAACATTGCTCGGACTTTCGTCTGTTTCCGTTGACCACCCGAATTATGTGGGCTGGCTGGGAATGCATGGAAATTACGGAACAAACGTCCTTACCAATCAGTGTGACGTCATTATCGCGATAGGAATGCGTTTCGATGACCGTGTAACAGGCGATTTGAGCCGTTATGCAAAGCAGGCGAAGGTTGTTCATATTGAAATTGATCCTGCTGAAATTGACAAGATCGTAAAAGCGGACGCACCTGTTGTGGGTGATGCCAAAAGGGCGCTTGAAATGCTGCTTCCTTTGGTGAAGGAAAATAATCACGAAGCATGGCGCGCTGAATTCAAAAGATACGATGCCATTGAGGATCAGAAAATTACACAGCCCGAACTTGCTCCAACGACGGAAAAGATCAAAATGGCTGAGGTGATCCGCACGCTTTCAAATAAAACAAAAGGGGAAGCGGTGATCGTTGCGGATGTGGGCCAGCACCAGATGATGACGGCGCGTTATTATCAGTTCAAAAAACCGAACTCGTTCATCACTTCTGGTGGATTGGGAACAATGGGCTTTGCATTACCCGCATCATTTGGTGCAAAAGTGGGAGCGCCTGATCGTGAGGTCGTTGCGATCATTGGTGATGGCTGTTTCCAAATGACAATCCAGGAGTTGGGAACCATTGCACAGAGCGGTTTGCCTGTTAAGATCATTATTTTGAATAACAATTTCCTTGGAATGGTGCGCCAGTGGCAACAACTTTTCCACCAGAAACGCTATTCATTCGTTGAGCTGCAAAACCCTGACTTTATCACCATTGCAAAAGGTTTTGGAATAGACGGACATACTTGTGACGCCAGGGAAAATTTGAATGATTCGCTGGACAAAATGCTGGCATCTGACAAGCCATATTTATTGGAAGTGTTGGTAGAAAAAGAGGAAAATGTGTTCCCAATGGTTCCAACCGGAGCTTGCGTGGCAGATATCAGATTGGAATAATTTAGACATTAATTGATCATGACAACATACACCATTTGTGTTTTTACAGAAAATACGATTGGTATTCTGAACAAGATTACCACCATTCTGACGCGCAGACGCATTAACATCGATAGTCTTACGGTTTCCGAAACGGAGCGTAAGGGTATTTCAAGGTTTACCATCGTCATTCGCCATGAGTCGCGCGACGCAGTTGAAAAACTCGTCCGCCAGATCCGTAAGGTGATTGAAGTGCTGGCTGTTTTTGGTTATCTCAATGACGACATCGCTTACAATGAGATCGCATTGTTTAAAATCTCAACACCAATCGGCGCAAAACCGCTTGACATTGAGACCATTAACAAGACATACAAAGCATGGGTCGTTTACTGGCACCTGACTTATGTGATCATTCAGAAGACGGGCACGGAAGAAGAAATTTTTGAATTCTTTGACTACATCAAGCCACACGAGATCCTGGAATTTGTAAGATCGGGCCGTGTTGCGGTAAGCAAGTCTCCTCAAACGCTGGTGGATTATCTTCCTGAGGCTGAGTGGGAGTATTATCAGTAGTCGGGCAACTTTACCTAATATTGTTTTTAAATCGAGTAATCAATAATCCAATCAATAATCAATGGCAAAATTAAATTTCGGCGGGCTCGAAGAAGAAGTAGTAACCCGTGAAGAATTTCCTCTTGAAAAGGCACGTGAAGTACTTTCTAACGAAACCATAGCTGTAATTGGTTACGGCGTACAAGGCCCAGGCCAAAGCTTGAACATGCGCGACAACGGATTCAATGTGATCGTTGGCCAACGCAAAGGAGGTAAATCGTGGGACAAAGCCGTTGCTGACGGATGGGTTCCTGGCGAAACACTTTTCGAATTGGAAGAAGCATTGGCAAAAGGAACAATCATTTGTTACCTGCTTTCCGACGCCGCTCAAATTGAATTATGGCCGACCGTTAAGGCTAACCTTACTGCTGGAAAATCATTGTATTTCTCACACGGTTTCGGTGTAACTTATAAAGATCAAACTGGAATTATCCCTCCTGCTGATGTAGACGTGTATCTGGTTGCTCCAAAAGGATCAGGAACTTCACTTCGTCGTTTGTTCGTAGAAGGAAAAGGCTTGAACTCTTCTTTTGCAGTATTCCAGGATGCGACAGGCAAAGCGCGCGAGAAATGTATCGCAATGGGAATTGGTGTTGGTTCAGGATATTTGTTCGAAACGGATTTTTACCGTGAAGTTACGTCTGACCTTACTGGCGAGCGCGGAACTTTGATGGGTGCTATTCAGGGAATATTCGCGGCACAATACGAAGTGTTGCGTTCTAATGGTCACTCTCCATCGGAAGCATTCAACGAAACAGTTGAAGAATTAACGCAGTCATTGATGCCGCTTGTTGCTGAAAACGGCATGGACTGGATGTACGCGAACTGCTCTACAACCGCACAACGTGGAGCATTGGATTGGTGGAAACCTTTCCGCGACGCTACCAAGCCTGTTTTTGAACAACTTTACAACTCTGTAAAAAGCGGCGAGCAAGCTAGAATCTCCATCACACGTAATTCACAATCGGATTATCGCGTGAAATTGGAAGAAGAGTTGGCTGAGCTTCGCGAATCAGAAATGTGGAAAGCCGGCAAAACTGTTCGCAGCCTGCGCCCGGAAAATAACTAATAAGAATTATCAATTTGATTAGATATAAAAGCTTTGCAAATGCAAGGCTTTTATATTTTAACAGCAATGGATACAGCTCACTCCGCTCCGACATTAGACAATATTTTTCTCGCTGCTGAAAGGCTTCGCGGGGTCATTAACCACACACCAATATTTTACAATGCACATCTTTCCGAGCATTATCAGGCTAATATTTATCTGAAAAGGGAAGATTTACAAACCGTGCGTTCCTACAAAATTCGGGGTGCGTATAACAAAATGGCAAGTATGTCAGCCGAAGCACTTGCAGGTGGAATCGTGTGCGCAAGTGCAGGTAACCATGCGCAAGGCGTTGCATATGCATGTAGGAAAATGCAGGTTAAGGGCGCGATTTTCATGCCGACGACCACGCCTGCGCAGAAGATCAAACAAGTAAGGTTATTTGGAAATGAATGGATAGAAGTACATCTGGTAGGAGATACTTACGATGATGCATATTATGCGTCAAAAGAATATCAAACCATTACGAATGCCGTTTTTGTGCATCCATTCGATGATTTGCAAGTGATTGAGGGTCAAGGAACGGTTGGTTTGGAGATTTTTAAAGATGCCGATTTCAAGATTGATTACTTATTGATGGCGATTGGCGGCGGAGGTTTGGCATCAGGCATTTCAACTGTTTTTAAGCAACTTTCTCCTAAAACAAAGTTAATTGGCGTTGAGCCCGAAGGTTCGCCAACCATGTATCAGGCCATACAGGAAGGTCATGTTGTGACATTGGAACACATTGACAAATTCGTCGATGGCGCAGCTGTCCGCAGGGCTGGCGAAATCACATTTGAGATTTGCAGCAAAAGTCTGGACAAAGTGATCCTCGTTCCGGAAGGCAAAGTTTGCTCGTCCATTTTGCAGCTTTACAATGAAGAAGCCATCGTTGCTGAGCCAGCAGGAGCACTCACCGTTGCTGCTTTGGATCTGATAAAAGACGAAATCAAAGGTAAAAACGTCGTCGCACTGATCAGCGGAGGCAATAATGACATTACAAGAACCGAAGAAATCAAAGAGCGCTCGCTACTTTACGAGGGCTTAAAACATTACTTCATCATTCGCTTCCCACAACGCTCCGGCGCATTCCGCGAATTCCTGAATGTCCTCGGTCCAAACGACGACATTGCCCGTTTCGAATACGTAAAAAAAACGAACCGTGAGCAAGGCCCGGCATTAGTAGGCATCGAACTCAAACACCGCGAAGATTTCGCACCATTAATCGAGCGAATGGACGCGAATCGGGTGGTTTACGAGTATTTGAATGATCAGCCGGATTTGTTTCAATTTATGGTTTGATATGCTCCGCGTTCCATCCGATATCAGCTCTCAGGAATTTGAGTCTTTGAAGATTCAGGATATGACTTTTGTTGCCTATCGCAATGAGGTTTATCCGTCCAAATATGATGTGTTTTTCGAAGAGCATGCGGTGATTGTGGTTTTGGAGGGGGAGAAGAAATTTACGAGTCCGACGCAGGAAGTGCATGTTGAGAAAGGCGACATTTTGTTTGTTCAGCGTGGTTTCTATTTAATGTCGGAGTCTATTAATGAATCTTACAAAAGTCTTGTTTTCTTTTTTGATGAAAAGCTTTTAAAGGAATTTGTTAGCCTGCACCCTGAACTTTTCAATCCCGCAAAAGCAACACCAGTTCTTGAAAATCCAATTTTGCTGTTGAAATCAGATGAGAATTTTGAAAAGTTTATTCAGTCGGTCTTTCCTTATTTTAAGTCTAGGACTGAATTAAAAAACCATTTTCTGCGCTTAAAATTTCAAGAATTACTGCTTCATTTGCTGGAATTGGACAATTCAAAACAACTCCGCGCCATTCTTTATAGTTTGTACAAAGGTGAAAAAGCCGATTTGTCGTTCATGATGAACACATATTATTTGAAACCTTTAACATTGGATGAATTAGCGCGCTTATCCGGAAGAAGCCTTTCCGCGTTTAAAAGAGATTTCCAGGACGAATTCAAAACATCACCTGCGCTTTGGCTCAAAAATAAAAGGCTTGATTATGCGGATTTTTTGTTGAGAAACAGCACCAAAAACGTCTCCGAAATCAGCACAGAGATTGGTTATGAAAGCGTTTCGCACTTTATAAAGACTTACAAGGAGAAACACGGAAGGACGCCGAAGAAGCATGGCTGATTTGCCTTTTTGTTTTAAAAAACCTAGCTTCAACGATCACATTCCATTCCTATGAACACTCAAACTGTTTTAGATCGGCTTAATAAATCCAAAGGATATTTTTTTACAAAATATCCTTTAAAATCAATGGCTCTTTTTGGCTCCTATGCCCGAAACGAAGCAACCGACAAAAGCGATGTGGATATTCTTGTCGAGTTTTCTGCTCCTATTGGCTTTGAATTTGTTGACCTTGCGATGGAGCTGGAAGATGTGCTGCAAACCAAAGTAGATCTCGTAAGTAAAAGAGGCTTGAAAGCGCCATTACTGCCTTACATAGAGAAAAACTTGATCTATGTCTGAGCGAGCGCCATCCATATTATTCTTGGATATGCTGGATTCTGTTGAGACAGTTTTGGATTACACGTCCGGAATGAGTTTTGATAATTTCATGAATGATAGGAAAACGCGGGATGCTGTAATTAGAAACATTCAGGTGCTTGGAGAGGCTGCGAACCGTGTTCCCAAGGAAGTTAGAGAACAATATCCCGACATTGAATGGATGCGCATTATCAGATCAAGACACATTCTTGTGCATGATTATGCCGGGATTGACTTTGAAATTGTTTGGCGAATCATTGAAGTGCATTTGCCACCGCTTCGGGATGCACTGTTAATAATGACAGATAAGAGCTAGTTGTCTTAACAGCAATAACAATTTCCGCTCAAACTTCTTCGAAAAACCAAAATCGCTATTTTTTGAACCTTTAACGTTATACTTATTACCTTGAATTTATGGTAATTTGTAATCTCAGTTCTCCTTTTATGAAAACAGCGATTAATGTCGCAATTTCTTAGAGGTCAGTCTTGAAGAGGCGAAATTTTAATAATAAAAAAATGAGTAATCAAGCAAATACCCTTTTCGACAAGGTGTGGGACGCACATGTTGTTCGCAAAATTGCAGATGGTCCGGATGTGTTCTTCATCGACCGTCATTTCATCCACGAAGTAACCAGCCCGGTTGCGTTTCTCGGACTGGAAAGCAGAAATATCGGTGTAATGTATTCTGAAAGAACATTTGCCACAGCCGACCACAACACACCGACGATTAACCAACACCTCCCGGTAGCGGATCCACTTTCTGCAAATCAGCTGAAAGCATTGGAAACCAACTCATTAAAATACGGCATTTCACACTGGGGCCTTGGTCACGCCAGAAATGGAATTGTACACGTGGTGGGTCCGGAAAATGGAATTACACTTCCCGGCATGACGATCGTTTGCGGGGATTCTCATACATCCACGCACGGTGCTTTTGGCGCAATTGCCTTTGGTATAGGCACTTCTGAGGTTGAAATGGTGCTTTCTTCGCAATGCATTATGCAGCCGAAGCCTAAGAAAATGCGTGTGAATGTTGTTGGAGAGTTAGGCAAAGGAGTTACGCCAAAAGACGTTACATTATATATCATTTCAAAACTGACAACTGCCGGCGCAACGGGATATTTCGTTGAATACGCAGGTGAGGTTTTTGAAAAAATGAGCATGGAAGGCCGTATGACGGTTTGTAACATGAGCATTGAAATGGGCGCGCGCGGAGGAATGATCGCCCCGGACGAAACCACTTTTGCATACATTAATGGCCGCGACCAGGCGCCAAAAGGCGAAAAATGGGATAATGCTTTGGCATACTGGAAAACATTGAAGACAGACGAAGGGGCTGTTTTTGACAAAGAATACACATTCGATGCGGCTGACATTGAGCCGATGATCACTTACGGAACGAACCCGGGAATGGGTCAGGGAATTTCCAGGAATATCCCAACTTCGGAACAAGTTGAAGGTGGAAAGTCTACATACGATAAGTCATTGGCTTACATGGGCTTTCATGAAAACGAATCCATGTTAGGCAAAAAAATTGATTACGTTTTTATCGGAAGCTGCACAAATGGACGCATTGAAGATTTCCGTGCATTTGCTTCTATTGTAAAAGGTCGCAAGAAAGCGGATAATGTGACGGCTTGGGTTGTTCCTGGTTCGCACATTGTGGAGGCGCAGATTAAGGAAGAAGGAATTCTTGACATTCTTACGGAAGCTGGTTTTGAACTTCGTCAGCCAGGATGCTCAGCTTGTCTGGCAATGAATGATGACAAGATTCCGGCTGGAAAATATGCTGTCAGCACTTCAAACCGCAATTTCGAAGGTCGTCAGGGCCCGGGCGCAAGAACGCTTCTGGCTAGTCCGTTGGTGGCTGCCGCTGCTGCGGTAACCGGAGTAGTTACAGACCCTAGAGATCTTCTTTAATTCAAACCCGACATTAACATGGCATACGATAAATTCACATTATTAAGAAGTACGGCAGTTCCTTTGCCGATCGAAAACGTTGATACAGACCAGATTATCCCGGCGCGTTTTCTTAAAGCGACCAAACGCGAAGGATTTGGTGATAATCTTTTCCGCGACTGGCGCTACAATGGTGACGAGACGCCGAAGGCTGATTTCGTTTTGAATAATCCAATTTACAAAGGAAAAATCCTCGTAGGCGGTCACAATTTCGGAAGCGGATCGAGCCGTGAGCATGCTGCATGGGCGATCTATGATTACGGATTCCGTTGTGTTGTTTCCAGCTTTTTTGCAGATATCTTTAAAGGTAACTCATTGAATATCGGGATTTTACCAGTTCAGGTAAGCCCGGAATTTCTGGATAAAATTTTCCTTGCCATTGAGGCGGATCCTAATGCAGAGTTTGAGGTAAATCTGGAAGAACAGAAGATCACAATCGTTAGCTCTGGTGAATCAGAAACTTTCGACATCAATGGTTATAAAAAACATAACATGATCAATGGTTTTGATGATATCGATTATCTGCAAGCCATGAAAGGAGAGATTAAGGAGTTTGAAGCAGAAAGAATTTATTAAGCCGCCGGCCGCACGCCTCCTATGAACAGCCGCTATATTGAAATAATGGACACGACACTTCGCGATGGTGAGCAAACCAGCGGAGTGTCGTTTTCCGCATCAGAAAAGTTGACAATTGCTCAGATTCTCTTGCAGGAAGTGAAGGTTGACCGCATTGAAGTTGCTTCTGCCCGGGTTTCGGAAGGAGAATTTCAGGCCGTTCAAAAAATCACGGAATGGGCCAAAGCGAATGGATTTCTAGATAAAATTGAAGTCCTGACCTTTGTGGATGGTGATTCTTCCATTAACTGGATGTTAGAGTCCGGTGCGCGGGTGATGAATCTTTTGACCAAAGGGTCGCTGAATCATTTGAAACATCAGCTAAAAAAATCGCCTCAGGAGCACTTCGAAGACATTCGAAAGGTGATCGAGCTAGCCGAAAATAGCGGTATTGACTGCAATGTTTATCTTGAAGATTGGAGCAATGGTATGCGGGATTCGCCCGAATATGTTTTCCAGTCGCTTGATTTCCTGGTTACGCAGCCGGTTAAAAGGATTCTTTTGCCCGACACATTAGGCATATTAACGCCTTCTGAGTCTTACAAATTTGTAAAATCCATCGTCGACCGTTATCCCAACAGCCATTTCGAATTCCACGCGCATAATGACTATGACCTGAGCATTGCAAACGTCATGGAAGCATTGCGTGCAGGTGCGCACGGGTTGCATTTGACGGTGAATGGCATGGGTGAAAGAACGGGCAATGCGCCTCTGGCGAGCACGATTGCAGTAATTAATGATCTTATGCCGGAGTTTAAGACCTCTGTGAATGAGCGGTCATTGTATTCTGTAAGTAAGTTGGTCGAGACATTTTCGGGGATTCGAATTCCTTCTAATAAGCCGATTGTAGGGGAAAGCGTTTTCACGCAAACCGCTGGTATTCACGCAGATGGCGATAAAAAGAACAATCTCTATTTCAGTAAGTTAATGCCTGAGCGCTTTGGCCGTCAGCGGCTATATGCTTTGGGTAAAACTTCTGGAAAGGCCAACATTGAAAATAATCTGAGGGATCTGGGGATTACGCTTACAGATTCGGACCTCAAAAAGGTTACGCAACGAATTATTGAGCTCGGCGATCGCAAAGAAGCGGTAACGCCTGAGGATCTTCCGTATATTATTTCGGATATTCTGGCGAGTAATGCGATTGAGGAGAAAGTCGTGATCGTCAATTATGTGCTGACGCATTCGAAAAATTTGAAGCCTTCGGCCACATTACAGATCAGGTTCGAGGACGAGATTTTTGAGGAAAATGCACAGGGAGACGGTCAGTATGACGCATTTATGAATGCATTGAAAAAAATATATTGCCGGAAAGGAATCAGCTTGCCAATGCTAACGGATTATGCAGTTCGCATTCCGCCCGGCGGTAAAACGGATGCCCTTTGCGAAACCATCATTACTTGGGCCATCAACGGTAAGGATGTGAAAACGAGAGGTCTGGATTCCGATCAAACCGTTTCCGCAATCATGGCCACGCAAAAAATGCTGAACTTGATCGGCATTCCATCTGCAACAGAGCTAACGCCGGAAATTCCTTTGGTTGTGGCAGTTTAGTCTGATGCTCTATTGATCAAATACTTTTAAACTACTGATTATCAATTCAAACAATTAATGAAGAAAAACATCCTAATCGTTCCGGGTGATGGAATCGGACAAGAAGTTACAGAAGTTGGAAAAAATGTTTTGGTAAAAATTGCCGAGAAATTCGGACATGAATTTATCTACGACGAAGCATTAATGGGCCACGTTGCAATTGAAGCAACCGGAAACCCACTTCCTGATGAAACGCTTGAAAAAATGCGCAATTCGGACGCGATCCTTTTCGGAGCAGTGGGCCATCCTAAATATGACAATGATCCAACTGCAAAAGTGCGTCCGGAGCAGGGCTTGCTGAAAATGCGTAAAGAGTTGGGTTTATATGCCAATTTACGCCCTATTAAGCTGTTTGACGAGCTTCTGGGTGCTTCTTCAATCAAACCTGAAATCCTGAAAGGTTCGGATATTCTCTTCTTCCGGGAGCTTACGGGGGATATTTATTTTGGTGAAAAAGGTCGTAAAAACGATAACAACACAGCTTACGACATTGCAGAATACAGCAGATATGAAGTAGAACGCATCGGCCGCAAAGCATTCGAAGCGGCTCGCACGCGCGGCAAAAGATTAATGTCAGTTGATAAGGCTAATGTCTTGGAAACAAGCCGTTTGTGGAGAGAAGTGATCCAGGCGCTTGCTCCTGAATATCCCGATATTGAAGTTGAACACCAGTTTGTGGATTCGGCTGCCATGTTATTAATCAAAGACCCGAGACGTTTTGACGTTGTGGTTACAGCGAATTTGTTCGGAGATATTCTGACGGATGAAGCTAGCCAGATTGCGGGTTCAATGGGCATGCTGGCGTCTGCTTCTGTGGGGGATAGCACGGGTGTTTACGAGCCCATTCACGGTTCCGCGCACGACATTACGGGTAAGGGCATTGCTAACCCTTTGGCTTCTGTTCTTTCCGCGGCATTGCTGCTGGACATTTCTTTTGGTTTGAAAGAAGAGTCAGATGCAATCATCGCAGCGGTGGACAAACTGCTTAAAGACGGTTTCAGGACAAAAGATATTGCAGATGCTTCCACACCAGCACATCTGCTTCTCAACACGCAATCGGCTGGTGCTGAGCTCTTGAAAAGAATCTGATTTTAAAGAAGTTTTACCAAATAATATTTGTTTGAAGGAAAACTTATGTTTTATTTGCAGAACAAAATGTTGTTAGCGAAATTTCGCAACCTGATATCATGAACGCACTCGAATTAAACCTTAATCTCCCTATTTTACTAATACCGTGAAGACGGGAAAGGTTGTGTTTTGATTCGTTTAAAACCCTTTCTCTAACCCGGAAAGGGTTTTATATTGTCTGAAATTTATTAAATTCGTATCCATTAAAATTTTAATACCCACCAATGAGTAATCGAGTCCAGATCTTCGACACAACTTTGCGAGACGGCGAGCAAGTTCCAGGCAGCCAATTAACGACAGAAGAAAAGGTTGTTGTAGCCAAGCAGCTCGAAAAACTCGGTGTAGACATTATTGAGGCGGGCTTCCCTGTTTCGAGTCCTGGCGACTTTAATTCTGTGGTTGAAATTTCGAAAGCAGTGCGTGAACCGATCATTTGTGCGCTCTCACGTGCTGTGCCCGGCGACATTGATGCGGCCGCTAATGCGTTGCAATATGCGCGCCGCGGACGGATCCATACAGGTATTGGTTCTTCGGATATTCATATTCAGCATAAATTCAACACGACGCGGGAGAAAATCCTTGAAAGAGCCATTACTGCAACGAAATACGCGAAAACCAAAGTTGAGGACGTTGAGTTTTACTGCGAAGACGCAGGACGTGCGGACCTGGTTTTCCTTGCACAATTAGTTGAAGCAGTAATTGGTGCGGGAGCGACCGTTGTGAACATTCCTGATACAACCGGTTATTGCCTTCCCGAAGAATATGGCTCGAAAATCAAATACATTTTCGAGAACGTTTCAAACATTCATAAAGCGATTATTTCAATTCATTGCCATAACGATCTTGGATTGGCAACAGCCAATTCCATTGCCGGCATAAGCCAGGGCGCACGACAGGTTGAGGTTACCATTAATGGAATTGGCGAGCGTGCCGGAAATACGTCCTTGGAGGAGGTTGTGATGGCATTAACTGTGCATAAGGAGCTTGGTTTGGAAACGGGTGTAAATACACAATTCATTTATCCGACGAGTCAGTTGGTGTCGAAAATGATGCGGATGCCGGTTCAGGCGAATAAGGCGATTGTGGGACGTAATGCGTTTGCACACTCGTCAGGAATTCATCAGGATGGTTTCTTAAAACACCAGTTAACTTACGAAATCATGAACCCGCAGGATGTGGGTGTTGATAAATCGGACATCGTGCTTACGGCCCGCAGCGGTAGACATGCTTTGAAGCATCGGTTAGAATTACTTGGATTCAGCTTCGACAAGCCAGCATTGGACGAATTGTACACAAGATTCCTTGAAGTGGCTGATTTGAAGAAGGAAGTGAACGACGCAGATCTTGTTGATTTGGCCCGGACAGCCATCCCAGTGGAATAATTAGAAAATCATTAAAAAGCATAACCCATTGAATCTGAATTTGATGTTTTAAAGAATTATTTGTAACATTACATATTCAATAACATCCATCAGATTGCAAAAAGCCCTCGGTGATTCTGACTAAGGGCTTTTTTCTTGTTACAGGATAATGGTTCGGTTGCCGTGAATAAACACGCGATCATTGAAAACCAGCTTCAAAGCCTTCGACAAAACACCCTTTTCCGTATCCCTTCCCAATGTAGCCATATCGGACGCAGTTTGCCTGTGATCGACAGATTTTACATCCTGCGCAATGATGGGCCCTTCGTCCAGATCGTTGTTTACAAAATGCGCTGTGGCGCCAATAATTTTGACACCGCGCTCGTATGCTTGCCTGTAAGGATTAGCGCCGATGAACGCCGGAAGGAAGGAATGGTGAATGTTAATGATCTTATCCGGAAAGTGATCCACAAAATTGGGCGTAATCACGCGCATATATTTTGCCAGCACAAGATATTCCGGCCTGTAAATGTCCAGGGTTCTCAGAATCGCCTCCTCATGCTCCTCACGCGAGCGGTTCTCGTGCGAAATAAAGTGAAACGGAATGCCAAATTTGCCCACAAGCGGCTGTAACGTGTTGTAATTGCTAATCACTGCGTGGATCGTTGCATCCAGTTCATCGAAAGCATAACGGATCAGCAATTCACCAAGGCAATGATGCTCCTTGGTCACCATAAGCACTATATCCTTCTTCTTTTTAGGGTTAATGCGCAGGTTAAGCCCGGCCGGAAGGTCCGACTTTAAAACTTCCATCAGTTTGTCAATATCCGTCTCACCCTCAAACTCTGTCCGCATAAAGAAATATTTGGATGGACTTACATATTCATCATTGCGTATAATGTTCTGATTATGAGCAAAAAGTATGCGGGTAACCTGATAAATCAAGCCTTTGTGATCAGGCCCGTCCATCAATAAGATATGTCGTTGGATCATTCGTTTTAAACTAAATGGACTTAAAATTAATATTTAACCAGCTATATTTTTTCAAAGGGCGCGGTAACTTATCTCCTTTGACGACTGTTTCCAAGATTGACATCGATATTTACCGCAATGGCAGAAGAACTATTAGTCCCCACAAGCACGGACCGGGCAACGGTTTACAATGCATTATTTCCTCAAATTGAAGCATTGGTTGTAACAGAAAGCGACCTGATCGCAAATCTGGCAAATGTTACTGCGGCATTAAAAGAAGCATTCGGCTTTTTTTGGGTAGGTTTTTATATTGTAAAAGAAGGCCAATTGGTGCTGGGGCCCTTCCAGGGTCCTATTGCCTGCACGCGCATCGCATTTGACAAAGGCGTTTGCGGAGCCAGCTACTCTCAGCAAAAGACATTAATAGTGCCCGACGTTGAAGAATTTCCGGGCCACATTGCCTGCAATTCAGCTTCAAAATCCGAGATTGTAATTCCTGTATTTCATCGCAACGGAACCGTCGCAATGGTGCTGGATGTGGACAGCGACCAGCTGAACGATTTCAGCGAAGTTGATGCCAGAGAACTGGGAAAGATTCTCAGGTT
Source organism: Dyadobacter fanqingshengii (assembly GCF_023822005.2). Classification (GTDB taxonomy): domain Bacteria; phylum Bacteroidota; class Bacteroidia; order Cytophagales; family Spirosomataceae; genus Dyadobacter; species Dyadobacter fanqingshengii. Next base: position 4,852,059 of record NZ_CP098806.1, read on the forward strand.
AATAGAGAGAAAATTGTAACAGATAACGCAAAAAAGCCTTGCCATCCGGGAATAGCAAGGCTTTTCATATTTTTAAAATACCTAGTTCAGCGAGAACATAGGCAGCCTCAGCGCAACCACATTGTTGAACATGAGTTTGGATATTTTTGGATCCATGTAATCAATCAGCGGGAACTCCGAAACGAGCGACATTACTTCAAACTCGCTCTCTGCCCTCACCACACACCAAAGTTTGGAATAATCATCAGACAGGGCATAGGACATCAGTCGTCCTTGCTCCATCATTTCATTAATTTTCTTTCTCTGAGCAGGTATTTTCGCTGTAAAATCTTCCGACATGACAGCCGGAAGTTGAATTTCAACCATGTATTGGCTCATTGGTGATAGAAGTTAGGTGTACAGAAATACCTTAGCGTTTACTTCACTGTTATTAAAAGGATATGCGTCAATGATTAGTTCCTGCATGTAATGTAGTAAAGATTCTCAAAAAACCTTTTTTACTTTTTCCAACCATTTCAATGTGCATCGTGTCAAACCTATTACCAAATGCCTTGTTCAGAATTGCGCAATGCGTTAGCCATGAAACAGTATTCAACTATCTTTGGGATAGCGGTGCTGATTTTTTTAAAAATAAACCGAACGAAGCACCCCTAAACTTCGGATGACCTTTAACGAACAGGAATTAGTGCAAGGCTGCAAGCAGCGCAACCGGACTGCCCAAAGACAACTTTATGACGTCTTCGGGGGCAAGCTGTTTGCTATATGCCTGCGTTACACTAAAAACCGGACGGATGCAGAGGATGTTTTGCAAGATGCATTTATTAAAATTTATGAAAATATAGATTCATTCAGGAACGATAGCCCATTAGAGTACTGGCTCCGTTCTGTTGTAGTGAATACGGCTTTGAACCATCTGAGGCAGCAAAAATATTTGAAAGACCTGGATGACATTGATTTACACCATAATGGCATTGCTGATAAGGAAGTAACATTGGGGGATTTTCAGTTGAAACAACTTTTGGAAGTCATACAAGAGTTGCCGCCTGGATGCCAGACCATTTTTAACCTGTATGCCATTGAAGGTTATCAGCACAATGAAATAGCCCAAAAGCTGGGCATATCCGAAGGAACCTCAAAGTCGCAATATGCGCGGGCAAGAGGACTTCTTCAACAAAAATTGAACAAAGAAAAAAGATTTAATGATGGATCCGTCCGAGATAAACAACTTTGAAGATCAGTGGCGTAAGGCTTTGAAAGAAGCCTCCGAAGCTCCTCCTCAATCCGTTTGGGAGGGAATAGAGGCGCGTCTCGATCAGCAGGAAGATAAAGGAATGATATTGCCGCTTTGGTGGCAGTCGACTAAGATATGGTATGCAGCAGCCTCCATTGCCGCGCTGTTGCTGGTAGGCGGTGGGATTTGGTATTCCAATTCAGGAATAAAAGGAAATAGAGTTAATACTGACATTGCTGTTCAACATGAAGCAAAAGAATCCATATCGCCTGAAAATAGCCCATCTGAAAAAGCATCACCAGAAGCGGCAATAAGCGCGGATGCCGGGAAGGAACAAGTGGCATTGGAAGAAAATAAAGCGGAAAGTTCAAAGGATGCAAGTAAGCGGGCAATTGGCGAGGAAAACCAGACATTAGCATTCGAAAAATCTGCGCAAAGCACTTCGGATGCGGCGAGAAACAATGCATTGAGATCAAATAGTAAAGGGTCAGTTTCTGCTGCAAAAAGTGCTGATATAGAAACTGGAAGCTCGGGCAATGTGTCAGCTGAGGACCGGGATGCAGCAGTGGCCAGATCGGAAAAACCTGTAACTGCGCCGGTTGACAACAATGTTAGTCAGGATTATGCTGCTGCGGTTGCCAATGAAAGCAATGTGAATAACGAAGCAGCTGCCGCAACTGAATCCGGCATGGTGCTGGCATTGTTGCCAACAACGCCTTTCAGCGATCTGGACATTCATGTGCAAAAACGTTATGTGTTCTTCCGTCCCGATGTTAAAAAAGAACAACCCGTTGCTCCCGCAAAAAATACCGAATATTATGCTGCGCTAAGCCTTATGCCGGCATCATTTAATCCAAATCTTAAAGTGAAAGAAGCGCCTGTGGGCTTTTCCGGGCAATCATTATCGACAAGAAGGGCCGTTTCAGGAACCAGCGAAGCGGGTGCTTCCTATGCCGTTCAAACGCAAGGTGGAATGAAGCTTTCCAAGCATTGGTCGGTTGAAATGGGTGTGAGTTATCTCAAAGGAAATTCAACTTACGAAGGCGGTGGCTATGTAATGAATGCATTCAGTAATAAGTCTGCAAATGTTTTAGAGAACGCCTATGCTGGCGTAGCACCTGGTTTTGCAGGAATGAACGGAGATAAAGCAGCTGATTTTGTCAATAACGGGGCACTTTATATCGATGTGGCCAAAACGGTCAGCAACAATTATCAATATCTGCAACTGCCCGTGCAAGCCGGATTTACAATTTATCCTGAGAAAAAATTCAATGCTTCCATCTTGGGTGGAATGATGGCCAATTTCTTTCTCAGCAATGAGTTGGAGTCGGCATCAGGTGAAATTATCACCACCAAAGCCAGCGACGAAATATACAGAAGCATGAACTGGGCCGCGACCACAGGCTTGCGGTTTAATTACAGGCTCTCTACACGCTGGAATGCAAATCTGACGGGATCTTACCAGAAGTCGGTAACGTCCGGTTTCAGGTCTAACCAAAGCCTGGATTCCCGGCCTTACTTGTACGGCATTTCATGGGGAATGCGCTATTCTTTTTGAAATAATACGAAGCAGGTTCCAACCATTTTTTGATTTTGTGAATCTAGCATAATGTAGATTCCAGAAAATCTATTAGCCATGAATAAGATCCTTAAATCATTATTAATCCCAGGAGTCGTTGCCGGCGCAATTTTCGGCTGCACTAACGACAACCCAGGCCCGGACAATGCGCCGAATCCGGTTAACCCGGTTGAGATTCCAGCCCGCATTTCAGAAGGCACGAATGATTTTTCATTTAATTTCCTGCACACATTACAGCAAACGCAGGCTCCGGATGGAAATCTGTTTGTATCGCCGCTGAGCCTGCATATGGCACTAGGCATGCTGCTTAATGGCGCCGAGCAGGAAACCGCAGATGAAATTCTTAAAGCCCTTGAAATGGAAGGCGTTTCACTCTCGGATCTCAACAATGCTTACAAAACATTGATCAACGACCTGCCCGTTGCTGATGCGAAAGTAAATCTGGGTCTTGCCAATTCCCTTTGGTATAAAAGTGATTTTGAGGTGAAGCCTGATTTTCAATCTGTTTTGAAGAATTCATTTAACGCCGAAGCGACAGGCCTCCCCTTTAATAATGCTGCAAAAGACAAGATTAATCAATGGGCAAGCGATAAAACGAATGGTAAGATTAAACAAGTCATCAAAGAGATCACACCTGATCACGTGATGTTTCTGCTCAATGCATTGTATTTCAAAGGCGACTGGAAATATCAGTTTGACGCGAAAAATACAAGAGATGAGACATTTAAGCTGGAAAATGGAAGTGGAAAGCCTGTGAAAATGATGTATGCCAAATCCAGCTTCAAAAATTTCAGCGCAGCCGGTTACGACATGGTGCAGCTTCCCTACGCGAATGGGCAGTTTAACATGACATTGCTCGTTCCAAAAGGAGAAAATACGGTGAATAAAATGCTTACTGACTTCAACTCCGGTGACTGGGAGCGGTTTCGTACCGGAACATCAGAGTCAAACATAGAAGTAGGCTTGCCCAGATTTACATTGGAATATTCGGCTCAGCTGAAACAAACTTTGGAAAAAATGGGCATTCAAAAAGCATTCACTTCCGCAGCAGAACTCGGCAAGATCCATGCAACCGCTGATCTGTTTGTGGATTTTGTAAAACAGGACACCTTTTTGGGTATTGATGAAAAAGGAACAGAAGCTGCCGCAGTTACTTCCATTGGCATTGGTGTCACATCGGTTGGCCCGAATCAAAAAATCGTCTGCAACCGACCATTCGCATTAATTATTAGTGAAAATACATCCAATACAATACTTTTTATGGGTAGGATCAACAACCCGGAAAGCAAATAGCATAATCTGTTAGCCATAAGATATTAAAGATAAAAAATGCCGGTAGTCCTGGCATTTTCGGGGTGCGTTATCGTCCGGAGGCCTTGCTTTCGGACGATTTTGTTTTGCGTTACAACCAATTACAAAATAGCGGTGTCATGCATTAAACCGAGTATAAATGTGATTTTTACTATCCTCTAAACCTAACTGCCATGAAACCCAGACTTCTCCATTTATTTATTCTCCTGGTCGCCGTAACGTTCTGGTCATGCAACGATCAATGCAAGGAAACACGTGTTACAAGGCGCTTCACCAATGTTACGCGCTCAGTGTTGGAGCTGCGGACGATGCTGAAAACTGAATCACCGAGATCACTCGAACGTCCTGGCAAAATGTACATTAAGGGTGATTATCTGTTTGTGAATGAGGTAAAAGAGGGTATTCACATTATCAATAATAAAGACAAGTCGCACCCCGAATTTATTACCTTCATCCGCATTCCCGGAAACGGCGATATGGCTGTTCGTGATAACATTTTGTATGCCGACAGCTTCACGGATCTCGTCGCCATCGACATTAGCGATCCGAAGAATCCCAAGGAAATAGAGCGGATTAAGAATGTTTTCAAAAACGGCAACTTTGATGGCGGCATCTGGACGTTTAACGAAACCACGGGCGCCATTAGCGACCAGAATGTGGATTTTGTGACCGAAACAGTGACTGTAAATTGCGAGGATGGTATAAACCCGAGTTCCTGGTGGGAACGAGGCTGGCTGGCCGACAGGGCTTTCGCGACGGCGATGTCTTCCGCCTCATCCGCATCAGCGCCTGGTTCGGGTGGAAGCAACGGACAGGCGGGGTCCATGGCACGTTTTGCGCTACATCAAAATTTTCTTTACACGGTTACCCAAACCAGCCTGCATCTGTTTAATGTCGCAACGCCTTCAAAACCAAAGGATTTTGCGACTGTGAATTTTGGATGGGGCATAGAGACCATTTTCCCTTATGAGAACAAGCTTTTCATAGGTTCTGCCACAGGCATGTTTATTTTTGACAACAGCAATCCTGCAGATCCCAAACAACTTTCCATGTTTCAGCATGGACGGGCCTGTGACCCGGTTGTGGTGCAGGATAACATTGCTTATGTGACCATCAGGAGCGGAACTGCTTGTCCTGGAACACAAAACCAACTCGATCTTGTGGATGTGAGCGATCCTTCCGCGCCGCAGCTCATCAAAAGCTATCAAATGGAAAGTCCGCACGGATTAAGCATTGATTCCCCCACATTATATCTCTGCGAAGGAGCGCACGGGCTCAAAGTTTTTGATGTAAAAGACAAATTCAAAATTGACAAAAACTTGCTCGCACACTTCAAGGATATGGACGCCTATGATGTGATTTCGTTGGGAAAAACACTGCTTTTGATCGGGAAAGACGGATTCTATCAATACGATTCCAGCAATCCGAAGGACCTGCGCCTGCTTGGTAAAATTCCAGTTGGCAAGGCGATTTAGGCTCAGTTAACCTTCAAAATTCACCCCGATGAAAGCAGCAATTTTAATCATTATAGGCTGTTGGTTTATGGCTGACGGCTTGCGGGCGCAAAACCACGTCCCGCTCAAATATACAAACCATACGGAGTTTGGCGGACTGTTTGGCAGGGTAAAATACCAATTTCCCGGCAGCCCGGGCGACGAGATCATGGAAAACCGGCTGAATGTTACCTTACAGACATTCAATGGCGTAATGCTCAGCAACCGTCTCTCCGCCGGTGTGACAGTAGGCGTTGATTGGTACAAAACGGCGCTGCTAGCGCCAATTTCGGGCGGAATAAGATATGACCTGACCAAGAAAGGCGGTGTCAGATTGTTTACAACGGCAGATGTAGGATACGGTTTTGCATGGTTTCAGGATGATATAGAAGGTTACCGGACAAAGGGCGGGTTGATGTTAAATCCCGGGATAGGCCTCAGAATGGGTAAAGCGGGCGGCGCGGCTGTTACATTCACGGTAAGTTACAAGAGACAGGAAGCGCACATTGACAAGTTTCCACTCTGGGATCAGTTGGAGCGTTCGGAAGATAGGGTTTATAACCGGCTTGCTTTAAGGTTAGGAATTAGTTTTTAAAGCCATGAAGAAGATCATTTCTCTCATTTCATTCACATTGCTATTCGGATTAACGGCATTTCAATGTTCTGACTCGGATGCAGAAGGTGAACAACGGCTCTGCTGCGCAATGCCGCCATGCAGCGACGTAGCCTCGCTCAGCGGCACATGGCGGCTAGTTGCTTACCAGAACAACATAAGTGGGATCATGGACAATGATCCTGATACAAAGGGCAGAGGGGTTGTATTCACATTTACAGATTCCGGTAAAGAAGGTAAAATCACAGGGCACACCTTTGCCAATGACATTGAGGGTGCTTATACTATCTCATCAGCATGCGGATTGATAATCGACACATTTGGTGGAACGAAAGTAGGTGAACCGGGATGGAGTGGCAAAGCCTGGCTTGTGTCAGGAGCCACAGGAAGTTATACGCGGAATGGCAATCAGCTGATTCTGAGTTTTCAGAACGGCGAATATCGTATGATCTTCAAGAAACAGTAGCCTTATTTTTCTTGCCGAAAGCCTCTATTTCTTTAAGAAACATGGCTTCTCCGCGGTGATACCAGGAGCGGAATTTTTGGGACTGGTCCATGTGTTTTGGCAAATAATCAAGCATTATCGACAGGTCAAAAGTTTTGGATGTAACCCCTGCACCCGAAATCACGCCATCCATCGCATTGCACTCCTGCTCAAAATGATTGGGAACCGGCACCATCATCACCGGTTTGCCCAGATACATGGCCTCGCAAACCGATTCGAAACCGGCCGTTGTAACCAGCGCCTTGCAGCTGGCGAGCATTTGCAGGTATTTTTTACTGTTAATGCGATGAAAAGTTAATGTTTCATCAAAGACGAACTCGTCAGAAACCTCCGCATTATCCCAAAAGCAATGCAACCTGACCTCAGGATGCGCCAGATGCCATTCAATAATTTGCTTGCTAAGGCTGTGGTGTGTCATATACACCAGAAAAAAATCTTCGCTAACAGCCTGCATATTAACAACTTCGCGGCGCAACAAAGGTGGAACAACCGTTATTTTAAGGTCGTTTCTCGACTCAATCTCCCGAAATGACAACGCAAGACGTTTTGCAGAAAGCCACGAAGTAAGTTTTGAATTGAAGTTGATAATAAGCTGGTTAATGCTGCTGTTTTTTGGAAAAATAAATCTTGGATGCAGCAAAAGATACTGGTGGGCAATGCAAATCATCGGAATTTTTGAGCGATACAGCACATTGTATAACCCGCTGAAAGTCTCGTAGAAACTGATGATCAAATCCGGCTTGATTTCTTCGATGTTGTTGTTAATCAGGCGCAATCCAGCCAGATATTCAGCATGATTTTTGAACAGATTATAAACGGTTGCCTTCAAGTCAATTCCGGCAACCTGACTGTTATACACAATGTTTGGCGCCGAAAAATGAAAAACCGGGGCTGCAACCTGCTCTTCAAAAAATGCCGGAATAACGCGTCCAGGCGAAACGCCTACCATTGCCGCCGCAACTTCATGACCGGCTTTCCGCAAAATCTGGCTCATTGAAATGGCCTGAGTAAGGTGCCCGCGTCCTTCTCCCTGGACCAGAAAGAGAATTTTCATAGGAATCTCTGGTTTTTCCCCGGGAGCAAGCTTGAAAATGCAACCTGCTTTTGAATGCTGCCGGGAAAGTCTTCAATGATCGTTTTTGGAGCCGCTTTTTTCGAAAACCCTTTTTCCTGAACCGTGTGCTGGTCGTAATAAAGCAAGCTCCAGTTTCCTTCGAAGTCTTCAACCAATGCGCTCAGTGTTTCCACCCAGTCGCCGGAATTCATGTACATAATCCCGTCTATTTCCCGGATCGCCGGATGGTGAATGTGCCCGCAGATCACACCATCGCAATTCCTCGACCGGGCCAGTTCTGTAAGCTTTTCTTCGAAATCGGTCATATAGTTGACAGCCATTTTTACGGACTGCTTAATGCGCTGCGAAAGCGAATAATACGACAATCCGCGCCATGCCCGATATCTGTTGTACAGCTTATTAACCCACAAAAGGAAAGTGTAGCCCATATCGCCGAGGTAAGCGAGCCATTTCAAATGGGTTGTAATGGAGTCAAAAACGTCGCCGTGTGTAATGTAATATCGTTGAGAACCTGAGGTGAGAATGTAGTCTTTTCGAATCTGAAAGTGCTTTCCAAGCCTTAGGGGAATGATTTGATCCAGAAAATCATCGTGATTGCCGCGAATGTAGATCACTTTGGTCTTATTTTCCTCGATCATCTTTAAAACCCGCTTGAAAAACATGGTATGCTTCCTTTTCCAGACCCCATATTTTTTCAACTGCCAGGCGTCAATGATGTCGCCGTTCAGGATGAGTTTTTTGCAGGAATAGCTTTTCAAAAAATTAGTAACCTCTTCTGCCTTCGAACCACCTGCTCCCAGGTGTAAGTCAGAAATGATGATTGTTCGAAAGTGAGTTGTATCTCCCATATTACAAATATTCTTATTTAACATTACCTGGATGTTACTGGCAGGTTATCAGATGGTTAAGAATATAAGAGAAAACACTTGGAATGCGCTTGTAGAAGTATTTGGGCGTTATTTGCGGTTACATAATGCGTTAAAAAGAATACTTTTTTTATATTTGTTTGAACATTTTTATACACCATGATGCGACTTTTCCTTCTATTATGCTTTTGCAGCGCGTCTGTTTTTGGACAAAAAATTCATTTGCCCCATGAAGTTGAGAAAGCCGCTGAGCCAACGGGGGGATTGGCATTTTTGAGCCAGTTTATAGCATCCAATGTGCAAATTCCTTTTATGAGCGCGATTAAAGGAGTCAATGGCCGTGTTTATATAAAAGGCATTGTAGAGCCGGATGGAAGCCTGTCACAACTCGAAATTTCAAGAGGCCTGGATTCGCTGACCAATAAGGAAGCGCTTCGGATCATGGGTCTTTACAAAGCATGGCAACCTGCAACATTGAAAGGAGAGAAAGTAAGGCAGTCTATGATTTATCCCATTGCCTTCAAAGCGCCTCCAACTCCCGGTTTCGATTCGACAAAATTTGCATTGGTTAACTATTTTGACAGCCAGTACAGAGGCGTTTCAGACCCTAAAAAGTATGAATACAGGAGCATTCTGCCCCTTGATAAAGAGGGTTACATCAAGGCAGATGTGGTTTATGAGCAGTTGAGAGGAGGAAAGTGGAAAGAAATTTCAAGGATTCCATTCCAGAAGAAGGAAGTTTGGTACAAAACCGACGTTCACAGAATTGGCGTTGATTCGATCAGGGCCTATGAGGTTTCTGCCAGAGATCTGAACGGAGCGAGTCATTCCACGGAAGCTGTGTTGCAAGCAAATGGAAACAGGCTTTCCTACACCGAATATGGAGCAAATAACAAAGCTTCTATGATCAAAAAATACGATCAGAAGGGAATGGTGAGGGATCTGCTGGTCACATCGGACAGCGCAACATTGCATATGTCGTGGTTTGATAATGGCCAGGTCAGGACTGTAACTGAGGTTCCTGCGCCAAAAGCCACTGAATATCGGGAAAGGTTGTTTGTGAATGCCTGGAACCGGGAGGGAAAGCAGATCGTGAAGGAAGGCGAAGGTTACTGGAAGTCTACCAGTGAAGCGGATGGAGCAAAATTACTTGTGGAAGAAGGGCCGGTTACAGCAGCGAAGAAAGACGGGAAGTGGGTAGGGAAATTGGCAGACAGCACATTGTATTACGAAGAAATCTATGAAAAGGGAATATTGAAACAGGGAGTTGTTTTTGAAGATGGGCAAAAGCGGACTTATGACCAGGCGATTATCCAACCTCAGTTTAAAGGCGGGCTGAACCGGTTCTACAAATTTTTGGGCGAGAATATTAAATATCCCATGGATGCACTGAGCAGGGGCGTTAAGGGTAGGGTTATGCTTTCCTTCGTAGTTTGTGAAGACGGCAGTTTGTGCGATTATAAGGTGGAGAACGGTTTAGGCTTCGGGCTTGATGACGAAGCCTTGCGTGTTGTGAAGAAAATGAGCGGTATGTGGGAACCCGGCGCGATGCGCGGAAAACTCGTTCGTGTCAAGTACAATCTCCCTATCAACTTTCAGTTCTGATTACTTTCTTCCAGCCACTTATCCAATTCCAAAGCCGGTCAAAAGCTTTGGAATTTTTTTATACCAAAAAATAGTAAAATATGATCCTGATTTGATAATATTGTGATATCACTTTACTATCATAATATGACCATGAATGAGAAAGAATTACGATCGTCCTCAGGCTATGCGCTCTTTGGACTTGGCCTGCTTTTAATGTTTGGTGGCGTTGGATTGGTTGCCGCTGGCAGCGCGCTTGGAGGCGGCCTTGTCTTCGGCATAGGGTTTATTATTCTGATTGGCCTGACAGTCATTAATCCAAATGAAGCTGTTGTGACCACATTTTTTGGCGATTATATGGGCACTATGAAGCAAAGTGGTTTGCGCTGGGTTAACCCGTTGTTTCGCCGCAAAAAAATAAGCCTGCGTGCCAGAAACCTCAATGGCCAGAAATTAAAAGTCAATGATAAGCTGGGTAACCCCATTGAAATCGCCGCGGTTGTAGTTTGGCGCGTTGGAGATACGGCAAAGGCATCATTTGAAGTGGACGATTATGTAAAATATGTTGAAATCCAGTCCGAAGCAGCGGTAAGGCACCTGGCCGGCGTATATGCTTACGACACTATGGAAGATGAAGATCTGCAAATTCAGGAAGTGACATTAAGGGATGGAAGCGGCAAAATCAACGAAATGCTGGAAGCCGAACTCACCGAACGTTTGAGCCGCGCTGGCATCGACGTGCTGGAATCGCGCATTAGTCACCTCGCTTATGCGCCTGAAATTGCCGGAGCCATGTTACAACGGCAGCAGGCCTCGGCAGTGGTGGCGGCGCGTCGTCAGATCGTGAATGGAGCGGTAGGAATGGTGGATATGGCATTGGCCATGCTTTCCGAAAAAGGAATTGTACAGCTGGATGAAGAGCGGAAAGCGGCTATGGTAAGCAATTTGCTTGTCGTACTTTGCGGTGAAAAAGCGGCGACCCCAATCCTGAACGCGGGCACTTTGTATCCATAATATGGCAGAAAAAAAAGCATTTGTTTTACGCGTAAATCCTGATATGCTTAAAGAACTCGAAGCTTGGGCACAGCAGGATTTCCGCAGTTTGAACGGGCAGATTGAATTTTTGCTGAGCGAAGCGCTGAAAAAACAAAAGCGTTCCAAGCAAAAAGGCAACAGGCCTGAGGAGCCGGATTAAGGCGGCGAATGGTATTTTTGCTAATCTATATTCTAAAAATGCCTAACTTAGTTGTCTTACTATCTAATATTTTTAAAGTTCTTATGAAGCACTTTGTCACAACTTTAATCTTAACATTTCTTTCATCTCAACTTTTTTCCCAAATCCCTGATACGTTTCAATGGCTTCCGGAAGGAGCAGGATACCGCGACGTGAGCGAACAAGGGATTGTAGAAACAGCGTTGCCTTCGCGGCAGGAAAAAGTGATCGTTTCTCAGGATTTGCTCAAAAATGCCGACGGCTCCCCGATGGAAATCAGGAGTTATACAATGAGTCAAACAGGCGACAAAGTTTTGATATACACCAATTCAAAACGTGTTTGGCGCTATCAAACCCGTGGAGACTATTGGGTTTTTGATATTGCCGGTAAAACATTGAAACAGCTCGGAAAAGGATTGCCGGCGTCTTCATTAATGTTTGCCAAATTCTCTCCTGATGGAAAAAAGGCCGCTTACGTCAGCAAGCATAATGTGTATGCAGAAGACATTCAAACCGCTGAAATAAAGCAACTTACCACGGACGGAACGGACCGCGTCATTAACGGCACATTCGATTGGGCCTATGAAGAGGAGTTCGATTGCCGCGATGGGTTCCGGTGGAGCGGGGACAGTAAATCCATTGCTTACTGGCAGCTGGACGCGCGCAAGATCCGTAACTTCCTGATGATTAATACAACGGATTCTATTTATTCATTTAATGTTCCCGTGGAATATCCAAAAGTGGGTGAAACGCCATCTCCGTATAAAATCGGGGTAGTAGATATTGCAAGCGCACAAACCAAATGGATGAACATTCCGGGTGATCCGCAAAACACTTATGTGCCCAGAATGGAATGGTCGGGCATGCCTAACGAGCTGGTTATCCAGCAGTTGAACCGGAAGCAAAACGAAAGCACGCTTTTATACATTAACACAACCGACGGTAGCGCAAAACCATTTTATACAGAAAAAGATGCCGCGTGGATCGATATCAAAAGCCGTTGGGAAAATGACCCGATGGGCTGGGACTGGATCAATAATGGCAAAGAATTTCTTTGGGTGAGCGAAAAAGACGGCTGGCGCCACACTTACCGCGTAAGCCGAGACGGTAAAAAGGAAACATTGGTGACCATCGGGAATTTCGATATGATCAATCCGGTGCGCATTGACGAGAAAAATAATGCTTACTATTTCACCGCGTCGCCGGACAATGCCACGCAGGCCTATTTGTATAAAATTGCGTTGGACGGAAAGGGGAAAGCGGAGCGCATAACGCCTGTAAATCAATCGGGAACGCACAATTATGAGATTTCTCCGGGTGGGAAATTTGCGAGACACCAGTTTTCCAATGCCAAAACGGCCCCGATGCAGGAGTGGATATCCTTGCCAAAACACGTTTCGATTGACCCGGCCAATTCAATTGCACAATCCGCCGACAAGATCAATGCGGCGAAGCTAAACATTGAATTTTTCAAGGTCAAAACGGATGAAGGTGTCGAAATTGATGCGTGGATGGTAAAGCCAACGAATTTTGATCCTGCCAAAAAATACCCGATCGTGTTCATGGTTTACGGCGAACCGGCGGGAAGCACCGTGAAAGACACTTACGGAACGGGCCGAAACCGTCTGTACGCTGGAAGCATGGCCGATGACGGTTACATTTACGCTTCGGTTGACAACCGCGGGACGCCGTCGCCGAAAGGGGCTGCGTGGCGTAAGGCGATCTATAAAAACATTGGTACAATTAACATTAAGGATATCGACGGCGCTGCAACGGCCATGTTCAAGCAATATGCGTTCATTGACACCAGTCGCGTCGCCGTGCATGGATGGAGTGGCGGCGGTTCGTCTACATTGAATTTATTGTTTCAATATCCGCAGCACTTCAAAACCGGCATTGCAGTGGCTGCTGTGGCCAATCAGCTTACTTACGACAACATTTATCAGGAGCGGTATATGGGCGTTCCGCAAGAGAACCGCGAGGATTTTGTAAAAGGCTCGCCGATTACGCATGCTAAAAACCTTCGGGGCAATTTGCTTTACATTCACGGAACAGGCGATGACAACGTGCACTATCAAAATGCTGAAATGCTTGTCAATGAGCTCATTAAAAATGATAAAGTATTCCAATTCATGCCTTATCCCAATCGCTCGCACGGAATTTCAGAGGGTGAAGGAACATCGAAGCATTTAAGAAGCTTATTCACCGATTATCTTAAAAAGAATTGCCCTCCGGGAGCAAAATAAATCGAGCCAGATGAAACACTTTTTTTGCTTGGTAACAGCGCTGACAATGTTAGTTGGCGCTGTCAATGCACAATTGAGCGAAGGAACCAAAGTAGGCGTAGCAACAGGAAAAGGCCTTAACACAGACAGATCGGGGGTCTTCTGGTCGTCTCCCACCGAATCATCCAATGTGGTCGGCGACTTCTACATCGACTCATTGTGGCAAGAAGGCTCCGTGAAGCTTAATGCACCAGTTACCCAGTTCGGCGGCCTTGAATCGGATAGTCTCGCAGGCATTACCATTCGCTACAACGTCTTGAACGATGAGTTAGAGGTTCTTGCCAAGAAGAATGACATTCGGGTAATTAAAGCGAGTTATTTAAAAAGCTTCGAGACCAGAAACAACGGAAACCCGCAGCGCTTTGCGAGCATCAAGTCCCTCATTCCCAACACCGAGCTCAAAGGCATTTGCGAAGTGCTCAGTTCCGGGAAACTTACATTAATCAAGCACTACAAACCTAAAATCACAAAACCCAATTACAACCCAAGCTTCGGAACAGGCCAGAAAAACACGATCATGCGGCAGGACAGCGATTACTATGTTATCACGAACGGTAAGTCGGAGAAGATTAATGCCAGTAAAAAGGGGGTTTTGGCTGTGATGGGGGATAAAGGGAAGGAAGTGGAGGCTTATCTAAAAGAACAAAAGGTCGCCTTGAAGAGCGACCTTGATTTGAAAGGAGTTTTTGATTTTTACAATAAGAACTAGATTGTCCTCCGACAGGCTACTTCCCATACAACTTCTTCCCAGCCGCTTCATACTTATCACCCACACTCCACTGCGGGGCAACTTTCCGATCGGCGATCAAGCGCGTAGCATATGTGTATGCCTGGCTGAATTTGAGCAGATAGTTGAAATCAATCGTCTCCGGATTGTCGGAAACCTGGTGGTAATTTTTCATGATATCACCATTAAATTCTTTAAAACCAGGCGTGAATGTCGGGGCAGGAATTCCTTCTTTGGCAAAATTCACATTATCTGATCTGTCGAACAAGCCTTGTTCAGGAGAAGGATCTGCAAAAACGCCGAAACCGAATGCTTTACAAGCCATTTCAATTTCTGCTCTTGCACCTGTTCTTTCCAAACCCATTACCGAAACAATGGTCGTATCATTATACCCAGCGCCATCGGAATTCATGTTGAAAATGCATTTATTCAAAGGCAGCAACGGATGCGCCGCATAATATTTGCTTCCCAGCAAGCCAACTTCCTCGCCCGTCAGAGCAACAATCAGCACGGAACGTTTCGGTGGGTTTTTGGACAATGCTTCAGCGGCAGTCAGCAACGCAACTGTTCCAAATGCATTGTCGCGGGCGCCATTAAAAATGCTGTCCTCAGCCGTGAACGGTTGCCCACCTTGCTT
Organism: Dyadobacter fanqingshengii; assembly: GCF_023822005.2. Lineage (GTDB taxonomy): Bacteria > Bacteroidota > Bacteroidia > Cytophagales > Spirosomataceae > Dyadobacter > Dyadobacter fanqingshengii. The sequence goes on from NZ_CP098806.1 coordinate 4,867,178, forward strand.
ACCCACGCCAACATGATCATAATGTGCGCTTAACAGCACATATTCTTCTTTCAATTTCGGATCACTTCCCGGAATGTAGCCAACTACATTATAGCTGCCAACGATCTGGGAATTTCTTCCTGCCGTTTTAAATTCAACTTCTTTTACTGCTCGCAATGCACGGGCATACTTAGCTTCTTTACCATTCACCCAAGCGTGGGGAATGGATTTGGTTGCAGCCCCCTCAGTCTCCGCCAATCCTAATTTCTCGCCACCAAAAGATTTGGTCACTATATTCCAGGGAATGGGCGCATTGAATAGTTCAATGATCGCAACAGCGCCTTTGTCCATTGCGATTTTACGCTTCTCATTTGATGTATTAATGATTTCCCGCGGAGTTTGTGTTTCCGCAGTGCCGCTTTCTACCAGCACAATTTTGCCTTTAACGTCCAGGCCTTTGTAGTCATCTTGATTTTTAGCCGCGTTCTCTAAACCAAAACTAGCGTAAACGATCGGCGCTTTAATGTTCATTGCCTCACCATTCATCAGGATCCAGTCTTCCCCGCTTTTCATGATCTCTGCGTCCGCAATAATCTCTCCGCTGCCATTAGTGCCCATTTTCTCAAAAGGAACACTTTGAAAATAAGTTGAGTTGTTAGCACCATTTCCAGGAACCGGAACCACACCCAACTTCCGGAACTGCTCCGCAATGTATCGCGCCGCAACCAAATTTCCCTGCTCCCCAGTCCGCCTGCCCAACAACTCATCCGCCGCCAAAAACCGCATATGCGCCTCAGTATCAGATTTTTTTATTTGAAATTCAGGCAGGGAGTTGTTTTTCTTTTGGGAGAAGGCTGTTTGATTCAAAAAAGGCAAACAGCAAAAAATTAGGAGGATGTTTCTATTAAATCTCATGGCGGAATTATGCGCTATAATTTTGAAAAACTGGACTTACAATATGATTATGTCTAAAGGACTCACTTTCTGAATGCGGCGAAAATCGGACTTGTTATAGGTGTAAAACACATCACAATTCAGGCTTTCTGCAACTGCCGCGTGAAGGCAATCATTAATATGTTTGAAACCGATTGTCTCAGATAATTGCAAAGCCCTCGAAAGATGTGCCTTATGAACACTGGTAATGTTGAGAGAAAGCAGATAGTCAAGCTCATACTTGATTAAATCGCTTTTAAGCTCAAATCTTGCCAGCCCATAACCGACCTCCTGAATGACTAGTGTGGAAATAACGAACTGATCCTGAGCAATGGCTTCAAGGATCAGTTGATTTGCCTGTTCGTGTTTTACAGGATCTTGAATTACAATATAATTGAAGATCACATCAGAGTCAAAATATTGCATTGACTACAGATTGATATCATGGATCACATCATTAAAATCCCTTTGGTCTGAAATCACTTCGGAAGGATGGTTTTTTCTGTGATCCAAAAATCTTTTCACCGCTGCACGCTTTGAATCTGCACTGCTGGCTTCCACATCTTCAACAATTATTTTCACGTCTTTTTTACCAAAAAGGGACTTGATGGATGTCAAAAATTTGGCATCAAGCTTGGATGCGTTAATTTGAATGGTGTGTTGCATAGCTGTATTTCTTGTTCTAACAAATATAGCTTTTTCTTCAACAATTAGAAATTCACTTGATTAGGCGCCATTCAAAATCACCGCGGCATCTTTTGCAAAATACGTCAGGATGCATTTAGCGCCGGCTCGGCGGATGCTGGTGAGGACTTCCATCATGGCGCGGTCGCCATCGAGCCAGCCGTTTGCTGCGGCTGCTTTGATCATGGCATATTCGCCCGAGACATTATAGGCTGCGATGGGAATGTCGAAATTTTCATCCAAAAGTCGAATAATGTCGAGATAAGATAAAGCAGGTTTAACCATCAGCATATCAGCGCCTTCTTCGAAGTCCAGCTGCGCTTCGAGCAATGCTTCGCGCTTGTTGGCCGGATTCATCTGATATGTTTTTTTGTCCCCAAATTTTGGAGCGGATTCCAAGGCATCGCGGAAAGGACCGTAGAATGCACTGGCATATTTTGCCGAGTAAGACATAATGCTCACCTCGCTAAATCCATGACTATCAAGGTGTTTACGGATGTATCCAACGCGCCCGTCCATCATATCGCTTGGTCCCAGAATGTCTGCACCGGCTTTTGCCTGTGCCAGTGACATATTGCCGAGAATTTCCAGGGTGGCATCGTTCAATATCTTACCATTTTCAACAAGTCCGTCGTGACCGTCTGAACTATATGGGTCCATCGCAACGTCCGTCATAATCACCAGTTCTGGAAATTTCTCTTTTACGGCAGTTATCGCTTTGAAATAAAATGTATTTTCATGATAACTTTCAGAGGCAAAACGGTCTTTTTTGCTTTCGGGATAATTGGGAAAAAGATCAATGGCGCGGATGCCTAGATCTGTCACTTCTTTCAGTTCTTCCAGCAGATTATCCAGCGAAAAACGATGGATTCCAGGCATCGATTTCACCTCAATTTTGAGGTTTGTACCTTCCTGAACAAACATTGGATAAATAAAATCGGAAACCTGAAGCGTTGTTTCCTGAACCAAATCCCTGATTCCGGCAGATTTTCTATTGCGTCGTGGACGACGGGCTAAATTGATCATGATTGGCTTGCGGCGATCAGCGGTGGCTGTCGGCTTTTTTACTGTTTTACTAAGGGAAGAACCATCGGGAAAAAGTTAGAGTTTCCCGGCAAAAACGTTTTTTTAAATTTCTTGACCGAAAACCCAAGGCGAGCGTTATCCAACCATCAGTTTAAAACCCTCCCCGTGCAGATTCATGATCTGGATAGAAGTGTCTTCACGCAAATATTTCCGCAATTTGGTAATGTAAACATCCATACTACGCGCATTGAAATAAGAATCATCGCCCCAAATGGTTTTCAATGCGAAACTCCGACTGATCGGCTGGTTCAGGTTTTGGCAGAAAAGTTTAAGCAATTCGGATTCTTTGCTCGTTAACCTCACCGATTTATCATTCGCAGAAAGTTGCTGGTGGCTGTAATCAAACGAATATTGACCTACCTGATATATTTTCGCTTCTTCCTGATTATCAGGCGTTTTCTTGTAGCGGCGGAGAATGGCTTCAATGCGCAGGAGGAGCTCTTCACGGTCAAAAGGCTTGGTAACATAGTCATCCGCACCGACCAGAAAGCCCTGCATGGTGTCCTCTTTCATCGATTTGGCAGTCAGAAAGATGATCGGCACATCGCGGCCGCTCATGCGCACTTCCTTAGCCAGTGAAAATCCGTCTTTTTTCGGCATCATGACGTCGAAAATGCAGAGGTCGTATGTTTTGTCAACAAATGATTGCCAGCCCTTTTGCCCATCAGTAGCTAAATCGGTAGGGAAGCCTTTATCTATCAGATATTCCTGAAGCAAGGATCCCAGGTTGGCATCGTCCTCGACGAGTAAAAGATTCGGCATGGGAAAGGATAATTAAATTATGTTTGCAAGATAATTATGATAAACCTTCTTAACTCATAAAAAATGTTAAAATTCCTATTTTGGATCCTTGGAATTATCGCGATTCTGGGCATTATCTACGCGGTCGGACCGAAAGTTCCGGAAGCAAAACCCACGCCGGTTTTGCCTAATGTTACATCCGACTTGACTGCTTTGGAAAAGGAAGTTAACAGCACAGAAAAAGCCACTCCCGATCTCAAACCTGACAACGAAGCGCGCATTATATGGGCTGATTCATCCAAAAAGGAGAAAACAACATATAGCATTGTCTACATTCACGGCTTCGGAGCGAGTTGGGCAGAAGGCGATCCGATCCATAAAGATCTGGCAAAAAAATATGGCGCTAACCTTTACTTGGCGCGTATGCACGATGCCGGTATTGCGGATACGAATGCACTACAAGACCTGACGCCTGAAAATTTTCTGGAAGGCGCTAAGCGTGCATTGGCCATTGGTAAGGTGCTGGGAGACAGCGTAATTGTTATTGGAACTTCTGCGGGCGGCTTGCTAACCACTTATCTGGCAGCAACGCATCCTGAAATCAAAGGCGTTGTGCTTTATTCGCCTTGCATCGAAGTTAAAAACGGAACATTGAAACTTATTACACGTCCATGGGGCAAGCAGATTTTGCACAAAGCCATTGGCGAATACAGCAAGTCGCGGGACACTATTCCCGAGCGCGCGCAATTTTGGTTACAGGGTTATCATACCAACGGCCTGATCACATTGCAGCAAATGATGGACGCGATTTCGCGGCCGGAAGTTTTTGAAAAAATCAAGATGCCCATTTTTGTGGGTTATTATTATAAAAATGAAGAAGAGCAGGATCAGGTTGTTTCTGTAAAAGCGATTGAAAAAATGTTTCCGGAGCTGGGCACGCCAGACGATCAGAAAGTTTTGAAAGCATTTCCTGAAAGCGGTGACCACGTGATTGCTTCCCGGTTGCGTTCCAAAGATGTAAATGGTGTGTTTGAGGCCACAGACTTGTTTTTTCAGCAAAAGCTGCACCTTAAACCAGTAGAAAATAGCGTTTTGCAGCCTTGAATTCATGGCTTTGAGAAAGTGGATCGGGCAGAGGATCTGGTTTAAATAGTCAAAAATGCTTTACTTTGCCGCCTTAAACGGACTATCCTAATTAATCAATTATAAAAGGAAAACATGGCTTACGGTTTATTAAAAGGAAAAAGAGGAATTATTTCAGGCGCATTGGACGAAAATTCGATTGCCTGGAAAGTAGCACTGAAAGCGAAAGAGGAAGGAGCCACATTTACATTAACAAACGCACCAATTGCCATGCGTATGGGCGCTATTAATGATCTGGCCAAGCAATGCGACGCACAGATTATTCCCGCCGATGCCACTTCTGTCGAGGATATCGAAAACCTTTTTACACAATCCGTGGAAATCCTGGGCGGAAAAATTGATTTCGTCCTGCATTCAATTGGGATGTCGGTTAATGTTCGTAAGGGCAAATCTTACGGCGACCTGAATTACGAATGGTTTCAAAAAGGCATTGACATTTCGGCCATATCGCTGCACAAGTTTTTACAGGTAGGCGAGAAGCTGGATGCGATCAATGAATGGGGATCCGTTGTCGCATTATCCTACATTGCAGCACAGCGCACGTATTCTTTTTACAGCGATATGGCAGAAGCGAAAGCCATGTTGGAAAGCATTGCGCGCAGCTATGGTTACCGTTACGGAAAAGCTAAAAATGTGCGTGTTAACACCATTTCCCAATCTCCGACCAAAACAAAAGCAGGCTCAGGGATTGAAGGATTTGACGCATTTTACGAATTTGCCGAGAAAATGAGCCCCTTAGGCAACGCAACAGCGGACGATTGCGCCAATTACGCCATCACATTGTTTTCCGATCTGACGCGCTTTGTTACCATGCAAAATCTCTATCACGACGGCGGATATTCTTCAACCGGGATTTCCGAAGAACTGGTTACAATGATCCAGGATCAGCACAAATAGAACTTACTGGAATAAAATTTGGAAACCCTTCAAAGCATACGTTTTGAGGGGTTTCTGTTTTTATTTAAAATAATACAACCAAACCTCCGTTTCGCGTTGTGTAATATTTGTGAACCAGTTAGTTTCGCTAAATAATTTGACCCTATGGATTTTAAGATAAAAAAGTCTTTTAAGCTTCACTGGAAGCTGATTATGCTTTCCATCACAATGCTTTCGCTTGCTTCTTGCGGAGGAGATAAAGAAGAAGAAAAACCCGCTGCGGTCGACGCGCCGGTTTACACATTGGTTTTTTTGGATAAAACGCAAAGCGTGCACGTCGACAAACAATATGTCAACGACAAATATCGTCAGACGTTAACCGACATTATCGAAACCAACATGAAGAATAAGGGCGACAAGCTGGATGTTTATTTTATTCATGAAAACACTTCCAAGGCCCGCGCATTATCCCTGACTGTCAGAAGCGAAAAAGACAATATGGAAGGCTCCAACGCCACAGACCGCGAAGGAATTGAAACGGCATTTCAGCTGTCATTGCAAAAGGAAAAGAGTATTTATTTAAGACAGTTGCTAGCCAAGCTAAACCAGCAAAATACAGGCGCTTCTAATCAATCGACCGACATTTGGGCAAGTTTGCCAGTGATCGCCAAAGCGGGCGAAAGCGGTTCGGAAGTGAAAGTGTATTACTTCAGTGATATGGTCGAAAGCGTAAAAGGAGCGAATCGCCGGGATTTTCACATTAAGCCTCCCAAAACTGATGCAGAGGCAGAGCAAGATGCAAAAGAAGATTCTAAACAATTAGAAAAATATGCCATCGGCTCTCCGCAGGTCATTATCGTGTCACCATTCGAACCAACCGCATCAAGTAAAGAAAACAACCCACACGTGACGCATTACTGGTCAACATTGTTTCAGGAATTAGGTGGGGTTAGTGTAGAGGAACTTTGAGTTTTTAAATGTTACGCATTGCTTTCGCGTTTACTGCTTTATCAAAAATGGCAGCGATTGGAATTTTAAATCCTTCAACTACGAAACTCTCGATAAAGCCTTGTGAAGATTTCAGTACAAGTGCGTATTCCTCTCCAACCAAATGATATTGTTCAATAGTTTGGTTTTCGGGATCGGCGATCCAGTATTCTTCAACCTTATGAGCTTCGTAATCTTTGAACTTTATGCCCCTGTCCTTTGATTCAGTTGATGTAGAAATTACCTCAACAATTAAATCGGGCGTAGGGAAAAGTATTTGATCCTCTTTAAATTGATCTGCCTTTTCCGATTTAAAATAACAAATATCCGGCTCGTAATCATTGCGGGTTAACTTGATCATAATCTTCTCGACTCCTACAAATCCTAAATCTTGTTCGATTGAATAGAGGTTAAGAAGTTGCGCAAGCAGCAGCGTTGCGCGGTTGTGTTGCAGTTTCGCAGGTGAGTGCACAACAATTTCGCCATTAATGAACTCAACTTTTTCTTGTTCAGTAATGTCGTTGTAAAATTTAATCCGTTGTTCTCGCTCCTTGTTCAGCACAGCAGTTATTGCGTTGATGATGAGATACGCATTAGGTTCATTAAGGATCTCAGAAACGATTCGTTTCTCTATCACTGTTTCTAACAATAGTGTTTCCAAATTTAATAATATTTAAGTGTAAAAAAAGTTGATTTCAAATCGTCACCCAGCCCAATTCTCCCTATCCAGGCTCCGATATTGAATAGCCTCTGCCAAATGCTGGACTTGAATGTCAACGCTGCCAGCCAGGTCGGCGATGGTGCGGGAGACTTTTAGGATGCGGTCGTAGGCGCGGGCGGAGAGGCCGAGACGCTCCATCGCAGTGCGTAGGAGGGCTTTTCCGGGATCGCTGATCTGGCAGATCTCCTTCACCATTTCCGGGGACATCATAGCATTGGAATAAATTTCTTTGTTGTTCTTAAACCGCTCGGTCTGCATGTCACGCGCCTTGATCACCCGCGCACGGATTTGCTCGCTGCTTTCTGATTTTCTTGTGGAGGCAATTTGATCAAAGGAAACGGGTGTGACTTCAACATGCAGGTCAATGCGGTCGAGTAGCGGGCCGCTGATCTTGTTTAAATACTTTTGCACAACTCCCTGGCCGCAAACACATTGTTTTTCAGGGTGATTATAGTAACCACACGGACAAGGATTCATGCTGGCAATGAGCATAAAGTTGGCCGGAAACTCAACCGTCATTTTTGCCCTCGAAATGGTCACTTTTCGCTCTTCCAAAGGCTGCCGCATCACTTCCAGCACGGAACGTTTGAATTCCGGCAGTTCATCCAGAAACAATACACCATTATGGGCCAGAGAGATTTCACCAGGTTGCGGAAAGCTCCCGCCCCCCACCAGCGCAACGTCGCTAATCGAATGATGTGGCGCCCGGAAAGGACGTCGGGAAACCAATGTAGCCTGCTTGCCAAGCTTCCCGGCAACGGAATGGATCTTCGTCGTTTCTAATGCTTCGGGAAGGCTTAATGGGGGCAAAATACTCGGAATGCGCTTCGCCAACATTGTTTTCCCAGCTCCCGGCGGACCAATCATAATCGCATTATGCCCGCCAGCGGCAGTGATCTCCAATGCCCTTTTGATATTTTCCTGCCCCTGAACATGCTCGAAATCAGCATCATACTCATTTTGGGAAGTGAAAAACAAATCGCGCGTATCCACAATGATCGGCTGAACATCGGATTTACCTTCAAAAAAAGCGATGGCGTCCGTAAGCGTTTCCACGGGGATGACATCAATGTTATTGACAATTGCGGCTTCATGCGCATTTTCGGCGGGAAGGACAAAACCTTTGTAACCCTGTTTACGCGCTTCAATGGCGATGGGCAAAACTCCCTTGATCGGGCGCAAAATACCATCCAGCGAAAGTTCTCCGAGGATAATGTAATCTTCCAGACTATGTTGGCAATTCAGCTGTTCTGAGGATTGGAGAATGCAGAGGGCAATGGGAAGGTCGTAGGCGGAGCCTTCTTTTCGAATGTCGGCAGGGGCGAGGTTAACCACCAGTTTTTGCCGCGGCATTTTGTAGCCATAACATTTGAGCGAGGCCTCTACACGCTGCTGGCTTTCTTTCACAGAACTGTCGGCCAGCCCGACCATATAAAAGCCCATTCCCTGGGCCACATTTACTTCAATCGTTGTGATTGTCGCATCCACGCCGTAAACGGCACTTCCGTAAGTTTTAGCAAGCATGTGTGTGTAATTTTAATTTCAGCAAAAATAGCAGGAAATCACAAAAACAAAGCATTAATCCAATAATGCTTGCCGACTGCTGCTAACCGACTGTTACTCAACCACAGCCGAAACGCAGATATATGTGGGTATGATCCCGGTGGCCCTTATACGGACTTCGGCATCTTCAGCTTGCGTATTACCGGTGAGAACGAGCGCCGTATCCAGGCCAAATTTGTTCCCGCCCAAAATGTCCGTATGCAAGGTGTCGCCGACCATTAAAATGTTTTGCTTATTTACGTTGGGGTAATTCTTAATGTGCTGATAAGCGAAGATAAACATCTGTGGATCAGGCTTTCCGAAGCGAATAAATTGCCTGCCGATTGTGTCCTCGATCATTTTTGCCAGGGCACCAACTGCTATCGACAAGCGACTTTTTGAAGCTGGATATGTTTTATCCGTATTAGCAACGATAACCGGAATGTTGCGTTTTCGCAGCAAATTCAGTGTTTTGGTCAAATCCGTATTCCAGTCAAAACCTTCATCATCCAGAAAAACCAAAGCATTCACATCATTTACAGAATTGAGATCCAGTTCTCTGATCGAGAGTGTTTTAAGATCTGTGGATCCAATGTAATGTGCTGAATTGTCCGTGCCTAAATAGGCTACAACGCCGTTTCTGACCTTTAATTCCAGATATTCCCTGGCCAACATTCCTGACGAAATGATACGGTCAGGAGTGACGTCGTTAATCCCCAATTTGACATACGATTCAGCCAACTGTTCCGGGCTGCGGGAGGCGTCGTTGGTAACCACATAAAAATCTTTGTCAGTTTCCCGTAGATAAGCAAATGTATTCTCAATGCCTGGAATCAGGCCATTATATGTTTTTAAAACGCCAAAGGCGTCGAAGAAAATGACTTCATATTTGGAGATTACAGACTTAAAATTGTCGAGGATCATTCGTGCTGGTGTCTTGGGAGTGAATAAAATGAGAGCGAAAATCTGGCTATAAATTGAGCGCCCTCAGGATTTTGTCTTCGTCGAAGCCATCGATCGAAGGGAAATAAAGTTCGTATGCTTCCTTCTGTAATTTGGTGCAATAGGCCCGGTGAAAGAAATATTTTCCATATTTGATCACATAATTCAGAATAAAAAAACGGTAAGCTTCTTTCATAAACCGGACTTCGTTCACCGTGAGCGGATAAATCTGGTGGTATTCTTTCAGGAAAATCATAAATCTGTCTTCCATCAACGGCCCCAGGAGATAGCTGAAAACCGTTCTGTCACCCACATTGGAACAAACACGGGCGAAAAAATAGAAATCCATGATCCGGGAAGAAACGCGAAACCAGTCATAATCCCATCTTGAATACAATTTCAAATCATCCGTTACAGAGAAATTACCAATGTTCCAGTCTACAAAAACGGGCATTTTGTCAAAGGAGCTTACATTCAGGCGCTGAATGTTTTTCATGAAAATATCGCATTGCCTTTTCAAAAGCTGGATATAGCCGCGGTGCTCGTATTGTCCGGTGTCCGAATCCAGAATTTCCAACAAATGCTGAATGTCTGTACGCAGATTTTTGGATGATTTTGGAATGGATTTCCCTGCCCGAAGGCAAGCCAGGTGGAATTTGGCGGTTTCACTTCCTAACTTCTTGATCTGTTCATCATTAAGTCTCTTGGGAAGCCGGTTCATAGCCCTGATCGGATTATAAAAAACGACCCATGTATCCACAAAATCCTCCTGGTAACGATATGTATAAACCTGATTATTTTTTACGAGCGACCGGGCAAGCACATTTTCAAATGGGTAAAGCAAATTATTGGCAAGCGCCTGAATAATCCTGTGATCTTCTTTGAAATGCTCATATTTGCCAAAATAAGAGAGCTTGGCAACAACAATATCATCATTATCCAACGTCACGCGGAAAACGTGATTCGTTGATACTTTGGCACTTATATCTTCAACAAACTTAACTCCAATCGAATTATCAAACCCTGCCCAGGCCTTCCGGATAATTTCAGGATAATCTTTTAAACGCATTTATAATTTATTTGGGCACTGCAAAATGTTGATGTTAGGTTCTTTAAAAGCTCCATTTACTGTCAAAGTTAGCAACTTCGCGGGAGCGGACACGAGGCATATATCGAAACTTTGAATAATTTTGCGGGTCAATTTTACCTTATACATTTTGTTTTTCTACTTCTCTCGCTTCCTGGTACGACTAGCGCTGCCCATTTACTTGAAAAAGCTTTGTGTAAAAGGCTTCGATAAGCTGCACAAAGGGCCGGTCCTTTTAGCTTCCAATCATTCAGGTTCGTTTTTTGATGCTGTCGTGATTGGCTCCATCATCAGGCAGCCCATTTTTACGCTCACCCGTGGCGATGTTTTCAAGAAAAAAGCGGCAGCATTCTGGCTCCGGCAGATCAAGCTTATTCCGGTGTTCCGAGGTTCGGAGGGGCGGCAATATGTTAAAAATCATGATGTCACTGTTCAGGAAGGTTATGAGGCCATGAAAGGCGGCGGCGCTGTGATCATATTTTCAGAGGGCATTTGCGTGAATGAATGGCGGTTGCGTCCGCTTGGAAAAGGAACCGCAAGAATGGCTTACCACACCTGGTATGGCGATAATGCGCTGAAAAACATGGGCGTTGTCCCTACGGGGGTTAACTACGAACATTTTCGTGGACCAGGAAAAAGAGTTTCTCTGCGCTTTGGAGACGCTATTTTAATCAATGATATAAAAACAGATCCGTTGGAATACGAGAGATGGCTGCGTGAGTTCAATGAAATTTTAGAGCGGAAAATGAGTGCAGAAGTCTGGTCAATTCCAGCTGAGCTATCAAAGGAGGAAAAGGTGGCAAACCTGAATGCATTATTTGCAGACTGTACAGTTCCGGCGAAAGGGAATGCATTTCAAAATGCCCTCGGCTGGATAGGGCGGACGATTCACCGCCCGTTTTATAATTTTTTGGAAAGAAAAACGGCCAAACTTACAGCAAGATCTGTTTTTTACGATTCAGTTCTGTTTGGAATGTTGATGTATTTATATCCCTTAGCCGTCGTTTTGCTGTCGCTCATTATCGGCGCACTTGTTGGTTGGCAAGCCGGATTAGCATTGTTTTTCGCGCTGCCGATTCTGGCCTGGTTCGGAAGCCATTATTAATCCTTCACACGACTCAAACCCATTAGTTTAAGCATCCAGTCGGGCAGCGGCTTTTGATCTTTCCTTTTCTGAATATCCAGGAACCAGCCAATTTTCTTCAAGATCGGCAGTTTATGTGTTTCTACAAGTTCGATCAATGTGCCGTCCGGATCTTCGAGATAGGCAAAACGGCCTGCTGCCGATTCCATGCCGAATGATCTTTCGCTGTCAATGGTGAATAGATATCCCTGGGATTGAAGTTTGGATTTCAATGTGTCCATATCAATTGTGTCAAAGCACAAATGGATAAAGCCACAATCACCCCAGAACCGGTTTTCAAATATTTTCTTAGGCGTGCGGTCGAGCGCTTGTACGAGCTCGATTTGAACATTGCCCAGCAAACGGCTGAATGCGCCGTGAGGCGTGAATGTTTTTCTCAATAATACCCTTCTAAAACGCTGCCCCTTAATCGAAGCCGGAATGTCCTCAAATACACCCGATTGATCGTAAACAACTTCCAGCGGTTGAAGCAGATTTTCATAGAAAACCAGAGATTCGTCCATGTTTGAAACCCCCACAACAACGCCTGCAACGCCCCCAACCGGTTTTCCGGTTTTTTGAAACCAGGTTTCATCACTCGTAATCTGAAATGTATTTCCATAAGGATCACTAGCCCAAAATCCCTCGCCTTCCGGCAAAGCAACCAATGGTCCAACCGCTTCTTTGGACTGACTTTTCAACCATTCATGCGCTTTTCTCACATCCGGCGCTTTGAAACGAACTGCATTAATGCCCAGGTCGCCAATCTCAACCTTGAAATTGGCAGGTTGGGATTTTCTGCTCGTAAATGACCAGATTTCCAATCCGCCTCCTCCTGCCAGATTAATGGCTAAAACAGCGTGTCTTTGGTGCACCTGTCCGCCTGTATAAGGCGTCATCAGTGGTGCTTCGGCCTTTTCATCAAACACCGGAACGTCAAAACCGAGCATCTTGCGATACCATTTCCATGCGTCGGGCACGTTTTGAACACCAATTCCTACCTGTTGAATTCCTGAAATCAGCGGAGCACTCATTCGTTAAAATTATGATTGGTTAAAGGCTTAATATTTAGATTCCGGGGTTAAGCGGACGGCAATTTTACAAAATAAAACGCAAACGAGGCAGCGCAACATGCAATTGTGGCGAAAATGTGGAGTTGTTGAAAATTTTCTTGGAATACAAAACTTAAATGATTACAAGGGAAACATAATAATTCATATCTTTAAAAGAGATTTCCAGAATATTATTTCTAAAAACCTGGATATCAACGCATCCATTATGGTGCATTCATCGTATGTGTTACGAGCGCTGTCTCACAAAATAGTAGAATGAACGAGTCTGTTGTTATTGCCCCAATTAGTGAAAGTTTAAGTGGATTTTTAAGTTCGTCCGAGTATTCCAAAGTATTTTTAATCACGGATAATAATACCAAAAAGCATTGTTATCCTTATTTAAAGGCGATTTTACCGGGACACAGCATTGTAAATGTCCCCAGCGGAGAATCGAATAAATTGTTGTCGACCTGTGAAAAAATCTGGGATGCGATGACAAAAGAGGCTTTGGACCGGCACGCCTTGGTCATCAATGTTGGAGGCGGTGTAATTGGGGATATGGGTGGTTTTTGTGCGGCAGTTTACAAGCGTGGAATAGATTTTATACAAGTGCCGACGACTTTGCTTTCCCAGGTGGATGCAAGTGTTGGGGGTAAATTAGGGATTGATTTTCAGGGTTTTAAAAATCATTTGGGTGTGTTTACTATGCCCAAAAGAGTGCTGATCGACCCTGTTTTTTTGCAGACGTTGCCGGAAAGGGAAATCCGATCCGGGTTTGCAGAGATCATAAAACATTGTCTGATCGCGGATGCGGCAAAATGGGAGGAGATCAGACAAAAAGACTTTGAAGAACAAAACTGGACAGATCTGATTGCACATTCGGTAAAGATAAAGCAAGTGGTTGTGGATCAGGATCCTACGGAAAAGGGACTGCGTAAAATATTGAATTTTGGACACACACTCGGGCATGCGGTGGAAACCTGTTTTCTAAACAAGCCTGCAAAAGAAAGATTGTTTCACGGAGAAGCAATTGCAGTTGGGATGATCATGGAAAGTTATCTTTCTTTCTCTCGGAAAATGATCGACCAGCGGACGCTTACCGATATTGAGGAGTTTCTTTTCGCCACATATGGTAAAGTGAACATGAAAGCGGAAGATATTGAAGAAATCATAGCCCTGACGCGTCAGGACAAAAAAAATAAAGAAAAGGAAGTGCGGTTTTCGTTGCTAAAAGGAGCAGGGCAATGTGCGTTTGATATAGTGGTTTCTGCTTCTGAAATGCGTAAATCAATAGCTTATTATTTGGGATAATTTTAAAAGATTCTAGCGTAAGTTATTGGTTTTGATGGATTTGTATAAATACATTATTGATATATATTATTCATAACCTGACAAATTAAATGCTTATGCTAAGGTCAATTTTTACTTATGCCGCTTTACTTCTGATTATTATTATCGCGGGCTGTTCCAGTGGTCGAAAGGTGTTCGTGGAGCACGACTACAGTTACGAAACCAATTTCAAGGATTATTCTTCCTATACTTTTCTGGAATGTGAGCGCGACACCAACAATCTCTGCACCGAGATTTACGAGGCGATCCGCCGTCAAATGCAAGTGAGAGGCTACAAGCTCACAGCTGAAAAACCCACATTACTCGTTAATTACGGTATTTTTTACGATAACCTGCGTTATCAGGGATATATGCAGCCGGTTATTAAAAACTGGGTGGATACTGAAAACGATGGTTTCCGATATGAACCTATCAAATATGCCTTAGATAAAGGAACGCTCATCGTTTCACTCATCGATGCCGAAAGCGATCAGGTTGTCTGGAGAGGTTACGCGTCGGGAATCTTCAAGGGTGTTGAGAACTCCAATAACCATTATAGAAGTGTAGTAAGAAGGATTTTTGACCAATATCCGCTCTTCGCGAAGGGTTATGATCCGAGGAGATATAGCGAGGCAGTAGGGCGGTAACTTTGCTTTGTCACACTGAGCGTCACTTACTTTGTCACGCTCAGTTTGACAGAATCTTGTATTTTACCTTAGCTTCAAAGTAGCCAGCGTCAAAATCGCCAGGATAATCCCGACAATCCAAAAACGAGTTACGATCTTCGATTCGTGAATGCCTTTTTTCTGGTAATGATGGTGCAATGGCGACATTAAGAGGACTCGTCGGCCTTCGCCGTATTTCCGTTTGGTATATTTAAAATAGCTGACTTGGACGATTACGGACAAGTTTTCTGCAATAAAAATCCCACACATGAAGGGGATAAGCCATTCTTTACGAATCGCCAGTGCGATAACGGCTATCACCCCACCCAGCATCAAGCTTCCTGTGTCGCCCATGAAAACCTGGGCGGGATAAGCATTATACCAGAGAAACCCGACGCAGGCGCCTATAAATGCAGCGCAAAATATCACGAGCTCTCCGGAGTTTGGAATGTACATGATGTTCAGATACTGCGAGAACTTGGTATTTCCTGATAAGTATGCCAAAACGCCCAATGTGAGCGCAATGATCCCTGAAACACCTGCTGCAAGACCATCGATTCCATCCGTAATGTTGGCCCCGTTGGAAACGGCGGTAATAATGAAAATGGCAATGATGGTGTAAATGACCCAGGTGTATTCTTCTGGTAACCAGCCGAATAGTAATGCTTTATAATCAAATTCGTTGTTTTTAATGAATGGGATTGTAGTTACAGTCGGGTGGATAATGTCGCGGTAACGCTGGATTTCTCCCAAATTAGAGCTTAGTAATGGCTGCTCATAGATCCTGATCCTTACATTGTCATTAAACGAAAGCGTAAGACCTACGATCACGCCCAATCCCACTTGTCCTACGATCTTAAATCGCCCGTGAAGGCCGTCTTTGTTGTTTTTGAATTTTTTCAGATAGTCATCGACAAACCCAATCAGTCCTGTCCAGAGCGCAGTAATAATGAGGAGGACAATGTAAACATTACTCAGTTTCGCGAAAAGCAGCACGGGAATGAGCAGTGAGGCCAGAATAATAAAACCGCCCATTGTTGGCGTTCCAGCCTTTTCCATCTGGCCAGCCAATCCCAAATCCCGGATCGTCTCGCCCATTTGCTTTTTCCTCAGGTAATTAATGATCGTTTTTCCGTAAGTCGCTGCGATAAACAGGGACAAGACCGTGGAGCCCAGCGCCCTGAAAGAAATGTATTGGAAAACGCCCGCTCCCGGGATATTAAAGTGCTTGTCGAGATATTCGAAGAAGTAATAGAGCATGAATAATGTATTGGGGATGACTTTGCAAAGTTGCTTCTTTTCAAAGACTACGCAAAAAGGCAATTGGGATTTTTACCTCCGATATCAGGAATTACGTTTTGCAAAAGCTTCCAGCAAAACCTCCTTGTCGTCGAAATGATGCTTTACGCCCTTAATTTCCTGATAATTTTCATGGCCCTTCCCGGCAATTAAAATAATGTCTTCGGGATTCGCTTCTTCAAAAGCCCTGTTAATGGCCTCATGCCGATCCTCAATGACAGAAGTTTTTTTGTAATCCAATGGCGGAACGCCTTTCCGCATTTGTTCCAAAATATCCATAGGATCCTCGTAACGCGGATTATCGGACGTAAGAATAACGCGGTTGCTGAATTTGCAAGCAATAGCAGCCATTTTCGGGCGTTTCTCGGCATCCCGGTTTCCCCCGCAACCCACAACCGTGATCACCTTCTCATTGCCGCTCCGTAGGTGATTAATCGTTTCCAAGACATTCTCCAGAGCATCAGGTGTATGCGCGTAATCCACAATGCCGACAATGTTATCAACAGAATGAAACTGCTCAAAACGCCCCGGAGGGCTTTTCAAATTGGAAAGTTCGGTAAGAACCGATTCCGGCTTTTCACCTAAAAGAACTGCCGCACCATAAACGGAAAGCAAATTATAAGCATTAAACCGCCCAATCACCCGAAACCACACGTCCTGCATATTGATATCCATATGCATCCCAGCCAGCGTATCGGAAATTATTTTTCCTTTAAAAGTCGCTAATGTCTGCAGAGAATAGGTTTCGATTTTGGCTTTTGTATTCTGGACCATGACAGCGCCACGGCGATCATCCAGATTAACGAGCGCGAAAGCTGTTTTCGGAAGCTGGTCGAAGAATCCTTTTTTTGCTTTGATGTAATTCTCAAATGTTTTGTGGAAGTCGAGATGATCGTGGGTAATGTTGGTAAATATGCCTCCTGCGAAATGCAGACCGGTAATCCGGTGTTGCGCGACGGCATGCGAGCTCACTTCCATGAACACGTGGCTGCAATTCTTTTTCTGCATTTGGGACAACAGCTGGTTCAAAGCAACCGCATCCGGCGTGGTGTGTGTGGAAGGGATCACTTCGTCCTCAACCTGGTTTTGAACAGTGGAAATCAGGCCGCAGCGATAGCCCAATGCCCGGAAAAGCTGAAACAAGAATGTGGCAACAGATGTTTTGCCATTTGTGCCCGTTACACCCACCAATGTGAGCTTTTGGGAAGGATTTTCATAAAATGCCGCGGCTATCAGCCCCATCGCTTCCGCCGAATCCGCAACCTGAATATAAGTAACATTTTCATTCAGGCTTTCCGGAAGCTCTTCGCAAAGAATGGCAGTTGCGCCAAGCTCGGTCGCAGTGCTTATATATTGATGTCCATCGGTTTGTGTTCCCCTGAGGGCTACAAACAAACTTCCGGGCAAAACTTTCCTGGAATCCAGGATAATGCTTTTAATTATTACTATGTCAGAGCCGGTAACATTGGCCCCGGCTACGCCAATCAGGATATCGCTTAAAATTTTCTCTGGGGTGCTCTCCATGCAGGAATTACTGTAATGTTAATAGGATCGTTTTGTTGCCCGCGGCATTGGTTCCGGGCGGCAATGATTGTTCTACTACTTTGCCCGAACCTTTAAATGTGACATTGAATCCTTTATTTTCCAAAATATACAAAGCATCACGCATGGCCAGCCCTTGCAGATCGGGCACGTCTTTCGAATCCATACTGCGTGATTGCCAGTTGGTCTTTCCCTTTTTTAATAGTGACCCGGCAGCATATTCAGCATTTCCCGGCACAGGCGTTAGTTTTAGCTCCTTGCTGATAATTTGCATATCAGCTGATCTGCCTGCCCATTTCACATCCTTTGATTCTTCGGGCAATGAGTCTTTAATGGGTTTTTGAATGCTCACATCGTAAGCGTAAATGCGATCGGCCACTTCCTTGAAAACCGGCGCTGCAACGCTCCCAGCATATAGTGTATAATTCGCACCCTCACCCTGAGGCGTGTCGATGATCACAATCGCGCTGTATTTGGGCTTATCGGCTGGGAAATAGCCAGCGAACGAAGTGTAATATTTTCCGGGCGTATAAATGCCGTTGATCAGTTTCTGTGCAGTTCCTGTTTTCCCGGCTATCTGATACAGTTCAGAACTAATGTTCTTGGCGGAACCAGCTTTCACGACGCCTTCGAGCATTTTCTTCACTTTTTTAATGGTCTCGGGAGAGGCAATCGGCTTGTCTTCGACATACGGCGGGATTTTATCCTCAACACCTTCGGCATTCCTGATCTCACGAACGATCATCGGGCGAACCCAGTAACCGTCATTCGCAACAGCATTATAAAGCGCCAGCGTTTGCAGCGGAGTCATGACCATTTCGTAGCCGTAAGACATAAAGGTTAATGAATAGGCGCTCCATTGTTTAGACGTGCGATCTTTAATGTAAGGAGGCTTTTCGCCTTTCATATGAATGCCCGTCGGCGTGGTCAGGTGGAATTTTTTCAAATAGGAAAGATAAGCATCCGGTTTTGAGAAGAAATAGCGCTGCATCAGCAGATGAACACCAATGTTGGATGATTTTTCAAAAACCTGTGTGGCGGTCAAAACACCGTGACCACCTCTTTTGGAATCATTGATGGACGTCCCACGAAAACGTACCGAGCCGGCACCTGTGTTTACAGTAATCTCGTCGGGGTTCATCTTCGTTTCTTCCAAAAGCGCCATCATAGTCGGCAACTTGAATGTGGAACCAGGATCTGCTCCGCCTGCAACGGCGTAGTTAAAAACTTCTTCGTATTTGCCTTCTCCGCGTTTGGTCAAATTGGCCATCGCACGAATTTCGCCCGTTGCCACTTCCATAATGATCACGCAACCGTAATTGGCTCTGCTTTCGATGAGTTTTCTGCGCAAAGCAATTTCTGCGCGGTCCTGAAAGTTCATATCCAATGTGGTGTAAATGTCCCTTCCGGCTTCCGGCTGCACATTCAGCGCGTCGCCCACCGGAATTTTCATCCCGCCTTCCACCAATTCAACCCAGCCTATGCCGGCTTTTCCTTCCAGATTTTTATCAAAGCTCGATTCAAGACCAATGTAGCCACGTCCGCTTTTTGGATCGATGCCGCCAATGGTCCTGTCGGCCATAGGACTAAATGGTTTATAGCGTTTATAAATCGTTTCGAATTTACCCCCACCACCTTTTCTGTTTTTTACAAAAAATGGCCATTTCTTAACCTTTTCGCGATCCAGATGGCTGATCTGGCGGGATTTAAGCCTTAAATATCTTTTGTTTTTACTCACCCGATAGCGCATGATCTTATTCTTGTAACCTGCCGCAGTGTTTTCTCCAAAGCTCTTGGCAAGCAAAGAAGCGAGCTCGTCAATGTTGTTTTTGAAATAAGCCGAATCCGCCACTTTGGTGTCGAGGCCAACATAATAATAGGGCAGAGAAGTAGCCAGTAGCCGGTCGTCATTGGAATAAATGTTCCCGCGCATGGCCGGGATTGTGTCAATTTTCAGGTCATTTTTGGCAGAATATTCCGCCCAGGTTTTGCCTTTGAATTCGTCGTAATACTGCACGCGGATGAGCTTGCCAAAAACCGCAATAGCCAGTAAAAACAAAAGCCAGCCCACCGTCCGGGCCCGGGCAATCAGCGCTTTCTTATTGTTCTGACCGCTTTCAACGTCGTTCTTCATTACTTCTTGGAAGAAAATTGAGCTTATAAAGATTGAGTGTATTTCATGTGCCGGGATCGACTAATCGTCTTCTTCCGACTTGATAATGATCTTTTTAGGAGGGATCAGGTTTTCTTCGAGACCTTCGGCTTTCACTTTTTCAATGATCACCGACTGCAGCCCGCTTTTCATGTATTCGGCATGAATGGACGTGTATTCAGCCCGGAGATCATCCACTTCTTTTTTAAGTTTAATGCTGTTTCGCACATATTGTTCAGACTGAAAACCAATGCGTTCGTAGGCAACAAGCAGAATGACAATCCAGCCGAAATAATAGAAATATTTAACGGGAAGCCGTTCTTCCTTGCCCGGCGCTTTTTCACCAAAAACTTTATCCAACGGCAAAAATTTATTCAGCCAGTTGAATAAATGATATTCCCGCTTGCGTTTCGCAGGCTTGGGAGGCTTAGGCGGAATGGGCTTAGGTCTTCTTTTATTTTCCGACATTCTCAAGTGGGGATTTTAAAAACTATATTTTCTCTGCAATCCTGAGCTTAGCGCTTCTGGCCCTGGGATTTCGCGCAACTTCTTCCGGAGTTGCTTCCACCGGCTTTCTGGTAACGCTGCTTAGGGGCCTAATCGCATTTCCGTAGAAGTCCTTTTCTAATTCTCCGTCAAATTTTCCTTTTAAAATGAAGTTTTTGACCAAACGGTCTTCCAGTGAGTGATAGGACATGACAACCAATCGCCCGCCCGGATTAAGCACTTCCGGAACCTGCGTCAGGAACTCTTCCAGAACGGCCAGTTCATCATTGACTTCGATCCTTAATGCCTGAAAAACCTGAGCAAAATATTTGTTTTCGCGGTGCTTAGGGGCGTATTTTAGCAAAATTCCTTTCAAATCTGCAACCGTGTCAATTGGCGTGCTATGCCTGGAAGTAAATATGGCCTCGGCAGCTGTGCGGGCATTGGTCACCTCGCCATACATGCCCAAAATCCGCTGTAATTCGGCCGAAGAACGTGAATTGATCACCTCGCGGGCCGTTTTTTCAATGTTAGGGTTCATGCGCATGTCCAGGTCAGCATCAAACCTTGTGGAAAAGCCCCTTTCCGGCGTGTTGATCTGGTGCGATGAGACGCCAAGATCTCCGAGAATTCCGTCCACTTTTTCAGCCTTATGCAATTTCAGGTAACGTTTCAAATGCCTGAAATTGGCTGCTATGAAGGTAAATCGTTTGTCATCTTTGAATTCCGCTGCATTGGCAGCCGCATCGGGATCCTGATCAAAAACCAGCAGTCTGCCGGTCGTCAGCTTTTCGAGGATTGCCCGCGAATGTCCGCCGCCGCCAAAAGTCACATCCACATAAACGCCCTCCGGTTGAATGTTAAGCCCTTCCAGGCATTCGGACAACATGACAGGCTCGTGATATGTACTTTGTAAATCCATTTGTTAAAAGCAACGTACTTAGGAACTAATTCTTGCCAGCAGGCAGTTACAAACTTAGCAATTTTCAAGCGTACGAACGGCTGTCGGCAAAGGATTTAATTTCGGCAGCTAAACGTTAATTTAATATCAACCCACTGTATATGAGAGTCATTCACCAGATTGCTGCAATATTCACTTTAATTGCTTTCGTTAGTTGTAAATCTTCCCCGCAAACGGACTTAAAAACAGGCGCCTGGCGCGCAACATTGAGCCGCGATGAGAACAGGATCCCGTTTATTATGGATGTATCCAAAAACCCGGACGGGAAAACTTATTCGGTCGTAGTGATCAACGACACGGAAAGGTTGAAAATGGACACAGCATTTTTCCAAAACGACTCGCTGGTGATCCCAATGGAGCTTTTTGATATGAAAATTATTGCAAAGGCCGAAGGAGAAAAGCTGAAAGGCACTTATTACCGCTATGCGAAGGGCAAAGTTGCCGGCTCAATTCCTTTCGAAGCCGAGTTTGGTAAAGATTATAAATTCTTCAAACCGGGCGAAGCAAAAAGCACCAAAACCGTTGCCGGGAAGTGGGACGCAACATTTATTACAGAATCCACAGGCGATACAACACAATCCGTAGGAACATTTGTCCAGGATGGAACAAATGTAAAAGGCTCCATACTGACCACAACGGGCGATTATCGCTTCCTGACGGGCAATGTCAATGGCGACAGTCTGTTTTTATCCACATTTGACGGCTCCAACGCAAAACTTTTCAAGGCAGCCATTCAAAGCGACGGTTCGCTGAAAGGCTCTATGTGGTCGGGCGTGAAAAGTCTGCGAAGCTTCTCTGCCAAGAAGAATGATAAAGCGAAACTGCCTGATGCAGCAAGTCTTACTTACTTAAAGCCTGGTTTTGAAACGGTTGACTTCACATTTCCTGACTCAGACGGCAAACCTGTATCATTAAAAGATCCAAGATTTAAGGACAAAGTCGTGATCATTCAGATTATGGGCTCGTGGTGCCCGAATTGTATGGACGAAACTAATTTCGTAGCGCCCTGGTACAAAAAGAATAAGGACCGCGGTGTCGAGGTTGTTGGCTTGTCATTTGAAAGATCGGATGATCCCAAAGTCTCCAATCCAAAGCTCAAACGCATGATCGAGCGCATGGGAATCGATTATCCGATCCTTCTGGCCGGAACCAACACCGACGAGGCAACAGCGAAAGCATTGCCGATGTTAAACAAGGTAATGTCTTATCCGACAACGATTTTCATAGATAAAAAAGGCAAAGTACGCGAGATCCACACAGGTTTTTCAGGCCAGGGAACCGGCGCTTATTTTGATGAATTCGTGACCGATTTCAATGGCTTAATGGACAAGCTGATCGCTGAAAAATAATTTAAATACAGCTTTTTCAAAAACGCATTGTCCTTCGTTGGGCAATGCGTTTTTTATTAAACTAAAATTAGTATGCTTGCATAATAGTGGGCTGATTTCTTACATTTGTGATAAGGGGCACTCCTGACACCATTAAGATTTTTTCAACGATGCGTAAGGAAAAAACGATTGATTTCCAGATAAAATGGGCCTGGCATTCGATTTCCAGAATGTACAATGCCTACGCCGCACGTTTTGATACAACCATGGCCGTCGGCTATGTATTGCTCAACATTGACATTGAAAATGGCACGCCAGCAACCAAAATAGCCCCTTTGCTCGGCATGGAACCACGAAGTCTGGTACGGATGCTGAAAAACCTGGAAGAGCGCGGACTCATTAAACGTGAGGTCAGCTCGCAGGATAAGCGGTTTGTCAGGATCGTGCTGACGGATTTAGGAAAAGAGAAACGGGAACTGGCGCGGGAAGGTGTTATTTCTTTCAATACCATGATCAGGGATAAAATTCCGCTGGATAAGCTGGTCGTTTTTTTTGATGTAATTAAAGATATCAACAAACTGGTGGAAGAGGAAAATCAAAAACTCAAAGCCGGCGAAATAGAAGAAGAGCTTTAAACCAAACCTTTAAATAATGAATCGTTCAATTCGTAAAGTAGCCGTTTTGGGCTCGGGCATTATGGGATCGCGCATTGCTTGCCACTTTGCCAATATCGGTGTGGAAGTTTTGTTGCTCGACATTGTTCCAAAAGAACTTAACGACGCCGAAAAAGCCAAAGGAATGACCAGCGAACATCCTGCTTTCCGAAACAGGCTCGTGAATGATGCGTTACAGCAGGCCATCAAAGCATCCCCGGCACCACTTTACAGCCCGACCTTTGCCTCACGCATTAAGACAGGGAACTTCGATGATAACCTGTCCGATATCAAAAATTATGATTGGGTGATGGAAGTCGTTGTCGAGCGGCTTGATATTAAGAAAAGTCTTTTCGAAAAAGTGGACGCTTTGCGCAAGCCGGGAACGCTTGTAAGTTCCAACACATCCGGAATTCCGATCCATCTGATGGCAGAGGGCAGGAGCGAAGATTTCCGCAAGCATTTCTGCGGAACGCACTTCTTTAATCCACCGAGATATTTACGCTTACTGGAAATCATCCCGACGCCGGAAACCGACCAGGAAATTGTTAATTTTCTGATGCATTACGGCGATCTTTTCCTGGGCAAAACAACCGTTTTGG
This sequence comes from Dyadobacter fanqingshengii, assembly GCF_023822005.2. GTDB lineage: Bacteria > Bacteroidota > Bacteroidia > Cytophagales > Spirosomataceae > Dyadobacter > Dyadobacter fanqingshengii. The sequence goes on from NZ_CP098806.1 coordinate 4,891,091, forward strand.
CAAAAGACACACCGGGTTTCATTGCTAACCGACTTGGAATCTATGCATTGATCCAGACCATTCGCGTTGCCGCCGAAATGGGCATGAGCGTGGATGAAGTGGATAAGCTTACCGGCCCGGTTGCAGGGCGTCCGAAATCAGGAACATATCGCCTTTCGGATGTTGTGGGATTGGATACGACGGTTCATGTTGCCAATAACTTATATGCTTCGGGCGAGGGAAAAGACGAATCGCGTGATGCATTTGTGGTCCCCGAAATCATGCAAAAGTTGTATGATAACAAATGGCTGGGCGATAAAACAGGACAAGGTTTTTACAAAAAAATAAAGGACGAAAAAGGCAAATCCGTCATTCTTGCGCTGGATTTCAGCACATTGGAATACAAGCCTTCTGAGAAAGTTAAGTTTGAAACTCTGGAAGGCACCAAAGCAATCAGCGATGTGTGGAAACGTTTTCCGGTGCTTGTTGCTGGCAAAGACAAAGCCGGCGAATTTTACAGAAAAACATTTGCCGATGTTTTCAGATATGCCTCATTGCGAATCCCTGAAATCTCGGACGAAATTTTTCGCATTGATCAGGCCATTTCCGCAGGCTTTGGCTGGCAATATGGCCTTTTCGAGACCTGGGATGCCATTGGTGTGAAAAACATGCTTACCATTATGGAAAGCCTGGATATAAAACCTGCGGATTGGGTTTATGAAATGATCGCAGCGGGTAATGAGTCGTTCTATAAAGTGGAGAACGGCAAGCGTTCTTATTACGACATTGTTTTCAAAACCTATAAGAAAATCCCTGGTCAGGACGGCTTCATCCTGCTTAACAATCTCTCTAACAACATTGTTTGGAAAAACGCGGGGGCAAATTTGTATGACATTGGCGATGGAATCCTGAACCTGGAATTCAAATCGAAAATGAATACGATGGGTTCTGAGGTGATCGAAGGGATTAACAAAGGCATTAGTCTGGCGGAAAAGGATTTTCGCGGATTAGTGATCGGTAATGAATCCAGCGAGGCATTTTCTGCGGGTGCAAATCTGGCCATGCTGTTCATGTTCGCGATCGAGCAGGAATTTGATGAAATCAACATGGTTATCGCGCAGTTTCAGCAGACCATGATGCGGGCGCGTTATTCTTCCATTCCGGTGGTTACAGCGCCGCATACACTGGCATTGGGTGGCGGTTGCGAGTTGAATCTGCATGCGGATAAAGTCGTCGCCCACGCTGAAACTTATATGGGACTCGTGGAATTTGGCGTCGGGATTATTCCCGCAGGCGGCGGTACGAAGGAAATGGCGCTGAGGTGTTCGGATATGTATCACGCAGGCGATACGGAATTGAACATTCTCCAAACCGCATTCATGAATATCGCGCAGGCAAAAGTGTCCACATCCGCGCAGGATGCACGTGAAATGAATTATTTGCAGGAAAAAGACCAGATTGTTCTCAACCGGTCGAGATTAATCGGTGAGGCCAAGCAAGCTGCCGTTGAGCTTGCGGATAATGGTTATACGCAGCCAAAACAGCGAAACGATATCAAAGTTCAGGGAAAAACGGGCATTGCCTTGTTTATGGCGGGTATTGCGCAAATGCGTTTGGCAAATTATATTTCAGATCATGATGCTAAAATCGCGAACAAACTTGCTTATGTAATTAATGGCGGGGATTTGAGCTACGCGCAGAATGTGACTGAACAATATCTGCTCGATCTAGAAAGGGAAGCATTCCTCTCACTTTGCGGCGAAAAGAAAACCCTCGAAAGAATGCAAGGCTTACTAAATGGCGGCAAGCCACCCAGAAATTAAATAAACAGCGAATTCAATTTCATTGAAAATCTTCAAAGGAATTATTGTTTGACCAATTAATGTTCTGTTGTTAGCAGGATATTCGGTGAAATGTTCGATATTTAGAATTGATCATCTTGAATTCGGGATGGAAACGATTCGCCTATATGCTAAATCGACTATAAAGTACATTTAAGCAACAATGATTTCAAAAAAAGCAAAATACGCGCTGAAAGCTTTAAAAGTTTTAGCAGAACAATACGGAAAAGGGCCGGTCCTGATTTCCTATATTGCTGAAAAAGAGAAGATTCCAAAGAAATTTCTGGAAGCGATATTGCTTGACTTGCGTAATAATGGTGTTTTACAAAGTCAGAAAGGAAAAGGCGGTGGTTATCTGCTGCGTATTCCCCCGGGCGAAGTTAACTTTTCAAAGGTGTTACGCATTATCGACGGTCCCATTGCACCGGCACTTTGTGTTTCCATGTTTTTTTATGGAAGATGTGACGATTGTAAAGACGAAGAAACATGCAGCCTTCGCCTGGTGTTGGAAAGATGGCGTGATGCTAACTTAGCCGTTTTGGACAGGACCACATTGAATGATCTTCTTCAGGCTGAAAAGGCAGAGCATGAAAAGCAGGCAGAAAGTGTTCAGCAAACGGATGTTTTAAGCCAATTATAGACGATCGTTGCGCACATATAAACGTGTGTCATCAAAGTCACCGATCAGTTTGTAGTTACTTCGGATATATTGAAAAAGCGCAGGGTAACTCTCAATTCCCTGGGCTTTTTTGTTTTGAACCCACATGCTATTTTTCCCCACCGCATCCAGCACAATCGCAGGCTTAGTGCGCTCAATGTCTGACAGATAGCGGCTTTTGTATTTGGCCTGCATAGGATGACTGAAAATGGATCGCTCTGAATGGTTTTCTGCTGTTCCATGCGGGAGCTGTGCCTCTACGTAATACACACATTGCCAGCCCCATACGACCATGTAATCATTTTCTTTACTGTATTTTTTCAATTCAATCACCACCGGACTTTGTGCCAGTGTGCGCGCTTCTACGGAATCAAATGCATTTAGCCGCCGCTCTTTGATAAAATGATAGGCATCATTGGCCCCAAACCAGAGTAAAACAATAACAGGAAACGCAAACGCCCATTTTTCGATCCGCGATAAGCCATAGCCCGCCAGCAATGTCCAAGGAATGATGCAGAAATTAAGGTAATGTATAAAATCATTGCCCGACTTGGTAACCGCATAAATGCTTGAAAACAGCAACAGTATAATGGTCACCGGAATGATCAGATTCCTTTTTTCAGCCTTTGATTTAACAAAAATCTGGTAAAAAGCAACCAGAATCGGAGCGATCAGTGCTAATGTAAAAATCTGGAAGTCAGGCGTTAGTGAGAATATTTTGGCGAATTGCCCTGGAATTCCCCAAAAGCCTTCTCCACCAGCATAAATTACATTTCCCAACAAATAAAAATAGATCAGATCGGAAAACACGCCGAGTGCTAATGTCCAGAGCAAGGTCACAACAGGGAATGTTAAGCCGCCCAGAATGAGGAAAAGCAGCGGTTTCGTTTCTCTTTTTGTTTTAAAATATTGGTAACCAACCCATAACCCGGCAGCTGTCAAAACCAGCGCCTGCGGGACAGCTTGCAGTTTCGCGAAAGGAATCGCGCCAGCAGCTAAACCAAGGAAATAAAGGTTGTTTTTAAGATTTCCAACATTCACCGTCGCCCTGGAAAGTAGCCAGATGCAAACGGAAAGCAAAAAAACGGGCAACTGCTCGCTGGAATAATGCACAAAATCCACTTCCTGCGTAAACGCCAGAAACAGCACCGGCACCACGGATATTTTGCGTGCTATGGCAACACCAAACCAGTTTTTCAGCGAATAAAAAAGAAAAATCAATGCCCCGCCAGCGCACAAAAGGCCCATAACGCGGCCGGAGGTGTAGTTGATCTGGAAACCTAATAACCTCGGAATTGCCAGCAGATAGTTGTCGAGCGGGCCAATAGTGGTGCCGTCCACAGAGCGCCAATAAACGGGATCTTTGAAAAACGTAATGGCGTGGCTTAGCATCTGGCTTTCGTCGGGGTTGAGCTCCCGGTTGAAAACGACGACTGGTAAACGCATGAAAATCAGCAGCAAAATGGCTGATATGATGTAAGTTCTGGTAGAAATGGGCTTGAAAAAAGCCGAGAAGACAACAAATGCCGCTAATGCGTATCCTATAAACCAATAGACCGGCGGGGAGTTGTCGAAAGTGAGCATAGGCTTAACTGAAAGTGTCTACCTTCTCCACAAAATCGCGATAATGAACGGCGGGAATAAAATGTTGCTGAGAGCGATATTGTAACACCATGAAAACCAAAAACAGCGAAATCAGGAAGGATTGCAGCATCAGGATCATTAATGTGCTCCCTAATGTAGACGCCCAGCCTGGCGTTGCATTGCCGATCAGTTTCAGGAAAATGATAAAAATAATGAATGCGATCGCGACGCCTGACATGAAAATAGAAAAGATCAGAATGCGCACTGCCGTAGTGTCCACCAGCACGGAAATGGCGCTCAGTCCATGCAAAACGAGTGAAACAAAGTTCATTTTGCTTTCCCCAGCCAACCTTTTGGCGCGGTTGGTCAAAACTGAATCGTACGGAATGCGGGATTTAATGATGCCGCCCGGATAATTGTTCCAGATCTCCGAAACGCGGACCAAGTTTTGCAAGCGATTCTGCGGGACGAGGCTGAAATTGCCAAATGTGATCACTTTTCCCGTCAGTAACTTGAAAAGCAATTTGTAAATCACATAAAAAGAGCGGAACAGCAAATTTTCTGTGCGCTTGTTGCGTTCTGCGAAAATGATCTTTCCAGGTTCTTGCAACGATCTTTGTGCCAGTAAGTTAATATCGCTGGGAGCGTCTTCTCCATCCGCATCCATGACAATCACTTTATCAGCTGCAATGTGCTCGGCCACGTAGGAAAGGCCTATGGCAATGGCTTTTTGGTGGCCCAAGTTGCGATATAGCCGCAGGACTTTTATCTCTTTTCCTCCAAAATTCGCAAAGGGCTGCGTCCTTTCTCTTGACGAACAGTCATCGACGATAAATAGCGTGGTATTTTCTAAGATCGAGGCGTTGAGATCCGCATTAATCTTTTGTATAAGCAGGTTCAGCGCCTCCCAGTCGTTGAATTGAGGAATGATAATGACAAAATTTTCTGGCATGGGGGAGGAATTTGAAAGCCCCCGAAAGATAACATTCGGAGGCTTCTGAAAGAATTAAACGGTTTTTACTCCTAGTCTTGAAGAAATGCCGTCATGAATTTGGGTCAATGTCTCAGTCAGGCCATATTCCCAGTTCCAACCTGGGTAATGTGATTTGAATTTAGACAAATCGCTCACATACCAGATGTGGTCACCAATCCTGTTCGTCTCTGAGTATGAGTAAGATAATTTGTTTCCTGTAATCTGCTCGCAAAGCGCAATGGCTTCCAGCATGGAGCAGTTTGCAAAACGCCCGCCGCCCGCATTGTAAACTTCGCCCGGACGTGGATTTTGATAAAAATGCCAGAACATATTGACAAGATCGTGGCTGTGAATGTTGTCACGAACCTGCTTTCCTTTATAACCAAAAATCGTGTAATGGTTGCCTGTGATGGCACATTTCATCAAATAGGCAAGGAATCCGTGCAACTGTGCTCCGGAGTGGTTTGGGCCCGTAAGACATCCGCCACGGAAAACCGCCGTTTTCATACCGAAATAACGGCCATATTCCTGCACCATAATGTCAGCCGCTACTTTTGACGCACCGAAAACAGAATGTTTCGTATGGTCAATGCTGTGCTGCTCGTCAATGCCGTTCTCGAAATAAGGATGGTTCTGATCGATTTCCCAGCGTGTTTCCAGCTCGATCAATGGCAAATAATTAGGATTATCACCGTAAACTTTATTAGTAGAAGTGAAAATAAAGACAGCCTCAGGTGTATGCAAGCGTGTCATTTCCAGCATATTAAGCGTTCCAACAGCATTTACACCAAAATCGGTAAATGGCTCTTTCGCTGCCCAGTCATGGCTTGGCTGTGCGGCAGCGTGGATGATCAGCTTAATGTCGGTTCCGTATTCTTTAAATATGGGTTCCAGCTGGCTTACTTCGCGAATATCAGCTGAGTAATGTTTGTAATTATTAAACTGGTCCTGGATCCTGTTACGGTTCCATTCCGTATTTCCGTCAGCGCCGAAAAAGTATTCTCTTAGATTATTATCAACACCAATTACCAGATCAAATTTATCCGCTAAAAAAGCAACCGATTCACTTCCAATCAGTCCGGCTGAGCCGGTTACCAAAGCTATATTCATGTTTTTGTGTACTTTTAATTGCCTGTTCTTGCCCGTTAAATACAAATGTATCCTGCCTCGAATACGTAAAGTAAATTAAAATTGTTCAATTGTCACAACTTCGATTATCCAAGGGAGCTTGCCAAAAGGATTATACGCTGAGAGCGATATTAAAATTGTTCAATATGATATAAACACTGTCTCAAAAAAAAGATATCCCCATTTTCGTGAGGATATCTTCAATATTTTGATAGAAATATCTTATTGTTTTACAAGTGCACTGGTTGTGCCGCTGTATAATTTAGCGCGGATATCGTTCACACGCGTCTCCAATTCCGGCTTCGCTTCGTATTTTAAAGACATTTGACGAGGCAATGAATCCGGGCTAACGCCATAAACCAATTCGTTGCCAGTATTCAGGTCTTTTTGCTCTATGTGATTATATTTTTGATAGTCACATGAAGAAAGCAATGCAAGACAGGCAACAAATGCAACAATTTTATAGAATTTCATTTCTTTGATCGTTCATAGTAATATGGGCAAAAATAACCGTCATTTTCATAACCACCAAATCAGCCCGGCTGAAATGTTACTTTTTTAATTCGGCCAGTTCGCTGCGGACAAATTGCATCAGATCAGTGATATGCTGTTCCGAGAAGTCGAACGGAATGTTGGCAGCCTGATAAATCTCCCCGATTGTAGCCGTATAACCCAGCTTCAATGCATCCAGATATCCTTTGAGGCCTTTTGCAGGATCCTGGCGGTAATTTTTCCAAACGCCGATCGCCCCCAATTGCGCAATTCCGTATTCAATGTAATAGAATGGAACCTCGTATATATGTAACTGACGCTGCCACAGATATTTTTTATAGATTTCAAGGCCAGCCCAATCCATCACTTTGTCGGTGAATTCCTCATAAATGCGAACCCATGCATCTGTACGCTCATCAGCAGAATGTTGCGGGTTTTCGTACATCCAATGCTGGAATTTGTCTACCGTCGCAACCCAGGGAAGCGTTTCCAGAATGGATTCAAAATGCTGGATTTTCGCTCTTTTCAGGTCGTTTTCGTTTTCAAAGAACTCATCCCAATAATCCATTGTGATTAATTCCATCGACATCGAAGCAAGTTCCGCGACTTCCGAAGGCGTGTGTTTGAATGAATTCAGCTTCAAATTCCGCGTAACGAGCGAATGCACCGCATGACCGCCCTCATGCAGCAATGTCACCATATCCCGCAAGTTGGATGTTGCATTCATGAAAATAAACGGAACGCCGATTTCATCCAGCGGGTAATTATATCCACCCGGCGCTTTCCCTTTCCTCGATTCCAAGTCCAGATGTTTCATGGTTTTCATCGTGGTCAGGCAATCGCCGAGGAACGGATCCAACCTGGAAAAGCAGCGAATCGTTTTGTTCAGCAATTCCTCTCCCGTTGCAAACGGCTTTAATGGAGCCAAGCCTTGCGGATCAACTTTTGTGTCCCACGGACGAAGCGCATCCACTTTCAAAGCCGCTTTTCTGCTCGCAGCCATTTCATCCAGCATGGGTACAACTGCTTTTTTGACAGATCCGTGGAAATTGAAACAATCCTGCGGCGTGTAGTCAAAGCGACCCATGGCAGCAAACATATAATCCCGGTAATTAGCAAAACCAGCATTCTTACCCACCTGATCGCGCAATGTTACCAACTTGCTTAGGAGCTCATCCAATTGTGCGTGGTCGTCATAACGTCTGCCGCTGATGGCGCGCCACGCCTCTTCGCGAATGTTACGGTCTGTGGATTGAAGGCGGTCGGCTGCTTTCTGCAACGTCATTTCCTCGTCGTCCAATGTTACTGTCATAGCGCCTGCTATGGCTCCATAACGGCGCTCTTCGGTTTGCATTTCGGTTATCAGCGGAATATTTTCGTCACGGAAAATCTCAATGGCTTTTTTCATGCCGCGCAATGTGATCGCAAAGCCCGGCTCGGTTAATTCGCTCAGATAAGGGCTGTCAACCACTTTTTTATCCAGAGCATTGCCATATTCCGCCAGTTTGGGCTGGATTTCGGTAATGAAAAACTGCAATGCATTGATCAGGCTTGTATTAGCCGTATCGCAAGTCTGCCGAATGTATCGCCAGGCAAAGTTTTCCGACAAATAGGATTCAATTTCACTGCGGTCCAGAAACCACTGCTGTAAATCTTCCGCAGAATGAATCTCCCTGTTTTTCAGATTTTCAAAAAATGGCTCCACATCTTCCCATTTTTTCAAATCAAATTCTTCCCCTATGAATGCCCGTGTTCCCCGGGTCAGTATGTCAATATTATCGGTTGTCATTTTTTAAAAAGGCTTATTACTGATTTTCAAAGTTAGATACGGATTGCAAATTTCTAAACCGAGTCCGCTCGTTGCGTTGTATCCGTCAAATTATCGGTGATAACATTCTCCGTTTGATGAACGTTTGCGAAGGCGTATTCCATTTTGCTTCGGTCGAATTCTTTTTCATTGTTGGCGAGCCAGATCGTGGCCACGCCGTTTCCGATAAAATTGGTGATCGCACGGGCTTCGGACATGAAGCGGTCGACTCCCAGAAGGAGCGCCAAACCTTCGACGGGAATCACTTTAATGGCAGTTAATGTGGACGCAAGCACTACAAACCCGCTTCCCGTGACGCCCGCAGCGCCTTTGGAAGTTACCATCAGAATACCAATCAGCGACAGGATTTGCCCGAATGTTAAATGCACATTAAAAACCTGCGCAAGGAAAATGGTGGCCATGGAAAGATAGATCGTCGTTCCGTCCAGATTAAAAGAATAGCCAGCCGGAACTACAAGCCCTACAACCGGTTTGGAACAGCCCATACGCTCCAATTTGACCATCAAGGAAGGCAAACCCGCCTCCGAAGATGATGTGCCTAACACAATCAGTAATTCCTCGCGAATGTATTTCAAATAAGACCAGAGACTGATCTTGTAAGTCCGCATCACCAGTCCTAAAACGCCGAAAATGAAAATCGCCATCGTTGCGTAAACCGTTCCCATCAGCTTGGCAAGCGGTAATAATGTATCAATGCCGTATTTTCCAATAGTATAGGCCATCCCGCCAAATGCCCCAATCGGTGCAAAGATCATGACGAGGTGTAAAGCGCGGAAAACGTATTTGGAAGCGAAATTAAGCCATTCCGTGACTTTTTCTTTACCCGAATATTTACTTAAAACAGTTCCTAAAACCAGTGAAAACAGCAGCACTTGCAACGTGACATTATCCAGAAAAAATTGCAACCAGCTGAAATCCTGAACTTTACTTGTAAATGCTGACGCGTCGCCTTTTTGTAAATTGCTGGTTACCACGCCATCGCCGGGCCGGATCACATTCGCAACCACGATGCCCACTATCAAAGCCAAGGTTGTCACCACTTCAAAGTAAATAAGCGCCTTGGCTCCGACTTTCCCCACTTTTTTCAGGTCGCCCATCCCGATTATCCCAAGTGTAATGGTCAGGAAAATGATGGGATTGATGAAGATTTTGACAATTGAAATAAAACCCTTTCCCAGAATCTCCATTTTTACGGCCTGGTCTGGAATATAATGTCCCATTAATGCGCCGGCCGTTATGGCTGTAAGAACCCAGAAGGTAAGATTCGTGAATAACTTTCTCAATGTGAAATGGGTCTAAGATCGGGGCGTTTCGCGTAAGTTTTGAAGTTACAATAATAAAAGTCCGAGGAATTGTTTCGCCAATGGAAAAATAAATTTTTCTAGATTATTTATATTTAGTCTAATTTATAATTTTATATTTGCCTCACACAACCGAAATACTTAAAAGACAGGAGCGCCTCCATGCGAACGAATTATTTCTGCCGAGTACTAACCCTCATTTTGCTGTTTTGCAGTGCGATCATCAACGCAGTTGCAGGTCCCGGACAGCGCATTGTTTCGGCAAACGGGACTTTGAGCGAGATCTTATGTGGGCTGGGATTAGAGAAGCAATTGATCGGTGTGGACGTAACGAGCACTTATCCCGCTTCGTTGGAAAAAATCCCTAAAATAGGCCATAACAGGACCATCGCAGCGGAAGGCATACTGACTTTAAACCCAGATGTGATTATTTATACAGACCAGAGTTTATTGTTGCCCTCGGTGGTAAGGCAGCTCAAAAGCAGTGGTAAAAAGGTGGTAGAGTTCAAGCATGAATATTCCAGGGAAGGCGCTATCAAGCTGATCCGGGATGTGGGCGCTTATTTCAATGCAAAACCACAGGCAGAAAAACTCGTAAAATCCCTTCAGGCGGACCTTGCGAAGGTTAAACTCATTGCTGCACCTCAGAAACTCCTGTTCATATATGCAAGAGGAACCGGCACGTTGATGGTTTCAGGGACAGGCACGTCTATTGATAAAATGATTACGCTGGCAGGGCATAAAAATGCGGTGAGCGGATTTACAGAATATAAACCATTGACTGCGGAATCATTAATAACGGCCAATCCTGACGTGTTGATGCTCTTTTCGAGCGGATTGGAAAGCTTGCAGGGCATGGACGGACTGCTCAAAGTGCCGGGCGTAGCAAATACAAATGCGGGAAAAAACAGAAAAGTGATTGCTATGGATGGCCAATTGCTGACCGGCTTCGGGCCGCGGCTCGGCAAAGCGGCATTGGAATTATCGCAAAAAGTAAAATAGGATTGAATGTTGGCTGAAATCGCAAAGGAACCGGATCAATTTACGAAAACTGCATCAGTAAAACGGCTGCAACTTCCGTCTTCGACGGGTAAAATGTCCTGGATCCTGGGTTCGCTATTGTTTGCATGCGTGGTTTTTTCGGCTTGCACAGGCGCATTGTCGATTTCGCTGACAGAACTTTGGGAAATCATCGCATTAAAACTGGGCTTTATTCAGGAAACGCGGGTTGAGGAACAGAAGTCGATCGTTTTTTGGGTGATCCGTTTGCCGCGTGTTTGTCTGGCAGTGCTGATAGGAGCGGGCTTGGGCATTGCAGGCGCATCGTTACAAGGACTTTTCCGAAACCCTATTGCAGATTCAACATTGATCGGGGTGACATCGGGCGCTTCGTTGTTTGCGGTGTTCGTAATCATGCTCAATGTCAAATATTTTGGAATATTAAATGAATGGGTTGGCGTTTATGGCATTTCGTTTGTGGCATTTGTGGGCGCGGCGTTAACAACCTTACTGGTTTATCAACTATCCAAAATCACCGGCGACGGCGGCGTGACCACATTGCTGCTCTGCGGAATCGCCATTAATGCTTTCGTAGGCGCTATGACCGGACTGATGACATATCTGGCTGATGACGCGCAGCTCCGTTCGATCACATTCTGGAACCTGGGAAGTTTGGGCGGTGCTAACTGGACTTCCGTGCTTGCGGTTTTGCCGTTTGTAGGCATTTCGGTGTTTTTTATGCCTTATCTTTCCAAAGCGTTGAACTTGCTCGTGCTTGGCGAAAGTCAGGCAGGAAGTCTGGGCGTGAATTTGAAGGTTTTGAAACGACAGGTCATTATCCTGGCGACTTTGGGCGTTGGCGCGTCCGTTGCGGTCGCAGGCACAATCGGTTTTGTTGGACTGGTGGTTCCGCACATGATACGCACAACATTTGGCCCTGATCATAAAACATTACTGATTGGTTCAGCATTAGCAGGTTCCATTGTACTCACACTGGCAGACACACTTTCGAGAACGATCGTGGCGCCTTCGGAACTTCCCATTGGGATTCTGACTGCATTACTGGGGACGCCGTTTTTCATATACATTCTTTGGGAGCAAAAACGGAGCAAGCTATGATTGAGGTTAGTAATGTTGGTTTTAAAGTGCGGAACAGGGCCCTTTTAAAGGATATCAGTTTCAATGTCCAGTCCGGGCAGTTTTGGGCCGTCGTTGGCGCCAATGGTGCTGGAAAATCCACATTGATTAAAATACTTTCAGCCGAACTTTCGCCCACATCCGGTTCCGTTTTCCTTGATGGAGAGGATTTGAAAAAGCATAAATTGAAAGATCTGGCAAAAAAGCGCGCGGTTTTATCTCAACAAAATGTGATCAGCCTGTCATTTACGGTGCAAGAGATTGTTTTAATGGGCAGATATCCGTTTTATGACGCTGAGCCTACGCAGAAAGATCTTGAAATCGTTGACGTATGTCTTAAAAAAGTGGGGATTAGCGCTTTGAAAAACCAATCTTACCCAACGCTTTCGGGCGGGGAACAGCAGCGTGTGCAGCTGGCGAGGGCTCTGGCGCAGATTTGGGAAATGAAAAACGGGCTTTTGCTATTGGATGAGCCAACGACCGGAATGGACCTTTTGCACCAGTTTGAAACATTTCATTTGGCCAAACAGCTCACGGCTAAGGGTTTTTCGATAGTGGCTGTGGTTCATGACCTTAATCAGGCATTGCAATATGCAGATCAGGTTTTAATGTTGAAAAACGGACAAAGTTATGCGATGGGTATACCGGAAGAAGTGCTGAATGAGCGCATTATCAAGGATGTTTTTGGATTGCCGGTGAAAATTGTCCAGTCCGAAGATTTGAGTTACCCAGTCATTGTGCCGGATGTGCCCATGGTTTCCATGGATTATTAAAATCATTATAACAAAATATCAAAATGAAATCTACCCTGTCACCAGAAAGAACTGAACTGAAAGAACGCTGGTCCGAATTTAAGGTTACCAACCCCAAAACCCGGATCCGGGACGCTGCAAAGGAACTCAATACGACCGAAGCAGAGCTCGTGGCCACAGGGGTCGGTGAAAATGTAACATTACTGGCCGGCGATTTCCGTGAGCTGATCAAGGAAGTAGGCTCGCTCGGGCACGTAATGGCGCTCACGCGCAATGATCACGTTGTACACGAGCGGAAGGGAGTTTACGAAAAAGTATCTTTTAATAACCATGTAGGCTTGGTTTTGGGAGAAGACATTGACCTGCGGCTTTTTCTGGGCGATTGGAAATTTGGCTTCGCTGTTTCTGAAAACGACCGCCACAGCTTGCAGTTTTTCAACAGTTTTGGAGACGCGACGCATAAAATTTATCTCACTGAAAAAAGCAATAAGGAGGCATTTGATGCAGTGGTAGCCAAATACAGCGCCCCAGATCAGGACATTAACCTTGTCATTGCGGAGAAGACGCCGAAACCAGCTGAATCGGAGATGGTTGCTGACATTGATAAATCAGCCTTTCAAGCGGAATGGCTGGCTTTGAAAGACACGCATGATTTTTTCACGCTGCTTCGTAAATACAATCTGACCCGCAAGCAAGCATTGCGCAATGCGCCGGAAGGTTACGCTTACAGGATAACGCCGGAAAGCATGAAGCCGGTTTTCGAAGCCGCTTCCGAGGACCAATTGCCGATTATGGTGTTTGTTTCCAATCCAAACTGCATTCAGATTCACACCGGCCCGATCAACAAGATTTTTGTGATGGGGCCATGGCTCAACATTATGGATCCTGAATTCAACCTTCACCTGCGCCAGGATGCCATTGATGAGGCCTGGGTTGTGAGAAAACCGACGGAAGATGGTGTGGTAACCGGCATTGAACTGATCGATAAAGAAGGAACAATGTTTAATCAGTTTTTTGGAAAAAGAAAGCCTGGCGTTCCTGAGCTTCCTGAGTGGCCTGCGCTGATTGAGAAGTCTGTTAGCCGGTTGTAAATAATTAAAAATCTTCTTAAAGATTGAGTTAAGATAAAATTTCGCCATAGTAATTAAAAAATTTCCGGTTTCACTTTGAGCCGGTTTTTTTTGTCATCCACTATTCAATTTTATTTTTCCAAGAATAAAAAATTTGTAAACTTTTTTGAAGAATGAACTATATAAATTATTCATTATCAATTTATTAAAAATTTTTTCTGTAAACATTTGAAATTAAAGTGAACATTAAAGTTTTAAATGATGTAAATTTATCGTTCGACTATTATTCAATGTTCTTTATATATAATCTCAATGGACACCACAAAATCTTCGCAAACCGCGCAAACTTACACCACGGACGAAGCTTATCAGGCTTCTCTTCAATACTTTAAAGGCGATGATCTGGCGGCTCGCGTTTGGGTAAACAAGTATGCGCTGAAAGATTCGTACGGTGCGATCTATGAAGCAACGCCGGACGACATGCACAGGCGCATTGCGAAGGAAATTGCCAGAATTGAACAGCTCTACCCGAATCCACTGAGCGAAAACGAAGTGTTTGATCTGATCAAAGATTTCAAATACATTATCCCGCAGGGAAGCCCGATGACCGGCATCGGTAATCCTTATCAGATTGCGTCGCTATCGAACTGTTTTGTGATCGGCAACAATGGCGCTTCCGACTCGTACGGCGGCATTATGAAAATTGATCAGGAGCAGGTGCAGCTTATGAAAAGACGCGGCGGTGTGGGCCATGACTTGTCGCACATTCGTCCGAAAGGATCGCCTGTAAAAAACTCCGCGCTGACTTCCACGGGCATTGTGCCTTTCATGGAAAGATTTTCAAATTCAACCCGTGAGGTGGCTCAGGACGGTCGCAGAGGCGCATTAATGCTTTCTGTGGCGATCAGGCATCCGGACTCTGAGGATTTTATCAATGCAAAACTGGAACAAGGCAAAGTAACCGGCGCCAATGTTTCTGTGCGTATTGACGACGAATTTATGCGGGCTGTGGAGTCTGGGGAAACCTACAAACAGCAATACCCGATCAAAAGCACCACTCCAACGCACATTAAGGACATTGATGCAACAGCATTATGGAAGAAAATTGTGCATAATGCGTGGCAGTCGGCCGAGCCGGGCATTTTGTTCTGGGACACGATCATTCGTGAATCTGTGCCTGATTGCTATGCCGATCTGGGTTATGAAACGGTTTCTACCAATCCTTGCGGTGAAATTCCATTGTGTCCGTATGACTCTTGCCGTTTGCTGGCGATCAATTTGTTTTCTTATGTTGATCAGCCTTTCACAAGCAAGGCATCATTCAATTGGGATTTGTTCAAAAAGCATATTGCAGCTGCCCAGCGTATGATGGACGACATTATCGACCTCGAACTGGAAAAGGTAGACGCGATTCTGCAAAAAATCGATGAAGATCCGGAAGACGAAGAAGTGAAAAGAGTGGAGCGCAATCTGTGGCTGAACATTCAAACCAAAGCAAAAGAGGGCAGAAGAACGGGAATCGGCATCACCGCGGAAGGGGACATGCTTGCTGCGCTGGGCCTTCGCTACGGAAGCGACGAAGGAACCGAATTTGCCGTTGAAATACATAAAACTGTTGCGCTCGAAGCATATCGCGGTTCGGTGCATACGGCCAAAGAAAGAGGTGCTTTCTCCATATTTGATTCGGAAAGGGAAAAAAATAACCCGTTCATTCTGAGGTTGAAAGAAGCAGATGCGCAGCTTTATTATGAGATGCTGGAATACGGCCGTCGTAACATTGCCATGTTGACCATCGCGCCGACTGGAACAACAAGCTTAATGTCGCAAACGACGTCAGGCATTGAGCCGGTTTTTCTGCCGGTTTATAAAAGAAGAAGAAAAGTGAACCCGGGCGACAAAGACGTGCGGGTGGATTTTGTGGATGAAGTGGGCGATTCGTGGGAAGAATATGTTGTTTTTCACCACCGTTTCCGGGAATGGATGGAGATCAATGGTTTTGATATCAGCAAAAATTACGCGCAGAAAGAGCTCGACGACTTGGTGAAAAAATCACCTTACTATAAAGCCACTTCCAATGATGTGGATTATCTGAAAAAGGTAAAAATGCAAGGCGCGATCCAGAAATGGGTCGACCATTCTATCAGTGTGACCATTAACATGCCCAATGACGTGACCGAAGA
The DNA here is from genome assembly GCF_023822005.2 of Dyadobacter fanqingshengii. Taxonomy (GTDB): domain Bacteria; phylum Bacteroidota; class Bacteroidia; order Cytophagales; family Spirosomataceae; genus Dyadobacter; species Dyadobacter fanqingshengii. The sequence goes on from NZ_CP098806.1 coordinate 4,907,013, forward strand.
GCTGGTTGGTGAATGTTATTTAGAGGCTTGGAAAGCTGGATGCAAAGGAGTTACAGTTTATCGTGACGGTTCTAGGTCCGGCGTGTTGATTGCGAACACGGAGAAGAAAGAGGAAACAGTTTCGGGTAATGTGCCTTTTCCAACAACCAGGCCGCAAATTTTGGAGGCGGATGTTGTGCGTTTTCAAAATAAAAAAGACAAATGGATCGCATTCGTAGGTTTGATTGATAATCAGCCTTACGAAATTTTCACCGGTTTGGCCGATGATGAAGATGGGATTTTGCTGCCAAGATGGGTTAATGAAGGGGTCATTATCAAAAACCGGGAGGCGGACGGCAGCTCACGTTATGATTTTCAATATAAAAATACAAGGGGCTATAAAACCACCATTGAAGGGCTTTCTTACAAATTTAATCCCGAATACTGGAATTACGCGAAACTGATTTCCAGTACATTACGCCACGGAATGCAGATTGAGAAGGTCGTTGACCTCATCAGCAGCTTGCAACTGGACGAATCCATTAATACCTGGAAAAATGGCGTCGCACGCGCATTGAAACAATACATTCCCGACGGAACAGAGGCAAAAAGACAGAAATGCCAGAATTGCAATTCTACGAATTTGCTGTATCAGGAAGGGTGTTTGACCTGTAAGGATTGCGGTTCTTCGAAATGCGGGTGATGAGTAATGTTTTGATTTAGAGTAATGTCTTGTCAGCCTGAGCGTACCGGTACGCTCAGGCTGACAGGCGTTAACTCTTCTTAAAGTCACAGGAGTTAGCCTAGCTCAGGCTGACAAAGCATTGACCCTTAATGCGTATCCTCCACAACGCCCAGATAATTAAACGGCGATAGCGCCCTTAACTCTTCCCTGATCTTCTCTGAAACATCGAGTGTTTCAATAAACCGGGAAATTGAATCGTGCGTTATTTTTTCATTGGTTCTGGTTAGCTCTTTCAAGGCCTCGTAAGGTTTTGGGTAACTTTCGCGGCGGAGGATGGTTTGAATGGCTTCCGAAACTACTGCCCAGTTGTCTTCCAGTTCGGCTTTCAGGATTTCTCCGTTCAGCTCAACCTTGCCCAAACCTTTCATCAATGAGTTCAATGCAATGGCCAAATGCGCTAGCGGCACGCCAATGTTCCTTAATACGGTCGAATCCGTAAGGTCGCGCTGTAAACGGGAAACGGGAAGTTTGGCTGCGAAATGCTCAAATAATGCAGTTGCCAAGCCCAGATTTCCTTCTGAATTTTCAAAATCGATTGGGTTAACCTTATGCGGCATCGCGGACGAGCCCACTTCCCCAGCTTTGATCTTCTGTTTGAAATAACCCATTGAAATGTACGTCCACATATCCCGGTTCAAATCGGTCAGGATGGTGTTCAGTCTTTTCAGGCAGTCAAATGTCGCAGCCAGGTTATCGTAGTGTTCGATTTGCGTGGTGTGACGGCTTCTTTTCAGGCCCAAACCTTCCACAAAATGGTTGGCAAAAGCCATCCAGTCGTGTTTCGGGTAAGCCACGTGGTGTGCGTTGAAGTTTCCGGTTGCGCCACCGAATTTGGCTGAATTTGGAATTTTATCCAACATTTCCAGCTGACGTTCAAGCCTTTCCACGAAAACGAGAAATTCTTTTCCTACGCGTGTAGGGGATGCCGGTTGCCCGTGTGTGAATGCCAGCATGGGCACATTTTTCCATTCGATAGACATTCTTTTTAATACAAAAAGAACCTGACGGAACAAGGGCTTAATCTGACGTTCGAGCGCATCTTTCAATGAAAGCGGGATCGCGGTGTTGTTGATATCCTGCGATGTCAGGCCAAAATGGATGAATTCCTGGCAGGACTCAATCCCAAGTTTTTCGAATTGTTCTTTTATAAAATATTCAACAGCCTTAACGTCGTGATTGGTAACTTTCTCTATGTCCTTGATATGCAGCGCGTCATCCTCACTAAAATCCTCATAAATCTTGCGCAGGGAAGCATAATTTTTTTTGTCAAACTCCGCTAATTGTGGCAATGGAATTTCACAAAGAGCAATAAAGTATTCGATCTCTACATAAACTCTGTAATAAATTAGGGCATATTCGGAGAAATAAGCAGAAAGCTCGGATACTTGCTTGTAGTAACGGCCGTCAACGGGAGAGATAGCCGTAAGTTGGTTTAATGACATGATTTTCAATACAGAAATTGATTATCAGGCAAAGTTAGTAGAAATCGCCGTCGAAAATTGGTAAAAAATGCATGAAATATTCTTTTTGGTATTGATGTCAGAAATTATGAAACTATTCGCATATTCGCTGATCCAACCTTATTAGTAACTTATGCAACCTTCACCCTTTCTTGGAGAATTAATCGGCACGATGGTCCTCATTTTATTAGGTAACGGCGTCGTTGCCAATGTTGTTCTTAAACAAACCAAAGGGGAGAATGCGGGCTGGATCGTGATCACGGCAGGGTGGGGATTTGCGGTGATGATCGGTGTTTTCACAGCGAATGCTTTCGGTAGCGCGGCAGCACATTTGAATCCTGCCGTAACCATTGCGTTTGCATTTCTCCGTCAGGATTACAGCCTACTGGCCAGTTACATTCCAGCGCAATTGATCGGTGCATTTCTGGGCGCGGTGCTGGTTTGGCTGCAATATTTGCCGCATTGGAAAGCAACTGAGGATCAGGGTTCTAAGCTGGCTTGTTTTGCAACCGGGCCTGCAATCAGATCTTCCGGTGCCAACTTTATCAGTGAATTTCTGGCCACTGTCATTCTTATCGTGGGCATTGTTGCCATTGGTTATGCCGGCACTTCGGATCCTGATAAAGGTGGAATTCCGTCTGGTTTTGCTCCTTACCTGGTCGGAATGCTCGTTTGGAGCATTGGTTTGTCGTTGGGCGGCACTACGGGTTATGCCATCAATCCGGTCCGGGATCTGGGACCGCGGATTGCGCATGCCATTTTACCCATTCCTAATAAAGGAAGTTCAGACTGGTCTTACGGCTGGATCCCTGTGGCGGGCCCCGTTCTGGGAGCCATCGCCGGTGGCTTGATATTGCGTTTTTTCTACTTTTGATTATTCCACTGTAATTTTCCCGGCGCCTGAATAACTGCGATATTCACCCTGATACATGGCGTCCGCAGCGGCCGGGCCTACTGTAAATGTTCCTTTGGAAACAATGCGAACCTGATAATAGAATGTCTTGGCCACGTTATTTGCCGTGGTAAAGAAATGAATGCGGTCGTCTCGAATGTCCAGATATTCAGGGCTCGAAGCGTTTTTAATCCACGCCATATCGCGTGGCTCGGTAATTCTGGGGTTTTCAATTTCAAAGCCGGATGGAAGCATATCGGTTACCACCACGTTTTCTATCGGCAGACCATTCGTGCTGGTTAATGTCAGCTTCACAACAACCAGATCATTTTGGTGGAATGATTTAACAGGGGCTCCGTCGCGGGTAAGGAACTGTCTGCGAATGCTCAATCCCTGATCTTCCTCCGCATAAGCCCCGGTTGCCGACATGCCCTCCGATTGCGAAAACCAATATAAGTCACCCGAGCCTTGTGTTTGAAGAACAACCTTTTGGTTATCAATTCCTTTTGAAATTTTGAGTTCTTTACCATTGAATGTTGCGAGATTCTTTCCATTCGCTGAAACAGTTGCAGTAACTGTCGAGCTTGCAGTTTTCTTGGCCAGTTTTCCCAATGCCAAAACGGAGAATGCAGCTTCTTGTGTATTGAGATAGGCTGCCGACTGAACCGTCTTAGACAATTGTCGAGCCAAAACGGGTATTTGGACATTGTCAGGATCAGATTCAACAAGCGTATTTAAAACCAATGACATGTTCCGCAATGGAGAGGAATAGCTGTTGTCGAAACCTTGCGTGCCGCTTTCCGGGACATATTTCTTCGGTAATAAAACATTGAAGCTTCTGGTGTCACCTGCCAGTTGAAATGCGGCCGCAAGCAAATATTTAGAATCTAATGTGAGCAAATGCGGGTTTTGCTTGTAATAATTCATGGAAGCCCGGTTTGGCTGGCTGTTCAATGCGAGGACGTAAAGCGAATAAATGGCTTCTCTTCTTGCCACTGTTTTGCGAGTTTGAGATCCAGATGAATGTTCATTTCCGTAATTCAGTCCGTTGGCCGTGCTCGCGGTGATTACTTCTTTATTCGCCGTGTTTCCGGTTTGTGTTTTCAGGTAATCCAATGCCCGGCTGAGTGTTTTTGCATTGATTTCAAAGCCCGCTCTTCTGGCTTCTTCAAGAAAATGAGCTGCATAGGCGGTTGCCCACCAGTCTTCCTGCGTTGAACCAGGCCACATGCTCATTCCACCATTAAATAATTGCAGCGATTCTACTTTCCTGATCGCTTGCTGCACATTCGTCATGGGATTGAAATCGCTGGCGCCACTTTTTACGGTGTAAACAGGCGCGGCCATTGCTTTGGTAAGATCGGCAAAGTAAATCTGCGGAAATGCCTTGGATACAGTCTGTTCCAGGCAACCGTAAGGATAGCCGAGCAATGTAGCAAGCGCTTTTCCGCCTCCTTGCACCAACGGCGACCGGCTCAGAACAAGCTGACTTCGGCTTGTCGAAGGAATAAATGTTGAGGACAGATTGATTAACCCCTCTTTTCCAGCTGCTATCTGCCCCGAATTGCTGGATTTCAAAAGCGGTGAAGCCGGACGAACTGTAATGTTGGTCTGGTTCGTGAAAGTCTCGCCGAATGCTGAAACTTTAACTGTAATGTTCGCAAGTCCGATCGCTTGCAGCGCTTTCACGGCGAAAACGGCACGAGCCTCTTTCCCCGGCAGGATCGTCATTTTTTGAGTCAGCGGAGCCGCTCCGGATGCAAGCGGACCATTCAATTGCACGGAAACCGTTGCATTTGCGGCCTTATTTTCTATGTTACTAATGTTGATGGGAAGCGTTAATTCGTCACCCGGGCTCAAAAATCTGGGGAGACCTGCGCTGATAACCACAGGATCTGCCACTTTCATGTTTTTTGTTGCAGAACCGAAAGCATTGTCTTTATAAGCCACAGCCATAATTCTGAGATCGCCGCTGAACTGCGGCAGATTAACATCGAATGTGACTTCACCGCTGCCATTGGCCGTTAATAAGCCGCTCCAAAACGATACGAGTTCCGTCCGGCCATTGCTCAAAGGATTGATCCTTCTTTCCAGATCATAACCGTCGCCACCAAAGCTGGATGAGCCGCTGATGGTCAGTTCTGGAAATAACTGCGCGTATAAATCGTGGGTAGTAACTTCCAGGGCACATTTTTGATAAAAGTGGCCATGAATATCCGGCGTTTTGGAGTTTTTGATTTGCAAAATTCCTTCATCCACAACGGATAATGTTACTTGTGCATTAGGAGACGTTTTTATTTTGATCTGCTGCTTTGTCTTGGATCTTGATTTTTCAATGGCTGTGATCGTAACCGGTAATTTCCGGTCAGGATCTTCTACAAGAATGGGCGTAAATCCGTGCGCAACAGTCAGCGGCATATCCGTAGTGTCGAAAGGACGGATCAATGTGGCCGTGATAAAGACATTGGGTAAATGTTCCTCGGTGAGTTTCAATATTAATTCAGCAGCCTTTTTCTCTGTTTTCAAAATGTGCTGTTCGAGCACATTGTTCCGCTCGACTGTGACTAAAAGTTTCCCGTCAAAAGGCGTCTTGAATAAAACCTTGGCCGATTCTCCGACATTATAATTAGGCTTGTCAGTTTCCATCAGTACGCGCCCTTCGTTGCTGACCTCGAATGAAGAATACTGCGTGTAGCCATAGCCGTACGCATAAAACCTAGCAAGCGTGTAATGTTCTGCGCCCGGCCTGCGCACGCGAACTTCGTATTCTCCCGAAACCGTCGGTACATATTGAATGCTTCCTTTTCCTGTTTTGAGGTCTAATGTTGCGGAATAAACTGTCTTTTCGCTTTTTCTGGAAGTGTATTGCAGCACATCGTATCTCTTCTCGACAACGGTTTGATATTCTAGCCGAACGACCTCGATTTTTGCGGAGCTTTTGTGCAGAACGCCTTTGCTATTCACACCAATAATTTCAACCGGAACCGGCGCATTGGTTCCAACATATGCGTCGGGAAGACGAATTCCGTAGAATGTTGGCTGGGTAAAAACATCAAATCGCTGCAAACGATTAACCGGACGGCCATTCTCATCAAAAACGGTCACAAATATTTTTCCTTCCAGCACACCAATGTCTTTTAAGCCAGCAGCAATCGGGAAACTTTCTGTTGCTTGTCCTTGATCGTTGGTAACGCCCTGGCGGCTTTGTTTTTCAAATGCAGTTTCACCTGGAATATCAAATACAAATTCCGGGAAAGCAGCTGCGGAAAACCCTTTCCTTTTGAATTGGGCATCCATCTCGTAAGTGCGGTTGCTGGCCGGCGGACCAAATAAATTGATTGCAGTTGCGGTTAATGATACATTGCTTCCGGAAAAATATTCCTTCGCAGCGCCGCTTAAATCCACTTTTATCCGGTCTGGCATGAATTCTTCGACACTAACGGCATGCGAGGCAAGCAGAATGTCGTTACCATTATAAACTTCCAGCACATATGTTCCGGTAAGACCGCCCGCGTCGATAGGCACTTCAATTTCAACTGCGCCTTGCTCATTCGTATTTTTGCGCCATGTGCGATATTCTCTTCCATTGGGTGTGACCATGCGCAGTTTGAGCGGAATTTCTTTTGCGCTATCCCATTTTTTTGTGCGGATAATGGTATTGAAATGCATGGTTTCGCCTGGGCGGTAAATATCCCTCTGACCATAAATAAATGCCTGCAAGCCAGATACATTGTCCCGCAGGCCTTCCACTTCAAAGCGTGAAGTTTCTACTTGGGTGTCTTCTAAAATGAGATAGTTAAAGTCTTCCTTAATGGTAGCCGTAAGCATTGCAATTTTAAATCCCGGAGCTTTTTCGCTGAGCTTTTCAATGTGTGCAATGCCTTCGCCATTGGTATTTGCTGTGTGTACAGTCTGATTATTAGAGCTGATCAGTGTAATTTCAATATCGCCTAGCGGTTCGTTGGTTTTGATTGAATTGGCGAAAATCCACATTTCATCTTTGCCCTGTTTCGCAATGAGCCCAATGTCCGAGATGGAAACGAGTTTGGTTGCGCCGAGATAGGCCTCTTCTTTTGAATTAACAGAAACCAGATATACGCCCTTTCGCTGATTATCTTCGGGTAATGCCACATTCAAAGCGGCTATTCCTTTGCTTTTTGGCAGGTTTTCGGTTTCTACGGTTTTGTCAACAATGATGTCGCTTAACTCATTGTCCCGGTCGTCGCTATAATTAAAAGCGCCGGTTTCAACCCAATCATCGCCGGAATAGCCGTATTCGTTCCAGCGGTTGTTGCGGACGTAGCTCAGGATGTTATTGGCATATAATTTTGAAATTTTAACCTGAACTTTCGGAATGTTTACGATCTGAACGCCCAGGTTTTTTGAGCCTTTCGGCGTCATGTAAAGTGCCTTTTTATTGGCAAAAGCAATCGACGCAGGCATTTTTCCAAAAAAAAGGTCCTTAGAAGTTTCGTCCTCCAGGAATGCGCCCAAAACACCCTTTAATGTTTTGTTAATGAGTAAATTGTAGGTTTCTGTTTCATTGAATTCTCCACGGATGATGAAGCCATTTTCGGTTGGCTCGGTTTGAACTGTTATCTCTGGACTGAGTTTAAACCCGTCGGTGATGCTTTCTTTGTTCAGTTCCTGGGTTGTGACAATGCGTGCAAATCCCGCATTATTTTCAAAACCTGTTTTAATATCAACGATTTCCAGGTGAAGCGGTGATGGTAAACTGGCACTTTTGGTGATTGCTTCTTGGCTTATATAAGCGGTGTTTTGAACTTTCAGGCCCTTTTCAATGGCAATGTTTACGGGGATCGGGTTATTGTCGGCCTTTCCGAAATTGCTTATAGCGAGCGTGACCGAATGCTCGTTTGTTGTTTGTAATATCTTGTAATCCAGTGATTTATTATCAAGCGTTACTTTCAGCTTTTCAGCAACATTCTGGTGGTTTACCGGGTAATTAAAAATTAATCTCAATCGTGCTTCCTGCTTGCCACTTTCCTGGGAGAGTGTCCACCAGCTTTCCGTTTCAACCAATTGAAGATAAGGCGTATGGAAGTCGAGCGGGTCTTTTGAAACGGATAATTTGCCGTCTTTATCAGCTTTTTCAATCAGCTGTTCGGTCAATTTGGCGGTGTATCTGGTAGCGGCCCCGAAGCCGGCCACGGGTGAGAAAACAAGCTCATTGGGTGCCGACCATTTGAATTTACCGCGCACTGCGGGCTCAAATTGAACGTATTGCGTAGAGTCCCAATCATTCAGCTCGCTTTCCGGAACGATGTCCTTATTGAATGTAAAAACGAGGTTTTGCGACTGACTGATTTCGTCTGTAAAATTGGTTCCGGCAACGCGGATTTCATTAAGAGAAGAGCAGCTGTTGAATAATATTGGAATGAAAAGGAACAAAAAGAATGCAAAAGCAGAAGTCTTTTTCATAATCACGAAGGGAGTAAACGTAAGTGAGAACACACGTAAGAAACGAAAAAAGGACGGCCGTTCTGAGCCATCCTACGAATATAATTTTAGTAAAATCCGCAAGCCCACTTAATTGAGCAAACGGTAGGTTAAATGTTTTTTCGGTTCACATTCAGAACTGTTCCATGACCTCATTAATGTCTTTTGCGCCCTCGTAAAAAGAGAGCAAGCGAGTCAAAATGCCTTCTACAACCGCGTCGGGGCAGGAGGCTCCGCATGTGAGCATAACGCGTGCCGGTGTATGTTGCGGAAGATAATGTTCAGTGACTTGCTCTTCCTTAGTATGCATGTTAAAGTGCCGGATGAGCTGTTTGTCCAGGATTTTGTTTACTGATTCAATGAAATAAGTCGGGAATTTTTGTTCGCAAAGTTCGACCAAATGGGAGGTGTTCGAACTGTTGTAACCTCCTGCAACGATCACCAGATCAGCCTCGTGCGTGAGCAACGCGTAAGTTGCGTCCTGGTTGTCATTGGTTGCATAACATAATGTGTCGCGCGTGTTGGCAAAGCGATCTTCAACTTGTTCTGGGCGAAGGCTGTAATGTTTAATCATTACATTTTTCAAAAAATCTGCAATGCCTTGTGTATCAGAAGCCAGCATTGTTGTCTGGTTCACCACGCCTATGCGCTGCAGATCTTTTTCTGGATTAAAGCCATTGGAATACTGACCTTTAAAATCCTGAAAAAACTGCTCCGTAGGCAATGTGCCTTTCATATATTCCGCGAGACGTTCGGCTTGCGTCATGTTTTCAACCACAACTGTTGGCGCGTTTTCCTTGCTGTGCGAGAATGTGGCGCGTGTTTCTTCGTGATTGGGTTTGCCGTGGACAATGATCGTATAATTTTTCTCCCCGATCTGCGCCGCACGGTTCCAGACTTTTTCTACAAAAGGACAGGTTGTATCATAAACATAAGCATTAATGCCCAGTTCAGTCAGTTTTCGCTGGTTTTCAACGGTTGTGCCAAAAGCAGGAACGATCACAATGTCCTCAGGCGTGAGGGCTTCCCAGGGAATGAGCGAATTTCCCTTGGTATCCATAATAAAACGAACGCCCCGGTCTACCAGATCGCGGTTTACATCCGGGTTATGGATCATTTCACTAAGCAGGAAAATTCTTTTATCAGGGTTTTCGGCAATGGCTTTGTAGGCAATGTCAATGGCATTTTCGACACCGTAACAAAATCCAAAATGGCGTGCGATCAGGAATTGAACGGGTCCAAAATCCAGCAATGTAGGCGCATAGTCACGTTTCAGCTTATCATTTTTACGACGGAATTCTTTAATCGGCGTAATTATCCTGCTCCGGTAAAAATCAGGAATGTTGAACGTTTTCATTGACTAAATTGGTAGATTGCAGTTAACAAATTAGGGTATATTATGACCAAAAATCAAAAATATACGCGCTTTTTTAAGAACAACGGTTGACCCAACATTGTTCGGACGACGTTTCCCGGAAAATTTTTTTGCGGTTGATGCAACATGTAGTCTCATCTACTGTCCTTTATACAGAACGTTCAAAATATATATTAGCCTGCTGCTTGAAAACACAATTTTACCCTGACCGGCACGTCGAACTGGTGGAGCGTTGTAAACTCGGTGAGCGCAAAGCGCAATATGAGCTTTACAAGTCGTACTCGAAAGCCATGTTCAACATCTGCATGCGGATATTGAACCATTTGGGGGAAGCAGAGGACGCTTTGCAGGAAGCATTTGTGGATGCTTTTACCAACCTGCACCAATTCAGGCAGCAGTCGACGTTTGGTGCGTGGTTAAAGCAAATCGTCGTAAACAAGGCGATTAACCACATGCGGAGCCGGAAAGTGAAGTGGGTGGAGATTGAGGAATGGCAGGAAACGATGGAAGACAGCGACCGGAATGATAATTATTTCGGGATGGATGAGCATGAGACCAATCTGGAAGTGGAGCGGGTGCGCAACACGGTTCAGAAACTGCCGGATGGTTACAGAGTGGTTCTGAGCCTTTATTTATTTGAAGGATACGATCACGAGGAAATAGGAGAGGTGTTGGGGATCAGCGAAACCACGTCCAGGACCCAATATATGAGGGCTAAAAGAAAGCTTACGGAGATGCTTTCGAAATAGTTATAGCAAGTTGGTTAAACTTAGTTGGTTCATTTTCATCTAAATGATTAAGGATTTGAGAACATTATTTACACATGACAAGTTAATGATTTTATGAAAAATTCTTCTGATAAAAAAGATCGATTGGAGCGGTTTGTGCGAGATAACAGGGATGGATTTGATACTTTCTTACCGCAGGATTCTTTATGGAACCAGATCGAAAGCAAATTACATAGCGAGATTCCGATAGTGCCGGAGAAATCCAAAAAAAAAATTAGGCGATTAAGCAGCCCTTATTTTGACTGGCGCATAGCGGCCGGTGTGTTTCTGGCCCTGGGAATTGGGTTTTTAGTTTACCTCAATAATGAATACGGCATAACCCGCGATCCGCGTGTGGCTCTCAAAGTCCCCACCTATGCCCGTGAATTCAATACGTACATTGTTGCAATAGACCAGAAAAGAGAAGAAATCATTAAGCTCGCCAGGAATAATCCGGAGTTGTACAAGGATTTTTCTGCTGATCTGGAGAGTCTGGAGGTGAGTTACCAAAATCTGCGTTCCAACTTATCAAATGCTCCTAACCAGGAAGCATTGCTGGAAGCGATGGTCCAGAACTTACAATGGCAGGTTGACCTGCTCAACCAACAATTAGAAATTTTGCAACGCATTAACAAAGTAAAAAATGAAGACGATAAACAAGTCGACAGCGCACCTGTTATTTAGCATGATGATCATGCTGCCGCAGATGCTGCTGGCAGTAAACCCCGACCCGGAGCAAAACGGGCTGGTGGAAAAGCGAAGGAATATCGTGAAGGTTTTTGATGTGAAAAACGAAGACCAGCTTTTGGTCGATAATCAGTTTGGGCAAGTCAAAATTAATCTCTGGGACAAGGATGAGATAAAGGTTGAGATTATCGTGACTGCCAATGCGCCTACGGACGGCCGCGCATCCGAATATTTGGGTGCTGTGAAAATCGAAGAGAAGCGATATAAAAATCAAATTGGCCTGACCACGCACATTGACAGAAGCCAATTTGGTAACAATGGCTGGAACAACAAAAAAGGCGAAAAGAACTTCATTCAGATCGATTACACGGTTTATATGCCAAAAGAAAACGCGCTGATCGTGCGTAACAAATTCGGCGACACGGACATTCCTTCATTTCACGCGCCGCTGACTGTCGACTCACGTTACGGAAACTTCGTTGCAAACCTTTTGGATAATGCCGAAAATATCATCGACGTGCGTTATGGAAGTGCAAAAATTGGTAAAATGGATGGCGGGAAACTGGAATGCCAGTATTCAAATCTGAAATTGGATATGGCTAAAAAGGTTTTTATAACGAATAAATTTGGTGAGCTGAACATTGGTGATGTCACTAACCTCGATGCGGACATTGACTATTCTGGCGCGAAAATCGGAACCATGCGCGGATCGGGGAAAATAAAGCTGAATTACTCGGGCAATTTTAAGATTGATCAATTGACCAATTCTGCGGAAAACATTGATATTCAGGCATCTTACTCTTCAATTATCTTGCCGGCGGATGCTAACCAGTTCAATGTGACAGTCACTTACGGAAATTTCAGTTATCCCTCTTCAAATGTCAATTTTTCTATGCAGCCTGCGAAGGATGATAAAGCTTATAAACAAAAGCAATATCAGGGAAAAGTGGGCACGGGATCAGGAACCAGGATAACCGTCGTTTCTAGATTTGGAGATGTCAAATTGAAGGATTAACAGCCTCTTGACTAGCTATTTATCTTCAATAATTACATTGTATCTGAAATCCAGCGGATCGAAAATATCAAATAGCTTTTCGATAAATTCCGGATCATTAATATAGAAATTCAACAGATTATCATAGCGTTCCTGGGCGATTCCGTTCGGGAACAGCTTGTTTTTAAGGCTTATCAATTGCACAATCTCAGACTCATGATTACGCTCTTCGGCTTTAATAATGCGTTTTTCCAGATGTTTTAGGGAATTCAGCAAGCGCGTTTGCTCTGCTTTTACGGCACCATACATGGTTTGATCCACGGCAGTGGCTTTGTCTAAAATCGCCTCAAAAATATTATTGAAAGCTTCTTTCTGCTCTTCCAGACTTAATATATGCTCCGTATTTCGCTCAACGAAAGTTTTCTTTAATGCTATTTCATCCAGAAAAAGATCTTTGTAATCGATCTTCAATTTCTGCACCTTTTTACCCTGTAAATTATTGAGATACAATGCAAAATTACGTGGCATCACCATGGGGAAAGGAACATTGAAATGCTCGAAAACGCCTTTCAGCTGCATCCAGTAAGGCACTTCTGACGGTCCACCTATATACGCAAGATTGGGCAAAATCACTTCTTCGTATAAGGGTCTCAGAACGACATTCGGGCTGAAAAATTCAGGGCTTTTTGAGGCCAGATCAAGGATTTCAGATTCCGTAAATGTAATGTCTGTATTTAAGACCTGGAAGCCATCACCGTCGCGGATAATGCGCTCGCGAAGTCCGTCGGCCAGGTAAAAAAGGTTGATTTCTCTTGCGTGAAGCGGCGTGTGATAACCCAGTGCGTTGAGTTTGCCGGTGGTTTCAGTGACCAGTTTTTCCGAAATGGATTGGGTCAGCTCTTCTTGAATAACCGGGAGGAAATGGCGTTTTAAATCTGCATTATCTGCATCAAGCGTAATCAAGCCCTGTTTTCCGAATAACTCGTGCATATAACATCGCACGGCATCTGCTAATGTTGAATTTTCCAGGTAAGCCTTTGCAAACAGGAATGGTTTGTCAGGCATTTGCTTGATAATGCTCTCCAGTTCCTTCGGGTTCAATCTCCCTACAGCGCCTTTGTGTTCGCCCGTCCATTTATGGGTTTGTCCAAACAGATGAAAAGTGGCAATCTCCTCAAAGTCATGATCTTCCGAAGCCATCCAGTAAATCGGCACAAAATTATATTCAGGATAAGCCTCTTTCAGCGCTCTTGCGAGCTTCACCGTGGTTACAATTTTATAAATAATGTAAAGTGGCCCTGTGAAAATGTTCAGCTGGTGACCCGTTGTAACCGTGAATGTATTTTCCTTTAAAAGAATTGAGAAATCGGGAAGATAAGGAAGTCCGGTGTATTGTTTTTCTAAAACACTAACGAGCGTTTTACGCTTTTCAATATCAAAATTCTGCTTGTTAATGATCGCCTCCCTTGCGTTTTCCAATGTAGGATAAATACTGTAAAACGGCTCCAATGCAGGTTTTTGATCGAGATAATCAAGGAGTAATGCAGGAAATTGGCCCGTTGTACGAAGATCCAGGGAATGCAGGGTCATGAAAGGTGGTTTTTCAGTAACTAGTAGAGAATCCAACGTAAATAATTTAGCGATATTTTATTCAAACAAACTGATATCCTAACGTGAAAACAGAGGATTTTGGTTTCCCAAAATTGCGCATTTTGGGGTAGAATAAAAAACCTTTCATCACAACAAAAAAGCCGGACCTGATACAGATACGGCTTTCATTAATTCATTTGGTTTTCAGTTGCGCAGGCTTCAAGAACGGGACTTTTTGTCTGAACTATCCGCCTGAGATATCTTTTATTTAAAAAATATAATCGTTTTTGGCAATCAATTCGTCAGCAAGCCTGCGGCGGGCATCTTTGAGGTTAACCGGTTCAATTTTCGTGAATCGTTTCAATCCCATGAGCATTACACGCAACTCGTCACTTTCAGCAAAACTCGTTATAGCGGCCCTCCCGGCATTATTCACTTTCTCAACCGCCCGATGCAGATAAATGATGGCCATATCCTCATGCAATTTGTTTGCCTCAGCACCCAACAGGTCAATCCGTTTTTCAACACGCAGCAGAATGGATTCGGCTGCGTAAATTTCGATAACCATATCAGCCAGGTTCATGATAATTTCCTGTTCTTCGGAAAGCTTCATCATAAACTTCTGAACTGCCGCTCCCGCAACCATTAATGCCGCCTTTTTTAGATTTTGAATGACTTTTTTCTCAGGAGCAAAAAGCGTTTCGTCTTCACTCACACTAAAATCCGGAATGGACATGATTTCTTTTCCAACCGCCATCGCTGGTCCCATCAAATCGATCTGGCCTTTCATGGCGCGCTTTAAAAGCATATCCACGACAAGCAGTCTGTTGATCTCGTTGGTTCCTTCAAAGATCCGGTTGATGCGGCTGTCACGGTAAGCACGGTCCATGGGCGCATCGGCCGAAAAGCCCATTCCACCATAAATTTGTACTCCTTCATCCACTACATAATCAAGCACTTCCGAGCCGTGCACTTTCATAATGGCACATTCAATGGCCAATTCTTCGAGCGCTTTTAATTTTGATTCGGCGTCCGACATCCCTTTTTCCTGGAAAGTCGAAATCAGGTCATCGATATTTTGTCCAACCCGGTAAGCCGCCGATTCTGTTGCGAACATTTGCGTGGCCATTTCGGCCAGCTTATGCTTGATCGCGCCAAATTGCGCTATTGATGTTCCGAACTGTTTTCTTTCATTGGCATACGCAATGGCTTGTTGCGTCACTTTTTTAGCGCCGCCCAATGCCGCCGCAGCGAGTTTGATCCGGCCAATGTTCAGAATGTTGACCGCAATCTTGAATCCGTTTCCGCGTTCAGAAAGCATGTTTTCAACCGGAACCAGGCAATCATTAAAGAAAATCTGCCGCGTATCCGAGCCCTTAATGCCCATTTTATGCTCGGGCGCATTCATCGTAATCCCGCCGAACGATTTTTCAATGATGAAAGCGCTCAGGTTTTTATCGCCCTGCCCGTTTTCCTCGATTTTGGCAAAAACAATAAAAACATCAGCGAAACCGCCGTTTGTAATCCACATTTTCTGGCCCGTAATGGCATAATGTTGGCCGTCGGGAGTGAGGATCGCTTTGGTTTTGCCAGAGTTGGCATCCGAGCCGGAATCTGGCTCAGTCAAACAATATGCTGCTTTCCATTCGCCCGTTGCAAGCTTTGGAAGATATTTGCTTTTCTGTTCGTCGTTGCCGTAATAAAGGATAGGTAAGGTGCCAATTCCCGTGTGAGCGGAAAGTGCAACGGAGAAGGAATTTCCTGCGCCGGTGGCTTCTGCAACCAGCATGGACGTGTTAAAATTCATCCCAAAACCGCCGTATTCCTCTGGAACTGCCGTTCCCAGCAAACCCAATTCACCGGCCTTATCCATCAACCCTGAAATCAGATCAGGGCTTTTGGCATGATCAATTTCATCCAGGATCGGCCAGATTTCCTTGCCGAGAAATTCCCGGCAAGTGTCTGCAATCATACGCTGTTCTTCTGTAAACTCCTCAGGAATAAAAATTTGTGAAGACGAGGTTTCTTTAATCAAAAATTCTCCTCCCTTAATAGACGTCTTGTTCGCTTCTGCAACGGCCATATTCGTTAATTTTTATTGATGATCAAGATTTGAATTAAAGGTATGCTTGCATACTACTTTGTGTATTGCAAATATAAATCATTCGGATTATTATGCAAGCATACCTTTCGCAAAAATCGAATGTGGAGTTTTCCCGGACTGAAAATTATTTTTTGAAGATCTTAAATTGTTTCAAAAGCGTGCCGTTGCTGTGCAGCCGGACGAAGTATATGCCCGAAGAGATGTATAACTTGGACAAATCAATGTTGGCCAGATCGTCGGAAACGGTGACGAATTCTTTTGGAAAATCAATTTTCTTGCCCGAAACCGTAATCAGCTCATAGGAAATGTCATTGGCGGTGAGGTCTGCCGGGAGCTTCACATTGAAAACACTTTCCACCGGATTCGGGAAAAAGCGCCAGTCTTCCAGATCCTTGGTAATGTTAATGGAGTCGCCATACGAAATGCTGAACTGGATCGAGTTGGTGACGATTACAGAATCCTCTTTTGTGGCGGTAACTGTCAATGTATAACGACCAATGTAAGGCGCGAATCCGCTGGCGTTTTCGTAAAGCGCGAATGGGAAAGTTTTGGTTTGGGATTTCTTGTTGTAAGGACCGGTCAGATCGAAGTCAACTTTGTCATATTCAAAATTTCCGTAGGCATAAATGTTCAGCATTTGGGGCAGTTCGCTGTGAGGAATAACGTCGTCGCCGGCGAGCTTCCTGATCACGCGCTGATCCACTTTGTTACCGCCTTGCACAAGCTCGAAACGCACCTGGGGAATTTCTACTTTCAAAATAAATGGCACCTCAACATAAGCTCCAGCATTATCATAAGCCCTGATAATGAGCCTGTATTCACCTTCTTCCGTAGGCGTGCCGGAAAATACATTCAGCTGGAAGTTTAACCAGGAAGGCCGGTTTTGTAATGAAATCGAAGAAATATAACCATCCGGATCACCAAATATTTCAGTTGGTAAAATGTAATTAAATGGCATGTTCAGCTGCGCGTATTTCACTGGTAATGAGCTGCTGGCATACGGAGGTGCATTCAGGAATTGTGGCTCGACGACCTTGATCGTGAAATAGGTTTCTACAAATGCATTCAGATCGTCATACGCCTTGAAGCTGATCCTGTATTCTCCCAATTTCGTGGGCGTACCGGCCAGGACACCATTTGTGAATTTGAGCCAGCTCGGCAGCTCGGTTGCTTCAATTTTAGTGACTTCGCCATCGGCATCCTCAAAAGCACCGTCGGCAATAGGCAAAGAAAATGGCTTGTTGAGCGCAATGGTCTGGTTCGAGAAGTTGGCATCGACCGTTGGCGGTTTGTTGGCATTCTCGCGCGTATCCACACGAATTGTCAGAAAAGCTTCTGTTGTGCCACCTTCATCATCAACCCCTTTCACCTGGATCCTGTAATCACCTAATGTTCCCGGCCTGCCCCTAAGCTGGCCGTTTTCATAACTCAGCCAGCCCGGTAAAGCGCCGACTTCCATTCTGACAATAGTCCCGTCGACATCAGAAAAGGTATCGCTCGGGAGCTTAAAAGTAAAATCTTTATTGACCGCGATGATCTGCATCGGCACCGGACGGAACACATAAGGTGGATAGTTGGAGGCATCATTCCAATACTCGGGTGCAAGAATGTCCTCATTCATGCTGATATAAACCGGTTTTGGATTGGCAGGATCGGCATAGGCCCGTTTTTTCCACTCATCAAAAATAACATTGATCGGCCCACCTTTTTCCACCGCTGCCGAAAGCCTGTAACTCACAGAATCCCTGTAAACTATTGGCTTCATAGCCTGGGTAACCCAGGTTTGGGCTGCTTGCCGCAGAAATGGCTCGGCCCTGTTCATCGTGCCTTGTTGCGAAGCAACAACCGCAACGACATTCGCGCCGTGCTCGAAATTTTCGTTGATCTGCTTTAAATGGGCATTGTTATCAAATGCAGTGTTGATAAACAGTTCATTTGCAGCGATGAAATTGGCCGGAGCAGCACTTTTAATAATGTCAACAGACCATCTGTGATCGTGGCTTGCGAGGTCATCATTGATTTTGATGCCGTCCGCTTTTTCGTTCAGACTTCTGAAACCCAATGTTCCGCGCACATTCGAAGGTTTGTCAAAGACAGAACCATAATCCGACACAAACTTTACATTCGGATCGACAGATTTAACCGTCGAGATCATTTGTTCCGTAAAGCGTTTCAGCACAAGGTGACGATAAATGTACCAATCCTTACCCGCGCGCTGACGGAACGTTTCGCCTGGCTCCCAAGGTGTTGCGGGTGGAAGCACGTCTTCAAAAGTCTTATGCTCCACGCCCCAGAGATAATTGAGGCGTTGCAGTTTTTTATAATGTGTTTTCAAAAATTCGCGAAAACCAGTAATCATGGATCTGGAATAATCGTACACCGCAGGCCCTTCCTTGCCATTTTCGATCAGTCCGGCCGGATATTCCCCTTCCTGCGTGCCGGTTGTGGTGATGGAGACAAAAAGAAGTTGCTTGTTCGTTTGAAGACTTTTGTAACGGGTAACTGTCTCCTTTACAAATGCTTGTGCCTTGGCTACAACAGGCTGATTATCAAAGCCAAATGATGTATCCTGATAGCCGCTGAGAACAGGTTTGCCGGTTGAGCTCATTTGGCTGTCGGACGGCTCCCAAAAGCCTTTAATTCTCGTACTATGCCTGCCCAGGTGAATGCGCAGCGCCACTTTCATGCCCAGGTCTGTGGCAGTTTTGACCTGCTGATCAAATTTGTCCCAAAGCGGTTTGTCTGTCGGTGAGTTGTAATAAATTTTGTCCCAGGGAATAGTAAGGTAAACAGCATTCATTCCGTATGCATGTGCCGATCTGATCAGATCGAGCTCGGGCCCCTGTTCATCCTTATCCAGAACATTAAGCAACATTAATGCAAGGTAACGCTGATTGTCCGCTTCATTTGGAGTCGGATTAGTCTGAGCAAGAAGCGTTTGAAAAGAGATAGTCCAAGCCAAAACCACAAAGAAAATCTTCGTGAGCAGTTTAGACCCGTACGTAGAATTATGCATGCTAATAATTTTTATCTATTAATTTGATCCAGTCATTATATCCGTTGTCTACATTGAACCGGCTCGCCACTTCAATGCTTTTCTCGCTGCTGGTAACCGTTTCACCACGCATGATCGAGCGGATCCCTGTTACCATTTGTTTTATACTAATATCCTGGGTTACAATGCCCATTCCTTCTTTTATAAACTCAGAAACACCGCCTGAAGGAAATGAAACAATAGGCTTACCAAGCAACGCAGCTTCAATCATCACCAAAGGAAATGGGTCCTGGCGGGATGTTAGTAAAAACCCGTTTCCCATGTTAAGGTAATTATAATAATCTTCTTTTTGCTTCCCTACCAGGTGAATTTTGGTTGCGGATTTGGAATTTTTGCAACGCTGTTCTGTGTAATAGACCATGCCGTCGTCAATGCTCGCCCCAACCCATATCAGATGAACGCGCGGATCGTTAAGTTCTTGTGCAAGATCGGGTAACATGTCAAAACCTTTTCTTTCGGAAGTCATTCCTGATAAAATCCACACAAAATCATCCGCAGGAATGCCTAGCGCGCGTTTCAACTCGGCCGTCCGCTTTTCGTCTTTTTTTACAAGCGTATGATCAATGAAGGAATAAAGAAGCGCAACATTCTTTCCACCCGCATCTTTGATCGGCTCACAGGTCGTTTGGGAGCAGCCGATGAGCAGGCTCGAATAATCGATAATGCTTTTAAAATCCGGTGAACTTAAATAAGTGTAAGTCAATGGCATTTCGTGAAAATGCGTGATCACGGGAATGGAAAATTCCTTGGCCACGACAATCGTTTCAGGCATCATGGTGGTATTTACATACCAGAAATCGGCTTTGAAATTCTTCGCGAGCTTTCTGAGATATCTTAGTGTGGGATGAATTCCTAAATGGAAGGAGACCTTTTCTACAATATTAAAAGTTTTAGGAGCAATGAATACCGGAATGTCTGCTGGAAATTCCTTTAATAATTCACCATCTGCAAAACTTACAATGCCAATATCAAACCGGCTTCTGTCGATTTTTTTTACAATATACAGCAGCATCATTTCTGATCCTGTCCTGGTTGCGTAAGGAGTAAAGAAGAGTATCTTTTTTTTAACGTTGTCCATCTAATGCGGTTAGCAAATCAATATTTTCCTCAGGCTTTATTTTGTAGAGCCCTTTTTTTAAGAGGAGTGTTTTCCAAAAGTATTTTAAAATAACCCTGGTTTTACGCACATATATATGTTGCGTGCGTAATTCTGTAAACGGGTTACCGTGCTTTTTCAGGTTTAAAGCCATTTTCCAGCCGTAAATAACCGGGATCATCGTAATGTAATGCACAATGAGCAGCAAATACTGAAATAATCCGTATTGTTTCCTCACCCATAAGAAGTTGGAAATCTGCATTTGTGTGCTAAAACGGTTGATCCAGGAAATATTCGTGCGGCGAAAAGGATTATTGTTTTCGAGGTGAATGAACATGCAGTCCCTGAAATAACAAAGCTTTCCCAGCTTTCCCAGCCGTCCCGACCATTCCACATCTTCGCCATACATAAAGAAATCGTCACTGAAACCGCCTGTTTTCTCAAATCCTTCCCTGCGCAGGAAAATAAAAGCGCCTACAAGCCAGTCATGCTGGTCAGGATCGGCATATTGGGGCTCTGGATAAAATTTCTTTACGACCTTATCTACGACGTTACTGATCGGAAGGATGAAAAACGTTCTCCGGAATTCGTTGAAACTTTGGTAAAACGGCATGGGCGTGCCGTCAGCGTAATATTGAAGTGCACCGCATGCAATAATGTCCGTCCGTACATTCAGGCGCTCGAAGCATCGGTAAATGACATTGTCGGTGATTAATGTATCGGCATTGAGTAGCAGGAAATATTTTCCTTTTGCCACCGCCATTCCCCTGTTATTGGCGATTCCAAAACCGTCGTTTGAGGGTGAATCGATCCATGTAATTTCCGGATAGGACTTTCTGACTAGTTCTCCGCCACCATTTTCCGGATCATTATCAACAACGACAACCTCAAAAGAAACGCCTGAAGTAAACCTGTAAATAGAGTCTAAGCAATTGATTATGAGTTGAGGCGTCCGGTAATTGATGATGATAATGGATACATCCATGCAGGGGTGTGTATGTTTTGAGGCAAAAATAAAGAATCTCCGCCGAAGATGGTTAATTCTTCAACGGAGACCGTAAAATTAGTTTCTCAGTTACTGATCGGCTTTAATTGAGTCTTTCAAAAATCCCTGCAACTCCCTGCCCGCCGCCAACACACGCTGTTACCATGCCATATTTTTGATTTCTCCTCTCCATTTCATTAAATAACTGAACCGAAAGCCGCGCCCCTGTGGACCCTAATGCGTGTCCCAAAGCAATCGCGCCGCCATTTGGGTTTACAATTTCAGGGTTAATGTCCAGCTCCTGCATTACCGCCAACGACTGCGCCGCGAAAGCTTCATTCAGTTCTATTTGTTCTATATCATTTAATTTCAAACCCGCTTGTTTCAATGCGATGGGGATAGCAGCCACAGGCCCGATGCCCATAATGCGCGGATCAACGCCTGCGGTGGCATAGGAAAGCATTTTCGCGATGGGTTTCAAATTCAGTTCCTCCACCATTTTTTCCGACATGACCATTACAAATGCAGCTCCATCG
This sequence comes from Dyadobacter fanqingshengii, assembly GCF_023822005.2. GTDB lineage: Bacteria > Bacteroidota > Bacteroidia > Cytophagales > Spirosomataceae > Dyadobacter > Dyadobacter fanqingshengii. Next base: position 4,928,738 of record NZ_CP098806.1, read on the forward strand.
GAAGTTTGCGACGAATTTCCTGCGGTTACGCTTCCTCCGGCCGCAAAAACGGGTTTTAATTTATTAAGTGCCTCCAATGTCGTGTCAGCCCGCGGACCTTCGTCCTGGCTAACGACTGTTTCCTTCGTTTTCTTTTTCCCGGAAGCGGCATCAAAATAAGTTTCCTTCACGGTTACGGGCACGATTCCATCTTTAAACCATCCCTCTTTTTGTGCCCTTAATGCTTTCTGATGTGAGCTGAAAGCAAATTCATCCTGCTTTTCACGGCTGATATTGAAGTCTTTGGCAACCTGTTCGGCTGTAAGGCCCATGCTTAGATAATAGTCCGGGTTTGTGTGCGCAATGTCGTAATTCAATGCTGTTTTCCAGCCCATTGTCGGAACGAGCGACATGGATTCTGTCCCGCCTGCAATGATGCAATCGGCCATTCCCGCATGTATTTTCGCCGAAGCCATCGCGATCGCTTCCACACCGCTGCCGCAATAACGGTTGATCGTGATGCCGGAAACGTTTTTTGGCAAAGCAAGCAACGCTACATAGCGGCCCATTTGCATGCCTTGTTCCGCCTCCGGAACCGCATTGCCCACTATTACGTCGTCAACGCGTGTTGGATCCAGGGCAGGAATTTTTTCAAGCAGATATTTAATAACAGTTGCTCCAAGGTCATCCGGGCGGGTAAAACGAAAACCTCCCCGGGAAGCTTTTCCGACTGCACTGCGGTAACCGGCAACTATGTATGCATTCATAATGTCTGATTTTTTTAATTTGAAGCAAGTCACAGGCGTTTTGAGAATTAGTATGCCTGCATACCATTGGTAAAAATAGGAATTAAATATAAAACAACAAACCACCGGAATTTGTTTTCCGGTGGTTTGTAACTACCAAGTCTTTGCTGATGGGACTTTTAATATTTATGCAGAATATCTGTTTTCTTCCAGTGGTTTGGGTCTTTTTGAACCGTCAGGCATGACAATCCAAAGGACAATGTAAAACAGAATGATCGGGAAAGTGACCGGGATGAAAACGCCAAGGACGAAAAGTACCCGGACAATCGTTACATCAATGTCCAGATAATCGGCGATCCCGGAGGCTACACCACCCAAAACTTTACTATTGGTATTGCGAAATAATCTGTTGTTGTTCATGGCTATGGCTATTTATTTTTCTTTGATAATTTAAAGGTACTATGCATTACCCAGTAGTTGTAATAATTTAGTATAAACGGTCTTCTGCCGTGAGTACGGGCACTAAATTTGGTTGAGCAAACGGCAAAAAACATTAGAGTTACATTAGGATTCTAATTATTCATACACAATACTATTGGCAATGAATTACCTTTGAGATTGAAAATGATAGCTTTGCTGACAATCTGACACGGTTAGACGCGCAGGCGCAATTATTTTTCTGTAAATGATCGGTTAAAAACATATACTAAAATCATGTTTAAAATATTTTCAAAGCTGTTCGGCACAAAATCAGAACGGGATTTAAAAGAGTTAACTCCGTACGTTGATAAAGTCAGTGCCGAATATGCGCTCCTGGCTTCCTTAACCAATGATGAACTCCGGGCAAAATCCGAAGGTCTGAAACAACATATTTCCGACAACCTTAAATCCATCGACGATCAGATCGCTGTTTTGAGACAACAAGCTGCTGATGAACCGAATGTGGATAGCAAAGAAGCGATTTTCAAGAAGATTGATGCGCTGGACCTGGATCGTAATAAAGAATTGGAAAGGATTCTTTTGGATATTTTGCCAGAAGCCTTTGCTATTGTTAAAGAAACGGCCCGGCGTTTTAAAGAGAATGACAAGCTGGAAGTTACCGCGTCGTTCTTCGATAGAGAAGTTGCTACGAAAAAGTCCCATGTTGTCATTGAAGGTGACAAGGCATACTGGAACACAACCTGGGATGTAATTGGCCAGCCTATTAAGTGGAATATGCTGCATTACGATGTGCAGCTGATCGGTGGTGTGGTTTTACACCAGGGGAAAATCGCCGAAATGGCAACGGGTGAAGGTAAAACGCTTGTTGCAACGCTTCCTGCATTCCTAAATGCATTGGCCGGAAACGGCGTCCACATTGTAACCGTGAACGATTACCTGGCCAAACGGGATGCGGAATGGAATGCGCCTCTTTTTGAATTCCACGGAATGAGCGTCGATTGCATCGACCGTCACCAGCCTAACACCATTGCCCGCCGCAACGCATATAAAGCATCGTTAACTTACGGAACCAACAACGAATTTGGTTTCGACTATCTCCGTGACAACATGTCACGTACACCGGAAGAGCTTGTTCAGCGGAAGCACCATTTCGCTATGGTCGATGAGGTCGATTCCGTTTTGATAGATGATGCACGTACTCCATTGATCATTAGCGGACCGGTTCCGCGTGGTGATGAGCAGGAATATCTGGAATTGAAGCCGCGCGTTTCGAGGATCGTTGAAGCGCAGAAAAAACTGGCCATGGATTTCCTGAATGACGCCAGAAAGAAAATTGCGGCCGGTGATAAAAAAGAAGGAGCATTATCATTGTTCCGTGCACACCGCGGGATGCCCAAATACAAGCCTTTGATCAAATACCTGAGTGAATCTGGTATTAAGGCGCTGATGCAGGAATCAGAGTCTATTTATCTGGCTGAAAATCAGAAATTGATGCCGGTGGCCGATGAGCCGCTTTATTTTACAATCGACGAGCGTCATAACAGCATTGAATTAACAGAAAAAGGAATCGATTTTCTTACCGGCGAATCGGAAGAGTCCAATTTCTTCATCCTGCCCGACATAGCGGTTGATCTGGATGTGATAGAAAAAGATACGTCGCTGAATGAGCAGGAGCGCATTATCAGGAAAGAAGCATTAATCCGCGATTATTCCATAAAAACAGCTCGTATCCACACGGTTAATCAGCTTTTGAAAGCATTTACGCTTTTTGAAAAAGATGTGGAATATGTGATCATGGACGGAAAGGTTAAGATCGTCGATGAGCAGACGGGTCGTATTATGGACGGTCGTCGTTATTCCGATGGTTTGCACCAGGCCATCGAAGCGAAAGAGAATGTGCGCGTAGAAGATGCAACACAAACTTACGCGACGGTTACATTGCAGAATTACTTCCGTATGTATCACAAGCTGGCCGGTATGACCGGAACGGCGGAGACAGAAGCGGGCGAATTCTGGGAAATCTACAAATTGGATGTTGTTTCGATCCCTACCAATGTCAATGCGGTTCGGAAAGATCATGAAGATAAAGTTTACCGTTCGGTGCGTGAGAAATACAATGCGGTAACAGATGAAATCGTAGAGCTTGTAGAAGCCGGACGACCTGTTTTGGTGGGTACAACTTCGGTTGAGAATTCGGAGATCATCAGCCGGATGCTTACATTGAGAAAAATCCAGCATCAGGTTTTGAATGCCAAACAACACCAGCGTGAAGCGGAAGTGGTGACAGAAGCCGGTAAGCCGGGAACTGTCACCATTGCGACGAACATGGCCGGTCGTGGTACGGATATTAAATTGACACCGGAATCAAAACAAGCAGGCGGGCTTGCCATCATTGGTACGGAGCGCCATGAAAGCCGTCGTGTAGACAGGCAGCTGCGCGGTCGTTCAGGTCGTCAGGGTGACCCCGGTTCATCGCAGTTCTTTGTTTCATTGGAGGATAATCTCATGCGTTTGTTCGGTTCTGACCGGATGGCGAAGGTGATGGACCGAATGGGACTGGAAGAAGGTGAAGTGATCCAGAGTGGGATGATCACCAAATCCATTGAACGTGCGCAGAAAAAAGTGGAGGAAAACAACTTTGGCATGCGTAAGCGTCTCCTGGAATACGATGACGTGATGAACTATCAGCGTGACGCCATTTATACACGTCGCCGCAATGCATTGTTCGGAGAACGTTTGGCAGTTGACATTGCCAATACACTATATGATGTTTGTGACGAGCTGGTAAGCTCAGCAAATTCTTATGCAGAGCTTGAACTGGCTGTGATCACCACATTGGGTATGGAAGTGCCTTACAGTGAGTCGGAATATGGATCGTTGAAGCCTGCGGACCGTTCGCAAAAACTTTATAGCGCCGCTGAAAAGCAATATCAGGACAAAAATTCAGGCATAGCGGAAAAGGCGTTGCCGGTTTTGAGTTCGATTAATGCGGAGCGTGGTGCAACCATTTCCGAGATCATGATTCCTTTCAGCGACGGAATCCGTCAGACCGGCGTTGTGGTTGGCTTGAAAAAAGCAATTGAAAATGGTGGAAAAGAGATCACGAACGAAATGGAAAAAGCCATTGTGCTTTCGCTGATCGACCAGGAATGGAAGGAGCATTTGCGTGAAATGGATGATTTGAAACAATCCGTTCAGAATGCTGTATTTGAACAAAAAGATCCTTTGTTGATCTATAAATTCGAATCGGTCGAGCTGTTTAAACGCTTCCTGAGCAAAGTGAATTTTGATATGATCTCCTTCTTAATGAAGGCGGATATTCCTCAGGAAGAGGCAGTTCCGGCTACTGCGGTGCAACAAACCGTGCGTCGCCCGGCTCCGGCCCCTGCATTGCATACCAACCGTGAAGAAGACTTCGATGCTGAACTGGACGGTGGCCCTAACGAGTACGCTCGCAACATGGAGTCGACAACCAAAGCGCAGCCTGTTCGCACCATTAAAATCGCCGACAGGAACCAGAAAGTGTCTGTTCAGTATCGCGATGGGCGGATTTTGCGTGATGTAAAATTCAAGAAAGTAGAGCAGGAAGTAAAAAACGGAGACTGCGTTGTGATCGAATAATCAGTCACAAAACATTAATAAATTGTAAAGCCCTGCCTGTCTGAATGGATTGGCAGGGCTTTTGATTGAAAGGAAATCAGTATTTATACGATATTTGTATTTTACAGCAAGTCATTAACGAAACATTACCCTGCATGAGACTGCACAAAGAAGGCTACACCATCATGGCCATAACAGCCATTATATTGATACTGATAAACTTAGGGATACATTACATGCTTCCCGATGGTTTTTGGATCCCAAGATTGGTGTTGATTGGCAGTGTGATCGTCTTCCTCCTTGTCGTGCAGTTTTTCCGCGTTCCAAAGCGTGTGGTGCATAAAAGTGATAGACAAATTGTTGCGCCCTGTGACGGGAAAGTGGTTGTGATCGAAGAAGTGGTTGAAAGTGAGTATTTTAACGGCCCAAGGAGACAGATCAGCATTTTTATGTCTCCGCTGAATGTGCATATCAACTGGAACCCGATTAGCGGGGTGATCCAGTATTTCAAATATCATCCCGGACTTTATCTCGTGGCCTGGCACCCAAAGTCCAGCACGGATAATGAGCGCACAACCGTGGTTATTAAAACCATTGAAGGCATTGAGATATTATTCCGCCAGATTGCCGGCGCAGCCGCCCGCCGCATACGCTGGTATGTGAAGGAAGGCGATCAGGTTGAGCAGAGCACGGAAATGGGCTTTATCAAGTTTGGATCGCGTGTGGATATCTTCTTGCCGCTCGATGCCGACGTAAAGGTGAATTTACAGGACAAAACAGTGGGCAGCGTAACTGTGCTGGCAGAATTAAAATAATCGCCAGCTCAAAATTTGCTGCAAGAACCCGGGAACTGCGCTCGGATAAACCACGGCCATAAATATAAATCCGAAAATGGCCCCAACCATGTGCGCGCTGTGGTTCACATAACTTGTTCCGCGCTTGGATTCATAAAATGAATATCCCAGAAAGAGCAAGCCAAAGATAAATCCGGGCATACAGATAAAGAAATACAGACAAACCTGCATTAACGGAGAATAAAGGATCGCGGCAAAAAGAACAGCTGAAACGCCACCAGAGGCACCCAGAGAGTTGTATTTGGAATTATTCCTATGTTTTAAAAATGTGGGAATATCAGAAACAATGATCCCGACAATGTAAAGGAACAGGAAATAGAATGTTCCGCTCGGCCCGAACAGCATTCCGAAAAGTCTTTCAATTCCTTCTCCTACAAACCACAAACTGAGCATATTAAAGATCAAATGCCCAAAATCGGCGTGAACAAAGCCCGATGTAACGAAGCGATAATATTCATTCCGCTGCGTGACTTTGTAGGGATTAAGAATCAGCTTTTCCATTAAACTATAATTGTTCAATGCGTAATAACTGATGCCGGATGTGATAATGACGAGTATGAGGGTTATTGACATGGTCGATTTTAAATGTTTGAATAGCTATTATTTTTCTCGCTCTACCAATTGCTCAGCAAATTGCAGCAATGGTTCTTTTCTTCTTTCATCTATTTTTAGTGCGTGCAGGCTGGAAAGCCCTTTGGTAAAATATTCCTGGATCTTCTGTTCGGTAAACGCCCGGATGCCTAGATTTTCATAAATGGCAGTTATAGCAGCCACTTTTTTCTGCTTATCAAAAGTCTCTAAACCAATCCATCTATCCAGCTCGGCTTTGGAACCATTATCGGCCTTGGACAAAGCTTCAATGAGTAAGAATGTCTTCTTATTGGAAATAATATCTCCACCCACTTGCTTGCCAAACTTGTCAGGATCGCCGTAAACGTCCAGAAGATCATCTTTCAGCTGAAAACCAATCCCCATATTTTCGCCGGCCGAATACAAAAGCTGAATGGATTCTTCATCTGCGCCACCGATAATTCCGCCCAGTTCCAATGCAAAACCCAGTAAAACAGACGTTTTCAGGCGAATCATTCCCAGGTATTCCTCTTCGGTAACGTCCCAGCGGATTTCAAAATTCATATCCAGCTGCTGGCCTTCGCAAACTTCTGCGGCTGTTTTATTAAATCTCTCCAAAACACGGCGCAGCTTCTCGGCCGGAATGTCCAGTAACAGGTCGTAAGCCTTTATTAACATGACATCTCCTGATAAAATCGCGGTGTTCGCATTCCATTTTTCATGAACCGTCGGCTTGCCTCTTCGCAGCGGGGCCTGGTCCATAATGTCGTCGTGCATTAATGTGAAATTGTGAAAAACCTCTACTGCCATGGCTGGTTTAATGGCATTTTCCCAATTATCGGAATATATAGAAGCGGCAAGCAATGTTAGTAACGGACGGAAACGTTTCCCGCCAAGCGACATAATGTAGCGAATAGGCTCGTAAAGCTCAATGGGATGTTCGCCGTAAGATTGCTTTTCAAATTCAATTTGCAGCGTCCGCAGTAATTGTTCGGGTTTAATCATTCGCAGAGTAAAAAAGATCCGTTCAGATAAATCTGACGGGTAAAATAGTAACGTTGTGATTTGATTAGATATGTATGCAAAGTAGGGAAAATTAATAACTTTGAGATTCCGCCCATCATATATTAATTCATTCAGCATGCCCTTTCACCAATATTTCAACGGAGAAATCCTTCCTATCGACAGTCCGATTTTTAAAACCAATGATCTTGGATTGCTTCGTGGTTTTGGGCTTTTTGACTATTTCAGGACCTATAATGGCGTGCCTTTCCGTTGGAATGATTACTGGCAGCGCTTTGAAAATTCGGCCCGGCTGTTGAAACTCACATTGCCTGTAACGCAACAGATAACGGAGAAGGTGTTGGCCGACCTGCACGCTATGTCGGGTGAGCAGGAAGTCGCTTTTCGCTTTGTATTGACCGGCGGTTATGCGCCCGATAGCGTGCATGTTGTGCAGCCCAATTTCCTGATCCGGACAGAACCATTGCCTCAGGACAATCCTGCGGGACGGTTGAAAGGCATTAAAGTCCTGCCTTACGACTATGTCCGCGACTTGCCGGAAGTGAAGACGACGAATTACGTCCATATGGTTTTAATGGCCGACGAGCTGAGGCGTCAACAAGCTGCTGATTTGCTTTTCCATAAAGACGGCGAAATCAGTGAGCTGACGAGGAGCAACATTTTCATTTTTCACGGCGACAAGCTCATCACTTCGGATCGTAATATTTTGAAAGGCATTACAAGAAAAGTTGTGATGGAGCTTGCCAAGCCTCATTTTGAAGTAGAGATCAGGCCGGTATTGTATAAAGAAGTGATTTTGGCCGACGAAGTTTTCACAACCAGCACTACCAAATGGGTAATGCCCGTTGTGCAAATCGGCGATTTGCCCGTTGGCAGCGGGGAAGCTGGTAAAAGGACACTTCTCTTGCAGCAATTGTTCGAAAAACTGGTTACCGATTGGGGCAAATAAAAAAGTGGCGAGCCAGTTGGCCGCCACTTTCCGATTCTCGTAATAAGCTAATTTATTTAGGCGCATTCGGTGAATCCTTGTTAACGATGGGCCAAACGCCAGGTCTTGGAACGCTGACACCTTTGGTCATGCCTCTTTTCATTTCATCAGGCCCGAAATAGTAAAGCGGCCATCCTTTATAGGTAAGTTGTTTTTTGCCAAAAACATCAATGGTTGCAAACAACGCCTTGTCCACACCTGTCGGGGTGCCCTTAACCTCGTCCGCAACATAGATCGGCCACGCTGCGTCCTTCACCGGATCATTGGTTGTGTAATTGTTATTGTTAGAAGAATCGCGTGCAAACGCATACAATGTCCGCCCCATGTCATCCACGAAAAACTGCGTTTCAGCCGTTCCTTCTTTATAATCAGCCAGGTAAGATTTGCCATCAAGGCCAACAAGCTGGGCATTGGCCAGCATAACCGTGTAATCCGTTTTGGCGACAAACCATATTCCACCTACATTCTCACCTTTCACCTCACCGGCAGCTGCATCATTTTTATAATAATACAATGGCCATCCTTTATAAGTGGTTTGTGGTTTGCCGTCAGCACGGGTAATGGTCGCGAAATCGCTGGCAGTCAGCCCGCCATCGATTTTAAGCTTACTAAGGTCTGCAACAGAGAAAACAGGCCAGTTGGCCTCGCAGTTGCCGGAGCACGCTGAATTTCCATTGGCATCTTTTGAAAAGAAATACAATGTCTTACCGTCCTTATCAGTCAAAATTTTTCCCAAAGTGGAATTGTCTTTGAGCTGGACATCATTAGCAACGGGAATTGGATCTGGATCGGCGTCATCGTCGTCCGAGCAGGCTATGACGACTGACATGACGAATCCCAGGGCAAAAACCATGCGGGAAAGCTTGAAAATTTTCATCGGATTCAAATTTTTATTGTTAGAGATGAATTGGTTTGTCGTGAATACGAGCAAAGCCTTCCGATGGTTGCGTACAAAAAAAGCATAACCGGAGGCTATGCTTTTCGAATGTGGTAATTAATTTCAGCTCCAACCCTGGGCCGTAATCGGCACGCGGCTATCGCCTTTGGTGTGGAGCACAATTTCCTCTTTATTGGCCGTTATGTAGCCTATGAAGCTGATTTTAGGATTATTTTTGATCAAATCATAAGAAGCCTGGGGAACAGTAAAAAGCAGTTCATAATCTTCACCACCGTTCATTGCAGCAGTTATCGGCCCAATGTTCAGTTCTGAAGCCGCCAGGTAAGTTTGCTCATCAATAGGAATCCGCTCTTCAAAAACCACCGCACCCACACCCGATTGCGCACATATGTGAAGCAGATCCGAAGCCAGTCCATCCGAAACGTCGATCATGGAAGTAGGCAACACGCCTGCTTCCGCCAGCTCATATACGACGTCCATACGTGCTTCGGGGCGAAGCTGGCGCTGGATTACGTAATCCTTACCTTCCAGTTCGGGCTGCATTTCAGGATTGGCCAGAAAAACCTGCTTTTCTCTTTCCAGTAATTGCAAACCCAGATAAGCGCCACCCAGATCGCCCGTAACACAAAGCAGATCATTGGGTTTCGCCGTATTTCTATAAGTGATTTTATCCTTATTAACCTTTCCAAAAACACTTACCGAAATGAGTAATCCTGATCTCGACGACGAAGTATCTCCACCCACCAGATCCACATTAAAATCCGCGCAAGCCACTTTCATCCCTTCATATAATTCATCTATCGCCTCCAGTGAAAACCGGTTGCTTAATGCCAGATTCACAGTGACTTGTCTCGGAATGCCATTCATGGCCGCAATGTCCGAAACATTAACGGAGATGGCTTTGTAACCTAAATGTTTCAGAGGGAAAAATGTAAGATCAAAATGCACGCCTTCCAGGAGCAGATCGGATGAAAGCAGGCCATATTCTTCACCTGTGTCAATCACCGCTGCATCGTCACCAATTCCCCTTATCGTATCCGGTAATGTCGTTTTTATTCCGCTATTTATTCTTTTTATCAACCCGAACTCACCCAGGCTGCTTATTTCAGTTCTTGTTTCCATGGTGCAAAATTAGCTAAAAAAAGCGAAGCCACTTCCTGGTAGAAATGGCTTCGCTATATGATGGTTTATCTCAAAAGCATTTTTAAAAATGCCGGTGGGGAATATTACGGATTGCTTAATGTGTATTCGTTGATTGTTCCGCCCGTTTTTGGACTGGTTTTCAGTCTGGTAAGGACCAATCTGGCGTCATCAAGGGATGTGATTGTAAATTCAATGGTTCCGCCGCTTCCGGTTGGTTGAGGAGTCAACTCTTTAAGGATCAGCTTGGAATCTCCGTCCAGTTCCCATACCCCGCTGAATGTGCTGCCGTCAAAATCAGTATAGGAAACCGTTTTAGTGCCGGATGCATCATTTAATGTTAGTCTGAAAGCCGAGTAAGCAGGAACAGCATTGGTGGATCCTCCTCTGGTGTAAACAACTGTTGGCCCGTGCTTCACCGATTCTGCCGTCCAGGCCTTTGCAATACGTTCTGAAACGGGCTTCACTTTTTTCTTACATCCGGTTGCAATCAAGGTAAGTGCCAGTATTGTACACCAAATTAAAGAGTAACTTTTTTTCATATTTCGTTTTCTTGAATTTCTTTAACAGAACGCCAAGTTCTTACATTTTAGTCTTATTATCAAAATATTCATCCAAGATCATTTTTAATTTCGAACCGAAAAACCGTAATCACTAAATTGCGGCTTAAATGGCATTAATGAAAGAATATACAAAAGCGCAGCTCGCGCTGCGGAACGGGCAGGACCGGGAAGAGATCTGGTGTGCATACAAAGGCATTATTTATGACGTGGGCGCGTCGAGACTTTGGCGAAACGGGCATCATTATGAACATTGGGCAGGGCAGGACCTGACCAAAGAATTGGGCGACGCGCCGCACACCGAAAAGGTTTTCGAGCGTTTCAGCGCCATCGGAAAATTGCAGTCACAGGAAAAATAATCCATGCAGAAATCATACTTAATAGCGGATAGCGGATCAACGAAGACGGACTGGGTCATTAAAAATTCAGAAGGAGAACATTCGTTCCAATCGGCCGGGATCAATCCATTTTACCAGACCGCTGAGGAAATCATTCCGGTTCTGGAAAAGGAAGTTGTTCCTAATCTTCTTGGAACAGTTGAAAAAGTATACTTTTTCGGTGCTGGTTGTGCAGATGAAAAGACTGGTAAGCCTGTTTTTGACGCATTAACGAAGTGCTTTTCTTCGGCTAACATGATCGAAGTTGCGTCTGATATGCTGGGCGCTGCGCGCGGATTGTGCGGGCATGAGCCCGGTTTAGCCTGTATCTTGGGAACGGGGGCAAACAATGCTTATTATGATGGTGCAAACATTGTCCGTTCCATTGGCTCGCTGGGTTTTTGGCTGGGTGATGAAGGAAGCGGTTCTTACTTGGGAAAAACATTGGTTGTTCATTTTTTACAAAATGAACTGCCGGCGGATCTGCATGAAAGTTTTGCTAATCAATATCCCGATCTAAACCGATTATCAGTCTTGGATAATGCTTACAAAAAACCTTATCCTAACCGTTATTTTGCGTCTTTCTCAACATTTATAGCAGCGCACAGAACACATTCATTTTTGCAAAACCTGATTGAAAATGCTTTTACGCTTTTTGTAGAAAAATACATTTGTAAACATAAAGAAGCCGAAACCGTTCCTGTTCATTTTACAGGCTCTATTGCTTTTTATTATCAGGATATTTTAAAAACGGTTTTGGAAAAGAAAGGTTTAACGTCGGGACGCATTCTGCGGTCGCCGCTGGAAGGACTTTTGCAGTATTATTCCTGATCGGTTCACAATAAAAAAAGCAACGAACGTTAATCCTGCGAAATGTCACGACGTACCATTCAGTCACTCACCGTTTTTTCTGCCTTACTCATCATTGGTGTGGTGATCACGCAGATCTATTGGGTGAAGCAGGCGCTGGATCTCAGGCACAGGCAGTTCAACCAGAACGCACACGTTGCGTTGCAGGACGTGGCAACCAAATTGGCGAAGGTGAATGGCGTAATGCAAAGCGTAAACCCGGTAGAGCAATTATCGCCTCAGTATTTTTTGGTGAACACCAATGCCACTACGCAACCGGATCTGCTTGAAAATTTTATCAAAGACAGTTTTCAAAAAAATAACCTGATCACAGATTTTGAGGTTGGGATTTACGATTGCACGACCAACCGAATGCGCTACGGCATGTCGCTGAGTACGAAAAACAATGATAAAATCCCGACACCCACTTCCAATTGGATCAAAACAGATAAGTATCCCTATTATTTCGGTGTGCGGTTCCCTGAGCAGGACACGTATTTCGCGGGCACCATTAATGGAGCGATCTGGTCTTCTGTCCTGGTTTTAGTTGCCGTTTCGTTTTTTGCTTACGCGCTTTTTGTGATTTTGAGGCAAAAACAATTATCGGAAGTGCAGCGGGATTTTGTTAATAACATGACACACGAGCTGCAAACACCCATTTCAACGATTCGCATTGCGGCGGATGTGCTGAATTCCGACAACATTGTAAATCAGCCAAAGCGCCATAAAAGATATGTCCAAATTGTTCAGGATGAAATTTTGAGGTTGCAGGGGCAAGTGGAAATGGTGCTGTCCATGGCCAAAGCGGAGCGCAATGTGCTGACGCTGCAAAAAGAAGTAATGCGCTCGGAAGACATTATAGAATCGGTTTTGCTGCCATTTGAAAACAAGATCACCTTCCTGAATCACGCCGGAAATACGCTGATCGAAGCAGATCCATTTCATTTCAGATGCATGATCAATAACCTGATCGACAATGCATTGAAATACTCAAATGACACTCCCGACGTGAGAATCGAGACTTATAATAAAGGTAAATGCTTGGTTATTGCTGTTCAGGATCATGGCATTGGCATTGCACCGGAATATCGAAAGAAAATTTTCAACCAGTTTTTCCGCGTTCCGTACGGGGACGTGCATAATGCGAAAGGGTTTGGCATCGGCCTCAGCTACGTAAAACAGATCGTCCGCGCACATCACTGGAAGCTGGATCTGGAAAGCGAGCTTGGAAAAGGAAGCACATTTAAAATATCAATTCCCCAGAAACAAGCATAATGAAAAAACGAATATTATACGTCGAGGACGATCCGAACCTGGCATTCGCGACGAAAGATAATCTGGAAGAGTATGATTATGAAGTTGTTCACGCGCCGGACGGCGTGAAAGCATTGGAATATTTCGGGAAAGATCATTTCGATATCTGCGTGCTGGACATTATGCTTCCTAAGATGGATGGATTTACACTGGCAGAAAAAATCCGTAATTCCGACAGCCAGGTTCCCATCCTTTTTCTGACAGCCCGCGCTTTGCAGGAAGACAAGATTAAAGGCCTCAAACTTGGTGCCGACGATTACATTACCAAGCCATTCAGCATTGAAGAGCTCAAATTGCGCATTGATGTGTTTCTGCGCCGGAGCAAATCGGAGCAGCCACTGGTGGCGAAAACGGATTCAAGCAAAGTGGGGAAATACACTTTCGACTTTCAGAAACTGACATTAGCCATTAACGGAAGCAGTCAGAATTTAACATTCCGGGAAGCGGAAGTGCTGAAATATCTCTCAGAACGGCCCGATCAGGTCATTCGCCGGGATGAGCTTTTGAAGGCGATCTGGGGCGACGACGATTATTTTATGGGCCGCAGCCTGGATGTGTTTATTTCAAGATTAAGGAAATATCTATCAGCCGATCCGGACATTAAAATTGATAATATTCACGGCGTAGGGTTTAGAATGAGGTGGTAGGCCATTTTTTTTTAAAATATGTTTTACGAAAGTTTGCTCAAAAAAAAATAATAACGCATCTTTGCACCCTCATTTGGAAAAAAAGTAAGGTTATGGCTAAGGTTTGTCAAATTACAGGTAAAAGAACTCGCGTTGGAAATAACGTTTCTCACGCTAATAATAAAACAAAGCGTAAATTCTTCCCGAATTTGCAAAAGAAACGTTTCTTCCTTCCTTCGACAGGAGAGTGGGTTACGTTAAAAGTAGCTACTTCTGCTCTTCGTACTATCAACAAGAATGGTATTGAAGCAACGATTCAAAAAGCATACGACAAAGGAACACTTACGTTCTAAAAATATTTACGAGTTTTAAAAAGGACTTCTCCTATCCGGGAAGTCCTTTTTTCATGCGCCGTGCACTCCACTCACACCGATCGCAGGAATGGCTGATTCTGAAAGCATTTTTCTCTCATTAGGCTCGAATCTCGGCGACCGGCAGGCTGTGCTTGCTTCTGCGAGAGAACAAATTGCAAAAAGGGTTGGCCTGATATCCGGCGAATCTTCGCTTTACGAAACAGAACCCTGGGGACTGGCCGATCAGCCCGCATTCCTGAACCAGGTGATCCGCGTTGAGACCGAACTTGCTCCCGACGAAGTTTTAAGGATCATACTGGACATTGAGCACGAGCTCGGCCGCGTTCGTTACGAACGCTGGGGAGCCCGCGTGATCGACATTGATCTGCTGTATTACAATGCATTGGTACTGGATAGTGCCCGGCTCACATTACCACATCCCCGTCTTCAGGACCGCCTTTTTAACCTGATTCCGCTTGTCGAAATTGCACCTGATTTTATGAACCCGCTTCTCAAAAAAACGTCCCTTGAATTGTTGAATCTATGTACGGATAGCGGCGTCGTATCAAAAATTTCATAAAAAAATACCATTTCATTGTAGGCCGATTGGGTTTTATATTATGGCCATTTATTCCCTTTTTTTGATAGTTCATCACTTTTTTCTATCATATTAAGTTGATTTACACGTGCTTTGCCGGCTCCTAGAATAAAGTTCAAAAAATATTTTGTTGAATTTACAGAGGGTATACGTCTGTTAGGTTGTCATCAGAATAGGAAAAGTTCAATAATGAAAATTAAAGCCCATGAAAAACAAAGTACTCGCTCCATTTTTTCTCTCGCTCTTCTTTTGTATCAGCGCACTCGCGCAAAACCGGCACACTGTTAGCGGTTATGTCAAAGACCAGTCAAATGGTGAAGGCCTCATCGGGGTTTCTGTCTACGTTCGTGAAGCCGAAACCGGCGTAGTGACGAATCCTTACGGCTTTTATTCCCTGACCTTGCCTGAGGGAAATTACACGCTCGTGTTTTCGTATATAGGTTACCAGAAAGCTGAAAAGACAGTCAATCTGGATGTAGACAAAACCGTCAGCATTGAAATGTCCGACGAAAGCACCGATTTACAGGAAGTAACAATCTCTACACAAAAGGAAGATGAAAATGTGAGGGGAATTGAAATGTCTGTAAATAAAGTGGAAATGAAGACGATCCGTAAAATGCCTGCATTATTAGGTGAGGTGGATCTGATCCGTAGCATTCAATTACTGCCTGGCGTCACTTCGGTTGGGGAAGGTGCTTCGGGTTTTAATGTGCGTGGCGGGGATATTTCTCAAAACCTTGTGCTCCTGGACGAAGCGCCGGTGTACAATTCCTCCCATTTATTCGGATTCTTCTCCGTTTTCAATCCCGATGCAGTTAAGGATGTAAAATTGATAAAAGGCGGAATTCCTTCACTTTATGGCGGCCGTATTTCTTCCATTCTGGACGTTAGGATGAAGGAAGGGAATGCCAAGAAACGTGAGATTAATGGGGGGATCGGGACTATTTTTTCAAGATTAACCTATGAACAGCCGTTTGCGAAAGGAAAAGGCTCATTCATCGTCGCCGGTCGCCGGTCGTACATTGACGTTTTGGCCAAACCGTTTTTGAACTCGGATCTTAAAGATTCCAAGTTTTATTTCTACGATCTGACAGCCAAAGTGAATTATAGAATTGGCGATAAAGACACATTTTTCGCATCGGGTTATTTTGGGAAAGACGTTTTTGGTGGAGGCGATTTTGGTTTTGGATGGGGTAATGCAACAGCCACAGCACGCTGGAACCACATTTTTTCCAACAAACTGTTCATGAACCTGACCGGTTATTATAGCAATTACGACTATAATCTTGGTCAAAATCAAAACAAGCCGGATGCAAAAGACAAGTTTGACTGGAAATCGAAAATCATCAGCACGAGCATCAAGCCAGACTTTACATTTTACATTACACCAAACAACCAGCTCACATTTGGCGGGCAATACATTTACTATGACACCCGCCCGGGCAAAGCGCTCGCAGTTTCGGAAGGAGAAAACACGGACATTAGCCTGGAACCGCGTTATGCCGACGAATCAGCATTATATATAGGTAACGAACAGAAATTTTCCGATAGGATATCACTACAATATGGCGTCCGCTATTCCTATTTCAGAAGCCTGGGGCAGGGAACAGAGTATGATTATCTTGAAATTGAAAAAGGCCAGCGCAAAATGCCTGTCTTTCCTGGGAAATCGTACAAGAAAGGGGATGTGATCAAAAGTTACGGGAACTGGGAGCCGCGCGCATCTTTGAACATTGGTATTACCAAGGACGCGTCAATCAAGGCCAGCTACAACCGGACGGCGCAATATCTGCATTTGCTGTCCAACACAGCTGCCAGCTCACCATTAGACGTCTGGACGCTGAGCTCGATCAACATTGCTCCTGAAAAAGCAGATCAGGTTGCATTAGGCTGGTTTCAGAATTTCAATAATAACATGTACGAGGCGTCTGTGGAGGTTTATTACAAAAAACTTTACAACCAGATCGATTACGTTCCAGGCTCTGAATTGCTTTTGAATGAGTTTGTGGCAGGCGACCTGCTTTTCGGAAAAGGCCGTGCATACGGTGCCGAATTTTATCTGAAAAAGAACAAAGGAAGACTTACAGGTTGGATCAGTTATACATTATCCAGAACCGAAAGGCTGCTTGAAACTATCAATAACAGCGACTGGTTCCCTGCCCGATTTGACAAGCCGCATAATTTCACATCGGTTGCGATTTATGAAATGAGCAAGAGATTGTCACTTTCGGCGAATTTTACCATTACATCAGGCACACCGGCAACATTCCCTACAAACCGTTACGAGTGGGGCGGCTGGCCGATCGGCAATAATTATGATGGCGCGAGAAATAATAACCGCATTCCGGCTTACCATCGCCTCGATCTGGCCGCTACATTGAAATCCAAGAAGAAGTTGTTTAAAGTGGGCCAGGGTGAATATGTGTTCTCGGTGTACAATGTGTACAATCGTCGTAACCCATTCTCGGTTTACACACGTGCTAATGAGGATACGCCACTCAAAACAGAGGCTGTTCGCTATTCCGTAATTGGCAATTTTATTCCCGCTATTACTTACAATTTCAAGTTTTAAAAGAGATCAAAATCCATCAGATTGATGAAAATAATTGTCATGAGAAGATTCAATAATATTTCAAATATCAAGCATTTCGGGTTGCTATCATTGTTTTTTGCAATGTTCGTAGCGCTTACCAGCTGCGAAGACGTCATTAATCTGGATACGAAAACAGGGCCGGATCAGCTCGTTGTGGACGGCTGGATCACGAATGAGGCTGGGCCGCAGACGATCAAACTTTCCTGGTCAGCAAGTTATTTCAATAATGGCCCTGCCAAACCGGTTTTGGGTGCAGCAGTGACTGTTACGGATGATAAGGGTAAGGTTTATGAGTTTAAAGATCTGGCTGGAAACGGTCAGTATGTTTGGGGAAAAACCAATGCGGATACTTTGGGCCGGGTGGGAAGAACCTATAATCTTAAAATCGTAAACGAAGCAGCCACTTACACGGCGTCCAGTGAATTGAAACGCGTTCCGCAGGTGGATTCCATTGTTTACCGCAAAGAAAAATTGCCTTTTGAGCCGGATAAGGGGCCAAAAGAAGGATATGTTGTGCAGTTTTATGCGCGTGATTTTGTTGGCGAAGGCGACACTTACTGGATCAAACCCGTTATCAGTGGAAAACCGAAGGTTGAAAAAGCAGTCAACATTTCCATCGCCTATGATGCCGCATTCGGGTCGGGCGCTCCTTCGGATGGACTGATTTTCATCTTGCCCATTCGCGAATCGCTCACAACGGATTCACTTTACTCTGCGGGCGCATCGGTCGGTGTCGAATTACACAGCATCACAAACGAAACCTTTGAATATTTAAAACAAATCCGCGAGCAAGCAGCAAACGGAGGACTTTTCGCAGTTCCGATTCAGAACATTAAATCCAATGTCGTTAATGCAGATCCGAAAGGTCCGAGGGCGCTTGGGTTGTTCGGCACTTCGGCTGTTAGCCGGAAAGAAACGGTGATCGATCCTGAAAAGGCGCGTCCGGACGAGGATTAATTTCTCGAAAAACACTGCTGATCCACTGGTAAACGCGTTTTGCCAGTGGATTTTTTGTTATATTTCATTTTTATAAACCATTATTATGAAACAAAATTTACTGATCCTCCTTGTGTTTTTTGCAATGCCTGCCTTTGCTCAGAAGCGTGCGCGCGAATTGGGCATTAAGATCGGTGTGCTGCCTGTCGGCCCGCTGAATGCAATTACGGATGTGGCCGGGGTGAAAGTGGGGCAGGTAACATTACGGGAAGGCGCGGATGTGCGCACGGGCGTAACAGCTATTATTCCGCACGATGGCAATTTGTTTCAGCAAAAAGTGCCGGCGGCTATTTATATCGGAAACGGCTTTGGCAAACTGACCGGATATTCGCAGGTTGAGGAGCTGGGCACTATTGAAACACCCATTCTTCTCACCAATACACTAAGCGTCCCCACCGTCGCCGACGCGATCATTGATTGGACTTTAGGGCAGCAGGGCAACGAAAATGTGAGATCATTAAACCCGGTTGTGGGAGAAACCAATGATGGTTTTTTGAACGACATCCGTGGGCGTCACGTACGCAAGGAGCATGTGCTCAATGCATTGGCGCAAGCGCAAAACGGCCCGGTTGCAGAAGGTAATGTGGGGGCAGGAACGGGGACAGTCTGTTTTAATTTTAAAGGTGGCATTGGAACAGCGTCCCGAAAACTCCCTGCCAATCTCGGCGGCTACACGGTTGGCGTTTTGGTGCAGACCAATTTTGGAGGCGTTCTGAAAGTGAATGGCGTTCCGGTAGGAGAGGAACTTGGGAAATTTGCGTTCAAAGAGTCTCTCGATAAGACTTCCGATGGCTCATGCATGATGGTGCTGGCTACGGACGCGCCGCTGGATGCAAGGAATTTAAAAAGGCTTGCAAAAAGGGCGATTATGGGGCTGGCGCAAACCGGCGGGATCGCATCGAATGGCAGCGGGGATTATGTAATTGCTTTTTCAACCGCCAATCGCATGCTTCACGAGATGCCGGATCGAACATATGGTGGAACTTACCTGCATAATGATGCTATCAGCCCACTTTTTCTGGCCGCGATAGAGTCCACGGAAGAAGCGATAATCAATTCACTACTGATGGCTCAAACCAGCGAAGGGACGCAAGGCCACAAAGTAGAGGAGCTTCCGAAGGAGCAGCTTCTTGAAATTATGAAGAAGTATGGGAGATTAAAATAATGTTGCGCCCATTGGCTGAGCGGCGGCGTTTGAAAAAATAGTTTGCGTTTGTAATTTTTTAGATTAAAATTTGCGGTTTAATAAGAGACAGGAATTCGAAGTGAAAGCGCAAAGAGTTATTAATCAGACAATGAGCTTCATGCTTGCCATCATGCTTTTGATGGTTGCAGGAATGCGTTCATGGTCAGATCAATCGGATTCAGCTCAAAAGCACGTTTCGCACGCCAAAGAGATTGGCAAGGACTTAACGAAAAAAGCATCCCAATCAACGGAGCAAAGCCAGGCAAAAGTTAGTGCATTATCCCTGGACGCGGTAATTACGCCAGCATTATCATTCGACTTTTCCCATTATTTCTACTTTTTACCCCAGCCCATCTGGCATTTCGTAGCCAGTAAATCGGTTTTCCCTGTCGTTGTTAAGGAATCGGTTTTTCTCTTTTCCTATTTTCACAGGATCTTTGGGCGGTTTATAGTCACCAACGCCCCTTAAAGCCGTTTTTTTTCTCCGGGCAGCGTACCGCGGCGACTAGCATTACATTTGATCTTACATTGCGCATGATAACACGCCAAAAAGCTTGTTTGACCGATCAATTGCCGCATTAGTTTGCATTTATCTTCTTCATTTTCAGAATATAATTTCAATTTTTTCAATACATAATAATGGCTAATAAGAACGGAATTATCGGGCTGACTATAGTGATCGCCCTGATTAGCGTCTATTATCTCTCCTTTACATTCGTATCACGCAACATTAAAGCCAAATCGGTGGCTTATGCAACGGACGCAAAAGGAGAAGTAGACCTGGCAAAAAAACAACGTTACGTTGACTCGCTATGGCGCGAGGACGTGTATTTGGGACATACTTTGCAGGAAGTTACAGAACGTGAATTGAACCTGGGTCTTGACTTGCAAGGTGGAATGCACGTAGTAATGGAAGTTGCACCGGCGGATATTTTGAAAGGAATGGCAGGCGGAAACGCGCGCAGCGTAGCATTCCAGAATGCATTGAAAAAAGCAGGTGAGGACAAAACGGCAAGCAATAGCGCATTTATCAATCGCTTTGCCGCTGCATATAAAGAGGCTGCGCCTAATTCAAGTCTGGCTGCCCTTTTTGCGACAAGCTCAAACAGAGGCAAAATCAGCAGCAGCTCGTCTGATGGCGATGTCGTTAAAATGCTGAATACGGAGGTGAACGGTTCTATCGACCGCGCATTTCAGATCACACAGGCTCGTATTGATAAATTTGGGGTAACGAACCCGAACATTCAGCGTCTGCCAGGCCAAAACCGGATTTTGGTTGAGCTTCCTGGTGTTGATAACCCTGAGCGTGTGCGTCGTTTGCTTTCAGGTGCTGCGAAACTTGAATTTTCCGAGGTTTATCTGACCAACGAACTGGCTGCCGGATTGGACGGTTTGGGAAAATATCTTGCTAAACAGGAAGAAATCAAAAAAGCAACTGGCAAACCAACAACTGCCGCTGCTGCCACAACGGATACTACAAAGAAAACAGATGGCGGTCTTGCTGCTCAATTGGCACAAAAGTCGGCTGATTCTACTGCAACGGACTCTTCGGCAATCGCTGCGCAAAGCGCTGCTTTGACTAACCTGTTCGTTCCGATGCCACAAGGCTTGGGCGTTTTCCTGAAAGACACAGCGCGTGCAAGCGAAATACTGCGCCGCCCGGAAGTGAAATCGTTGTTTCCAGCGGACCTTGTATTTATGTGGGACCGCAAAGGAACGGAAGGCGTTAATAATCAATTGATCCTGCCATTGTATTTTATCAAAAAAGCAAATGGCGTGGCTGCAATGGAAGGCGACGTGATTGTTGACGCAACCCACGATTATGACGAACGCGGCCGCCCGGAAGTGACCATGCGTATGAATGGCGAGGGCGCTCGTAAATGGCGTACATTGACTGCACGCAGCGTAGGCCGCCCGGTTGCTATCATCATTGATAACCTGGTTTACACCGCTCCAACTGTACAAGGCGAGATTCCAAATGGTAACTCAAGCATTACCGGAAGCTTTACAGTAGAAGAGACAAAAGATATGTCCAACGTATTGAAAGCGGGTAAGTTACCAGCTCCTACGCACATTGTGGAAGAAGCCGTTGTAGGTTCTTCACTGGGTGCTGAGGCGATCAATGACGGACTTATTTCTTCTGCGGTTGGTTTGCTAATTGTATTGGTCTTCATGGTGGCTTATTACAGCCGCGCAGGATGGATTGCCGATATGGCTTTGCTTATCAACTTGTTCTTCCTGTTAGGGGTTATGGCCTCACTCGGTGCGGTTCTTACGCTTTCTGGTATCGCCGGTATTGTCCTCTCCATTGGTATGGCCGTGGATGCGAACGTGCTTATTTATGAGGGAATCAAGGTTGAGCTGGAAGGAGGCAAACCTTTTGCACAAGCAGTTAGGGATGGTTTCAAACATTCACTTACTGCCATCATTGACTCCAATGTTACGACGCTGCTTACGGGTATTATCCTTTATACGTTCGGAACCGGGCTTGTTCTTGGTTTTGCAACAACATTGGTTCTTGGTTTGCTTACTTCTTTATTCTGCGCCATATTCATCACGCGTTTGTTTTTAGAACAGCAGATTAAAAGAGGAAAAGTCTTCAATTTCTATTCTGGCCTGACCAAAAACTGGTTCAAAGACAATGACTTCGATTTCGTTTCCCAGCGTCGTCGTTTTTACATTATCTCAACCGTTATCATGGCAATCGGTATTGGCTCATTTATCTTCAAAGGATTCGGGCTGGGGATCGATTTTAAAGGTGGACGTTCTTATGTGGTTCGTTTCCAGGAATCCGTTGATGCAGACAAGCTGAGAAGCATTATGGATGAGGATTTGGGCTCAACTACCGAAGTAAAAACGTTCGGCGGACAGGATCAGGTGAAAATTACAACAGCTTATCTGATTGAAGAAACATCTACGGATGCGGATCAGAAAGCAGAATCGAAAATTTTAGCTGGCGTTAAGAAAATTCCGAACAATCCTGCCAAAATCGTAAGCTCTAACAAAGTAGGCCCAACAATGGCCAATGATACGCTTTGGTCGGCTGTTTACGCGATCTTACTCGCACTTGCCGCAAACTTTGTTTACATTTTTATCCGATTCAAAAGAGTTGCGTTTAGCTATGGTGCGGTAGTGTCCCTTGCGCATGACGTGATCATCATTTTGGCCATCTTCTCGCTGTTCAACGGCTGGTTGCCATGGTCACTGGATATCGACCAGGCGTTTATCGGTGCGATCCTTACCATGATCGGATATTCCATGAATGACACGGTTGTAATTTATGACCGTATCCGTGACTACCTGAAAGATGACAAAGCACGTGGTCAAAGCCTGCCAACGGTCATTAACAATGCATTGAACAGTACATTGAGCCGTACAGCCGTAACGGGTATTTCGGTAATCCTTGTGTTGATCGTGCTAATGATCTTCGGAGGAGCTGTAATTCGCGGATTTACATTCTGTATGCTTCTTGGGGTTATCGTCGGAACATATTCATCGCTGTTCGTAGCGGCTCCAATCGTAGTTGACCTGCTGCAACGCGAAAAAAGAAAAGAGCCTGCATTGACGGTGGCAGAAACTGTCGCACCGGTCGGAGGCAAAAAGATTAAGGCATAAAGATATTTTAGAATAAAAAGGGGTTAAGTTTTATACTTTCCCCTTTTTATTTTGTCTATATAGCCAAATGGAAAATTTTCTTTTTAGTTTTAACAGATGTTAATATAACTACAACAAACGCATTATATGGCAAATCAACTCTGGGTCAAAAAGCCTATTGACAAATTATTACTAGAATCCACAGGAGAAGCAAATCAATTAAAGCGTTCACTTAGTTCGACCAGTTTGGTTGCACTGGGAATAGGCGCCATCATTGGAGCCGGTCTATTTTCTCTGACCGGAATAGCTGCTGCTGAACACTCCGGACCAGCGGTTACTATTTCATTCATACTTGCGGCTTTGGGTTGTGGCTTTGCCGGCCTTTGTTATGCTGAATTTGCTTCCATGATCCCCATTGCAGGAAGCGCTTATACTTACTCGTATGCTACTATGGGTGAGTTTGTTGCCTGGATCATTGGGTGGGATTTGGTTTTGGAATATGCATTGGGGGCAGCAACCGTTTCGGTGAGCTGGTCGCGTTATCTGCTCGAATTTCTGAGCAAATTTGACATTCACCTTCCTACGCAGCTTGTTTGTTCGCCTTTTGAAGTGGTTAAGTTGAGCAACGGAACCGTTATTGACAATGGAATCATCAATTTGCCCGCCATTTTTATCGTATGCATGCTGTCTCTGTTATTGATCAGAGGAACGCAGGGGTCGGCATTTTTGAACAACTTCCTGGTTGTTTTGAAAGTAGCAGTTGTATTGATTTTCATCGCACTGGGTTGGAGCCATATCGATCCACAAAATTATGTCCCATACATTCCTGAAAACACAGGAAACTACGAAAACTTCGGTTGGACGGGTATTGCAACAGGTGCCGCGGTCGTATTCTTTGCATTTATTGGTTTTGATGCGGTTTCAACAGCTGCTCAGGAAGCTAAGAACCCACAAAAAGGAATGCCGATCGGGATTCTTGGATCGTTGGTTGTTTGTACGATCCTATATGTGCTCTTTGCACACGTAATGACTGGATTGGTAAAATATACGGAGTTTGCGAATGATGCCAAGCCTGCTGCGACTGCTTTTGCTAAGACCGGTTATGATTCATTGCAGACGGCGTTAATTATTGCCATTCTTGCGGGTTATACTTCGGTAATGCTTGTAATGCTTTTGGGCCAAAGCCGCGTGTTCTATTCCATGAGCAGAGACGGACTTTTGCCTAAGTTTTTCAGCGATGTGCATCCTAAATTCTCAACGCCGTGGAAAACCAATCTTTTCTTCATGGGCTTTGTAAGCATCTTTGCCGGGCTTGTTCCGGTGAGTGATTTGGGCCACATGGTGAGTATCGGGACACTTTTTGCATTCTGCCTCGTATGCGTGGGTGTGTGGATGCTACGTGTGAAAAGACCCGATCTGGAACGCTCTTTCCGTACGCCATTGGTTCCTTTTGTACCAATTATGGGGATTGTAGTATGTCTTTATTTAATGTATTCCCTACCTGTTGAAAGCTGGTATCGCCTTGCGATCTGGCTGGCAATCGGACTTGCGGTATATTTCGGTTACGGCAAGAAAAACAGTAAGTTAGGAAAAGAATAGTTTGTGTTTGATATAACTAAAAAGCCTCTGATCTCAACCGAGAACAGAGGCTTTTTCTATTTCATTTCCCGCTCAGATTCTTGCCAAAACTCGCTCAGAAACCGTCTGGCCTATTGATAATGAAGAGGTTGCAGCCGGCGATGGCGCATTGCACACATTAATCGCATTTTTGTTTTCAATAATTGAAAAGTCGTCCAGTAACCCGCCATCATAGTCGCAAGCCTGCGCACGAACGCCCGCACCGCCGGGAATGAGATCGTCGCTCCGGATCTCCGGAATAAGTCCTTGCAATGCTTTTGTAAATGCAGCCTTTGAAAATGAGCGGTAATATTCGCCCATGCCTGTTTTCCAATATTTCATGGCCACTTTCCTGAAACCCGGCCAAGCCAGCGATTCCATCATTTCTGGTAAATTAAAGTCCAGCTTATTATAACCCTCGCGACGAAAGGCAAATACAGCATTAGGCCCCGCTTCAATGCCGCCTTCAATCATGCGGGTAAAATGAACGCCTAAAAAGGGGAAATTAGGATCAGGGACGGGATAAATCAGGTTTTTGACCAAATAATGTTTCTCCGGTTTAATCTTGAAATATTCACCACGGAATGGAATAATCCTGACATTAATGTTCTCAGGCTGCGTTAACTGCGCAATTTTATCGGAATAAAGCCCGGCGCAGTTGACGATCAGTTTTGTTTCAAATATTTTACCCGTCGCCGAAACGACTTCTGAATGTGTGTTGCGGTTTTTAATATCAATTGCTTTTTCTCCAAAGCGAATTTCTCCGCCTAGTTGCTGGAAGCATTCAGCATATTTTTCAGAAACCGTTTTGTAATCGATAATGCCGGTATAGGGAACCCAGATACCTTCTAAACCGGCAACATGCGGCTCAATTTCACGAATTTCACCCTGCGTGATCATTCGGTTTTCGGTTAAGCCGTTCTGATTTCCTCTCTCAAAAAGGTTTTGTAGCAATGGCCGTTGATCCTCGCTGGTAGCGACCACAATTTTGCCACACAAATCATAATGTACGCCTTCCCGATTGCAGAAATCGATCAGCATTTGGTAACCGCGAATGCAGTTAGTGGCTTTCAGGCTTCCTGGTTTATAATATAGTCCTGAATGGATCACGCCGCTGTTATGGCCGGTTTGGTGTTTGGCAACTTCGTTCTCCTTTTCGAGAAGCAGAATTTTCAGGGAAGGTCGCTGTTCTTTCAACCGCAATGCTGTGGCCAGGCCCACGATGCCTCCGCCTATGATGGTAATGTCGTACATGAGTTGTTAATTACTAAAATT
Source organism: Dyadobacter fanqingshengii (assembly GCF_023822005.2). Classification (GTDB taxonomy): domain Bacteria; phylum Bacteroidota; class Bacteroidia; order Cytophagales; family Spirosomataceae; genus Dyadobacter; species Dyadobacter fanqingshengii. The sequence goes on from NZ_CP098806.1 coordinate 4,954,915, forward strand.
AAAAGCGCCTAATCAGCCTGGAAAAGAGATTTTTCCCATGGAAACGCCTGGCACTCCTTCTTTTTCCCCAAAATGCATTTGCTGGCCAGCAACCGCTTCATTTGCCAAAACCGCAAACAAAACCGCCTCCTTAGCATCACCTGAAATGCCCAGTTTATCAATTTTTAAAACAGGGCGATTCAGCGCGCTGGAAATGCCCGACATTAAAATCGGGTTATGCGCGCCGCCGCCGCTTGCGTAAATGGTGTAAGCATCATCCTCGTTCATCATGCTCTTAATCGCGTCGGATATGGTCTCCGCGCTGAGCTGCGTCAACGTTGCGATAATGTCCTGCCTTGAAACGGAGATCAGTTTAGATTGCTGAATGGCGGATTCCACATAATCAAAGTTGAAAACTTCGGGGCCGGTGGTTTTAGGAAAAGGTGCTTTGAAAAATGGAAACGATTTCAATGCTGCCAGCAATGTTTCATTTACTTTGCCGCTCGCTGCAATTGCGCCGTTTTCATCGTAAGGTTTATGGTAAAATCGCTTGGTATATGCGTCCAAAAGCGTGTTACCAGGTCCTGTATCTGTTGTAAATATCTTTGTAGTGTCGAGCGTTCCCGGCAGAAATGTAAAGTTGGCTATCCCACCCATATTAAGCAGAATGCGATTTTCGCCGGCTTTGGAAAAAAGAAAATGGTCGCCATAAACAGCCAGCGGTGCACCTTCTCCGCCCGCAGCAATGTGTTTTTGACGAAAATCACTCAATGTTATTATCCCTGTTTTTGCTGCAATGTGGTCACCATCACCAATTTGCAATGTTGCATTAGGAAATCCGGGAAGCTTATGTTGTTTTTTCGGAGCGTGAAAAACCGTCTGTCCGTGACTCGCGATAAGGTCGATATGTTCAATATCAATGTCCCAGCTTTCAAGGCAATTCAGGATCATTTTGGCGTGCGCCGTGCCAATGTAGGGGTTTAGGAGGCAAAGCTGTTGAAAATCGATCTGTCTTTTGGCAAAAATTTGAAGGATTTCATTGCGAAATTCATCGGTATAAGGCACTGTTGTGAAAAATTCCAGATCCAAAACCGTTGCTGTTCCGCTTCCTTCAATGTTACAAACAGCCACATCCAGCCCATCCAGCGAAGTTCCGGACATTAACCCGATAATTCTGCGGGATTTTTTGCCGGATATTTGATAGAGTTTCTCAATATGCGCTCTCATAAGCCATTTTGTAAAAAAAGGAAGTCAAGCTCCTACAAGTCTTGACTTCCTTCCAGTTAAAAATCTCGCCGGGTTTTAATCGCTTTTTTGAGGAGTAGAAGCCTGTGGTGGTTTGTTGGCATTGTTCTTGTTCTTACCAGACCTGCTCTTCTTCTTTTTCTTCTTTTTCTGCTCCTCGCTGTATTTTTTATCCAGATTTTCGAGGTCGCTGTTGATCTTTCCGGGAGCTCTGTCCACAGAGGTTCTTTCAGCTTGCGGTGTAAGAATTTCCAGTGATTCCGGGATGATATCCTTTTTGTTCAATTCCATGATTTCCAGCACTTTACTGATCGCCACCGGATACCAGTTCGTGTCTTTATCAAAACCAAACCACATGATCTTTTTGAAAATGTCTGTTTTCTGCAAAACAGCAACGCCTTTTTTAGTCTTCAAAGGCACATCCACAGTCGGAATGTCCCGCAAAGCGTCAATGTAAGTTTCCAGCTCGTAGTTCAGACAGCATTTCAAGCGTCCGCATTGTCCTGAAAGCTTTGCAGGATTTAATGACAAATTCTGGTAACGCGCTGCGGCTGTTGATATATTTTTAAAATCCGTAAGCCAGGTCGAGCAGCACAATTCACGGCCGCAAGAGCCCAGTCCGCCCAAACGGCTCGCCTCCTGACGCAGGCTGATTTGCCGCATTTCAATCCGAACCTTGAATTCGGAGGCCAATGATTTGATTAGCTCACGAAAATCGACACGTTCCTCGGAGGAATAATAGAATGTCGTTTTTGTATTATCAGATTGAAATTCAACGTCCGAGAGCTTCATATTGAGCTTCATCTCACGGATAATCTCTCTCGTGCGATACAATGTCGGCATTTCACGCGCCATCGCTTGCGTATGCTTATCGAGGTCTTTTTCGGTTGCAATCCGGTAAAGCACGTGCATATCGTCATTGATCACCACGCTTTTACGCTTCATTTGAAGCCTTACCAGCTCTCCCTGCAAAGAAACCGTCCCGATATGCTGGCCGGAAGCCATTTCACAAACAACATAGTCGCCTGTGATGAATTCCAGCTGATTTATATTTCTGAAATACTCTTTTCTTCCTCCTTTAAATTTAACTTCTACAACATCAAAACGCTGGCTAACAGGCACATCCATGTGGCTCAGCCAGTCGTAGACATTCATTTTATTGCATCCGCCTGTTCCACAGGTTCCATTACTTCCACATCCGGAGACAGCCGATCCACTAGAACCGCATCCGCCGGATGAACATGATCCACATCCCATAATTACTCATATCTTCAATCGTTATAACGTATTAAATCCACACCGATGTCGTGCCGGAAATATTTCCCTTCGAACTGCACAGCCTGGGCCGCGCGCTGCGATTTATGCACCGCATTCTCGAGGGAATTGGCCAGGCCCGTAAGCGCCATTACCCTTCCTCCATTAGTCACAACTTCGGTGTTTCCATTGAAAGTAGTGCCCGCGTGGTATAAAAACACATCTTCTACTTTTTGGCTGCCGGAAATTACCTTTCCTTTTTCATAATCTCCTGGATAACCTCCTGACACAACCACGGTCGTCACGGCCACCTGCGGGGAGATTTGTAATTCGAAATCATTCAAAGTTCCCTTCGCCGTTGAGGCCATGAGCATAGCAAAATCGGACTGTATCCGCGGAATCACGACTTCCGTTTCCGGATCACCCATTCTAACATTGTATTCGATCACAAAAGGCTCACCTTTTATGTTCATCAGGCCAATAAAAATAAAGCCTACATACTTAATTCCTTCACTTTTTAGGCCGTGCAAAGTGGGCTTAACCACTTTCTCGTCCACTTTTTTCAAAAAATTAGCATCCGCAAAGGCCACTGGCGATACAGCGCCCATTCCGCCTGTATTCAGGCCTGTATCGTTTTCGCCGATGCGTTTATAATCCTTGGCTTCGGGTAAAATTTTATAATGCTCTCCATCTGAAAGGACAAACACGGATAATTCTATCCCTTTCAAAAATTGTTCAACAACAACTTTGTTGCTCGCATCACCAAATTTGCGGTCTTGCAGCATTTCCCTGAATGCTATTTCCGCTTCTGAATGCTTTTCGGCAATGATAACACCTTTTCCAGCTGCCAGACCGTCTGCTTTCAATACGATCGGAAGTGGCTGGGCTTCAAGATATTCCAGGCCTTGTTCCAATGTATCAATCGTAAACGTCGTAGAAGAAGCAGTAGGAATGCCATATTTCTGCATGAATTGTTTGGAAAAATCCTTGCTTCCTTCCAATTGCGCTCCTGCCTTGTTGGGGCCGATAATTTTTACTTTCGAAAGATCTTCCCTTGATTCAAAATAATCGACAATGCCGTTGACCAATGGCTCTTCCGGGCCGACGATCACCAGCTCAACATTGTTTTGCAACACCGCATTGGCGATGGCATCAAAATCATTATAAGATATAGAGAGGTTGGTAGCAACACCCGCAGTTCCCGCGTTGCCGGGTGCTACGTATAAACTATCACAAAGAGGGCTTTGGGCTATTTTCCAGGCGAATGCATGTTCTCTTCCGCCTGATCCCAATATAAGTATGTTCATAAATGGTTTATTATTTCACTAAAACGTTGACAACAAGTTTTCCCGGCCGGTTAATTCGCCAATTCCGATAAAAACTTGATCCGCACAAGCCGCAATTCTTCTTCGCTAATTTCGTCATTGGCAAATTCTCCCAAAGCCGCGGCTATATTATCTGTTTCAGCGGTCATGAAATAGTCATAAATATCTTGCTGCCTTTCCTGGTCAATTACCTGATTGATATAGTAATCGAGATTAAGCTTGGTGCCGGAATAGCAGATATGTTCAACTTCCTCAATAACATCGGCAAGGGCCAGATCTTTCACTTCAGCGATCTCATCCAGGCTTACCTTGCGGTCAACTTGCTGGATGATAAATATTTTTATTTTAGATTTATTGACAGTCGATTTAATGACGACATCTTTGGCTGTCTCAATCTCGTTTTCTTCAACATAACGAGTGATCACTTCAATGAACTGCCGACCGAATTTCTGCACCTTACCCATCCCGACGCCATTGATCTGCGCCATTTCCTGTTGCGTAGTTGGATAAGTGGTTGCCATTTCTTCCAAAGACGGATCCTGGAAAATAACATAAGGTGGCAGGTTTTTCTCTTTTGCGACCTTTTTACGAAGCGCTTTAAGTATTCCCAAAAGTGCTTCGTCATAAGCATGCGCGCTTCCGCCGGCGGCTGCATCCTTGTCATCGTCTTCTGGTTTTACTTCTTCTTCATCAAAATTATGGTCTTTGTGAAGCGTAACCGGATAGGGATCATTCAGATAATTTGAGCCTTTTTCACCCAATTTAATAACGCCGTAATTTTCAATGTCCTTTTCCAGGTAATTAAAGATCACGAGCTGGCGAATGGTCGAGATCCAATATTCACGGGAATCATTAATATCCAACCCTTTGCCATACACATCAAGCTGGTCGTGTTCGTAGCTTTTAACGTACTGGTTTTCAGTGGCCGTCAGGACGTCCGCAATGTGTTCACAGTCGAATCGCTGCTCAGTAAGCTCAACAGCTCTCAGAACAAGAATTACGCCGTCCTGAACCTTTGTTTTTTCTGTTGACTTGATGCAGTTGTCACAAAACCCACAGTCTTTATCCAGATATTCCCCAAAGTAGCTTAGTAATTGTCGGCGGCGGCAAACGCCTAAGGTTGAATAAGCCACCATTTCGTTCAGCAAATGACGCGCATTGTCCCGTTCGGTAACCGTTTTGTCTTTATTGAATTTTTCCAGCTTCTGAATGTCCTCATAGCTGTAAAACATCAGGCAATTTCCTTCCAAGCCATCTCTTCCAGCGCGTCCTGTCTCCTGATAATAACCTTCCAGCGACTTAGGAACATCATAATGTATCACAAAACGAACATCCGGCTTGTCAATTCCCATGCCGAAAGCAATGGTTGCAACGATCACATCCGCTTCTTCATTCAGGAACGCATCCTGATTAGCCATGCGCGTGTTGCTGTCCAGTCCGGCATGATACGGTAATGCACGAACGTCGTTAACTCTAAGCAGCTCAGCGACTTCTTCCACCGTCTTTCTGCTGAGGCAATACACGATCCCCGACTTGCCTTTGTTGTTGCGAACGTAGCGTATCAGCTGTTTTTTAACGTCCTTTTTAGGACGTATTTCGTAGTAAAGGTTTTTCCGGTTAAATGAAGACTTAAAAGTCTCGGCTTCCTCCATTTGCAGGTTTTTACGGATATCCTGCTGCACTTTCGGTGTTGCTGTTGCCGTAAGCGCAATGATTGGAAGGTTACCGATATTTTCAATTATTCCGTAAATACGGCGGTATTCCGGTCTGAAATCGTGCCCCCATTCGGATATACAATGAGCCTCATCAATAGCAACGAACGATATTTTTACTCTTTTAAGGAAATCGAGATTATCTTCTTTCGTAAGTGACTCAGGAGCAATGTACAGCAATTTCAGGCTGCCATCCAGCGCATCGCTTTTAACCCGCGTCATTTCAGATTTGGTAAGCGTTGAATTGAGGAACTGTGCATTAATGCCAAAAGCAGTTAACTGGTCAACCTGGTTTTTCATCAATGCAATAAGCGGCGATATGACAATTGTAAGACCATCGCTGACAAGAGCAGGCAATTGATAGCAGAGTGACTTTCCTGCACCGGTGGGCATGATCACAAAAGTATTCTTACCAAGCAGGATGTTTTGAATGATTACTTCTTGCTCACCCCGGAATTGACTGTACCCAAAAATTTCTTTAAGCCTTTCTTTCAACGTGTCTAAAACGACTGCATCAACATTCTTTACCATACTCTGTTAACAAAATGGTTATCCCAAACTTCTATATCTTTGCTTTTGAAATTAAAAATCCCATTGGTTCCCAATAAAACTGTGTTTCAGATTTGAAATTAATAAAAAATATTCAGTCAATAGCAAAAGAAGTGTTGCGGCAAGAGGCAGAAGCATTGCATAATCTGATCGGATTGATTGATGAAGAATTTGAAAACTGCGTATATGCCATTATCAACTGCGGAGGCCGTGTTGTTGTGTCCGGTGTGGGCAAAAGTGCGATTGTAGGACAAAAAATAGTTGCTACCCTCAACTCAACCGGTACACCTGCGCTTTTTATGCATGCGGCGGATGCGATCCATGGAGATCTGGGAATGATCCAGGACAATGATGTGGTGATCGTGATCTCCCGAAGTGGCGATACGGCCGAGATTAAGGTGCTTGTTCCGCTCCTAAAACGGACGGGCGTAACAATGATCGCCATGGTGAGCAACAAAGACTCTTACCTTGCCAAAAATGCTGATCACATTCTGCACGCATATGCACCCGAAGAGGCCGACCCCCTGAATCTTGCGCCCACGACCAGCACATCGGTAACAATGGCGCTGGGCGACGCATTGGCGATTTGTTTGCTGGAAGCAAGAGGGTTTACCCATGATGATTTTGCCAAATTCCATCCGGGAGGCGCTTTGGGTAAAAGGCTTTATCTGAAAATCTGCGACATATTCCCGCATAATGCATTGCCGGTTGTTTTAGAAGATGCTGGCTTGCAGGAAATTATATTGGAAATGACTTCCAAAAGGCTTGGCGCAACCGCTGTCAATAGCGCCGCCGGTAAAATGGCCGGCATTATCACGGACGGAGATTTGCGGAGAATGTTAAAGCAGCACGACGGTGGGAACATTCTTCATTTAAAAGCGCGTGACATCATGACCAAATCACCCATTTCCGTCTCCCCTGACGAGTATGCTGTCAAGGCGCTCGAACTCATGCAAACCCGCAGCATTACGCAGGTCGTGGTTGTGGAAGATGATGCGATTTTAGGGTTTGTGCATTTGCACGATTTGTTGAGGGAGGGGTTGGTGTAGTGAGCTGCTAGCTTGTCAGCCAGGTTAACCAGCCTTTGTCAGCCTGAGCGTAGTCGGAGGCGCGCCACTCCTGGGTAACGCGCCTTCGACTACGCTCAGGCTGACAGGCCGATAATTACCGGAATCTTTTCGACTGCTGCACTTCCCGCTCATCCTTCCTGATAAAACGATTGGCAAAGACATTGGCCAACATGGCGCCTACAAGACCATAAAATCCGATTTCGTAGCTTCCAGGTAGGTTAGGATCAAAAAGCTTGGCGGTTTTGTAGAATGTGAAATAGATCACAAGTCCCATGATGATAGTCATCAAAATGGAATTAACTGCGCAGAGGGCTGATTGCAAAACCCTGTTTTTGAATTGAAGTATTGCATAAGCAGCGATTGCCGCAACCAGAATTGCCAAAATAATGAGGTAGTAAACCGGCTGAACATTGGACTGCACAGCATTCACCTGATGTGTTAGTTTAATGGCTGTTAGATCCGCACGCTGCTCATCTGCAAGGGCCACTTTTGTCCATAATGGGAAGGCAAGAAAAATACCCATTCCAATGACTGTCAGGGCAAGAAAAACGGTTTGTATCCTTTGTAACATATTTCTAAATATTGTGAATAGGCTGTTAAAGCCGCGAATTTAATAAACACTAAGTCAGCCCGAAAGCATTATCAGGAAATTACCGAACCGAAAAGGTCGAATTCCTCAGCAGATGTAATGTTGACCATGGCAAAATCACCTAAGCGAACATATTGACTGGCAGGCACAAGCACTTCATTATCAACCTCTGGCGAGTCGAATTCAGTCCGTCCGATGAAATGCCCGCCTTCTTTCCTGTCGAAAAGAACTTTATATGTATTGCCGATTTTTTGCTGATTCAATTCGTATGAAATGCCCTGTTGCAATTCCATAATGGCATCTGCACGCTCCTGTTTGACCTCCGCAGGAATGTCGTCCGGCATTGTGTAGGAATGCGTGTTATCTTCGTGAGAATATTGAAATGCCCCCAAACGGTCGAAACGCATTTTTTCTACAAAATCGTAAGTCTCGTCAAACAACGCTTCGGTTTCTCCCGGGTGACCGACGATCAATGTTGTCCTTAATGTAATATCAGGCACTTTTGCGCGGATCGTTTCGATCAATGCTTCTGTTTTCTCACGGGTGATCCCGCGGCGCATGGATTTCAAAATCTCGGTCGAGCCGGTTTGCAATGGCATGTCCAGATATTTGCAAATATTGCTGCGCTCATTCATGATATCCAGAATGTCCATCGGAAATCCGGCCGGATAAGCGTATTGCAGCCTGATCCACTCAATGCCTTCCACATCGGAAAGTTGCGCCAGCAGGTCAGATAAATTCCTTTTTTTATAAATATCAAGACCATAGTAAGTCAGGTCCTGTGCAATCAAGATCAGTTCTTTTGTGCCGCGTTTAGCCAAAGATCTGGCTTCTTTCACCAATTCCTCAATGGAACGGGAAACGTGGCCGCCGCGCATAATGGGGATTGCGCAAAAGCTGCAGGGACGATCACAACCTTCTGCGATTTTCAGATACGCGTAATGTGTTGGTGTCGTTAGCAGGCGTTCGCCAACGAGTTCGTGCTTGTAGTCTGCTTTTAATGTTTTGAGTAGGCGTGGCAGCTCATTAGTTCCAAACCATGCGTCTACAGTCGGGATTTCAATGGAGAGTTCGTCTTTGTATCTGTGTGATAAACAGCCCGTAACGTAAACTTTGTCAACCATTCCCGCCGCTTTTGCATCCGCATAGCGCAGGATTGTGTTGATGGATTCCTCCTTTGCATTATCAATAAATCCGCATGTATTGATGACAACAATTTGTGAATCGTCCTTTTTTGACTCATGGTCAACGGTGAATCCGTTTCCTTTGAGTTGTGTATAAAGCACTTCTGAATCTACCAGGTTTTTGGAACATCCCAGCGTAACAATATTGACTTTATTCTTAACTATTCCTTTGGTTTTCATTGGTTTTAGCTATCAGCGCGAAACTTCCAGCTTTAAGTGAATTTTGAAATGCTGTTCCTGTCCATATGAAAGTGACTGATAATGAACGGCGAAATGGGGTGCAAAGTTCGGAAAAATTGTCAGGAATGCCTACTTTATGTATGGAAATCCCTTCTTGCAGTATTCGGTTGGAATCTTCCTGAAATACTCCTGAATAACTTCCATCCCCGGCATTCTGTCAGATAGCGTAAATTGGCGGCCGTCCTTCAGATAATAAGTTATGTAACTGAATCTCAATTTAGCTTCGTTGTAGGTTATGACAACTTTCTCAAGATCGCCGTCGCGAAGCAGCAATGTGCCATGCGGAAAGGTCAATTCCAGCTCATGTGCAACAGGATTTGTGGTCAATATCACATTACGAATATTTTCCCAGTGATTGAAATCCAGCACAAAATAAAAAACGGAGCCAGCCATTGGAATCAAGCCAAATATAAAAATCAGGATGCGGGTGAGGGCCAGGTTAATGTCTGACGTCAAGATAGAAAATGCCGCTTTTGCCGTAAGAAATCCAATAACCAACATGTAATAGAAGACCAGGTTCTCAAATTTAAGAAAATACTGCCATTCTCCTATCTGGTAAACCCTTACCACTTTTAACGGTGAGTTTTCACCAATGGTGTTTCTGGTGTAATTCAACAGCTTCCAAATGCACCAAGCGAAAATCCCGAAGACAAAAAAGAAGATCAAGAATGTATTCATATCCGGACACTGTTTGACACAGTTCCAAAATTATCACAAAATTGTCCTGATCAGGGATTAAGTGACAAGCGGTGACGTAATGGGATGAATGCTAAGAAATCAGCCGATTTTTTTAAAGAGAGAATCAACAAATTCATCTCGGTCAAAAACCTGGAGGTCGTCCATTTTTTCCCCGACGCCTATGTACTTTACAGGAATTTTGAATTCATCGGAAATGCCGATTACTACGCCTCCTTTGGCTGTTCCATCCAGTTTTGTAATGGCTAATGCTGTTATTTCTGTGACTTTCGTAAACTCTCGGGCTTGAATAACAGCATTTTGGCCTGTGCTGCCATCGAGAACGAGTAATACTTCATGCGGGGAATCGGGAATGATCTTTTGCATGACGCGCTTGATCTTGGAAAGTTCATTCATGAGGTTCACTTTCGTATGTAAACGTCCCGCGGTGTCGATAATGATCACATCGGCACCTGTTTCCATTCCTTTTTTCAATGCATCGTAAGCAACTGCCGAAGGGTCTGTGTTCATTCCGTGGTCGATAACCGGCACGTCAACGCGTTTTCCCCAGAGTTTGAGCTGGTCTACGGCTGCTGCGCGGAATGTATCGGCGGCGCCTAATACGACTTTATGGCCCCGCTGGTGAAACTGATGTGCCAGCTTTCCGATCGTGGTTGTTTTCCCAACACCATTCACGCCTACAACCATAATTACAAATGGCTTTGGAAGGTGCTCGGTTTCGTAACTGTCTTTGACATCAACGGATTTGTTTTCCGTCAGCAATGCAGCGATTTCCTCCCGCAGTATGCTGTCCAGCTCGGCCGTAGTGGCATATTTATCTCTCGCTACACGCTCTTCAATGCGCTTAATGACTTTTACAGTGGTTTCAACGCCGACGTCTGAGCTTACAAGAATGTCTTCCAGTTCATCCAGAACATCTTCGTCGATTGTGGTTTTGCCAACGATGGCGCGGGAAAGTTTGCCAAAGAAACTGTCTTTGGTTTTTTCCAGGCCTTTATCCAATGTTTCTTTTTTCTCTTTTGAAAAAAACCCAAATAAGCTCATATCGGTGTGGATGTAATAAGATTTGAAATCGCATAAGTGCGCTCAAAAATAAAACAAAAAAAGTCCCAAAAGGGACTTTTTAGAAAACTCAATAATCCTTTGACCTTATTTATGAGACAAGCATCAATAATGTCAGTCTGAGCGGACCGGGCCGCCGGGCGGTCGAAGACTAGTTCTTCAGGGCGCCTTGAACACCGTCCAAAGGAACGATTTCTTCTTTGAAGGTGTAAGCTCCTGTTTTTGGAGATTTTACAGCCTTAATAACCTTAGCGAATGCTTTTCCGCCTTCTTTTTTCAGGGTAGCAACTACTTTCTTTGCCATGTCTGTATATTTTTAAAGTGTAAAACCTTATTTAATTTCTTTGTGGACTGTATAGCGTCTCAGGAATGAATTGAATTTTTTCAATTCCATACGGCCAGGCGTATTTTTCCGATTTTTTGTAGTCACATAACGTGACATTCCAGGAACACCACTATCTTTTTGTTCTGTGCATTCCAATATAACCTGTACTCTATTACCTTTCTTAGCCATTGCTTTACATCGTTTTTACAAATAGGACTGCAAAAGTAATAACATTTAGTTTTATACACAATGCTGCGTATTAAATTTAGTATATTTTTTGAAAAAATTTATTTCAGTCCTTTCACATTAAAATCTTGGCGGACAAATAAATAAGTTGAGGTTATAAACTACACGCTACCAATTTCTGTCTTAAATTTGAAGGAAATGTAGCACAAACTTACTTTCTTCGTGTGCATTTTATTTGCAATCCTTAATCTGGCGGAAATTCTTAATTTAAAAACAATGACTCTTACAAAAAGTACCCCATTGGCGCTTGTCGCGCTGGCGGTTTCTCTACTCATCGGCTGTTCCTCTCAGGAAGACAAAGATAAATATGATCATTACTATGGATCTGGAAGCAAATCGAGAGAAGAAACGGCGCTTGTAAATCTTCAAAAGGAAAGAGAAAATCAGCCTGCACCTGCGCAGGCGGCAGCTCCGGGCGCAGCAGCAGCTCCGGCAGCATCGGGCGATACGGCAAAGGCTGGTTCTGGCGACTCTGCATCAGCAATTGGTCAGGGTGGAGCGGCTGCGGCGGCGACTAACCCAAATGCAGAAGCAGCTCCCACTGCGGCAGCATCCACTGCGGCTGCGGCTCCGGCTAAACGCAAGCCGGTTCCTGCGGAAGTTTCTGCATTGCTTAACAAACATGCATGTCTCGCTTGCCACCAGCCGTATGATAAGGTAATTGGGCCTGCATATGCGGAAGTTGCCAAGAAAAAATATACGCCTGAGCAAATTGTAGAATTGGTTCACGCCCCAAAACCGGAACATTGGCCCGGTTATCCTCCGATGGCTCCTATGGCTCACGTTCCAAAAGGTGACATTGTTGTGATCGCAAACTGGATCAATTCATTGTAATATAAGGTTGTCAATTTTAGAAAATACGGGCCGTTCATTCCATGGACGGCCCGTATTCGTATCTTTGCGAAAGCATTTTTATTTAATATGACCCAAAACGCACTGCAACCTTCTGACATCACGAATGAACTTCTGGCCCAATATGAAACTGTAATCGGGCTCGAAGTGCATTGTCAGCTCTTGACGGAATCCAAACTTTTTGCCCAGGACCGAAACCTTTTCGGGGCTGAGCCTAATACCAACATTGGCCCGCTTACGCTTGCATTACCAGGAACATTGCCCAAAATCAATAAAAAAGCGGTTGAATATGCAGTCCGGTTAGGACTGGCTTGCGGCTGCTCGATAAGCAGGAGGACTATTTTTGACCGTAAAAATTACTTTTATCCCGATCTGCCGAAAGGTTACCAGATTTCCCAGGACAAAAAGCCGATCTGCGAAAATGGCGGCGTAACGATTTCCACAAAGAATGAAGAGGGGAAAATGACTGAAAAAATGATCCGCTTCCATCACATACATTTGGAAGAGGACGCCGGAAAATCTGTGCACGACGGCAGTGTTACCGAAACATTGCTGGATTATAACCGTGCCGGAACGCCGTTGGTTGAAATGGTTTCGGAACCCGATTTGCGGTCTGCGGAGGAAACGGGGGCATTTGTTACTGAGATCCGCCGCCTGGTGCGCTATCTGCACATTAGCGATGGCAATATGGAAGAGGGCTCGCTGCGCTGCGACGTGAACGTTTCTCTCAGAAGAAAAGGAGCCGAAAAGCTGGGCACCAAAGTAGAGATCAAGAACATGAACTCGATCCGTAACATGATGCGTGCTATCGCATTCGAAGAGAAGCGGCAGATTGCCATGTTGGAAAACGAGCAACAGATCCAGCAGGAAACACGAATGTTTGACGTTGAAAGCGGGCAGACTTACGGAATGCGGGTGAAGGAAACGATGAATGATTATCGCTATTTCCCGGATCCGGATTTGAGCCCGGTGGTTGTGTCAGACGAATGGCTTGCGAGTATTAAAGCAGATATGCCCGCATTGCCGCACGAGCTGCGCGAGAAATTCACACATCAATATGGAATTCCGGCTTACGACGCGGCTGTGCTTACGGATACGCGAGAAATCGCGGCATATTTCGAAGCAGTGTGTGCCAAAACAAATGCTTTCAAAGCCGCATCAAACTGGCTGATGGGCCCGGTGAAATCCTATCTGAATGATCACGAAGGCAACATCGATCGTTTCCCGATCAGCCCGGAGAATCTGGCTGCGTTAATTGATCTGAGCGAGTCGGATATCGTGAGCAATTCTGTGGCTACGCAAAAGATATTTCCGGTGCTTTTGGCTGAGCCGCAGCGCGATCCGAAAGAGATTGCGTCTTCAAATAACTGGATTCAAAATAGCAATACAAATGAGCTTGAAACGTTGGTAGATGAGGTTATTAGCGCAATGCCTGACAAGGTTGCAGCTTATAGAAAAGGAAAAAAGGGGTTACTTGGTCTTTTTGTGGGAGAAGTCATGAAAAAATCAAATAACACCGCTGATCCTAAGCTGGTAAGCCAACTGCTGAACGCGAAACTCTGATCATTACGCCTAACAAAACCATAAAGAAGGTCATGAAAGGAATATTAAGACAAAGCATTTTCATATTTAGCATTGCTTTTTTGAGCCTCCAATCTCAGGCACAGCAACTTGCGCCGAAAGAGTTTTCCGTTAACGGTAAGGTAAAAAATGGTGCAAAGGGAGAAAAAGTAACATTGCTGCGTTCAACTGCGGGTGGATCGTCCATTAAGCTGGATTCAACGCAGCTTTCGGCGGACGGCTCTTTTGCTTTAAAAGGCACTGAAAACGATCGCGGAAGCTTCTTTTCACTGAACATTGCGGACCGTCAGAAAGTGATCCTGCTTGTAGAAGGAGGAGAGAATTTAAATGTCTTGGCGGACGGAACCACGAGGGATGAAAAAGGGAACGGTGGCAATGCAGCGATTACAGGTTCCAAAAATATGGAATACTATGCGCAGATAGATCAGCTAATGAGGTCTTTTGCTGGTAAGGTGACTGTTTGGAATGAAGAATATGCCAAAGCCGAGGAAAAGAAAGACGCCAAGAAAATCCAGGAAGTGCAGCAAAATTTTGCCAAAGCTGATAAAGAGCGCCTGGATGTGATTAAAAAGCTTCTACCTGAAATGGGGACAACATTGGTTGCGCTTTTCACAGCCAATAATTTTTTGAATCCCGATACAGACATTGAAATACTGAAAAAACTGGCTGACGATTACGAGAAAGTAACGCCGACACCGACATTAGCAAAAGGATTTATTGGTCAGATCAAAAGGATCGCGGGCGTTTCGGTTGGGCAGCAAGCGCCTGATTTTACATTGAATAGTCCTGACGGTAAGCCGGTTGCATTGTCATCATTGCGCGGAAAATTTGTTTTGATCGATTTCTGGGCTTCCTGGTGCGGTCCTTGCCGAATGGAAAATCCAAATGTCGTGCGCATGTATGACAAGTTCAAGGAGAAAGGATTCGACATTTACGGCGTATCATTGGATGACAACGAAAAAGCCTGGAAAACGGCCATTGAACGCGATAAACTGAAATGGCTGCACGGATCTGAACTGAAAAAATGGAATTCCGGCGTCGCGCAGACTTATGGCGTGAACGCAATTCCAGCCACATTTCTGATCGATAAAGAGGGAAAGATCATTGCCAAGAACTTACGCGGACCAGCTTTGGAAAGTAAACTTACCGAATTGCTGGGTGCTCAATAATAATAGATTAGATGTAGTCGAAAATCCGCAGGATCTGTCTTGCGGATTTTTTATGCGCTATGATCTTCCAGACTGTAATAAAATTTCAATGGGTCAGGGAATTTGAAATCATATTTGTAATGATGGTCAAATTTTGCACCCGAAATGACCTTAAAATCTGGTTTTATATTTGAATCTGCGAAAGTGGGCGTTTCCCAGCCGAATTGGGCGCATGAGGTTTCGTAAACCTCGCGGCGCGTTGTGTGAATGGGCGCTACAATGTTGAAAGTCTCATTCACAATGCCGGTTTCAAGAATGGTAATGATCATTCCTGCCGCATCATCACGGTGAATGTAATTGACAGGAATCGAGCCAGTTGCCATGTCTTTTTGGCCTTGCACATATTTTCCCGGAATGCGGTTATAACCCAGTAAGCCGCCTAATCTGAGGATGGTAACATTACGGTCGGGACGTAAAGCTGTAAGGAGATTTTCTGCTGTAACCATATCCGGCGAGGCCGATTCTTCGGGTGTTTTTACATCTTGTTCCATCACAATTCTGTTCAGTTCCGGGTAAATGCCTGTTGAACTGATGAAAATAATGTCACGGATTCTCGAATTCCTTATTTCCGAGATTACAGCATCTATTTGTTTTACATAAAATCTGGGTTCATGCTTGTGCAAACGCGGAGGCAGGGAAATGATCAGAGTATCCACATTAAAAAATGAGTGCAGCTTGGCAGATTCGACATCAAATGTTGGGTTCAGCGGAAGCAAATAACCTTCAATGCGGTTTTCGACAAATGTGTTGATTTTGGCCACAGATGTTGTGCTGCCCTTGATTTGCCATGTACTATGCAGGCTTTGTATGCGTTGAGCTAATGGAAATCCTAACCAACCGCATCCCAGAATGCTTATTTGTTTTTTTTCTACTTTTGAATCTTTATCCGACATCTGAATTTAAGGCTATGTTCTTTTCGAGAATCGCTCTCTTCTGTTTTCTGATTCCTATTTTCTTTGTTTCCTGTACAAAAGACAACCGGCAAGAATCGGATACGAGCAATGCTGTGGTTAATCTGGAATCGGAAAATCTGGACCAGGCGCTATTCGCGTGCAAAACAGTTAAAGATGTGCAAAATTTCCTCGACAAGCATCCTTACTTAGCCAAGGAATATTTTGCCGGCTCGCAACTGGACCCCGCTCAGCTTGCAGCACATTTATTCAACATTTTACAAAATCCTGATTTCCTGGCCTTTCGCGATCAGCTCAATCGCCTCATTGGCGACCGGAAAACGAACATTCTGGATCCACTCGCAGAGGCATTCAAACAAATAAAATATCATTATCCTGCATTCAATGCGCCCAAAGTTCAGTTTATGATCACAGGTTTTACTGGAACTGATTTATACATTTCCGATTCGCTGATCATTATCGGACTGGATTATTTCGGCGGGCCTGAGGCCATGTATCGGCCGGATGTGTTTGATTATCAGCTGCGTCGTTTTCGAAAGGAATACATTGTTCCTTCCATCGTCTTTTTTGAGTCCAACCGTTTCAACAAAATGGACCCAACTGACAAGACGCTTTTGGCGGATATGGTGGGTTATGGGAAAGGTTTCGCATTTGTAAAACAGGTGATGCCAACCACACCGGACAGCCTTATTACCGGCTATTCAGCCGAAAATCTGCGCAGGACTTATGCCAGTCAGCACGACATATGGGCATATTTCATTGCAGGAAAGCTGCTTTATGAATCGGTTGATCTGAAAAAGAAAAAATTCATTGAAGAAAGACCATTCACAACAGAGATCGGCCAAAAAGTGCCTGGCGCCATCGCGCGTTGGGTTGGCTGGCGGATCGTCAACCGCTTTCGCGCCGAAAATCCGCAAGTTACGTTGCCTGAATTAATGGAAATGGGCAACGCAGCACAGATTTTGCAGGATTCGGGATATAACGGCGACCCGGACGAAGAGGAGTAAGTTTTTTGTTTACTTTTGCGGCTGTCACCAAGATTCCTGAAAGCCGTTGATACCGTTTACACTCATCATTTTCCTACTTCTTGTGCCGGGTTTTGTGGTAATCGGCGTTTATCTGGAACGCAAGGTTTCTGCATTTATCCAGGATCGGATGGGGCCTATGGAAGTGGGTAAGTGGGGGCTTTTACAACTCTTTGCGGACTTACTTAAGTTGCTTCAAAAGGAAGATATTGTTCCAAAAGCCGCTGACCGGCGCCTTTTTCTGATTGCACCATTCGTCATTTTCGTATCCGTTTTCGCTGGATTCGCCGTTGTTCCCTTAGCTCCTGACTTGGCCGGTTCAGGCGCATCCGTGGGCGTGTTTTTCTTGCTAACCATAGTTTCTGTGGACGTTATCGGGCTTTTAATGGCTGGATGGGGTTCCAACAACAAGTTTGCGTTATTCGGCGCGATGCGTGCTGTAGCGCAAATTATTTCCTATGAAATTCCGCTGGGATTGTCCATTCTATGCGTAGTAATGCTTACACAAACGCTTGATCTTCAAATCATCAGCTTTCAGCAAGGCATTTATGCCAATGAGCCCGTCTATCTTTTTGGCATCAAAGACCTGGGCATTAATGTGACGAATGTAGGCGGATTTTTGTCCTGGAACATTGTCCGAAATCCCTTTTTGTTGTTGGCATACATCGTTTTCTTCATCGCCTCACTCGCAGAATGTAACCGGGCACCATTTGACTTGCCAGAAGGCGAATCTGAACTGGTTGCCGGATTTCATACTGAATATTCAGGCATGCGCTGGGCGCTCTTTATGCTCTCAGAATACGGAATGATGCTGCTGGTTTGCCTGTTAGGGGCCATTTTGTTCCTGGGAAGCTGGAACACGCCCTTTCCTAACCTGGGGCCATTGAGACTGGCAGATTGGACGAGTGGAGAACCCGGAACGTGGTTTGGTTATCTGACAGGAATCTTCTGGCTGCTTGGTAAGGCAATATTTGGCATATTAATCCAAATGTGGGCACGCTGGACACTTCCACGCTTGCGCGTGGACCAGCTAATGTACTTGGGATGGAAAGTTTTGACGCCGGTTGGACTTGTGCTTTTCTTTATCTCCGGCGTTTGGCGATTGATTGGGATCTGACTCTTACTCAGTAATTTCTGCGCCGTCCAGAATGTAATTCATCTGGTAAATATCATCCGCATTCAATTTCAATGTTCCTACAAAAGTCAGGCGCTCATCGGTTTTGAACTTCCGCCCGTCCTTTTTCTTAAAATTTAATGTCATAACCGTTTCAGGGCCAGCGCCTCCGCAAAAGAAACACGCGCTGAAAGGAAATGCTGATAACACATATAAATTAGCATCCAGATCCACAGGAAGGATGTATCCGGTGATGGTAACCTGCTGATTTTTCAACTTTTGAACGCTTGGCCCGAAAGTCGGATGGAGCATATAAATGGATTCTTCGGCGTACCATTTCTTCTTGAAAGTCACATCCCGCAATGTTTCCCACGTCACTTTTACCGGATTGGAAGCCGGTGTAAATGCCAATAAAGAGGTGAAACAAAAAAGCAATAGTATGATTCTTAAAGATTTCATCGGGCCTGATTTTGTCTTGGTTAGGATTTAACTAAGTTAACAAATTTACGCAGAATATCATTCCTCTGCCAGCGTCCGCGAGATATTCAGCTTGTAAATGCCTAATGAAGGAAGTGCCGAGGCTAAAAACCCGATGAAGATGGCGGCAAAAAACAGATAAATTTCTTCCGGCAGGATAGTAAAGTTCCTTAACGAGTAATGGAAATCCTCCTCAGCGGCTCTTGAAAATAACCATAAGCCCACGCGGCTCAAAATGATCCCTGCGAAATAGCCGATGACGGCCAGCATTAAGCCTTCCAGCAAAAGCATCAGAAATAGCCTCGTACGCGTTGCACCCATGGAAAGCATGAGCGCCATTTCATATTTTCGCTCTTTTAAAGAATTATAAAGTGAGATAAAAACGCTGATCCCGGCAATGCCAATAATGATAAATGCCAATGCGCGAAGCGTTTCAATGCCCACGCCCAATAAGGAAAAGAGGCGGTTTATTTCAATGCTAGGCAGCGCGGCTTGCATAGTCGTGTTGTCGTTGATCTGGCGTGGGATCGTCATCAGGCCCATTGGATTTCTGAATTGCACCAGTGCGCTGGTAACCTGCTTTCCCTGCTCCGACTCTTCGTGCTCCTCATGCTTCGCGTGCTCTTCCTCATGCGCGTGAACGTCCCATACGCTGGACAGTCTGGTTAGTATAAGCTGGTCAACAACGGAGCCACTGGTTTCAAATATGCCGGTAACCTTATATTTTTTCTCCTTATGCGCCTCTCCCTCCGCATCCAAACCATGGGAGCTGGCAAATGTGTCGCCAATTTTAAGTTGGGAAGCGGCCGCCACTTTACTGCCGATAGCCACTTCCATGGACGCATTGTAAAGCTGTCCCTGCGAGAGCCTGGCCTGAAAATGCTCGATATATTTTGGCGTCGTACCCACAATGCGGAATCCCTGGTAACTATCACCCATGGACAGCGGGATCACGGTTTTAACAAAAGGATTTTTACGCAATGCATCCACTTCTGCCAGCGGAACATTGCCGGTAGGTGCGTCAATCTGGTAAATGCTGGACAGGATCAGTTGCAGCGGGCTTCCTTTGGCGCCCACAACCATATCAATACCGCGGATATTTCTGCGAAATTGTTCGTCAAGTTGTTTGTTAAGCAGCAAAAGCAACGAGATCATGCCAATTCCCAACGTCAGGAGCAGCGCGCTCAAAAAGCTGTTGAGTTTTTTCTCTTTCAGATTGGCCAGACTTATTTTAACAACATTCATTCCGTTCAGGATTAGGATAATGGCATTTTAAAGGTGAACCTGATTTGAAAATTCATCCTTCAAACGCTGGTCGTGCGTAACCACGATCAGACTTGCGCCAATGGAAGCCGATTGTTCCTTTAATAGTGTGATTACTTTTTGCGTATTGTTATCGTCCAGGCTGGATGTTGGTTCGTCAGCGAGAATTACATTTGGCTCATTCATTAAGGAGCGTGCAATGCTTACACGCTGCTGCTCGCCCTGACTTAGTTGGGATGTTTTCTTTGATAAATGTTCTGCAAATCCCAGCTTTTCCGCGAGTAACCGTGCTTTTTGAACATTTTCCTTTCGGTCTGCCAGATAATTGGACAACAGGATATTATCCAGCACAGAAAGCGAGCTTACAAAATGCGGTTTTTGATAAATGATGCCGATGTTTTTAGCTCTCACCTTGGTAACTTCTTCGGGCAAAAGGCGTGTTGCGGGTTTTCCTGCAATTAAAATTTCCCCTGATCCGGGAGTCAGCAGAAGTGCCAGCAGATGAAGCAATGTAGTTTTTCCCTTTCCCGACTGCCCCAAAATAAGCAGTGTTTCCTTGTCCTCGCAGTGAATGTCAGGAAAGCTGAATTTCTTTTGCGGGGAATAGGAAAAGTGAAGATTAGTGCTTGAAATCATTGCAAAGGCTGTTTTTCATTTACAATGATAATGAAGTTTTGTTTTCGACCGCATTAAAAAAAATTGGTCCTACAAATAAATCATTGGGAAATACGTTGAAATGGTGATATACCCTGAATAAAACCAACAACTGTTCTATTTTTGCAAAAAATTGATCTCACAAATGCGAAGAAAATCTGAATTAAAAAAAGTATCCGGAGCGTTGGTATTCATCTTGACTTTTGGGCTTTTGTTTATGAATCAGGACGTCCAGGCGCAAAGCAGGGGCATTTTTGTTCCATATTCGACAGCGGGATTTGGGCTCGGAACTTCTAGCTATTTTGGAGATTTCGCACCTTACAGAAGGCCACTCGCTTCTACTTTCAAGATGATGCGGTGGAGCATAGGAGGGAATTATACACGCCACTTCACGCCACGTCTGGCTGCCAGAGCAAGCTTTATTTATGCACGGATCGCGGGTGATGACTACATTATGAACCGCAGCTCGAAGCACGAATCAAACATTTTTTACGCAAGAAACTTACATTTCCGAAACGATCTGAAAGAGTTTTCTGTGCAAGGGATTTACAAATTGACTCCTGATAACAGGAGCTATGACAGAAGGCCGCAATTCGGAGCCTATTTGTTTGCTGGTATAGCGCTCACTGCACACAACCCGAAAGCGCTTGATTCATTGAACGGTGATTG
Source organism: Dyadobacter fanqingshengii (assembly GCF_023822005.2). GTDB lineage: Bacteria > Bacteroidota > Bacteroidia > Cytophagales > Spirosomataceae > Dyadobacter > Dyadobacter fanqingshengii. The sequence continues at coordinate 4,976,145 of NZ_CP098806.1, forward strand.
GATTAAATTACAGCCGCTGGGGACTGAGGGTCAGGGAAATGAAGGTTATGCCAAACCGTATTCACTGGTACAATTTGCTATCCCGATTGGAATTGGCGTTCGATATAAGATCAATTCTAAGCTGGATATTTCGGCTGAACTGGGTTTCCGCAAGACATTTACGGATTACCTGGACGATGCACACGGAAGCTATGCTGACCCTGCCTTGTTTGCTGATAACCCAACCGCACTTGCCCTAAGTAATAGAACGACCGAACGTTTCGCAGCAAGAAAAGGCGCTGACAGAACAGAGGCTTTGAAAAAATTCCTCGTTGTTAATTATAGTCTGGACACCAACGATCCTTTGGCAGCATTACCAACCACAGGCTTCGGAGCTCCGGGATCTGACCGCGGAAACAGCCCGAGTTATACGGACAACTATTTATTTGGTATGATCCATATCAACTATATGCTGCCATCTCAGATCAAATGTCCTCCATTAAAATAAATAAGGCATCCATTGAAGTCTTCTTTGAAATTTATAAATGCTAAATACTTGCTGCTAAATCTGGCGGCAGGTATTTATTTTTTTGTGGCAACCGGGAATGAGGTCAGGGCCCAGAAAATTGAAATCGGAGCAGGGTTAGGGGGTTTAAATTACAAAGGCGACATTTCACCCTCGCTGAGACTCCGGTTTTTCAAACCCGCCGGAAGTGTGTTTTTTCGCTATAACCCAAATCAGGCAGTGTCGCTACGGGCGGAATTGATGGGAGGCATTGTTGGTGCCGAAGATAAGCATAGTAAAGATCCATTTCAACAGGCGAGAAATATGTCATTCACTTCCCGCATTTTTGAAGGAAGTGCAGTGGCCGAGTATAATTTCCTCAATTTTCAGGAACGCCGCTTTGCCGTTAACTGGAGTCCTTATCTTTTTGGAGGGATTGGTTACGCTACGTTCAATCCGAGCCCTCAGGTTGGTGCGTACAAAACCAGCACATTTGTGCTTCCTTATGGAGTAGGGATCAAATATCAGGTGCGTCGTCCCTGGAATGTTGGCGTCGAATTCGGGGCCAGAAAAACATTTACCGATTATCTCGATAATTTGGGCGGCGATCCGGTCACAACAGACAAATTCCAGCAAGGTGATCCGTCATTGAAGGACAATTATTATTATTTAAGACTTTCTGTTACATACACATTTTATAAAATCGTTTGCCCCTGATCCTATGAAAAGAATTCTCCTCATTGTTGCTGTCTTGCTTGTTGTTGGTGTTGCTGGTTTTTTGGGTATGAGAATGTATACCAAATCTTTCAGTCCTGAGGCGGTCGCCGAAACAACGAATAATGGTGTGAATGTGAAAGTCACATACAGCAGGCCCGGTAAAAAAGGTCGGTTGCTTTTTGGCAGAGAACAGGATAAGGCGCTATCGCCGTATGGTAAAGTTTGGCGCACAGGCGCTAACGAAGCAACATTAATTGAGTTGGGGGAAGGGTTATCGATTGGCGGCAAGCCGGTTAAGGCAGGCACTTACTCACTTTATTCCGTTCCCGGGCAAAGCACGTGGAAAATCATCCTGAATTCGGAAGTGGGCCAATGGGGCACGGAATATAATGATGGTAAAGATGTGTTGCGTGTAGAAGTGCCCATTCGCATCCGGCCTACGGTGCAGGAATTATTTAACATCTACTTTGAAGATATACCGGGCGGTGTAAACATGATTTTGAGCTGGGACCAGACAGAAGCATTAGTCCCCATTACCAAATAAACCGCTCGCCTGCGCGCCCCTATGTTTGTTGAAGCTATTGAGAAAGTAGATCAGTATACCCGTCCCATTCACTTTATACTGCGTTATTACACTGGCAGCGACATTGTGCCGGGCACTGCTACATTGTTTTTTGTTAATGAAAATGGCTTTGCGATCACCTGCCGGCACGTTGCGCAGCAAATTTTGTATGCCAGCTCCATTTACGAGAACTATTTGAAATTCAAGAGTGAGCTTAGGAAATTTGAAAAAGACCCTAGTTTTGAAACGCAACGCGGTTTTCTGGAAAACAAATACAGGATCAACGGTGACAATCCGATCAGGATACTTTTCAATTTTATCAATTGTGTAACAGCTTACAAAGGCCTGGCCATTCACTTGCATCCGACCCAGGATCTCGCTATCATTCAGTTCAGGGATTTTGATAGTAAGCAATATCAGGGCTTCGCACGTTTTCTAAAAGATTCCAGGCTTGTCAAGCAGGGAAGATATCTTTGCCGCTTGGGATATCCGTTTCCGGAATTTACCAATTACCAATACAACAAAAATACAGGCGACATTGAATGGCTTAATACAGGCCGCATTAACACGCCCAGTTTCCCCATTGACGGGATCGTCACGCGTCACATTGGCGAAAGCAACGGCGTCGTGGGCATTGAAATGAGCACACCGGGTTTAAGAGGGCAAAGCGGCGGGCCACTTTTTGATAAAAACGGCGTTATCTACGGCATGCAAAGCTCGACGCGGCATTTACATTTGGGCTTTGACCAGGTGAACAGGGAAGTGATCACCGAAGGCCATCGGAAGCGCGTTTCCAATTATCCTTTTCTGAATGTAGGCCAATGCGTTCACGTGGACGTGATTAAGCAATTTTTGCGCGAGAAGAACGTCACTTTTTATGAAGAGGAAGTTTAGAGGATCAGCATTAACTCTTCCAGCCGCCTGATATCGTAGGTAGGGCTTTCATCAAACTGCAGTCCGGCCGGGTTGTAATAAACTGTGTCTATTCCAAATTGCTTGGCGCCCATGATGTCAGCAACCCAGTTATCCCCGATCATAATGCTTTCTGACGGCACAGCCCGCGCCGTTTCCAGTGCATAAGCGAATATTTTAGGATCCGGCTTTTTTGCATTTGCGGTTTCGAACGTAATGATATTTTCAAAAAAATGACCGATTTCCGAGCTTGCGATTTTTCGGGCCTGGATTTCATTGAAACCGTTCGTGATAATATGCATCGAGTAACCCGCGGAGTTAGCGTAGTTCAGCAAATCAAGCGCGCCCTCCAACAAATGTTTTTTATCAGGAAGTGTGCGAAGGTAGGCTTCACCGATTTCAGTATGGTTGGGAGGCAGGTTTGCACCAAGTTCTTCAAAAACCATCTTAAACCTGTTCTCACGTATATAGGTATGGTGCACTTTGCCACGATCAAATGCATCCCAAAGCGCCGTGTTGATTTTCAAAAAAGACTGGATAAACGAGTCCAGAGACGATACGCCGTACTGAATTAAGGTCAGCGTGTGAAAAATTTCTTCCAGTGATTCCGAAGAATTTCTTTCAAAATCCCAAAGTGTATGGTCCAGATCGAAGAAAAGATGCTTGTATTTCATATCTGGTAAAAATTCAAATTTTATTAGAAAAGTGAAATTTAATTTTTATTCAGTAAAAATCATAAATAAAAAATTAGAAGTGATCCAAACACCATAACGTTAACGTAAGTCATTCGATAAGTTCTATTAATTATTGCAATAAGAACACGGTGTATAGTCAGTACACGTATATTCTTCAAATGAGGGGTTTGTTGTTAACAGTTGTTAATGAAATTTATTTTACAAAAAAAAGAAACCTAAAGATTTGCAAATTATTTTTCAAATCCATTTCTTTGATATGTATAATTCAAAATACAGAAAAGACAGTTCATTATTTCACTAAACAGAAAGGAGAAACAATATCGACGAACCGCTCTACGTTAACTAAATCGAATAGTAAAAATGGAGAAAGTCCAAGTTAGCGACAGTGAGTTGGTAACCTTGTATATCCGCGGTAATGAGAAGGCATTTGAAAAGCTTGTTCAGCGCCACAAATCAAGAATATACACCACTATTTATCTAATTGTCAAAGACCAGTATGTAGCCGAAGATTTATTGCAGGATACATTTATTAAGGCCGTTGACACGATAAAAGGTGGTAGATATAATGATGAGGGCAAATTCCTGCCATGGATTATACGTATCGCACACAATCTCGCCATTGATTATTTCAGACGCGATAAACGCTACCCCAATGTAGTATTTGAAGATGGAAGCAGTGTTTTCAATACGCTGGATTTTTCGGAGGATTCCGTTGAGTCAATCCAGATTCGTCAGGAAACACACGAGCAACTGCGGGAGATGATCCAGCGGTTACCTGATGTTCAGAAGCAAGTCCTGATCATGCGCCACTATGAGGACATGAGTTTTCAGGAGATTGCCGATGCAACAGGAGTGAGCATTAATACGGCATTGGGCAGGATGCGTTACGCGTTGATAAACTTGCGTAAGCAATTCAACCAACGTGCCCCACAGTATGACAAAAACTTTTACCTACGATGATGTTGTAAGGTATTTATATGCCGAGACAACAGAGAATGAAAATGACCTGATTGTTGAGGCGCTAGCGCTTGACAATGATTTGATGAGTTTTTATCTGGACTCGCTTGATATTCAGAGCCAGATGGACAAAATCGTTCGGATCCCTTCGGATCAGTCGGTTAACAAAGTCTTCAGATATTCTCAACAATTTTCACCAAAAAGACCCACCGCTCTTTCTTGTTAAGAGGTGGGTCTTTTTTTGTTCTAATTTGTAACCACCTGTAAAATTTGCAGGCAGGATTTTCCGTATGCTTAGAAAAGACCGATTCAAGTTCTTCCTTGATTATTTTACCAATAACTTTCCTGAACCTGAGACCGAGTTGCATTACGGAAGCCCATACGAGTTACTCGTCGCGGTGGCTCTTTCTGCGCAATGCACAGATAAGCGCGTAAACATGGTTACGCCTGCACTTTTTGAACGTTTTCCCGATCCCGTAGCATTGGCAGCATCCAATGTGGAAGAGGTTTTTACTTATATCCGCTCGATTTCCTACCCCAATAACAAAGCAAAACATTTGATAGGGATGGGGAGAATGCTGGTTGAGCAATTCAACTCAGAAGTTCCGGCTTCAATAGAAGACTTGCAAAAGCTGCCGGGAGTGGGACGTAAAACAGCGAATGTGATTGCTTCTGTTGTTTTCAATCAGCCAGCAATGGCAGTTGATACCCATGTTTTTCGGGTTTCGCGGCGCATCGGGCTTGTTCCGCTTACCGCAACTACACCGTTGGCCGTCGAGAAAGCACTTTTGAAATACATTCCGAGAAATCTCGTTCATAAAGCACATCACTGGCTTATTCTGCATGGCCGTTACATTTGCCTCGCCCGAAACCCTAAATGCATGCAATGCCCCTTATCGCCCAGTTGTAAATATTTTGAAAAGAATGTGAATGTTCCTCTTTTTCAATCCTGATTACAACCATTTCGGGCTCATACGCATCTCTGTCTAAAATAACAGTTCCCACTAATTTAAAGAAGAAGGAAAAGAAATGAAGCGAATTAATTTATCATTGATCATCGTATTTGCCCTGCTTGTCGGTTTGTCGGGTTGTATGGATTCGGACAATACGGATGACACTGCAAAAGTGAAAGAGAACGAGGTTGCAATCGAGAACTATCTTAAAACGGACAGCGCAGGTTCGAAAGCCATCAGAGACAGCTCGGGATTATATTATATCACCCGCCTTGCCAACCCAAGTGGCCAGCTAGCAAGAAGAGGCGATGCAGCAACCATTAAATACACAGGTTATTTGCTCAATGGAACCAAAGTTGTTTCATCCACAGTCGACAGCAAAACGACATTTACTTTTCCGGTTGAAGGTTATCAATATTGGGGAGGCATTGAACGAGGCATATTTTTGATGAGAACAGGTGAGAAAACAACATTTTTCTTGCCTTTCTATCTGGCGTCAGGAAATGTGGATAAAGTGAATATCCCGGCCTATTCACCAATCCGTTTGGAAGTTGAATTCTTAAAAACCCGCACAGAGCCGCAGCAGATTGATGATTTTATCGCTGCGAAGGGCTATAAACCGGCCAATATTGAAAGAACCGCAGATAACCTCGTTATCATTCGCACGAATACGGTAACTGGCGATACTATTCCCGCAGGAAAAGCTGTTAGTGTCAAATACGTTGGCAGGTTACTCGATGACACAAAATTCGATGAGCGGACGAGCACTTTCACCACAGGATCGGCTGGAACGATTCCCGGATTTGACCGTGCACTCCGGAAGTTGCGTTTCAAAGAAAAAGCACTTATCATTTTCCCGTCTGCCTTAGGCTATGGCAAAAGCGGATACAATACTATTTTGCCTTATACGCCTTTGCAGTTCGAGATTGAGGTCATGCAACCATAATAATATCAGTTGAATACGGAATGTCCGCGAATCTACTTCGCGGACATTTTTTATGTAAAATGCTCAATAATCGCGTCTCTAACCTGTTCCAAATCCCCCGGTAACAGGCTTGAACCAGAGGGCAAACAAATTCCCGTTTGAAACAGTTGCTCAGCCACGGTGCCACCAAAGTAAAGAGCGTCCCTGAAAACGGGCTGTAAGTGCATTGGCTTCCACAAGTGTCTGGATTCAATGTTCCTGCTTTCTAATTCCGCCATCAGCATTTCTGGCGAAATCCCCGATTGTTGAAAATCAAATGATAAAGCAGTTAGCCAACGATTCGAAAAGCATTCGGCCGACTCGTTCTGAAAGCTTAGTCCCGGTAAATTTTGTAATGCTTTTTGATAAAAATCATAGATAGCCCTTCTCTGCGCGATTCGTGTTTTCAAAACTTCCATTTGCCCTCTTCCTATTCCTGCGGAAACATTGCTCAGGCCATAATTATAGCCGATTACCGAATGTTCATAATGTGGAGCAGGATCTCTCGCCTGAGCCGCCAGGAATTTCGCTTTATTGATAACCTCAGAATCAGCGGACCAAAGCACTCCGCCACCCGATGTTGTAATGATCTTGTTCCCATTGAAGGAGAATATGCCAAAAGTGCCGAAAGAGCCTGCTTTTCGACCTCTATATTCCGAACCTAACGCCTCGGCAGCGTCTTCTATCAACGGAATGTCATAGTAATTGCATAATGCCAAAATTTCGCCGATACGCGCGGGCATTCCGTACAAATGCACGATAATGATCGCCTTTGGCTTTTTTCCTTTGTTGAAACATTGCTTGATGGCTTGTTCCAATGCATCCGGACAAATATTCCAGGTGTGCGGTTCGCTATCGACAAAAACGGGAATGCCGCCTTGATAAACGACCGGATTTGCGCTTGCTGCAAATGTGAGTGACTGGCAAATCACGACGTCGCCTTTCCCAACACCAAGCATAACAAGCGCAAGGTGTAACGCCGCGGTCCCCGATGACAATGCTGCAACATGTCCAAAACCGATAAACTCCGCAATCTGCTTTTCAAAAGCGGTCACATTTGTGCCAACGGGCGCTATCCAGTTTGATTCAAAGGCCTGTTGAATGTAAGTCATTTCCGTCCCGCCCATATGCGGTGGCGAGAGCCAGATTCTTTTTTCCATAGTGTGTTTGTTTAATGATTCTTGCAGGATTTCCTCGGATAATGGCTCCGTCGGGAATATTTTTCGTGACGACGCTTCCCGCACCGATCAGGCAATTTTTTCCGATGACAACATTCGGGACGACGACACTTCCTGCGCCGATTAACGTGCATTCGCCAACAGTAACATTGCCACAAAGCACAGATCCGGGAGCGATGTGGACAAAATCCGAAATCTTGCATTCATGCTCGACTATTGCGCCGGTGTTAATAATGCAATGGTTCCCAATGATCGTATCGGTTTGAATAACAGCGCGATGTAAAATCACATTGCCTGAGCCAAAGTGAGCATTGCGGTTAATCAGGGAGGAATGATGAAATACGTTTGCGAAGCGATGACCGATTTTCGCGGCTAGCTGTGCGCGCGAAGCATTGTCGCCTATTGCCAGGATCAATGCTTCATTCATATGCAAATCGGGATCATAAGAACCAATAACTGCGATTCCTTCAAATATCCGTTTAGCTGGATCATCATCAAAAATCGCTTTTACAGAAGCGCCTGAATCCATCAGCAAACTAATAATAATCTTGGCGTGACCGCCTGCACCGTATATGAGCATAGATTGTAGAAATGTGTGTGAAACATGATGTACTTATGAGCCGGTAAATCTTTTGAATGAGGAATGTGTTTGTTTACCTGGTCTTTTGAATATCATTATGAAGGTCAAATACAAGATCTTCATGTCCAGTCCGAAAGATTGGTTCTTTACATACCAGATATCCAGTTCAAATTTCTTTTCCCAGGCGATCGCCGTACGTCCGTTAACCTGCGCCCAACCTGTTATGCCGGGCAGCACATCGTGGCGCATGTGTTGTTCAGGATTATACAAGTCGAGATATTCAGGAAGCAATGGTCTCGGCCCGATTAGACTCATATCGCCTTTTAATACATTCCAAAGTTGCGGGATCTCGTCTAGTGAAGATTGGCGTAACAATCTGCCAAATGGTAAGACAACAGGCTGATCATTTGGCAGATATGATTTCCTTTGAACATCACTTAATGTCCGAAATTTGTTCAAAACAAAAATCTTCTCATTCAATCCGGGTCTTAGCTGAAAGAAAAACACATTGCCTTTGGTTTCAAACCAAAGGACAGAGTAGATGAAAACAAAAAGCGGCGACAGGATGATTAGTCCGGTCGCCGCTAAAAATATATCTAAAACTCTCTTTCCTATTTTGAAATAAACTGCATTAACAATGTCAGAAAAGCTCCGGGTAATGGTCCGGGTTGGCTTCTCGCATGATTCGGTAGGCTGCTTCAAAAATGTCATCTGCATTGGGTTTTGAGAAATAATCGCCATCCGATCCATAGGGAGGACGGTGATCTTTCGCCGAAACGGTTATTGGGGCAGCATCCAGCCAGCGGTAAACATTTTGCTTTTCCACAACTTGCTGCATCATATAAGCAGAAGCACTTCCCGGCAAATCTTCGTCAGCGAAAATAACCCTGTTGGTTTTTTTGACAGACTCAGCAATGCGGCTGTGAATGTCAAAAGGCAACAAAGTCTGCACATCAATAACCTCTGCTTCAACGCCCGATTTTTGCAATTGCGCAGCGGCTTCCATTACTATACGGCACATTGAGCCGTAGGTCACAATGGTAATGTCATTTCCTTCACGAATTATTTCAGGTTCGCCCAAAGGGACGCAGATTTCGCCGATGTTGTCTGGTAAAATTTCTTTCTGACGGTAAGAATTAAGCGGCTCAACGATCAAAGCCGGGTCGTCGCCTTTCATTAATGTATTGTAAAATCCGGCGGCTTGCACGAAATTTCGTGGTACAATAACGTGGATGCCGCGGAGGCTGCTCAGCATGGTGCCCATCGGCGAACCAGAGTGCCAGATCCCTTCGAGCCTGTGCCCGCGCGTACGAATGATCAACGGAGCTTTTTGTCCGCCAGCCGTCCTGTAACGCAATGTTGCCAGATCGTCGGTGAGCGTCGCCAGTGCGTAATAGATGTAGTCAAAATACTGGATCTCAACAATCGGCCTTAATCCGCGCATTGCCATGCCAATTCCCTGGCCTACGATCGTCGCTTCACGGATTCCGGTGTCCGTAATCCTCAATTCGCCAAATTTCTCCTGCAAGCCTGCCAAACCCTGGTTCACGTCTCCTATAAAGCCAACATCTTCGCCCAAGGTCACAACACGCGGATCTTTTTCGAAAAGCGAGTTGAAATAAGAGCGGATAACTTCCCTGCCGTCAACCGTAGGGCTGTCTTCGGAAAATATGGGTTTTACTTCGGCAATATTTAACGGGGATTCTGCAGAGTCGCTGTAAAGATGGGTGCTGAAACGCAATGTATTGTCTTTCAGGCTATTTTGAAGAGATGTTTTTAGTGCATCTTTCATCGGGTTATCCTCTCTTCCGAGCAGTCGCAACGCTTTTCGAATGCTGGAAACCATATCCCTTCTTACAGGAAGATATGTTTTGCTTAGTTCGAGGATAATGTTGCTCAGTTCATCGGCATGGGAACTCGAGCGCATGACGTCCTGCAAAAGTTGTATCGTTTCCAGATATTCTTTGTCGAGTTCCTTACGGTAAGCCTGCCAGGCCTGATTACGCGCATTATGCGCAGTTTCTTTGGCTTCAATTTCTATTTGTTCAAGCTCTTCATCCGTTGCATATCCGTTTTGCAGGATCCAGTTTCGGAAAAGAATGTTGCAATCCCGCTCATTTTCCCATTTCAACCGCTGCTTCGATTTGTATCGCTCATGTGAGCCGGAAGTGGAATGTCCCTGTGGTTGCGTGAGCTCGGTAACATGGATTAAAACGGGAACCTGCTCTTCGCGGCAAATCGTTGCAGCCCGCTGATATGTCTCAATAATGGCTGGATAATCCCAGCCTTTTACCGTAAATATTTCCAATCCCGGCTCCTCCTCATTGCGCTGCAAACCTGCCAGCGCTTTGGAAATGCTTGATTTTGTAGTCTGGTATTCAACAGGAACAGAAATGCCGTAACCGTCATCCCACACGGAAGTCAGCAGTGGAATTTGCAGAACGCCGGCTGCATTCATCGCTTCCAGGAACATGCCCTGGGAAGTGGAAGCATCGCCAATTGTCGCAAAAACGATCTCGTTCCCCTGACGCGTAAAATTGGTCAGATAGTGCAGATCCTTATTGGCCCTGAATAATTTAGAAGCATATGCAAGCCCCACAGCCCGTGGGATCTGCCCGGCAGTGGAAGAGATATCACAAACCGAATTATAAAGCTTGGTCTGGTCCAGCCAGTCTCCGTTTTCATCCAGCCATCTTGTCGAAAAATGCCCATTCATGGACCTGCCGCCGGTACTTGGCTCATGTTCCAGATCGGCATGGGCGTACATTTGTGCAAAAAATTGTTGCCAGCTAATGTTGCCAAGCGCCGCTTCAATGGTCTGGTCGCGGTAATATCCGGAGCGAAAATCACCCATCTTAAATGCCCTTGACAATGCGATCTGGGCCACCTCCTTACCATCTCCGAAAATGCCAAATTTAGAACGGCCACCCATTGTATCCTTCCTTCCCAGCAAACTCACCTGACGACTTTCGCAAGCAAGGCGATAGTCTTTGGTGATACTCTCCTTACTCAACACACTGGAACCGGTCAAACTATCATTTTGAAGCATAAGCAAAATTTACTTGGAATGAATCCGTAGTTAAATTACGTTTTTTTGAATGCAAGCCAAAATTATGCAGGAAAATAATAAACACCACAGTGGGACGTATAACTTTCAGTGGCATTGTTAATATTGGTTAATGATTATTAAATTTAAATTTTATAACTTAATCTTGTTTGCTAGTTACTTTTTTCACCACTAAATGTATAGTTAGTATCATGAAAGTATTTTTTTCCGCGCTGGTTTTATTGGTAGGCTTGTCCACCGTTAGTTTTGCGCAAAAAGGTGTGTTGAAATTCAAAGAAGAAACGCACAAATTTGGTAAAGTGCCACAAGGAACGCCTGTAACACATGAATTTGTGTTTACTAACACGGGATCTGATCCTGTTGTACTTTCCAATGTAACCGTGTCTTGTGGATGTACAACGCCAGTTTGGTCAAAAGAGCCGGTTCTTCCGGGAAAAACAGGTTCTGTAAAAGCTACATTTAATGCCGCAGCGGCAGGTCCTTTTAATAAGCCTGTAACAGTTTTCAGTAACACAGAAGGCGGTTCAATCACTTTGTACCTGAACGGTGAAGTGGTTCCGAAAGCAACAAAATCTTCCAAATAATCCGAGACGATATTTGGTGAAAATGGCGGTCCTGACTGGGCGGCCATTTTTTATGCCCCTACTGCAATGTTAATAAGCAGATCTGTCGTAGAATGAGCGGCGGCGCGTCACTTTTAAATCCTGCAAAATGCTGGATTTCACTTTCAATGTGAAGTTATAGTTGCTTACCCGAGAGGCGCTTCCCGCAAACGGCGTCCAGCTGAAACTCATGTCCCAGCAATGCAGGTCGCGGTAAAGGGTTAATGATGTAATGGTAGGCTCAAATGCGGTGAAGTCGAAACCGGTGTTTACACTGACTTTAAAATTCTTGGATAAGCTAAGGTCACCCGTAACCTGAACAGCCTGAATAAGTTGTGCTTTTGAAAGCCCTGGTTTGGTTAAGCCGAAGTTATAGTTCAGAGACACATTCCAGGGAATATTGAAATCCACGTACAGTTCCGGGTTCTGGGCAATGAATTCGCGCTGCTCCTCCGTAACGGTTGGATTTCCGTTTGCTGCGGGGGGCACCGTTTTGGCCTTATCCGAGCTTTTCGGCGCAAAGCTCGTTCCTAATGTAAAGCCCAGATTTTGCAGGTTTGCCAATCCTTGTCCTTGTGTGATGGCATATCTGTTCACCTTAGTTCCAACCTGATTACTCAGAATCCGTGGATTTGCCTCATATGCATAAGGGTCCAGGTTCATATTGAAGTTTAAATTCAGGTTTTTACCAATCCGGGCATTCGCGTTAACCGTAATGTTGGATAGATTTAATGAATCTGCCAGCAGGTTATAATTTCCTCCCAAACTCAGGTTATCCAGCAGTGATATTTTCTCAAATTGCTGTGCAGCCGTGTCACTTTTGGTTTTGAGTTTCATTTCAAATGAGTTGTTTAAACTGAAAGAAATGACACTCGAAGCGCGCCCGTTGCTTACGCCTGTTCCTACGCCTCTAAACCGCGATAATGAATATTCTCTGTCTAATCCGCGATTTTTAATGTTTACTTTTTGATAAAAACCAAAAGCATCACCTGTAAAATCCGGCGTGTAAGTAAATGATAATGAAGGAATAACGGTGTGCCGAATTGCTTCCAGTCGCTTGCCTTTGACGAAGAATGTCCCGTAAAAACGAGTGTTAACCCCGGCTCCGAAATTGTAAGAATATTCTGTTCCCGCTTGCCTTAATGTATCAATGCGGACCTGATTTTTTTCAACTGAATAAGCGTATTGTTTGGTAAAAACTTCACCTTGTAGTGAAAGGCTCGGCGTAACATTCACAAACCTTAAAATCTTAAAGTTGGGCAGTGAAATAGGCAAGCTGTAACGACCAGTAAACTGCGCGTCTTTCAGCATTTCGGGAAGATTGTCCAGATTAAAAGCCACCACTTTTGCAGTGTTGGCGCGCGTTGGATCAACATTGTTAATGATGGAAAAACCCAGACTCGAGGAGGAAGTATCAATTGCGGTCAGTGAGTTTGTCAATGCATAATTTCCGCTAAAATCCATTCCCAGACGGAAGCTCTCATACCAGCGTCCTCTACCACCTTTCAATGCAAATGGTGCAATCTGGTTAACGCCAAAGCTGAAATCGGTCGAAATGTTCGTTTTACCGCCTTTTTTGATTCCATCAGTCGGGTCAATTTGTCCGAAGTTCTGGTTTACGCGTAAACTGGCCGCTGCCCGCATAAACTGCCCGAAAGTGCGGTTATACTGCACCGAAGAACTCGCCACATTCGAAATATATTTTTGCGTATCAAATTCCTGCAACTGATTGTAACTGTTGCTACTGACATTCACATTCGCAGAAAATTGCGAATTGCCACGCGGCCTTGGCGCATGTGACCAGATAATGCTGAAATCATTGGTTTGTCCACGCCCAAGGTCCCGGTCAACCTCATCGCTTGACTTATTCTTGTTGAACCGCAATGCGAAATTACCATTGTATTGATAACGTCTGGAATAGGTGGAAGCAACGCCCAATCCCCAGCTTCCCGTAGAATAAATCTGTCCCGTAACCGAAGCATTGATGTACTCACTGATGGCGAAATAATAGCCGCCTTCTCTCAGATAGAAACCACGACCATTAGGTTCTTCTCCATAAGTAGGAAAAAGAATGCCCGAGGTTCCATTCTCCTTCTTTTTTGGAAAGGGGAAGAAACCGAAAGGCAGCGCGATTGGAAGCGGAACATCACTGATAACCAGGTTGAAAGGCCCGGAAATAACCTGCTTTTTATTCACCATCTTGATCTTCGGCGCATTGATAAAATAATGCGGGTGCGTCAGATTACAGGTTGTATAAATGGAGTGGCGAATGTAAAAATTGCCCTCCGCGTCTTTCTTGACCTTTTCCCCACGAATGTTCCCATCGCCTTCCTGGGTGACAATGCCCTGGATCAAGGCCTTTTTTGACTTGAAATTATATCGGATTTCCTTGGTATTGTAAGTTTCAGGCCCATCCTGAAATATCGGATCGCCGATCGTTTTTTTGGAAGTAGAGTCGGCAGGATCGGGGATTCCGATTGCATAAACCTCATTCGTGACCCAATTGAGGCGGATATAAGCAGCTTTCAGGTTAATGGTTCCATAAGTCACTTCCGCATTGCCGTACAAGTGGACTTGTTTGAGCACCGCGTCCATAATCGTCGAATCCTCCGCTGTATATTGAACGGTGTTTTGCAGATCGTCCGGATTCGACAAAGAATCTACCGCCGTGGAGTCAGTTAATCCGTTATTGGTGAGCGAAGTATCCCCTAATGTTACCGAACCACTTTTGGACGTAGCATTCTTCCCGGCACCGGTTGTGTCGGCGCCAGCTTGATTTTTAACAGCAAGGAGAGAATCCGCTGTCTGTTTAGCCGAACGTGTAACGTTCGGCTTATCCTGATTTTTCCCGGTTCTCTTAGTGCGTTGCTGTACACAGGACACTGTGCTGAATATAAGAAACGCTGCCACTACTGACGATATAATAATCGCCTTTCTTTTCAGTTCTAACAAATAGCGTATTTTTGCATAACGAATTTCAAAATTAGCAGAGAAACCTCTTACGAGTAACGCCCTAATTAAAAAATAATGTTAAAAGTTCTTAAATTAGTAATTGTCGCAAGCACCCTTTTTGCAAGTCTCGCTTTTGTTATTCAAGATGATCCCGCTCCGGCAAAATCCAGTAGAGTAAACACGGTCGTCATTGATGCCGGCCATGGAGGAAAAGATCCTGGGACCCGGGGGCGTGTTACCAAGGAAAAAGACGTTGCGTTAGCAGTTGCTCTGGAACTTGGGCGAAGGATCAAAGAAGAAACTCCTGACGTAAAAGTACTATATACCAGATCAACTGACGTTTTTATTGAGTTGGGAGAGCGCTCCGCTTTTGCAAATCGCAACAATGCAGACCTTTTTATCTCTGTCCACTGCAATGCCACGCCCAGCTCCCGATCGGTGCGAGGAACCGAAACATTCGTAATGGGTTTACACAAAACACAAGGAAACCTCGACGTTGCGAAGCGTGAAAACTCGGTTATTTTGCAGGAAACGAACTATAAGCAAAAATACAAGGGTTTTGATCCCAATTCTCCACTGGCGCACATCATGCTTGCTAATTATCAAAGCGCATTCATTTCCAGTAGTCTCCGCCTGGCAGATCTGATCGAAAAGAAATTTCAATCTGTGTCCGACCGGGAGAGCCGGGGCGTGAAACAAGCCGGGTTTTTGGTGTTATGGAGATGTGCTATGCCGAGCGTTCTGATCGAAACTGGCTTTTTATCCACACCTGATGAAGAAGCCTATCTGGGCTCAGAGGATGGCCAGAAAGAAGTTGCTGAATCCATTCACCAGGCATTTATGGCTTATAAAAAAGATATGGACCGTTAAATAGGGTTATATCTTATATTTCGATTTCAATTAATTAGCCCATGAAAATATCAAGAGAAGCAAAAGTCGGAATAATGGCAGTCGTCGCCATTGTGATGTTATATTTCGGCTTTCACATCCTAAAAGGCTCCGACGTTTTTTCCAGAACCCATAAATACTATGTGCTTTACGACAACATTGACGGTCTCACCGCATCGAACCCTGTGTTGCTGAATGGTTTGAATGTAGGCCGTGTGCAGGAAATCAAGCTTTTGCAAAATCGAAAAAACCAGTTACTGGTAAGTATTGATGTGCAAAAAGGCGTTGTTATTCCCGGCGGAACGGCTGCGATACTGGCCGACGGCGGCTTACTGGGTGGGAAAGTGATTAATCTGGCCATAGGGACAGGCCCGGCCATGAAAGAGGGCGATACACTAGTTTCTCGCAAAGAAGCGGGCATTTCGGCTGTTTTGCAACAGCAAGCATTACCGCTGGTCAATCACGCCGACTCGCTTATCAAAAACCTGGATGTAGTTGTGATGGGTTTTAAGGAAACAGGTTTGATCTTGAATCAGGTTCTTAGAAATTACAACCAGACCGGGACGAATTTGCAGGGGTTACTGGATGAAAATCGCGCTAACCTGGTCGCATTAACTTCGAATTTGAATAAGCTTTCAACTTCTTTGGTGGAGACAGAAAAAGAACTGAAACCGCTTCTTGCCAAAACAGGCACATTAGCAGACTCGCTGAATGCATTGCGGCTCGGGGAAACGGTTCAGAATGCGAACAGGACCATTGGTGAGCTGCATACATTGCTGGCGAGTGTTGAATCGGGCAAAGGAACTGCCGGAAAGCTAATCAAGGATGAAACGCTTTATAACAATATCGATCGCACGATGGTAAGCCTTAACAAACTTCTGACAAACCTGCGTGAACATCCAAAACGTTACATTAACATTTCTGTTTTTGGTAAAAAAGACAAAGGACCCGCGGAATCTCCACTCGACACAACCACTGTTATTAAATAGAAATTTCAGGTTTCAGCATTATTAAATAAAATTGAAGTCGTTTGCTTACGGGTAAACGACTTTTTATTTTTGGAAATAAACCTGACCTTCCGGGCCAGCGACGAATTACTTTACTTCATCAATATGACCAGTCAAGATAGTCTTCCCCAATTGATTCAGGTTCTTCAGCAAAAATATGAGCATGTCAAACTCGGCGGCGGTCCCAAGAAAATTGAAGCGCAACACAAAAAAGGCAAGCTTACAGCCCGGGAAAGGATTGATTATCTGATTGATACGGATTCTTATTTTCTTGAAATCGGTGCATTTACAGCGGATGGCATGTATGCGGAAGAAGGCGGATGTCCGTCTGGTGGAGTGGTTGCAGGCATCGGATATGTGTCAGGAAAACAATGCATGATTGTGGCCAATGATGCCACTGTGAAGGCAGGCGCCTGGTTTCCGATTGCTGCCAAGAAAAATCTCCGCGCACAGGAAATCGCCATGGAAAACCGCTTGCCGGTCATTTATCTGGTGGATAGCGCGGGCGTTTATTTGCCGATGCAAGCCGAAGTTTTTGCAGATAAGGAACATTTCGGAAGAATTTTCAGGAACAATGCGCAAATGTCCGCAATGGGGATCGTGCAGATTTCCGCCATTATGGGCAGTTGTGTGGCCGGCGGGGCTTATTTACCCATCATGTCCGACGAAGCATTCATTGTAGAAGGAACCGGTTCCGTGTATCTGGCCGGACCCTATCTGGTGAAATCGTCCATTGGCGAAGATGTGGATTCCGAATCATTAGGCGGCGCTTCCATGCATTGCGAAATCTCCGGCGTAACCGACAACAAATTTCCGGACGATAAATCATGTCTGGACGCGATCAAGCGGCACATTGATAAAATAGGAAGGCCCGCTTCAACAGGTTTTGATAAAAAAACACCCATACAACCCAGGCGAAATCCCGAAGAAATTTATACACTTTTACCCACCGACAGACTGAAACCGTACGACATGCGCCAAATTCTGGAATGCATTGTAGACGATTCAGAACTTGACGAATACAAGCCCGATTATGGCAAAACATTGATTTGTGCTTACGCGCGCGTGGATGGTTGGGCTGTCGGAATTGTGGCCAATCAGCGCAAAGTGGTCAAATCGGGCAAAGGTGAAATGCAGATGGGCGGTGTTATTTATGGCGAATCGGCAGATAAGGCCGCAAGGTTTATTATGAATTGCAACCAGAAAAAAATTCCCCTCATCTTTTTCCATGACGTAACGGGCTTTATGGTAGGAAGTCGCGCAGAGCAAGGCGGGATCATCAAGGATGGCGCTAAAATGGTGAATGCCGTTGCCAATTCAGTTGTTCCGAAATTCACTTTTATCGTTGGCAACTCTTACGGCGCGGGCAACTATGCGATGTGCGGAAAAGCTTACGATCCGCGATTGATATTTGCCTGGCCCACAGCGCAAATGGCAGTGATGAGCGGCGCAACAGCCGCAAAAACGCTCTTGCAAGTGCAAACCGCAACATTAAAAGCAAAAGGCGAAACCATCACTCCCGAAGCTGAAAAAGCATTGCTGGACGAAATCACAGATCGTTATAACCAGGAATTATCACCTTACTATGCCGCGGCACGATTGTGGGTCGACGGCATCATTGATCCGGTCGAAACGCGGAAAATTATCTCTTTGGGCATTGCAGCAGCAGATCAGGCTCCGATCGAGAAGCCTTTTAATGTTGGGGTAATGCAGGTTTGATTTTACTAAACGTTAACATTATGTCTGAAAAAATAGCATTCCTGGGTTTAGGAAACCTCGGAACACCGATTGCAGAAAGTCTGATTAAAGCGGGTTACCAGCTAACCGTTTGGAATAGAACAGCTTCAAAAGCAGATCCTTTGGCCAGATTAGGCGCAAAAGTCGTTGAGAATGCGATAGACGCCATTGAGACAGGCGGAATCGTTATTTCTGTGCTTGCTGATGATACAGTGGTCGAAGAAATTTTCTCTATGGAACTGGCTGAAAAACTCGGCAAAGGCGGCATTCATATTTCCATGAGCACCATTTCACCTGAAACTTCCCGCCAGCTGAGCCAGATACATGACTGGTATGAAGCCACTTACATTGCCGCACCGATTTTTGCGAGGCCGGAAGCCGTAGTTGCCGGAGTAGGGAACATTGCCATCTCAGGAAAAGCGGCAGCAAAGGAAATCGCCAAGCCGATCTTGCAGGGTTTTGTGAAAGGCATTTATGATTTTGGCGAAGATCCGGGCGCGGCCAATGTGGTGAAGCTGGCTGGAAACTTCATGATCGCAGCGAGTTTGGAAATGATGGGAGAGGCTTTCACAATGGCCGAGAAAAACGGCATTTCCCGGCAAAGCATTTATGAAATGCTTACCCAGACATTGTTCGCAGCGCCGATATTTCAGAATTACGGAAAATTTGTTGCCAATAATGTTTACGAACCGGTTGCATTCAAGCTCGCATTAGGTCTCAAAGACATTAATCTTACACTACAAACGGCCTCAGATGTAAATGTGCCCATGCCAATGGCCGATCTGATCCGTAACCGGTTTATTTCTGCACTAGCCAAAAAGCGGAACAATCTGGACTGGAGCGCGCTGGCACAAGGCGCTTCCGATGACGCCGGGGCATAAAAAAAGGCTGCATTTGCAGCCTTTTTCACTTAATAGTAAGAATTAATTATTCTCACTAAATTCAAGTAACATCTCATCAGTTATATTATTCTTCTCTTTGAAGTCAGCAACAGTTTCGGTGAAAGAGGTATGGAGACCTTCTACGAGTTCAAGGTTTTTGTAAATGCCGTCGTAGATTTCACTTAGTGTTTTATCCAAACCTTGAACGTTCAAATTCATGTTCTCTGTTTCGATCTGACCAATTTTCTTGATAACTGCGGTCTCACTGTTTTTCAAGTCCTCTATTTCACGAAGGACCTTCTCCATGGTCTTATACTTTTCGATCTTATCCATAAGTCTTTAATATAGTTTCGCATTAACACCTAAAATATCATACCAAGTGTGCAAGTTTACCGGTAAATCCGGATCAAATTTTCCTTTATCCGGCATGACAAAGCGCATTTTAATTGGGATTTGGTTTGCGGTTTTATTGGTTTCAGGACCGTTTATTGCCGCTCAACCCACCGAAAAAGTATCAATCTGGAAGGGATTTGAGAAGGTGGAATTCACTTTTGAAAACAAAAATGCCTGGTTTGTAAAGCCGCAAAAGGCCATTGCCGGAAACCCCTGGGTGTGGCGCGCGCATTTCCCAACCTGGCATACAGAAATGGACAGTATTTTGCTTTCGCGCGGTTTCCACATTGCCTATATTAATACCAATGACATGTTTGCGCACCCAAAAGCCATGCAGGTTTGGGATGCTTTTTATGATTATCTGGTAAATCAAAAACAGTTTGCACCCAAAGTGGCGCTGGAAGGCGTAAGTCGCGGTGGATTGTATGTGTATGGCTGGGCAAAGCGCAATCCCGATAAGGTAAGCTGCATTTATGCCGAAGCGCCCGTTTGTGATCCCAAAAGCTGGCCGGGAGGAAGGGGAAAAGGGTTGGGATCAGAAAAAGACTGGGCTGTATGGTTAAAACTCTTCAATGTTACAGAGGATGAAGCAGCGAAGTTTACGGACATTCCTTTGAATGATCTCGTTGGGCTGGCATCTTATAAAGTCCCGATAATTCATGCTATTGGCCTGAAAGACAAGCATGTTCCGGCTGAGGAGAACAGCGATTTGTTGGTAAAAAACTACATGCAGCTGGGCGGGCCCATCAGCGTTTATCCGATGACGCGCGGCGAGCAGGAAATGGAAGGGCATCACTTTCCCATAGAGCATCCCGAATATTTTGCCAATTTTATTGAGCAGCATAGTGTTCCTGTACAAAAAAACCTCTCGCATATGCCTTATATTCAGGTTAATAAGGGTTTAGGCAATGCTTTTGAAAAATTCAGAAAAGAGAAAAAAGGCACAGTGGCATTCCTGGGCGGATCTATCACGCATAACCCTGGCTGGCGGGACAAAACAGCTCAATATTTGAAAGAACATTTCCCTGAAACTGACTTCACTTTCATTGCAGCCGGCATTCCGTCACTGGGGAGCACGCCGCATGCATTCCGGTTTGAACGCGATGTGTTGGCGAAGGGCACGCCCGATTTGCTTTTCCTGGAAGCAGCGGTGAATGACCGGGGAAATGGTTTTAGTGAAAAAGCGCAGATAAAAGGCTTGGAAGGCATATTAAGGCATTTGTATGCTGCAAATCCAAATGCGAACGCAGTATTAATGGCATTTGCAGAACCAGGTAAAAATGCGGATTACGAAAAAGGAAAAGAGCCGGTGGAAGTTGCAGTCCACGAGCGCGTTGCGAAGCATTATGGAACGGCCTACATTAACCTTGCAAAAGAAGTGTATGATCGGATCACAGCAGGCGAATTCTCCTGGAAATACGATTTTAAAGACCTGCATCCTTCGCCCTATGGTCAGGAAGTGTATTTTCAAACAATTAAAGAGCTACTCAAAACGGACAGCAGCGCCGCCACAAATGCGATCAAGCTGCCCGCGCCAATGGACAGGTTTTCCTACGAAAAAGGAAGCTATCACGAAGTCGCAGAAGCCAAGAATCTAAAAGGATTTACACTCAATCCCGACTGGAAGCCAGCAGACAAAACACCAACCAGGCCCGGCTTTGTAAATGTCCCAATGCTAGTTGGCGAACAGCCAAATGCGTCACTCGACTTTGAATTCAAGGGCCGGGGCGTAGGAATAGCCATCATCTCAGGCCCGGACGCAGGAAAAATAACGTACACCATCGACGGCAAAAAACCCCAAACCCTTGACTTTTTCACCCCATGGAGCAACCAGTTGCACTTACCCTGGTATCTGATGCTAAGCGACGAACTCTCCTCGGGCAAACACAAATTGCACTTAACCATTGCCAGCGAAAAGAACGAGAAGAGCACAGGGAATGCTTGTCGGATTGTTTATTTTTTAGTGAATGAATGAGCTCGTTTTTGTTCGAAATAGATATTACGTAACTTGGAAGTGATAAAATGAATTGGTATGAGCAAAAATGATCTTAAAACCAGCCTTCATGCGCTTATTGATAGCATTGAGGATTCTACTGTTTTGCAGGCATATCTGATTTTGCTTTCCCGGGAGGCGAAATCTCAAGAGGATTTTTGGCATAATTTGGATGACCAGACTAAATCTGCTATTAATGTAGGACTAGCTGACTTTGATGCTGGCCGCGATTCTGATTTCTTTGATTATATGAAGTCTTCGCATGGCATTGAACGTTAGATTGTCTGATAGAGCCAGAGGCGACATTGAAGAGATCTCAACTTATTTAGGAGAAAACTTTTCTGAAAAATCAAAAATTGATTTCTTGATTAGGCTGACTGATCAGCTCAAATTGATTAGTGAAATGCCATTTATTTTTAGAGCGTCCGCTACGAAAGCTGGCGTGAGAGAATGTGTTTTGAATAAGCACACAATCATCTATTATCAGGTCACGGACCAGCTTATAAAAGTTCTGACCATTCGAAATACAAAAAGAGACAACGCCTGATTAACTTTTCCCAGTCTGCGTTGTGTAAGTACTCTCAAAAATTTTATCAGCATTAGCCGCTTCGAAGCCATCGCGTCTGTGCTTTCTTGTGATTTCGGCTGGGGGGATGTTTTGGAAGTGGGGCAAGACTTTTCGTTCTGCGAACTCGACGTAGGAACCGGAGATTTCTAAATGTTCACCGTTTGCGAATTCTTCATGGATCATTTCGGCAACCGTTGCACTTTGGAGCAGGCCGCCATCCGGGCTGATTTTTATTTTTCCACCAGAAGTATTCAATCGAATGCCATTCTTTTCCAGAAATTCATTAAATGCCGCGACAGTGTTATAACCATCCGGCAGGTTATGTACGCTGATTGTGAAGTGATTGAGATAATATCTGTTGTAAATAACCCAGGCAGCATACTCACTTTCCTGCAAAAGCGATTTGTAATCAACCACGGTCGGTGTGCGCCATAACGGTCTGTGGAGAAATGCGTCTACCTCTTCGCCATTGTCCAGGTCCAGTGCGTCAACCGGATCGCTGGTTACTTCATCGGTGTAACTTTTGATAATGCGTTGGCTTTCTTCTGACAAATCATTCACCCGCAACTCACTGACGAAAATGCGCGGGTCGGTTTCCCTTGGCGGGCTATACCACCAGGCGTCCAACTTCTTGCCCTCAAAAAAATAATGGTCCCTTTTTTGATAACCGTAATGCAGGAAAATCTTTTCAAATGATTGAACCCCAAGATTTGGAACACCCATTGTCCGAAATGCAATGTGGTCATTTTCAATGTTATCGGCGCTGCTTACAATGTCTTCCGACGCCATAGCATTCAAAATCACGCCCACGTCTGGGACGCGTTCTTTGTAGCGGCGCATTAATCCGTTCAGAACAATGTCGAGTGTCTCAAGGTGGTGTGTTGAGCTCATATTTTAATCTTTTTGTTGATTATCAAATAGAAACGGAGCTTCGCGCCAATCTAGCCTTTTGACAATTCGGTTGACCTTGCTTGCGCGGCAATGATGCCGTTTTTCAATGTTTCATCCAAATGCCCGGCTTCAAATTGCCTTAATGCTGCCTCCGTCGTTCCTCCCTTCGAAGCAACTGCCTTAATCAGCTCATCCAGAGATTTGTCCGCCGTATTGATCAAATGAAAGGATCCCAGCATGGTTTGCTTTACTAATAATGCCGCCACAGACTCTTCAAAACCCATTTGCTTGCCCGCCTCGATCATGGCTTTCACCACATAGAAAAAATAAGCAGGCCCGCTGCCGCTTAATGCCGTAACCGCATTCAATTGATCCTCATCTTCCAAAAACACAGACCGGCCCGTTGCGTTGATCAGGTTTTCAATTTTTCTCAGCTGGTTAAGGTCCACTTCCGGCGACGCGGAATAAGCCGTAATGCCCATTCCAAGCATTGCAGGCGTGTTTGGCATGGCGCGGATTACTGCTTTATGATCAAGTGCATTTTGTATAATTTCAATGGTTACACCCGCCATAATGGACAGCACAACCTGCTTTGGCGTCACCACTTCACGCAAGGCCGTTGAAACAGAGGTAAAATCCTGCGGCTTAACCGATAAAATAATCAGGTCATATTCGCTGATCTGCGGGCCGATGACGCCGGTAATGACGCCTGGCTGAAAAGCATTGAGGCTTTCCATGCGGTCTTCGCTTTTTTCGACCAATAAAAAGTCTTCGTTTTTTACCAGATCAAATTTCAGGAAGGCGCGGGCGAAGGCCATTCCCATATTTCCGCAGCCGATTATTGCAATTTTCATGTGAAGGTCAATGTAATTTGTATCGCAAGGTTTTGAGCGAATTACGTAACTTTTAAACAATAATTGGCTCCGGAAAAACAAATTGCGAAAATTTACAAGGGAATGAATGTCATGTGAGGCATGTTAGAAAACATATGCCGTTATTGCGGTGCTCAATTTCAGGAATTCCGAAGTTTTGGCAAGGTGAAAAATAATATTTCGTGTTACATTTTTTATCAGGCAAAATGTTTTGAAAAATGGGTATAATGCGTTTTTTTAAAGTCCTGAAATTTTCTTCATGCCGAATTAACTTAAGACTATTGTAATACTTCAATTATGGCTATAAAAGTTGCTATTTCTCATAAAACCAAATATCAGTTTGACCGGAGCGTTTCACTTTCACCGCATATTTTCCGGCTTCGCCCGGCACCGCATTCCAGAACGGCCATTGAAGGTTACTCATTAAAAATTACTCCCGAAAATCATTTCATAAATTGGCAGCAGGATCCTTTTGGCAACTATCAGGCGAGGGTTGTGTTCCCTGAAAAAACCACAGAACTAAGTCTGGAAGTGGAGGTGATCGCCAAAATGCAGGTCATAAATCCCTTCGATTTTTTTGTAGAGGAATATGCGGAAATGTATCCTTTCTCATACGAGGCAACATTAAAGAAGGAACTGGGGCCATATCTTGAACCAAGAGAAGCCGGGCCTGCTTTGATGGAATGGGTCGAGAAGGCGAAGGTTAATAAGGACATTAAGATCGTGGATTTCCTGGTTCATCTTAACCAGCAGATTTACAATGCAATACATTACAACATCCGCATGGAAGTGGGTGTCCAGACCTGCGAAGAAACATTAAATATCAAAAGCGGTTCCTGCCGTGACTCCGCGTGGATGCTTGTGCAGATATTGAGACATTTGGGCATTGCTTCGCGGTTTGTTTCGGGTTATCTGGTGCAGCTTACTTCGGATATTAAATCACTGGACGGCCCCTCCGGCCCGGAAGAAGATTTTACCGATTTACACGCCTGGACCGAAGCTTATGTTCCCGGTGCAGGCTGGATTGGCCTGGACCCGACTTCCGGACTTTTCGCCAGCGAAGGCCACATTCCGCTTTGCTGTACGCCCGATTATGCAAGCGCCGCGCCGGTTTCGGGCGCGACGGACATTTGCGAGGTTACGTTTGAATTTGATAACAAAGTCTTCCGCATCCACGAAGATCCGCGGGTTACCAAGCCATATACAGAGGAACAATGGGCCGCTGTAATGCAGGTTGGCCATGATGTGGAGAAGGATTTGCAGGAAGGCGATGTGCGCCTGACCATGGGCGGCGAGCCAACATTCATTTCCATAGACGATTTCGAATCGCCGGAATGGAACACTGCTGCGGATGGGCCATTGAAAAGACAATTGGCTTACGATCTGGCATTAAGGCTTAAAAAACGGTTTGCACACGGCGGACTCTTACATTTTGGACAAGGCAAATGGTATCCCGGCGAGCCTTTCCCGAGATGGCAATATGCGCTATACTGGAGAAATGACGGCGTTCCTATGTGGCGCAATGATGATTTGGTAACCAAAGAAGGACAAACAAAATACACATTCCGCGAAGCCGAGCTTTTCACAACTGAGCTTACAAAATATCTTGGTTTAGATACAAATAACATTACGCCGGCCTATGAAGACCCCATTTATTGGGCGATGGAGGAAGGCAAATTACCCGTCAATGTTGATCCTTTGAAGGTTAATCTCAAAGATTCCATTGAAAGAAGAACATTAGCCAAATTGCTTGAAAAAGGCCTTAATAATCCTGCCGGTTTTGTTTTGCCAATTAAATGGAATGAAAAAGGACAGCATTGGTCGAGTTCTGCCTGGCAATTCAAACGCAATCATTGTTTTCTGGTTCCGGGAAATTCTGCTATTGGTTTCAGGTTACCGTTAAAATCTTTACCCGAAGTTGCCAGGGCGCACCGCGAACAACCTGTTGAACGCAGTCCTTTTGAAGATCTGCAACCGCTGATCGATTTCAAGCTGGTTGTTGAATCACGCTATGGCTCGGTTGCGCCGCCTTATGAGCTGCCGGTGAATGCTGTTTTTGAAGATGAGGAAGCAGAGGATAATAAAGTATTGACGGAAAAAGAGGCTGAGGATAAATTGCTTTTTGAACTTCCGATTATTAAAACGGCGCTTTGTGTGGAAGAGCGGGACGGCATTATCTATGTTTATTTGCCGCCAACCGATTATCTGGAACATTATCTGGATTTAATGGCGTCCATTGAGGCCACAGCCGAAAAGCTGAAAATGCCGGTAAGGATCGAAGGTTATGCAGCACCCACTGATTCCAGAGTTCAGAAACTCATTGTTACACCCGATCCGGGGGTTATTGAAGTGAACATTCACCCTGCAAAAAACTGGCAGGAACTGGTTGATAATGTGAGTGCGCTGTATGAAGAGGCATTCTTTTCTAGATTAGGTACAGACAAATTCATGGTTGACGGGCGCCATACCGGAACAGGAGGCGGAAATCACGTCACGATTGGAGGCGCTAAGCCTGCCGATAGCCCCATTTTGAGGCGTCCTGACCTTTTAAGGAGCTTAATCACTTACTGGCAGCATCATCCTGCATTGAGTTACCTTTTCGCCGGGCCGTTTATTGGTCCTACCAGCCAGGCGCCGCGCATTGATGAGGGCAGGGATGAAAAGTTGTATGAGGTTGAGATTGCATTCGAACAAATTCCGGATGACAAAGAAGTGCCATTCTGGATGGTAGACCGTATTTTCAGGAATCTGCTGGTGGACATTACGGGCAACACGCACCGTTCGGAATTTTGCATGGACAAGCTTTACTCACCTGATTCTGCAACAGGCCAGCTGGGAATTCTTGAATTCCGCGCATTCGATATGCCGCCGCACAAGCACATGAATCTTGTGCAAACGCTGCTCGTCCGTGCGTTAATTGCTAAATTTTGGAAAGAACCCTATAAACACAAGCTGATCCGTTGGGGAACCGAGCTGCACGATCGCTTCCTGCTGCCGCATTTCGCATATCTGGATATGGTGGATGTGGTGAAGGATCTGAAAGACGCCGGTTATAATTTCGACATTTCCTGGTTTGATCCATTCTTTGAGTTCCGCTTTCCGCATTATGGCGGCATTACGGTTGATAATATACAGCTCGACTTGCGCCTGGGCATTGAGCCCTGGCACGTTTTGGGGGAAGAATTGTCCAACAGCGGCACAGCCCGGTTTGTAGATTCTTCGCTGGAACGCTTGCAGGTGAAAGTAAGCGGATTTGTAGAAGGAAGGCACATTCTGGTTTGTAATGGCTGCCGTGTTCCCTTGCGCAGTTCGGGGATCAAAGGCGAATTTGTATCCGGGATCCGCTATAAAGCCTGGAACCCGCCTTCCGCATTGCACCCGACGATCGGGGCGGATGCGCCGCTGGTTTTCGACATTGTGGATACCTGGAATAACCGTATCTTGGGTGGTTGCACTTATTTCGTTTCGCATCCGGGTGGGCGTAGTTTCGATACTTATCCGGTTAATAGTTTCGAAGCAGAATCCCGTAAAATCAGCCTTTTTCAAGGTTTTGGACATACGCCATCTGCCAAGCAGGAAGTGCCGATTTTAGAAAAAAATACAGGCAGCGTTTCGCGTTTTATTGCTGAGACCAAAAAGGAAATGAAAAGCGACACGCCGATAGAATTAATCAATCCCGAGTATCCAAACACACTGGATTTACGTAAATACTGGAAATCAAAATAGATTTGCAGGATAACCCTACTCATTGAATTATGCTTACCGAGGTTTCTGTGGATCTTTTGCATTCATATCAGAGCGGACTTAGTTCTTACGACGAAGTGCTGGATATGAACGGAAATATAAAGCCGTACTGGAAAGCGCTTTTTTCGAAGCTGGAAAAACTGGGCCTGACCGAACTGAAAAGCCGGAACCAGGAGATTATCAGCAAGCTTCGGGAAAACGGGGTAACTTATAATGTTTACGGCACACCCGACGGCCTTAACCGCCCCTGGCAGCTGGACCCGATCCCTTTTTTAATCGAGCAAAAAGAATGGAACGGCATTGCAAAAGGCTTACAACAACGCGCGATCCTGCTCGATCTGATCCTGAAAGACCTTTATGGGCCTAGAAATCTGGTCAAAGACGGCATCATTCCCGCAGAACTCGTTTTTGATAACACGGGCTTTTTCCGCCCTTGCATTGATATAAAAATCCCTGCCAAAAACCAGCTTACCATGTTCGCTGCCGATATGGCGCGTGGCCCGGACGGGCAAATGTGGATCGTTGACAACAGGACGCAAGCGCCTTCGGGCTCCGGGTATACATTGGAAAATCGCGTGGTAATGAGCAAGCTGCTTCCCGAACTCGCTGAGGGGATGTATGTGAGCAAGTTATCGCCTTATTTCAACAGTCTTCAAAACACGGTTTTAAAAATATCCGATAAAAGCAAAGACGCGCCCAACATTGTCTATCTGACGCCGGGACCTAATAATGAAGCTTATTTCGAGCACGCATATCTGGCTTCTTACCTGGGTTATACGCTCGCGCAGGGCGATGATCTGCTCGTGCGAAATGGTTGCGTGTGGCTGAAATCCATTGATGGTTTGCAAAAAGTAGACGTGATCATTCGCAGGATAGACGACGACTGGTGCGATCCGCTGGAACTTCGTGAAGATTCGAGATTAGGCGTTCCGGGATTGTTACAGGCAATCCGCCTTGGTAATGTGCAGGTGCTCAATCCGCCGGGAACGAGCGTTTTGGAAAATCATGCTTTTCATGCCTTTATGGGCAATATCTGCACTTATTTTTTAAACGAAAAACTCATTATGCCGTCCGTTGCCACCTGGTGGTGCGGGCATGTGAAAGAGCTCAATTATGTGCTCGAACATTTTGACGAGCTGATCATTAAGAAAGCCAACCGCAAGACCAAGTTCAGGTCAAGATACGGCAGGCTGCTTAGCTCTGCTGAGAAAGAGGAGCTGAAAAAAATGATCATTCAGCGGCCGCACGAGTTCATTGCGCAAC
Organism: Dyadobacter fanqingshengii; assembly: GCF_023822005.2. GTDB lineage: Bacteria > Bacteroidota > Bacteroidia > Cytophagales > Spirosomataceae > Dyadobacter > Dyadobacter fanqingshengii. The sequence goes on from NZ_CP098806.1 coordinate 5,005,005, forward strand.
AGGAAGTGAGCTTATCCACAACTCCGTCGCTGATCAATGGCAACATTGAGCCGCGTTATGCAGCATTGAGGGCATTTATGGTCGCTGATGAAAATGGTTATCATGTGATGCAGGGCGGGCTGACGAGGAGTTCGCCGGTGAAGGACCGGTTTGTGATTTCAAATCAATACGGCGGATTGTCGAAGGACACCTGGATTGTGTCCGACAGGACCGAGGAAGTTCAGGAAAAGATTGTTTTTACATCCCCTGTGTCGGTTAACAAGCACGTCTCACTCCCCAGCCGCAGTGCGGAAAATCTTTTCTGGATCGGCCGTTATTGTGAGCGGACGATGGCTGTGATTAAGTTTATGAACATTACCATTAATGTACTTAATCTGGACAGGAACTTTGGCGGCTCGGCCAAGCAGGAGCACATTAAGATTTTGCTGCAATCATTAACCCACCTCTCTTCCACTTATCCGGGGTTTCTGGAAGAGGAAGATCTTTTGTCGGACCCTTATACTGAGATCATTGATTTGATTTCAAACACAAACAGACCGGGCAGCATCGCTGCCAATATCGGTTCATTTCTGAATGCAGTTGGAGCTGTGAGAAACCAGTGGGACCAGGAAATATGGCGGATCGTGGACCTGATAGACAATGGTTACCACGAGATACGGAACGCGTCATCGATGCATAACAACAACATTCAGAAAACATTGGATGGGTTGTTCAACAATATGTTCACGTTCTTGGGCGTGATTGCCGAAAGTATGCCGCGGGACAACAGTTTTTTATTGCTGGAAACGGGTAAGCTCATCGAGCGGATTTTGTCGCGTGTGAGCGTGATCCAGTCTAATTTTGGTGTTAAAAATGCGCCTGGCGTTGAAAATGAGCTGATTGAGGCAACATTGATCAACCATCATTTACTGGTCAATTACCGACAGATCTATAAGTCGCATTTGAGTGTGGAAGCCATGCTGGATATGGTTTTGTTGGAAAAAACATTGCCTTACTCGTTGGTTTACATGCTGGATGAGCTGAAAAATAACATTGGCAAACTCCCCGTAACAACGAGAAGTGAAAGGCTTAATGAGGCTCAGAAATACGTTTTGAAGGCATCAACATTGGTAAAGCTGGCAGACGTAACGGAGCTTAGCAAATGCAAAGTTGGGTTTGAAAGAGAGGAATTATTTAACCTGCTTTCCGAAGTTTCCAAGCTGATCAGCTCCGTTTCCGTGAATTTGACCAACATGTATTTCAGCCATACGCTCATGCATCATTCATTTTATGACCCTATGGACTACGACACGGATGAAATATAAACTGATCCATAAAACGGAATATAAATACGCAGAGGCGGTCAATAATTACCACAGTCTGGTATGTCTTGCGCCGCGGTCATTGCCCGATCAGTTATGCCAGAACTTTACCATTCATATTTCACCGGAACCCTCGCACATTATTGCGCGCAAGGATTTTTACGGAAATACGACCCATTATTTTTCCCTGCATTCTCCGCACAAAACGCTCACCGTGCGCACTACGGCAATGGTGGAGCGGATTACGGATGCTACCGGATCGTTGTTTCTGCCCTCGGAGGAATCCAGTGAAACAGCGCGTCAGCGGCTGCTCGGCGATCGTGCATTGAAAATTTCTTTGCTGGAATATATGCTTCCAAGCCCAATGGTCAAGTGGGACTACGAGGTCAGGAATTTTGCCAAAGATTGTTTTCAGGAGGGAGTGCCGCTATATGAATGTGTGAAAGCGCTTTGCCGGAAAATTTATAGTGAGTTCGATTTTGTCCCTGATTTCACAACTGTACATACGCCCATCAAGGATGTTTTAACTGCCAAGAAAGGTGTTTGTCAGGATTTTTCGCATCTGGCCATTGCCTGTATAAGAAGTTACGGATTTGCGGCGCGTTACGTAAGCGGATATTTAGAAACATTACCACCGCCCGGAAAACAGAAATTACAAGGCTCAGACGCGTCGCACGCATGGATCTCGGTTTACATTCCCGATTACGGCTGGTGTGATTTTGACCCAACAAATAACATTGTTCCGGGCGAGCGGCATATTGTTACCGCATGGGGCCGCGATTACAGCGACGTGCCGCCGTTGAAGGGGATCATTTTCAGTTATGGAAAGCATACGCTTTCGGTGGAAGTGGATGTGATTCCGGTGTAAAGAATAGTTAATATAAAGAATTTGAGAATTGGCCTCGTTTCTCTAATTTTACCAGATCATTTTGAAATAAGTATACAAAACCTCTTTTAATGTAACCAAGTAATTTAAATCCTACACATCGCATGGATTTGCAATGGTTTCTTCTAAGAATTAAATAATTATAAAATTACGAATGAAAGAATTAGCATTCAGAGATGCCATTCGCGACGCCATGTCGGAAGAGATGCGCCTTGACAAGAGTATTTTTTTGATGGGAGAGGAAGTTGCAGAATACAACGGCGCCTATAAAGCAAGTCAGGGAATGTTGGACGAATTCGGTCCCGAGCGCGTAATCGATACGCCTATCGCAGAGCTTGGCTTTGCAGGGATTGCGGTAGGAGCTGCCGGAAACGGACTTCGCCCCATTGTTGAATTTATGACTTTCAACTTTTCTCTGGTTGCGATCGATCAGATCATCAACAGCGCTGCGAAAATTCTTTCCATGTCTGCCGGTCAATATGGCTGCCCCATCGTTTTCCGCGGACCTACTGGTAATGCAGGACAATTGGGCGCTCAGCATTCTCAGAATTTCGAAAACTGGTTTGCCAACACGCCCGGATTAAAAGTGGTTGTTCCTTCAAACCCATATGATGCAAAAGGACTTTTGAAATCCTCTATCCGTGACAATAACCCGGTTATTTTCATGGAATCGGAAGTGATGTACGGAGACAAAATGCAGGTTCCTGAAGAAGAATATCTGATCCCGCTTGGAAAAGCAGACGTAAAACGCCAGGGAAAGGATGTTACCATTGTTTCGTTTGGTAAAATGATCCCACGGGTTGTTATGCCGGCTGTTCTGCAATTGGAAAAAGAAGGAATTGATGTCGAGGTTGTGGATTTGAGAACAGTTCGCCCTATCGACTATCCTGCTGTCATTGAATCGGTTAAGAAAACTAATCGTTGCGTGGTTGTGGAAGAGGCTTGGCCGCTTGCATCCATTTCAACTGAAATCACATATCACATTCAGCGTCACGCATTTGACTATATGGACGCTCCGGTGATCCGCGTTACCAACCGTGATGTACCGCTTCCTTATGCGCCAACACTGATCGAAGAGATCCTGCCGAGCGTGAAACGAGTGGTGGAAGCTGTAAAGTCAGTACTTTACAAGTAATAAGATACCAAACAAGACAAAGCCATTTCCTTTTACAGGTTGTGGCTTTGTCAGTTAAAGTGCCGGATGTCACTGCAAGTTAGATTTTTTTGTTGGCAGCTTTGTTGTATTAAATAATTACAAAATAGGCAGAATACTAGTACTTTTGTACTTTGAAACGCTCCTTAATAAAGATTTACAAATCAATTAAGATTATGCAAGAAGAACGCACAAGATATTCAGAGGAAGAACTGAGGGAATTTGAAGAACTCATTCGTGGGAAATTGGAGGCGACAATGAGTGAGCTTAATTATATTAAAGGAGGTTTAAGTAAGAAGAACGACAGCGGAACGGACATTACCGCGGGTTCTGCCAAGCTTGTAGAAGACGGCGCCGATGCCAGCGAACGTGAAAACCTGAGCCAGCTGGCCGCAAGGTTGCAGAAATACTCTATTCAGCTGGAAAATGCCTTGGTACGCATCAAAAACGGCACCTACGGCATTTGCATCGACACCGGCAAACTGATCCCAAAAGAAAGACTAAGAATCGTTCCGCATACACAACAAACCATCGAAGCCAAGCTTAGACGAGCTAGCTAAGGATTTAAAACCTTCACATCAAGCGATAAGTACTCCAAAGGGTTGCTTGTCGCTTTTTTTGTTATCCTTCCTCCTCAGTCCCCAAAACTTCCCTAAAAACCTCCATTAGCCCTTCTGATGGCTCTTGGCCTTTGTTTTTTGTTTTGAAATACTCCTGGAAGAGCTTTTCCATGCTTAGTGAGAGGTCGATTTCTGCATTTGCGGTGGACAGTTCGCTTTTTTTGATTTGGGGAATGATCTGGATGATGCCGGGATGTGCTTCGTTGAGGCGCTTTTTGTCTGAGGCTTCCAGGTAATTATCGGAGATGATGGTGAGCTCGATCAGATCTTCGCTGTGTTCGCCTAACCACTCGATGGCCTTATCAATGTCATTGAAGCTTTTTCTGCGCAGTTTTTTGCCTTTTGTAAGCTCAATTGGACGATAGGAAACGAGTTTGCCTGCTTCGGCTTCGATCAAAACCACGTATTTCGTCTGATTTGCTTCTGAAAAGCTGTATGCGAGCGGGCTGCTGGAATAAATGATCGGTGCCGGCTTTTTGTCAACAACCTGATAGCGATGCAGATGCCCGAGTGCGACGTAATGTATTTTATTCGGGAAATTTTCTGTGTAAATGGCTTGGGCGCCTCCAATGTGCAGGATAGGGCGCTCTTCCTCAGGCTCTTCTGGCATTGGTCCGCCTTTTTGCATGACGAACAAATGGGTCATGAGCAAGTTGAAACCGGCATCATCCAGATATTGATCTGCCAGTTCCTGCCAATGTTGTTGCAAATGAATGCGAAGTGCTTGTTCCGAATCTTCAACACCTAAAAATGTCTTTAAACGCTGCTCATTGGCATAAGGCGTGTGCAAAATCCGAAGCGGGAAGTTCGCATTGGGAAGTTCTATTTCAATGAATCCTTTTGCGGTGCGCAAAATATCGACTTTCGCCTGCGTGCAGAATTGCGAAATTTCTGTGTTAGGAAAGCCAACAAAAATAATCCCGCAAACTTTTGCTAATGCATCCGGCACCTGAATGCGCTCCGGAGAATCATGGTTTCCGGCAATGGCGATCACGGCGCGGCTTCCGTTGGCTGACAAGCGATGTAATGTGCTGTACAAGAGCTCGGTGGCTTCGGAGGACGGGTTAAAATTGTCAAACAAATCACCCGCGACGACAATTGCGTCAACGTTTTCATTTTCGGCGATCTGGCAGATTTCCGCCAGCACGAGGCGTTGTTCTTCTAGTCTGGAGTAATTATCGAGCTTTTTGCCAATGTGCCAGTCAGCCGTGTGGAGGATTTTCATTTTGTGTGATTAATTTAGCGAAAATAACATTTCATCCGGTAAGTATTGAAATATTCAGCTGCGACATTCCTGCGTCATTGCCTCGTAAAATGCATTTTTCTTTGTGTTGGCATTGGTATAATCCAATGTCGGAGTGATTCACAAACGCATGAAAAAGCGGGCATAGCGATTTCTTTTGACGATCATTTTATCAATGAGTGGTTCGCACTGAGGCCTTTGTTTAAAAAATATAATGCAAAAGTTACCTTCTTCGTAACCTGCCCTGATAGCCTCACTCAGGACGAAATTTCCAAACTCAGAACACTGCAAAGCGAAGGTCATGAAATAGGGTTTCACGGCACTATTCATGGAAAATCAACAGAATTGATCGCGGCTGGGCCGGAAAAATACAAGGAAATCGAACTGACTCCGGGTTTATTGAACATGGCCAACGCGGGTTTTAAACCAACCTCGTATGCGCATCCGGGCGGCGACCATAACAATCAGGTGGATTCTGTGTTGCTGGCCAGTGGTTTTAAAATCCTTCGCGACGTGGCCATATCACGCAGGAAAATAATGGGTTTTCAAATGTACGCGCTGGCGCCGCGACTAATGCCCTGGATATATTATTCATTTGATCAAGAGCACATTGTAGATGCGCTGCTGATTGACGAAGACACCGGATTAACGGAACCGGAAATGATCGAAGCGCTTGAAAAAGCGAAAAGCGATAATAAAGCCTTAATGTTGTTTGGCCACGAACCGTTGTATGGTAAGCCGCAAAATGGGGAGTACGGCTTCAGTGTGCCGTTTCTTGAAAAAATATTGAAAGAGGCTGACCGCCAGCAATTGAAGTTCTACACCATGTCGGAGCTGCCCGAAATTAAGTGAAAATTACCTGCCGAAGCGTTTGTCTTTGTAAGCGAGCAGCGGTTTTTCAAAATAAGAATAGGAAAGCGAGGCCACTGCAACAGACGCCGCAAACGTAAGCACGTAGAGACCAATATGATAGGAAGTTCCAGTCCAGCCCGGAAGGTATTTGTTCAATGCATTGATAATGAAGACAATTACAAAGACGTGATAAATATAAAGTCCATAGGAAATCTTTCCCAAATGGTTCATTGCTCCAGTATTCAGGCTGATTATCGTATTTGGATTACACGAAACATTTAAAATAAAGAAGGCAAAGAAAAGCGCATAAACTTCCAGAAAGCCATAAAAGTGAATACCCGACAGAAACAATGCAGCCAGGAGAATGTACACGACGATTTGCAAATCTTTTCTGAAAACAATTTCCAGAACCTGCGTTTTGTTATGATAAACCAACCAGGCACACAGCCCGCCTAACGCCATCGTTTGGATTCTGAACTGTCCCAGGAATGTTGAAATCATTGTGTTTTGAGTCTCCTCATCCACATTAGCGAAATACAGTCCGGCAAATAATATTGCGGCAGTTATGGCTAAAAAGAGCAAAATGATCGGAATGCGCCGCTTAGGATATTTGATCAGCCACGGCCAGAGATAATAAAATTGCTCTTCTACGCCAATGGACCAGGTTTGCGCGCACCAGTAAGGCAGGTCGTAAAGCACAAAAGCGAAGTTTGGCAAGACCAGGAGCAGCAATGTAAGGCGCTCTGCGGCGTGTACGGTCAGCTTTTCATCCGTTCCAGGGAAACTGAGCAGCTCAATGTTGGGAAATACGAAAAAAGAAAGGCCAATGATCAGAAAGTAAATAGGCCAGATCCGAAAAACCCTGCGCAGATAAAATTTCTTGGCATCCACATCACCGAAACGGCCACGTTCTTCCAGCAATAAATAAGTGATTAAGAAGCCGCTCAAAACGAAGAAAAGCCCTACGCCCAACCGGCCAGCGTGCTGAATGATCGGAAGTTCGTAAATATTGGCAATTCCCAAGGCATGTTTTGCCTGTTCCAAATGATGAAACACGACCAGCATGGCCGCAATGCACCGGATTCCATTGAGATTTGGGAAGTAACGCTTTTTTTCCACTGATGTTAAGCCTGATTTCTGCTTCGACTGATTATTGAAACCAAGCCATCCATTTGCCCTGAGCCTTCATTACTTGCTCGATCAGGTCGCGGACTGCGCCGTGACCGCCGGTTTTAGGAGAGATATAATCCGATAATGCCAGAATTTCGTCCACTGAATCGGCCGGACATGCGCTGAGGACATTGGTTCGCATCACTTCATAATCGGGCAGATCGTCGCCCATAAATACGATTTCGTCTTCGGTCAGATTGGCTTCTGCAAGGTATTTTTTGAAGATCGGCAACTTTCCGTCTGGTGAAGTTCCGATGAAAATGTCCGTAACCCCAAGATACTCAAGTCGTTTGCGAACACCTATTTGATTTTGTGCAGAAATAATAGCCACACGGTAACCCATCCTGATCGCCCGATTGATGCCGTAGCCGTCCTTTACATTAAAACTCCGGGGCTGCTCGCCGCTTTCCAGCGCGATCACGCTGCCGTCTGTCATGACTCCGTCAATGTCGAATATAAAGGTTGTAATGCGTTTAAAGCGGTCTATTAATGCTGCATTCATGAAAAATCGGGATAATGAATTGCGCAAATATAGCCTAACTTTTCACGAGACAGCACGGGTTCTGATTATTTTGAAATGTAGAAGTTTCTGATTTTGTCGGTAAGGAGCCTGTAAATCTCCGTCCAATCTTCATTGGTTTCCTGTAAATATTCTAAATGCCGGTTGGTCGTTTTCCAGTCGCCGCGCCGTGCAGGACCTGTTTGTCCCAGCGAAGGATCGTTGGAAAGCAATGCTTTTTGAATGGTCGTATGGATCAGCGGCTTTAAAAGATCAAAATTGAGCTGTTCCCTTTCCAGCATATTTTGGGAAACAGTGAGAAGGTAATTGGTGAAATTGCTTGCAAAAACGGCCGCCACATGCAGGATAAAGCGCTCGTCTGAATCCATGCGGCTTACATTGTCACTCACACTTTGCGCAAGCTGAATAAGCTTATTCTCAATGAGTTCGCTCTTTGATTCTATGCAAAAAGGGAGCTCTTTATAATCCATTTCCAAATCTTTGGTAAAAGTCTGAAGCGGATAAAAAACACCGGTATGCACATATACGTCGCTGTAAATCTCGACCAGATTCTGAAATTCTGCGAGCGATCTGGTTCCGGAAGTGTGAACCAAAATGACGCCTTCGGGAAGCACGATGCGTTCGATTACACTTTCGAGTGCATCATCAGAAACGGCTATAACGATCAAATCGGCTTCGCTTTCGGAGAAATTGAGATCCGGCTGAATGTTGGTGTCGTACAGATAGGAAACCAGTTGACGGGCTTTTTGGGTGTCGCGGCTATAAACTTCACAAATCCAATGACCGGCATCTTCAAAGGCCTGGGCAAGATGCCAGGCCACATTTCCGGAACCAACGAAGGAAATTTTCATGCAAAAAGCGTTATATCCGCCCTAAGTTATGGCATAAAGTTAATTTAGCAAATCAGTTGACCAGCGGGGCCGTTTGTGCGGCACTGGTTATGCCATCAGGCAGTTCCATAATGCGCATGTTGCGGAAATGGATTTCGGCACCTTCCGCTTCCAGACAGATATAACCGCGTTTTCTTTCTGAGTTCCTAAGACCATTGACAAACTTGCCATTCACAGAAAGCTTCACGGTTCCGTCGACGCAAACCACCACATATTTATTCCATTCTCCCTTTCCTTTACACCTTTTCTCAAGGGATTTGCTTCTGATCCCTCTTGGATTATCCGGAACGGCCGTCATACCCATAGTCGGGAACAGTTCGCCATGAACATAGTCGTCCGTTGCATTGTGTTGCCTTGCATAATCAAGTTCCAGCATTTGTACTTCAATGGCTTTTGTAAGTGGGTCAGTTTCCTGCGGTGTGCCTTCACTCCAAACGAAAATGCCCGAGTTGCCGCCAGCTTCCATATGTTTCCATTCCACTTCCAGTATAAAGTTTTCGTACTGGCGATCGGACCGCATCACGCCAATAGGCTTGCCGGAACATATCAGCGTTCCATTTTTTACTTTCCAGGTGTCCTTGGATGTATTGACATCCACCCAGCCGTTCAGATTTTTTCCGTTAAAAAGCGGCCTGAAAGAAAGATTCTCAGGAGTTTGAGCACGACTTACATGTAGTGTCAGGGCAAAAGCCAGCATGGCCATCGCGTAATGTTTAAGAATAATACTTCTCATGTTAAAGATTTTAATCGTTAAGGTTTAGGATCAGGAATGACGCAATATCGCAATTCTTCAAATGCTGTAACCTATATTTGAATTCAGGTTAAGATGAATTTCTCACACTAAAAATTTATTTAAATGTTTCGAATGAAGGTTTTCTACGTTTTTGTAATTATGGCGGCCGCTCTCGGCACCGTTGATGTTTACGGTCAAACTCAATCACAAGCCAGTGCGGTGATTGACGTCGGAACCGGTTTCAGTGACGACAATTCCTGGGCGCCTTCTGTATTATATTATGAGCAAGTGAGCATGAACCGGGTTCCGTGGTTCCGGTTCGGACTGGGGATCAGGGCTTGGGGTTATTATGCAAGCCGGACAAATTTGTACACAAAAACGGATTCTCCGCAAGATTATCTGGAATATAACAAGGTCTCGGCTAACGGGCTGAGCTTCGTAGTTGGGGCCAATTTAAGATTCTGGAAAATTGATCTGGGAATAAACACAGACTTGATTGGCGCATCATTCGGGTCGCGCAGAAGTGGTTACTATGAAAGAAATTTAACCGAACCTGGAACAGGATCTCCCAATAACGGAAAGTGGTTGAAAACTTCACCGGTGATTTTTAATGCAGCACCGCTGTTTTTGGAGAACTATAATGGACAGTCGGAGGCATACGCGCGAATTTATTTTACCAAGCGCATTGGCCTTAAAATCGGATACCTGTACGGGCACATTGCCTACCGTACCAGGAACGCAAATGACAGTAAGGTGTTCCTGGACAACAATCAACGCCGGGTCTCTCAAAACTACGGGATGCCGTATGCTGCATTGAGTTTTCCCATACTTCATTAGGCAGGCAGAAATTTCAAATAAGCGCTGATTCCCTTCAGCCTGGCGAAATTTCACAAACATACTTGTTATTCAATTTGTTAAACTCTATATTTGCACTCCCATTTTGCGATGGGACTGTCTTGTTACAGTGTAATTTATTGAAAATCAATTAAAATTTTTGTTAATCGTGGATACGTTAAGCTACAAAACCATCTCGGCGAACAAAAACACAGTGAACAAGGAGTGGGTTGTTGTGGATGCTCAGGATGCAATTTTAGGCCGTTTGGCTAGCGAAGTTGCTAAAATTATCAGAGGCAAGCACAAGGCAAGTTACACTCCTCATGTGGACTGTGGTGATAATGTTATCATTATCAACGCCGATAAAATCAAGTTGACAGGAAAGAAAATGACGGACAAAATTTATGTTCGCCACACAGGTTATCCAGGAGGTCAGCGTTTTCAAACTCCTCGCGAGTTGCTCGAAAAACACCCAGGTCGTGTAATCGAGAAAGCCGTAAGAGGCATGCTTCCAAAGAATCGTTTGGGACGTCGTTTATTCACAAATCTGTTTGTTTATGCTGATGCAACACATCCGCACAGCGCTCAGCAACCAAAAGAAATCAAGTTGTAATTCATGGAAGTGATCAACAAAATAGGTAGGAGAAAAACTGCTGTGGCCCGTATTTATATGACGCCCGGCAAAGGAGATATTAAGGTTAACGGACGCGATTACAAGGAATATTTTCCTTTTGAAGTGCACCAAATCGTTCTTCAACAGCCTTTTGCTGTTATCAGCGGAGGCAATGGTTATGATCTTAAAGTCAATGTAAGAGGTGGTGGGATTTCAGGACAGGCGGAAGCAATCCGTATGGCTATTTCCCGTGCACTTTGCGAATATAACGGAGAGTTCCGCGGTGCGTTGAAAAAAGAAGGATTTCTTACCCGTGACCCTCGTATGGTTGAACGTAAGAAATACGGACGCGCTAAGGCTCGTAAGAGATTCCAGTTCTCGAAACGTTAATAAAAAGTCCAGACAGTACTTATCGTGCCCGATGTGCTGTGCTGCGTAAACTAAAACATTTTTTTAAAACTCAATTTGGCAATGGCACAAATAGAATATAAGGAATTATTGGATGCAGGTGTACACTTTGGTCACCTTACCCGCAAGTGGGATCCACGCATGGCTCCATACATTTTCATGGAGAAAAACGGGATCCACATCATTGACCTGAATAAAACTTTGAGCTGCATCGATCAGGCGGAAGCCGCTTTGAAGCAGATCGTTCGTTCAGGACGTAAGATCATGTTTGTTGCTACTAAAAAACAAGCGCAGGAAATCGTAACGGAAGAGGCGAAACGCCTTAAAATGCCTTACGTAACTGATCGCTGGTTGGGTGGTATGCTTACAAACTTCGGCACAATTCGCAAGTCTTTGAAAAAAATGCAGACTCTTGAGAAGATGCTAAAAGACGAAACCACGGTTAGCAATATAGCGAAGAGAGAACGCCTGATGCTTACACGTGAAAAGGATAAATTGGAAAGAGTGTTAGGTGGTGTAGCTGACCTGACCCGTCTTCCGGCTGCCCTTTTCATCGTTGATGTAAAACGCGAGCACATTGCAGTTTCAGAAGCAAAAAGATTGAACATACCCATCTTTGCGATCTGCGACACCAACTCAAACCCAGAACTGGTTGACTTCCCGATCCCAAGTAATGATGATGCTTACAAAGCCATCTCATTGATCACTTTGGCAATTGGAAAAGCAATTGAAGAAGGTTTGATGGAACGCAAACAAGATAAAGACGATCAGCGCATGGTAGAGGAAGAAGAAGCGAAACGTCAGGTTGACAAAGGCAACGAAGAAGCAGCACCTGCTGCACCTCGTGAGGAAGCTCCTGCGGAGACAAGTGTTGCTGAAAGTGATGAAGAGTAATCAGGGCGATATGGAATAGGTTTCGGCCTCTTCCTGTCTCAACAGATAAAAGTAGCCCATAGCCCTTTTGCTATGGGCTACAGTTTTTTAAAATTCAACCGGAAGCGGATTTCTTAACTGTTTTCTAACATTTCGGTAACAGCCGTTTCCAAGCAAATCAGTAATAATCAATACTAAAATAGATCATGGCAATTACCGCACAAGATGTAAACAAACTCCGCCAAATGACTGGCGCGGGCATGATGGATTGTAAAAAAGCGCTTCAGGAAGCTGATGGCGATTTTGACAAAGCCGTTGATATTCTTCGTAAGCAAGGACAAAAAGTAGCAGCAAAACGTGCTGATAACGCAGTTTCAGAGGGAACAGTGGTTGTAGCGATCAGCGCTGACGGAACAAATGGTAAGTTGATCGCATTTGCTTGCGAAACTGAGCCGGTTTCTAATGTTGAAGATTTTAAAAATCTTGCGCAAAGCATTTTGGACAAAGCAGTTGCAGACAACATTGCGGATAAAGACGCTTTGCTTTCATCAACATTGTCTGACGGCCGTCCGGTAAGTGAGCACATCGTTGACCTGGTTGGAAAGCTTGGTGAAAAACTTGAAATCACTGCTTACGAAAATGTAACAGCTGACAAAGTTGTTCCTTATATCCACTCCAATGGCAAATTGGGCGTTTTGGTAGCATTTGAAGGTGTGAACGGAACAGATGTTAGCGAGCTTGGAAAAGACGTTGCAATGCAGATCGCCGCAATGAAGCCAATCGCATTGGATAAGGATGAAGTTGATTCAGCAACGGTTGAGCGTGAAATCGAAGTGGGTAAGGAACAAGCAAGAGCAGAAGGTAAGCCAGAAGCAATGCTTGAGAAAATCGCGCAAGGAAAACTTCAAAAATTCTATAAGGATAACACCTTGTTGAATCAGGAATTCGTAAAGGATTCTTCGCTAACGATCCGCCAGTTACTAGAGAATACTGCAAAGGGGTTAACAGTAAAATCTTTCAAAAGAGTCGCAATCGGCGCTTAGGAAGCTCTTCTTATAAAATAATATTGACAACGCCTGGTATGTATTTGTATACCAGGCGTTGTTTTTTAATATTTACAAAAAATTAATTAATCCATTAATTTTTTGGACACACACTATCAGTGATATTGATTTAAGATGGTTGACACATTCGCAGATTATGCATCGCATAATGTAACAGACGAGGAATTGGTTGAGCTTTTTCTAAAATCCGGGAATAACCGATATTTTGAGAAACTTTACGACCGATACGCGCTCAAAGTGTTTCAAAAATGCCTTTCATTAACACGAGACGCAGGCCGCGCTGAGGATCTCACCCACGATGTGTTCCTTAAATTGGTATTTAAACTGAATACCTTCAAGAAAGGCGCAAAATTCTCCACCTGGCTTTATTCGGTTACGTATAATCATTGCATGGACTTAATGCGGTCCAACAAAAAGCGGGTAATAACCGTACATCAGGAGAGCGCAGATTGCATTGAACATATGGATCTCGATAACCTTTTTGGGGTTGAAGAGGTTGATTCAAAAATATTACGACAGGCGCTGGACCAATTACAGCCCGAAGAAAAAAGCCTTCTTTACCTGAAGTATATGGATGACCGAAGCATCCGTTACATTGCTGGAAGATCCCAGTTAACAGAAAGCGCAGTTAAAATGCGGCTTATGCGCTCTCGTGAGAAGCTTAGGCGCGTATATCTGGAAATTGCATATTTGTGGAATTTCTGCAAATAGTTATGAATTTTGAGAATCTATTAATTACTTACAGCCGCGAGCCCTCTTCCCTCACGGGTTTTAAAAGTGAACCTATCATCTTTATTCACTAAAAACATTAGAAATGAGCGGAAAACTTCGACGCTACCTATTAATCATTACGCTGTTTACATTAACATTGCCTGGTTTTGCACAAACCGTCGACCTTAGCAACTCCCTGAATGCCGGAAAATTAAAGACACCCGGCGACACCGCATGGAAAAAGATTGAATTTGGGATTAATTTAAATCAAGGCTCATTCAGTTCTAACTGGACAGGCGGAGGTGTTAACTCAGTTGCACTGGGTTTGTTTTTTAATGCCCTGAACGAAAAGATAGTAGGCAAGAATGCCTGGCGGAACGACTTCCAGTCCCAATACGGGATTGTTAGGAACAAAGGACAGCAAAGCCGCAAAAATGTTGACCGGATATTTTTTGATACAAAATATAACAGGTCCATTGGGGCTAAATGGAGCCTTTTTGCTAATCTCAATTTTCTTTCGCAGTTTGGCGACGGTTATAATTACTCTGCTGCTCCCGACTCAACCGATGTAAAAAGGAAGGTCTCGGGAATATTTTCGCCCGCTTATGTGACGGAAGCCATCGGGATAGAATACCGTCCGGCTCCCTATTTTTTCATTGACTTTGCACCCGGGGCATTGCGGCAAACCATTGTTTTGGACAGGAATTTATATGTCAACACACCAAACCAGAATAACTATGGCGTCCCGATCGGAAAAAGGGTTAGGACAGAGGCTGCACTGATACAGATTGTTGCCAACTTCGATAAGGACATTGCGAAGGATGTGAACCTTAAATTCAGATATCTGATGTTTGCGAGTTTCAAACATCCGGGAAATATTGATAATCGTCTGGATGCCATGCTGACGGCCAAAATTAACAAGTATGTAAATGTAAATCTGGGAGCTATTATGGTATATGATGACGACCAGAGTGATAAAGTGCAATTTGCGCAGGCTTTAAGCATCGGATTTTTATACTCATTCTAATTGTTCCAACTAACCTCGACTTATTATGCTGCAGGAATTCAAAATTTTTATTGCTAAGGGGAATGTTCTCGATTTAGCTGTCGGTGTTGTTATTGGTGCCTCTTTTGCCAAAATTACAACTTCACTCGTTGAAGACATTATTAACCCGGTTTTAGGTTTGTTGATAGGCGGCGTGGATTTTACCCAGCTGAAAATTGTATTGAAGGAAGCCGTTGGTAAAACCCCGGAAGTTGCTATCAAATATGGTAATTTCATTCAGGTTTTAATTCAGTTTATCATCATTGCCTGGGTTATATTTATGGTCGTGAAACTCGCCAACCGGCTCCGTATTTCCGAATCACTTGTTAAAAAAGAGTAAATATTCCTTTACAAAAACAGTAAAACGAGGTGCATCTGATGTGCCTCGTTTTTTATTGAGTTATTAATTTAATAGGCAAAATTTTTTTCTGGAAAAGATTTACCTTCGTGTCTAGTGCCGTTTGTTTAATGTTTAAAAGTAGTCTTGTGCAAAAAAAGGTCGTTATTTTGGGTGGAGGAGAAAGCGGCACCGGAGCCGCAATCCTGGCCAAGTCCAAAGGTTTTGATGTGTTTTTGTCAGATCGTGGCCAATTGAACCAGAAATACATTGACATCCTTCACCGTGAAAACATTCCATTTGAGCAGGGAATTCATTCAGAATCAAGGGTTTTAGAAAGTGACCTGATCATCAAAAGCCCGGGTATTCCCGATACAGTCGCGCTGATCGTTGCATTGAAGGAAAAAGGGATTCCGGTTATTTCAGAGATCGAATTTGCATCCCGCTACACTTCGGCCAAACTGATTGCCATAACAGGCAGCAACGGCAAAACCACCACGACGCTTCTTACTTATCATCTTCTGAAAAATGCGGGGCTGAATGTTGGATTGGCAGGGAACATTGGCGACAGTTTTGCCTGGCAGGTTGCCGAAAAGCAATTCGACTATTATGTGTTGGAAATCAGCAGTTTTCAGTTAGATAATATTCAGGGTTTTCATCCGCAAATTGCTGTTCTGCTCAACATTACACCGGATCACCTGGATCGCTACGCGTATAATTTCCAGAACTACATTGATTCAAAGTTCAAAATCGTTCAAAATCAAACGGCAGCAGATCATCTCATTTACTTTGATGATAGTGAAGTGATCGTGGCTGAGCTCTCGAAACGAAACATTGATTCTCAAAAAATAAAAATATCGCTTGCCAATAAATTGTCAGAAGGTGCTTACCTGGACGGAGGGAAACTGACATCCAATGCTCCTAACGGAACATTTGAGCAAAACTTTGAAGAATTGCCTATTAAAGGCCCGCATAATGCGATTAATGCACTGGCAGCAATATCGGTTGCGCAGCTGGTGGGAGTGAGTTCGGAGAAAATTTCCGAAGGATTAAAATCCTTTACCAATGCGCCACACAGGCTTGAAGAAGTGGAAGTTATCGACGAAGTGACATACATTAACGACTCCAAAGCAACCAATGTGGATTCCGTTTTTTACGCGTTAGGCAGTTTCGAAAGGCCGATCGTTTTAATAGCTGGAGGGGTTGACAAAGGAAATGATTATAGCCAGATCGAAACGCTTGTGCGTAATAAAGTGAAGGCTTTGATAGTTCTTAGTAAAGATTTCGAAAAGTTGGAAAGTTACTTTTCAGGAATTGTCCCTCAAATATACATAACCCAGGATGTCCAGGCTGCGGTCGATAAGGCGCAGGAATGGAGTGTTCCGGGTGATATTGTACTTCTTTCTCCTGCCTGTGCAAGTTTTGATTTATTCAAAAACTATGAGGACAGGGGTGAAAAATTCAAAGCTGCGGTCAGAAATCTAACCAGTCAAAAATAATCATTAAGTAATACCGGTCACCCATATGGATTTCTTGCTAAAATCAAGAGAAGACACGCAGGCATGGTTCAGCAAAAACCTGAAAGGCGATCCCTGGATTTGGGGAATTTGCATTGTAATGCTGATGTGGAGCATTGTGGTGGTGTATAGCGCCAGTGTGAAGGACGCGTACAGCCAGATGGACGGGAACACGGAATACTATCTTTACAAACATGTCCTGCTATGCTTTCTTTCGCTGATGGTCATGTATTTCGTCCATCGCATTCCTTATATAAAATTTGTCTACGTTACCAGGCTTGCAGTATGGAGTTCCATATTGCTTTTGATTTTCACTATGTTTTTTGGAACATCCGTTAATGATGCCGCCAGATGGATTGAAATTCCGGTAATCGGTCAACGTTTTCAGCCTTCGGAGTGGGCAAAGGTTGCGTTAATCGCCCATTTGTCCTTAATCCTCGCAAGACACATTAAGGGTGGCTGGAATACGAGGGAGCTCTTTACCGAGCCGCTTGCGCTGGTAGGAATCGTTTGCGGGCTGATATTTACAAGTAATGTTTCCACGGCCGTAATGCTGGCCGGCATTTGCTTTCTCTTAATGTTCGTGGGTAAAGTTCCGCTGCATTATTTATTCTTTACGGCATTTGGCCTTGTTTTCTTCGCGACTATTGCCATTTTGCTCAATTCCACGCAAAGATCAGGAACCGCACAAAACCGGATCTCAGCGTTTTTTGACAAAGATGTTGTCGTATATCAATCCCAGCAATCTTACATGGCCATGGCCCGGGGTGGATTATACGGAGAAGGTGTTGCCAAAAGCCGTCAGCGCCGCTTCCTGCCAGAGCCTCAGAAAGATTTTATTTTCGCAGTTGCCGTGGAAGAATACGGCACATTGGGCGGAACCATCCTGATTGTCCTTTATCTCATTCTTTTATACCGGGGCTTAAAAGCCATTGAAGCGACGAAACGACCCTTTGGTGGACTGCTTTCCGCGGGACTCACATTCATTGTCGTCAGCCAGGCGTTTTCGGCCATGGCAGTTACGGTCGGGCTTGTGCCGGTTACCGGGCAAACATTACCATTTTTCAGTCAGGGCGGAACGTCTTTGCTCTTCACCGGCATCGCTATGGGTATGATCCTGAGCGTGAGCCGCGGGGAAACAGTGGAGGAGAAAAAGATATAAGATGTCGAAAAAAGTGATTATCAGCGGCGGTGGCACCGGAGGGCACATTTACCCTGCGATTGCAATAGCCAATGCTTTACAGAAAAAAGACCCGGATCTCGAAGTGCTTTTTGTGGGCGCTTTGGGCAAAATGGAAATGGAAAAAGTGCCGCGTGCAGGTTTTGAGATCGTAGGCTTACCCATTGCCGGTTTGAAAAGGTCGTTGTCACTGGATAATCTCCTCGTTCCCTTTAAGCTTATCAACAGCTTATCGAAAGCCAAAGGCATTATTGAGGATTTTAAACCCGACGTTGCGGTGGGAGTGGGCGGTTTTGCAAGCGGCCCTTTGCTGATGATGGCTTCGCTGGCAGGAATTCCAACATTAATTCAGGAACAAAATTCCTATGCGGGGATTACCAATAAGTTTTTGGGTAAAAAAGCCAGAAAAATTTGCGTGGCTTACCCGGGAATGGAAGCGTTTTTCCCATCCGATAAAATAGCGCTTTTGGGGAATCCGGTCAGGAGCGACATTGTGGATGTATCCGCAAGAAATAAAGAGGCACTGGTTGAATTTGGGTTAAATGGTGCGCATAAGACATTGTTTGTTATGGGCGGCAGCCTGGGGGCAAGGTCTATTAATGAGGCCATTAATGCTGGTCTGCCCAACTTATTGGAAGCAGGTTATCAGGTGCTGTGGCAAACAGGAAGAGGCTATATAGACACGGCTAAACAAACCATTGCAACCCTGGGAACTGATAAAGTAAAAGCCTTCGATTTTATTTACACAATGGATCTGGCTTATGCAGTCGCAGATGTTGTGATTTCAAGAGCGGGCGCATTGTCTGTTTCTGAATTATGTCTTGCAGCCAAACCTTCGATACTTGTTCCTTTTCCGGCCGCTGCGGAGGATCATCAGACCAAGAATGCCTTGACATTGGTGGAACAGGATGCAGCAATAATGATCAAGGATTCTAAAACCATGCAGGAGCTTGTTCCTCAGGCGCTTGAACTGCTGAAAGACATTGTCAAACAGGACGAATTAAAGCTGAATATCCGGAAGCTTGCACGGCCGAATGCTGCCGATGATATCGCAGCAGAAGTTTTTAAATTAATCAAGTAAATAATCTCAGGAATCGATCTTATGTCATCATCTATGACAAATTGGAAATACATATATTTTGTTGGCATCGGCGGAATAGGCATGAGCGCGCTGGCCCGATGGTTTAAGGCCAATGGATTTAATGTGGCCGGTTATGATAAGACCCTAACGACATTAGTCCAAAAATTAATGGACGAAAACATTTCGGTTACGCTTGAAGACGAGACTGGCACCATTCCTGCTGAATTTACTGCAAATCCTGATGAAACGCTTGTGATTTATACGCCGGCCGTTCCGGTCCAGCATAAGCAAATGATTTATTTCCGTGATAACAACTTCCTGATTTTGAAGCGTTCCCAGGTTTTGGGTCTGTTAACCAAAAATCTCAGGACAATCGGTGTTGCCGGGACACATGGAAAAACGACAACTTCCTCGATGGTAGCGCACATACTACGCCATGCGAAGGTGAACAGCACAGCTTTTTTGGGAGGGATTACTCAGAATTATGGGACAAATTTGCTGCTTAATGAGCCAACGGACAACTTGGAAGAGGTTTTCTGTGTGGTTGAAGCAGACGAATTTGACAGGTCTTTTTTAACATTATTTCCTGAAATAGCCATTGTTACTTCAACAGACGCAGACCATCTGGATATTTACGGAAAACATGAGGCCGTTTTGGAATCGTTTCGTGACTATGTGAGCCAGATCGATGACGATGGCGTGCTTTTTATGAGGGAAGGATTGGAATTGGCATCGTCCACAAAGGCCAGAGTCTTTACCTATTCGCTAAATTCAGGTGCTTATCATTCGACAAACATTCATATTAAAAATGCCCGTTTCGTATTTGACCTGATCCATCCCGATGGAAAAATAGAAGGCATAGCAATGAAGATTCCGGGTTATCATAACATTGAAAATTCAATAGCGGCGAGCGCAGTTGCTTTGTATTTAGGAGTTGAATCCGACAAAATTAAAGAAGCACTGGAAAATTATGGTGGCGTAAAACGCCGCTTTGAATATCAGCTGGAAGAGGATGGACACATTTACATTGACGATTACGCGCATCATCCGACGGAAATTGAAGCATTTCTTTCTTCGGTCAAAGGATTATATCCGGGAAGGCATGTGACGGCCATTTTTCAGCCGCACCTTTTCACCCGCACCCGCGATTTTGCAGAAGGCTTTGCAGAAAGCCTGTCACTGGCAGACCGGCTGCTTTTACTGGAAATTTATCCTGCAAGAGAATTGCCAATCGAGGGAGTGAATTCGGAAATGCTTATGGAAAGGATAACGGCAAAGGAGAAACAACTTATTACTAAAGATAAAGTTTTGAGCGTTTTAGCTGATTTAAATACGGATATTGTGGTTACAATTGGGGCCGGAGACATTGATACATTGGTGGAACCAATCAGGAACTTGCTGAAAGATTCAATTGTGAATAATTAGTCAAAGCATTTTTAATATTACTAAGATGTTACGTAAATTTGACTATCCGTGGCTTTTGTTAAAACGCAGTTTGTGGCTCATTTTGCCAATAGCCGGGATAGGCATGGCAGAAAATAAGCTTGGTAATCAGCGTTGTACAAATCTTGTGATAGCCATAGAAGGAGATTCAGGCACACGGTTCCTTAATCAGATGGACGTGCGGATGCTGGTTACTGAAAATGGCGCAGATCCCCTGTTAGGCAGCAGGTTAAGCGATGTTGCACTGAATGATCTCGAAAACCGGGTTCGCAGAAATAAGCTGATCAGGAAATGTCAGGTTTATCGTGATCTGAAGGGAAATGTGGTGGTGGAGGTTGAACAGGAAAGGCCGCTGGCGAGATGGATCAACACTTCTGAAAATGGTGAAATGCGCAATTCATCTGGTTACTATATCAGTGATGAGGGTGTTTTTTTTCCGTTATCGGATAGTTATTCTGCAAGAGCATTGCTGGTATCCGGTTCTTTTTTTAGCGATGCGGAAAAATTGAAAACGACCAAAGGGGCTTCATTAATGGAGCTTTTGCGTTTTTTAAATACGGATCCGTTTTGGAAGGCACAAGTTGCGCAACTGAATGCAGATAAAGATGGTGAAATCTCTTTTATGACGGTCCTGGGTGATCAGCGCATTGAATTTGGGACAGCAGAAAATTACGTATCCAAGTTCAACAAGCTTAAAATGTTTTACAACGAGATACTGAGCCAGGACTGGAGCAGGTATAAAAAAATTAGTATTAAGTTTCAGAATCAAATAGTTTGTGAATAATAATTCACCATCAGCATGGCACACGACAAAATTGTAGTAGGCGTAGATATTGGGAGCACGAAAATTACCGTGGTTGCTGCACAGGGAGCCGCATCGGGTTCCCGTCAAAACAATATTGAAATTTTAGGTTTTAGCGAAGTTCCTGTTCCGAAAGGCGCAGTTGTAAATGGAGCCGTTGAAAATATAAAACAGGTAGGAAGCGCGGTCCGGGAAGCACTTGCCGAGGCATCTTCCCGTTCAGACCTTGATATTGCTGTGGTGAATGTGAGTTTTGGCGGCACACAGGTGAAAGTTAGCCATCACAATGATGGCGTTATCCGACCTTCTGCATCTTCCGGAGAAGAAGTTACGCAAAGAGATGTAGACCAGCTGGTGGACGACATGTACCGGGCCAAAATTGAGCCTAATTATGACGTATTACATGTGTTGCCGATGGAATTTGTGGTAGATAATTCCATGAATGTGCGTGAACCCGTAGGCAGGACAGGTATCAAACTGGGAGGTAACTTTCTGATCATTTCGGCAAACAGCCAATCGGTTTTACGCACGAAGAAGAGTTTGGCTGACGCAGACCAAAATCTAAAATGTGATAAAATGGTTTTTGCACCGCTGGCCACCAGTCTTGCGGTTTTGAATGAAAATGAGACAAAAGCCGGCATTGCGCTGGTTGATATCGGCGACCATACTACGGACCTCGTTATATATCATGACAGCATTGTACGCCATATCGCCACATTTCCGATAGGCGGCAGGCACATTACCAGTGACCTGGCGATCGGCTGCGGCATTCAGGTTGAAAATGCAGAGCGTTTAAAGCAGGAATATGGTGTAGCCATATCTGCCGATGTTCCGCTGAACATTGAAATACTTGTTAACTTTCTGGCAGGCCGCGCTCCAAAGCAGGTTTTAAAGAAAAACGTAGCATTGATCATTGAAGAGCGATTGAAAGAAATCGCAGCGATGGTTTATGCAGAAGTTATAAAATCAGGATATCTTGACAAACTCATTGGCGGCATTGTACTGACGGGGGGCTCTGCCAACATTGACGAGATCGAAAAGCTTTTTGAAAAAGTTACAAATATGTCTGTGCGGGTTGGCTATCCTGAAAACTTGGAAAGAACGGCAAAAGCCGATGCAGTAAGCAATTCTTCATACAGCACAGCCATCGGTTTAGCCTGGGCAGGACTCAGAAACATTGACCCTAGGGTTAAATCTGTATGCAAGCCTGCTACTTCCATAAACACAGGGACTGTTGTACAGCGGGAAAAAGTTAAAGAAGTTACAAAAGAAGAACCAGGCAAGAAGAACGGGACTTTCTGGGACAGTTTTAATAGTATTATCCGTAAAAAAGATGATGGTCTGAGTGACTATTGAAAACAAGGCAATTAAACGCATTCAATCTCCGATAATATGAATAAAAGCTTGTTGCAATCTCTGGACCAGGACTACATTGTAAATGAAATCATTAAAGACCAGCCCACCGGCGAACACCAGGAAGAACCGGCGATTATCAAGGTAATTGGTGTTGGGGGTGGGGGAAGCAATGCTGTAAACTACATGTTTGAAAGAAAGATCAAAGATGTAGAGTTTGCAGTTTGTAATACAGATCGCCAGGCGCTTGCCAATAGTCCTGTGCCCGTGAAAATCCAGCTCGGTGCTACATTAACGCAAGGTTTGGGAGCGGGAACGGATGCTACCAAAGGCAAGGAAGCCGCTTTGGAAACGATAGAGGAAATCAAAGCGCTGCTCGGCGGATCAACCCAAATGGTGTTTATTACTGCCGGTATGGGTGGTGGAACCGGAACTGGAGCTGCCCCTGTCATTGCGCAGCTCGCAAAGGAAATGGGCAAGCTTACAGTAGCCGTTGTAACAGCACCTTATACATGGGAAGGCCTCGACAAAAAAGAGCAGGCACTGGAAGGAATTGAACAACTGAAAGAGTACAGTGACACCGTGCTGGTGGTTTTGAATGATAAGCTGGAAGAGCTTTACGAGGATATGACGCTGACACAGGCTTTTGCAGAGGCGGACGGAATTCTTCTGAATGCTGTAAAAAGTATTTCCGAGATTATCACGACAAACGGAAATATCAACACAGACTTTAAAGACGTTGAGAAGGTCCTTAAAAATGCCGGACAATCGGTAATGGGAACGTCTGAGTCAACCGGAGCCGACCGCGCGCAAACGGCTATTAGAGAAGCTTTGGATTCACCGCTTTTGAATGACAGGGATATCCGCGGAGCAAAACGCATCCTCGTAACCTTGGCCACGAGCAAGAAGAAAGAAGCCACGATGAAGGAGCAGCGTGAAATCTGGCGTTATGTGCTATCACAAGTGGGTGGCGAAGCGCGGATGTTCAAGCTGGGAACCATCACGGACGATTCTTTGGGTGATAAATTAAGGGTTACCATTGTTGCCGCAGGATTTGACAGTATTGAGTCGCCGATCCCGGGAATTGAGCTGAAAAACGCCATTAAATCTAAAACGCCCCAGGCAAAACCTGTTGTTGAAGAGATAAAGCCAATTGAAGAACCTGCGTTTGAAGCGGATCTGGTTGTAACCAGCGAATTGGAAGGTGCAACACCAACCGGTCCGATTGAACTGGTCATAGATCGTAACATTATCTCTGACGGATTCTCCACGTTGCCTATCACCGACGTTGAAGGCAATAATGATTGGAATAATGACGAATTCGAAAAGCTGGATGTTATGGTTGCATCCTTTAAAGACGGCCTGGTTAAATACGGGGATCTTGAAGGCCCGGCATTCCGCCGCAGCCGCGTAGAGCTCTGGAAACGCCCGGCAGTTCCAGCCACTGAAATGGAACAGCACTGGTTGAAATAGCATTAAAACAAAATAGGGAGCAAACGCTCCCTATTTTGTTTTAAAAGTGGATCATTTGACCCGCCTGCAATTCCAGAAGCTCTTTATATAAGGCATTGGATATTACGCGTTCATGGTAATGTGTGCGGATCTGGCCAAGTTTTACACGCAATGCCAATGTGTTCATGCCCAAATAACTGAATACGTCGTTCAAATGGCTCAATGCCAACGCAGCACCATGCATATTGGACGATAAGCCCACCAGCGCAGCCTTTTTGTTGGTAAAACTATTAGGATACGGAAGTCCGTCGATAAACGCTTTTAAAACACCCGGGTAGGAACCATTGTATTCGGGGACGATAAAAACGAATTTGTCTGTTTGTTCCAACAAGGATTTCAGGTTATTAAAATCTTCGTTTTTTCCTGAATTTTCGTACATCGCAGATACGGTGAAATCATGCGGCAGGTTTACCAAATCCAGAATTGTACTCGGAGCATTCAGGTTATTTAAAATTTCCTGGTAATAATCAGCTATTTTTCGCGACATGGAATTGGGCCTGTTGGTACCAACGATAATCACGATTGGGGAAGAAGTTGTTGTCATTGAAAACAATAGTATTAGCAGCCGGCATCAATAAAGCCGGTTATTATGGGCTGATTTATTAACAAATTAAGAACAAAATTGTTCAAGTTCCGGCACTAAACAGTTTGTCAATGCGATGATACGGTGTACTTGGTTTCAATATACACGACATTTATTGCTATATTTGAGCCCTACAATCATCATGAAAAGCAGTTAAAGGTCTGATATTCAGGCTTTTTGGTATTAACTCACGTAATAATATGTCCTGGTTTATTCGGAAAGAGAAAGGTATTAATACACCCACCGAAATGAAGCGAGAAGCTCCTGATGGGTTGTGGTACCAGTGTTCTAATTGCAAAAAGATTACGCCTACCAGAGAACATAAGCAGAATGCTTTCACTTGCCCGCATTGCAATTACCACGAAAAAGTGGGTTCTGATGTTTATTTCAACATTTTATTCGACGATAACGAATTTGTAGAGCTCGACGAAAATCTTACGTCAGCCGATCCGCTGCATTTTGTTGATACAAAAGCTTATCCCGACCGCATTAAATCAACCATGCAGAAAACGGGCTTGAAAGATGCGGTGAGAACCGGTTACGGAAAAATGAATGAGCTGGATATTGTGATTGCATGCATGGATTTCAACTTCATTGGCGGGTCAATGGGTTCGGTTGTGGGTGAAAAAATTGCGCGTGCGATCAGCTATGCATTGGAACATAAGCATCCGTTTCTGATGATCTCGAAATCGGGTGGAGCGCGAATGATGGAGGCAGGATTTTCATTGATGCAAATGGCCAAAACATCGGCTCGTTTGGCACAATTATCCAAAGCTAAAGTTCCATATATATCCCTTTTGACAGATCCTACAACGGGCGGTGTAACAGCCTCCTACGCAATGCTGGGTGATTTTAATATTTCCGAACCAGAAGCTTTGATCGGATTTGCTGGTCCACGCGTTATACGGGAGACCATTGGCAAGGATTTGCCAAAAGGATTCCAAAGCGCTGAATTTGTTCTCGAACATGGATTCCTGGATTTCATTGTTGACCGCAAAGACCTGAAAGATAAATTAACCAGCCTGCTCACCATGCTTCGTTGATATGCGTTTGATATCCCATCCGGTCCTTTGCAACTACTATGTGACATATCGCTGCAATGCATCATGTAGTTTCTGCGACATTTGGGAGAAGCCTTCGCCATACATTACGATCGAGAATCTAAGAGAAAATTTAAGGGATTTAAAAAAACTCGGCGTTAAGGTCATTGACTTTACCGGCGGGGAACCACTGCTTCACCGGCAGTTGGAAGTGCTTTTAAAAGAAGCCAAGGACCACGGAATGATCACAACCGTGACAAGCAACGGCTTGCTTTATCCCAAGCAAGCCGAAAAACTCCGCGGGCTTATTGATATGCTTCATTTCTCGCTGGATTCGCCTGATCGTGACGAGCATGATAAATCGAGAGGAGTAAAATGCTTTGACAAAGTGATGGAATCCATTGCAGTAGCAAAGTCACTCGGCGAACGTCCCGATATTATTTTCACTGTGTTTGAAGATAATGTTGGTAAAATAAGACAGTTGTGGGAAGAGGTTTGCCTCCCCAATGATCTCATTCTTATTTTAAATCCTGTTTTTGAATACAACAATGTAGGCTCCAATCTTTCCAAGGAAACATTGAATGAACTGACTTGGTGGGGAAAACAGAAGAACATTTATCTTAATGATGCTTTTGTACAACTCAGACTTGACGGAGGAAATCACGTCGACGATCCGGTTTGCAAGGCTGCCAGCACCACCATTGTCATTTCTCCTGAAAATAAGCTTGTCCTTCCTTGTTATCATTTGGGATTAAAAGATTTTGCAATCGAAGGAAATCTTTTTGATCTCTATCATTCCGACGAAGTCCAAAAGCTTGTTGCGCTCGAAGGGAAATTGCCTGCATGCGAAAGTTGTGCGATCAATTGCTATATGCAACCGTCATTCGCAGTGGAAATGAACAAATACTGGTGGAAAGCGCTTCCCAGCACCATTAAATACAACCGGATTAAAGGCACCTGGAAGCAAATGGTGCGGTTTTAATTATCAAATGAGCATTCTTTTCTTCGCGTATCCGTAACAGATGTGATTTTCCATCCGCTGCTTAGTTTGATTAATGTAAAGACATTGACTCCACAGTGCGAAAATTTATCTCCTAAAAAGAATTTGTAAGGAGCCCAGACAAGGGCCATAGGGCCGTCCACCGAAATCTTAGGATGAAAAATCTGCTCGTCCCACTTTTCAGGATGCGGCGTTCCAACTGCCTTCACAAACCCGTTAATCAAATTCTTCTTTACTGCAATAGAGTCCTTTGGATTTTCAGGGACCGACATCATTGTGGCGCCCAGTGCAAAGGCGTTTCTAACCTTTGTTGAATCTCCCGAACGCATTCCGTCAAACAATGCATTGACTGTGCCCATTATGCCAGGATCATATTGCTGACTGAATGCGCTCGAAGCGCAGAATAGAAAAGAGGAGACCAGCAATGCAAATCTAAAACGGTTCATACGTGCGTGCTTTTTCATTAATTGGTATAGTTTTAACAAAAGCTTAATTTTGAGCCCCTTTTGAATTTGAGAATCAATATGTCTGAAAAAATAGTTAAAAAAGTAGATATTAAAAACCGCAAGGCATCATTCGAATACTTCTTCATTGAGGAGTTTACGGCTGGTATGGCATTGACGGGAACTGAGATAAAGTCGATCAGACAAGGCAAAGTGAATTTCCAGGATGCATACTGCCTGTTCATGGACGGGGAGTTATATATCCGCAGTTTGCACATTTCCCCATACACCGAAGGCACACATTACAATCACGACCCCATGCGTGACCGCAAATTGCTTATTACCAAGCGCGAAAGAAAAAAACTTACGGAAAATCTGAAAGATCAAGGTCTGACGATTATTCCCGTTCGGTTATTCACAAGCGAGCGTGGCCTGGCGAAGCTGCACATTGCCCTGGCAAAGGGTAAGAAACTGTATGACAAGCGTGACTCAATCAAAGAAAGAGATGTAAAGCGCGAGACAGATCGTATGAATTTCTAGCATAATAATTGGATTTGCGGGCGCGTTTTTTTAGGTAAAAATTCCTATATTGTCGGAATTAAATACCTCTAGGGCTCATGGGTAAAGTACTGGTTCTTAATCAAGATTATAGTGCGTTAAGTGTTTGCACGGTTCCAAAGGCGTTTTTATTAGTCTACATGAATAAGGCCGAAATGCTGGCCGAATCCCCGCGGCATTATCTCCGAACGGTCAACGATAAATATCCCATGCCCGTGGTGATCCGCCTCCACCGCTACATTCACATTCCGTACAGAGGCGTAGTAATGACCAGGCAAAATCTGTTCAAGCGGGACAGTAACCGATGTCAGTATTGCGGCACACACGATAATCTCACGTTAGACCACGTAATCCCAAAATCGAGAGGCGGTAAAACAACCTGGGACAATCTCGCCACCGCCTGCAAGCGCTGCAATTCAAGAAAAGGAGACCACACACCAGAAGAAGTTGGCATGCCCCTCCGCCAGCGCCCATTTCGCCCCTCATTCCTCATGTTTATCCGCGATTTTTCCGGTTTAGCCGATGATGAATGGCTTCCCTATCTAGGTGTTAAAGAAAGATCATATTGATTTTCTTCCCTGGATATCCTTCCAAAAGCTCTAATTCTTCGCATCTTTTGCTGATTTCGAAAAAAATCCTTTGTTACTGAGGAATTTATTTCGAAAACACGTACTTTTGCGCTCTATTTTTTCAAAAAATACTTGTTTAACTAATTTTCAGCTATTTAGCTCGGAAGCTGATGTACACAGAGCAGTAATTCCTATTTATGTCTAAGGAAATTCAACATCAACCTCTTCCTGATTTCGATTGGGATAAAGCAGCAGACAAAGGTTTCGGTACAGGTTATTCAACTGCGGACCGCGATCGTTTCGAACAAATGTATGAGACTACGATTTCTCCTGTTCAGGAAAAAGAAGTAGTAAAAGGTATTGTAGTAGGTATTACAGACAGGGAAGTAATCCTTAACATCGGTTTTAAATCTGATGGTATCGTTTCTTCCAATGAATTCCGCGATTTGCCAGGAATGAAAATTGGCGACGAAGTGGAAGTTTACGTAGAAAACCAGGAAGACGCTCAAGGTCAGCTTGTTCTTTCACGCAAAAAAGCCAAAGTTATTACTGCATGGGATAACATTCAGAAATCGTTTGACGAGGATGTGGTTATCGATGCTAACGTGAAAAGAAGAACTAAGGGTGGTCTTATTGTTGATATATTCGGCATCGAGGCTTTCTTGCCAGGTTCACAAATCGATGTTAAACCAATTCGCGATTTCGACATTTTTGTTGGAAAGCGTATGGAGGTTAAAGTTGTTAAGATCAATTACGCGAATGATAACGTAGTTGTTTCTCACAAAATATTGATCGAAAAAGATCTTGAAGCACAACGTCAGCAAATCTTGAACAACCTTGAAAAAGGTCAGGTTCTGGAAGGCGTTATCAAGAACATGACAAACTTCGGTGTGTTCATTGACCTTGGTGGTGTAGATGGTCTTCTTCACATTACGGATATCTCATGGGGTCGTATCAACCACCCATCTGACCTGCTTGCGCTGGATCAGAAATTGAACGTGGTTGTTCTTGACTTTGATGAAGAGAAAAAACGAATCTCTCTTGGCTTGAAACAACTTCAGTCTCACCCATGGGATTCTCTTGCAGAAGAAATCCAGGTTGGTTCGAAAGTTACAGGTCGTATCGTTAATGTTGCTGATTACGGCGCATTCCTTGAAATCAAACCAGGTGTTGAAGGTTTGATCCACGTTTCTGAAATGTCATGGTCTCAGCACCTGCGCAACCCTCAGGAATTCATGAACGTAAATGACGAAATCAGTGCAGTAGTATTGACACTGGATCGTAACGAGCGCAAAATGTCTCTTGGAATTAAGCAATTGACAGAAGATCCTTGGACACAAGCTTCGTTGAAAGACAAATATGCAATTGGAACACGTCACAAAGGTGTTGTGCGTAACCTTACCAACTTCGGCTTGTTCATCGAACTTGAAGAAGGAATTGACGGTCTTGTTCACGTATCTGACCTTTCATGGACTAAGAAAATCAAACATCCTTCAGACTTCGTGAAAGTAAATGACGAACTTGAAGTTGTTGTTCTTGAATTGGATGCGGACAACCGTCGTCTGGCTCTTGGTCACAAACAACTTGAAGAAAACCCATGGGATACTTTCGAAAGCATCTTTGAAGTGGGTTCTGTTCATAAATCTACGATCGTTGCAAAAGGTGATAAATTCGCAACACTTGAACTTCCTTACGGAATTGAAGGCGTTTCGGCTATTAAAAACCTGACGAAAGAAGATGGTACAGTGGCAGAGGTAGGTGAAAGCCTTGACTTCACTGTCCTTGAATTCTTGAAAGACGAGAAGAAAATCGTTCTTACGCATTCCAAAGTAACCAAAGCAGCGCCTGCTCCTGAGGAGAAGAAAGAAGACCGTCCTGCGAAAGTACAGTCGTCTGCTCCTGCAAAAAGCGCTCCTGTTGCGGATTCAACCAAAGAAGGTGAGAAATCTACTTTCGGAGACTTGAGCGTTCTTTCAGCATTGAAAGAGCAAATGGAAGAAAGCGAAAAGAAAGGAAAAAAGTAAAGAATATAGCGGAGTAGCGAATTTTTTTGATACTTTTGCACCCGGATTAGCTGCCAGCGCAAGCAGCAGCTAATCTAAATTTGGTTCCGTGGCCGAGTGGCTAGGCAGAGGTCTGCAAAACCTCGTACAGCGGTTCGAATCCGCTCGGAACCTCCAGTGCCTTAGAGAAATTGGCACACAAATTTATAGGAGAAAAATGCCATTTGTTTGAAACCTTGAAGCTGGTTTCCAAATGGCATTTTTTATTGCTAAGTATTTGATAATCAACGAAAATTTCGCCAGGCAGGCGAAGTTAAATCCGTGGGTAAATTAGACAAATTATAAATAAGATGGGCATCCAAAATATCCCCTAAATACTTTTGTGGATAAAAAATCGTGAACTAGTTTTGTCTGTTGAAGAATAATGAATAGTTGATTATGAATATACCATTCCGAAAGGACGCTAAGTTTTGTTCCTTCTTTAATTTCTCAAAAACATTTATAGCACTGATCGCAGTGGCTATATTATTAAGTGTACCTAACTTAATATATGCTCAGGACAGCACCGCTGCTGCCGGTGGAGCCGCCGCCGCCGCAGCGCCAGCAGGTGGGGGAGACGCTGCCAAAGGCGAAGCGCTATTTAAAAACAATTGCGCACAATGTCATGCTGTGACGGATGAACGCATTGTTGGTCCAGGTCTTAAAGGAGCAAGCGGTCGCCATGATTTTGCTTGGCTTGCCAAATGGGTTCGTAATTCCCAGGCTGTAATCGCTTCCGGCGATCCTTACGGCGTCAAAATTTACAATGAGTATTCAAAAGCCCAGATGACAAGTTTTCCTAATTTATCAGATGATGATATTAAAGGAATCTTCGCTTATGTAGATCAGGCTGGAACTGCTGCTCCTGCGGCAGCTGCTCCTGCGGGAGGTGGCGCAGCGGGTGGAAGTGCTTCTGCACAAGGCGGCGGTCCTTCGGATCTGTTCGTTATTGTTCTTGGAGCGCTGGTCGTTGTAATGTTGCTAGTTCTAGGTGTTCTGCTCGTAATTGTTTCATTACTTTCAAAAGCAGTTAGCGGCGAGGGAGGAGTTGTTGAAAAAGGAGATTTCATGGGTCGCCTTGGCAATTCATTAAAAAGAATCGCTTCCGATCCCGCCATTCGTTCGGCAACGATCTGGATCTTCGTACTGCTTGTTTTGAAGGCCACTTTGGACGGTGCGTATAGTGTTGGTGTTCAGCAAGGTTATGCGCCAAAACAACCGATTTCATTCTCGCACAAACTACACGCAGGAGAGTATAAGATTGACTGTAACTATTGCCACACTGGTGTTAACCGTGGTAAATCGGCGCACATTCCTTCTGCCAACATTTGTATGAACTGCCACGGCGTTATCAAAAAGGAGTCTCCTGAAATTCAGAAAATTTATACTTCTATTGAAAACAATCAGCCTATTGAATGGGTGAGGGTTCACAACTTGCCTGATCTGGCTTATTTCAATCACGCCCAGCACGTTAACGTAGGTGGACTTGAATGCCAGAACTGTCACGGCGAAGTTGAAAAAATGGAAGTGATCCAGCAACGCTCATCATTAACGATGGGATGGTGTATAGACTGTCACCGTAAAACGGAGGTAAATACAAAAGATAATAAGTACTACGATAAATTAGTACAGTTGCACGCTGGCGAAAGCAAAGAAGCATTAAAAGTTGCTGATATAGGTGGGTTGGAATGTTCTAAATGCCACTATTAATCAAAAAAATAATACCTGATACAACTCATTTGTATTGAATAGTTTTATGGAAAATACTAATAAAAGATACTGGCGGGGACTTGAAGAGCTGCGGAATGACGAGAAGTTTGTAAAAGGCGCGCGTTCAGAGTTTTCCGACGGACCTACCGAAAACCAATACGAAAGTTTGGTGGACGGAGCCGGAACCCATCGCCGAGATTTTTTGAAAGTGCTGGGTTTTGGAATGGCTGCAGTATCATTAGCAGCTTGCGAAGCACCTGTAAAGAAAGCAATACCTTACGTTAACAAGCCTGAAGGAGAATTTCCAACCATAGCAAACTGGTATGCCTCAACTTACGCCGAAGGCGGAGATTATGCGAGCATTCTGGTTAAAACACGCGAAGGGAGACCTGTTAAGATTGAACCCAATTCTCTTTCCAAGGCATCTTATGGTGTAAGCGCCCGTGTTCATGCTTCGCTTTTGGGACTATATGACAACGAAAAATTAAAAGGCCCTAAAAAGGGAGACGATACAAAAGTTAGCTGGGACACTGTTGACAAAGAAATCGTTGACCAACTGGGTAAGATAGCAGCACAAGGCGGAGCCATCAGAATTCTTTCATCTACTATCCTGAGCCCGTCTACAAAATCGGTTATCGCTGATTTTACTACAAAATATCCAACGACTTCGCACGTCATGTATGATGCGAATTCGTCTTCTGCGATTGTAAAAGGCAATGAGCTTTCATTTGGCAAAGCTGTTTTCCCTTCCTATGATTTTAGCAAGGCGAAAGTTATCGTCGGCATCGACGCCGATTTCCTTGGAACCTGGATTTCTCCCGACACATTCTCTGCGCAGTTTGCAGAAACACGCCGTGTGAGCAGCGACAAGGAAGGTAAAAAGGAAATGTCACGTCATTATCAATTTGAGTCTATTCTTTCAGTTACAGGCTCCAATGCAGATTATCGCTCGGCAGTCAAACCTTCGCAGCTTGGTCTTGTTGCGGCGGCTCTATATAATAAAGTTGCAGCTAAACTAGGCGGTGCTCCTGTTTCTACTGCTTCTTTTGAGGTTCCTAATCTTGACAAAGCGGCAGCAGAATTAGTTGCTGCAAAAGGACAATCACTGGTTGTGAGCGGCATTAATGATGCGTCTGTTCAAGTGGTTGTTAATGCATTAAACAGCTTGCTAGGAAGCTACGGAACGACCATTAACCTGGATAAGCCTGCTAATTATCGTCAAGGAAATGATGTGGCGATGAACAGCCTGATCGACGAAGTGAAAGGCGGAAAAGTGGCAGCGTTGATTTTATTCGGTGCTAATCCGGTTTACGATCACCCACGCGGAGCAGAATTGACTGCGGCTTTACCAAGAGTTGGCCTAAGCGTTTCATTCAATGATCGCGCAGATGAGACTTCTTCTTTACTAAAATACATTTGTCCGGCTCCACATTATCTGGAATCCTGGAATGACGCAGAACCAGTTGCTGGTTCTTACAGTCTTACACAGCCAGCGATCAGCCAGATTTTCAGTACACGCCAGGCGCAAGCCAGCTTGTTGAAATGGTCGGGATTAGCATCTGATTATCACGAATACATTAAGGCATATTGGAGAAAAAGTGTTTACACGCAAGGAGGAACAGGAGATTTTGAGAAATTCTGGATCAAGTCCCTTCACGATGGTGTGTATGATGCACCTGCTACAACAGCTGCTTCCGGAGCAACTTTCGCAGGAAATTTAAGCCAAGCAGCTTCTGGAATTGCCAAAAAATATAAAGCGTCGTCTACCGGAATAGAACTTGCCTTGTTCGAGAACATCGGTCTTGGTAACGGATACCATGCAAATAACCCATGGCTTCAGGAATTGCCGGAGCCGATAACCAAAGCATGCTGGGATAACCACGCATGTATTTCTCAGAAAACTGCCGCAGACCTTGGTTTTGCCCAGGGAGATGTGGTGAAAGTAGATATAAAAGGTAAGGCGGTTGAAGTGCCGGTAATTATTCAGCCAGGTCTGGCCAATGGCACAGTTGCCATTGCAATTGGATATGGTCGTGAAAAAGCCGGAAAATCTGCTAACGGCGTTGGAAAAAATGTGTATCCACTAGCCGCATTTGCAGATGGTTATTTGACATTTGCTCCGGGTGAAGCTACTGTTTCGAAAACTGGGGAGACGAGAGAAATTGCGCAGACTCAAACGCACAGCACGGTAATGAACCGTAAATCAGTTCTGCAAGAAACTGTTTTGGCTCATTTCCAGAAAGATCCGATGGCGGGCCGGTTTGTTCCGAAAATCCCGACATCTGATGGAGTCGTTGATGCGACAGATCTGTCTCTTTGGAATGGACATAAATATAAAAACCACTCATGGGGAATGGTCATTGACCTGAACACATGTTTTGGTTGTGGCTCATGCGTAATTAGCTGCCAGGCAGAAAACAACATTCCGGTTGTAGGACGTCAGGAAGTGATTAACAGTCGTGAAATGCACTGGCTACGTATTGACCGCTATTACAGCTCAGATGCAGATGTTGAAGATTTGAGAGGATTGGAAATCGCTTCTGAAAACCCGGAAGTTACATTCCAGCCAATGCTTTGCCAGCACTGTAACAATGCGCCTTGCGAAACGGTTTGTCCTGTTTTGGCAACTACGCACAGTTCGGAAGGGCTTAACCAAATGACTTATAACCGTTGCGTTGGAACAAGATATTGTGCAAACAACTGCCCTTATAAAGTACGTCGCTTCAATTGGTTCAAATATTTTGATAACGACAACTTTGATTACCACTTCAACAATGATTTAGGTAAAATGGTGATCAACCCTGACGTGACTGTACGTTCGCGGGGAGTTATTGAAAAGTGCTCCATGTGCGTTCACAGAATTCAAGATGCCAAACTGACTGCGAAGAAAGAAAGAAGACGCATTGTAGATGGAGAAGTAAATGTTGCCTGTGCTTCATCTTGCCCAACTAATGCAATCACTTTTGGTGACATGAACGATCCTGAAAGCAGAATTTCGAAATTGCTTGAAGTTGAGAAAGAAGGCCGTGCTTTCCACATGCTGGAAGAGATCAACGTTCGTCCTCAGATTTCTTACCTGACCAAGATTCGTAACAAAGACGCTGCTGCTGTTAAGGCTCTTGAGAAAAAGGAACACGCGTAATTTGAAAATAGAGTTTAAAGAAGATTAAATCATTATAAATTATAGTAGTATGCATGTTACTTCACCTGTAAGAGAACCACTGATCCAAGGTGGGAAAACGTACGCAGACGTAACGGAAGACATATGCCGGCATGTGGAAGGGCCACCAACAAAAGAATGGAAAATTGCTTTTGGGCTTTCTCTTATTGTTTTGGCCTATGGATCGGTTTGTCTTGCATGGACTTGGTGGGAAGGGCTTGGCGTATGGGGTCTTAACAAGACAGTTGGCTGGGCGTGGGATATCACAAACTTCGTTTGGTGGGTGGGTATCGGTCACGCCGGAACCCTGATCTCCGCGATCTTGCTTTTGTTCCGTCAGAAATGGAGAACATCTATCAACCGTGCAGCAGAAGCGATGACGATTTTCGCGGTTCTTTGCGCAGCATCATTTATTTTAATGCACATGGGCCGTCCCTGGATGGCATATTGGGCGCTTCCGCTTCCAAACGCATTCGGATCTCTTTGGGTTAATTTCAACTCACCGCTGGTTTGGGACGTATTTGCGATCAGTACATATTTTTCAGTTTCATTGGTATTCTGGTACATTGGTCTAATTCCTGACCTTGCTACGATCCGCGATCGTGCCACAAGCAAAGTTTCTCGCTTGATGTACGGAACATTCGCAATGGGATGGGATGGATCAGCAAAAACCTGGGCGCGTTACGAATATATCAGCTTAATTCTTGCGGGTCTTTCCACACCACTTGTACTCTCGGTTCACACAATTGTAAGTATGGACTTTGCAACGTCGGTTATTCCAGGATGGCATACAACCATTTTCCCTCCTTACTTCGTTGCAGGTGCGATTTTCTCAGGATTTGCAATGGTGCAAAACCTGATGCTGATCACCAGGGTCGTTTACAAACTTGAAGATTACATTACATTAGAGCACATTGAAACAATGAATAAGGTGATCACATTGACCGGTTCTGTGGTTGGTGTGGCTTATATCACTGAGTTCTTTATAGCATGGTATTCGGGAGTTGAATATGAATATTACGCATTCTTCAACCGTATGACCGGACCTTACTGGTGGGCATACTGGGCGATGATGACATGTAATGTAATTTCTCCACAGCTTTTCTGGTCGAGAAAGTTGCGCAGAAGCATCACTTTCACATTCTTTATTTCAGTAGTGGTAAACATTGGGATGTGGTTTGAGCGCTTCGTAATTATTGTTACATCGCTTCACCGTGACTATATTCCTTCAAGCTGGGCAATGTTCTCGCCAACTCGTTATGACATTGGTGACTACATTTTCTCTTTTGGATTATTCTTTACCTTGTTCCTTTTGTTCTCAAAATATCTGCCTGTTATAAATATGGCGGAGGTTAAGGCAGTAATCCGTTCAACTTCTGCTAACCTGCCCACAAAAATTGCAGGTGTAGCGAAGGTAAGACAACGCGGGACGGCTGAGCCGGCTTTTGATAAGGACAAAGAATAATATAGACTGACAGGTATTTTAATATAAGTATTGATATGGCAGAATTATCTGGTAAATATTTGGTCGGAGTTTACGACGATGACGATACTGTTCTTCATGCAGTGCCAAAGCTCAGAAAAGCAGGAGTGAAAATAAAAGAAGTGTATTCTCCTTTTCCGATTCACGGACTGGATGAAGCATTGGGTCACCCAAGAACGAGGATCGGGATTGCCGCATTCATGTTCGGTGTGACGGGATGTATTGTCGCGTTAACTTTGATGATCTGGACAATGGGAATTGACTGGCCGATGATCGTTGGTGGAAAAGATCCGATTTCGATTCCTAACTATATTCCTATCACTTTTGAGCTTACTGTGTTATTTACAGCATTTGGAATGGTAACAACATTCTTTATCTCAAATGGCCTGGGACCCGGTACTCACTTTCATCCGAGATTTGATGTGCGCTCAACAGATAACAAATTTGTAATGGCGATTGATCTGGGAAGAAATTCAATGTCAGAAGACGAGATATCAAGAGCGTTGAAAGACAGCGGAGCAGAAGAAGTCAACATTAAGCAATTTTAATGGAGTTTGAGAAAATGAAATTTAAAAATTTATATAAATATCTGTTAGTTGCTGGCGTAATCCTTACCGCTGCGGCTGGTTGTACAAGGGATCCTAATGATCCTGGTAAAGAGTATGCGCCGAATATGTATCTCCCTGTCGGTTATGAACCTTACAAACAGGAGAAAGCCAATCCCATTAATCCAATGGGCTTGACAATGAGATTGCCCGTCGCAGGAACAGTCGCAAGACGTAATTATCAGACATCCTTCGGACAAGCAGATTCTGCCAGTACTGATTTGATGGTTTATAACATTCCGGCTGATAGCATTGCCATTGCCGAGCGTGATTTGAAAAATCCGATCCCGTTAAATGAAAATACTTTGGCGGAAGGTAAAGTGCTTTACGAAAGATATTGCCAGCATTGCCATGGCGCAACCGGAGCCGGAGACGGGAAAGTTGCAGCGATGTATAAAGGGGTTCCTAATTACGCGAGCGACGCCTACAAAAATCTGAATGAAGGTCATATTTTCCACGTCATTACTCATGGAAAAGCACGTATGTGGCCGCATGGATCTCAGATCAATCCTGAGGAGCGCTGGAAAATTGTGCATTACGTACAAAAATTGCAGAAGGGAGCTTAATTACTTTTTGATAACAGAGAAATAAAATAAATAATGGCATCAGCACATTCGATTCCTTCTATTGAAGAACGGTTTGAATTTACATCGGGGGCTAAAAGAAATTTAATTATAGGCGGTGGCATTGGTGTTGCGCTAATAGTATTGGGTGCTTATTTAGCGGCTAATGGCGGAGGCGGACACGAAGCTGCGGCACATGGTGCAGAAGCAGCTGCCGCAGTAGGACACGGTGCAGCTGAACATGGAGCTGCCGGACACGAAGCCGCAGCAGCAACCGGGCATCATGAAGCCAACTGGGTAACCCGTATCTGGGCTAACCTTTGGGTGAATGGTGTTTATTTCACAGGTATGGCCGTTGTTGGAATGTTCTTTATTTCTTATAACTATCTGGCTCAGGCAGGATGGTCAGCAGTATTCAAAAGAGTGCCCGAAGCGATGCCAGCATTTTTACCTGTTACCGGCGTTGTAATGTTGTTAACGTTTTTCTTCGGTGGCCACGATCTTTTCCACTGGACACATGAAGGCCTTTACGAAGTAGGCGGACCAGAGTACGATCCGATTATTGCGGGTAAAAGAGGCTTTTTGAATACACCGTTTTTTGTCTTCAGGCTTGTATTTTACTTTGTTGTATGGTACGGAATGTGGCGGGTGATCCGTAATTTGTCTTTGAAAGAAGATGAAATCGGTGGGACTGAGTTTTACGAAAAATCGATCCGTTTCGGAACTGCGTTTTTGGTTGTATTTGGTGTTACATCTTCAACATCCGCATGGGATTTCGTCATGTCGATTGACACACACTGGTTTAGTACAATGTTTGGATGGTACACATTGGCAAGCTGGCATGTTGCTGGTCTGGCTGTGATCACACTGACTATTGTAATGTTAAGAGAGCGTGGATATTTGAGAGCAGTGAATTCGAGTCACCTTAGAGATTTAGGCAAGTTTGTATTTGCGTTTAGTATTTTCTGGACTTATGTGTGGTTTGCACAGTTTTTGCTAATCTACTATGCCAACTTACCGGAGGAAACGATCTACTTCTTGGAGCGTTTCAGAGGACACGATGGTATTTTTAAAGCGCCATTCTTTATTACATTGTTCTTAAATTTCTTCTTCCCATTCCTTGTCTTAATGACACGCGATGCGAAGTATACACATTCAATTCTTAAAGTGGCTTGCTGGAGTGTGATCATTGGTCATTATATGGATTTCTATACCAATATAATGCCGGGAACACTTGGGTCAAGTGCAGGGTTCGGTCCGTTGGAATGGGGATTTTTCCTTCTGTTTATTTGTGCGTTCGGTTATTCAATTGCAAGTCAGTTAGAAAAGGCAAATTTGA
This sequence comes from Dyadobacter fanqingshengii, assembly GCF_023822005.2. GTDB lineage: Bacteria > Bacteroidota > Bacteroidia > Cytophagales > Spirosomataceae > Dyadobacter > Dyadobacter fanqingshengii. Next base: position 5,044,241 of record NZ_CP098806.1, read on the forward strand.
TACCAAGGAATCATCCGATGTTGGAAGAATCATTGCATCACGATATAGCCTAATTGCAAATCCAGTTTATCATCATGAATATTATTATCGCATTAGTTGCTCTTGTTTTTCTGGTTCTCACAGGCGTTGTGATATCCAGGCTTCAGAATGTTCTTAAAAATGTAAATAAAACCGATTCGCCTGATGCGGAGCCGTCGGGCAACAAATGGAATGGGGCGATGTTTATCGTCATTCTGATAGGTGGCGCGATCAGCATTACCTGGTCATATCTTCATGCAAGAGAGTACTTTTTGCCTGAGGCATCGTCGATACACGGTCGCAGAACAGATGATTTGTTTTGGTTCTCAATGGGTATTTTGACAATTCCATTCATTATTGTCAATTTCCTGATTTTCTTCTTTGCATGGAAATATCAGCATAAGAAAAACCATCGCGCTTCATTTTATCCTGATAATCACCGATTAGAACTTATCTGGACAATTGTTCCTGCTATTGTAATGGCCCTTTTGGTATTTACGGGGTGGAAAGCATGGTCTGATATCACATCTGACGCACCGAGAGATGCAGAAGTTATTGAGATCACGGGAAAACAATTTAACTGGATCACTCGCTATGGCGGTGTGAGCGATAACAAACTGGGAGATTACAATTACAAGCTGATTGATTCTCAAAATGAGGTTGGTATAGATCTTTCGGATGAGAATTCATTTGATGATTTTACCAATCCAAGTGAAATGCATATTCCTGTTAATCGCCCTGTATTGTTGAAAATTCGGGCTAGGGATGTTTTGCACAGTGTATTTATCCCTCACATGCGTGTGAAAATGGATGCTGTTCCGGGAATGCCGACCAAATTTTGGTTTGTTGCGGACAAAACAACCGCTGATATGCGCGCTGAAACAGGGAATCAAAATTTTGATTATGAAATTGCTTGCACAGAAGTTTGCGGGCAAGGACACTTTTCAATGAAATTGCGGTTGATAGTAGAAGACGAAGCGTCTTATAAGAAATGGTGTGCTGAGCAAGCGACTTTCCTTCAAACTTATCCTGAGTATCTTGCAAAAGTGCCGGAGAATTTGAAAGCGAAGGCGATGAAATATGTGCCAGCCGAAGCGGCAACTCCTGCTGATAGTTCAGCAACTTCCACAGGAGGAGCAGGATCAAGTACGAGTCTACGCTAATTTGTTAATTTAAATACATTAAAAGTATATGTCAGCTATTGAAGGATTGGAAACAGCTCATCACCACGAAACCGAGCATGAACACCACCACGAAGCACAAAACTTTTGGCAGAAATATATATTTTGTGAAGACCACAAAGTTATAGCGAAGCAATATTTGATCACCGGGATTATGTGGGCGGTGATCGGGATTTCCATGTCTGTGATTTTTCGTATTCAATTAGGTTTGCCGGATTCTAATCTTTCCTGGCTTAAACCTGTATTGGGTGGCTGGATCAGTGACGCGGGTAAGTTAGACCCAAATTTTTACCTTGCTTTGGTTACCATGCACGGAACCATTATGGTGTTCTTTGTACTAACGGCTGGGTTGAGCGGAACATTTAGTAACTTCCTTATTCCGCTTCAAATTGGAGCGCGGGATATGGCATCTGGTTTCATGAACATGTTATCGTACTGGTTCTTTTTCCTTGCCAGTGTTATCATGTTTGCTTCGTTGTTTTTGCAAGCAGGACCAGCAGCCGGTGGTTGGGTAATTTATCCGCCATTGAGTGCTTTGCCTCAGGCACACCCAGGCTCAGGAATGGGTATGACGCTTTGGCTGGCAAGTATGGCACTTTTTATTGTGTCTCAGCTTTTGGGAGGTATTAACTACATTACTACGGTTATCAACTTGCGTACCAGAGGAATGTCATTCGACCGTCTTCCACTGACGATCTGGTCTTTCCTGATCACGGCGGTTTTGGGTCTGATATCTTTCCCGGTTCTTTTGTCATCCGTATTACTGTTGATTTTCGACCGTCATTTCGGGACTAGCTTTTATCTTTCCGACATTTATATCAATGGTGAAGCGCTGCCAAACGTTGGTGGTAGCCCGATCTTGTTCCAGCATTTGTTCTGGTTCTTAGGACACCCTGAGGTTTACATTGTATTGTTACCAGGACTTGGTATCACTTCTGAAGTTATTGCTACCAACTCACGCAAGCCGATCTTCGGTTACCGTGCGATGATCGCATCCATGTTAGGTATTGCATTCCTTGCATTTATCGTGTGGGCTCACCATATGTTTGTTACAGGTATGAATCCATTCCTTGGATCTGTATTTATGTTCCTTACATTGATTATTGCCGTTCCATCTGCCGTGAAAGGATTTAACTATATTACAACACTTTGGAAGGGAAACATTGTTTTCACGCCCGGAATGTTGTTCTCTATTGGTCTTGTTTCATTGTTTGTATCCGGTGGTTTAACGGGGATTATCCTTGGAAACAGTGCACTTGATATTCAACTTCACGACACTTACTTCGTTGTAGCCCACTTTCACCTTGTAATGGGAGCTGCGTCTGCATTCGGACTTTTTGCAGGGGTTTATCACTGGTTCCCTAAGATGTTCGGTAGAATGATGAATACGACATTGGGTCAGATTCACTTCTGGTTGACGTTCATTGGTATCTATCTTGTATTTATCCCAATGCACTACGTTGGTATCGCAGGTTTCCCCCGCAGATATTACCAGTTCACCAGCTACGACTTTACGCATAAGTTCATGGATATGAACATGTTCATCTCTGTTGCTGCGATCTTATCGTTCCTGGCGCAGTTTATTTTCCTATGGAACTTCTTTTACAGCATTTTCAAAGGAAGAAGAGCGCCGCAAAATCCTTGGAATTCCAATACATTGGAATGGACAACGCCGATCAATCCTGGACATGGAAACTGGGTTGGAGAAATCCCTGCCGTTTACCGCTGGTCGTATGATTACAGTAAGCCAGGAGCGAAAGAAGATTTCATCCCACAAAACATACCATATTCTCAAACACTGGAATCAAACTTCCCGCATGAGAATGAACTGATAGCCACAGAAAAGGCGATTGAGTCACAAAATTATAATGACCAGTTCAACGCACATTGATATCAAGGCCAACCGGCGTTTTCGTCGGTTGGCCTTGAATACTGTCATTGTACTCTATTTTCTTATTATAGCGGGTGGGGTAGTGAGGAGCACGGGTGCTGGGATGGGTTGCCCGGACTGGCCCAGATGCTTTGGAAGATGGGTTCCGCCAACTGAAGTTTCGCAGTTACCAGCCAATTATAAGGAGCTTTACGGCGCAAAGCTTAAAGGTGAGATTGAATTTAATCCTGTTAAGACCTGGATTGAATATGTGAACAGACTTCTGGGCGCTTTTACAGGAGTAATGATCTTTCTGACCCTGCTAGCCTCTATTCCTTTTCTCAGATCCGGCAACAAGCGTATTTTTTATTACAGTTTGTCAGCGTTCATTTTGGTGGGATTTCAGGGGTGGCTGGGAGCCAAGGTTGTGTCCTTTGAATTGCTGCCAATTGTTGTTACGCTCCATATGCTGTTGGCTATTGTGATCGTATTTCTGCTCTTGTATCTTTTCACGTGGTCGGCTTACGCTGGCAATATTTTGCAGTTGAAAGAGTCGAGTAAGAAGGCAATTGGAGGGATTGGAGTTGTAGTTATTACATTGTCGCTGATACAGATCTTACTTGGAACACAGGTTAGGGAAGCAATGGATGAAGTGATTCAGAAATTGGGTTATCAGGCAAGGAGTGAATGGATCGATGAATTGGGCTTGAATTTCTACATACATCGGTCGTTTTCAATTCTTGTGTTTGTTGTAAATCTTTATTGGATTAACAAGATTTTTAAAGCAGAGGGCAAGGGATCGATAGCTGGGAAGATAGCCATTGCATGTTTTTGGATATTGATCCTTGAAATTGGAACGGGCATATTAATGGCCTATTTTGGCGTTCCGCCTTTTGCACAGCCATTGCATTTAACATTTGCGATCCTATTGATCGGGCTGCAATTTGTGATTTGGTTAGTAGTAAATGGGAAAAAGTATTTGAAGTATTCGTCAGATATTCGGTTAGCGAAAAGTACGATTTAGAAATAAATAATTGTAGTAATGATATCAGCTGAGGGAAGCTTAGGAGGCGTTGGGAAGATTAGAGAGAGAATAGGCGTTTTATTTGAGTTGCTAAAATTCAGGCTGGCATCGCTGATTGCATTTTCGGGTGCGATGGGTTACTGCCTGGGTGCGAAGGAAGTTGAAACAGGAAAACTGGTACTTTTTATCATTGCATCCATAGGCATTACAGGGGCAGCCAACATTATCAACCAAATTCTGGAAAAGGATTTTGATAAATTGATGAAAAGGACCACTAACCGACCATTACCGAGCGGAAGGATTACAGTGGATCAGGCAATTATCTGGGCTGTGTTTTTAGGCATAACGTCACTGGCGATATTTGTGTTGATATTCAACCTTAGCACAGGATTGATTTCGCTGTTATCGTTGGTTCTTTACGGTTTCGTTTACACACCTTTAAAAAGAGTTGGTCCGATAGCCGTTTTTGTAGGCGCTTTTCCAGGCGCATTTCCTCCAATGATTGGCTGGGTTGCAGCTACAAATCACTTTGGATTGGAGCCGGGCATTTTGTTTGCTATTCAATTTTTTTGGCAATTCCCACATTTCTGGGCTATTGCTTGGGTGCTTGACGAAGATTATAAGAGAGCAGGGTTCAAATTGCTTCCTGCCAATGGCTTGAAAGACGTTAATACGACTTTGCAAATAATGATTTATACCGTATTCCTGCTGCCCATTGGCTGGTTGCCATACGAATTGGGTATGACGGGAATCAATTCGGCTTTTGTCGCTACGGTATTTGGCGTTCTGTTTTTGGCTCAGACTTTCCACTTAATGCGCACTTGCACGGATAAAACGGCAAAGCAATTGATGTTCGGATCGTTCATATATTTGCCAATTGTGCAGATCGCCTTTTTGTTGGATAAATTGTGAAAATGAAAAATTAGTGAAAATGGAAAGTGTTCAGCAGTATAAAGTAGATAAAGAACCTCAGGCAACATTGGCTATGGACCCAATGAAGTTTATCCTGTGGTTATTTTTGGTTAGCATTATCATGTTATTTGCTTCTCAGTGCAGCGCATATCTGGTGAGAAGAGCCGAAGGGAACTGGCTTGAGTTTGCAATGCCTAAGATTTTCTGGTATAGCACCGGCGTTCTCCTGATGAGCAGTGCCGCAATGCAATGGGCTTTCTTTTCGGCAAAAAAAGATCAGTTCAAACAATTGAAAATAGCAATTTCTATTACTTTTGTACTTGGTCTGGCGTTCCTTTGGATGCAGTTTGAGGGATGGAAAGAGCTGGTTGCGATGAATGTTTATTTCGTTGGAAACCCTTCTGGTTCGTTTTTTTACGTGTTTACCGGATTGCACGGTTTCCATATTATCAGCGGGTTGATTGTTTTGCTTTATTCGCTGACAGCTGCATTTAAGTTGAAAGTGCATGCAAAGAATCTAAGACGTATTCAGATCTGTGCCACATATTGGCATTTTCTAGATTTACTTTGGTTATATCTTTTTGTTTTTTTATTGACTTTTAATTAATACTTTTTTCAATGGCTGCAAATGTAACAACACCTGGCGCGGTAGAACCCAAAATGTGGATGGGGGGAATTGAGCCTATGAAAGCAAGTTATGGTAAACTGATGATGTGGTTTTTCCTTATCTCAGATACCTTCACTTTCTCAGCCCTACTCGTTGCGTACGGTACAGCGCGGTTCAGCTTTCCGGCTTTTTCGGGAGATGTAGCTGATTTTACATTTTCAAACATGTATTGGCCTATTCCTGAGAAGGTTTATGAGGCAGTGCCTTTCCTTCACGGAATTTCCCTTCCCCTCGTTTTTGTTGGAATTATGACCTTTATTTTGATCGCGAGCAGCGTGACAATGGTGCTTGCCGTAGAAGCAGGACACCGTATGGATCGTGCGAATGTTGAAAAATATATGCTCTGGACAATCCTGGGAGGATTTACATTCTTAGGCTGCCAGGCTTGGGAGTGGGCTCACTTTATCCATGGTACGGACACTGGAAGTGTAATGAAAGTTATTGAAAACGGCACTTGGGTTGATAAAACAATATTCGGTGCAAACTTGACGGAAAATCAATACGGCCCTCCCGCATTTGCTGACTTCTTTTTCTTTATTACTGGTTTCCACGGAACGCACGTTTTTAGCGGTGTTATTCTGAATATTCTGATTTTCTTCCGTACAGCAACCGGTTTTTACGATAAGAGAGGAAGCTATGAAATGGTTGAGAAAGTAGGACTTTACTGGCACTTTGTAGATTTGGTGTGGGTATTCGTATTTACATTCTTTTATCTGGTTTAAATCATCCAATAATATTAATTCCTAATCAAATGTCGGAAGTACACCATATTCATAACCAGGATCCAAATGCAGGCGCTGAGCAACGCAAAGCAATCTGGAAAACTTTTTGGATTCTCCTTGTATTAACAGCAGTCGAATTCCTTATTGCTTTTACAGTTCCTCACGGAATTTTGAAAATCACCATTTTCATCGTGATGACAATAGTTAAGGCGTTTTATATTGTTGGAGAATTCATGCACTTAAAGCATGAAACCAAGTCACTGATCTGGTCTATTATGGTTCCCATCATATTTGTTGCCTGGTTGATATTGGCGCTTATGCTTGAAGGAAACGCAATTTTTGAGGCCATTTTTGATTAAGTAGTTCGCATGAAGAATTTTCCCAAGGCCGGATTACTGATCGTAACATTAGTAATACCGGCTTTGATTTTTGTAATGCTCAGGCTTTTCGCAACCAACCATTATGATCTTCCTTATTTTAATCCGCAGGTGGGTGGTGATGGAAAAGTGGTCATTGTTAATGGGGATACTGTTTTTCAAAAACGAGAAACATTGCAACTGGCCTCGGGAGATTATAAGCTTGGAAATGAGATCTCGGTAATCAGTTTTTTGCCAAAGGATTGCTCAGATACGTGCAAACTTGTATTGTCCAACCTGAAAAGGATTTATGACATGCGCAGCGAAGCGAATAGCTTAATCATTAAGACACTCTCGGAAGACAGTGTTCTGACGTCGTCAGCATATCCTGACGAATTGGGAAAGGAAGGTTGGGGAACATTACGAGTTACTAATACAGAAGCGGGCAACATCCTGAATGTCGAATCTGCTTCTTGGAAAGGGAAAGCTGAACTTTATCCTATTGAAAGCAGGTTAGTGTTGATAGACGGCAATGGTTACACAAGAGGTTTTTATGACGGTGCCGACCCTGAAGAAATTGATCGCCTGATGGCGGAAGTGAAGATTTTGAATTACGAGAATAAAGCGAGTGCGAATCCATAATTATGGCAACAGTAGTCTTAGAAAAAAAACCGAAATACGAACGCATTATCAACATTCTGGCGATTGTAATTCCAATTGCAGTTGCCGCTCTTTTGGGAATTCGGCAGAAAGTTGAATTAGGTGCATGGACAAAAGTGCTTCCTCACGTTATCGGTGTTATCAATACGCTGACAGCAATCTTTTTGATTGCGGGATTTTATTTTGTCAAAAACAATAACATTAGTGCGCACCGGAAAGCTATGACAGGTGCATTCCTGTTGGGCGCTGTGTTTTTGGTTTGTTACATTTTGTACCACATTTCAAATAAATCAACGCCTTTCGGTGGTGAAGGGTTTGTAAGGCCGATCTATTACTTTTTACTGATTTCGCACATTACATTGTCGATCGTGGTCGTTTGGTTTGTATTGCGTGCCGTGTATTTTGGTTATACCAATCAGATTATCGAACATAGGAAAGCAGTAAAATGGGCTTTGCCGATCTGGCTTTACGTGAGTATCAGTGGCGTTGTGGTTTACCTGATGATTAGTCCCTATTACGTATGAAAAATTTTAAGATAATATTCGGTTTCATAATGCTGTTTGTGCTTTCGGGCGTAGATGTTTGGGCCCAGTGTGCCATGTGCCGCGGATCAGTAGAGAGTTCTATGGGAAATGGCAGGAACAATGTTGGAGTCGGGCTTAACACCGGGATCATGTTTCTTTTTGTAATGCCGTACTTGCTGGTAGCCGTGATTGGTTATCTGTGGTATCGAAACAGCAAGAAGAATCTGCAAGAGCGACAATTTATTGCCTCCCGTGTGAAGCAAGCTTATCAAGGCTGAGAATCAAAATAATTTTATATAAAGCGAAGCAGCGATCTGTTTCGCTTTTTTTGTGACTTGATTGCAACGTTAATAATGTCATTTTGAGGCGTAGATCTGTAATTTGAAGCCTTTAATGAGAAACCCGGATCTATGCGACTGATACTTTTTCTTCTACTGTTCCTGAATGGCGCATTAGCAAATGCACAGGCAATTTCTACCTCCAAACCGTGGACTTTCTGGTGGTGGATGGGCAGCGCGGTGAATAAAAAGGATATTACGGTGCAATTGGAATACTTTCAAAAATCGGGAGTAGGCGGTGTCCACATTATCCCAATCTATGAAGTGAAAGGTTATGAATCGCAATCCGTCCCTTTCCTGACTCCGCAGTGGCTGGATTTGGTGCAGCATACAGTTCGCGAAGGCAAGCGATTGGACCTCGGCGTGGATTTGACCACAGGAACGGGTTGGCCGTTTGGCGGTCCAAATGTTACACCGGAGTTGGGGGCCAAGAATATGACAGTCAAAAACAACGAATTGTCAATTCAGCCGACCAAGCAAAAAGTGAAACGGGCTGCGCCGGGCGGAGAGGGCTTAGTCCTTGATCCGTTTCATGCAACCGCCATGTCACGTTATCTCACAAGATTTGATTCCGCTTTTGCTCGCAAGAAAGACTTGCCTCGCTCTATGTACAATGATTCCTACGAAGCATATGGCGCTAACTGGACGGATGATTTTTTAGAGGAATTTAAAAAAAGACGCGGTTACGAACTGGGTGAAAATCTAGCATTACTGACGGATTCAACTGGAAAAGCAGGCTCTGAACTGGTTCGGATCGATTACCATCAAACATTATCCGAGTTACTTAGAGAGCGGTACGCAAAGCCCTGGACAGATTGGAACACCAAACACGGTTTTCTAACGCGATATCAAGCGCACGGTTCCCCGGGGAATCTGTTGGATCTGTACGACGCTGCGGACATTCCGGAAACCGAGTCTTTCGGAACCAGCCGCTTTTCCATCCCCGGACTTCGCATTGATCCGGATTATTCCATCGACCAGTTTGGGACGCCTGATCCTTTGGCGATGAAGTTTGCATCATCCGCCGCGCATTTTTCTGGTAAGAAACTGGTGAGTTCAGAAACCGGAACGTGGCTTGCTAATCATTTCAAAGTCTCGCTATCGCAGGTCAAGCCGCAGATCGACGAGCTTTTCACTGCGGGTATTAATCATATTTTCTACCATGGGAGCACTTACTCGCCTGTGCAAGAGCCATATCCGGGATGGCTATTTTATGCTTCAACCAACTTTGGATCGACCTCACATTTTGCTGAGCACTTTTCGTTGCTGAATAAATACGTACAGCGCTGTCAGGAACTGCTTCAAAATAGCAAGTCGGATAATGATGTGCTGGTCTATTTCCCTATTCATGATCTTTGGGCGACGAAGGCCAAGTCTTCCGGCAATGTGCATTTATTGGAAGTGCATCATGTCGATCGCTGGTTGTTGGATCTTCCTTTTGGTAAGCTCACCCAACAGCTTTGGAAAAAGGGTTTTGGTTTTGATTATGTTTCGGATTTGCAGCTTAGCCGCTTAAAATTGGATGGCAATGGTAATCTCACAAGCGGAAATGCGGTTTACAAATCCCTCATCATTCCCGTAAGCACTTACATGCCCGAAGAAACATTAAATGAATTGCAACGATTGGCAGCAAAAGGAGCGAAAATCATTTTCCAAAATCATTTCCCCGAAAAAGCAACGGGTTATTCCACTGGTCCCGAAAAGCAAAGCAGCTTCCTGGATGAATTAACAAAGCTAAAAAAAGAGAAGAATGTCCGTGTTTCCGATGATTTTGAGAAAGAACTGATTGCCAGCGGGGCACTACGGGAATCGTTTGCCGAAGAGGGCTTGACATTTATTCGTAAAAAAACACAGGATAATAAACGGCTTTATTTTGTCGCGAATTTAGGTGATCATTTTAAGGAAGGTTGGGTTAAGGTTAACATTACTGGGGCATTTGAAAAACTTGATGCATTGGATGAAGAGGCTTCCTGGGAACCACTTTCACGAAATGGATCGTCGATTTACTTAAAACTTTTGCCTGGGCAGTCATGCTTTTTAAGAGAATCGGTCAAGGATGCTGGACCTGAGCAGCACAGCATTGCAAACAAGGAACTTGAAATTAAAGGCAATTGGAATCTTCAATTTTTAAAAGGCAGGCCTTCGATTCCAGCAACCGCAAACCTCAATGAGCTTAAAACCTGGACGAGCTTGTCGGACTCAGCCGTTTATTTTTCAGGAACCGCCAGATATGAAATTCACTTCGATTGTCCGGATAACGTGTTGAAAAGCGGGCTGAAAATCCTGGATCTTGGCGATGTAAGAGAAGTGGCGGCAGTTAAGCTGAATGGCAAGCCCATAGGAACAGCATGGAGCATTCCATTTCAATTAAGTATTTCTGACAAACTCAAAGCGAAGGATAATGTGCTCGAAATTGAAGTGACCAATCTTTCCGCCAACTACATGCGCCTCAGGGACACACAGAAACCCGATTGGAAAAAATTTCATGACATTAACATTGTCGATATCACTTACAAAAAGTTTGACGCGACAAAATGGGAACCTATGCCATCGGGTTTGTTGGGGCCGGTGAAGATCCTTTTTCGTTAAATGTTACTCCCAAAGCGGATAATGTTCCAGCTGGATCTGACTGCCAAAGAAAATGTTGGTGGATTGTTCGAAGGAAAGCGTGTAATCGGATACATAAAACGCTCGTTTGCCTGCTCCTTTTTCGTTCACCAGATAATGCTGTTCCAGCCAGGATTTCAATGAGAAAGCTACGATTTCAGAAGTGTCCAGAATTTCGACATTCCCATTGTAAAACTCCCCGATCTGATTTTTGATAAGCGGATAATGCGTACACCCCAGGATCAATGCTTGAATGTCAGAAAGCGAAGTGTCCGAAAGATAGCTTGTAATGATGCTCTCACTAATGTTATTATCAAAAAAGCCTTCCTCAATCATGGGCGCAAGCAATGGCGTTGCCAGCGATTTTAACTGGATATTCTTTCCCAAAGCATCCACCTTCTTTTTATAAACATTGGAAAGAACCGTTTGTTTGGTTCCAATAAGCCCAATTGTCTTGCCGTCGTAATGCTCCTTAATGTAGTCAACCACGGGATCAATCACATTTAAAACCTTTGCCTTACTTCCCACATATTCCCTAACAAGCTCATAAGCAGCCGCAGAAGCTGAATTACAGGCAATGAGGATCAGCTTGCAATTTTGCTGCAAAAGCATATTGCAGATTTTAATAGAATATGCCTGAATCGCAGCCGTGGATTTATCGCCATAAGGAAGATGCGCCGTGTCACCGAAATAGATTGTATTCTCCTGAGGCAGAAGCCTGGTCACTGCACTGGCAACGGTCATTCCGCCAATGCCACTATCAAAAATCCCAATCGGCGCAGAAGAATCGAACATAATGGATGGAGTAAATCTTTTTGGTTAAGAGATATTTGATCCAAAACTAAATGAACGGCCGGAATAACTTTTTAAAAATTAAATCAATTCGTAAATTTTTTTGAGAACTGATGCAACCTCACGATCAGGAATGAGCATCTTGCTACTGAAACCACCAAATGAATGGGTCGACTTTTATCACTTTTTAGTAACGAGGCACAGCTCATCAAAGCGCTCAGGAAAGAAGATCCGAAGGCTCAGCGACAGTTGTACGATAAATACAGCGCTCGCATGCTGGCTTTATGCTTTCGTTATATCTGTGATGATATGGCCGCGGAGGATGTAATGGTTGAAGGATTTATCAGAGTGTTTTCCAAAATTGAGCAGTTTAACGAGGAAGGCAGTTTTGAAGGATGGATTCGCAGGATTATGGTGAATGAGGCGCTGGGATATTTGAGAAAACAAAAACGAATCCTGGAAGACACATTATCCGACGAAGCAAACAACATTCCGGATTACGCGCATGCTGATCAAAACCTGGAAACGCAGGAACTGCTGGATCTGATTGAGACACTGCCAACCGGATATCGAACGGTTTTTAATTTGTATGCCATTGAGGGTTATCCGCATATTGAAATTGCGCAAATGCTTGGCATAGCGGAAAGTACATCGAAATCACAATTGCACAGAGCGCGCGCCATGCTGCAAAAAATGGTGGCTGATTGGGAAAATGATTTTAAAAAAAAAGTGGAATATGAAAAAGCATCCAGTTGATGATCTTTTCAAACGCAGGCTGTCGGAGCTGGAAAAAAAGCCTTCTGCCGCTGCCTGGGAGAAAATTCAGACAAGAACTAAAAAAGAGCGCCGGCTGGCGGGTTGGGTTTGGTATGCCGCAGCGAGTGTTGTTATCACGCTGGTTGCCGGCTATATAGTCTGGAATAGCGAGCGCTCCCATATTGAAACAATTGGTAAGGAAAAGAAACTTGCAGTTGTTTCTAAGCCGACAAAAGCTACAACGGATCAAAAATCAAAAACTGCTCAGGATGTGCCGGTTGAGGTTAACGAGGTTCCGGTTCGTTCCGCTGAGCTTGCGGCTAATGAGAATAAGAAGCAATTAAACAATTCAAATAGTGCTAAGTCGAAAGCCAGGGCGCAGATCAACGTTGAGGGGCACGTTCAAAACATTGAACCTCAAAACCTGGCGACAACTAATGTCGGGGTAAATGAGGAGCCTATGGCCGAGTTGCCAACTGTTGAGAAAATAATGCCAAAATCAGAAGAAGTTCCTTCGGCGAAAATTACGCCAACGCCGGTTGAACCGATCAGGGTTGTTGTAGTGGCAGTGGAAACAAATGATCAGGATCAGCCTAAATCTTCCAAATTTTCAAAAGTGTTTCGTCAGCTGAAAAATGCGAGAGCGGGTGAGCGCGTGGATTGGGAAGAAGTGGGTTTTAATCCAAAAAGCCTGGTTGCGAAAGTAGACGACCGCTTGCGCAACGGAGAAGAAAAGGTGTCGGAAAAATATCATAACCTCAAAGAGAAGACAAAACTTTAAAACCACAGCCATGAAACTGAAATTATATATAGCCGGCATTTTCCTCTTTTTTGCAATGAAAATTAATGCCGGAGATTTGCGCAACGTTCATTCGGGATACGCGTCTGAAAAAGATTCAATCATTGTGACATTTGGAAATAGGACCCGGCTGATTATCTACGGCGAAAATCGGAAGGAACTGGATAAGATTATGCAGTATGATCTGAACACATTGTTGAAAGACCTGAAAATCAAGCTGGACAGTTCCAGTTCGGACACCACATATCTTAGGGAGGAAATTAATGGGACAAAATATTTGAAGGACAAATCAAATGATGAAGATTACGTACGGATCGGACTTCGCGGCATCCACATAAAGGACGGAGACACGGAGGTGACCATCAATGCGAAAGGCGTCGAGGTTAATGATGACGGAGACACTGTTACCACAGACTCAAATTACCGGCGCACCGGGAAGCGTTTTTACAGATCAGGCGGCGGATCTAGCCCGCGGAAAGGTTTCAACATTGCATTAGGCTTGAATACCTATGGAACAAACGAAGCCACACAAGGCTATAATAAAGAAGATTACGACCTGAAACCGTTCGGTTCACGGTATTTAAGCCTCGGCTACATTGCCAGTACAACCATTGTCAAAGGTAAAAATGCCAGGTTGCATCTTGATTTCGGGGTTGATTTCTCCTGGTACAATCTAATGTTCGACGGAAATAATACGATTGAAAAAGATTCTCTCAAAGTTGATTTTACACCGGTCACGGATGAGGACGGGAATGTAGTCAACATGAAAAAGACCAAGCTGGTTGTCCCTTATGTGAATCTTTCCCTAATGCCTACGCTTAGTTTCTCACGGTCATTTATATCATACATTAGTGCCGGAGTCTACGGAGGTTATCGTTTGGGCAGCTATACCAAACTAAGGCGCGAGGGAAGTAAGGATGTAGACCACGTTCGTCAAAATTTCTACATAGAGGATTTGCGCTATGGTTTTGCAGCAGAGCTAGGCATCCGAAATTTTCCTGATTTTTTCGTCAGCTACGATTTCAATAATCTATATGAAGCAGGCAAAGGGCCATCGGTGAGGATGCTCAGCTTCGGGGTGCGATTATTTTGAAAATGCTAAAAAGTGTGCGATAGCGGCCTGAAACAATGTATTTTGTTTGGGCCGCTATTTTTATTTATTTTTTTTTGAAAACAATTTGAGAATTTAATAAAAGAGCTTAATTTTGCGACTCCAAAAAGTGAGACAAGCGGTTTTCACGGTTGTGTTGAAATGTTGATTGGGGGTGTACCAGAGCGGCCAAATGGGGCAGACTGTAAATCTGCTGGTGTATGCCTACGGTGGTTCGAATCCATCCGCCCCCACAGTTTGTGCCATAATGAGCTTCTGAAATTACCAGTTTCAGGAGAGGCAAAAACAAATGCGGAAGTAGCTCAGCTGGTAGAGCGATAGCCTTCCAAGCTATAGGTCGCGAGTTCGAACCTCGTCTTCCGCTCATTTAAAACACCATCGAAGCGATTAGCGAAAACATTCAATTGAAACTTTTTCGCTAATCGCTTTTTGGTGTTAACTGATAGAAATGTTAAACGTAACATTTTAAATGTATTGGAATTTTGCTTTTGTAGCTCAGGGGTAGAGCACTTCCTTGGTAAGGAAGAGGTCAGGGGTTCAAATCCCCTCAAAAGCTCGGAAGATGAGACTTTGAGTAAAGCACTTTCTTGGTAAGAAAGAGGCCAGGGGCGGCCGCCGCGCGGTTCAAATCCCCTCAAAAGCTCGGAAAAGATTTTGATCCTTGTATTTAGTTAAATTGATTTTGGAGTGCTTGGCTAGTGTAAGCTAAACAGGATCAATCATTAGTGTTTAATAAATTGTAACTTTTAATTTTAAGCGTACTTAAGTCATGGCAAAAGAGACGTTTGACCGCTCGAAACCCCACGTAAATATTGGTACTATCGGGCACGTTGACCACGGTAAAACTACCCTTACCGCTGCTATCACAACTGTGTTGGCAAAGAAGGGTTTAGCAGTACTTCGCGATTTCTCATCAATTGATAATGCTCCTGAAGAGAAAGAGCGTGGTATCACGATTAACACATCCCACGTTGAGTATTCGACAGCAAACCGTCACTATGCTCACGTTGACTGTCCAGGTCACGCGGATTATGTAAAGAACATGGTAACTGGTGCTGCCCAGATGGACGGCGCTATCATCGTAGTTGCTGCTACTGATGGACCAATGCCACAAACACGTGAGCACATTCTTTTGGCTCGCCAGGTTGGTGTTCCTCAGCTTGTTGTGTTCATGAATAAAGTGGATATGGTTGATGATCCAGAACTTCTTGAACTTGTTGAAATGGAAATCCGTGAGCTTTTGAGCTTCTACGATTACGATGGAGACAACATCCCAGTTATCCAAGGTTCTGCTTTGGGTGGTTTGAATGGAGAAGAAAAATGGGTTAAAACGATCGAAGAATTGATGGACGCTGTTGACAGCTACATTCCAATTCCTCCACGTATGACTGACCTTCCTTTCCTTATGCCTGTTGAAGACGTATTCTCGATCACTGGTCGTGGTACTGTTGCAACTGGTCGTATTGAAAGAGGTGTAATCAACTCAGGTGAAGCAGTTGATATCCTTGGAATGGGTGCAGAAGGTCTTAAATCAGTAGTAACTGGTGTTGAGATGTTCCGTAAGATCCTTGACCGTGGAGAAGCTGGTGACAACGTAGGACTTTTGCTTCGTGGTATCAACAAAGAAGATATCCGTCGTGGAATGGTAATCTGCAAGCCAGGTTCAGTTAAGCCTCATGCTGCTTTCAAAGGCGAGGTTTATGTACTTTCGAAAGAAGAAGGTGGACGTCACACTCCATTCTTTAACAAATACCGTCCTCAGTTTTACTTCCGTACCACGGACGTAACAGGTGAAATTTCTCTTCCAGCTGGTGTAGAAATGGTTATGCCTGGTGATAACATCACAATTGATGTGAAATTGATCAACAAGATTGCTATGGAAAAAGGTCTTCGTTTCGCGATTCGTGAAGGTGGACGTACCGTAGGTGCTGGTCAGGTAACTGAAATTCTTGACTAATCAAGATTGTAATACTAAAACAAGTGCATTTCCTATGAGATGCACTTGTTTTTTATAATTAAATCGTATCTTTGCAGCCCGAAAGTACGGGTCGTTAGATAAACGGGTGTAGTTCAAGGGTAGAATAGCGGTCTCCAAAACCGTTGATGGGAGTTCGAATCTCTCCACCCGTGCATAATAAAAGGACAAATGGAAAAATTTACTTCTTTTTTGAAAGCTTCCTGGGAAGAAATCACAGAACATGTGACATGGCCTCCTTTTAACGAGCTTCAGGCCAATACAACATTGGTACTTGTTGGTTCCCTTATTTTCGCCTTTGTAGTAGGCGTAATGGATTTTGTCTTTGAAAATGCACTGAATCTGTTTTATCAGTCTTTTTAAGGCTATTTTTATTATAGTGGCAACCCCCGGAATGGTATGAGTAGTCTAAATTGGTTTGTATTGAGAGCAGTGTCTGGACAAGAGAAAAAAATCAAGTCCTACATTGAAAATGAAATAACACGGCAGAAACTTAATGAATTCGTTCCGCAGATTCTGATACCTTCTGAGAAGATATATGAAATGCGTAACGGAAAGAAACGTGTTAGGGAAAAAAACTTTTTTCCTGGATACATAATCATTTCGGCTGATTTATCTAAAGGAGAAGTTCTTCACATAATTACCAGTATTCCTGGTGTTATAGGCTTCCTCGGAAATGCAGAAGGTAATTCAAAAGTTCCTGTGCCACTTCGTCAATCTGAGATCAACAGGATCTTAGGTAAGGTAGACGAGGCTGAGCAGCACGAAGAAGCACCAAGCATGTCGTTTATCAGAGGGGAAACGGTCAAAGTCGTTGACGGTCCTTTCAGCGGCTTTATCGGAGTGGTTGAAGAAGTATTTGATGAGAAGAAAAAACTCAATGTAGTTGTAAAAATATTCGGGCGTAATACACCCGTGGAACTCAGTTACGCACAAGTCGAAAAGGATAGTTGAAAGCATAATGGGCAGGGTAAGCTTCCACTTGCATATAAGCCGTTAAGCGATCAATGAACCGAAAATTACAAAAACAATGGCAAAAGAAATAGGTGGATACGTCAAACTACAGGTAAAAGGTGGCCAAGCCAATCCTTCACCTCCTATCGGTCCTGCATTGGGTTCGAAGGGTTTGAATATCATGGAGTTTTGCAAGCAATTCAATGGCCGTACCCAGGATAAAATGGGTGTGGTATTGCCGGTAGTTATTACTTACTATAAGGATAAGTCTTTTGACTTCGTCATTAAGACCCCCCCGGCCGCGATTCTGCTTCTGGAAGCATCAAAAGTAAAGACAGGTTCGGCTCAGCCAAACCGTTTGAAAGTAGGTTCGGTATCATGGGATCAGGTTCGTACGATCGCTGAAACTAAGATGCCTGACTTAAACTGCTTTACAATTGATTCTGCTATGAAGATGATAGCGGGAACGGCTCGTAGTATGGGTATTACTGTTGCAGGCAAGGCCCCGTGGGAAGAAAACAACTGAGCGTAAAAATATTTATACGCTGAAAGAAACAAAGAACATGGGAAAATTAACCAAAAAGCAAAAAGAAGCTCTTTCGAAATTCGACGCAAATCAAGTTTACTCTCTTGAGCAAGCAGCGGACGTACTTAAGACGATTTCTTATACCAAATTTGATTCTTCCGTGGATATCGATGTCCGTCTGGGCGTGGATCCACGTAAAGCTGATCAAATGGTACGTGGCGTGGTAACATTGCCACACGGAACCGGAAAAGAAGTTCGTGTATTGGTTTTGTGTACTCCCGATAAGGAGGCAGAAGCGAAAGAAGCAGGAGCGGATTATGTTGGCCTTGATGAGTATATCCAAAAGATTGAACAAGGTTGGACAGACATCGACGTAATTATCACAATGCCGAGTGTGATGGCAAAAGTGGGACGGTTAGGTAAGGTTTTAGGTCCTCGCGGATTGATGCCAAACCCTAAATCAGGAACGGTAACTCCGGACGTAGCGAAAGCTGTGAAGGAAGTAAAAGCAGGTAAGATTGATTTCAAAGTTGACAAAACAGGAATCATTCACGCAAGTGTTGGTAAAGTTTCTTTTGGAAACGAACAGCTTGTACAAAATGCTACGGAAGTTATCAATACTCTGGTTCGCCTTAAACCATCATCGGCAAAAGGAACTTACGTAAAAAGCATTCACTTGTCAAGTACGATGAGCCCGGGTGTTACTATTGATAAAAACACGATTCCAGGATTATAATATGACACGGGAAGAGAAAGCAGTAATTATAGACGAATTGAGTCAAAAATTCGCTAGCACCCCATACTTCTATATAACAAATGCAAGCGGCATGTCCGTAGGCGAAGTTAATACACTAAGAGGCCTTTGCTTCGAACGTGGCGTGGAGTATCGTGTTGTTAAGAATACATTGATAAGAAAAGCACTAGAAACATTAGATACGGATTATTCTTCTTTTGACGAAGTTTTAAAAGGAATGTCCGGAGTTATGTTTCACCCGGAGTCAGGTAAGGTTCCTGCACAATTGATTAAAGAATTCAAGAAGAAATCAGGTACCGACAAGCTTAAATTTAAAGGAGCTTCTGTTGATTCATCTGTTTTCGTTGGTGAAAGCCAGCTTGACGTTCTGATCGCTCTGAAATCAAAACAAGAAATGATTGGAGAGATTATCGGATTGTTGCAATCACCTGCTAAAAATGTTATCGGCGCTCTTCAAAGCGGTGGAAACAAATTGGCTGGTATTTTGAAAACCTTGTCTGAGAAAGAAGACTAAATATTAATAGCCAGGCTGAGCTCTCCGGGAAAAAAAATGGAGCTTTTAAAATCATCTTATTGTATAATCAAAAAATCTAAATAAAAATGGCAGATTTGAAAGCTTTCGCAGAACAGCTTGTTAACCTTACGGTTAAAGAAGTGAACGAATTGGCTACAATTCTTAAGGACGAATACGGCATTGAGCCTGCAGCTGCTGGTGCAGTTATGGTAGCAGGTCCTGCTGCTGGCGGTGGTTCAGATGCTCCTGCAGCTGAGGAGAAAACATCTTTTGATGTAATCTTGAAAGCAGCCGGTCAAAGCAAACTTGCTGTTGTGAAATTGGTTAAAGACCTTACAGGTCTTGGCTTGAAAGAAGCAAAAGAACTTGTTGACGGTGCTCCAAAACCTGTTAAAGAAGGAGTTGCAAAAGACGAAGCTGAGGCTTTGAAAAAACAACTTGAAGAAGCTGGTGCAGAAGTTGAAGTGAAGTAATTTGCTTTATACCAATAGCCTATAATTCGAAGGAATGAGGCCTGATTTACGTCAGGTCTTTTTCCTATTTATGCATACACCAAACGAAAAACGAGTTTTTTACGTTTGAATTTAGATAGCCCAAATTTTTATCCGGATCTATCATTCTTCTTTTCAAATAATTTGCGCGAAACACTTCTTTACTCGTAGGAAAGGAGAATAGGGGCAATTATTTATCTCTACGAGGCAAAAGATTAGGTTTAAAACTAATTATTACGATTGCGTTGCGTAAAGTTTTCTTCGGCGCATTAGTTTTTCTACTAACCAAAATCAGACATAGCCTTGGCTACAATTAAAGCAACACCTAGAAAGAATTTTTCCAGGATCAATCAGATTATCGATTATCCAGATTTGCTAGGAATCCAGGTTCAATCATTCCGGGATTTCTTCAGTCTTGATACATCGGTTGAAGATCGTTCGGGAGAAGGATTGTACAAAGTTTTCGCAGAAAACTTTCCTATTGCCGATTCACGCGACAATTTCGTGCTGGAGTTCATCGATTATCTTCTTGAACCACCGAAATATTCTGTCGATGAATCCATTGATCGCGGACTGACTTATGCAGTGCCGTTGAAAGCAAAATTACGTTTGATATGTAATGATGCTGATCATGAAGAATTTGAAACCATTGAGCAGGAAGTTTTCTTAGGAAACATTCCTTACATGACCGAAAGAGGTTCTTTCGTAATTAATGGTGCAGAGCGCGTTATCGTTTCACAACTTCACCGCTCACCAGGTGTGTTCTTCTCCATGAGCAAGCACACCAACGGTTCTAAATTGTACTCTGCGCGTATTATTCCTTTCAAAGGTTCTTGGATTGAATTCTCGACGGATGTTAACAATGTGATGTACGCGTACATCGACCGTAAGAAAAAATTCCCTGTTACAACACTTTTGAGAGCCATCGGTTTTGGTTCAGATAAAGATATTCTTGACCTGTTCGGTCTGTCAGAAGAAATCAGTGCAACGCCTGCAAACTTGAAAAAAGCAGTAGGCCGCCGTTTGGCTGCAAGGGTTCTTCGTACATGGACTGAGGATTTCGTGGATGAAGATACGGGCGAGGTTGTTTCTATCCAGCGTAACGAAGTTTTGCTGGAACGTGACTCAACCATTTCCCCAGAGGATATCGAAGTGATTGTAGAATCCGGACAGAAGTCTGTGATTTTGCACAAAGAGGATATGAATGTTGCGGATTATAATATCATTTATAACACGTTACAAAAAGATAGCTCAAACTCTGATAAAGAGGCAGTTGAGCAAATTTACCGCCAATTGCGTAATGCTGAGGCACCGGACGAACAAACGGCTCGCGATGTAATCCAGAGCTTGTTCTTCAGTGACAAACGTTACGACCTTGGTGATGTTGGCCGTTACAGGATCAACAAAAAACTAGGTTCTGACACAAGTTTGGACGTTCGCGTTCTGACAACCGGTGATATCGTTTCTATCGTGAAGTATCTGATCGGTCTGATCAATGCAAAAGCCGTTGTCGATGATATTGACCACTTGTCAAACCGTCGTGTGCGTACAGTTGGCGAGCAGCTTTATGCTCAGTTTGGTGTAGGTCTTGCACGTATGGCGCGTACAATTAAAGAGCGTATGAATGTTCGTGATAATGAAGACTTTAAGCCTGTTGATTTGATCAATGCGCGGACTTTGTCTTCTGTGATCAACTCATTCTTTGGTACTAACCAATTGTCGCAGTTCATGGATCAAACCAATCCATTGGCTGAGATTACGCACAAGCGTAGAATGTCTGCACTTGGGCCGGGTGGTCTTTCTCGCGAAAGAGCTGGTTTCGAGGTTCGTGACGTTCACTACACGCACTACGGTCGTCTTTGTACGATTGAAACTCCGGAAGGACCGAACATTGGTTTGATTTCATCCCTTTGCGTTTTTGCAAAAGTAAATGGAATGGGCTTTATCGAAACACCTTATCGCGTAATCGATGGCGCTGGTAAGCTGACGAACGAGCTTATATATATGACTGCCGAAGAAGAAGATTCCAAATACATCGCCCAAGCTAATGCTTCGGTGGATAAAGAAGGAAACTTTACGGTAGAAAAAATTAAAACGCGTTTCGAAGGTGATTTCCCGATGGTAGATCCTTCACAAGCGTCGTTTATGGACGTTGCTGCGAACCAGATTGTTTCCGTTGCCGCTTCATTGATTCCATTCCTGGAACACGATGATGCCAACCGTGCTTTGATGGGATCGAACATGCAGCGCCAAGGTGTTCCTTTGTTGCGCCCACAAGCGCCTATCGTTGGAACGGGCCTTGAAAAGCGTGTTGCAATGGATTCAAGAGCATTGGTTGTTGCAGAAGGCGACGGTGTAATTGAGTTTGTTGATGCGAAGAAAATTGTTGTTAAATACGACAGAACAGATGACGAACGCCTTGTAAGCTTTATTGAAGACAGCGTTTCTTACGATCTGGTTAAATTCCGTCGTACCAACCAGGACACTTGCCTTAACCTTCAACCAATGGTTCTTAAAGGCCAAAAGGTGAAAAAAGGTGAAGCATTGTGCCAGGGATATGGAACAGAAGGTGGTGAACTTGCTTTGGGCCGTAACTTATTGGTTGCATTCATGCCTTGGCAGGGATACAACTTTGAGGATGCGATTGTAATCTCAGAGAAAGTGGTTCGTGAGGATATCTTCACTTCTATTCACATTGAAGAATTTGAATTGGAAGTGCGTGATACGAAACGTGGAGAAGAAGAACTTACTGCTGAAATTCCAAACGTAAGTGAAGAAACGGTAAAGAATCTGGATGAAAACGGAATCGTTCAAGTTGGTACGGAAGTAAAAGAAGGAGATATTTTAATTGGGAAGATCACTCCAAAAGGAGAATCAGATCCAACTCCGGAAGAAAAACTGCTTCGTGCGATCTTTGGTGATAAAGCCGGTGATGTGAAGGATGCTTCGAAAAAAGCGCCGCCATCGATGAAAGGTGTGGTTATTGATACTAAACTTTTCTCTCGCCCAACCAAAGAAGAGCGTGCTAAACACAAAGACGAACTTCGTCTATTAATGAAAAAATACGGCCGTGAGCTTACTGCGCTTCGTGGACGTATCATTGAGAAACTGGTTGCATTGGTTGACGGTAAAACGAGCCAGGGTGTTAAACACAAGTTTGGTGATGAATTGGTAAGCAAAGGAATGAAGTTCAATGTGAGAAATATCTCTGAGAACCTCTTCCCTGCAAACAACCCTTACCGCGATGAATCTCAATATGCAGTTGCCGAAGAAGTTAACTTGATCGGTGACGTGTTGACAGATTCCTGGACTGAGGATTCAGAAACCAACTTGCAAGTTTCATTGGTTTTGAAAAATTACCTGAACGCCCGCAGTGAATTGATGGGCCGTTTCAAACGCGATCGTTTTGCGCTTGAAGTAGGTGATGAGCTTCCAGCTGGAATCGTAAAATTGGCAAAAGTATACATTGCTAAGAAACGTAAATTGAAAGTTGGGGATAAAATGGCAGGTCGTCACGGTAACAAAGGGGTTGTTGCCCGTATTGTTCGTGATGAAGATATGCCATTCCTTGAAGACGGAACGCCAATGGATATCGTGTTGAACCCACTTGGGGTGCCTTCACGTATGAACATTGGTCAGATATATGAAACCATTCTTGCTTGGGCAGGTTTGAAACTAGGTCGTCGCTATGCTACTCCGATCTTCGATGGAGCTACGGAAGCAGAAGTTGCGGCTGAGTTGAAAGAAGCTGGATTGCCAGATTGGGGACGTACATTCCTATATAATGGTTTGAGCGGAGAGCGCTTTGATCAGCAGATTACAGTTGGTTTGATGTACATGATGAAACTGGGTCACTTGGTTGACGATAAAATGCACGCGCGTTCTATTGGGCCATACTCGCTCATTACACAGCAACCATTGGGTGGTAAAGCACAATTCGGAGGTCAGCGTTTTGGAGAAATGGAAGTTTGGGCGCTTGAAGCGTTTGGAGCATCTCACATTCTTCAGGAAATCCTTACTGTTAAATCCGATGACGTGGTTGGCCGCGCCAAAGCATACGAAGCAATCGTGAAAGGTGAAAACCTTCCGAAACCAAATATTCCGGAGTCATTCAACGTACTTGTTCACGAGCTTCGTGGATTAGCATTGGAGATTACGCTGGACTAATATTTAGTCGTTGGCGCGGGAAGCCGCGCCATTAATGAAATCAACTTTTAGACAAACGACTTTTTAATTATGTCTTTCAAAAAGAACAAAAAACTGAATAGTGATTTTTCCAGAATGACGATCAGTCTGGCTTCACCTGAGTCTATCCTTGAGAGCTCATTCGGTGAAGTAACCCAGCCTGAAACCATCAACTACCGGACTTACAAGCCGGAGATGGGCGGATTATTCTGCGAAAGAATCTTCGGACCTGTGAAGGACTGGGAATGTCATTGTGGGAAATACAAACGTATCCGTTACAAAGGAATTATCTGCGACCGTTGCGGTGTAGAGGTTACCGAGAAAAAGGTGCGTCGTGAGCGTATGGGCCACATTGAACTGGTTGTTCCAGTTGCACATATCTGGTATTTCCGCAGCTTGCCGAACAAAATCGGTTACCTGTTGGGATTATCGACCAAGAAATTGGATCAAATTATTTATTATGAGCGATATGCAGTTGTTCAAGCTGGTATCAAGGAAGAAGATGGCGTTGGCTATCTTGACTTCTTGACCGAAGATGAATATCTGGATATCATCGACAAGTTGCCACGCGAAAACCAAATGCTTCCGGATGCGGATCCGAATAAGTTTATCGCAAGAATGGGTGCGGATGCGCTTGAAATGCTTTTGAACCGGATCAAACTGGATGAGCTTTCATACGAACTTCGTCACCAGGCAGCAACGGACACTTCGCAGCAACGTAAAGCAGAAGCATTAAAGCGTCTGAAAGTTGTTGAAGCATTCCGTGATGCAAATACACGGATTGAAAACCGTCCTGAGTGGATGGTGATCAAGATGGTTCCGGTTATTCCACCAGAACTTCGTCCGCTTGTGCCTTTGGATGGTGGTCGTTTTGCGACTTCCGATTTGAATGACCTTTATCGTCGTGTGATCATTCGGAACAACCGTTTGAAGCGTCTGATCGAGATCAAAGCACCTGAGGTGATTTTGCGTAACGAAAAAAGGATGTTGCAGGAAGCGGTTGATTCGCTTTTCGATAACAGCCGTAAAGTAAACGCGGTGCGTTCAGAAGGTAACCGTGCATTGAAATCACTTTCTGACATGCTGAAAGGTAAGCAAGGGCGTTTCCGTCAAAACTTGCTTGGTAAGCGTGTCGATTATTCTGGTCGTTCTGTAATCGTCGTTGGACCTGAATTGAAACTGCACGAATGCGGTTTGCCAAAAGATATGGCGGCAGAATTATTCAAGCCGTTCATTATTCGCAAACTGATCGAACGTGGAATTGTTAAAACTGTAAAATCAGCTAAGAAAATCGTAGATCGTAAAGATCCTGTGATCTGGGATATTTTGGAAAACGTTTTGAAAGGACACCCTGTTCTCTTAAACCGTGCTCCAACATTGCACCGTTTGGGTATTCAAGCATTCCAGCCTAAGCTGATTGAAGGAAAAGCGATTCAGTTGCACCCATTGGTTTGTACTGCATTCAACGCTGACTTTGACGGTGACCAGATGGCCGTTCACGTGCCATTGGGTCAAGAAGCTGTTTTGGAAGCTTCCATGTTGATGCTTTCGTCACATAACATTCTTAACCCTGCGAATGGCGCACCGATTACGGTTCCGTCACAAGACATGGTTTTGGGTCTGTATTATGTTACTAAAGGCCGCGTGAGCACAGACCATTATCCGATTATTGGAGAAGGAATGATTTTCTACGGTCCGGACGAAGTGATCATTGCAATCAACGAAGGCAAAGTTTCAAAACATGCCAATATCAAATGCCGTCTGCGTGTTCGTAACGACGACGGAACATTTGAAACTAAATTGATTGACACTGTTGCAGGACGTATCCTTTTCAATCAGGCTGTTCCTGAGGAAGTAGGTTACATTAATGAGTTGCTGACTAAGAAGAAATTGCAGCAGATCATTGGTCTTGTATTCAAACTGGCTGGTGTTGCACGTACAGCTCAGTTCCTGGATGAAATCAAAGAACTTGGTTTCCAAATGGCCTTCAAGGGCGGTTTGTCAATGGGATTGAACGACGTAATGGTGCCAGACGAAAAAGTGAAACTGATCGAGCAAGCGAAACTGGACGTGGAAAACGTTTGGAGCAACTACTTGATGGGTCTTATCACTGAAAACGAGCGTTATAACCAAGTTATTGATATCTGGACACGTGTTAACTCACGCATTACAGAGACGTTGATGAAGCAACTGGAAACAGACCAAGGCGGATTTAACTCAATTTATATGATGATGCACTCAGGTGCACGTGGTTCGCGCGAGCAGATCCGTCAGCTGGGTGGAATGAGGGGACTTATGGCCAAGCCTCAGAAAAACATCGCGGGTGGTGCAGGTGAAATTATCGAAAACCCAATCCTTTCTAACTTTAAAGAAGGTTTGGACGTTCTTGAATACTTTATCTCAACACACGGTGCACGTAAAGGTCTTGCCGATACAGCCTTGAAAACGGCCGATGCGGGTTACCTGACACGTCGTTTGCATGATGTTGCGCAGGATGTGGTTGTTATTGAAACAGATTGCGGATCACTTCGTGGAATTGCGATTTCTGCTTTGAAAGACAATGAAGATATCGTTGAGCCGCTTTCTGAGCGTATTCTTGGTCGTGTAAGTGTTCACGATGTATTTGACCCGCTTTCTAATGAAATGATCTTGGCTTCTGGTCAGGAAATTACAGAAGAAATCGCTTCATACATTGACGAAACGAGCATTGAAACGGTTGAAATTCGTTCGGTATTGACTTGCGAAACGCGTAATGGTGTTTGTGCGAAATGCTACGGACGTTCACTTGCTTCTGCTTATATGGTTAACATTGGTGAAGCTGTGGGTGTAATTGCCTCGCAGTCAATCGGTGAGCCAGGAACGCAGTTGACACTTCGTACATTCCACGTCGGTGGTACAGCTTCCAACATTTCTGTTGAAGCAAACATCAAGGCGAAATTCGACGGTGTGATCGGTTTTGAAGATCTTCGTCTTGTTCAGTCTGTTAACTCAGAAGGCGATGAAGTAACCGTAGTAATGGGTCGTTCAGGAGAGGTGAAAATTACAAATCCTGAAACAGGCCAGTTGCTGATCTCGAACAATGTTCCTTATGGAGCACACCTTTTGGTAAAAGATGGAGAGAAGGTTCTGAAAGGACAAGAACTTTGTACTTGGGATCCATATCACGCAGTAATTCTTTCAGAATTCACCGGAACAGTTTCTTTCGATGCAATTGAAGAAGGCATTACATATCGTGAAGAATTTGATGAGCAAACTGGATTCCAGGAGTCAGTGATCATTGAAACACGTGATAAGACCAAAAACCCTGCATTAGTGGTAAAAGGTAAGAGCACGTTGTTGAAAGATCAAACTGAAAAAGGATATAACTTACCAGTAGGAGCCCGTTTGGTGGTGAAAAATGGAACGGCTATCAAAGCAGGTCAGCCATTGGCTAAAATCCCACGTGTTGTTGGTAAAACGCGCGACATTACGGGAGGTTTGCCACGTGTAACTGAACTTTTCGAAGCACGTAACCCGTCTAACCCAGCAACAGTTTCTGAAATTGATGGTGTAGTTGCTTATGGAGGTGTGAAACGCGGTAACCGTGAAATTCACATCGAATCAAGGGACGGAACGCAACGTCGTTACATGGTTGCCCTTTCGAAACACATTCTGGTTCAGGATGGTGACTTCGTAAGAGCGGGAGATCCATTGTCTGACGGCGCGATCACGCCAGCTGATATTCTTTCAATCAAAGGACCAACAGCGGTTCAGGAATATCTGGTAAATGAAATTCAGGAAGTATACCGTCTGCAAGGTGTGAAGATCAACGATAAGCATATCGAATGTATCGTACGCCAAATGATGCAGAAGGTAGAGATCCTGGATGCAGGTGATACCAACTTCCTTGAAATGCAACCGGTTGACCGCGTTGTATTCCGTGAAGAAAATGATAAGATCCTGGATATGAAGGTAGTTGAAGAGCCTGGTAGCTCTGAAACATTGAAACCGGGTATGATCATTTCAGTGCGTCGTTTGCGTGATGAAAATTCAAGCTTGAAACGTCGTGACTTGAAACTGGTTACTGCGCGTGATGCGCAGGCGGCTGTTGCGAAACCTACTTTGATGGGTATCACACAAGCTTCATTGGGTACTGAAAGTTTCGTTTCTGCGGCTTCGTTCCAGGAAACAACCAAAGTATTGAGCGAAGCAGCTGTTCGTGGAAAACGCGACGAACTGAAAGGCTTGAAAGAAAACGTGATCGTAGGTCACTTGATCCCAGCCGGAACAGGAATGCGCCAATACGAAAGCCTGATCGTTGGATCAAAAGAAG
The DNA here is from genome assembly GCF_023822005.2 of Dyadobacter fanqingshengii. GTDB lineage: Bacteria > Bacteroidota > Bacteroidia > Cytophagales > Spirosomataceae > Dyadobacter > Dyadobacter fanqingshengii. The sequence continues at coordinate 5,072,289 of NZ_CP098806.1, forward strand.
AATTCGATGCCTTAACTGATTCCCGTGAAAAACTTTCACGTAAGAAAAAGGAATTGGTTTAGATCAATTGAATAAAAAATAAAAGAGCCGGTTCTGCGCAAGTGGAACCGGCTCTTTGCTGTATTAACACTAATTTTTAGTAATTTCCGCAGAGATAATCAATTGCTGCCAAACGCCTCGGCACTCATAAAAACCAACCGATGGAAGACGACAATAAAGAAACAGAACAACAGATTAACGTAGAATTATCAGAAGAAATGGCAGAAGGGGTTTACTCGAATCTGGCCATGATCGCGCATTCAAACAGCGAATTCATCCTTGATTTTATTCGCTTGATGCCCGGTGTTCCGCGCGCAAAAGTGAAAGCGCGAATCATCATCACACCGGAACATGCAAAACGCCTGATATCAGCGCTGATGGACAACATTCAAAAATACGAGGATCAATACGGACCCATTCAAAGCACGCAGGATAACGAGCCGTCTTTCAATTTTCCAATCAGTTTTGGAGGCCCGGGCGGCGAAGCATAAACATTTGAATGTAGCACTTATGGACTTATTCTAATAAGCGATTTAACTTTAAGTTGCTAATAGTCACCATACATATGACATTTTTTGTAACTTCGGTTTCTGCATAAGTAACAAATATTTCCGAACCCAATCAATTCACCATGGCGTTATTCAAACTTTCAATTAACAACCGTGCCTATGATGCGGATGTCGAGCGCGACACTCCGTTGTTATGGGTGCTCCGGGACAACCTCGGCCTCGTAGGCACTAAGTACGGCTGCGGGATTGCACAATGCGGTGCATGCACCGTCCACGTTGACGGAAAAGCAGTTCGCTCCTGCGTGCTTCCGGTTTCCGCTGTTGGAAAGGCAAAAGTTACTACGATAGAAGGTCTTTCAGAAAAAGGAGATCATCCGGTGCAGCAAGCCTGGGATGAAGTGGATGTAGCACAATGTGGTTATTGCCAGGCAGGCCAGATCATGACTGCTGCGGCATTGTTGAAAGAAAAGCCAAAACCTACGGACGAAGAAATCGTTTCCACCATGAGCGGCAACATTTGCCGTTGCGGCACTTACCACCGGATTCGCGAGGCAGTCAAAGTAGCAGCAACCAAAACTAACTGACCATGCAGACATTAGAACAAACTTCGAGGCGCGATTTCATGAAAATTGCCGCAGCTGCAAGTGGTGGGCTGTTTTTGGGTTTCAATTGGACCAATTCTTCTGCATTGCCTGTCGTTGTTGATGCCAAAAGCATTGCAGCCGGATCGATCAATTTCAACAGTTATCTTTCTATTGGCACGGATAACATTATCACCATTGTTTCTCCAAACCCGGAAATCGGGCAGGGGATTAAAACAGCCTTTCCAATGGTGGTGGCTGAGGAGCTCGATGCAGATTGGAAACAAGTGAAAACCGTTCAGGGGAATCTTGATACCGGTATTTTTGAAAGACAGGTTACCGGCGGAAGCGGCGCCGTTCCACATTCGTGGGAACGTCTTCGCAAAGCTGGTGCAACCGCGCGCCATCTTCTGGTAGAAGCTGCGGCAGCCAAATGGAATGTTCCTGCTGCTGAGCTAACCACAGAAAATGGTAAGGTTTTACATAAAGCTTCCAGCAAATCGGCTACTTATGGAGAACTGGCGGAAGCAGCATCCAAGCTGACCGCGCCAACGGAAGTTAAATTAAAAGATGAAAAAGACTTCAAACTGATCGGGCAATCTGTTCGTAATGTTGATAACCATAATATAGCAACAGGTAAGCCACTTTTCGGACTGGATTTTTATAAGGAAGGAATGCTATTCGCTTTAATCCAAAGACCAAAAGCATTTGGATTGAAACTAAAATCGGTAGACTCAGCAGCAGCGAAGGCAATGCCCGGGATTGTTGACGTCGTAACATTTGAAAACAGTGTTGCAGTTGTTGGGAAATCCACCTGGCAGGTTAAGAAAGCCAAAGACGCATTGAAGATTGAATATGAGAAAGTTGCCGAGCTGGAAAGCACAGCAGACCATAATCGCATTTTCACCCAATTAATGGACAACGGTGAGGCAACGGTCAGGCGTAAGGATGGAGATGTAGAAGCAGCATTTAAAGGCGCAGCAAAGGTCATTAAAGCCGAATACCAATGTCCATTCCTGCCGCATAGCCCATTGGAACCCATGAATTTCTTTGCACACGTACGGGAAGATGGCGTTGAACTGGTGGGACCTACGCAAACACCCGAGCGCGCCCGCACGGAAGTTGCCAAACTCACCGGCATTGCACCGGAAAAAATCACAGTCGAAATCACGCGCCAAGGCGGAGGTTTCGGTCGCAGGCTTTCAGCGGATTTCGTAATCGAAGCAGCACATGTTTCAAAACTCGTCAAAGCACCCGTTAAAGTAGTTTGGACGCGTGAAGACGATATGACCGGCGGCACCTATCGCCCCGCAGTGCGTTACCGCTTCGAAGCAGCATTGGACAAAAGCGGAACCTTGATCGGCTACAAATTACGTGGTGTAGGCATGAATGCAGGCAACTCCACCCGCGAAGACAATTTCCCTTCCGGATCTGTGGATAACTTGCTCATAGACTCGGTTGAGCATAAATCACCCATTACAACAGGCCCTTGGCGCGCTCCGATCACCAATTTCCTTGCTTATGCTGAACAATCCTTCCTGGATGAAGTTGCAGAAGCCGCGGGAAAGGATCCGGTTGCATTCAGGTTGGAATTGCTTGAAAAAGCCAAAAAGTCACCTGTTAATGCGATTAAATACGATGTGGACAGAATGATCGCGGTGATCAAGCTGGCGGCTGAAAAAAGCAACTGGGGCAAAAAGAAAGGCGTTTACCAGGGTTTCAGCGTTTACTTCTCGCACAGGTCGTACGTAGCGCAAGTAGGGGAGATTGTAATGCAAAAAGGCAAGCCTGTATTGAAAAACGTAATTGCAGCAGTAGATTGCGGCATTGTGATTAACCAGAGCGGTTCATTGCAGCAGGTTAGGGGCGGTGTTGTGGATGGTCTGGGCCATGCGATGTATGGTAACATGACGTTTAAAGACGGCGCGCCGGACCAAAGCAACTTCAATGGGTTCCGCCTGATCAGGATGAACGAAATCCCGGAAGTTGACGTCCATTTTGTCAATAACGGCATTTCTCCCACAGGTTTGGGTGAACCGGCGTTACCGCCTGCCGGTGGCGCAATGGCCAATGCATTCTATAAGGCAACCAAACAAAGGCTGCGTAATCAGCCATTTGTGAACGAAGAGGTTTTTAAAGGCATATCTTAGTTTTTTGCATTAATAATATATTTCAGGCAGTAAGAAAAAATGTCCAGTTGCATTTTTATCTTACTGTCTTTTATTTAGTCCCAAATCATTCCTGACCCGTTAACATGAAGAAAGTCATACTACTCATTGCGTCTATATGCTTGTTCATTACCGCTTTTCGGCTCGCGGATTTTCCTGAGGCTAAAATTTCAAATGGCATCATCAATGCTAAGCTGCTCCTGCCCGACGGTAATGCAGGCTATTATCGCGGTACGCGTTTCGATTGGGCTGGCCAGGTCGAGAGCCTTGACTATAAAGGACATTCCTATTTTGGGCAATGGAACAGCACATACGATCCCAAATTACATGATGCCATTATGGGGCCGGTCGAGGAATTTGTAGCATTGGATTTCGATGCAGTGAAGCCGGGCGAAACATTTGTTAAAATTGGCGTAGGTGTTTTGGTAAAACCCGATGACAAGAAATACGCATTTGCAACCAATTATGAAGTTAAAGATGCAGGCAAATGGACCGTCGACAAGAAAAGCGATCAGGTAACATTCACACATACGCTCAAAGACGCGACTGGCTATGGCTATGTGTACAAAAAAACACTGAAATTGGTGAAGGGAAAACCGCAGCTGGTTTTAGAACACAGCCTTAAAAATACCGGCTCGAAGGAAATCAAAACGAGTACTTACAATCACAATTTTTTCATGATTGATAAAGAGCCAACGAATGAAAATATCAGGGTCGTATTTCCTTTTGATGTGAGCGGTGAAGGAGCCGGTTTTGGAACAATCATTCATGCGAAAGACAAAACGCTCAGCTATGCCAGACCTGTTGTGAATGGTGATCAGGTGTTTAGCAGCGGTTTGCAAGGCTTTGGCCCAACCGCAAAAGATTATGACATCCGCATTGAGAACATTAAAACGTCCGCTGGTGTTAGAATAACTGGCGACAAACCCTTGCAAAAGCTGGTTTATTGGGCCAATCCAACCACTTCCTGTCCAGAACCGTACATTGAGATCGGTGCGAAGCCAGGAGAAGAAACAAAATGGAATGTTAATTATGAATTCTACACATTTTAATCCCGCCGAATTTTAATTTCGCACACTTCATTGAAAACATTAAATGGGATCGCATAAACATCTTGATAAGGCCTCGGCTGCCGGGCTTCTTGTTGCATTAGGAATTATTTTTGGAGATATCGGCACCTCGCCGCTCTATGTAATGCAAGCCATAATCGGCAAAGAAATGATTTCGACAGAAGTTGTTTACGGCGCCGTTTCCTGCATTTTCTGGACGCTTACGCTGCAAACGACTTTGAAGTATGTGATTCTGATCCTCCGGGCAGATAACAAAGGTGAAGGAGGGATTCTGGCGTTGTATGCATTAGTACGCAAAAATGCCCGCTGGCTCACGGTTCCGGCCATTATTGGTGCCAGCACATTGCTGGCTGACGGCATTATTACGCCGCCCATTTCCGTATCATCTGCCGTGGAAGGATTGCAAATCCTTTATCCGAGTATCCAGACCATCCCGATCGTAATTGGCATCCTTACGCTGCTTTTCATCATTCAGATATTTGGTACAACCATTGTGGGCCGTGCATTTGGTCCCGTAATGATGATCTGGTTTGTGATGCTTGCAGTTTTGGGCGTACATCAGGTTGTGGGCCACATGGAGATTTTAAAATCCCTGAACCCTTACTACGGTTATCAGCTGTTAGCGAACCATCCTGGCGGATTCTGGATGCTTGGGGCCGTATTTCTTTGTACAACGGGTGCCGAAGCATTGTATAGCGATCTTGGTCACTGCGGACGAGGCAACATTCGAATCAGTTGGATTTTTGTAAAAACCTGTTTAATCCTGAATTATTTCGGACAGGGCGCATGGTTAATTGCCCACTCAGGCACATATCTGGATGGCAAGAAGCCATTCTACGAAATTATGCCCGACTGGTGGTTGCTGCCAGGGATCGCCATAGCCACGATGGCAACGGTTATTGCCAGCCAAGCCTTAATAAGTGGTTCATTTACATTGATTTCAGAAGCGATCCGGCTCAATTTCTGGCCGAAAGTACGATTGGTATATCCGAGTGATCAGAAAGGCCAGCTTTACGTACCGAGCGTCAACTGGCTCTTGTGGGCCGGTTGTGTTGGGATCGTCCTTTATTTCAAGGAATCGTCGCACATGGAAGCCGCTTATGGACTTGCCATTACGATGACGATGATCATGACCACCATATTAATGTCGGTGTATTTATATGTCAATAAGGTGCCGAAATGGATACTGGTGATCTTTGTTGTTATTTATCTGGCGATTGAAGGCGCTTTTCTGGCTGCTAACCTGCTCAAATTTACACACGGCGGCTGGGTATCGCTATTGCTCGCAGCAATCATTGGTCTTGTGATCACAGTCTGGCTGAAAGCCTATTTCATAAAACTGCGACTTACAGAATTCGAAAGTCTGGAAAAATACATCGGCCCTTTACGCGAACTGAGCAATGATATCAGCATTCCGAAATATTCTACCCATTTGATTTTCATGTCCAACGCGTCGCATGAATCGGAAATTGAAAACAAGATCATTTACTCTATTTTTTACAAGCGCCCCAAGCGAGCGGATATTTATTGGTTTGTTCACGTAGAAACAACCGATGAACCTTATACGATGGACTATCACGTGAACATCATGGCCGAGGATGACGTGATCAAGGTAACATTCAGATTGGGTTTCCGGATCGAACAGCGCATTAATCTCTTCTTTCGTAAGGTGGTTGAAGATATGGTGGCCAACAAAGAGGTAGATATTACCAGCCGCTACGAATCTTTAAACCGCCAGAACATTACCGGCGACTTCCGGTTCATCGTTCTGGAACGTTATCTAGCACTTGAAAACAACCTGCCTTTTACAGAGGAGGTGATTATGAAGATCTACTTTGCCATCAAAAGCATTACAACTTCGGAAGACAAGTGGTTTGGACTGGATAGCAGTGCTGTCAAAGTTGAGAAAGTGCCTCTGGTTCTTACGCCGGGTGAAAAGATCCGCATGAAAAGGATTTATAGCTAGCAATCGTTAAATAGAATTATTTCATATTAAAAAGTGCCTAATTTTTATTCCAACATTCACATAATTAGAATTTTGGGTAAGACAATGCGCATTTTGTGGATAAGTGATTTATAACGAATAAGATACCACCATCAGTCGTCAACGTGGATACCAAAAAAATGCCTCTCATTTGGCCTAAACAAACAATCAGAGAAATCTGTATGTAGCGCTGAAATTATCGCTTTCAGGAATAGTTTTGGATGTAACTGAATGTATCAGAACATCAACAACTAAAAGAACTGAAAATGAGAACTTTAAGAACATTAACTATAATAGCTGCGCTGGCCGTTTCGGCCGCTGGCTACGCGCAGACAGTCCCAACAACGCCTACGTCGCCAACACAGCCACAGAGCGTGCCGACGCAGGATCCGACAACCACAACCCCAGCGTCGACCAATCCGACAACCGAGAAGAAGGCCGAATTCAACTCGCCGCAATCGCCCGTAAGGCCATCCAATACGCCTTCGGAAGACACACTTATAAAGGATCAGCAAACTTCAGGCGCAGTAATAAAGGATTCCCTTATGCCTGCGACTGACAAAAAAGCAGAGAGAATGAACCGCAGAAAAAACAAAAAAGCTGCAAATGAGGCGGAATCAAGCTCAACAGAGATTGCTACCGACCCCAATAAAAAACCATAATCATCAGCATTTCTGAAAACCAAAATGCCCGGAATTTCTGTTCCGGGCATTTTAATTCACGCAGCAATCGCTTTATGGTCAGAAAACGAATCACATTGTAGACTCAATAATGTGCAACTTCGGGTACTGCCGGTTCAAGTTCCGATTCGAGAAAAGGTTGGGTGACCACAGCCTTGTTTTCATTCACCCATGTGCACCAAACTTTTCCGTTGTAAGCTCTTTTCATTATAGGCGTTGAGTTTCCGTTGGCATAAAATACAGTTTCTACAATCTGATATTCGTCAACTTGCATAATCCGGGATCCGTTTTTCTCCTTCACCCAGTCGTCCTTCATATAGTTTAATGTGACCATAGGTTTATGTGTTTACAAGTTGGCTGGTTTAAATTTTTGTGCCAAAAATTTAAATTATTCGGTGCCGTAAACATGAGATTTTAAAATATAGTATAAATACGTAGAATGAATTGTACAAAATGGACTGGCAAAAGTTTCATACAGATTTTTTTTGCAAAAAATTCACTAAACGTATATACCATTAGATCCATTTTTGTGCCTGTAACGTATATGGGCTCGTCAATGATATTATTTAAACATATTTTTGGATAATCTAAATTTGATAGTTATGAAACAGGGAAGAAACAGAAAAACAGTTTTGTCTTTAAGTAATGAGACCTTCAAACATTACCTGTTACTCCGTTATGTAAATGATTCGGCCGACCCTAAGTGGAAGCGGTTGAGTTTTGTTTCAACAGAATTAATATCCCCGGAGATCTGGATCCAGCTTCACAGCTACGCGCGTGCCGACGTGGAAAGCCAGGGCGGCCGGCTCATTGGGTACGAATTAGTAGATGAAAAGCTGGTAAGGCACGATAGCATTAATTCAAATGCTTGGCCTGCAAACTGGATGTGGGTAATTCAAAAGAGAGATAATTAATAAATATGCAGCACTTCAACTTCATCTATTACTAATAAAGGGACCTGCAAGAGTCCCTTTATTTATGATTGGAGTGTGATATATGTCTATTCTTTGCTTTTAGCCTGCACCATTTTAGCGATCATTTTCCTGATGGATTCGAGCAGTTTTTCCCGGAAAATAAAGCAGAGCGATAATAGCACCAATGTGAAACCAAGCAAGACCACAAACCCAAGATAATCGCTATGGAACGCATTGTTTAGAAAATGCCCCAGCAAAACAACGACCGTGATCACAATCATAAATACGATGACAGCCGCAAAAGCATAATAGGAAAAAGGCGCAGTTACTTCTGCAATTCTAGCCTTAATCTCGGCTCGGATGGCATTCAATTTGTCATCGATAAATTTGGTAACAGAATCCATCATTTTGTGCGTAACCTCTTTTGGGCTGAATGTGTGGGCGTCCGCCTCTTTTATTAGTTCGTCGGGCTTTTCCAGTTCAACTTCTTTTCTTACCATTAATACAGCGTGCTCATTGGGCGATATGCCAACGCCATCCGTTTTTGCATAAACTTTTGTGAATTCAGCTCCAAAATATAAGATGATGGATGAATAGTAGACCCAGGTCAGCAGAATCACAATGGAAGCCGATGCGCCGTAAGTTGCGCCAAGGTCCTGTTTGCCCAAATAGAAGCTGATCCCGAATTTGCCGATAGCGAAAAGTACGGCAGTGAACGCAGCTCCAACGATGCATTCCTTCCAGCGCACATGGCCATCGGGCAATATTTTAAATATGACTGAGAAAAGCGCAGTAATGATGGCCATCACCACGACCACATTCAACACGGAGAAAAAGATGACAGACACCTCTGAAAAGTAACGCTCCAGCCGCGAACTCATTAGGTCGACCAATGTATTTACACCCAGTGATACAATGAGCAGAAAACCCAGTGTGATAATAATAGAAAAGGAAAGCAGCCTGTTTTTTAGATATTGCAGCCATCCTTTCTTCGGTTTTGACTTGATAGACCATATATAATTGATAGAATCCTGAATTTCTGCAAAAACCCCCGTCGCACCAATCAGCAGCGTCACAATCCCGACTGTTGCAGCAATGCCCGATTTATTGGAGAGTTCTGCATTTTTGATCAGTTCTTGCAACTGAGTAGCAGCGTCCTTGCCAACAAGCCCGCTTATTTGCCCAAAAAGTTCGCCCTGGAATGCTTCCTTACCGAAGACAATGCTCACGATAGAAATGATCACCAGGAGCATGGGAGCCAAAGAAAATATGGTATAGTAGGATAGTGCTGCGCTTAATTTGAGGCAGTTGTCTTCCATAAATTCAGAAAAGCTATCCTTGAAAAGAGCCAATACGAATTTTGGACGTGATGTAGTCGTGTTCATTGCAAAAACGTGCTATGTGTTAAACGCCTACCCTTGATAAATTTCCATGCCAGTCAACGAGCCGGGCGTTGCGGGTATGATTTTTAAAGAAACGACCATTTAAATTCATCAACCAATAATTCAGATCATGAAAAAGTTATTAGCAAGTTTCATATTCGTGTTTGCCGTTTCTTCCGCTGTTTATGCGCAAACGACCACGCAGTCTACCAATCCGAAGCAGCAGGGGACCGCAACAGCAGACAGCAGCAAAGCAGGTGGTAAAAATGAGGGAACAGATACGCAGGGAACAACCCAGGGCGCAAATCATGAAGTAGGAAACGCTAAGGCAACGCAACCAGGCAAAGCCGGACAGGTCAATGGTTCCAATGCAACTGGCGGAACGGGTAAGGAAGGCAACCAGGCCAAAGGCAAACCCAATGCTACCAAATTAAACAAGGGTGATGCTTTGCTGAATAAAGATGATAAGTCATCGCCTAAGAAGAAAGATTAATCAGCACTAACATTTAAAAAATTAGTCTGCTCAATAATGGGCAGACTAATTTTTTTATGGGATCACTTTCTTGTTTTTCAATTCATCAAAAATCCGGACGAACATGTCCTCCGTATCCACGTATTCATGAAAGCCAAACCGCCGTGCTTTTGACCCGTCTGCAAACATGTCATAATCCCATGAAAAAACGAAATCACTGAAAGTCCAGGAAGACACTTCGCTGTACGCATGAGCTGTTAGCCCGTATTTCTGAGTTATATTTTTCCAAAGCGCCTCCTTATCGGCCATAACGGCAGCCAGAGACATGGGTAATGGTGGTGCAACCTCCATTCCGAAATAGCGGGCAATTTTTGGCCACATATCATCCCACCGGAATAGATCCCCATTATTTACATTAAATGCCTGTTTCGCACATTTCGCGTCCGTTGCCGCCCAGACCGTTGCTTTTACCAGGAGCGTTGCATCGGTCATTTCCAATAATGAATGATAAGCACCCGTTTTTCCGGGAAAGCGGAGCGGCAAATTGTATTCTTTGGAAATGGAGGCATACACCGCAATGGCTACGGCCAGGTTCATAGGGTTCCCCAGCGCAACGCCTCCTACAACCGAAGGCCGGATCGCCGACCAGGTCCAGCGTTTGCCTTTTTGAGCTGCTTCAAGAAAATTTTGCTGATCCACATTAAATTCCGGAGGCATATGGCCCGCGTCATCTTCTTTCGCAGGCGTTTTGAACGGGCCCAAATGTGCTCCATAAACCTTATAACCCTGCATTAAACTCACGTGTTCCAACTTTGGCGACACATTTTCAATCACCTGCACCAGGTTCGTGAGCATGGCAAGATTAGGCGCCACAAGCTCTGCCCAGGTTGGCCGGTCTTGATAAGCTGCGTAAAAAACGTGTGTAACATTTGAAAGATCAGCGAGTTTGGCCGTTACATCAGCCTTATCCGTGAGGTCAACAGAAATGTAGGAAATGTTTTCTGTTGGCTCTCCGCCTCTCCTGGATAGCCCAATGATGTCCCAATCGGGAAGGGTCGATAAATAATGAATGAGGTTTTCGCCGATAATGCCGTTTGCTCCGGCAACGAGTGCTGTTTTTACATTTTTCATGGTTTGTTGTTTTCGTTTTTGATAAAGCAAAGTTATCGCACGTGTGCAGGGAGAAGCTTGTATATTTGTATGGTTTGTTGGTAATTATTGATGTATGAAAAGGTATTTTCAGCACGAGTTTCTGAAAGTTTCCCACTTTGCGGCCAGCCATTGGGAACATCCTGTGCACAACCATAATCATTTCGAAATTATATTTGTACATAAAGGAAAGGGCTTGCATTGTGTTTCAGGGACATATATTCCCTATGATGGGGCAAATTTGTTTCTGTTGGCACCCTGCGATTATCACAGGTTTGAAATTGAGGAAGAGACTGAATTTACGTTCGTAAAATTCAGCTATACTTATTTAAAAAGCATTGAGAATATACAAGCGGTTGATAGCTGGAATAAGGATATGGATCAATTGCTGATCCACGCGCAAAACCGATCCAGACCTTTACTACAAACGGATTCTGAAAAACAGAAAGCGGACAGCCTGATGCGGCTCATTGCGCAGGAGTGGAAAGACGATAAAAATGAGGGAAATGAAACCATTTTCTTCCTGATTCAGGCCATTCTTGCGACCATCAAGCGCAATCTGATGCCCGGCCTCACGGGATCAGGGCAAAAGCATGTAGAGAAAATTAACCGCGTCATTCAATATATCCACGAGCATATTTATTCGGTTGAAAAAACGCAAGCAGCGCATTTGGCCGACATTTTTGGCTTTTCAAAGCATTATTTTGGATTGTTTTTTAAGGAGCAAACGGGCTTCACCCTGCGGGAATACATTGCGCAAAACAAGCTGCATTTAATTGAAAACCGGCTGAAATACAGCTCATTTTCGATTAAGGAAATTAGTAATGAGCTGGGATTTACGGATCTGAGCCATTTTAATAAATTTGTGAAGCAGCACCGCGGATACACACCTTCCGAATTCCGTGGCAAACTGACGAAGCCCTAGCTGCGCGAAGTAGATTCCCGTACGATCAGCTCACCGGAAAGCACAACTTCCTCACCGGTAAAATTGGTCTTCTTAATGTGAGTAAGCAGCAATTCGCAGCTTTTTCGGCCAATTTCAAAAGCGGGCTCGGCCACAGTTGATAATGTGGGAGAAATGATCTCACAAATCGGATCATTGGTAAAACCGATAACACCCACTTCCGCCCCGATCCGGATATTTTTACGCTTCAAGGCCACTATTGCGCCAATCGCTTTCCGATCGTTCACAGCGAAAATAGCGTCGGGCCATTTCGGATTTTCTGTAAACAGTTGTGCAACATCCGATTCGCCGTCTTTTTGGGAAAATCCTGAATAAACCACCCAATCATTATCAAAAGCAAGGTTATGGTCGCGCAATGCGTGCTGGTAGCCACGGAGCCGGTTTTCGGTCAGGAAAACGCCTTTCGGCCCTGTGATATGCGCTATTTTCTGATAACCTTGTTCAATGAGATGATTGACAGCCTGATACGCGCCATTATAATCATCTTGCATCACTTTTGAAATATGGATCTCCTCGGGTACGCGGTCGAAAAACACGACCGGCAGCCCGTCGTCGATCAATTCCTGGAAATGTTTGCAAGCGTCGGAAGGGGAGGAAACACACGCCAGCAAACCATCCAGACTACTCAGCGATAGATCATGAACGATCTTCTTTTCCAGTTCGGGTGAATCATTGGTAATGTATAAAATGATGTTATAACCCTTACTCTGAGCCACTTCCTGAATGCCGGTGATGACCGTCGAAAAGTAATAATTGGTAATGGCCGGAATAATCACGCCGATCTTATGTGTGCTGCTTTTCACCAAGCCCATTGCATTGAAATTAGGCTTATAATGCATTTCCTCGGCTTTTTCCAGCACCAACTTGCGCGTTTGCGGGCTCACATCATAGGCATCCCGCAACGCCCTGGAAACCGTGGCAACGGATATGCCGAGTGCTTTTGCAATGTCTTTAATGGTGGCAAACCTGCGCATATTTTCCGATAACGTTCTCGTTAATAATTAATTCGAATGTTCAGGATAGCTAATCGAGTTATCGTAAAATTGTAAGTATATCAAACTAAACCCATGAAAAAAAGAGATTTCCTCAAACTCACCGGATTAAGCGGCATTGGATTGCTGAATGCCGGTTACGCAAACGCTAGCCCGCTCGATCTGGCCTCAAAGACTATTCCGTCTGCTCCAAAATTCAACATGAGCGGTTATGCAGCACCCAAAATCGAAACGGTTCGCATTGGTTACATCGGACTCGGCAACAGAGGCGGCGGAGCTATTCAGCGAATCAAAAAGCTTGAAAATGTACAGGTAACCGCCCTTTGCGACATTAGAACAGAAAAAGCGGAGGCTGCAAAAAAGACTTTTGAAGGCACAGGCCACAATCCCAAAGTGTATTCGGGAACAGCCGACGCCTGGAAAAAAATGTGTGAACAGGAAAATCTTGACCTCATATACATATGCACGCCGTGGAGCCTGCACGCGCCTATGGCCATTCACGCGATGGAACATGGCAAGCACGCAGCCGTGGAAATCCCCGCCGCGGTAACAGTTGACGAATGCTGGAAACTGGTTGAAATATCAGAGAAAACAAAGAAGCATTGCATGATGCTCGAAAACTGCTGCTACGATTTTTTTGAATTGCTAACCCTTAATATGGCCCGACAAGGCTATTTTGGCGAAATCATTCACGCCGAGGGTGCTTATATCCACGACATTTACGATTCATTTTTTGACAAATCCAAACGCTTCGATCTCTGGCGGTTGAAGGAGAACCAGCGCAATGGCAACCTCTATCCGACGCACGGATTAGGGCCTGTGGCTCAGATCCTGGACATTAACCGGGGCGATAAAATGGATTACCTCGTAAGTATGGCCAGCAACGACTTCATGCTGCAAGCACGCGCGGAAAAGCTGGCCGCCGAAGATCCTGAATTCAAACAATTCAAAGGAAAGACATTTCGTGGCAACATGAACACAACCACGATCCGCACTGCCAAAGGCAAAACGATCATGCTGCAGCACGACGTAACTTCCCCGCGCGTTTATTCCCGATTGCATGTGATCAGCGGCACAAAAGGGTCGGCTCAAAAATATCCATTACCCGAAGGTCCGGCCGGAACACCGGAAGGACGCATTGCGCAGGGGCATGAATGGCTCAAAGACGCGGAATTCAAAGCATTGGAACAAGAATACCAGCCGGAAATAGTCAAAAGAATTGGCGAGCTGGCAAAGAAAGTTGGCGGTCACGGCGGTATGGATTTCCTGATGGACTGGCGCCTGATCGATTGCCTCAGAAACGGCTTGCCGCTCGATCAGGACGTGTACGACGCGGCTTCATGGAGTGTCATCGCGCCATTGAGCGAATGGTCCGTTGCCCACCGTTCTAATTCCATCGACATTCCCGATTTCACTTCCGGCGCCTGGAAATCCAATAAGCCCGTGGACATTGCCCTTTCGCAAGGTGGAAATACGGGCGTGAAATCGTAATTTTTTTAATAAATATTAATCAAGATCAGATTGTAATGAAAGTTGTTATTTCGGATACAAAGCACGAGTTGGGAGTTAAGGCTGCAACGCTTGCGGCAGAATTGATCCGCAAAACCATCGCAGAAAAAGGTTTTGTAAACATTATTCTGGCCACAGGAACCAGCCAGTTTCAAACTTTGGAACAATTAATAAAAGAAGAAAATATCGATTGGGGCAAGGTGACCATGTTCCACCTCGACGAATTCATAGATTTGCCATTGGCACACGCTGCAAGTTTCAGGAAATATCTGAAAGAGCGCTTTTTGGATAAAGTTCCTCCATTAAAAGCCGTTCATCTGATCAATGGCGAGGGTAACATTGAAGCCGAAATTGCGAATCTGAACAGCATTATCAGCCAGCATCCGATTGATGTTGCGTTGGTGGGTGTAGGAGAAAACGGGCATCTTGCATTCAACGATCCGCCGGCGGATTTTGAAAATGAAAACCCATATCACGTCGTAAACCTGGACGAACCTTGCCGCATGCAGCAAATGGGCGAGGGCTGGTTTGGATCACTGGACGAAGTTCCGTTGCAGGCGATCAGCATGACGGTGAAGCAGATTATGAAGTCTAAATACATTGTCTGCTCCGTGCCGGACGAGCGTAAGGCGCTGGCTGTCAGGAATAGTTTGTTGCAAGAAGTGAGTAACATTTATCCGGCAAGCATTTTACAAAACCACGCGCATTGCACATTTTTTCTTGATAAAAATTCCGCATCCCTGCTGCCAGAAAAAGTGGTTGCTTAAACTAAAAACAACATGAAACCCGAAGATCCGGAAGAAAACAATGATAGGCGGGAATTTTTAAAAACGTCATTGACTGCGATGGCAATTCCTTTTAGTTTTAATGTTGATGCAATTTCAAATTTTATCCCAATGGAAAATATGGTTTCTGAAAACGCGCAATTACCGGACAAAAGCATTATCGGCGATTATGGAAGCTGGGCAGCCTCCTTGCTGAAACCCGTTCCGCCGCTGTCGTTCAGGGATACCAAATGGAAAGATCTGACCGCCTGGAAAAAGGAAGCCTACGCGAAAGCTCAGGAATTGATCGCCAGTCCGCCCAAATCGCCTTTGCCAAAAGTTACTGTTAATAAAAAATACATTTACGACGGTCTGGAAATCGAGGAAATTTCTTGGCAACTGCCATATGGGCACAAAACGCAGGCCGTGGTGTTGAAGCCGCAAGGCGCCACTAAGCCGCTTCCTGCGATCCTGGGCCTGCATGATCACGCCGGGAAAAAGTATTTTGGATACAGAAAAATCGTCAAAACATCCGACGATCAGCATCCGCTTTTGGTGGAGCATCAGGCCACCGATTATAGCGGAAAGGCGTGGGCCAATGAAGTCGCGAAGCGCGGCTATGTGGTGATGGTGCATGACGCATTTACATTTGGCAGCAGGCGCGTCAGGTTTGAAGATGTCCAGGGACTGAATTGGGGTGAGGTAGATACGGCCGGCAAATCGGATCAGGATCCTGAGAAAAAGGAAAACATTGACGCCTATAATGAATGGTCAAGTGCGCATGAGCATGTGATGTCGAAGTCACTTTTCAGTGCAGGAACAACGTGGCCGGGAGTTTTTCTGGCCGAGGATCAGGTCGCGCTGGATATCCTGGAACAGCGTAAGGACGTGGATCCGCAACGTATAGGGTGTGGCGGATTATCCGGCGGGGGCTTGCGAACCGTTTATTTGGGCGGAATGGATCCGCGTGTGAAATGTGCAGTATGCGTCGGTTTCATGACGACCTGGACGGATCTGGTTTTAAACAAATCGGTAACCCACACCTGGATGACTTATACGCCGCTTTTACCAAAGTATTTAGAATTTCCAGAAATCCTTGGATTGCGAGTGCCACTGCCAACATTAGTTCAAAACAACAATCAGGACGAGCTTTACACACTTCCCGAGATGAAAAAGGCGGATCAGGTTTTGGGTGATGTTTATAAAAAAGCAGGCGCGCAGGATAAATATCTGGCCAAATTCTACGACGGCGAACACAAGTTTGACGCCGCTATGCAAAAAGACGCATTCGAATGGTTTGATAAGTGGCTCAAATAGTCGAAAACATTCAAAAATCTCGCACCGTTATCATTACATATGAAATCGCAAAAATTGTTTACATTTACGGGCACGTGCCCGTAACCAAAATGTTTCAACTATGGCAGCTCCATCCACTTCCCGCAGACAATTTATTTCAACAGGATTAACCGCAGCAGCAGGCTTGTCGGTCATCGCCAATCCGCTTTTCGCAGCGCGACCAAAAGCTGCGGATAAAATTCGTCTGGGCATTATAGGAACAGGTTCGCGGGGAGCTGGCTTATGCACATTGATCAGGGAAATGCCCGAAATCGCGCTCGTTGCATGCTGCGACACCATTCCTGAAAACCTGCAGAAAGGGTTGAGCCTGGCAGAAAAAGGAGCCAAAGGTTACTCCGATTATCGCAAGTTGCTTGAAGACAAAACCCTGGACGCGGTGATCATTGCCACGCCACTTTATTTGCATTATCCCATGGCTGTTGCCGCCATACAAGCTGGAAAGCACATTTATCTGGAAAAATCAATGACTTACGACATTCCGCAGGCGATTGATCTGGTCAAAAAGGTGCGGGATTCGAAACTGGTTTTTCAAATTGGCTATCAGTATCGCTATTATGGTTTGTATCACCGGGTGAAGGAAATTATAAAGGAAAACTGGCTGGGGAAAATCACGCATTTTGAATGTCAGTATAACCGCAATTCCAACTGGCGTTTTCCGGTAAAAGATCCGAAAATGGAGCGTCAGATCAACTGGAGAATGTATCGCGAATATTGCGGCGGCCCGCTTTCGGAGCTTTGCGCGCATGAAATTGATGTGGTAAATTATCTGGTAGACAGCCATCCAACGAAAGTGGTTGGTCTCGGTAGCATTAATTATTGGAAAGATGGCCGCGATACTTACGATAACATCAGAACTATTTACGATTATCCAGGCGGCGTGAAAGCCAGCGTCACATCCGTGCTTTCCAATGCTTATAATGGTTACAGTATCAGGATTTTAGGTGATAAGGCAACCGTGGAAATCCTGCGTGACAAAGCCTACATCTACGCTGAATCCACCAACAATGCCAAAGGGACCGTGGACGGCGTTACAGGCGCAACATTGGCCGTGACCACGCAGGGAAAAGGCGTGGAAGTGGCTTATGGAAAACCCGGCGAGGAAAGTCTCGAACCGACGGTTTACGCGTTGCAGGATTTTATAGCATGCATTAAGGACAAAAAACGACCCATTTCCAACGTCGAAACCGGCCGTGACGGCTCCATAGCGATCCATATGGGCAATGCAGCGGCGGATACGGAAACTGTGCAGATCTGGAAGCCCGAATATTCCGTCTGAGCATGCGGCCATTGCGCTATAAAAACATTTTGCTTGCAGGCTTGGCCATTCTTACAAATCACAGCCCGATGCTCTTTAAAAAACCCTCCCGGTAATTTTGTCCTATCGGGATTTCTGTTCCGTTGATAAACACGCGATTTCCTTCAATATGGCTGATTTTGGCCTTATTAATGATGAAAGAACGGTGAATGCGGGGAAACAATGTTGCCGGCATAAGCTCTTCAAAGCTCGAAAAGGTCATGGCTGGCAAAAGTGTATGTTGGGCCGTGACGATTTTGGTATAATTTCCATTGGCTTCGGCATATAGCAGCTCGTCGTGTTGAATTTTGTAAATCTTGTCGCCGGCTTTGATGAAAATATAATCGGTTGTTTTATCATGATACGCCTCTGCGGCCGGCCTGGGCGGCTCCTGCAAATGTTCCAGCGCCTTATCCACGGCAATGATGAAGCGTTCCAGCGAAAATGGTTTGAGTAAATAATCACAAGCCGCTAAGTCGAAAGCATCTACGGCGTGCTCTTTATAAGCGGTTGTAAAAATGACTTCCGGTGGTTTTTTAAGCGTTTTCAGGAATGCGATCCCGTCCATAACCGGCATATTAATGTCCAGAAACAGGATATCCACTTTTTGCTGCTGCATAACCGCTTTCGCCTGCAATGCATTGCCGCATAAGCCCACCACTTCCAGATTGTCCAGATGCCCGCAATAGGTTTTCAGGATATCCCGCGCAATGGGTTCGTCGTCAACAATGAGGCAATTGAATTTTTGCATGAATTGATTTCCTAAGAATACATTTTACCTGGTTTTTAACCTCAAAACAACCTGATAAACAGTCTCTTCGTTTTTGATAGCGAGTTCATGTTCATGGGGATAAAGCAATTCCAGTCGCTTATTTACGCTTGCAAGCCCGAATCCGCTGTGCTTTTCCACAACAGATATCTTTTTTTCGCGCTTATCATGGGAGTTCCTAATAGAGAAAAGGATCAAATCTTCCCATGTTTTTAATTCAATGGAAATGTAGATCTTTTCGTCAGCCGTATTTTTCGAATGCTTGAATGCATTTTCAATAAAAACGATTAGTAGCATAGGGGCGATCTTCATGTCCGAACTGGTAATTTCCTCAAAATTTGTTGTCAGGACGAGCCTGTCGCCAATCCGGATCTTTTCGAATTCAATGTAATTATGAATGTAGATGAGCTCGTCTTTTAGCGGAACAAACACCTCATTGGCTTCATAAACAGAATATCTGAGTAGGTCCGAAAGCTTCAAAAGCAGCGGTGGAATGCGCTCATGCTGCGTGAGCGACAAGCCGTATAAATTATTCAATGTATTAAACAAAAAATGCGGACTCAGCTGTGATTGGAGCAAATGGAGCTCACTTTTGTTGTGCTCCGCCGCCGCCCGCGCCTCTTTTAACTGGTTTTGCGTAACACTACGCGCCAGCTTAATGAGCATTCCCAATGCTAAGCCACTCAGCAAAAAAGGGACCCAGTATAAAAGCAAATTCAGCGGGCCGTAGTCTTCGTTGAGATATTCGGCGTGCACAAACAGGAATACGATACTGCCAAATGTGATAACAGAGAGCGTAATAAGCACTTCGTTGGAGATCGTTTTGTATTTCGAAGCCCACAATTGCCCGAAATGCCTGCCCATGAAGATGCAAATAATAAGGCAAGCCGTTGCCGCAGCCGCCACAGCTTCATCATTATTTGTCCCGACTGCATTTGCAAAAGCATCAGCAGCCAGCCAAATAGGCCCAGCCGCGATCGCCGCCAACAAATAGTAAATGTTAGTGCGCACAAATTGCACAAGTTGATGTTCAGCTAACTGCTTCATGGCTCACTCCGTTTTTTATCCATTTTATGTGCCGCAAATGTGCTTAACCGCTTCAATTTAAAGAACTATTCGGGTCATACACTGCCTGGCTCGTGACGAAATGCCCGTTCGTTTGGTCGAATTGGTTTGACCTGTCAAAAATGGGTTCTATCAGTAAAAAGTGCTTGTCCGACAAGCGTGTTTCCGTCCGGTTTATGCTTCGCCAATATTTGACCCATTCAAATTGATTTAGCCATAAAACCAGAAAAGATGAAAACGTCCAGCTTGCTCTTGTTTATCACATTGCTTACAATGCCTGCAATGGCCCAAACGCCTGCAACCCAAAACCCGCCAGCCGAAAAAGCGCCGGAAAAGGCCAAAGATATCAATTTGAATGAGGTGATCATTACGAAAAAGAAGCCGCTGATTGTCCAGGAAATTGATAAAACCGTTGTCAATGTAGAATCAATGATCAGCGCGGCCGCCAGCAATACTTTGGAAGTTTTGGAAAAAACGCCGGGCATTTCCATCAACAGCAACGGTGAGATCAGCCTCAATGGCCGTAGCGGTGTGTTGGTGCTGATCGACGGGAAAAACACTTACTTATCCGGGCAGGATCTTGCGGCTTATCTGAAATCTTTACCGGGGGGCAACCTGGACAAGATCGAGCTTATTGACAATCCATCTGCGAAGTACGACGCGTCGGGCAATGCAATCATTAATATCAGGCTGAAAAAGAACAGGATAGGAGGACTTACAGGCAGCGTTTCCCTGGGTGCTTCGCTTGGCAGATACGCCCGGAACAATGATGCGGTTAACTTAAATTACAATCACAAAAAACTGAACCTGTTTGCAAACCTGGGCTATAATGAAGAGAAAAATTATCGCGAAGACCATTTCGACAGACGCTTTTTCAGTGAAGGCGGCGCATTGATCTCGACGGTTGATCTGCAAAATAATTTAGTTTACAAAGACCGGGGTTTCAACGCCAATATCGGGATGGATTATGCGGCAACCGCAAAGACGGTGTACGGTTTCATCTTCAATGTAAATAAGGGAAGGAGAAATGGTGTGTTTAATTATGAAAGCAATGATTTTGATGCAAAAAATAGGCTGGAACGCACCGGAGAAGGCGATACGCGTGCCAAAGACACCCGGACAAACTTGGGTTTCAACTTCAATTTGCAGCATAAATTTGATAGTAAAGGCAAAGAGCTTTCAGCGGACATTAACTATTTGAATTATAACTCCAATGGAAACCAGGCTTTGCAGAACTTCACTTACGCGCCGGAAGGGGCGTTAATCGGACAGGAAACGTTCCGTTACGTCATCCCGGCCGGCATCGACATTTACACAGCCAAAGCGGACTATGTACATCCACTGAAAAACAAAGCGAGAATTGAAGCGGGTTTCAAATCCAGCATCGTGGACAATGATAACCTGAACAAATTTTACAATGTGAGGGGCGCTGAGGAAACGATTGATAACAGGCAATCCAATCATTTTAAATACCATGAAAATATCAATGCTGTGTATTTAAATAGCCAGAAATCGTGGAAACGACTGGGTGTTCAAATAGGCTTACGCGCTGAAAATACATTGGTCAGAGGCAATCAGCTGGGGAATGACGAAGTTCGCGGGAGTAGTTTTACCAAAAACTATACCGGACTATTCCCGAGCGCGTACATAAGTTATAAATTGGATACGCTGGGCAAAAACACATTGGGCTTAATGGCCGTGAGACGGATCACCCGCCCGAACTATCAGCTGCTTAATCCTTTCGTTTTTTACCGCGACCAGTATTCGTACACATCAGGAAACCCGATGCTTAACCCGCAATATCAGAGCCGGATAGAGCTTAAATTTCAGCATAAGCAGTTCCTGAACATGGGTTTGAGTTACAACACATTTTCGGACCTCATTTTCCAGACTACGGAGGCGGTTAATGACATTTTTACAACGAGGCCTAAGAATATTGCAGGCGGATTTATGCTATTGCTAAACACAACCGTGTCCACTTCTCCTACCAAATGGTGGTATTTAAATTATACTGCGCGTCTTTCTAAAATTGGTATGAATGGCCGGGTTTATACTGAAAACCTGCATTTTGATGTGAACATTCTGCGCCTGGAAATAAACAATTACTTCACGATCAGCCCAAGTTGGAATGCTGAGCTGGGCGGTTATTACGCCAGTCGTGACATGAACGGACAGACATTAACCAAAGGAATGTACCGGGTGAATGGTGCCGTTCAGAAAAAGATCTGGAAAGGGAAAGGTAGCCTGCGCGTTGCATTCGACGATATCTTTCATTCCTGGATTTATAATAACCGATCATTAAGCCTCAAACAATCGGAATATTTTCAAACCAGTGAATCGGACACCCAGCGTATCAGTTTCGCAATGACCTATCGTTTTGGCAAAGAAACCTTCGCGCGCAAACGCCGGCACAATAACAATGCATCGGATGAGGAGAAAGGAAGAATTGAATGAATTAAAAAGCCTGATCGCGGGTCAGTTTATTATTTGATTATCCAATGGTCTTAACGGACCGTTTTGGAGTAGAATGATTGCAGCAGGAAACGGCCGGATTATTTTGAGTAAATTATGAAAATAACCTGCTTAACAAAATAATAGGTGTGTGAAGAATGTTGAATAAACACTGAATTTTCTGCTAGCAAAAGCACTAAACCAAAACCCAGATGGAAAAGAAGAGTACAACAAGTGAAAAGTCAAGCTCTTCCAGGAGAGACTTTGTCAAAGCGGCAGGTGTGACCGCAGCCGGTTTTATGATTGTCCCAAGGCACGTGCTGGGTGGAAAAGGCTTTACAGCTCCCAGTGATAAATTGATTGTGGCCGGTGTCGGAGTAGGTGGCAAAGGCACATCGGATCTTGCCAATTTTGCAAAAAGCGGGAAAGCAGACATTGCTTATCTGTGCGATGTGGACGACCGCCGCGCTGCAACGAGCATTGCCAATTATCCCAAAGCAAAATATTATAAGGATTTCCGCGAAATGTTTGAAAAGGAATCCAAAAACTTTGATGCGGTTTCTGTTTCAACACCAGACCATACGCACGCGGTGGTAGCCATGGCCGCCATGCAGCTGGGCAAGCACGTGTATGTGCAAAAACCAATGACGCACGACATTTACGAAGCAAGAAAACTGACCGAAGCAGCCGCGAAATATAAAGTGGTGACCCAAATGGGCAACCAGGGTTCATCCGGCGACGGCGTAAGAACATTGCACGAATGGTATGACGCAGGCATTATTGGCGATGTAGACACCGTTTATATCTGGACCAACCGGCCGATCTGGCCACAAGGCATTCCCTGGCCATCGGAAAAACCGGCAGTTCCCAAAGAACTCGATTGGGATCTCTGGCTGGGAACCGCTCCTAAAAAAGATTACGTAGACAATCTGATCCCCGGAAGCTGGAGAGGATGGTGGGATTATGGAACAGGCGCATTGGGCGATTTGGGTTGCCACTTGATGGAAGCCCCATTCCGCGTCCTTGGCTTGAAATATGCAACTGATATGCAGGCCAGTGTAGGCAGTGTTTTTACAGCATTTGGCAAAAGAGGCGTTTTCCCGGACAGCTGCCCACCATCAAGCCACGCAACCTTAACTTTCCCCAAAACAGCCAAAACCAAAGGCCCGGTAACCATGCACTGGATGGATGGCGGCATCAAACCGGAACGCCCTGAAGAGCTCGGGCCGAATGAATTGTTCGGAGACGGCAACAGCGGTATTTTGTTTGTGGGTTCAAAAGGCAAGATGATGGCCAGCGAATATGCTGCTAATCCTCGCTTGCTGCCATTGAGCAAAATGGAGGAAGTGAAAGTAAAACAAAAATTCGCCCGCGTACCAGGAAGCGCCGATGGCCACTATGCGCAATGGGTAGAAGGCTGTATCGCAGGTTATGGGAAAATGGAGTTAAGCTCACCATTCGAGCTGGCAGGCCCATTGACCGAAGCGATCCTGGGGGCCAACCTGGCAATCCGCGGTGCAGATATGCCAAAGGCGAGAGAGGATGGAAAAGGTTTTACGTATCCGGGAAGCAATATGAAAATGCTTTGGGATGCTCAAAATATGAAGGTGACCAACTTCGACGAGGTGAACCAATTCGTCCGCCGCAACTATCGGGACGGTTGGAGCTTGGGAGTTTAAAATTAAGACTATACTTTGCCAAAATAGCCGTGACAATTATCACGGCTATTTTTATGCACTAACCCTTCCTACGATACAAATACGGCGCCTTGTTGGCTGCTCCGGTAAACTTCTTTTCCAAACGTTCCAGCACATTCAAATCCAGGATCTTCTTCTGAAAATTGTTTCTGGCAAAAGGCTTGTCGTAGATGGTTTCGTAAAGCTCCTGCACGTCTTTCATGGTAAATGTTTCGGGCAGGAGGTTAAAGGCGATCAGCTTTTCATCGAGATTGAACCGCAGTGCAGCTAATGCCTTTTCTACGATTTCATTGTGGTCAATGATCATGTCAGGCAGTTCTTTAATGTTATACCAGCCGATTGACGAGTCAAGATCCGTTTTTTCGGGAACGACCTGGTTCAGATCCACGAGTGCGTAATAGCCAATGGAAACAAATCTCCTTGTAAACCAGTCGAATTCCTTCCCATGCTGCCCGTTTTCACTAAGGAGCTCAGGATTAAGCTTAATAAGCTTGTTTATGAATAGGAGGCTGTTTCTGGCGGCTTTACCAAAAATGTAAAACTGGTCGAGATATATTTCGCTGATGCCCGTTCGCTGTTGAAGTATGCGGTTTGCAGCCGCGTCAATGTCTTCATCCTGCGAAACGAACCCACCTGGTAATGCCCAGAAATCGCCGTTAAAATTGAGCTTAGGCACTAATACTTTCAACTGTTTGTCGTGGTAACCGAATATCACACAGTCGATGGACAGCTGTTGAATGTAATTCTGTTCACTGGGATTACGCATCATGTAGGTTTAGGATATGGTAAAATACAAATGTAAAATAGAAAAATATTTATTGTCTAATTTTTAGACAATAAATAAATTAATTATAGCTTTGTTTCACTTAATCAAAAACCAGGATATCGGATGAAAGTTAAATTTCTACTATTGCAGGTGCTCACTTTGAGTTTTTGCATGGTTTTACAAACCGCTGATGCGCAAAATGCTAAGGTTAACGTATTGGTTTTCAGTAAAACGGCCTCTTTCCGGCACGAATCCATTGCTGCTGGCAAAACGGCCTTGTCGAAGATGGCGAAGGAAAAAGGTTTTGGTGTCAGCTTTACAGAAGATGCCGGCCAGTTCAACGAGCCTAATCTGAAAAAATATAATACGGTTGTATTCCTGAACACCACTGGCGATGTGCTGACTAACGAGCAGCAAGTCGCATTTGAGCGGTACATTCAGGCGGGTGGAGGTTACACCGGCATTCACGCGGCTACGGATACGGAATATGAATGGCCTTGGTACGGGCAATTGGCAGGTGCTTATTTTCTGGATCATCCGATGACACCCAGCAATGTGCAGAAAGGAAAATTTATAGTGACCGAAAAAAATCATTGGGCTACACAAGGCATGCCAGATGAGTTTGAGAAAACGGATGAATTTTACAGCTTCAAAGACATTTCACCCAAGATCAAGGTCGTTCTTAAAATTGACGAAAAGAGCTACATAGGAGGTAAAAACCCTGATTTTCACCCGATGGCCTGGTATCAGGAATTTGACGGAGGCCGTTCCTTTTATACTGCAATGGGGCATACAGACGAGACATTCTCGGACCCTCTCTTTTTGAACCATCTTTATGCCGGCATCAAATATACAGCAGGTGGTGATGCGCCAAAAGCAGTTGATTTCTCCAAATCGAGGCCCGAAGAGAACCGGTTTACCAAAGTTATTCTGGAAGAAAAGCTGGATGAACCAATGGAGCTGAGCGTGCTAGATAAAGATCGTATCCTATTCATTCAGCGTAAAGGCGAAGTCCGGCTTTATAATGTTAAAACCAAAGAGTTGAAAAACATTGCCACCATTCCTGTCAGTACAAAGTACAAAAACAAGGAAGGCAAAGAGTCAACAGGTGAAGACGGACTTTTAGGCTTAAACAAAGACCCGAATTTTGCGCAAAACCACTGGATCTACTTATATTATTCCATTCCCGAAGCGCCAAAGAATGTGCTTGCAAGGTTTGAAATGAAAGGTGATCAGCTGGATCTTGAATCAAAAAAGGTGTTGTTGGAAGTAGAGACGCAGCGTGAAGAATGCTGTCATACGGGCGGTTCAATTGCCTGGGACAAAGCGGGTAATCTGTATTTATCAACAGGCGATAACACCAATCCGCACGGCTCGAGCGGTTACAGCCCGAGTGACGAGCGGGAGGGCAGATCGGCATGGGATGCGCAAAAATCCTCTGCCAACACAAATGACCTTCGTGGCAAGATCATTCGGATTAAACCACAGCCGGACGGGTCATATACCATTCCGGAAGGCAATCTTTTTGCAAAAGGCACACCACAAACGCGCCCGGAAATTTTCACAATGGGCCACAGAAACCCATTCCGGATCTCTATTGATCAGAAGACAAATTACGTATATTGGGGTGAGGTTGGCCCGGATGCAGCAAAGCCGGATTCGAGCAGAGGGCCTGCGGGGCACGATGAGGTAGGTCAGGCGCGTAAAGCTGGCAATTTTGGCTGGCCGCATTTTGTAGGGGACAATAAGGCATATAACAAATTTGATTTCACCGCAAACAAGTCCTCGGAACTGTGGGACGTAGCTGCTCCTACAAATAACTCTCCCAATAACACGGGGTTGAAAGTGCTTCCACCGGCTCAAAAGGCATTTATCTGGTATCCTTACGGCGCGTCGAAAGAGTTTCCTTTAACCGGAAGCGGCGGGAGAAATGCGATGGCAGGGCCTGTTTTTTACTCAGATGCATTTCAGCCAGCAACCAACGCATTCCCGGCTTATTATAATGGCAAACTGCTCACTTACGACTGGATGCGCGGCTGGATCATGTCTGTCACCATGGATAAGGAAGGCAATTTTGCTGCGATGGAACGGTTTATGCCCAGCTACAAATTCTCAAATCCAATGGATATGGAATTTGCTGAAAACGGCGATTTGTATATGCTGGAATACGGAACCGGATGGTTTTCCGCCAACGACGATGCGCGTTTGATCCGCATCGAATACAACGGTGGCAACCGCAAGCCGCAGATTCAGATGGCTGCTAACAAAATGGGAGGTGCAGCGCCGCTTGCATTGAAATTGGATGCGAAGGGCACTGTTGATGCCGATAATGATGTGCTGACCTATTCCTGGAAAATTACTTCTAAAAATGGTTTTACAAAGCTGATCAACACGCCCGAGGCAAATATAACACTTTCAAAACTTGGGATTTACAAAGCAACTTTGACGGTTAATGATGGCAAAGGTGGCGTCAACACGCAGTCGATGGACATTACAGTGGGGAATGAGCCGCCTGTGTTGAGCCTCAATATGCCAATGGGCAACAAGTCGTTCTATTCGGCTAACAAGCCTTTTAATTACGACGTCAAAGTTTCAGACAGGGAAGATGGAACCTTGGAAAAAGGCATTGATGCAGAGCGTGTTGCGGTGAATATCGATTATCTGGCCGAGGGTTTTGACAAGATTGCCATTGCCCAGGGGCATCGTTCCGCGGACGCAAGTGCGGCTTTTGCCCCAGGTAAAAAACTGATTGAAGCGAGCGATTGCAAAGCATGTCATAGTGTGGATAAAAAGTCGATCGGGCCGGCTTATCGCGAGGTTTCGGCAAAGTACAAAGGCGATAATTCCGCCGTTGAACGACTGACGAAGAAAGTGATCGCCGGGGGAGGGGGCGTTTGGGGTGAAACGGCTATGGCGGCGCATCCGCAGTTATCGGCGGCTGATGCATCCGAAATGGTCAAGTACATTCTGAATGTTACCAATGAAAAGCCAAAGGAAAAATCAATGCCGGTGAAAGGCAGCTATGTGGCCAAAGTGCCAACCGGCGATAAAGGTAAGGGCGTGTACATTGTCCGGGCAGCATATGAAGACGGCGGTGCCAGCGGATTGCCATCACTGAAATCGGAAAAAACGCTTGTCTTGAAAAATGCGAAGGTCGATATGCACAGCTTTGACGTCTACGAAGACATGATGAAAATTTCAAATGGCGGAATGAACCTGGCCATTGCTTCCAAATCCGGTGCCTACGTTGTGCTGAAACAAACGGATTTGAATGGAATTTCGGAACTGCAATTACAGGCCATTGCACCAAAACCTCAGCTGAATGCTGTTGGCGGGAAAGTAGAAGTTCGGCTCGACAGCCCAACAGGTCCGGTAGTAGGGTCGTCGGAATTTCTGGAACCGACCGACAAGCTGGATTTTAAGCCAAACCTGCTCAGTGTTCCCATCAAGTTTTCTGATAAGCCTGACGGCAAATTGCATGATCTGTATCTGGTCTTTACCAATCCAAAAGCGGACGGGCATTCACTCATGGTGGTTCTTGGAGCGGAATTCAAACTTGTTGAAAATCAATAAAACCAATCATTCTCACTTTAAATCAATTTATGCAATGAAAAGGATCTGTATCGCCATTGTAGTTTTATTCTTAGGAATTGCCGTTAAAGGCTTTTCGCAAGCCGCAACACCTACCACAACACCTAACGATCTATTCTTGGGTAAATGGGAAATTCTTGTTGTGGGTACGCCAGACGGAGATTCGAAGTTGGTCACAGAACTCACTAGAAAAGAGGGCAAACTGACCGGCGAACTAAAAGATCCGACAGGCAAGAATCCGGACGCCCTGCCCATCTCCAACATCATTGAGGAAGGAAACAAAATGACCATTTATTTTGAAGCACAGGGAACGGAAGTTTCGCTGGATCTGACAAAAGTGGATGACGACCATTTAAAAGGCTCCGTAATGAGCGGCATGTTTGATGCAACCGCGGTTAGGATTAAAGAGTAGGATTTGATTAAGATTTGCCAGAAACGAGGTGCCACCACAAGCTTGTGGCCCTCGTTTCTGGCATTTTATTTAGCGCTAATAATTACTTTGCCGGGGAATGTGACAAAGGCCTCATTCCGGTCATTTATAAGCAGAACCTTATAAGTGTAAAGCCCGGCTGCCTGGGACGAAAGCGTCCAATACCATTCATTTGTGAGCGCTCCTGAGGATACTAAACGGTTTTTGTCTTCAACCACGATGCCTCTTTGATTGTAAATAATATATCGTATTGATTTCAAATGTGTGTTTTTGGCGGTTTTGAGTTCGAAACGTAAATAGGTCGAGGCTGGGTTTGGACTTACTATGAGTTCGGTAGGCGGATTTTCGTCATCACTCACTTCGAAAAGCATTCTGTAAGGCTTAACCACAGCATTCCCGGTTCGATCTTTTGCATTAACCAAAATCTCGTAAACGCCTGCTTTAAAGTTTGTGAAGTAGTTCACTTCGAGGGTTTTTATATCGATTGCTCTCAATTCAAGGCTATTTTTCAAATAGACAATTCTCTCGAAATCACAGTTATCGTCCTCACAGCGCTTGATGAAGATTTCAATGAGGGATGTATCTGCTAAAAGTTGCCTGTCATCGGAAAGACAGATTGTTATCTTCGGAGCATTCGGAACGGTTTCTTTATCCTGTAACAACCTGTCATCAAACCTGACGGTTAATATCGGCGGAACGACGTCCTTTGCAAATTCAGAGGAGAACGTGCTTTTATCCTTCACCAACTCCCAGTCAATGTCCAATTCTGCAACATTGTTATCAATGTTCAGCTCACTGATGGTCCGCTTCGGATCGATTTCAACGCGGATTTTCTGAATGTCGCGGAAATTGAGAAAATTAACCTGTAATGCATTTTGAGAAGGAAATGATCTGACAGATTCCGTTTTGAGAACGGTTCCCTTTTTTCCAAAGCATGTTACCATCACAGGCACATCCTGCCCGGCTATAAACCGGCCGTTGTTCGACATTTTAACTTGAACTTTTAGCGAATCAGAACTTTCAATGGACTTATCCGGCGATTGCGCATGCAACGCAATGCTTTCGTCGGGATGAACCGCATAATCGGGTTTGTCCACGGTAATCAGCTTCAAAGCAGGATCGCCTTGCAGCAAAGTTTGGTGTACATTGGCAATGCTATGCGCGTCCTTGTGCTTTGAAACAATGTCTTTCGCCACGGCTATTTGAATTTTCCCAATCGGCAAATGTGCCGTGGTTGGATCCTTGAACATATAATGATACAGCCGTTGCAGATACGCTGCGGAAGGACTCACATAGCTTTCGTATGAGTTGGCAATAATAGCAATTGCTCCCCGGTCAGGCGCCAGCAGCCAATCGAGAGAAAGCGTGATTCGGTCTGTCGATTTGGGTGTTTTTGGTTTTTGGTTAAACTTATCAGCAAAAATGTTTCCGACGCCACAACCGTTGAAATACATCATTGGATACTTGTGCAGGTTATTGTAGCTGCGTGCAGCATCGGTGATATAGCCCATGTCCAGATCTGTGATATACCAGGACCCATGTCCGAAGAAAGTAATCAGCCCGACACCCTCATTCACTTCGGGCGTTATATTGACAGGTTCCGGTTCCGGAATCGCCTGTTGTTTGGCAAATTGCTTCACGTTGCCACCTAGTTCGCCCTTCTCCACATCGGGCTCCAACGCGCTCAAAAGGCCTTTCAGTTGACTGATTTCCCCAACCGTTTTTCCACCATTCAAATGCAGTACATTTTTACGCCAGCTGTAATCTTTCATGCTTTCATAATCCTTCACTTTACGCAAGTAATCGATAACATGCTGATTAGTAATGGCTGATAGTCGGCCTATTGGAATCGCCGGGACATCCTGTGGCGCGCCGGCCAGCCCTTCCACAAGCAGCATGTCGGAAGCAGGGTATCCGATCGTGGGGACTTCGCCGGGCAACTCCCGTTTCATACTTTCATTTTGGGTGATAGCTTTTCCAATGAGGAAGAGATATTTGTCTTTGTTGCCTTCGGAGAGCATAAAAGACACAAACTTCCTGATCCCAACAGGGCTTGGTTCGCCGTAGTTGAATTGATTATATATGTCCTGAATGTTGGCAACCAGCGGTTTAAAGCCCCCACCAGCCTTTGATGCCCGGTAATTCGCAAATTGTGTCGCGCCATGCAGCAAGCTGTCTGTTGTGATGATAATATAGTTAGGTTCCTTTGGAATCGAAGCCTGAAATTTGACCTCGTTAATTTTGGCGGCATCAACATTTACTGCCTTTTTTGCGGCAAGTAAGATTTGTTCTTTACCAGCCCGGCGCGGCACCATGACACTTTCATTTTTACCTTTCAAGACAATTGGCTTGTCGGGATCCGAAATATCCAGCAATGTATAGTCAGCCGAAGCGCCTCTAATCGAAATTTTGCTCACGTTGTCCTGTGTGGGAAGAAGCTTGAACTCCTTACTCGGTTCATTCCCAATTTGAAATTGCTGGGGAAACTCGACAGCATAATAAGTGAGTGAAAATCGGTCTAATCTATCCGGATTAACTGTTTTCAGGGAAATGATCCCGCTTTTTTCAGCATCCGTATCCTCAGGTTTTAATTCGAAAGTGAATTCTGTTGGACTAAATCGCGAATTTGTCAGCACCGTTACAAGCCGCAGGGACTTTGTATTTTTACCAACATAAATTTCGATTTTATGCTCCTTATCACTTCTGCCGTGGATTAGCAACTTAACGGTAGGTTTTAGAGCTGTGTTGACCAGGTTTTGTAAATTGAAATTTCCGATTATCGAACCGGCTCCGTCATTATCCTGGACTTTACCAGTCCTGCTGGCACCCGATTCGAAAAAGCTATTCAAAAAAGTTGGTTTGCTGATAGCTTTAGTCGTACCTAATGAATATTCATCCTTGAAAACTGTGGTGACCGTTTCTTTGTGAAATGGCAGCAATGGCACACTGTTGTCAATCGGCTCGTCAATGACTTTGGCCCTATTACCAGGTGAATCACCGACAGTCAAAAAGTACGAGCCTTCATCCGAATACATGCTAAAATACGGATTGACGCGAGAACTCATCGGCCGGTACAACAGCGAATCGCTTGCGCCATCGTTGGGAACGGCATAGAAGAGGATTTCGTTGTTTGCTGTGCTGATAATAGAAATCTGCTTGCCTCGCCTCCACAGTTGCAGTTTTTCAGGAGAATCGATCGGGAAGCTCTTCGGTAAGGCGGAAAGTGATATTTTATGAATGCCTTTCTTGGCTATATTGATTTTGGCATAGGGCTTATTATAATCTATCCAGTTGTTGGCATAAGGCGCTCCCCACTGCGCATTCGCTGCATGGGCAGTGAGCCAAGCTGCTATGAGGAACATTATGTGAATGAATTTACTCGTCTTATTACGCATATGAGCATCTTGCAGAACAAAGCCTGATTTGGCTTAATGTCTTGCAAGGAAAAGCACATTCGCCACTAAATACTTTCCTAATTAGCAAACGTGCGGTATGGATTATTCTGAGGTGAATGGGGTTGAGGACTTAGATTCAGTAACCTAAACCTCATCAAGACTAAAAGGCAATTTCCTGATGCGCTTGCCGGTGAGGTCAAAAATAGCGTTGCATAGTGCTGGTGCAAATGCTGGCAATCCGGGTTCGCCTACACCGCCCGGCTTTTCATCATTTTCCATGATGTGCACTTCCATTTGCGGGATCTCACCAATGCGTGGCAAAGGGTAAGTGTGGAAATTTTTTTCGACCGCTTTTCCGTCTTCAAAATGCGTGGCGTGGTTAATGGAGGCGCCAAGGGCCATGACAATGCTCCCTTCAACCTGCGCGCGGATAATGTCGGGATTAACATACCAGCCGCAGTCCATTACCGCATATACTTTGTCGATCCTGACCTTTCCGCCGTTCACGCGCGAAACTTTCACAGCCTGAGCAACAATGCTGCCGAAACATTCTGTTATAGCCATTCCCCATCCGTCGTTTTTATTCCTGGACTGCCAGTTGCTGACGGACGCAAGTTTGGTGATCAATGCCTGGTAACGCGGTGTGCTGAAATGCGCTTTCCTGAATTCCAGCGGGTCCTGAGCGGCGAGATGCGCAAGCTCATCGATAAAGCTTTCGCAGGCGAATGTATCCACATTGGCACCGGGTGCGCGCCACCACATGGTAGGTATAGGGGATTTGGTGGGCATACCGCCAAAACTGTAATGCGGAATGGATTTGTAATAATCACCAAGAAGACCGCCCATTTCGCCAGCATTCGTTGTTACCAGCTGCGCAGTGGCATCTTTGTCTTGCCCGGGGCCGATAGACTGGGATGCGGAAATGATCTGAAATGAAAAGATCTTATTGTTGTTATCCACGCCGCCTCTGCATTTGTATACAGCCCCGGGGCGAAATGGGCCCAGGCTCATGTCATCTTCTCTGGTCCAAACGACTTGCACCGGCGCTTTGATCTCTTTTGAAATAAGCGCAGCCTCCAACGGATAATCAGGAAATGCTTTTCTTCCGAAACCGCCACCAAGAAATGTCATGTTCACCCGGACATTTGCAGCCGGGATTTTAAACCTTTCGCTCAGATCGGCTTGTATCCAGTTGGCTTCCTGTATGGGTCCCCAAATTTCAATGCTGTCGTCTTTTACGTGGGCAATGCAATTGAGTGGTTCCATGCAACTATGCGACTGATAGGGCATTTCATAATGCGCATCAATGGCAGCAGAAGAGTTTTTAAATGCTGTTTCAAAAGCGTCAGATGGCAATGGCTTTTCCAGATCCTCATTCATTCTTATGAAAAGCTGTTCAGAACCGAGGTGCTCAAAACCTGCGTCGTCCCATTCTACTTTGAGCAACGTACGACCTTTCATTGCCGACCATAACGAATCTGCAACTACGGCGACGCCCTCATACATCAGGCCGAAAACAGCCCGCTGCACTTTTAGCACATGACTTACCCCTTTAACGGATTTGGTAGCCTTGTCGTCGAAACTTTTTACTTTCCCTCTAAAACGCGGGTTCCGCTCCACAACCGCATACAGCATGCCAGGCAGCTGTTTGTCAAGCCCAAACACCGCGGAGCCATTTACTTTGGAGAGGATGTCATTGCGTTGGAGGGGCTTGCCGATGATTTTATAATCTTTTCTTTCTTTCAGGGCAACCTGCGGAGGTGGCGTCAAGGCGGCGGCATCCTGGACCAGCAAGCCATAGCCAAGCTTCCTGCCTGTGTCCCGGTGAATAACATGGCCATTCGCTGCATAGCACTGACTTTTATCCACATTCCAATGATTTGCCGCTGCATCTATCAACATTTCTCTGGCAGATGCGCCAATCCGCAATAGTTCCTGATACCAGCCACGGATGGAAAAACTTCCTTCCCGCGGTTGCGGGCCATATTTTTGGGGATTGGCTGGGGCAAAGCGGATCTGCACATCGTCCATGCTTACTTCCAATTCCTCGGCAATGATTTGAGGGATCGCTTGCCAGGTTCCCTGTCCCATTTCCGACCTGTGGTTAAAAATGGTAACCTTTCCGGCTCCATCGATGGAAATCCAAGCCATCAGCTCGGTGGCTTGCAATGTACTATCAACCTGAACAATTTTGCCAGCCTTTGCCGCCGATGCCGGCCAATGGCAGCCGAGCGCTAGTATGACACCGGAAAAACCCGCCTTTTGCAGAAAAGTCCTTCTGGAAAGATCCAATTTATGTTCCATGGCTACGCATCTTAGTTTGCGCTATTTCGCTGTATAATAATACGAAAAAAGAATGTAAAGTGCTGACAGGTAGCTACTCTTTCTATTGCACAACTCAGAATATTTGTTATCATTGGCAAACCAAAAAATACAACACGATGCTGCTTACCCGGATGAAGGCCTTGCAACCGTGTAAGATCATCGTATATTAGGGTCTTGCCCGGTTACACAGAATTTACCTTAACGAACAATGAACAAGAATGGAGATATCATTATCATAGAAGATGATCCCGATGATCGGTTCATGCTCGAAGAAGTGTTCACTATTTTAGATTTTCCTAATCCGCGTAAATATTTTGAGGACGGAGCAGCCGCTCTTGAATATCTGGAAAATACAACCGATCTGCCTTTCCTGATCTTATCCGACCTTAACATGCCGAGGCTAGGTGGATTAGAGTTGAGAAAAAGACTGCACACTGATGCCAGATTAAATTTACGATGCATTCCCTACCTTTTTTTTTCAACCAGCGTTGATCAAAATGCAGTGATCGACGCTTATAGTATGTCTGCCCAGGGGTTTTTTGTAAAACCTGTTCAATTTGAAGACCTGAAAGACACCATAAAACTAATTGTTAACTATTGGAAAAAATGCGCTGCTCCGAATAACTTTTAAGAAAGTAGCTTTTGGACTAGTAATTTTATTTTGTCAATAAATAAATCTCATCTACATTACCCTTTTCTTTTTCAGAAATATAAGGAACCTTGGTACGGGAAACTTCTTTTAAACCGGGGAAGTTTTTCATGAAAATACCAGCGAAATCAGCTTTCCAAAGATAACCTGTATTTCCCCTGTAATTAATGTCCTGAATATCATCGGCATAATATTCCCATCCCATAATGTACTTGCTGCTGCAGCGATACATTTCTTTCATGATTCGACTGTGGTCCGCGGGAGCTATATGAATCAATACGCCGTTTGTACAAACAAGGTCAAAAAACTCGTCTTTAAAAGGTAGATCAAAGCCGGAACCTTGAATAATGTTGATCTTACTGTTAATTTGTTTGGCCTTTTCCACAGCATAATGTTGTAACTCTATGCCATACAGATTTTCAAAACCCATTCTCTGAAAGCCTCTTAGCTGCATACCAATATTGCAGCCGACTTCTAATATCCGGATATCTCTGGGCAGGCCTTCAAGCACAATATTATTAATGTCTAGTTTTGATTTGCCCCAGTTGTCAAAATAAAATTTATCCCATTCCGCATCCGACTGCCAGGAATTCCTGTCACTATATTCTTGCCCGAAATTTTTACTCCAAAAATTCTCCTGATCAGTTTTCATAGTTAGATTTGATTAATGATAGTTTCTGTGTTTCTGTGTTAAAATAGATATAGATACGCAGGCTGAGGGAGTGTTTATCACCGTGCGGTTCATTGCATCGGATCTCTAAACATTTCGGTTATTGCATCAGCTCTCGGCGGCTATCTTGCCAGCGCCGTATGAACGATCACAATGTCAATAAAGGATGTTGAGTTAAGCAGTTTTTCTTAGGGAGGCATCCGTCAAACAATAGCTAAAATGCTCTAAGTCTGGGTTGCAAAGAAAGAATGCTAATATAGGTTAAATAATTACATTACGCCGCGGTCTGCTATTTAAATTGCAATTTAGCTGTAATGCTTATTATATGTTTGAATGGCTGGATAGTACCAAATAATCAGTTAACTATCGCTAGTGCCATCGATACAACGGAGATGGCAGATGTAATATTATAGGCTTTACACGATAGCGTGATAATCTTTTAAATGGGCCTAGGGCGGATTACAGGTCTTCATTGCTTATAATGCTATTTCGAGCGAGAAGCATTATACCTCGGAATTAAATTTATTCCTGTAATCAATTGGTGTCATACCTGCGATGCGTTTAAAAACTTCACGAAACGCCTGATTATCGATATAACCGACGTCTGTCATAATGTCAAAAATGGTTTTCTTTCCGATTTCTAATTGCTGCTTGGCAGCTTCCACTTTAACACGCTGATGATACTCCGTAACCGTATTTCTGGTGGACTTTTTGAAACGGCGTTCCAATGTTCTTCGCGTTACACTAAATGCTTCGGCAGTACTTTCCACTGTCAGTTTTGCGGCGTAATTTTTTTCGAGATAATCCTGCACTTTTAGAACCAAAATGTCCTTATGGTCTTTCAGACCATTGAAAATTGTAAATGGAGATTGGCTGGGTTTATCCAGATCAATCAGAAAATATTTGGCTGTCCGAATTGCAATGGCGCGATTCGCAAATCGCTCAACCAAATGCAATAACAGGTTCCAGTACGCATTGCTTCCTGCGCTTGAATAAATTCCGTTCTGATCGGTGATCATTAGCTCGTCCACCAACTTCACGGATGGATAATAGTATTTGAATTCATTAGCAGATTGCCAGTGTGTGGTGCATTCCTTGCCCTTTAAAATACCTGAAAAAGCCAGTAAAAAAGAACCGGTGCACATACTTGCAACTTCCGCTCCTCTTCGATATTGTTCCGCCAACCAAATCCCGTAATCCTTATTTAAGTGGGTTGCTATAAGTAAGTTGCCCATCATGGATGGAATGATAATCAGATCGGTCTTTTCGACCTCATGCAATAGGACATCGGCTCGGACTGTAAATTGCCCGCTATGTTGCTGCATTTCTTTCGTCTGTCCCACCAGTTGAATTTTGAAAAGGGGCGGATCTCCCTTTTCAGCCAGAAACTCATTAACCTTTGCAAAAACATAGCCCGCATCAATGATCGACGACAAGACCGCATTTTTCAATGTCAGGATCGAGATTGTTATCATTTTACAAAAGTATTACTTGAAAATGTCGCAATCAACCACCTAAGAATGTCGCATTTACACAACCTGCCGGCATAACATAGGCAATACCTTTGCATTGTTAAACAACAAACAAATTATGCTGAGCGCAAATACTTACTTCAATTTCAATGGCAACACGGAAGTTGCCATGAACTTTTACAAATCCGTCTTTGGAGGCGAGTTCACAAACTTCAAACGTTTCAAGGAAGTCTTTGGTACGGACACTTTACCAGTGGAAGAACAGGAAAAGATCATGAACATTACGCTTTCTGCAAAAGGCGGTTTCACCTTAATGGCGACCGACACGCTTGAATCGATGGAACAAAATGCAATTCCCGGTAATGCTTTTCATATCAACCTTATTACTGAAAGTGAGGCGGAAGCGGATCATTTATTCAGTCTGTTATCGGGAAATGGGCATGTTGAGATGCCTCTGAACAAGACTTTCTGGGGGTCCTATTTTGGAGTCTGCAGGGATGAGTTTGGCGTGTCGTGGATGATCAATTATTACTATCCAAATAACTGAACGCCATGAATAAAATCAATATTTGGTACTGGAT
Organism: Dyadobacter fanqingshengii; assembly: GCF_023822005.2. Classification (GTDB taxonomy): domain Bacteria; phylum Bacteroidota; class Bacteroidia; order Cytophagales; family Spirosomataceae; genus Dyadobacter; species Dyadobacter fanqingshengii. The sequence goes on from NZ_CP098806.1 coordinate 5,109,977, forward strand.
CTTTACGATCGGCTTCGTTCTGCCGCTAACAGCTGGCTCTTTATTTGAATTAAGTGGTAATGCGGATTCGATTTCGCAATATACGCGACTTGGTTACCCGGCTTACCTGCCGCCTTTCCTGGGGCTTGCACGTCTTCTTGCTGTGATTGCGATTATCGTTTCAGGATTCCCAAGGCTTAAAGAGTGGGCATATGCGGGTCTTGTTTTTGATGTAATGGGTGCTGCGTTCTCTCAAATTGCATCCGGCCAGGAATTCACAAATGCTCTTTTTCCTTTGATCACTATTTTTTTTATTGCCGGTTCTTATCTCTTATACCATAGGAGAGTGGCGCTTGGGTGAACGTTAAAGATTGCTTCGGCAATTTGGATGGCTGTTTAAATGCACCCCACGCTAGTGCGTGATACAAAACCGAAAAAGCCCGGTCCGAAGACCAGGCTTTTGTCGGGATGACAAGATTCGAACTTGCGACCCCTAGCACCCCATGCTAGTGCGCTACCGGGCTGCGCTACATCCCGAAATGATTGCTGAATGATTCAGCTCCCGAACTCTTTGGGGTTGCAAATCTAGGAATTTTTGGAATACTGCCTATTCCAATTTGAAAAAAATTAAAACAGGCAGTATTTTATGATCTGCTAAATGGTTTCGCTTTGCCAATTTGGGTTCACGACCTCTTTCTTGCCCTTTCTGAACCACTTGTCGCGGACGCGCTCGTTTACATAATACATACATGGAACCATGATCAATGTAAGCAATGTCGAGAATGTTAATCCGAAAATGATCGTCCAGGCAAGAATGTTCCAGAAAATTGAGCTGGGTCCGCCAACGATCAGGTGTGGTTCCAGATTCCGGAAAAGACCAACAAAGTCAACGGTTATTCCCAAAGCCAGCGGCACAAGTCCCAATACGGCTGCTGATGCTGTCAACAATACGGGCGTTAACCTGATCGCTCCACCTTCAATGATGGCCTCACGCATGGGGTAACCGCGTCCCCGAAGCTCTTCAATGAACTCAATGAGGAGGATACCATTCTTCACCACAATACCAGCCAGTGCAATAATGCCGACACCTGACATAATGATGGAGAAATCTTTATTGAAAACAATGAAGCCCAGCAATACGCCAATCAGCGACAACAGAATTGTAAAGAAGATAATGAACGGCTTCACAACAGAGTTGAACTGCGTGGCCAGGATCAGATAAATAAGCAGGATTGCTGCGCCAAATGCGGTTCCAAGAAACGACATCGATTCATTCTGCTCTTCCTGCTCACCGCCCATCTTGATAATATAACCATTTGGGACTTCCATATCCTGGATCAATGTTTCGATTTGCGCAACGATTTCGTTGGCATTGTAACCCGGCAAAACATCGGAGCCTAATGTCACGATCCGGCTTTGGTCCTGACGGTTGATCTGGCTGAAAGTGGTTGAATAATGCACATCAGCAACGGAAGTAATCGGAACCTGACGCAGCGCTCCGCCCATATTCATGTCGCGGTAAACAACATTCAGGCTCAAAAGCTTCTCAATTTGCTCACGATCATCTTTTTCCAGCCTTACCATGATCGGATATTCGTCCTTATCATCTCTGAACTTGGAAACTTCAAGACCGAAAAGTGCCGTACGGACTGCCAGCGCGATTTGCTGCGAGCTAATGCCTTCGCGTTGTGCTTTCTCACGGTCAATGTCAATGACGATCTCCGGTTTGTTCGTTACCAGGTCCGAACGCAATTGATCTATCCCTTCAATGCCCGATTGCTGCACTTTTTGCAAAACGCTTTTTTCAAGCTTTTGAAGCACTTCAAAATCATCACCTGAGATCTCAATAGAAATCGGTTTACCCGTTGGAGGGCCTACGGCTTCGCGTTCTACGGAAATTTCTGCTCCCGGAATGCCTTTTACAGCCTCCCGGATTTTGCGGAGGATGGTTTCTGATGAACGACCGCCCCGTTCGGTTCCGTAAACAAATGCTACAGTTACCTTGGATTTGTGCGGCGTTGCAGAACGGTCCGGGTTATAAGGGTCACCGGCGTTTTTGCCAACATTGGCAATCACCGAATTTACCATATCCATGGCCTTTTCTTTTTCCAAAACATCGAAAACACGCTTCTCGATGATCTTGGTCACAGAATCAGTCACCCGTGCATCCGTTCCGATCGGCAGTTTATTATAAACATACACGTAATCCGGATCACCACTTGGGAAGAAAAGCACCTTAGGCTGCACGATGCCGGTCAGCACGAATGTGAAAATCAGTAAACCAAACACAATGGCAATAGCAACAACCGGTCTCCAGCCTCTCAAAAGCCAGTCGATCAGCTTGCGATAGCCGTTTTTCAAAGAAGGCAATAGGCGATCCTGGAAAGGGACCAAAATTCTTGGTGTCAGAATGTAATGATTAAAAACCCATAGCAAGAGGATGAAAACGAAGAAGTTACCAACTCCGCGATCGATCAGGTAACCAATTGCTGCCGCAACAACCAGGATAATCAGTGGCCGGCGGATGGCTTTGAAACTCGTGTCGTGCGCTTCTTTCTCGTCTTCATGACGTCCCATGAATGACACCGCAAATACCGGGTTCATTACATATGCCACAAAAAGCGATGCGCCCAGGGTTATAATGAGCGTCAGCGGCATGAATTTCATGAATTCCCCGACTATACCCGTCCAGAAAAGCAGCGGAAAGAATGGTGCAATGGTCGTTAATGTTCCCGATAATACAGGAATAAACACTTCACCGGCCGCGGCTTTCACCGCCTGCTGGATCGTCCAGTCTCTATGTTGGTTGAACAAACGGTGCGTATTTTCAATTACCACAATCGCGTCATCCACTACAAGCCCTATACCGAGCAGGAATGCGAACAGAACGATGGTGTTCAATGTAAATTCTGTTCCTACCAATGGCCCGATAATAGGCATCATTACAAAAGCAACCAGTGCCGAAAGCGGAACGGAAAGTCCCACGAAAATGGCATCACGCACACCCATGAAGAACATGAGCACCATTACCACGAAGATAAAGCCGAGTACAACGGTATTGATAAGGTCATGCAAATCAGCTCTCGTCTGAATCGACTGATCCGCTGTGATCTTCACGTCCAATCCCGGGGGAAAACGGTTTTCTTTGAAGTCCGCAATCACATTTTCGATCTTATCAGCTGCTTCAACAAGGTTCTCACCGGAACGTTTGATCACGTTCAGCGTGATTACTGTTTTATTCGCCAAGCGGGCAAAATCCTGTTGTTCTTCAAAGTTATCAGACACTTCGGCCACATCGCCCAGACGAACCGTTGCGCCTGTTGCAGTGCGGATGCGGATATTCGCCATATCTGCAACATTGGTATACTCACCTTTTACACGAAGCGTTCTGCGCACACCTTCCACATTCAATTCACCACCCGAAACGTTGATGTTTTCACTCTGAATCGCAGTCTGAACATCATAGAATGTCAAACCCGTCGATTTCATACGGTCCAGGTTTACGTTGATCTGGATTTCACGGTTCAGTGCACCCAAAATATCCACACGCGTGATTTCCGGCAATGCTTCGATTCCGTCCTGCAAGTCTTCCGCGTATTGCTTCAGTTGTTTCAGTGAGAAATTACCCGCAATGTTCACGTTCATGATCGGGAACTCCGAGAAGTTCACGTCCTGGGCCGTGGGACCCGAGTCGAGATTCTGCGGTAAGTCTGTTTTTGCTTTATCAATTGCATCTCTGACTCGTTGCAGGGCGACTTCAACTGCCACATCCGGCGTAAATTCCACCAGGATTACCGAAACATCTTGCAATGCATTGGATTTGATCTTTTTAACCCCGTTCAGTGATTTAAGCTGCTTTTCAATGGGTTTGTTGATCGTGTTTTCAATATCCGCAGGCGCTGTTCCGAAGTAAATCGTGTTGATATAGATCTGCGGGATCTTGATATCGGGAAACTGCTCTTTGGGCAGGTTGTTATAGACCATAAACCCGGCAAGCGTAATGATGAACGTAAAGATGTAAATCGTCGTCCGATTCTCTACGCACCAGTTGGTAAAGCCTAGGGTTTTATATTCGTTAAATTTCATAAATAGCTAATGTTGAATGAGATAAATAGCCTTAATAGCTGATCGGCTGGCCGTCGGAAACTTCCTGATAACCCAATGTGATCAGCTGGTCGCCTGCTGCGAGGCCGGAAAGGATTTCTACTTTTCCGTTATAGCTCAAACCGGTTTTGACTTCTTTTGCCTTGGCCACCTTTTTATTACCCTCGGTTACAGCCACATATACAACATTGCCCTTTTCCGTGCTTTGCACGTAATTCTGATCAATCGCCAATGCATTTTTGCTGATCGCATCATTGATCTGAATTTGGGCCATCATATTTGGCTTAATGTCTTTTCCTGACGGCAGATTGGCTTCGATCGAGAATGTCCTTGACAATGGGTCAACGGTGGTGCTAACGAATGTGATTCTTGCCTTATATTCCTTTTTCAAATCAGGAAATTTGACGATCACCTCATCACCTTTTTTCACACTGGCAGCATAAGTATCAGAGACTTTTGCAGTTACTTTCAGGTTGTTCAGGTTTACAATCCGCACAACGCCCACGCCCGGGGAAGCTGTTTCTCCTACTTTTACATTGACCATATCAACCACACCGGCCATTGGCGACACAATGTTGGTTTGCGCCAGTTGACTGTTCAAGGTGCTCATTCTTCTTTCCAGAGACTCCTTGTTGTTTTTGGCTTGCAGATATTGAATCTCGGTTCCGATTTTTTGGTCCCAAAGATTTTTTTGCTTTTCATAGATCGTGTTGGCGAGCGACATTTGTGTTTTCAACTCTTCTACAGATTCCGAGAGAATGCTGTTGTCAATTTTTCCGATGATGCCTCCTGCCTTTACATAATCACCTTCTTTCACATACATCGCGACAATTGCGCCGCCTGTTTTCGGTGTCACCAATACATTGTTTTTCGCATCCACTGTTCCCTGCAATTCCACATAATGGCGGAATGTCGCAGCATCAAGCGTATCAATGGTTACCGGTTTTACTTTGGCTTCCGCAGCTTTGTTAGGATCCAGTTTTGTGATCTCAATTTCAAGCGCTTTGATTTTCTTCTCATTCTCTGCACGCTCTGTTTTCAGCTTGGCAAGTTCTTCTTTCTTTCCTGCCAGGCCTTCTTTCTTTTCATCTCCGCCGCATGACGCAAGCAGGATAGTCATGGCTGTTAATATTAAAATATGTCTTTTCATGATATAGGTAAGTAGCAGTTTCAAATTTTGTTTTAGTGTTAATGTGATGCTTATTTTTCTGTATAAAGTTCTCCTTTGGCGCGGCTGAGGTCTACCTTGGCGATCATCAGGTCATAAAGCGCAGTGAAATAGTTCGTTTGCGCTTCTTTCAATGATGATTCTGCGTTGATCACCTCGATGTTGGAGCCGACTCCTTCTTTGTATTTGATTTTCGAAACACGGACAATTTCCTCAGCGAGCGTCAGGTTGCGTTTCTGGGTTTCCAGCGTAGCAAATGCATTTTTAATGCTAATACTTGCCTGATTGTTTTCCAGGTCGATAGACTGTTTCAGCAGCGTCTGGTTGTTCTTCACCTTATCAATGGCGATCTTTTTCTGGTTGATCTGGTATTTTTTGGAAAAACCATCGAAGATCGGAATGTTGAGGTTTACGGTTAACACCATGTTATTATACCAGTTGTCGGTAAATAGTTGTGAAAACTTGTCATAACCAGCATTGTACCCATATCCAACAGAGGCCGACAAGCTTGGAAGATACCCACTCCGCACGTTGCGCAGGTCGAGGCCGGCTAGTTTTTCCTGGGTGTTGAGCAAGGAATATTCGATGCGGTTTTCATAACTGATGTCTGCATTAGCAGATTCAGATCTCAGCGCATCCACATTGACTGCATTAATGTCGTCGGTCAGTTTGATCGGCTCGTTAGCAGGCATTCCCATCTGATATTTTAGCAAGGCATAGCTCAATTCAATAAGATTCTGCACTTTTTGCCGCTCGGTTTGCAGGTTATTGATCTGCACTTCAAGGCGATTCACGTCCAAAAGCTCTACAAATCCGCTGACATTCATGGCCTTAGTCTCACGCATCAGCGAATCCACACGTGAAATGTTGAGATCCAGCAACTTGGCGCGCTCCTCAGCAACTTGTGCTGAATAATAGGCCTTTGTAACGGCCTCAGCCACTTGCACTTTCGATGACGTTGTAGATTTCTGAGCCAGTTCGCGATATGTTGCTGCTGCTTTCAAACCAATGAAGTAAGACCCACTAAAAATAAGCTGGTTCAAATTGGCAGATGCCGACCCTTGCCATGGGATCCCGAATTCTACCGCAGCAGGAGGAGCGTCCGCAGGAGCTGTCGGATCAAACGCATTTGCCGGAAGGAAGAACCTCGGGATAATAATGTTATTGGTCACCGAAACGGCCGCGCTCAACTGGGGCAGACCCGCTGCCCGGATCTCACCAATGCGTGCCTCGGCGGATGTTGCATCCAATTGCGCATTTTTAATATTCAAATTGTGCTTGATCGCATAATCCACGGCCTGTTCAAGGGAGAAATTCCCGTCCTGCGCGTGAAGCGGACCAATGCTGAGTAGAATCGCCAGCAGCATCAGGCTGCGTCGTATTATTTGTTCATTTTTCATGGGTATTGATTTCAATTGCTGATCTGTCTTTTATGGTGTTGTAATATTCAAATCCTTTTTCCGATAAGACCCCTCTCAGAAAATGGAGGAGGAATTGCATTTGGGTATGCATCATGCTGAATTTTTTCTGCGGAAATATAGTCGGGTCAAAAGCCATAACGATTTGTTCTATACGGAGCAATGCAAGCACATCTACGTCTATATCGGGCCGGTAAAGACCCTGTTCAATGCCAGTAACCAGATTTTCGCGAATACTTTTCAGCAGAAATTCATGCTTATACGTTTCAAATTGCTCCCAGGCCGTCGGATAATATTTTTTCAAGTCGTACAACAATGCCGGATTCATGTTGGAAAGTGTATCCCGCATTTGTGCCGATGCATACATCATTTGCTCAATTGGGTTCGCTGCTTTCTCATCCAGTTTCTCCATTTCGCACTTTTGATCCATAATTTCGTTTTGGATCACCAATGCCAGAATGGCCTCTTTGTCAGAATAATGCTGATATATCGTACGCTTCGAAATCCCCAGGTCTTTGGCAATATCATCCATGGTAACGCTCTTGATCCCATAGCGCCAGAATAGATTTAGGGCTGATTTAATAATTCGCTCTTTCACAGGAGCAAATTTCAAATAATCGAATGAAATAAACTAAGAAAACTTTCAAAATGTTTAAAGTTTTCTGGTGTCAGGTAAGCGCTGATGCTCAGACAGTAATGGCACTGTTTCGAAAAGCTGCCAGGCAACTTAATTTGGAAATATGGTGCCTGTCTGGCTTGTTAGAGAAGTAGAGAATTGTTACAAATTGCATGGCTGGTGGTTTAAGTTGATGAAAGTTGAGAAAATTAATGCGCCAAATGTAGGTCGGCATGGCCATTAAGAACAATCAAAAATTTATTAAACGGATAATTTAGGGTATGAACTTGGCAAATCAGGAGATAAAATGCGTTGTAACGGGAATGATTTAGATACAACTGGTGTTTGGAAATGACACATATTCTGACCAATTTTCGGGTCTTTTGTCTTAGTTATTAACTTCCAATTCACTAATTGCTATCGCGACAAACAAATCAATGAAAAGCTACATTGACCTGATTCAGCAGACGTTCGAGTTTCCTACGATGGAATTTAACGTTGATAATAATGAATTGCTGTTCAACAATGTACCACTGATGGATATCATCAAAGAACATGGTACGCCGTTAAAACTCAATTATCTGCCAAAAATCGGAGAGCATATCGAAAATGCAAACATGTTTTTTCGAAACTCTTTCAAAAGGCACAATTACAAAGGAAGCTACACTTATTGTTACTGCACGAAGTCTTCCCATTTCAGTTTTGTGCTGGAAGAGGCTTTAAAGCATAATATACATCTTGAAACTTCTTCGTCTTTTGATATTCCCATTATTCGCGAATTGTATCGCCGGGGCAAGGTAACCAAAAGTACTTACATCCTGGCAAATGGTTACAAATTGCCACGCTATACGCAGTATCTCAGTGAGTTGATCAACGAAGGATTTAATGTGATCCCCATTCTGGATAACCTTAAAGAGATCGAATCTTACGAGCAGCAGGTGACAGCGGATACGGTCAATTTCGGGATGCGCATTGCGACGGATGAAGAGCCGAATTTTGCTTTTTATACGTCACGTCTGGGAATCCGGTATAATGATGTGCAGCAGCTTTACAAGGAAAAGATTGAGTCTAATCCGAAGTTTAAGCTCAAAATGCTGCATTTCTTTATTAATACAGGCATCAAAGACAGTGCGTATTATTGGAGTGAGCTAACAAGGTTTATGTTCAAATACTGCGAAATGCAGAAAATTTGCCCTGAACTGGATTCCATTGACATCGGCGGAGGCTTACCAATTCAGACTTCCTTGCAGGCCGGATATGATTATCAGCAAATGATTGACGAGATCATTGAAAATATTCAGTGGATCTGCAACAAGAACAATGTTCCGGTTCCGCATATTTTTACTGAATTCGGAAGTTATACGGTAGGAGAGAGCGGAGCGGTTATTTATGAAATCATTGATAAAAAGCTGCAAAACGACAAGGAGCTTTGGTATATGATCAACGGCTCGTTCATTACGCAGCTTCCTGATTCGTGGGGCATGAACCAGAAATACATCATGTTACCGATCAATAACTGGGATAGTCCATACCAAAAAGTAAACCTTGGTGGATTGACATGCGATTCGCAGGATTTCTATAACAGCGAAATGCACAGCGCCGACTTGTATATGCCGATTTTTGAAGAAGATTCGGAAAAACAGTACATTGGTTTCTTCCACACGGGGGCTTACCAGGAGTCTTTGGGCGGTTATGGCGGCATTCAGCATTGTCTGATTCCTGCACCAAAACATGTTTTGGTAGACAAGGATGAAGACGGAAAGATCATTACACGTGTTTTCGCCGAAGAGCAGAACAGCGATTCAATGCTTAAAATCTTAGGTTTCAAAGAAGAATCGTTTGTTGTTCCTGAAAAGAATGTCGGAACGGAAATGCAGCCAATAGAAGAAGAGGAAGAATTGGTAGAAACAAAAATCTGACCAATGATATAAAGTTCTTTGAATGAGTTCGTTATTAGTCAAGCTAAAACGCTCATTCAAAGAATTATTTTTTATATTTTTGCGGTGACAAATATTTATACGAACAGGAAAATGAAAAAGACATTACTTCTCCTTGCTATTTGCGGCTCGCTAGCATTTGCATCTTGCACCAAACATGCTTGCCCTGCTTACGGTTCTACGCAAAAAGTAACTTTGCCAGCGCCTGCTCAAAGAGTCTGAAATTTACCTTCAAGGATTATTTTAGCTGCCTCGAACAAACTGACCGCAGCAAAATCGCCTGTTGATTTTACTGTTTCCGGAACAATCTGAATTGTTCTTACCCCCGCATTTCTTCCAGCTTCCATATCCCGGTCCCGATCGCCGATCATCCAGGACTGCTCCACATCTATATTATATTTTGCAATCGCCTTTTCGAGCATTAGCGAGCCGGGTTTCCTGGAAAGCGAAACGCCCGAGACATTGGGATGATAGGGTGAAAAATAAAGGTCGTCCAATGCATTGCCGGACGCCTGCTGCATGGCTTCGTGAATAGCGTAAACGTTGTCAGCATTATAAAGCCCCTTTGCAATGCCAGCCTGATTCGTAATGACAACCAGCAGATAACCAGCCTCTTTAAGGGCTTTAAGCGCTTCCACAACGCCTTCGGGAATCACGAGTTTTTCCAGATCGTACAAATAATCCGGGCAATCCTCATTCAGCACTCCATCGCGGTCGAGGAAGATGCATTTTGTTTTAGGTAAAGACATAAAAAGGAGTGACTAGGAAGAAAATTCTTTAACGGATTCGATGAAACAACGCACTTTATCAGGATCTGTGTCAGGATAGACGCCGTGACCTAAATTCGCGATATAGCGTTGTGTGCCAAATTGCTGCACCATACTTTTCACCTCTTTCCTGATCTGATCATATGAAGCGTATAGCACGCAAGGGTCAAGATTTCCTTGTAATGTTTTGTTAGGAATTAACTCACGTGATTCTGCAATGTCCATATTCCAATCAAGCCCAACAACCGAACAATTAAGCTCCGAAATGGCCTTGCGCGCGAAGAATGCGCCTTTGGCAAAAACGGTAACGGGCGCTTCCGAAATGGCATCGCAGATCTGTTTGATATATGGCAAAGAAAACGTGTTGTACTGCTCAGGCGATAATATCCCGGCCCATGAATCGAAGATCTGAACCAGATTTGCACCTGCTGCAATCTGCGCTTTTAAGTAAGCAATAGTGCTATCCGTTATTTTTTGAAGCAGTAAATGCGAGAATTCGGGATCGGCGTAAAGATGCTTTTTTGCCACTGAGAATGTCTTCGAACCTTTGCCTTCCGTCATGTAACAGAATATCGTAAATGGCGCTCCGGCAAAACCGATTAATGGCACGCGGCCTGCCAAACCGTCTTTTGTTAGCTTAATGGCATCCAGCACATATTTCAAATCCGTTTCCGGTTCTGCAATGTGCAGTTTTTCAAGATCTTGAATGGTGTGGACTGTGGCAGGAAAAACGGGTCCGCGCTGCTCGGCCATTTCGTATGGCAAGCCCATTGCTTCGGGTATAACCAGAATGTCGGAAAATATAATGGCCGCATCAACACCCAATAGATCAACGGGTTGCAAGGTAACTTCGGCAGCCATTTCAGGCGTTGTTGCCAACTTGATAAAGCTTCCGGCCTTCTCGCGAACGGCCCTGTATTCAGCCAAAATCCGGCCAGCCTGCCGCATCATCCAAACCGGCGTACGCTCTGTTTTTTCACCACGCGCCGCACGGAGCAAAAGATCATTTTTCAATTCCATGCGGCAAAGTTAGGCAGAAACTGCATATCAAAACCTAAAATTCACCCCGACCAGAAAATTCCTGCCGGCTTGCGGGAAGTAAAAATTCTCTTGCGTCAAAGCGCCTCCGGCGAAATAGCCGTACGTGTATCCATTGGATTCGTATTTCTCATCGAGCACATTGTTGACCAGTAAATTGATGGAAACTTCTCTCATCCAGCTCGGTCTGATGGTCCAGGAAAGGCGCACGTCGTTTGTAAAATAGGCGTCGAGTTTTCGCGTTTCGGAAGACGTGTTGTCCAGATATTGCTTGCCGACATATTTGCTAAGCAGCGCCAATTCCAGATCTTTTCTCAGGATGTAAGTCAGCTGACTTCCTGCAATCGCATTAGGCGAGAATGAAATGTCCGACTTGCCGTGGTTGACCGTGTTGTAATCGCCCGTGTCGTAGTTGATGACATATTCCGTAAAATCCCGGATCTTATTCTGGCTGAAAGTCGCATTAACGTTCCATTTCAAAGATTTACTAAAAGCAATTGCGCCTTCCAGCTCGACACCGGTGCGATAACTTTTCGGAACATTTACGCGAATTGAATTTCCCACATCATTGATTTGCCCTGTCAAAACCAGCTGATTTTTATAGCTCATCAAATAATAATTCGCCGAGAAAGCCCATATGCCGCGTTGTGTCCGAAAGCCAGCCTCGACATTTTGCAATTGTTCACTTTTTGGAAATAGCCCCGCGGTCGACGAGGTAAAATCATCCCTGTTTGGCTCGCGATTTCCCACACTGTAAGATGCATAAACCGAGCTTTGATCTGCCAATTGATAGGTTAACCCTGCTTTTGGATTAAAAAACGAGTAAGATTCGTCAAATGCAAGTGCAACCTGATCATTATCAGTGCCCTGGATGTTATGATTTACAGTTCTGAATTGCAAATCGACGAATGCATTCAGCTTCGGAGTCAGCTGATAATATAGCTTTCCATAAACGTTGAAATCCTTCTTAATGCCTTTGCTGTAATAATATTGGTGATCGTTTTCGATATTTCCGGCGTTGCGCGCCCAGATGATGCGGCCGTAATGGTCGCCATCATAATAGTTATAACCGCCGCCGAAGCTCGCAGTCAGCTTTTTAAAACTGTTGTATTCCAATGAAAAAGTGGAGCCATAAAAATAGTTATCCAGCCAGCGACGACGGATCAGATCAGTGCTCGTAAGCGTATCCTGGCCGATGACAACATTGGGTAAATTGTAGTTGCCGTAATTATCACCCACTCGCGACTGCTCATAATAACCCAGCCCGCGAACGAGGAAAGCATTAAGGTTAAAAATCCATTTATCGCTTAAATTATGCGACGAAACGATCTGGTAATGATCCTGGCGGTAATTATCCACCTCGTTTTTGTAAGTGTATGAATTGTAAGTCCGATCATCCGAATCCAGCAAGTTCTGTGCATCTTTTTCACTCAAACCATTCCGGTCAATGTAGCTTAAAATTCCTTCGCGGTTACCCCGCAATTTTGCCTCCGGCACGCCATTCCACGATTGGTAAGTGCGCTCATTGCCGGAAAACACATTCACCCGCACAAAACTCTTCTTCCCAAAAAATCCACCCGACAAATAATAAGAATGCAATTCGGAGGAAGCCCTATCCACATAACCATCTGACGAAACGCGCGACAGCCTTGCGTCAAATGTAAACTTCTCCTTAACCAGCCCTGAACCGACTTTCAATGTGTTTTTGAATGTATTAAACGACCCATAAGAGTTGTTCAACTCAGCATAAGGCTTTTCCTGAAATGCATTGGTGTTAATGTTGACCGACGCTCCAAAAGCGCCGGAGCCATTGGTAGAAGTTCCCACACCTCTTTGAATCTGAATGCTGCTGACCGAAGAAGCAAAATCCGGCATATTAACCCAGAAAACGCCCTGACTTTCGGCGTCGTTATAAGGAATCCCGTTAACAGTCACATTGATACGCGTCGCATCGGAGCCTCGTATGCGTATGCCCGAGTAACCTATACCCGCGCCTGCATCGCTTGTGCTCACGAGCGAAGGTGTGAAGTTGAGCAGAACCGGCAAATCTTGTCCAAGGTTTTGTTTATCAATGGCTTCCGCAGTAACATTGGTGTAAGCCATAGCCGTTCTATCCGTTACGCGGGTTGCGTTGATAATCACTTCGTCGGCCTGGTAAGTGCTTTTGGTGAGCTTGATTTCCAGTTGGTTATCTGTGGATAACGGTAGTTTCTGGGTTTGGTAACCGATGTAGGAGACTTCTAATGTTGAAATATTCTCGGAAATGTTGCGCAGACTGAAATTCCCTGCGCCGTCGGTCTGTGTACCGCGAATGTCGCTGGCTTTAATGGTCGCTCCCGGCAGGGGTTTTCCGTCTTCCGCATCCGTAACACGACCGGAAACGGATCGTTGTGCAAATGCAGAACGGAATGATAATGTGCTGATTATGAATATAAACAGATAGGTAGTAACGTTTCGCATTGCGATGATTTGGTTACAACAGGCAGGGGCCACCTATCAAATGGTTGCTTTTCTCTCCCTACGCCGGCATTACCCGGATCAGGTCATATGGGTTTGATCTCAGCCCGTTCGGTTGGGCACCCCTTGAGATTATGCTGCAAAGCTACGCCGGAACAGCGGATGATTCAAGCCTTGTTAAATTATTGTTGTCTTTCAAACCACTTTTCCGGGCTCTGACTTGTATGAAGCACAGCGGTTATCAAAATTGTCCTATCCGATTCATTTACTACAAAGTGAATCGTAAATGGAAAGACGTCGACCACTGCCGTGCGCACAGCATGATAACGAACCGGATAAAGCTGCGGATTTTCGGAAATTCTTTTGACTTTACTTCTTATGAACTTGATAAATCGCTTTCCCAAATCTGGCTGCTGCTCATTATACCAAGTTGCAGCTTCCCGAATATCTTGCTTAGCTAATGGAAGGATTAAGAGTTTATACATTAAAGACCTTTTTCGATTTCATCCAAGGCCGTATCAAAGTCAATCGCTTCCTCAGGATTTTTCTTGAAGCTTGCTAATCTATCCAAAACGACATCTTTATGCCATTGTGGAATGTTGTCTGTTTCCTCTTGTTCAATGTCGGCATATTTGGTTTTCAAGGCATTCCATTCTGTTATAGGAATATAAACACCGGTTGTAACACCTTGGCTGTCTGAAATATATTGGAGTTTCATAAGCTTTGCTTTTATTTTATAGAATCATTTCATTACGAAAAAACGATCCGTCTCTTTCACAAATATAAACATTTAAAAGCGAAGAGGCGATTGGGTCAATCTCCAAAACTTCCCTTCTTTTCCTTATTTTTACATAACATATAAAATCAACCTGACTTACTCATAAATCAATAATGGCGAGCTATACAGACACGATTGAAACGAATGCTTCACAGCAGGCTATGGACCTGGAATATCGCTATGGGGCGCATAATTATAAGCCGATGCCGGTTGTTTTGGAACGTGGGCTGGGTGTGCATGTCTGGGATGTGGAGGGGAAGCAATACCTGGATTTTTTGTCTGCTTACAGTGCAGTGAGCCAGGGACATTGCCATCCGCGAATTATTGACGCCATGATCACTCAGGCGCAAAAGCTGACGCTTACTTCCCGGGCTTTTTATAATGATAAGCTAGGCGAATGTGAAAAATTCCTTTGTGAATATTTTGGTTTCGATAAAGTGCTGATGATGAACTCGGGCGTGGAAGGTGGGGAAACAGCTTTGAAACTGACGCGGAAATGGGCTTATAAAGTGAAAGGCATTGAGCTTAACAAGGCCAAAACAGTTTACGCTTCCGGCAACTTCTGGGGCCGTACATTAGCAGCCATTTCATCTTCAACGGACCCATCCAGCACGAACGATTACGGACCATTTTTGCCGGGTTTTGAAATCATCCCTTTTGATGACCTCGAAGCGTTGGAAAATGCATTTAAATCCGATCCGAACATTGCCGGTTTTATGGTCGAACCGATTCAGGGCGAGGCTGGCGTCGTGGTCCCCGGCGACGGTTACCTGAAAGGCGTTCGGGAGCTTTGTACCAGATACAATGTGCTCTTCATCGCCGACGAAGTGCAAACGGGCATCGGGCGAACAGGCAAGCGTCTTGCATGCGATTGGGAAGGCGTTAAACCGGACATTCTGGTTTTAGGAAAAGCGCTTTCAGGTGGCGTCATGCCCGTCTCAGCTGCATTTGCAGATGATGAAGTAATGCTGACCATTGCGCCCGGCGAGCATGGTTCCACTTACGGCGGAAATCCCCTGGCGTGTGCGGTTACTGTGGCCGCTTTGCAAGTGGTTATCGACGAAAACCTGGCAGAAAATGCTGAAAAAATGGGGCAGCTTTTTAGAAGCAGAATTGTAGATTTACAAAAACAATGTTCTCTGATAGAAGTCGTTAGAGGAAAGGGCTTGTTGAATGCAATCGTGATCAATGATACGGAAGACAGCCATACCGCAATGGACCTTTGTTATAAAATGATGGAAAAAGGACTGCTATGCAAGCCAACACACGGTAATAAGATCCGGTTTGCGCCTCCTTTGGTCATTAATGAAGAACAGATGAACCAGGCATGTGACATTATAGAGCAGGTATTTTTAGAAAATGCATAGCCGTTTATGAAAATAAAATTATTACTGGCCATTCTTTCCATTAGCGCGGCAGTGCTTTCATGCAAAGAAAAAAATGTAGATCCCGCAACGGATAAGGAAACAAACGAGTGGATCTACGAAAATATGAAATACTGGTATTACTGGAATGATAACATGACTTCTTCTCCGGACTATTCCAAAGACCCGGCGTCGTTTTTCGAATCGCTTTTGTATCGTTATGATGCTGTGGCTCGGCCGGATGGCGACCGGTTTTCTTGGATTCAGGAAAGTGCTGAGGAACTGGAAGCGTCGCTGGCAGGACAGTCTAAGGGTTCCGGAATGGAATACAAGCTTACCTACTTCCCAACGGGCAGCCAAAACGTAATGGGTGTGGTGCTTTATGTGCTGCCTGATTCACCGGCGGCTAAGGCCGGCTTCAAGAGAGGTGATATTTTCAGCAGCGTGAGTGGCCAGAAACTGACGGGCTCTAATTATAGCAAACTCCTTAATTCACAGGAAAAACTCACTTATACATTAGCAACAATCAATGCGGAAGGGACTTTGACAGAAGGAACAACAACACGCGACATTACGCCGATCGTTTTGCAGGAAGATCCTGTTTTCTTTGATACACTATATAATATTGGCGCAAACAAAATAGGCTATGTGGTTTACCATCAGTTCATTCCTGAGCCTTTTCAAGCCAATAACAAGCAGTACGACAAGAAGCTGGACGATATTTTCAACTCATTCAAGAATGCGAATGTCAATGCGCTGATAGTCGATTTGCGTTACAATCCAGGGGGTTATGTGAGCTCTGCGACTAACCTTGCAAGTTTGATCGCCAAGGCGACTTCCAATGATGTTTTTTATTACAAAGAATACAACACAGAGGTTACGGAGACAAACATGAAGAAGTTTGGGGAAGCATATTTCTACGACAAGTTTGCCAGCAAAAGCCAGAACATTGGTTCGCAGCTTAATGACGTTGTTTTCTTGGTTTCTTCCCGTTCGGCATCGGCTAGCGAATTGCTGATCAACGGCTTGAAACCATACATGAATGTAACGCTCGTTGGTGGAAAAACGGTTGGCAAAAATGTGGGTTCGGTAACATTAACCGATTCTAAAAAGAAAGTGAAATGGGGATTGCAGCCAATTGTTTCTAAATCCTTAAATAAAGACAAAAAATCCGATTATAATGTGGGTTTCACGCCGGATATCGCTGCTAGCGAGGGCAATATTCTTTACCCATACGGAAATCCCAAAGATCCTTTACTCAGTGAAGCACTTTTCAAAATCACAGGAACACGCATTACCAGGCAGTTGAAAAATACCCGCACATTGCAAGAAGAAGATAGTCAGGAAATTACATCCACGATTCAGCGGAAAGCGGGCGGCAGTAACATGTTCTATGACGAATAGGCTTTCAAGGGCACAGTTTTTTTATTTAATGTTGAAAACAAACATTAACTAAACGAAGCTTATGGGAATCATCACTTGGATCATCGTCGGCCTGATTGCAGGCGCAATTGCAAAGGCAATTCACCCTGGGA
This sequence comes from Dyadobacter fanqingshengii, assembly GCF_023822005.2. Taxonomy (GTDB): domain Bacteria; phylum Bacteroidota; class Bacteroidia; order Cytophagales; family Spirosomataceae; genus Dyadobacter; species Dyadobacter fanqingshengii. The sequence continues at coordinate 5,127,138 of NZ_CP098806.1, forward strand.
AAGACCCGGGCGGTTTCATTGTTACAATTCTGATCGGTATTGCCGGCGCTGTAGTAGGTGGCTGGATTTCTTCAATGCTTGGTTACGGCACCGTGGATGGTTTCAACATCGGAAGTCTTTTCGTGGCTATTTTAGGAGCGGTAATACTGCTCTTTATTTATAGAAAGTTTAGTACGAGGTCTTAACGGATCAATCTTAAAATGTCTGGTGAGGGAACGCGTGTAAACTGTTCTCTCACCATTTTTTATTGCTATTTTTACAAATTGCAATGCTAAGTTCCTAACTGAATTACTCATGAAGCTGGTTAACGATATGACTGTCTGGTTTTTGAAGCGGCGCTTCGAAAGGATAGAGCAGTTTATGAAATACCCAATTGAGACACAGCAGCGCGTTTTTTCAGAATTAATTGAAACGGCGCGATATACGGAGTGGGGAAGCAGATACAATTACGGGCAGATCCGGACGATCAAAGAATTCCAGGATCAGGTGCCTGTTTCCGCCTACGAAGAAATTTACCCATACATTGAACGCGTGCTGAAAGGCGAACCCAATGTAATGTGGCCTTCCCAGATCGACTGGTTCTCAAAATCGTCGGGAACGACTAATGCGCGGAGCAAGTTTTTGCCGGTTTCGCCGGAAGCATTGGAAGAATGCCATTATGAAGGTGGAAAAGATATGATGACGCTGCTCATCAACAACCGGCCGGATACGATGGTTTTTGACGGTAAAGGCTTGTCGATCGGTGGTACATTACATGCGAATCCTTTTGATGATTATACCCAAATTGGCGACGTTTCAGCGGTAATTATGCAGAATTTGCCTTCCTGGGCCGAATTTATGCGCACGCCGCCACTGGACGTCGCATTAATGGACCATTGGGAAACCAAACTGGAAAAAATGGCTTCGATTTGCTCTCAGGAGGATGTGACCAGCATTTTGGGCGTGCCCACCTGGACCATCGTTTTGCTGGACCAAATCCTGGAACTGACCGGCAAGAAGAATATGCTGGAAGTATGGCCAAATTTTGAGGTGTTCGTACATGGTGCCGTTTCTTTTGAGCCATACAGGGATCTGTTTATGACCAAATATTTCCCATCGGACCAGGTTTTATATCTGGAAACTTACAGCGCTTCCGAAGGCTTTTTTGCCATTCAGGATGATGTGAATAGGATTGGAGAAATGCTGCTGATGTTGGATTATGGCATTTTTTATGAATTTATTCCCGTAGAAGAAGTGGGCAAGCCGCATCCGAAAGCATTGCTTTTGGACGAAGTGGAGATCGGGAAAAATTATGCGTTGGTCATTTCTACCAATGCCGGTCTATGGCGTTACCTGATCGGGGACACGGTTAAGTTTACCTCAACATACCCGTTCAGGCTCAAAGTAAGCGGACGTACAAAACATTTTATCAATGCATTTGGAGAGGAAGTGATTGTGGAGAATGCGGATTATGCAGTGAAAATAGCAACACAAAAAACAGATTCGCTGGTTGCGAATTATACAGCCGGGCCTGTCTATATGGGCGACGGATCGCGCGGGCGGCATGAGTGGATCATTGAGTTCACCAAAGAGCCTGACGATCGCGAGCATTTTATTGCCTTGCTGGATGAAGCGCTCCGCGAAGTGAATTCTGATTATGACGCCAAACGTTACAAAGATATGGCACTGCTGATGCCCAAAGTCCATTTTGTCCCCGCAGGCACATTTTATGCCTGGATGGGTAAACTTCACAAACTGGGCGGACAAAACAAGGTTCCACGACTAAGCAACAGCCGGGAATATCTGGATGATCTGCTGGCAAGTTTATAGCACATGATCCCAATTTATCTTAAAATAAAAGGTCTGTATTCTTACCAGACCGAGCAGGAAATCCATTTCAGTGCATTGACGGATGCGGCGTTGTTCGGCATTTTTGGCCCAGTAGGAAGCGGGAAATCATCCATTCTCGAAGCGATCACGTTTGCATTGTACGGCGACACCGAGCGGCTCAACAAGTCGGGTGACGACCGCACTTATAATATGATGAACCTGCGTTCGGATGAATTAATCATTGATTTTGAATGCATTGCAGGAAAAAACGCAGAACGTTACAGGTTCACCGTTCGCGGAAAGCGCAATAGCAAAAATTTTAAGGATGTAAAAACATTTGACCGGCGCGGCTATATCTGGCAGGACGAAAACTGGGTGCCATTGCCTGAAACTGAAAACGCTGAAAGCATTATCGGGCTGAGTTACGATAATTTCCGCAGGACCATCATCATTCCCCAAGGCCGTTTTCAGGAATTTATCGAGCTGAGAGATGCCGACCGCACGCGGATGATGAAAGAACTTTTCCAGCTCGAAAAGTACGATCTGAGCCGCAATGTTGGATCATTAAGCAAACAAAATGACCTTTCCGTTTCTAATGTAGACGGCCAGTTGACAGGCTTAGGCGAAGTGACGGGTGAAATGGTGGCGGCAGAAGAAAAGCGGCGGGAAGAAGTCAGGGTAGAGATCGGGAAAGTCAGCGAAGAATTACGCATGCAAACTGAACTGGAAGCAGCATTTCAAAAATTGAAATTGACGGCTGAAAAAGTGCAGTTACTGCAAACGCAATTGCAGGCAATGGAAACCGAGCGCCCCCAAATGGAGGAACGCGAGGCAATATTGAAGATCTTTGAAACTTGCTCTTTACATTTCAAATCGATTCTGGATCAAAAGAATTCACTCAATGCCAGCATTATCCGCGACCAGAAAATCTTTGAAAACAACAAAATCCGGCTGGATGAGCTAACGAAGCTAGCCGGGAAACAGCAGGAATTATTGACCCGCCTGCAACCGCAATACGAAAAGCGCGAGGATCTGCTGGATACGGCGGATGAACTCGGAAAAATCATTCAAATCATTGATAACAGAGTTTCTGCTGCGAAAAGAAAAGAAGCATTAGCACGCGGAAATGAGCAATTGAAAGAAAAAGAAGCCTTCATAACGCAACTAACCAGGCAGAAGCGAGAGCAGGAATCGGAAAATGAGCGGCGGAAAAATGGGCTTTCTGATATTCAGGAAATCAGTGAGATCAAGGCCTGGTTTACAACTTGTGACGCGCTGATCGAGAGGCGGCAATCTGTAAAAACGGAAGCGGAAGCATTGCAAGCCGACATTACAGCGCAACAACAATTGCTTTATGCCAAAATAGATGAAGTGAATACTGGCTTCGCGCTTAATCTTGTTGAGAATGCTTCATTAGAGGTTTTTCAGCAAGCTATTCAGTCTTTTTTAACCAAATCAGAGGCAGAAACAAAAGAAAAAAATCGTGAATTGCTTTCGCTTCATACGAAACTTGCGTTGCATCAATATGCGGTTGCAATTGTGGACGGCGAGCCTTGTCCACTGTGCGGTTCGGAGCATCATCCCGCCATTTTACATGCTGATAATGTTGTTAATGAACAAATTAAAGTGGCTGAACATGCAGTTTCTAAATTAGCCGAAAAAGAAAAAGCCATTCGCGCATCACAAGCGCCCGTTGAAAGGATTTATAATCAAATCGACAATCTTGAAAAGCTGAAAGCGACGATTAAGCAGCGTTGGACAGATGCGAAAACACAAATAGACAAGCACGAGAAATCTTTCGTTTGGAATAAATTTGATAAAAATGACCGTTCAGGCTTTGAAAAGCATTTTGCAGAAATTACTAAAAATCAAGCGGAAATAAAGGAAGCGGAGGCGGCGATTAAGGCGTTGTCATCGAGGATTGAAGCTGAAAGTCTGGATAAAGCGGAAAAGATCGAAAAGCCGTTGCAAAGCTTGAAAGACGAGATTCTACGGTTTGAGAACACAGTGGCAACATTAGCAGGCCAACTTCAAAAAGTGAATCTGGTCGAATTCCAAGAACAGCCCAAAGAACTAATTTTAGAAAAAATAGCAGCGTTTGAAAATAGTTACAAAGAGATAACCAGCCTTTTTGAGCAATCGGAAAAGGATCTGGACGCGGTTCAGAAAGAAAAAGATATGCTTTCCGGCTCTCAGGGAACGTTAAAAACAACATTGGATTCCAATCAGCGTGATCTTGCCGATGTGCAAATCAATATTGAAGCGCAGTTGAAAGCATTCGATTTTGAATCGGAGCAACAGGTGAAGGAAATCCTGCAAAAGCCCATTCATATTGATTCCGAAAGAAAAGCGATCGAAACATTTAAATATGCGTTGGATACGACGTCGCGGGATCTGGGAAATCTTTTGAAGGAAAATACAGAACATCAATATGACCCTAAGCAGCACGAAACGGTCATTCAAGCCAAAGAAATTTTGACGGAAAGCCTCCATGCATTTCGCAAAGAAGAAGGCGGATTGGACAGGTTATTGAAAAAAATGGCCGAAGATCTGGCGAAAAAGGCCGCATTACTAACTGAAAAAGCACGTTTACAATTGCGCAAAGAACATTTGGACGATCTCACCAAGTTGTTTCGTTCCAGTGGTTTTGTGGATTATGCGTCGAGCATTTATTTGCAAAATCTGATTCAGGCTGCCAATCATCGCTTCCACCAAATGACGCACCAGCAACTGCATTTAGAGTTGGGCGAAGGCAATAGTTTTTGGGTTAGGGATCTCCTGAATGGCGGACATTTGCGTTTGCTTAAAACCTTATCCGGCGGACAGAAATTTCAGGCTGCATTGTCGCTTGCATTGGCTTTGGCGGATCACATTCACGTCAGGAATGGCTCGAAACACAACTTTTTCTTCCTCGACGAGGGTTTCGGTTCGCTGGACAAAAATGCATTACAGACCGTTTTTGAAACATTAAAATCATTGCGAAAAGAGAACCGCATTGTCGGCATCATCAGTCACGTCGAGGACCTGCAACAGGAAATCCAGACGTATCTGAGCATTGAAGAAAGCGAAGAAGGAAGCCGGATCATTCCAAGTTGGAAGTAATCCGGCCTGCTCAGTGTAACGATGTTTAAAACCAGCGACTCACGCTGAACGAGATCAGGTAATCTGCAAATGCAGCGTCACCGTGTGCTTTGCCGGTAACATCCTGCTTGTCAGCATAGCTTTTTGTCCGGTTGCGATATAGCGCGATAGGAACGGACAGCGAAGCTGAAAATTTATTTTTGATGTAAGCAACACCGGGTTCGCCGGAAATTACGTAGCCCGGACGACGGTAACCTTTGCTGCTGCCGATCAGATCATCTGAAGGAACACCTTCGGCACGGCCGCCCAGCAAAACAGAAAATCCGCCGCCTAGCGCCTGGCTCACACCAAGTCGGGCTGCAAACTGGTCCACAGCAGCGAAATAGCCAACAATCGGATCAATTGTGGCCGATTGCGGGTTGCGGTTCACGCCGTTATGCTCTTTGGGATTGGACAAATAAAAACCATTGAAATAAAGCGCGGTTTTGGGAGTAAAGGAAACATATCCCTGCGTTTCGAGGAAAAATCCCACTGCGCCGTCGCCGAGTTGAATAGACTGGTCAACCGGTTTTACGATCGTGTAATCGTTGCCTTCTTTGTCCAGTTTGTGAAATTCGCCTTCCACAGCTTTGTCGCCCGTAGGCAGTTTGATTCCACCGCCAATCGCCATATTGAATTTTGGCATTTTCAATGGGTCTCTTAACCAGTAACTGGTCGAAATTCTTAAATCCCCGATTCCTTTCGAGCTCGTATGAAAGCGCTTTTGTTCCGGATTGGATGCAACCGGGTTACCATAATGTTCGTATAGAGACGAGCGGTCATTGTGCTGAACGGGCAATGTTACCGAAATAGACCAGCGCATATTTGGCTGATAAGTGAGACCTAAATCCAGCGCATGCGCCACATTGATTACCTCGGTTCCTTGCTCCACACGCTCTTTTTCTTCATGGTCGCCTCGGAAATGTTTGTATGACCTGAAAAAACGATATCCAGCATTAACCTGGAATTTGCCATTTTGTTGTTTAAAGAAATCAGCAGAAGTTGCGCCGGCATGGCTCATGCCGCGAATGGCCACACACCCTTGTGCGAAAGCATTGTTTGTCACTTGCGTGATGCAAAGGCACACCAAAAATAGAATTGTAAATATCTTTTTCATTGATCTTAATTTTTCAGATTGTAAAATGGAACATAGCAGCAGCATTTCCGGGTAGGAAGCTGAGCCAGAGTTATATTTAATTTTGAAGAATTAAGAATGTTCGGGTGGGGGAGATTCGAACGAACGCGGGGAAGATCTGAGTAAGGCGGTGTGGTCCCGGAAAGAAACCAGATTGGCCAGCGGAATGGATTCGCAAGCTAGCTCGGACCGGGTTTCAACAGGCAAATAACTTTTTACCAAGTCATTAAGCAATTTTAATGCGCGTTCGGATGGTGACTTCTTACTTTTATCGCTGTCCGACAAATCATTCATACTGCCCGCTAGCTCAAAGAACCGTTCACGCGCAGACGAGTTGGACTGCAATGTCACGAACAGGGTGTCATTCACGATTTTCTGGTGAACAATGTTATAAAACCCACCGTCTTTTTTGACAAGACCGGCCGTTCCGTCTTCATTTTCCCACGAGGTTGTGTAAGGGAGTGAAGGAGCAGGGAGTGCTAAAATTTCGCGTTTTGAGGCTATTTCGGATGTTTCCGCTGTTTCAAATTCTTTATCAAAACATAGCACGGCAATCGCAAGTCCAAACGTGTTGTACAAGAGTAAACCTAGAAGTGCTATGGATAGAAGTCTTTTCAAAAAGTCTAAATTTTTCCAAAAATAGTATAGTATTTCCGATTTAACGGTATGGATTCGCATTTAAAATCAGGTAACAGGTGTAAACGCAGCCTGTTATTGAATGTAACATTAAAATGTATATTTGGGTACAATTTGCTCTTTACAAAGTTTATGCTTTTCGAAAATTTCTACGAGTCTTTCTGTTCCTGGTCAGAAGCGAAATTATCCGACAGAGACTGGTTATTGAAGTTAACATTATTTGCGGTTTTAATTTCTCTATTTCTCGCATTTCCGCCGTATTCATTGCTCGTATCACATCTGAAAACCAATGGGGTTAAGCTGGATGCATGGGTTTTTATCCAAAACCAGGCGCAGGATTTGTTTCATCCAAGAGACATGGATTACGACGTCCGGCGCGAAAACATGATCCTGAGATGGACATTGCCATTCCTGTCGTTCATCACAAATCACAATGTTGTGCTGATCCTCATTGCACAGGCATTTTGCGGCATACTTTTCCTTTATAACATTGGCAGATACGTTTTCCGGATTTCGGCGGATAAGGTCATCACAGGTTTTCTCGTATTGGCCATTGCCAACATTTTCGTCAGTGTATGGACATTTGCTGACGTTCATGGATATGGTGATGGTTTTGCGTATTTCTTCCTGTTAACCGCACTGCTGAGCCGTAATGTATTTGTCACATTTATCTCCTTACAAATCGCCTTTTTCACGGATGAGCGCGCGGTTGTTGCTGGCGGTTATCTACTGCTTTGGTGGATCGTAGTGAAAGCCTATGAAAAGCAGGATTTTAGCCTGCTCGGAATGATTAAGGCTGGATTGTTTGGCGAGAGCGCCGTGGTATGGATTGCCTGGTTATGCTATTTCGGAGTTCGCAACTATGTTCTGGCAACGTATTTCCCCAATCACAGTTACTCCACGATCGGGACGCCTGTGTTGTTTGCAAATGCGCATAGGAATGGGCTCGGGAGCAGCATTTGGTCGGCATTTGAGGGGACTTGGCTTTTGATGGGAAGCGCACTGCTTGCACTATTTCTGACCAGGCGTTACTGGCTTATTGCGGCGCTTTTTATTGGCTTCGCAGTGCTCCTGGCGACCGGCATTTACGTGCATGATATCGACCGAGCTCTGTCTTATGGGTTTCCATTTATCCTGGCGGCTTTTTTTATTTTATATCAAACCGCATCGGAGGCTTCCCTAAGGCTGATCCTTTTCTTCACAATGATTATTTGCGTCGTACACCCGCAGGTTTTTTATATGGGTTATAACAAGATTTTGTGGCTGGAACCGCTGCCCGTGAAAGCGTTCATGTTACTTGACAAAATGATGTCCTGGAATATGTTCAGCTGAAACCAGCATGCGTTGATTACATGACAAAAAGAATAAGAAATTCTAATCAAAGAAGAACAATGTGTTTGACAATGATCGTAAGAGTTAGACTTTTGATGAATTAATTATTTTATATGAAAACATCATTTTTGCTAGCTGGTATTTTCGTATTTCAAAGAAAAATATATGTACTTTACTAAACGAATTATTGCTCAGGCGTACCTCAACGATATATTAACATAAAAAAACGCAAATTTTTGCAATCTTCTATATGCCGCTATTAGTTGAATTAAACACATTTAACACCGGTGCAGGCAATCTTACCGTATTCGAAAAGATTATCCCAGGCACAATTAAACGTGTATTTTATATTTATGGTGCCGGTGAAACCCAGCGTGGCGGACACAGGCATCACAAGACCTGGAATGCCTTGATTTGTATTCACGGGAGCTGCCGGGTATATTCCAATGATGGAGAAAAAGAAGAATATTTTGTCCTCGATAATCCCATTTCCTGTCTGATTCTTGAACCGAAAGATTGGCACATTATGGATTCATTTTCAGAAGACGCAATTCTGCTCGTGCTTTCGAACGAATACTACGACATTGCCGACTACATTGATGAACCGTACCTGATGAACCAGATCGTATCTCAATGATTCCTTTTTTGGATTTAAACGAGGTTAATGCGCCGTATTTGCAAGCCATTGAAGATGCCTCGTTTCGGGTGATCCGCTCTGGCTGGTATATTTTGGGAAATGAGCTAAAATCATTTGAAAACGCATTTGCAACTTACTGTGATGTAGCGCATTGCGTTGGCGTCGCCAATGGGCTTGATGCCATCACATTGATTTTGATGGCTTATGAATTTCCGGAAGAAAGCGAGGTGATCGTCCCGGCAAATACTTACATTGCTTCAGTATTACCGGTTGCTTATCTGGGTTTTAAACCAATTTTTGTTGAGCCGGATCCCTTAACCATGCTTCTGGACCCGAAGCGGATTGCTGAAAATATCACTTCGAAAACAAGAGCCATCATTGCGGTTGACCTTTACGGCCGGAGTTGTGAAATGGAACCCATTATGGCGCTGGCCAGGCAACACGGCTTGAAAGTAATTACGGATGCGGCACAGGCGCACGGAGCTGTTTATAAAAACAAAAGAACAGGCAGCATCGCCGACGCAACAGCATTCAGCTTTTACCCCACAAAAAACCTGGGCGCGCTTGGTGATGCGGGTGCCGTTACAACTGCCGACGAAGCGCTAGCCGAAAGGATCAGATATTTGCGAAATTATGGCTCGCTTGTTCGGTATAGAAATGATTATCAAGGTGTTAACAGCCGCTTGGATGAAATCCAGGCGGCCATATTGAATGTAAAGTTGCCTTTTCTGGATGTTGAAAATGATCGGAGAAGAGCAATTGCAGCACGTTATATCAGCGAAATCCATGTTAAAGATCTTGTTTTGCCACCAGCAGATCGCATTCAGGATGACGCCTGGCATTTGTTTGTAATCCGGCATCCCGATCGTTCCGCATTGATCGCGTATCTGGACGCCAATGGAATCCAGACGAATGTGCATTATCCCCTGCCCATTCATAAGCAACAGGCCTTTCAGGAATTCCGCGACTTACATCTGCCTATCACAGAAAGCATTCATAACGAGGTGGTTAGTTTGCCCTTAAATGCTGTGCTGACGGACGAGGAGGTCACATACATCATTCAAACCGTTAATCAATTCGATTATCAGCAATGAAATTATCCGTCGTCATTCCGGTATATAACAGCGAAAAAACGATCAGGCCGCTCGTAGAAACCTTGCAATCCGCATTGTCGGAAGTGAGTTTTGAGATTGTGATGGTAAATGATGGTAGCAAAGACGGCTCGGAAAAAGTTTGCAAACAACTCGCCGAGCATTATTCCAATGTCCGATTTATCTCCTTGCGTCGAAATTATGGTGAATTCAATGCGGTAATGTGCGGCATGAACTGGGCATACGGCGATTATTGCGTGATGATCGACGACGATTTTCAAAATCCTCCCGAAGAAATCCTGAAACTGATCAAAGTCGCGGAAACTGGTGATAATGATGTGGTTTACACCTATTATTCTAAAAAAGAACATTCAGTAGGGCGGAATTTGGGGAGCAAGCTGGTGAATTGGCTTACAAGTTATTTGTTGAACAAGCCCAAAGACCTTTACCTGTCCAGTTTTAAGTTGATAAGACAGGAGGTTGTGCAGGAAATTACAAAATATAAGGGCCCGTATCCCTATATTGACGGGCTCATTTTCAGGATAACGAGGAACATTGGGACCGTTCAGGTTACACATTTGAAGCGCGAGGAAGGCATTTCCAATTACACCTGGCAAAAGCTTATTTCGCTGTTTCTCAACATTTTATTTTGCTATTCATCCCTCCCTATCCGCATTTTTTTGCCAATAGGCCTGGGATTGTCTCTGTTTGGATTTGTGTTGCTTTCCTATCTCACAGTGCAATGGATCATCGGCCCGGACCCAAAAGGGTGGCAAGTGGTAACCGCAACATTAATCTCAATTGGTGGAATTCAATGTACGTTACTAAGTGTTTTGGGGGAATATATTGGTAAGAGTTTTATGGCGCAGAGTGGTCAGCCACAATATGTTATAAAATACAACAGCGCGGAAGTCGGATGATCGGGAACAAACTGGAATACCAGCGTATGTACGAGGTGGAGCGTGCGCTCTGGTGGTATCAGGTGCTGCACGGGAAGGTCTTAAACAATATCAAAAAGCATTTCGGAGCCGAAAATCTGAACCTTCGTATTCTCGACGCTGCCTGTGGAACGGGCGGTTTATTGTCTTTTTTGCGGGACGCCGGATATGGTAATCTTACCGGATTTGATTACTCGCAACACGCCATCGATTTTTCCCGCGACCGGAACCTGAACGTTAGTTTTGGCGATCTGAAAAATGTCGATGCCTTTCAGCCAGGTGAAACATTTGACGTAATCTCCTGCAATGACGCGCTTTATTTTCTCTCCGATGAAGAAATCATTCGGGCTTTAAATGCATTCAAAAAGAAGCTAAACAACAACGGGCTGATAATCATTAATATACATGCATTTGAAGCATTTTCAGGAACACATGACATTGCCGTAGGCAGTTTTAGGAGATTCGAGTTGAGCCAGTTCGAACATTACGCAAAGGCTGCCGGTTTGAGTATCAAGTGTAACACTTACTGGCCATTTGCATTATCATTGCCTATTTTGGCCGTTCGGCAGTGGCAGAATTATCAGATTCGTAAGCAGAAGATCGACGTCCAACATTTGGATTCCGATGTGAAATTTCCAGGTGCAATAATCAATTCGATATTGAGGGCAATCACCAAAACCGAGCAATTCATTATTCGAAAAGCACCGTTCGGCAGCTCGCTGTTTATGACAATGACTTCCAAAAAGTGATCAAAAACAGGCTATTTTTTCGAAAACCCGGCATTATTCACCTTTTCAAATAACTGCTTCACTTCGTCTATACGCGCAGCGCCGTTGATCTCGAAATACAGGAATGTTTCCAGATCGCCGCGATGCATGGCCTGGTTCATGTCGCCGCTTTGCGACTTGTGCGCCGCTTTCACCCAATCCGCAACAATCATATAGCTGTGTTTTTTATCTTCTCCAAAACCGTAAGTCCGGTCAAATTCGAAGATAGGAGCTGTTAAGCTGATCGCTGTTTCAGGATAACCTTCCAGTCTGGTGAATTTAGAAATCGTGCCTTTATTTTGCGTTTGCCCTCCCAAAACAATGGGTTTCCTATCGCCTTTGTAACGTTGAACAGCTCTTATTGCGCTAATTGAGGCTGTTTTGTGATGCGCGTGCTGGCCCTCACCTGGAACCAGGCAAAAGATAAAGTCATAATTTCCCTTCGCCAAAATCTCGTCCAACCGACTTTCCACGTACTTAATGTTCCAGTTTTTACCTTCGAGATAAGGTTTCTCGTTGCGGTTATAATAATCATCAAGCTGGTCCAGAAAAAAGAAATTACCAATGCCGAGGACTTCGCCCGCAGCCAGGATTTCCTTTTTGCGAATTAAAGGCAAATGTTTCCTGCCAATAACAGAATCCACAAGGTTCATTCCATAATAGGACGACGCAACCAGCCCGTTATAGCCGCCGGACGCATCGGTGATCAGTGCTAAGTCCGCTGATCCCTTCAACTCGTGGGTAATCTTGAAAATAGTCACTGGAAAAGTTGTTTCGTCATCAGGATGTGCCGTAACGATCAATATGCGAGGACTTTGGGCGTGGGCAGTAAATGTGATAATGAAGAAAATGAAAAGATAAATGTTTTTCATGCGGACGATTTCTTAAAGTGACGTGTTATGAAGTTAATTTACAAATTTTACATAATATGGATTTACAACTTAAAGGGAAAACGGCATTTATAAGTGGTTCTACCCAGGGAATAGGTTTTGCAATTGCTCAAAATTTATTAAAAGAAGGCGCAAACGTCGTGATCAACGGCAGGACACAATCGAAAGTGGAAGATGCTGTCCAGCGGCTCCAAAATGATAATCCGGCCGGCAGTGTGTCCGGCATAGCAGCAGATTTTTCGAAAGTGGAAGAAGTGAACGCATTGCTGGAAAGTCTTCCCGAAATAGACATCCTGGTTAACAATGCGGGAATATTTGAACCTCAGGCATTTACGGACATTACAGACGAAAGCTGGTTTAAGTTTTTCGAGGTGAATGTGCTTAGCGGCGTGCGGTTATCAAGGCACTATTTCCCGAAAATGATTGCCAGGGACTGGGGGCGGATCATCTTTATTTCGAGTGAATCTGCGGTAAATATTCCGGAAGAAATGATCCATTACGGAATGACTAAAACAGCGCAACTGGCTGTCAGCAGAGGGTTATCAGAATTGACAAAAGGCACAAATGTGACCGTGAATTCGGTTTTGCCGGGCCCTACAAAGTCAGAAGGCGTAGCGGAATTTGTGAAACAGCTGGGTGCAGCCAATCAGGTTTCTTCGGAGCAGGCGGAAAAGGATTTCTTTAAAGATGCGAGGCCTACGTCGCTGCTGCAACGGTTTACATCGGTTGAGGAAATCGCAAATCTGGTCACATATGTGGCGAGCCCATTGTCGTCCGGTACGAATGGTGCTGCATTAAAAGTGGACGGTGGAGTGGCTAAATTTATCATCTAGCATTTGATAGCATTGTTTTGAGTCAGCTGATTGATAAATAGATCTTTTTTGGAACAAACGTTCTATAATAATTGTCTGATAATCATGGCACGTAATAAAGCATTCGAACCCGGAGAAAAGCTGGAAATGGCGAAGGACGTCTTCTGGCAAAAAGGATATCAGGGCACCTCTATGCAGGACCTGGTGGACACAATGGGACTTAACAGGGGAAGCATTTATGATACATATGGAGACAAGCACAGTCTCTTTTTAATGTGTCTGAAAAGCTATTCAGATGGAATGCTCAGTGATTATGTGCAGGCAACAGATCAGGCGAAGTCACCCGTTAAAGCGATTGAAAAAATAATAAAGAGAGCTGCCACACGGACAATTGAAGAAGGCAGGACTTGTCTGGGGGTGAAATCTGCGTTTGAGCTGGCCTCGGAAGACGAGGAAGTGCATTCGATTTTGAAAGAGAATACGGATAGCATTGTTACCGTGCTTAAAGACCTCGTAAAGAAAGCGCAAAAGGCGGATGAGATCAGCACAAAGAGAGATCCGGCAATGCTGGCAAACTTTATCGTTTCCAATTTCACGGGGTTTTGGCAGCTCTTCCTTGTATATAGAGACGCGGAACTGGTAAAGCAACAGGCTGACTTCCTGATCAGGTCAATAAAAAAATAGTATTAAGACAAATTGTAGAACGTTCGTTCTGTAATTTTTTTGAATAGAAAGGCCATGTTAGATAAAATAATAGAAATACCATATAAAACGAGCTCTATAAACATAAGCAGACAAGGAGATCCTTCTGTACTCACATACAGCCAGGAAGTGTTGGGCGAACCAGGCCCGGGCGAAGTGAAGATCAGGCAGGCCGCAATTGGGTTAAACTTTGTGGACACCTATTTCAGAAGTGGAATGTTTCCGGTTAAAGCATTTCCATATGTGCCTGGAATCGAGGCTGCCGGCGTTATTGAAGCCACAGGGCCCTGGGTTACCGACTTCAAAGTGGGAGATCGTGTAGCATATCATTTTATTCCGGGCGCTTATGCAGAAGTTCGTATCGTGGGAACGCATCAGCTCGTTCATGTTCCCGACAACGTAAGTCTGGAGGAAGCCGCGGCGGTCATGGTTAAAGGTTTTACCGCCAGAATGCTTGTTAAGGAAACGTATAAGGTTAAACCGGGAGATGTGGTGCTTGTCCATGCGGCTGCCGGCGGCGTAGGATCGCTTGTTTCAAAATGGGCAAAGGCGCTCGGCGCAACAGTGATCGGAACAGTTGGTTCGGAAGGGAAGAGGCAGATTGCTGTTGGAAATGGCATAGATTATGTATTTCTCACACATTGCGAAGGATTTGCAAAATCGGTTTTGGACATTACCAAAGGCAGGGGAGTGGATGTGGTTTATGATGGTGTTGGAAAAGACACTTTTGCTGAATCCATCGGCCTGATCAAACAAGGCGGAAAGATCGTTTTATACGGTTCGTCTTCGGGCCAGCCTGAGCACATTGATCACGCGGCTTTGCGAGCGAAATCTATCAATATGCTGACTCCGGTCCTGAATGCCTATATTTCTGATTACGACAGCCTGCATTTGTTTGCCAGAGACACTTTTGCGGCATTGCAGTCGGGCATTTTTGATGCGCTTAACATTACCAGATATTCACTTTCAGAAGCTGCCAAAGCCCATAGGGACATCGAATCGCGCGAGACCATAGGGTCGGTTATCTTGATTCCCTAGGAATATTACACAGGTTTTGGAGTTAAGACCTTCTCCCAGATTATGCCCATTATCATGCCCCCCATGCTCGCCAGAAGGCCGTAAATGAGTGGCGGATATTCCGTTTCCATATAAGCGCACAATAGCCAGGCAACCAGCCCGGCGACCATTGAAATAATGCATCCCAGTTCATTCGTTGCTTTCCAGTAAAGTCCCGCGGCGAGCGGTACAAACAGTGAAACCAGGCTGAAAGCGGATGATTCCGCAACGAGATCGAAGATGCTTTCACCTCTCACGGCCATTAAGATGCAAATGCCGGTGATAAGCACGATTCCCCAGCGAATGATCCGGAGCAGCTGCTGATCGGTAATTTTTGGGTTAAAAAATTTAAAAATGTTTTCTCCCAATACGGCTGCGGGCGCCATAATTGCGCTGCTTGTTGTGCTTAAAATCGCGGAGACAAGCGCGCCGAAAAATACGATTTGCAGCGGGAGGCTCATATGTCGCAAAACCATATTAGGAATGATCAGTTGCCCGTCTTTGTCTGTTTCCGGGTAAAGGTGATGGCCGCATAAGCCAATAAACAGCGGTAACAGTGCAACGGTGAGATACATCAGCGACGATAGCAATGTTGCTTTTACTGAGACATCAGCAGATTTCGCCGACATTACCCGCTGAAAAACATCCTGTTGCGGAATAGAACCAAGTCCGATGGTGATCCAGGCTGCGAAGTATTTCACCGACGCTTCAAAAGTGAAGTCAGGATAGAATTTGAAAAAACCTGCGGGTGCGGCCTCAATCAGCGGTGTGAAACCGCCTACTTTTTCATAAAGCACAGCTGCAACAATGATCAGCCCGACAATGATCATAATGGTTTGTACAAAATCGGTGATGGAGATAGACCACATGCCGCCCCATATTGTATACAAAACGACGATGACGGAACTGCCTAAAATACAGGTCATTAGTGACCAGCCAAGCACCACTTTCAGCACAACGCCCATGGCTAATAATTGGGCCGCTATCCAGCTGAAATAGGATGGAATAATGAGAATTGCAGAAATAAGCTCAGCGTGACGCCCGTATCGGATCCTGAAAAAATCGCAGAATGTCATAATGTTCATTTTGTAGAACCGGCGCGCGAAAAATAAACCAACCAGCAAAAGGCACAACGATGCGCCAAAAGGATCCTCAATGACGCCCAGAATGCCGTGCTCGACAAATTCTGTGGGTGCGCCCATGATGGTTTCGGAGCCAAACCACGTGGCGAAAGTTGCGGAGGCTGCCAATACAAGCGGCAGTCGCCTGCCAGCTAAAACAAAATCCTGTGTGGTTGAAATCCGGCGGGAAGCCCAAAGTCCAATGCCCAGGTTAGCCAGTAAATATGCAAGAATGGAAAAAGCAAGCATTTAAAGTCAGTTATAAATTGTCGTGTCTTTTTGTGAACTGCTCCTGCAAGTAGCGCGTGTAAATGGCTGATCCTTTTGTATTAAGATGATGCGCATCAAATAAATGCTCAGGTTGGAAGATAGCGTCCAAACTCGAATCTTTTGGTAATGCAATGAAATTCGCTGGCGGAATGAAAGGTGCAACTTGCGATAAAATCTCAAATTCACCCTTGGTAATGTTGTTGGGCGTGTAAAAAACAACGCGTTTTCCATGCATTTTACCGAACGCATCGACTTCGTTCATCTTAGCAATAAAATAAGTGTTGGGTGTAAATTTTTGATCAAATGCAGTGAGCTTTTTTGTGTAGAAACGGTTGTTAATGACCATTGTATTTAAATCCGGAATCATTAATGTTACACGCTGCATGCCGTTTTTGTTGAGATTAGGCGGTCCTTCAATAGGGTCATTCACTGGCTTAATCATTTTCTTAACAGCAGCAATTTGGGGCGCGATGGATAATGTTTGAAAGAGTGTTGTATTCAATCCGATCAAAAAGTCACTCCATTTTTCGTGATTATCAACGCCTATCGCCGCTTGCATTACCCGCGTTCTGAAATATACATCATTGAAAACCTGGCCGGGGGTTAAATGAATCGTGCTATAATCCAGCGCGCTTAATTCTACGAAAACTGTTTTTGTCTTTGGGTTATTTTGAATCAGGTCCCGGGCTATTTTTAGGGAGTTAGCAAAAGACAGGCTGAACAATCCCATGTTGTAACTATTCGTTTTTCCAGCATTCAGCGAGTCGAAAATCTGAGGATCAATTCCATAAAGCGTGCGACTGGTTCCGATGAAAACAGTGTTGGGATTGAAGGCTTGCAAGTGTTTTTTTCGTGTTGTAATGTCTCTGCGGGGATCCGTAGTCAACTGACCAACCAGCAGAGCGAGGGCTAATTTGAAAACCAGAAAAAGAGCAAGCCAAAGCAATATTTTTTTAACCATTGTGTGTTCGGATGTACATAAATGGTTAGCGTTAAAATTGAATGTAATAAAAATTGGCGACGGTAATCTGCCCGAAAATAAGCACAAGCTGGGCTAATATCAGGAACGACAGGTTCCGCTGCAAAGGGCTTCTTTTTAGTAAAAACGACGCAATGTCCTCTTTCTCACCCATTTGATAATTTATAAAATCCAATATAAAAAATAAGACAAGCGTTAGTCCGAAGCCGGATGTTAAAATGGAAAGTGCGCCGGATTGAAAGCCAAACATGGCGCTGTACAATCTCAAACCGCTTTCCAGCTCCGCTGCCCGGAACCAACCCATAATGAGCGTTCCCGTGAGCAGGCGCACGATAATGCGCAGAACGGTGTGTGAATCCGAACCAATCCTGAGACCCAGGCCTCCATAAAATCGCTCCCAGAAACGCTTCGTCCTGATCTCAAAATTAATGTAAGCCCATTGTAAAAATCCCCAGATGACAAACGACCAGCTCGGCCCATGCCATAACCCTGTAATCACAAATGTCAGCAGCCGGTTAAATTCAAGCCGCATTTTGTTGGTAACGCCTTTGCTAATGTTGAAAAACACGTAATCGCGAAACCAGGAAGTAACGGTAATGTTCCAGGAATTCCAGGATTCGGTTCGGGAGGGGGTGAAATAATAGCGATTTGCGAAATTTTTGCTTAACCGGATGCCAAGCAGCCTGGCCGATCCTGTGGCAATGTCGCAATAACCAGAAAAGTCGCAATAAAGCTGGATAGAGAATAGCAGGACCGCTAATGTTACAGAAAACGCTGTGTATTTTTCAGGTTGATCAAACACCGGATTGACGTGATCCGCAAATCTTGCTGCCAAAACCATTTTTTTGAACAAACCCCAGACAATAAAAAAAATGCCCGCTTTAATGTTCTCCGGATCATAGCGGACAGGGTTTTTTAATTGCGGGATCAGCTGCCGCGCACGTTCCAGCGGACCGGCAAGCATAGTTGGGAAAAATCCGAGATATAATGCAAGATAACCGAAGTGCGGCTCTGGTTTAATATATTTCCGGTGCACGTCGGTGAGGTAACCAATGATCAGGAATGTGTAGTAGGAGATTCCAATGGGCGCCAGCCAGTTTAAAACGACCGGAGAAAACGAGTTGTTAATAGGGATGAGATATTTGAAAAACAGCAGTGGCGATAAACAAAGGACTACTAACAATGTTAATAGCGTCTTGCGCTGCCTTTTTGAATGTTCCGGATTTCCCAAATATTGGCCACCAAAAAAACAAATCTCCGTGAGCCCGAACCAGACGATCACATAATAGCCGCTCCAACTGACATTGAACAAAACGCTGAGGAAAAGCAAAAGCACCCACTTTTTTGACTGAGGCGTGTGATAGTAGGCCGCAACGATGACGAAAAGGAGCAGTAGATAAGTAAAATCAGTGAATTTGACCATTATGCCTTTATTTTAGAAGCACAGGCAAATGCTTATGACCCCTGAAAAACACCTTGGAATCCCACTCACCGGGTTTTTCAGGATGGAGGCGGATATCCGGAAATGCTGCCATGAAACGGGGCAGAAACTTCTGCATTTCGAAGCGGGAAAGCCTGGCACCCATGCAATGGTGTATGCCAAAACCAAAGCCAATGTGCGGGTTTGGTTTACGTGTGGGTATAAACGTTTCAGGATTATGAAAAACTTCCGGGTCGCGATTGGCGGAAGCGATGCCTAGCAGCACCGTTTTTCCTTTTTTTATTCGCAAACCTTCAAATTCCATGTCCGCCTTCACTTGTCGGGGGATCCAGTTTACCGGGCTTACATATCGGATAAGTTCTTCAACGGCAATTGCGCAGCCATCGTGCGCCTGCCAGTTTATGTGTATATCCTTATGCTCAATTAGCGTCGCAATGCTTCTTGTGAGTAACAATGTGGTGGTTTCCGTAGCAGCATTCACCAAAAATTCCCACGTTCCGATCAGTTGATTCACGCTCGAACTTCCCATAATTTCCTTCATTTCAATCAAGAGGCTGTTGGTCAGGTCCTTTTCCTGTCGGGACAGTGCGTCTCCCAGGTAACTCCTGAATTGTCTCGACATCTGAGCGCATTCCAACAAGTCTTTTACATTCAATGTTTTTTCAAAAATCAGGGTAATCACGTAAGAGAATTTTTGAATAAAATCATAATCTTCACTTTGTAAACCAATGATTTTGCTGATGATCAGAAAGCTGAATTTTCGGGTGATCTCAACCAGGTCTGCTTCCTCCTTATTCCGATATGTCTCTATCACTTCATGGATCGCATCCATTGTAATAGATTCATAATTAGCTTCATAGAACTTTTTGTTGACCAATTTGCGATGTTCCGCATGCGCATCACCATTCATAAAAAGCAGCCAGTGACGCAGGCTCTCCCCAAATTCCAGCAGCGCCGGATCATTGTTGGCTATGGAAGAAACCACTTTGAATCGCTCAGTGAAATCGAAATTTTGGAAGTTTTCGGAGTCGGCAAAAATCTTTTTCACATGCTTGTAATCCATCACAACCAGGTCGCCGAAAACATTCAGATGTACCGGATTGGTTTTGCGCACATCGTCTATCAGTTCAGCATAATTTTGACTGATTTTGTTTTGAGAAGACCAGATAGTCGCTACGGACATGTGAAATTCTTTAAGTGAAAGTTGAGTAAATGACCAATGAGGAAGTAATCAGGCTTCCTGATTTTCCAATATCCATTCAGTTGTGGCTGCAATCGTGCCCATTTCCCAGAATATGGAAGGGCTGAGCTCCATTCCGAGCCATTCTTCCAGTTCAGAAGTAATGTTAACCATAAGAAGGGAATCGAGACGGAAATTAACTATTTCGACATCCAGGGTAACTTTTTCGGATTCCAGCTCGGCATGGTGGGCAATACGTTCAATGATCCAGCCGGAGATTTCAGTATAAGTCTTATTCATTGGGAAAAGTCAAAGGGGGCGTTGGTACGGTTTAGTGGTGTGAAAATAAGGTTTTTATCTGTTTTATGAATAAAACAGTCGTTTAAATGATCCATTGGCTACAAAACACGTCAATCTACATTGAAAACCTCACGCGCTTTCAGCCTTTGAATCTTCCCACTGGATGTTTTTGGCAGTTTCCCAACAGCAGCCAGCACTATTTTATGCGGCAACAAACCAAAGGCTAAGCCCACACTGTTGGCAATGTTTGTTTTAATTAAATGCGCATCCGCTTCATTCTGAGCGTTATTCTTAACCTCGCTCACGATCATAAGTTCTTCGCCCTGATGAGTTTCTATTGAAAATGCGGCCGTGCCATGCGGCTGAATGTACTCATGGCAAGAACCAACCACTTCCTCAATGTCCTGCGGGTAATAATTTGTTCCCCGGATAATGATCAGTTCCTTCTTTCTGCCTGTGATAAAAAGTTGACCCCCAGCAAAAAATCCCAGGTCGCCCGTTCTGAGGAACGGGCCTTTTTCACATGCGGTAAATGCCTGGAAAGTGACGGCGGTGGCAGCAGGATTTTCCCAGTAACCGAGCGCTACTCCATCATTCTTAACCCAAATTTCCCCAATCTCGCCATCTTTCAGGATTGTATGTAGTTCTGGCTCAACAATGACAACATTTGTAAACTCAACAGGAGGGCCACAAGCGACCACCATTTTGGAATTCGTTTCTGAAATGGGCCTGAAAATCATCGGCGTTGCATGCAAATGCAGACTCACTGCCAATGTCGCTTCCGCCAAACCATAGGCAGGCACAAGGCTATCGCGCTTAAAGCCGGTAACCTGCATTGTTTCAGCAAATTGTTCCAGACTTGAAATCCGGATCGGTTCTGCGCCCACGTACAAGACGCGCAGGGAGCTCAAGTCCAAGGTGTGCAGTTGCTCAGGTTTTATTTTGGCAACGCAATGATCCAGCCCGAAACCAGGGCCGCCGCAAAATCCCGCTTTATGACGGGAAATGGTTTCGAGCAGCAAAACTGGCTTGGTAATGAACAAAATAGGGGCAATGATGAGGCCGGTCCCACCAGTAAATACAGGAGATAGCAGCCCGTCCACCAGTCCCATGTCATGATAATGCGGAAGCCATGTAACCGAGGTGTCCGCAGCCGTCCTGCCGAAGCAATTGTTGATCGCATTGAGGTTAGCCGTAAGATTGGCATGGCTCACCATTACGCCTTTCGGCTGTCCTGTTGACCCCGACGTATATTGCAAGTAGGCTGCTTCGTTTGAAGCACTGAGTTTCTTTGTCGGCGTATTTGTAGTCTGATTGTCCAGATCATCCGTGAAAAACCAACCGATATTTAATTCCCTTAATGTAATAGAAGCTTCCGTTTGTCGCTGCGAAAGCATTTTAAAGGATTTTCTGTTGGTAATGATCACGGAAGCGTCGCAATCTTTTATAATGTTCAAAATCCTTTGAATGGCTGGTTCGGAGTAGCCAATGGGGCAGGGCACGGCAATCAGACCTGCATGCAAGGAAGCCAGGAAAACTTTTATAAATGCAGCCTCAGCGGGAAGGAGGATGATGACCCGCGCCTGTGCATCGCATATTTGTCTTAACTGATGTGCCGCGCCCTGAACGGCTTCCAACAATGCCTGATAGCTTAGCTCCTCCGAGAACCCTCCTTCTTTTTCTACAAATCCATAAGCAAGCTTATCCGGGAATTGCCCGGCAAATAGTTCCAGTCTGGTAAATAGATCCATGAAACCAAAGGTATAAAAAAAGCAGTACGACTAAGAAATGATCTTAATCGTACTGCTTATCAATGTATTGTTTCAATATTATCTCGGCCCGCGGGTTCTGTTTCGCTGTCCGTAATGGTTGCCGTTATTATACTGGCGTTTGTATGCTTTATTGCTGTATCGACTGGAATTGTGACGTTCCGCGCGAACTACTCTCCGATGCTGCGGTTTGACAACCACAACTCTTGGCGGTGGAGGAACCCGATGATAACGATAACCATAGCTTGGTCCGTATCCATAGTCATAACCATAGCCGGGTCCGTGTGACCTGTATGTACAGGAAGAAATGCTTATTGCTGCAATGATCGTAACGATAACTGATAGCACCACTCTATTTGATCTCATGGCTTTAAGTCGTTTTGTACTAATAATAAAACGATTTTCACCATTCATTAGTGCATTTTAAGGTCTTTGCGGAATGTTCAAAACACTTTCCACAAAAGTTATCCACACCTTTCTGTTGATGTAAATGAGCGGTAAATTACTCAGAATGCAGTTAATACATATTTGTTAACAAGTTATCCACATACTTGTTGTGGATAACTTGTTAACAAATATTAGCAATTAAGCTTCCACGTCATAGATCAATACGCGCTCCCAGAGATGGGCGCATTCGTCAACAAATTTCTTGTGCAACGGGTGAACCTGATATACGTCATGTGCAGCTTCATCTGCAAAAACGAGGATTTCTGCGAAGTCGTAAGTGGCGTCGATAACCGGGCGGCGTGTAGCGGCAGGTGGGCCTATGTACACAGATTCGATGGATTCAATGGCCTCGAGGGATTTAATGCCGGCAAGAAGAGCCTGCTTTGCTTCTTCATTATCTTTTTCTTTTAGCCAAAAAAATACGTTGTGAACAAACATGGGTAACCGTTTATAAGTAAAAAATATATTAAGGATTCGCTTGTGTAACAGCCGCTTCGGGCAGATTTTCAGAGATTGGGCTAATGTATGCCTTTTCGAGCTTAAATGAAAAAGTAGTGCCTTTGTCGGGCTTGGACATGACCGCAATTTTGGTGTCGTGGGCATTCAGAATGTGCTTAACGATCGCCAGACCGAGGCCAGTTCCGCCAATTTCCTTACTGCGGCTTTTATCGATCCGGTAAAAGCGCTCGAAAATGCGGTTTAAATGTTCGTGCGGAATGCCTGGGCCGTTATCCCGGACAGAAATTTCAACAAATTTTTTCCCCTCGCTGAAATGTACGATCACTTTTCCGCCTTCGTTACCATATTTAACAGCATTCTCGATCAGGTTGAGCATAACCTGCTCCATACGGTCTGCATCTGCCAGCACCCAGACCTCAGCGAGTTCATCAGGTTTCACTTTGAATGTCACGTCACGGTCTTTCGCAATATTTTCCAGCCTGCTGAAAATGTTAGTAGCCAACAAATGAATGTCCATTGGCGC
Source organism: Dyadobacter fanqingshengii (assembly GCF_023822005.2). GTDB lineage: Bacteria > Bacteroidota > Bacteroidia > Cytophagales > Spirosomataceae > Dyadobacter > Dyadobacter fanqingshengii. Next base: position 5,150,552 of record NZ_CP098806.1, read on the forward strand.
AATGTTCATCTTAATGTCGCCCGTTTCCATTTGTGAAAGGACAAGCAGATCTTTTACCAATACATCCAGACTATCAAGATTTTTGGCAGCCTTAATTAAAAAACGCTCTCTGACGTTTTCATCTTCCATCGCGCCGTCCAGCAGCGTGTGAATAAAGCCTTGTGCGGCAAAGATCGGGGTTTTGAACTCGTGGGAAACATCAGCCAAAAATTCACGACGAAATAATTCCAGCTTTTTCAGCTCGTCAATTTCCTTCTGTTTTTTGGTTACGTAAACAAAAATTTCATCATTAATGGTCTTCAACGGGTTCGACTCGGTGATCAGTTTCTTCCTTGGCGCGAGGTTGAAATCCTTCATTTTGAGCTTATGGATCGTTCTGTACATTTTGTTCACTTCACGGAAAACCAAAATGTCAACCGTGTACAGCACCAGAAAAAACGAGGAGATAAAAGCAGAAATAGCCGAAACAAAGAGCATTCCTCTCGATACACCTTCCACAAAAGCAAGAAAAGATGTGGTGATCAGTGATATCAGGATTGCGAGTATGAAAGCAATAAAACGAGGACTTAGTGACATGATTTTCTTGAAAAGGGCCGGCAGTATTCAACTTATGGCCATCTGATTTTAGCCACAAAGTTAACATTCTGTTTGCAAGAAAACTCTACTGCGCGAGTGGACCTTTGCTTTAATAATATTGTGTTAATGTGGATGCCAGGATTTTTATGTAAAAAAGGCAGCCTTCATTTAAGAAAGCTGCCTCTTCACCAAGTTTACTGGTTTTAGAACCCGCCGCGGAACTTGTATGTGCTTGATACTTTGTCGATAGCGACAATGTACGCAGCAATTCGCAGGGACACTTTGTATTTCAATGAGGTTTCGTACACTTTATCAAACGAATCCTGCATAATGCGGTCTGTGCGGCGGTTAATACGTTCCAGCGTCCATTTGTAACCAATGCGGTTTTGCACCCATTCGAAATAGGAAACTGTTACGCCTCCTGCATTGGCAAGAATGTCCGGCACCACCATAATGCCTTTTTCATTGATAATGTCATCCGCTTTGAATGATGTAGGCCCATTTGCGCCTTCGACGATCATTTTCGCCTGAATTCCGGCCACATTTTTCCGCGTAATTACGTCTTCCTTTGCAGCAGGAACGAGCACGTCTACCGGCAATGTCAGCAAATCGTCTCCCGGAATTTGTTCTGCGCCTGAAAAACCTTCCAGCGAACCTTTATTCGCATCACGGTATGCAACTGCGGCAGCAATGTCTATCCCTTTGTCATTATAATAAGCACCTGAAATATCGCTGATTGCATGGATTGCGACACCTCTTTCGCGCAGGAGCAAAGCGGCGTGTGAACCCACATTTCCAAAACCCTGCACCACAGCCGTTGCGCGGTAAGGATTAATGCGTAATTTTTCCATACCGGCCAATGCCGACACCATTACACCACGTCCGGTTGCTTCTGTGCGGCCCAAAGAGCCCCCCAATACCAAAGGTTTTCCGGTAACGACCGCGGGAATCGTCATGCCTTTTGACTTAGAATATTCGTCCATCAACCACGCCATTTCTCTTGGGCCCGTTCCCATATCCGGCGCAGGAATATCTTGATCCGGCCCGAAAACATCCAGGAGTGCAGTAGTATAAGCACGCATCAAACGTTCGATCTCGCCGGCCGACATTTCGCGCGGATTGCAGGCAACCCCGCCTTTTGCACCGCCATACGGAATATCCACAACGGCACATTTCCAGGTCATCCATGCGGCCAACGCCCGTACTTCATCCAGGTTTACATCCGGATCAAAACGGATGCCGCCTTTACTCGGGCCTAGAATGGTTGAATGTATAACCCGGTAACCTTCAAATGTTTTAATCTGCCCCGAATCCATCATAACCGGCAGTCCTACAATGACTTGCTTACGCGGCACTTTCAAAATATGGTACATTTCCTCCGAAATTCCCAAAAGGTCAACAGCCTTATCAAACCTTTGCATCATTGATTCCAATGGATTTTCTTTATCCTTAATTGGAGCCGGTTCTATATATGACATTTTTAATTATTTAAAGTATTGATATTAAGTATGTTAATGAATAATACCCCTTAGTTTATACAAACATAATTGATTATATTTTATAAAAATAAAAAACCAATTAATCTTGAAATAGTATAAAAAATGTAAATGAGTAGAATGTTTTATGTGTAATGGAATCTCTGAAATTATGACCTTTCTTTCGGGGATTCTTCCAAATTTGTTGAATGAAATTCCTGAAAATCTGAATTCGTAAAAAATAAAAAAGGAGGCATAAAATTTATGCCTCCTTTCAATTAATGCTAAATGGTTGTTAAGCCATTTCCATTTTTCCGGAATTACGTTTACGATCGTTTTCTTCCAGATATATTTTACGCATACGCATGCTTTGAGGCGTAACTTCCAGATACTCATCCTTCTGGATATATTCCATCGATTCTTCAAGAGAGAAATTGATTTTCGGAGCGATCCTTAAACCATCATCTGTTCCTGATGCACGCATGTTTGTCAATTTTTTGGCTTCCTGCAAGTTCACAACAATGTCGTTTGGACGATTGTGCTCACCAATTACCTGGCCACCATAGATTTCATCACCCGGCTCGACGAAGAAACGTCCGCGATCCTGTAATTTATCAATGGTATATCCTGTTGCAGGACCTGTATTTTTAGAAATAATAGAACCGCTGATACGTCCTGGAATTGGTCCACGGAATGAACCGAATTCTTTGAAACGGTGTGTCATCACAGCCTCGCCCTGCGTTGCAGTCAAGACATTAGAACGCAATCCGATCAAACCTCTTGAAGGAATTTCAAATTCAAGGTGTTGCAAATCGCCTTTTGGTTCCATGATCAACAACTCACCTTTACGCTGTGTTGCCAATTCGATCACTTTTCCAGCAGTCGATTCAGGCACGTCCACAACCAAAGTTTCAATCGGTTCAAGGCGCTCGCCTTTTTCGTCTTCTTTGAAAAGAACCTGAGGCTGACCCAATTGTAATTCATAACCCTCACGACGCATTGTTTCGATCAATACAGACAAGTGAAGAATACCACGTCCAAAAACAAGGAATTTATCTTCTGTATCCGTTGCTTCAACGCGAAGTGCAAGGTTTTTCTCCGTTTCTTTCATCAGACGGTCACGAAGGTGGCGTGATGTTACAAACTTGCCTTCTTTACCGAAGAATGGAGAATTGTTGATTGTGAAGAGCATATTCATCGTAGGCTCATCCACAGCGATACGTGGAAGTGGCTCAGGATTTTCGGCATCAGCAAGTGTATCGCCAATTTCGAAATCTTCAATACCCGTTACTGCGCAGATATCACCCGCCGTAACTTCGGAAACCTTCACACGACCAAGTCCTTCAAATATTTGTAATTCTTTGATTTTTACTTTCTTGAAAACGCCATCCGCTTTGCAAAGCATCATGTTAGCGCCCTCTTTCAACACACCGCGTTTCACACGACCGATTGCGATACGGCCTACGAATGCATTATAATCCAGAGAAGTGATCTGCATCTGCGCATTTCCTTCGTCAATCACCGGAGCGGGGATAGAGCTGATAATGGTATCAAGCAAGAATGTAATATTATCCGTTGGTGTTTTCCAATCCGGGCCCATCCATCCTTGTTTCGACGAACCGTAAACAGTTACGAAATCAAGCTGGTCTTCTGTTGCTCCCAGGTTGAACATCAGGTCAAAAACGTTTTCCTGAACTTCTTCCGGGCGGCAGTTTTCTTTGTCAACTTTATTTACAACCACGATCGGTTTCAAGCCAAGGCCAATCGCCTTGCCCAGTACGAAACGTGTTTGTGGCATTGGGCCTTCGAATGCATCAACAAGCAACAAAACGCCATCCGACATTTTAAGTACGCGTTCCACTTCACCACCAAAGTCTGCGTGACCTGGTGTATCAATTACATTGATTTTTACGTCTTTGTAACGCACCGATACGTTCTTAGAAGTGATGGTGATTCCACGCTCCCTTTCAAGATCATTATTATCAAGGATTAGGTCATCAAACTCCTGGTTATCGCGAAATAACTTTGAAGCGTGAATGATTTTGTCAACCAATGTAGTTTTACCGTGGTCAACGTGCGCAATGATTGCGATGTTACGAATGGCTTGCATTGTTTTATAGATCAATTGTTTACGATTTTTCTTTCGGCGGCTTAAAACCGGCAGTGAACCGTTGTGCTTTTAGTTTGACTGATTTTTTGTCAAATAGGGTGCAAATGTACGGACTTTTTCTGCTGAATAACAGTATTTTACAATTAATTTATTGTTACCTGCCGAAAAATGCGGTTTGCAATGAGAGAAGTGCAAAAAGTTATTTTAATTATTGGATGGTTACAATTGGAGCGTTTGGGACTTGTAGGCTCTAAACCAGAAAAGAGACGCCAATATGGCGCCTCCTTTTACTTCAACACACTTAATGAAAAACCTGCATTAATTCATTTTCGTTTCAGAAATATTTTGTCGATCCCTTCGACGTCCAGAATAATGGAGTCGCAGGTGTTCATCAATGCTGAAAAAGCATAAACGGCAGTGGTGTTATTTTTGAACTTGCCTGAGATCTTGAGGGAGTCTTTTTCGGCTGTCCAGGTTATAACCGGCTCGTTCCGTTTGCCAAAAAGCATTCCGCCCGACTCCTTGAAAGTTCCGCCTTCTATAAATGAAATTTCATCCGTTTGTTTAGGGCTGGATTCCAATGATCCTTGCCACGTTCCTATGATGTTCTTTGCAAATGTGGGCGCTACGCAAGGTTTATCTTTGTCCTTATCGCAGGATGTAATGATGAAAATGCCCAGGCAAAATATCAGGATTCGCTTTACCATAATCATCTGGTTTACAATTGTAGTTAATTCCGCTGGTTTCAAATTCTAAGAAATTTATAAAGGCCAAACTCGTTTTTTTACCTTTTGGGTCGAGTCTGGCCAGTGTAAACATTAGCCATCCACTAATTGTTTACCACTATCTTATGAGTCGTTTCTGAGCCATTTGAGTTAGTCAAACGCACCAGGTAAACGCCATTCCGCAAATTCTTAACATTAACATTTGGCGACGGTTTTTCAGAAGAATATACCTTTTTGCCATTAGAACTCACAATCTCAACTTTCATCACTTTGCTCCAATCCACAGCTTTGATAGTCAATTCATCTGAAACGGGATTAGGGTACATGTAAGTAGCAACTCCTTCAAATTTTACAGTGCGAATCCGGCTGTAAGCACTAGTCCCATCCTTATCAATCATATGTAGACGATAAAGGTTGTTGCCTTCAAGAGGATCACTATCCACAGCTGAATACTCAACTTGTTGTTTGCTTTCACCTTTCGCAGCAACAGTTTCAATCGTGTTCCATTCTTTACCATTACCACTACGTTGTACATCAAAGCGATCGCTGTTTATTTCTTCGGTCGTGGACCAAGCTAGGTTAATCGCGTTACCTTCTTTGGCGGCATCGAAAGACAGGAGCGTGATTGGTAGAGCGAAGCTCTGAGCCATTAAAAACGGTCTTCTTAGTCCAAGCGGGTTTCCAGAAGCCGGATCATTCGCTCCATTTGTCCAAGAACTGCCTGAGGCAATTGCATTCGGCCGAGGCGTCGCGGGATCACCTTGATTAACTGGTCCCGAGAAGTTAATGGTGTAAGTGGCCAATTTTACAAATGTGGATGTATTAAGATCTGTCTGATTTCCTCGGGAAAGCGTTAGACCCATCGCCTTTTGACCCATAGGTGGAGAGCCTAATACTACATTTTGAACTCCTAGGGAACCCGTGGTGAAATTTGGATCAGCCACACCGGTTCCACCTAGAATTTCTACACCATCTGGTAGATCCAAATCCAATCTTATATTATAAGCTTTCCAATTATTATTATTTGGACCAGCATATCCAACATCTCCCTTTGCTTCCAAATCAAAGGTCCAGCTAAGACCATCTGCACTGACTTTCCTGTTAGTAAAATCGAGAATAATGTTGACATTTTGCGCCTTCGTGATTTGAGACATTGATATTAGCAAGAGGGCGGAAAAGAAATATTTTAAATGTTTTTTCATTTTTTTGAATTTAATAATTGATTAAAGTTGAAAAGAAACCGGCATTGAAACTGAAGTCGAAAAAGGAGTAGTCAACGTTATCCACTAATCCGTCGAGATTTAAGTCTTGGGGAGAATAAACATCAAAGTCCCCCTTATTGAATGAGCTGTCGAATATTGCATAGTCGACATTGTCAACCACATAATCTTGCTGCACATCTCCAATAGGCATGCACCAAACTCCGCTTGTCATAACCATTTGGGCGGGTGCTCCGACGTTGTACGCCTTTGATAAACTTGTGGAGAAATCATAATTAACAGTTCCAGCATTAAAGGAAACTAGCCCAAGTCCAATGATAGGCACGTGATTCCTATGCTTAACAGCAATTCGAACGCCTCCAAACTGCGGATTAAACTTCGGAGCGAAACCATCCACATCTAACACCGTTCCATCTACTCTAAGAAGAAGACTTTTAGATTCTAAGACTACAGATGGATCTTGCATACTACGAATCTCAACTTTCACCCAATCGACTACATTGCCTGCTTTTGAGAATGTGTTTTTAATCTCGGGATAGATCGCGCCACCACCGTAAGGATCTTGCGTTGGAAGCAATCCGACAGTGGAAGGGCCAGTTGGATAAACTTGCAGATCATTCCGCATCGTTGCTACGCCACCTTCTTGCGTTGTTGGACCTTGCAGGAAGACTTTAAGGTTCAGTGAAACTTTGGTGTCGCAGGGATTGATCGACACAGTCAGCTTCGTGGTGGAAAGATCTGTGTTGAAGCAACCCGCCGCGTTATCCTTAAAAAAAGCATAATAAGTGCCAGCGCCCGCTTTCGCAGGATCAGCGACGGCGACAGTATGCGCTGCATCTGAGAACCATACAACTGACGTGAATGGCGGCTGGTTAGTTACTTTTGTATTATTTAAATTAACAGTAGTCTCCGGGCAAGTATTTACAGCATTTGATCTGGACAATGCAACCTGAGCAGTTCCGGCGGCACAGCAGGCTTTGATGGTTACTGTTACTTTTGAAGTAGAGAGGTCCGTTGAGTAGCAGTTGTATTGTTTGTTGTAAAGAAATGCGTAATAGTCTCCTGATGTGCTGATGGCACTGGCATTTTCTGGTACACCTTGATGATTGTTGTTTTTAAACCATCTTCTTTCTTCATTACTTTGTAAAGCCTGCTTAGCATCTACAATGCTACTTACGTTTAAACTGACAGTGCTTTCCGGGCAGTTATTAACCACAACAGTTTTTACAAGAGAAATTTGTTCAGGTACATAAGTCAGAACTGCCTTTGCGGATGACATTTGAACATTCAAGCATTTCGGCATTGTCTGATCCCTATAAAAAGCATAGTATTCGCCTACCGGAGCGTCTTTAATAAGGTTGTCTGCCAAATCCTCATTCGAATAAGAGTCCCCTTTTTTCCATATCAGTATTCCGTTTGGGGGCGTAGCGCTTTTTTCTAAAAAATCAAGGCCTCTTCTTCCGCAAGGATACCGGGTGGTTAGATTAGCATGAAACAATTGAACTTGTGCTGTCGGAATAACACAGTCAAAAGGATATCTAGCTATATCTAAATTAACATATGCTGTTGTACCAACATTTGCCTCAACTGAGAAAGTAAACACTAGAACGTCTGATGTTGCTGTAAACCCAAGCTCTGTATTAACCCAATTGTTTATGTTAAGAGGGGTGAATGTGGCTGTTTTTAAAATTGTAGGAAAGTTTCCAGCAGTTGTAATTTTTACCGATATCGATTTCGCATCGCTAGAACTTGCTAGTTTTGAAAACATAGTCGCAAAATGGAAGTTGTAAACTTTCCCGATGACAAATTTTGGAATTGTAACACGTACAACATCTTGAATGCTTCCTTTTGGGTGGTTAATATGTCCAAGTGTTAGGAAGGATTTGTAAACGGCATAAGGATCACTTTCCTGTTGCTCGCCGTTAACATAGCTCGGTGGATCCGCCGGTGCGGCTAGGTTCCACTTAAGCCAAGGCTGACTAACATCGCCACCGTAGCCTGATGGATTGGAGATTGCTGGTGAACCGCTAACAATTTCATAACCAGGAGCACAATTTTTGCATGGACTGTGCCACGTTTGTTTAAAACCTTGCGCATTTATCGTCGTCGTCGTTAATGCACCTATCAATATCAGTGTGTAAAAAATTAATCTTTTCATAGTATTACCATTTAGTGTGTCAGGTTTTTAGCCTGGGAAAAACTTTTGTTTTCATGTTGTCAATTAAATAGGGAGGTAAATGTTAGGCGTTGTGGTCTGTCGGGCTTTTTGCAGCTGCTGCAATTAAGCGCTGTGTGCGGTTGGCATTTAGTCATGTGTGTGTCTTCATAATAGAGTGATGGATTAAGTGATTGAAAAAAGAGCATCGACCTTGTCAGTTAAATCAAGGCTCGAATTTGTAGTCTATATTTTAGACTAATAGAAAGCGATGATTAAAGGGTGGGGTTGATTGAATAAACGGTAATATTTTCCTTCGTTTGCTTTACATTGGGTTGTTAGTGGCTGATAATGTAGAGGTTGCGAAGTAGAAATACGTTTATAGTGTAGCGGAAAATACTAATAGTTTTTATGTAGGATTAGTAGTTGTGAAAAATATTGGACCCGATTAGTTTCGTAGTAGGATTCAGTTTTCTTGTGGGCGTTTTCCTTTTATCAATTTGTGCCAGCCGTTTAATAATTAGATTGCTGTGTTCCTTCCAAAAAGCAGAACTTAAATTTTATTCCGTTTGAGATGGCATTGATTTATAGAATTTGTTTTGCGATTTGCTTTCTGCCCGGGCTGGCGAACGCACAATTTATTTTTCAGAATCTCAGAACCAGAGATGGGCTCAGCAGCAAAGTAATCCAGTGTCTCTATAAGGATAATGAAGGGTTTTTATGGATAGGAACTGCAAGAGGATTAAATCGATTTGATGGCGCTATTGTAAAACAATATCGAAGCAAGACAGACTATAAAGACCTCTATATCAATGCAATTCAACCTTTCGGCGATACCGAAATTATTATCGGAACGAGAGAAGGATTGAGAATTTTTGACAAGAAAGCAGGAAGCTTCCGACGGGACCAACGATTCAATGTTTTGGAAGATCAAGAAATTATCAATATCAAGTCAGATCCCTATAATAGGTTGTGGATTTTGACAAAGTCTGAAATGTATGTATTTGTAAATGGCAAGCTTGTGCCAGCTGACGTGGAAATTCCGGATGCAAAGATTTTGCATGATGGTAACTACGGCCTTTCTGTAATGACTTGGGATAACAAGCGTAACGGCTTCTGGCTCGGAGGTTTGAAGACGTACTTCATTGATTGTAAAAAGAACATGGTCTATCATAAACTGAATAATCCCGAAAAGATTCCCATTCTTCAAAGCGATAATGTGTTTTCGATTGCTGTCGACAGAAATTCCAATATATGGTATGGATGCAACGTCAATAAGTCGCTGAATTTTTGGGATTGCAGAACCAATGACGTGAAGACGTTTTTTGAGTTAGAGGGAAAGAAAACAGAAGGGATTAATTTTCTATTTATTGATAAAAAGGATAGGGTTTGGATCTCGACATGGTCATTTGCTGCATATATAAAAGAGCCGGGTGAGGACATAAAGAAGATACCGTATAGCCAGAACCGTACTTATTCCGTAGGCTATGGTTATTTCCAGGATATTATTGAAGATCAGGAAGGGAATATATGGTTAGGAACGATTAATGGAATCAGCAAAGTGCAAGCCAATGCACCTATACAGGCCATTTATCAACTGCCAAGCTTTGAATTTTTTTTGCAAACCGGATTTGCTCACTCCAATTCTATCGTCATCGAAAATGAAAATATTATGGCTTCAAAAGAGGAAGGGATGGTTAGGTATAACATGAAGAAAAGGACATATAAAAGGTATGTCGTGACAGATGGCCCGGATTGGGGTAGGAACAGATTCTTAATGTCTGTGCATTTTAATGATACATGGTGGTGTGCTGGTTTTGATGGAGTTTATTCTCTTAAAGAGGGAGAGAACAAATTGAAAGCTTTTACTAAAATCAGAAAACCAAACAAGAGACATATCGATTTTATTTTTCTTGATAAAACAGGCCACATTTGGTTTCAGGTGAGAGATGATGCCATTTACCGTTACAATCCCAAAACCGAGAAATGCGACCGTTTTGATAAAGTAGGTGGTCGTTCCGGGTTTGTCAACAGCCAGAGTTTTCTAGTGAAACGAAACGGTGATATTTTATTCGGCGTATACGGTCTCGGGTTTCTGAAATTTGATACTGGCACCGAACAATTCTCAACAATCCCGGTTAATAGTGCAGGCGATTTTCTTGCTTATAGCATGGCAGAGGACGATTTCGGAAATACTTGGGCAGTGGCCAGGAATCGAGGCATATTAAAATTTGATACGCAAAATGAACTCATAGATAGCCTTAATTCCAGCAATGACTTTTTTTACGATCATTTGAGTAGCATCGCAATCGATCATTTGGGAAATGTTTGGGCAGGAGGAAGTGAAGGACTTCTGTTTGTAGACCCGCAATCTAAGGTAGTAACGAGGGTCGAAATTGATCTTGGACAAAATCTTCAGGATTTCTGGAATTATCTGTATGTGACCAACAAACGGGTTTATGCGGTGATGCTGGACCACGTTCTGGAATTTGATCCTTCCAAATTTGCATCATTGAAAGTTAAAAAAGCACCTCATATCACATCTGTTAAGGTTTTTGGGAATGAGAAAGAAGATTTTCAAAAGCAAGGACGCCTGGAATTGCAATCGGATGAAGATTATCTGACATTCCAATATGCTTCTCTCGATCACCGGGATGTGCCTTCATTGAAATACAGCTATTTTCTGGAAGGGTTTGATAAAAACTGGATCAACGCGGGGCGTTCGCTGGTTGCATCTTATAAAAATCTTCCCTGGGGAGAATATAAGTTTAAAGTGAGAAGCACGGATGAACATGGCAATTGGATGAAGGTTGCCGGAACATTGCTGGTCAACATTCAACCTCCCTGGTGGCAGCAATCTTGGTTCATTGCGAGTATGACGGCCTTGTTCGGCTTTTTATTGATTAATCTTTATCGTGCCTTTATAGGTCGGAAACGAAAACTGATGATGGAGGCAAGCATTGATTATTTTGCCAATTCAGTTTATGGCGGAAATTCGGTCAATGAGATATGCTGGGATATCGCCCGTAATTGTATTACTCAGCTGGATTTCCAGGATTGCGTGGTTTACCTGATGGACAAGAAAAAAAATGTGCTCATACAAAAAGCAGCAATCAGCAATAAAGCCAACAAGGGGATTGAGGTGGATAGTTTAATAGAAATTCCTATGGGCAGAGGCATCGTAGGAACAGTCGCCACCACGGGGAAGCAACTGCTAATCCCTGACACTTCCAAGGATGAAAGATATGTTGTCAATGAAGAAAGGCGGTTTTCTGAGCTGTCTGTGCCTATAATACACGATGGGAAAGTGATTGGTGTGATAGATTCGGAGCATACGGAAAAAAATTACTTTAAGGAAGAGCACCTGAAAGCATTGTCTATCATAGCTTCAATCAGCTCGGGCAAAATTGCCGAAGCACTCGCTCAGGCCGCTACCAAGGAAAAAGAAATTGAATTGCTTGAAATCAACAAAATGCTCGCTGAAAGTCAATTGATGGCATTACGTGCGCAGATGAATCCCCATTTCGTATTTAATTGTCTTAACAGTATTCAGGAATGTATAGTAACGGAAAAATTTGGGGAGGCCAGTATTTATCTAAACCTCTTTTCAAAATTGTTTCGAACACTGCTGAATAATTCAGGCAAGAATCTGGTGACAATTGAAGAGGAGCGGCACGTCCTGGAACTGTATCTTCAGCTGGAAGAAATGAGGTTTTCCAATAGCTTTTCCTATGAAATACGTGTAGACGACGAACTAGAAGTGGAGGAAATCTTAGTTCCTGCAATGCTTATTCAGCCCTATGTCGAAAATGCACTATGGCATGGACTCATGCATTCAAAGTTGGAGCGGAAACTGCTGATAGAGTTCAAAAAGATCGATGAGGATATTTTTGAGTGCAGGATAGATGACAATGGAATTGGTAGAAAGAAATCCTATGAGATCAAGGCGTTCACTAGTAAATCCAGGCATCATGTGTCGAGAGGTTTGGGGATTTCCAGTGATCGCCTGGCCGTTCTGACCAGGCAAGGCCACCATGCGGAAGTGCATTTTGTTGACAAAATGCATGAAAATGGCGAGGCGGCCGGAACATTGGTTATAGTGAGACTATCCACTTATTTAAAGTAAACTACAATCTTTTTCAATGCTGTACCTACTGAATACCCACATAATAATAGAATTAGGACTGTTCATCTTCATTCTTTTAGCCACCCTTTACTTTTACTTCGGTATACAAAAAAGCCTTCAACTAGCCAGAAAAGCGAGAATTAAGCTATTAGGACAAGAGGCTCTCGCAACAATCCTATTTATAGAAGCGGAAGAAGGACATCCCATAAAAAAGCCGTTTAAAATTCAAATTCAAGTAGAGCCTGTTATGGGGAGAAATTTCGTAACAGATTTAACCGACCTCCCAAAATCGGTTGTTCAATCAGTCAAGGTTGGAGATAAAATGCATGTAAAATTCCTTCCCAAAAACCCTAGAAAGGTAATTTTCATAAGGCTGTTGAGTATTGACTAGCTAATACAATAAGCGCCATTTTACCGATAAATAATTCTGCCATGGCCGTTAGTTCAATGGACTACTCGTAGATGAATGGAAAGACAATGGGTTGATCTATTATTGTTGTCCAAACAGTATTAATCGTTAAAACAACATGCTGATACGTGCCCGAAGGGCCAGAGGAGCCTGTTGCAGCAAAAGTTGTGACACTGGAAATCCAAAACTTACCGGAAAGGTCATTATAGGTATCGTGTCGCATTTGAAACATTAGGTAATTATGATTAGTTACAATTCTTTTCTATAAACAAATGCAACAACAAGATATCCAAGTAGGCGACGTGGTATGGTTGAAATCGGGGAGTCCTTCTATGACGGTGGATGGGTTTCATCAGACCTCTAAAAATTTTTTACAGGTGTTTTTGGTTTAATGAAGAAGGAAATGCCGTTTCCGAGTATTTCAATCAGCTTAGTTTGACTACAAATGATAATACGCTGAAATTTTCAGTCAAGAACAGATCTGAAAACCAGTAACTGTGGATTTAAATCAAAGCGGAAGTCCCGGGCTTTCAGACTTTACCAAGAAGTGAGTCAGACTGTTCCCGGGCTTTTTTGTGCGCAATCCTTTCAAAGCACATTACTAGCACAGGGAGGGATCGAGTTACCATTGTGCTGACCTAATCAAATTTTGCAATGGCAGGGGCGTTTAGTTTCTTTGTAAGAATTGATTTTATATAATTTTCTTATGAACAGAAATTTGCTGGCGGGAATGTTCCTGTCAATCACGACTTTGGCTTTTGGGCAGGATGATGCTGCCAAATATGCCGAGAGTATAACTCCTGCCGATTTAAAAAAGCATTTGGTAATCATCGCCTCAGATAGCCTCGAGGGTCGTGACACGGGCTCGCCTGGGCAGAAAAAGGCGGCGGAATATGTTTCGGGATTTTATAAGGAATATGGCTTGACGCCCGCTGCAACCGCTACTGATGGTTCCAAAAGTTATTTGCAAAAATATAATCTTCATAAAAGAAGCTGGGGTGAAGTTTATGTGAAAGTGGGTAGCAAAAAGTATGAGTTTAATAAAGACTTTTATCTCAATGGCCTATTGAACGTTCCTCAGGAATCAAGCTCAGAAGTGATTTTGGTGGGTTATGGCATTGATGATACCAGCTATACAGACTACAATAACCAGGATGTAAAAGGCAAATCCGTCATCATGTTTGAAGGTGAGCCAAAAAGCGCGGATGGCAAATATTTGGTAAGCGGCACAACTGAAAAGACCAAGTGGAGCGGGCCGGTTTCATGGCAGGCGAAGGCAAGGGTGGCCCTGGACAGAGGTGCAACCTATGTTTTTATCATTACCGAAAAGACCGGTGAGGATCTAGATAAGGAGATCCGGCAACGTGCAGTAATGGCCAGACGTTTCAGCGCGCCAACACTAAAGCCGGTAGTAGAAACACCTAACAGCGTTGCGGCGTTCGCCGTTTCTTCCGGAATTGCCGCTCAGATCCTGAGCACTTCTGCGAATAAACTTTCCAAGGAAAAAGCGTCTATTGATAAATCTGGTAAGCCACTTTCAAAGCAGATGACTGGAAATGTGGCGGTAAAAGCGGAGCGTCAGAGCGAGACGATCGAAACCGAGAATGTAGCCGCATTTATGGAAGGTTCGGATAAAAAAGATGAAGTGCTGGTAATCAGCGCACATTTGGACCACATTGGAATTTCGGATAATGGTGAGATTAACAATGGGGCTGATGATGACGGGTCGGGCACCGTATCGCTGCTTGAAATTGCGGAGGCATTCAGCAAAGCAAAAGCAGAGGGTAAGGGACCCAGGAGAAGTATTTTATTTCTGAATGTTACCGGTGAGGAAAAAGGACTTTTTGGCTCGGAATATTATTCTGAAAATCCATTGTTCCCGCTGAAAAATACGATTGCAGATCTGAACATCGATATGATCGGGCGTGTGGATCAGGCTCATGCGAGCGATCCGAAATATGTATATCTGATCGGTTCGGATAAGCTTTCTTCCAAGTTACATGAGATCAGTGAGGAGGCAAACAAGAAATACATTAATTACCAATTGGATTACACATTCAACGATCCTAAGGACCCGAACCGGTTTTATTACCGTTCGGACCATTATAATTTCGCTAAAATGGGCGTTCCCGTCATTTTTTACTTCACGGGAGTGCACGAGGATTATCACAAGCCGGGCGATGATGTAGAAAAGATCCTTTTTGATAAGCAGGCTCCGATTGTAAAGCTGGTTTTTCATACTGCATGGGAGCTGGTAAACCGTGAGGAGCGCATTGAGGTCGACAGCAATAAGCAGTAACATTCATCAAGCCATGAAAAAATTACTTTTAAGCTTTGTTCTGCTCATGCAATGTTTTTTTGCCAGTGCTCAGGCACCGGTGGAGAATTCCTTGCTTTGGGAAATTACAACACCTGGACAGGCAAAACCATCGTATTTGTTTGGAACTATACATTTGATTTGCCCTACCGACTTCTTGCTAAGCGACTCGCTGAAAGCGACATTGGCACGCACCCAGCAGGTTGCTCTGGAAATAGATATGGACGACCCGGGCATGATGGCAAGTATGATGAAATCAATGAATATGTCAGACGGCAACGAACTGAAAAAGCTGGTGACAGAACAGCAATACGCAAAGCTGAGCCAATTTTACAAGGATTCCGTTGGTGTAGCGCTGGCTATGTTTGAGAAAGCGAAACCATTTATTTTGATGGGACCTCTTTTTAATGCGGTTCTGTCGTGTCAGCCGCAATCCTACGAAATGTCTTTGGTTGAATTGGCTGCAGAACAGAAATCGGAGGTGATTGGAATTGAGACTTTGGATGAACAAATGGCCATTTTTGATACAATTCCCTATCAGGATCAAATCAAAACGATCATTACAATGATTGATAGCCTTCCTCAGGCTCGAAAAGAATTTAGCAATCTTGTTGCGTTATATAAATCTCAGAAAATCAATGATTTATATAATCTTATGATGGCTAGTAATTATGGTATGGATGGAAATGAGGAAGTCATGCTTTTTGCAAGAAACAAAAAATGGGTGCCCAGGATAAAGAAAATTGCAGCAGAAAAACCAACCTTCTTTGCAGTTGGAGCAGGTCATCTGGGAGGCGATCGCGGTGTTATTTCCTTATTAAGAAAAGAAGGATTTAAGGTCAGGGCGATTAAGTGATCTTAGAATGCTGTGATCCATCGGGTGACGAGACTTGGATTGAAAAACAATAATAAAATCGCCATAACGAGCACACCGGCAATGACTTTGCCGGTGATGCTTTGATTTGAAGGTGCTTTTTTCTGGGCTAATGCCTTGAAAAATAACAGGTAGGGAATTCTCAAATAGTAAGCCAGCGATATTGCTGCATTGAGAATACCACCAATGAGCAGCCACAGCATCCACGGAAATGCCTGCTGATGATAACTTTCCCAAAGCGCAGAAAATACCAGCAGTTTTGAAGTGAATCCCGCAGTTGGTGGGAGACCAGCCAATGCGATCATTACAATCGTCAGAATGCTGGAAACCCACATATTTCGGCGTCCCAAGCCTTCAAAGCAGACTAAATTTGTGTTGGATACTGGTTGTAACAGGTCAATCAGGAAGAAAGCTGTGAGGTTGATGATCAGATAAGCGGCTGTGTAAAACACGGCTGACTCAAATCCAAAACGACTGTAAGCGGCAATCCCGACGAGCAAATAACCGGCCTGCGCAATGGATGAATAGGCCAATAATCGCCTCGCATTTGTTTGGAGCAAGGCTGCAAGATTCCCGACGGTCATGCTGATTAATGCAATTCCACCCAAAATAGGGAAATATTGCGCGGGTAAAATTCCTGCCAAACGCATCAATACCAGAACAACCGCGGCTTTTGGTGCAACAGATAAAAATGATACGAGTGGAGTAGGAGCAGCCTCGTAAACATCTGGCGTCCAGACGTGAAACGGCACGAGCGAAAGCTTGAAAAGCAGTCCGGCCAGCGTAAGTACAATGGTAACCGTTATCACGAGCACAGAATTATTCATTAATCCGGCTGTCATTGCCTCACTCGTAATGTCCATTGTGCCTGTTAAACCATAAATCAAAGAAATTCCGTAAAGCATTACTGCTGAGCTTGCTGCGCCAAATAGTAAGTATTTAATGCCTGCTTCGGCCGCTTTTTTGTACGGGGATATCGCGACGAGCAGATAGGAACTGATCGAAATCAATTCCAAAGAAAGGTAGATAGTCAGCAAATGTGTCGACATTGTCAGCAGATTCATTCCTGCAACGGCGGCGATCAGCAGTGCATTGAATTCAGGCGGGAAATCATATTTTAATACGCGAACGTGGATGAGCGTAAAAATCCAGGCGAGCGTAATCATGATCTTGAAGAAAACGGCTTGCCTGTCCAGGAATAAGAGCGGTTGAAATCGAAAGGCGGGTTCGGTGTTCCATTGACCAAGGATCAGCAAAAGCGTAATAATGCTGCCTGCAAGCGCTATATTTTGAAGATAAGGAGCAATTTTCTCTTTTTTAAGCCAACGCAAAAACACCAGTTCCGCAAAAAGGAAAAAGCAAAAGAGGAATGCCAGAAAAATCTCAGGAGTGATTCCTGCCAGGCTCCGGCGTATATGTATAAGCTGATCGTTAATATCCAATTTGAGCGGGTACAATTTTTTTGGCAAAAGTACAGAAAGATGCCAGCAATCTAAATTCTCGCATTATCAGACTTCGAACTTATCAAATTAACCAACTTTATTATGAAATATGTACTAAGATTTTTTTTGCTCCCTTTCTTTCTTTGGAGTAACACAATTATTGCGCAGGATTCTACCGGATTAGCAGGAACTCCATATAAAGATGCAACGGCCGAAGGAGAAAGCTCGCCTTACCTGTTCAAAGAATGGTATATGGGCACGGTTCGCACAAATGATGACATTGTGCACGACGGTGTTAAAATCCGATATGATCTTAGAAAAGACGAAGTGGAATATATGGCTGACTCTGGTTTATATAGGGTTTCCTCTGGTTTTAAAGAGTTTACGATCCCCACAGGAACGGATTTGTATATTTTTAAAAATGGCTACCCTGCGGTTGGTGAACAAACGGATAAGAGCTTTTACCGGGTTATTTATGACGGTAACACTAAGCTTTTGAAAAAATATGTCGCGCCGATCAAAGTCGAGAAAGCGAGTGCAACACGCACATTAGAGCCGGACGCGAAGCTTTATATCTTGAAAAATGAGAAGCTTAATCCCGTTCAATTAAGCAACAGAAACAGCTTTTTGAAATTGTTGACAGACGAGAAAAACAAAATGAATTATGTGATCAGGGAATCACAGCTGGACTTCGCAGCTGATGACGATCTTCGGACTCTTTTGGAGGAATATGATTCCTATAAAGCAGGCCGCGGCGGAAATTAAGGGTTATTTTTCAACGACCCATTGATTGACGTTGTTGAGTTTACCTTCAAGAACGATTTTGAAAAAGCCGGAAGGATATTGAGAAATATCTATTTCGGCTTTTTCATTGGCAGCATCTGCTTCGCCAACCAAATGATAAAGGTCACGCTCCCCTTTACCGAAATGATTGGTTGTGGTAAGCCATATTTTCACTTTTCCAGTCTTATCTAATGCTTTCCAGGAAACATTCAGCTTGCCTGATTCTTTACTGATAACTGGTTTCGCAATCGATAAGTTGCCGGTAAAAGCTACTCCATCTACTTCAAAGGCCTGTTCTTTTGGAATGTTAATGTCTAAATGCCTCGCGATAGTAGGCATAATGTCGACAATGCCAGGGGTTTCTTTGAATGTGGGATTAAGTTCCTTTGCATTGGTTACGATCCATGTGCCGCGCTCGCGATCAGATTGCCCGCCATGGCCTTTTCCCGTTTTAGCATCCCGGCCGTGATCCGTTGTTACAACTACCAGCCAGTCTTCATTGAAATTCTTTTCACGTAACGAAACCGCTTTCCAGAGTCGGCCCATTTGGTCATCCATAGTCTGGATTGCTTTTGTAAACTGCTCGCTATCACCATATCGGTGACCCATATCATCCGTAAATTCCAGATAAACCCAGGACAGGTCCGGACCATTTTCCTGAATATAGAAAGCCGCTTCATCGACTACTTTTTCGTCAATTTTGTGAATGTATTGGCTGTCCTTATCATGTTTGAAATGAATGGTGTCGAGCTCAAATCCATCGAAGAAATAGTCTAGTTGCAGCTTGTTCGTCTGTGGAAGGCCGTCCCCGACCAATTTAGTGCGGTTATCCAGCCAGGTCGAAAAAACAGCCGTTTTCTTCTGCGGATATTGGCTTTCCATGAACCTGAAAATAGTCCAGTAATGATAGTTTGGATCTTTGATATCATTGTCCCAAACATTGTGCTTATTGACCCAAGTGCCTGTTAATAAGCTGTTATAACCTACGGCCGAAATTGTTGGCGTCTGCGAGTAAGTGTCTTTTCCCCCGCCCACGTATGCACGTGTGTAACCGCCTTTTTTGGCAATCAGATCAAGATTCGGCGTTGGTGTTTTTTCCTTGCTGTCACTCGAAATGCCGTCTACGATTACAAAAAGTGTCTTTTTTATTTTTGCTTGTGCTAAAACCGGAGTTTGTTTACAGCAGATTATCATAAAGAAACTGAGCAGAAGAAGGGCGTTTTTCATGAGTAAGGTTAAATAGAAAATAAAAATGCTCTCAAATTAACGGCAAAATCGCCGGATTTGAGAGCATTCGTATACTATGAAATGATTATATTTTTATTGATTTGCTGGCGTCTCGGGAACAGGTGCTTCCTTTTTTCTTTTACCAAAAACATAAACGAGACCGAAGTGACTTTTCAAAACCCCACTGTCAAATTTGTCTTTAACATAAGGATTCAACTCCAATGCAACCTGGAATCGCCTGTTTTGCGGCAAAGGGGAAATACGAACGCCAACATTTAGTGAGTAACCGTCAATTGTGATCAAATCGGCGTCGGCGTCGGCAATGCGGTAAAGCGGGTTGAGCCTTAAACCGCCGCCCAGATACCATTGCACCACTTCGCCTCTTTTCAAGTTGATCATTGGCAACAAATCCACGCTCAGGCTGCTGAACAGTGAATTGGTCTGAAACCTTGTATCCAGCCAGACCGCTTTTTTTGAGTTAGTGCTGATCGTCAGCAAGCTGCTCCATGGATAGTAACCCACTGATGCTTGCGCACTTAGTTTTTGCTGATTAAGAAAAAGAAGTAACGTCAGTACAAAAATGATGCGTTTCATGAATGAGGAATGAGTGTTGACACTTTGCAGACTTAACTAGCGGCGCATGGCTTTGCCCAGCTTACCCGCAGCTTGCATTGTGTTCATTTTCTTCATCATCTTGCGCATCTCGTCAAATTGCTTGATCAGGTTGTTAACCTGCAAAATGGAAGTGCCGCTTCCGGCTGCAATGCGTTTCTTTCGGCTTCCGTCGATCATATCAGGGTTTTCACGCTCCTTTTTGGTCATCGACTGGATAATAGCTTCAATGGGTTTGAATGACTCGTTGTCAATGTCCATATCTTTCATGGCGCTGCCCATTCCCGGAATCATGCCAATCAGATCTTTCACATTACCCATCTTTTTGATTTGCTGCAATTGACCCAAAAAGTCGTCAAAATCGAATTTATTCTGACGCATTTTGGCATTAATGCGTTTTGCTTCGTCTTCGTCAAATGCCTGCTGCGCGCGCTCTACAAGGGAAATGACATCACCCATCCCCAAAATCCTGCTCGCCATACGATCAGGATAGAAGGAATCCAGTGCTTCCATTTTTTCACCCGTACTGATGTACTTGATAGGCTTGTCAACGATCTGACGAATGGAAAGTGCCGCTCCGCCACGTGCGTCACCATCTAACTTGGTAAGGACAACACCGTCGAAATTCAGACGCTCGTTGAAGGTTTTGGCCGTATTGACCGCATCCTGGCCCGTCATAGAGTCTACAACGAACAAGATTTCGGAAGGATTAACGGCAGATTTAATGTCCTCAACCTCTTGCATCATGACCTCATCCACAGCCAAACGTCCGGCTGTATCGACGATCACCACTTTTTTGCCAATTTTTCTTGCATATGCCACTGCATTTCTCGCAATGTCAACGGCGTTTTTATTATCTGGTTCTGAATAAACTTCTACACCAACCTGCTCGCCAAGCACTTTCAGCTGGTCAATCGCAGCCGGGCGATACACGTCGCAAGCCGTAAGCAAAACCTGACGGCCTTGTTTTTTGAGCAATGTGGCCAACTTTCCCGAAAAGGTCGTTTTACCCGAACCTTGCAAACCTGCAATCAGGATCACTGCTGGGTCACCCTTAATATTAATGCCTTCTGCCTGGCCGCCCATGAGCTCGGTAAGCTCTTCCTGAACGATTTTTACGAACATCTGGCCCGGTTCAACAGAGATCAGAATCTTTCTGTCGAGCGCTTTTTCACGGATCCGGTCTGTAATTTCCTTGGCAACTTTGAAGTTAACGTCGGCATCGACAAGTGCTTTGCGGACTTCCTTCGTGGTTGCGGCAACATTTATATCTGATATCCTATCCTTTCCTTTTAGTGTGCGAAAGGCGTTATTTAGCTTGTCCTGTAAGTTTTCAAACATGGAATGATATGTATGATTCTAAACCTTAAATTGAAATAAAACACAAAGGTATAAATAAAATAAGGAGTACAGGAAGGTTAATTCCGGCACTCCTACAATATTTGGTGTGAAGCCCAAGCTTCCGAAATGACTCTTATTTGCTAAATTTTGCTTTGATCCAACGGAACATTTTCTTCTCTTTTTCCCAAAAAAACGAAAACTGACCCAGCAAAAAGCCGTACATCAGTAAAAGGGTTTGATAAGTAGGAAAAATAAAAAGGATATAAGTGATGGTTTTGAGCCACATTGGAGTTAGTTCATCGTAACCGAGCAGGAAAAAAAGTCCTTTTCTAAGCCAAACCACGGATGAACCCGCTAAGCTAAAAACTGCTAAAACCAAAAGAACCTGTCTGGTTGTTTCCAATCCCCAACGTTCCTGCATTTTTCCCAACCAGGGCTGTGCGTTTTTTTCTCCGCTTTGCATATTTATATATTTGGCAGCTTTAATTTTCACAAAGTAACAACGCATCGGGCAATTTTCCTCTATTTTAATGAATGTTTAATCATGGTTTAAGACATGACCGCGATCATTTTTATAGTAAGGAAAAATCGCTTGCATTACTTATAATGATGTTCCTATGCCCGGGTCCGAAAAGCGTTTGTCGGTAATAAACTGCTCGTCATTTAAGGTCTTCAAAAAGGCGATGATAGATTGCTTTTCTGTTACAGTAAGCTTGATTCCACGTTTTTGGCCAGCAACCTGCAGCAGCGGATCCAGCGAAGGGGATACAAAAATACTGTCCTTACTTGCGCTCTGATCATTGGCATAATGATTCAGAACCGCTTCTAGAGTCGTAAACCGGCCGTCGTGCATGTAAGGCGCGGTCAAGCCTACGTTGCGCAAGCTGGGAACTTTGAATTTAAGCCGGTCAGCTTCATTTAATGTAATCGCGTATCTTCCCTGATCATTGATTTTAGCAGGAATCAAACCATTGTTCCTGAAACTGAAATCGGTAAAAAGCTCGCTGCTGTGACAGGAAGCACAGTTTTGTTTAAAAAGGGCCATTCCCTGTTTTTCCAATGGCGTTAATGCAGATGCGTCGCCTTGCAGAAAATAATCGTAGCGGGAAGTTGCAGAAACCATCGTCATCATAAACTGCGACAATGCTTTCATCATCCGGTCCGCATTAATTTCATCCGTTCCAAACGCTGCTTTGAACATTTTGGGGTAATTTACCTGCTTGGCTGCTCCCGCCACGGGCGTCTTGCGCAATTTTTCAATGACACTTCCCACGCGTTCGCCCATTTCCACCTCATTCTGGATCGGAACCGGCGGAACAAGATCCATATCATGCACGCCTCCGTCCCAGAAAAAGCTCGGGCTCCAAGCCATATTCTGAACCGATGGAGAATTCCGGGTTCCCAACAAATCATCAACGCCATGGCTTAAATCATGTCCATGATGCGTGAATGCGGCCTGTTGCTGATGACAAGTTCCGCAGCCAATCTTATCTGTTCGGGAAAGAATGCCATCGTAAAAAAGGAACCGACCCAGTTCAACGCCTTCGGGTGTTAACGGATTTTTGGATAAATCGTAAACAGGATCAGGGAAATAAGCTGGTTTTTCCCATTCCAAAGGCGGTGGAATAGTATCCACAGGAAGCGTTGGTTCAGGCGTTTCTGACTCCTTATTGCAGGAAATTGTTCCCTGAAACAGGATTAACAGCACACCAAAAAGCCAAACCGCCTTTTTCATTCAGCTAACTTACTTATTTATTGATAATCTGGTCCAGACTGAACATACTCACGTAGTTGTCGGCTATGTTTTTGGAAAAAGGCATGAACATAACACTCGTGTTCTCCTTAATGCTCACTTTGGTCGGACCATTAAAGACTTTGAGAATGTCTGCTTTCAGATTAATCTGTGTCGCCGCATTTTTCGACACAGCCGCCCGCTGATCTCCAAAACCGATTCTGGCTACACGAATGTTATTCAATGTCTTTTCCGTAAGCCCACCAAAACCGCCGATATGATAATAAAATCTATTATTCGACGATGTTGCCGAGTCCGACGTGCCTTCGAGTTTCAGGAAAATGTAACCCGGGTTCCAGTCCCAATACATGGCTTCCTCATTAGTCGGCCCAGAATCTTTGTCCAGAATTCCTTTGCGCCTCGAAATATCCGACACACTTCTCAGGCTGTCAATCCCTATGACGAATTCGATGCCCGTATAGTTGCGCGCCGGGACATTATTAATGGTAATTTGCTGAGAATCAACATTGCCTTCCCGGATCAGGAAATAGCTGGAATCCTGCGGAACGGTGAAATTATTCCCGGCCGCGGCGGTAAGCTTAATGTTTGAGATGTAATAATTCAGCGTACTAACCGTAAAATCCTCCCCGTCAGCATTAATATATGTATCTGTGTCGAGCTTCAAATCCTTTGAGCCAACCACATTATCGAATCTTATTTTGATACTGCCCGTCGGAAGCGGAACGGGATCGTCCGTACAAGTAAGAAGAGAAGCGCCGAAAACAAATGCCAGGACAGGCAGCAAAAGATATGAAAATGTTCTTTTCATGCCGTTAAGGTTGGGTAAAATGAGAGTCTGTATAATGTATTAAACAGAAAAATGGTAGAAATTATGCGAAATCAGCTCAGTGGAGGGTGAAAAATATTCTTTATTTACAGAAACCTGCCGGGAATGTTTTCTCCATAGAATCCCGAAGAGTAATTTTCCTATATTTGCCCTTTAAACAATAAGGGGGCACTAACTCCGTTTATGTTCAAAGCTGTTTTTTGACCGGATTGACCTCTATTTCATTAGCTTAACATTCACTTTTATAACCAATATGATGCTTCTACAAGCACTTGCTGATTCTACTTTGGCCGCACCCGTTGCCACAGAGGGGCTTTCTATTATTGATCTTCTTGCAAAAGGAGGCTGGGTCATGTTGCCGCTCGGACTATTATTTCTGGCAACGCTTTTCCTTATTATCGAGCGTTTTCTCGGCATTGGCGCCAATGGAAAAATTGATCCGGGAGTGATTGACAATGTGAAGGATTTTATTCAGCAAGGAAATTTAAAATCAGCAGAATCGCTTTGCCGCAATCAACGCAATGCTTCGGGCAGGATTTTGGAAAGAGCAATAGGGCGCATCGGTTATCCAATCAAAGACATTGAAACGACGATTGAAAATGCCAGTCAGATCGAAATACAGCGCATGGAAGGCAATCTTCCCTACCTGGGGGTTATCGCGGGTATTGCGCCCATGCTTGGCTTCGTGGGGACAATTTCCGGGATTATCCGTATTTTCTACGATATCTCTATTTCAAATGACTTCAATATCAGCACAATCGCGGGTGGTATGTATGAAAAAATGATCACGTCCGGATCTGGTCTGATCATTGGTTTGATCGCTTACGCAGGTTATCACTTGCTGAACATGAAAATCGACCGTTTTGCTTTGAGATTGCAGATGGCTGCTTCCGATTTTATTGACGTATTGCAGAAGCCTGTTGCTGCAAAGAACTAATATCATTTCCAGAATATGAAAATACGTCGTAAGGCCCGTTTTGCTCCTGAGGTGTTCACGCACTCGCTGAACGATATTATGTTTTTCCTTTTGCTGTTCTTCTTGATCATCTCCACGATGTCTAATCCGAACGTGATCAAGCTGATGCTGCCCAAAGCATCCGCAACGCAGCAAATGTACAAAAAGCAGATAACCCTCTCAATTGATGATAAAAAGGGCTATTTTATTGATAAAGAGCCTGTTCCATTCGATCGGTTGGAAGCTGAACTGCAAAGCATTTTCGCTAATGTTGAAGACAAAACTATCGTATTAAGGGTAGATAAAAACCTTGCTGTTCAGGATCTTGTGGACGTGCTGGAATTAGGTGCCAAAAATGAAATTAAAATGGTGATGGCGACTGCAAAATGATCATCATTTTGCAGCGCTTTTATAAATCTCTTCCACAATCTTTTGTAAAATAGCGCCCTGTGCTGCATTACAAATGTTACTCGCCCTTCCCCCGCAGGCATCTAAAAACGCAATTGTATTTTTGAGTTGAATGTCGGTTTCTTCGAGATGCGGAAATTCCATATTAACGAGCTCTCCGTCCATTTCGCTGTACATGGAGAACGGGTTCAGCACTGCGCCAGCCTTTGTTCCAAACACTTCCAGATTGACATTTTTCTCCATTTTCGTATTCAATGCAAATGACGTGGACAATGTGATGCTTGCATTGTTCGGGAAAGATAAATGGGCGAAACAAGCGTCTTCCACTTCAAATTTTGCTGCGGCCCAATTTCCCATAAGCCCTTTTCCACCCGCCTTCCCGATAAAATCGTAAGTGTTGGCAATGATCCGGTCCGGTTCAATGTAGTCTAGCAAACCCAATGCGAGATCCAGCACGTGAACGCCCAGATCCATCAACGCGCCGCCGCCCTGAATGGATTTATTTGTAAAGTTTCCCCAGCCGGGAATTCCCCTGCGGCGTAAGAAATTGGCTTTAATGTGATAGATTTCCCCCAATCGGCCATTTTCCAGTGCGCGTTTAAGCAAGCTATATTCCGGCGTTTGCCTTAGCTGAAAATTATAAGCGAGCACCTTTCCCTTTTTCTGGGCCAACTCAGCCATTTCATTCGCCTCAGCCGCATTGATTGCCGGTGGCTTTTCACACAATACATGGCAGTTGTTTTCCAGTGCTTGCATCGAAAATGGATGATGCAGATTATTCGCCGTGCAGTTGATGATCAGGTCCGGCTTATTATCGCCTACAAACATTTCAGAAGCATTGTCAAAAGCCTGGGGAATCTCATGCTTATCAGCCAATGTTCTTGCTTTTTGGATATCACGGCTGCAAACAGCAATAAGCTCAACACGCTCAGAAAGTGCTTTTAAAGCCGGAATGTGGTTTTGATCTGCAATATGGCCACCGCCAATGATGGCCGCTTTGAGAATGGGCATAAGTAGGGTTTGGAATAAGTGGTAGGAGGGCAAATGTATCAAATCATGGTGAGATGTCTAACAAAAAAATGCCCGGAACCAGCCGGGCATTATCATTGAAATATGTTGCTGAAAGATGCAGCTTGCTACTTGGTTGTAATTTTGACCACACCATTCTTCCCTTTATCTCCATAAATATCCTCCGCCTTTGAACCCTTCAACACGTCCATACTTTTAATTTTTTCACTTGGAAAGGTCTTAAGAAAATCTGCATTTTCCATTTCTTTTCCGTCCAGAATATAGAGTGGAGAAAAGCCATAATGCACCACTGTTGCCATTTTTTCGTCCAATTGAATCCGACTGCTCGTGTTTTTGGTATCACTTTCTTCCAATTGGAAATTAACAGGCAAAGTGAATTTGACATTAACAGGCTTTCCATTCTGTTTTCCTGGTTTCCATTTGGGAAATAACTTTAAGACCCTCACAGACTCTGCATCGCAGCCAAAACCGATGCCTTTCAACACAACAATATCCTGAATGTTTCCCTCATCAGTAACGACAAATTGCAAAAAGACTTTGCCTTGCACGTTAGCATCGGCGGCCGCCTTGGGGTATTTGATTTTCTTACCTAAAAATTGAAACATTGCCTGTTGACCACCGGGGAATTCAGGCTGCTCTTCAACGACTGAGAAAATTTTCTCATTGGAAAGTGCATCGTTGGCAGCCTTTTCTGTATTGCGGGCAGCGATTTCTGCCTCATTCTGCTCAGTTCGTTCGCATCCTGCGACAAATAATGCCGTGCTTCCGATTACCGTCAGGGCGATCATGTAGGTGCTGAGCATCCATTTCGAAGTTCTGTTTTTGTAGATCATACGAATACGATTTTTGATTTGCGATGGCTTAAAAAAATGATTTGTCAAAGATGTAATGGGCGCTTTTAATGCGTAGGCCACTAAAAATCGGGCATAATTATCCCGGTTAGGAGCTTGTGCATCTGCCAGAAATTCGTGGATTTCCTGCATGGAGCGCTTATATAACACCAGAAATGGGTTGAACCAGAAGAAGACTTTTAAAATCTCAATGAGCAGAATATCCAGGCTATGCATTTGCTGCGTATGGACCATTTCGTGTCTCAAAATCGCGTCAAAATGATGCTCGTAGTCATTTCGATTAATCACGATCCAATTCAAAAAAGAAAAAGAACCGGTGTTGTTAGAATCGATCAGTACAACGGTGCAATCGTCGAGCTTAATAATTTCTCCTGCTTTTAGAAATCTCCTTAACTGGTTAATGTGCCTGAAAAACTGAAATGCTGCCATGATAAATCCAAGTGCGTAGATTGTCCAGATTATCTGCGTCGCAGTCATGAATGGAGCCGCTTCGGCCTGACTCGCCCCAACTGTAAAAGTGGCGGCGTTAACCTGATATAAAGCGGGAATTGCAGGCGCGTTCTCTGGATAAATCAACAATGGAAGGAGAAAAGCCGCCGGCAGTGACGCCAGCAAATAATAGCGGTTCCATTTAAAGAATGTGTGGTTCCGCAGCATAAGCTGGTAACAAGCGAATAGCAAAATCCAGTACAAATTAACCTTTCCGAAGTATAATAGCGTTTCCATGGTTAACGGATTTAGTGTTCGTTTTTGTGATCGTTGATCAGCTTCATGATCTCGTCCAGGTCCTTGCTTTTGAGATCGTTATCTTTCACGAAGAATGAAACGAGGTTGGGGAGTGAATTATCGAAATAGTTGACCATAAGCTGTTGCATTTCATGGCGCTTGTATTCCTCCTCACTGATCAGTGGAAAATATTCATGCGTTTTGCCATAAGCAGTGTAGCCAACAACCTCTTTTTTCTCGAGAATTCTGATGATCGTGGATACCGTGTTATAAGCAGGCTTTGGTTCGGGCATTTCGGCCAAAATGTCTTTTACAAAAGCCTTTTTCAATTGCCATAAGATCCTCATGATCTCTTCCTCGGCACGGGTTAATGTGCGTATTTCCATAATGTTGATTGTCTTGCTAGTATTTCGAATTACTGAATCAAAGTTATTACTATTTAATTAGTTTCAAAACTATTTTATTAGTTATATGAAAAAAAATAAAAGCGGAAATGATGTTTCTCCGCTTTAAAATGCTAAAAAAACTAATCAGGCAAACTCTGATCCCTTGTCTTTCAGGTATTTACCAACATTGCAAGTGATGCCATCCAGGATTTCGATATCGTGATCCCAACTGAATGTTTGCCATTCGCCGTCCTTTGTTGCGATCATTACGCTCTTTGGTTTTGTCAAAAACCAGATCACCTTGTCAGTCCCGAACCCCAAAAGCTTTTGCGTTTTGATTGTTATATAGCCATTCTCAGTAAACGTTTCCAATTCCACGTCTAGGTCGATTTCAATGGAGACTTTCGGATGCACTTTTGAATAATGCGTATCGATTTTGTCGATAGTCAGAACGTCTTTATCAAAGATCATAATGTCTCCCGACAAGTTGTTTCTTTTATCTAAATGCAGTCCGGCTTCATTTGTTGCAATAATATACTTTTGCCTATCAATGGAAGGATATAGAATTCCAAGAATGTAATCAATAATGAAAAACTGTAATGAACTGCAACCCATAATGTCTTCTACCGTTTTCGTTTTGGCCAGTACGTCACGGTAACCTTTGCGATACAAGGGTATGCCGTCAATTATTTCATGGATCAGAACGTCAGGTATATTTTCCGCAGAGATTGTTTTAGGTAAAACCCTCAGCGGATTCGAAGAAGCTATCATATGTCCTATTGATTTGCTCATAAGTAAATATAACGATTTTTAAATTAGCGCCGGAAAGGATTGTCCCAACGGTAGGTTCAGTTTTCTAACGGAAACAAAAATGCCCTGAAAAGCGAAAAGCAGCAGAAGTTGCCTCCTGCTGCTTCCAAAAACGTCTTTATATTTTATTCTACAACACTCAATTTCACTGTATTCGTCTTACGTTGTCTTGAAACGGGAATGCTGAGCGTGTTAATGAAAACATCACCCTTTTGCAATTCTCCTTTATCGACCAAAATCTGCTTGATATCTTCAATCAAATCGTCCGTAGAAGCATCTTGATCGCGGTCGTAGAAGTACACTTTTGTTCCCCAATACAATGCTAATTGATTCATTAACACCTTATTGGAAGTGAAAATCAATAAGCCGGCCTTTGGGCGGTGATGCGAAAGACGGAAAGACGTATATCCGGAACGCGTAATCCCGATAATTGCCTTCGCTTGTGTGTCACGTGCCAAACGGCAAGCACTCATCACAACGTAATCATTGATTTTGTTGACGCTCGTACTTTCACTTACCGCAGCATGGTGTTTGAAATAAATGCTGTTTGTCGAAGTTTCAACTCTTTCGATCGTTCTTGTCATGCTTTCAACGGCTAACAACGGATATTTTCCTGATGCGGTTTCAGCACTAAGCATTACCGCATCTGCGCCGTCAAGGACTGAATTTGCAACGTCATTCAGCTCGGCGCGGGTTGCACGTGGGCTGTCGATCATGCTTTCCAGCATTTGCGTCGCTACGATCACCGGTTTGCCGGCCTTGTTACATTTGTCAACGATCATTTTCTGGATCATTGGCACTTCTTCTGCCGGAAGCTCCACACCCAAATCGCCGCGGGCAACCATAATAGCGTCCGTAGCTTCGATAATTTCATCAATGTTCAGAATTGCTTCCGGCTTCTCGATTTTAGCAACCAGACGCGCCGTTTTGCCTTTGCTGGCAATGTATTCTTTTACTTTTATTAGTTCCGAAGCTGTGCGAACGAACGATAATGCCACCCATTCTACATTATTTTCAAGACCAAAATCCAGATCTTCGTAATCTTTCGCGGTAACAGAAGGCATTGAAACCTTTGTATTCGGCAGGTTTACACCTTTTTTAGATTTCAGGTAACCACCATATATTACTTCGGTAATCACATCCGATCCGTCCATTCCTGTTACAAGCACTTCCAGTTTTCCATCGTCCATCAGGATACGGTCACCGATTTTAACGTCGTTGTACATGCCGTCGTACGGCGTGCTCACTTTTTCAGCTGTTCCAAGCACTTCTGTGTTGGATAATATCAATTTATTACCGGCTTCGATCAGGACTCCGTCTTTTTCGGCAACCATTCCGATACGGATTTTTGGTCCCTGCAAATCTTGTAGAATAGCGAGATTTAAGCCGTGTTCTTCGTTGATTTCCCGAATGGTGGTTAATCTTTGGAGGTGATCAGCATGAGTACCGTGAGAGAAATTTAGGCGAAAAACGTTTACCCCGGCTTTGGCCAACGCATACAATGTTTCTTTTGTTTCGGAGGCTGGACCTACGGTAGCAACAATTCTGGTTTTTTTGGAAGACATAGATTAATATGCAGTAAAAATGATTTTTATAAACAGTCCACGTCGATGACGACCTGGATGCTTTTGAGCGTCTTATCGGTTAAAATATCAATAACCTTTTCTTGTATAAATGACTTTGCCGCCTTAAAATTAATCTTTTCTCGTTCAAGTTTGATGAGAATGTCGAACAAAAACTGATTTCTTACTCTTTCCACCAGTGGCGGCTGCGGTCCGAGAACCCGGCTGGCTCCCAAGTTGGCCGTCAGTTTCTCCGCCAGGATCTTGGCTGCCTTGCTGGAAGTGGCCTCGTCGACGTGCTTAACCGTTACTTTGATAAGTCTCGTAAAAGGCGGATAATGAAATTTCTCACGCTCCTCAATTTCAGCAGCATACATGCCTTCGTAGTCGTTATTAATGATCCTATCCAGCAATTTTTGGCCGGGATTGTTAGTTTGTATGAGGACTTTGCCCGGCTTTTCGGCTCGCCGGCCTGCGCGCCCGCTCACCTGTGTGAGCATTTGGAATGCCCGTTCCGAAGCGCGGAATTCAGGGAAATGAATGATCCGGTCCGCGTCGAATATCCCGACAATGCTAACATTATCAAAATCAAGTCCTTTGCTCACCATTTGTGTTCCTACAAGAATGTCAATGCCGCCTTCCTCAAATTCGGAGATGATCTGCTGGTAAGCGTTTTTGGCCCTTGTTGTGTCCAGATCCATTCTCTGCACACGCGCCTCCGGAAACATGGAATGCAGTTCATCTTCAATCTTTTCCGTCCCGTAACCCATCGTTTTCACCTGTGTAGAGCCGCATTGTGGACAAGTGCGCGTAACTTCTTCTTTGTGACCACAATAATGGCACCGCAGTTCGCCCGCCTTCATGTGATAGGTGAGGCTCACGTCACAATTCGCACAGTCCGGAATCCAGTTACAGATTTCACATTGCAGGTATGGCGAGTAACCGCGGCGGTTTTGAAATAGGATTGTCTGTTCTTTGTTTTTCAGATTTAGTTGCAAATGATCGATCAGCACAGATGAAAATTCATTTTTCATCTTCTTCGACTTTTTTTCTTTTTTTGTATCAATTAATTCAAATGTGGGCAATGCTGCATTTCCGAAGCGTTGCTTCATTTCTACAAATCCATATCTGCCTGTTTGCGCGTGATAATAGCTTTCTAATGAAGGTGTTGCGGAGCCAAGCAGCGTTTTGCCTTTATGCATATATGACATGATCACAGCAACGTCGCGCGCATTGTAACGTGGTGCGGGATCGTGCTGTTTGTAGGAAGTTTCGTGCTCCTCGTCAACAATGATCAAACCAAGATTATCAAACGGAAGAAAAACAGCAGAACGAACGCCAACCACAAACTGAAATTTCCCGTCCAGAATCCCTTTCCAAACTTCAACGCGTTCATTATCGGAAAATTTGGAATGATAAATGCCCATCGTATCCCCAAAAACCTTCCTTAACCTGACAACAATCTGGGTTGTCAAGGCGATTTCAGGTAATAGGAAAAGCACTTGCAAGCCGCTTTCCAACACTTGTTTGATCAGTTCAATGTAAACTTCCGTTTTTCCACTGCCCGTAATTCCATGCAAGAGAACAACTTCTTTTTCCGCAAAAAGCTCGTGGATCTGTTTAGATGCCTCTTTTTGCGTTTCTGTCAACGTAATAACCGCGTTGCTGGCTGGAATGTCGTCAAATCTTGAAATGAAAATCTCGAATTGCTCGAAAATCCCCTTCTTGACCAACGTGTTTAACGAGGCATCCGAAACATTGTCATCCTGACTAAAAATAGACTTATCCAGTCCTTTTTGGTTCAGATCCGGATTGTTGTAAACAGGAATGTAGCTGAGATATTTCAACAAAATTTCTTGCTGCTTTGGCGTTTTATCCAGCGACGCTGCCAATTTAGACAGCGCATCATTGGATATGTAAACAGCATTCAGTCTTATTTTCCTGACAACTTTTGGCTTATATCGCTCCTTAACCTCCTCAAAAAGGATAACTGCACGCTTTCCCACCAGCGATTTGATTAGCGCCGTAATGTTGGAGCGTTGCAAAAGCCGCTCCACTTCTTCGTAAGAAAGGGTTTGGTGCTTCTTAATCTCGTCCACAACGATTCTCTCCTGGTCGGTCAGCAAATCGTCATATTCAAATTCAGGGTTCATCTGAATTCTCGACTGGCTCGTAATTTTAAGCCCGGCAGGAAGCGCAATGTTAAGCACTTCGCCAATGTTGCATAGATAATATTCCGCAACCCAATTGAATAATTCAAGCTGGCGGGTTGTGACAATTGGCTCTTCGTCAAGCAGTTCGAGAATGTATTTCGCTTGATATTTGGAAGGCGGATTGGAATGTATGTTTGCAACGACAGCCGTAATGACCCTTTTTTGCCCAAACTGCACAATCACCCGCGCACCGACCTTGATCATCCCGCTCATTTCCCTGGGAACCCTGTAAGTAAACAAAGAAGGAATCGGAACCGGTAAGATCAGATCGGCAAAAAAAGTAGTTTCTTCCTCAAAAAGGGAGGCCATTGGCTGCTGGGGCAAGGGTTAATATTTAATGAGGCGAAGTTACGACTAATCGTACTTATGATATGTAATTTGCCACGGCGTGTAACAGATGAGAGTGTTTTTGTTAAAAAATTATATTTCCAGGATCAAACAATGCATTCGATATTTAATTGGGCTGCATTTTCCCACCCAACCATCGCATTAAACAACTTCACTAAGCTATATTTTCCCAAATCATTCTCACTTATCTCAGCCTCACGAATAACTCCTGCTTCGAGCAAACAAGCCCTTTGCGTGCCGGGTAATAATGGTGAATTGGGTGTACACCAGGCGTTTCCGTTGTAGAATGCCACATTGCAATAGAGCGAGTCAGTAACGAGACCGTTTTTGATGATCAGGATTTCGTCGGCGTCTTTTCGTTGGGCGAAAAGTGTGTTAAGCTCATCGCGGGCTTCGTATTTATAACGATAATCAATGTTGTCGTCATATACACGCTGGATTTTACGGATGGTTCTGGCCGTATAGGGCTCCCATTTAATGACCTCAATTTCCCCGTTGTACGAAAGTCTGCATTTGTGCAACGCATTATCCACACTATCAGGCATAATGATCAGTTCGGACAGATTCCAATAATCTGAAAAGCCCCACAACTCGTGACGCGTTTTGTTAAGCCTGGCTTCGTGGTAAGAAAGGTTCTTCAATTGCCGATTTTCACAACAAATCGTCTCAAAACATAATGTGCGGGACATGGGCGAAGGGGAGGTAAACTTTGTCGATTAATTCCTGATATTCATTTTGTGCATTGCTTTGTGCCGTTATCCCACCGCCGCTTTTGAAGACGAAGTTTCCATTCTGATTCTCAATAAACCGGATCATGACGGCACTTTCAAAATTTTCGCCATCAAAATATCCCATAACGCCTGTATAGAAACCGCGCTCATATTTTTCGGCAGCTTCAATGATCTGCAATGTGCTTGGCTTGGGCGCACCCGTAATGGAGCCTGCTGGGAGCATTTGAAGGAGCAAATCGCCAAATTTCCCTTCAAAGTCATCCGGCAGAATGCCAGCAATTTCAGAGCTAACTTGCAACAATGTCTTATCGCTGGTCTGAATGCGATCAATGTAGCGATATTTTTCCACCCAAACTTTTTCAGCGACCATACTCAGATCATTTCGGATGAGATCAACGATGGTGGCGTGTTCGGCGGCTTCTTTGGAATCGGCTAAAATTACGTTTTCTGCATCCGGAACCGATGCGTCTATGGTTCCTTTCATAGGAAACGAAGAAATCCGGTTGCCTTTTATTTTAATAAAAATTTCGGGCGAGAAGCAGACAAATTCGTTTTTATACAAAAAGCGGTAAGGTGCCTCGCTGTGCCCGAATATTTCTTCCAGGCTCAAATTCGTCGTGATGTCGGTAGGAACCGACAGGTTAACCAAAAATGAATTGCCAGCCTTTAAATTCCTGACGACATGATTGAATTTGGCTTCATATGCCTCAAACGGAACAGGGAATTTATAAAACTGAAATTCCGGGAGCGGCGATTTGACTTCATCTTTGTCTATACTCCTGAATCCATTCAGATCAAAGCGTATTTCATTCAGATTGTCATCATCCAATGTCCAGGCCTGCGGCTTTTCAATCCGGTAATCCACAAGAAAAACAAAAGGGGTTTTTGATTTTCCCCATGCATTCAGCTTTTGTGCAAAATTCCGTTTTGGATCTTCCAAATCTCTGTTTCTACAATATAATGAACATTTTCAACAGGGAGGTAATTTACAAAGTTCAGAAACCAATATCTAAATTAGGGGGTTTATTGACTGAACGACGCACAATTTCTAAGACTACTGCAATGCATATATATGATGTAATCGTAATTGGTGGCGGGCCTTGCGGCCTTGCAATGGGTGTGGAACTGGCCAAGAGCGGTTTGGATTATCTGATCCTTGAAAAGGGTAATCTTACCGAATCGATCAGGCGTTATCCCAGACGCATGAAGTTCTTTTCGACAGCGGAGAATATTGAAATCGGTGGGATCCCATTTTCGATTTCCGAGGTGAAAGCCAATCGCAACGAAGCATTGCAGTATTATAGGAAGGTTGCCGGTTATTTTCACTTGAACTTCAAGCTTTTTATTGACGTTGATCGCTCGGAAAGACAGCCCGACGGAACATTTCTGACTTATTCCAATGACGGCCAGATTTTCCAGTCGAAAAATGTTGTGTTGGCAACTGGTTATTTTGATGTGCCAAGAATGCTGAATGTGCCCGGTGAAGGCCTTCCGCATGTTTCGCATTACTATGATGAGCCTTTCAAATATTCCTTTACGAATGTAGTGCTGGTAGGCGGCTCAAATTCTTCGGTGGAGGCGGCATTAGAGCTTTACAGGCACGATGCACATGTCACGATTGTGCATAAGGAGGCGGACTTTCGTACAAAAGTGAAATATTGGC
Source organism: Dyadobacter fanqingshengii (assembly GCF_023822005.2). GTDB lineage: Bacteria > Bacteroidota > Bacteroidia > Cytophagales > Spirosomataceae > Dyadobacter > Dyadobacter fanqingshengii. The sequence goes on from NZ_CP098806.1 coordinate 5,186,205, forward strand.
TCGTTCCGGATGTGAAAAACCGGGTGAAGGAAGGGAAGATACACACGCGCTTCAACAGCATTACGAAGTCGATCGAGCCTGGAAGAATTGAAATTGAAAACATTGAAACAGGCGAAACTGAATGGCTGCCAGCCGATTTCGTCTTTTTACTTGTTGGTTATTTGCCTGACGAACATTTACTGGCGCGCTGCGGTGTAGCGCTCGACGAGGTGACCAAAGTTCCATCGTTTGATAAAGAAACATTTGAAACGAATGTGCCTGGGCTTTACCTCTGCGGGACCGTTATGGCGGGCGTTTTTACAGAGAAAGTATTTATTGAAAATGGCCGCGAGCATGCTGCTGCCATCGCGGATCATTTGTCGGGAAGAGAAATTCGGGTTGTTAAGGAATTGATAGACAGGATTTAACGCTACTGTTCAACAAGCACCAGTTTGCGCTTTTTCTTTTTTGAAAATTTTTCAATCTTACCGATTAACCCATTGGCTCCGACGCCATAGCCAACATTTCCAGCAAAACTCATCGCGTGAAATCCTTCTTTGCCCAGCTCATGCCATGTTTTCCCCCAATTTTCAGAAAAGCTGCTGCCCGACGGACCGCTGGAAATCAATGCATAATCGTCTGAACGGATTTCTGAATCGCCTGTCCAAACCGCGTCGGTTTTGTGATATAATGTTACACTTTCTTTTAATCCTGCCGGCTTGGTCATCCCTGCCAACGTCCAGGTAACGCCTCCGTCTTTGGTTATCAGTACATTTTGCGTGGAATCGGTCGTTTTTTTATAATCTCCACCCACTGCAATGCCGTTTTTCTTGGACCAGAACCTCAGCCCAAAAATGCCGCTTGTGGGCCCGGCAGGCAAGGGAGTAGAAGACACGTCCCAGGTCATACCATAATCCTCCGAGCGAAAAACGCGGGCCATTTTGCTGCCTCCGGTTCCGATAAATGCTTTGTTTTTTCCGGTTGCTATAATGGATGTTCCGCTGGCGGCAAAACAAGCTTCGCCTGGTTCAGCAACCGGTCGTTTTTCAAAAGGCAACTCCTGCCAGCTTTTTCCACCGTCGTCCGTGGTCAAAATGAACAGTCTTCCATTGATTGGATCGCCTAAACATATGCCTTTATTCTTATCCCAAAAGTCGATTCCATCCAGAAAAACCCCATTTTGTGTAGTTTGGTACACAAGCAACCAGCTTAATCCGCCATCTTCCGTGCGGTAAATCTTAGCCTTGTCTTTCTGCGCTTCCCCTGCACTCATTGCGATTGCCACATCCTTACTGAAAGCATGAATGTCCCGGAAATCAAGTGAATCTGCGCCTGAAACTTTGGATGTTAGCCATTTTTTGCCGCCATTAACGGTTTTTAAAACAGTCCCCCTGGAACCTCCAATCCAGCATGTCGTAGGCGAAACGGCATGGATTGCGCGCATATGGATGGTCGTTTTTATATCAATTACCTTCCACTGAGCCGAGACTAGTTGCGGCGCAATAAGCGCAACAATCAATGCTAGCCGTTTGTAAAGTTTAATGCTTGATGGCACAGTATTTGTATTGTTTAGAGTTCAAACGTATTATTCTCACAAAATAAGAAATTCATATGAACAAGAATCAAAAATTTCTGATAGGCGCAATTGGAGCACTTTTTACAGGCATTGCAATTGGCCTTTTGGTTGCTCCTAAGGACGGAAAAGATACACGCAAGCTGATCAAGAGCAAAGCAAATGATCTTGGTGGAAATGCAAAAGATAAATACGAAAAAAGCCTTGAAGAGTTGTCAGTTTTAGCCGACAAATTGAAAGACGGTTTTTTGAAAAATGTTAGTTCTGTGAAGGACAAAGCCGGTTCAGTAGCAGACAATGTGAATGAAAGAGTACGTGGTGTAGTAAATAATAATGGCTAATCTCCGACATCAACAATATTGAAAGGGTTGTTTCTCAAAAGAAGCAGCCCTTTTTTATTTGGGAATGTTTTCAATGATTTCCTTCACAGCCTGATTGATATCCGCTGTAAAATTCTGGCTTTTTTCGGGAATGATCCCTTCCGCTCCTCCCTGCCAGACCATCTTGTTCGTAGCCGCATCTACGAGGTCGATCATGATCGTTCCTTCGCGATATTTACCGACCACAACTTCTTCGCTTTTCCATGAATAACGGCGCTGCCCCATGTAACGCGGAAGTCCGTCGGTGCGGAAGTCGGTTTGCCTGGTTTGCGCTTTTTCCTGAACGTTTAATGCAATATTGATTTTTAAATTCGCATCGCGGGCTTCGTCAAGGCCTCTTGACTGCAAGTTTTGCGCAATGGCTGTTTTAATGATCCCTACGTTCTTTTCAAAATTTTGAGAAATCGTATCGCCCTTTGCCTCAATGTCATAAAACCCGAAAGTGGCATAATCCGACAACTTGAAATTATCTTCCTGCTGAGGTTTCAGAATCTTATGTGATGAATTACAGCCTAAAAAGACGAATAAAGAAATCAGCAGAATGAATGTTAAACGAAAGGCTTTCATAACATTAGAAATAAAAGGTGACCTATTATCCAATTACGCTACCCAATTCCTTAGCAGCAGCCATACTGATGCCTTTGTAATACATGAATTCACTCATGATGGCAGTTTGCTCTTCTTCGGTTTTTGCATGTACAGCCTGTTGCAGACACACCTTCATTTTTTCCTCGATGAATGCCTTTTTAAGCCTTAGGATATTGATGAAAGCAGTTTTGTCTAAAACATCCGTTTCAAAAGGAACGAAGATTTCATATTTTTCAGACCATAATTCGCTCAGCTCATATTTGTTTGCAAGCCAGTCAATGGTCAGGTTTCTGATCTCAGGCTCATGATGATGCAAAAAATAATCTGTCGGCAGAACATGATTCCGGTTAAAATTCTCGCGGAACAGCACCAGCAAATGATGGAAAATGGTATCCCTGAAATCTATCCCCTCGATTTCACTCAAAACATACTGACAAACCGTGATCGTAGGTTCAAGCTCACGCGTTCCGTAAACGACCAGCAGTCTGATAAATGCTTCTTCCTGGTAATACAGTTTGCTACGCTGAGGGGCTTCTGTGTGACCAGTCTCAGGAGCGTAAAAATCCGTCGAAGGTTCATTGGACCCGGAGAAAGGATCGCCTGAAAACAATGCATCCAGATCTGCCGGACTTTCCGGCGCCTGATTTTGGCGCGGCGCACGTTCTTGCGGTTTCTGCGTGTGCAGCTTGCGCAGGAGCTTATTTCCCTCCGTAATGAGCATTTGCTCATCCACTTTCATCATTTCGGATGTACGGTGGAAAAACACTTGCCGCTTGATGGCGTCAGGAATTTTAACAATGCTGTTAACCACTTCGCCAATCACAGCTGCCAGTCGGAAAGGATCATTTCCGGCATCTTGCAGCAGCATTTCCGTTTTGAATGTGATAAAATCCTTTGAATTTTGTTTCAAATAAATTTTAAATGCTTCTGCCCCGACTTTCCTGACGTAACTATCCGGGTCATCTCCGTCCGGGAAAAGGACAATGCTAACATTCAGACCTTCTTCCAAAACAAGGTCGAGACCGCGCAAAGCGGCCTTTATTCCGGCAATGTCCCCGTCATAGAGAATGGTAACATTCGGTGTAAACCTGCCAATAAGCCTGATTTGCTCAACTGTCAACGAAGTTCCGGATGAAGCAACCACATTTTCAATTCCGCCCTGATTCAGGGAAATCACGTCCGTATAACCCTCAACCAGATAGCAGTGATCGAGTTGCCTGATCGCATTTTTTGCCTGGAAAATGCCGTATAAGACGTCACTTTTATGATAAACCTCGGTTTCCGGTGAGTTGAGATATTTGGGCTGATTGGCAGCCTTGCTCTTATCAGATTTAAGAATCCGTGCACCAAATGCAATTACTTTTCCGGCAACATTGTGAATTGGAAAAATAACCCTTCCCCGGAAACGGTCATATCCAGCGGTTTGGGAACCCTCTTTATGGATTAGCAGGCCGGCTTTTTCGAGCAATTGTGAGGAATAACCTTTGTCCAAAGCCACTTTTGAAAAAGCATCCCAAGTGTCAAGGCTGTAACCCAGCTCAAATTTCTTCCGAATTTCCCCGGTAAAGCCTCGTTCCTTAAAATAACTGAGACCGACAGCTTGTCCTTCATCGCTTTCATGGAGCTGCTGTACGTAAAAGTTTTTGGCGAAATTGAGGATAATGTAAAGGCTTTCCCGCTCATTTTGGCGAAGCGCTTCTTCATCGGTAACCTCTTCCTGCTCAATCTCAATGTTGTATTTGTCTGCCAGATAACGCAATGCTTCCCCATAACCGACGCCATCAATGTCCATGACGAACTTGATAGAATCCCCCGCCGCGCCGCATCCAAAGCATTTATAAATCTGCCTCACAGGATTGACATTAAACGAGGGCGTTTTCTCATTATGAAAGGGACAGCAAGCTGAGTAATTGGCCCCTTTTTTCTTCAAAGACACAAAATCCCCAACCACTTCGACGATATCGGCGGTCTGTTTGATCCGTTCAACGGTTTCGGGATTTATACGCATTTTTTGATGTTTAAATTAACTCACGCGGTCGCACTGCTAACATGCTCTTCGTTCTACGAATTTAGTTAGGTATGACACTTTGAACAATAATTAAACAATAATTCCGTAAATTTGATGCAACCGGCTAGATCAAGTAGAATAATTTTATAGAATTGTCCATCATTTTCTCATTTTAGCCAAGAAAATCATATTGGAAAGCTTTTTTCTAATTACTTTAATTTGTTATTTTGCGGTGTTGAAAGTTATCCCAGAATTATCAAGTGATATTATAGATATTTAAAATATAGTGTGTGTATAGTGTGAAACAGGGCATGGAAATTTTTCTATGCCTTTGTTTTTTTATAACCGACTTATAATCAGTTAAATGTATCGCTTGTATAGATCGATTAATTGAATTGTGACGTTTGCCCCTTCCATCTTTTCCTCGGCCTGCAAGCGTATTCTCCCTTTTTTCAGCTCATTGACAACGTCAATTTTTGAAATGTCCTGATAGATATTGCAGAAATCGGCGCGCGAAACGCTTGCCGATGCCAGCACCACCACATTGTTTTCGTGCGCTTCGTATATAGATAAGGAAACGCCGTCTGTGGTTGTGTTCCGGATAAAAGCGTCTGAGACGCGCAGCACATTACTGAAATCGTGCTGACCTCCAATGAAAAGGATGTTCCCGGGAATCCAGCCAAACGTCTTTTTTATGAACGGCTTATAGTTTTCCGAAGGATCTGAAATGATCAAACCGCCGGAATCTACATGCTGGATATTGCTAATGATCTCCGAAATTCCATAAGTCTCTTTTCCATTTTTGTCAAAGGACAGGTTCCACGCATTTGTACAAAATATGAATTTGAAGGACCGCCTGAATTCTTCCAGCTGCTGCGAATGCTGCGGACTTAATGGTGTTGTGTACGCAGACGGGATGAATGTGGAAATGAGCACTGCGGTTCCATTATAATATTGAGCAGTAGCCATGCTTTCTTTATTCTGCACAATCGGAACTGTGCATATCAATGCAGACAGCTTAATGGCCAAATTCCCATGAATTCCGTAACGGCCCCAATTGCCATGATAGGTGAGGAGCAGCTTTTTCCCGAGCAGGAAGCAGAACATTGCAAACAAAAGTTGGAAAAACGGATTAGAAGCATGCAGATGAATGATCCCGTGCTGCACGATTTTCCTTATTATGCGACAAAGACTGTCATTTTTAAGATCACAAAAAGTAAAATGGGGGAAGCCATGAACCGTCAGGCTTTCAATCAACCGGGTTACATGCATAGTTACACCTCCGACGGGTGGCGGAACCCTTCCTATGATCAAAATCTTTGTCATGTTATGGGATCGGCAATATTGGCTTGAATGCTATTCGCATAAAAGTAGAGGCACATCAACAATATGGGGGCGAGGCAATTGATGGTTACGCTTTTCGCAGGTAAAATCACGAAAACGCTGCCAACCGTGTGGTTGAAAGCAAGATAAAAGAGAAGGCTAACCGGCATCAAAGCATGTTTTCGGCTTTTCAGAGAAACCGACAGCAGCAAAACAAGCAGGCTGAAAAGCAAGCTGTACAAGCAAATCAATCCAATAAGTCCGTTCTCCGCGAGTAATGTGTAAAAAAGCGAATGTGCCTCTCTGTAACCCGGACCGAGCACTTCAAAACTTCCCGTTCCATGACCGGTCAGAGGTTTTGAAAGGAATAAATTGTAGGCAATTTCATGGATTTCGGCCCGTCCGCTGGCTTGTTGTAATTTGTTCAAAACCGAATCTGTCGTCATAATGTCACCGAATCTTAACGTCCAGAAGTAAGCCATATCCCAATCTGCGTATCCGGAAATGAAACTTGGAAACAAGCTTATCACTAATGTTAGAAGCAACAATATCGACCAAAAGCGCTTTGCATTCCCGATCAAAAATATGGTTACGAGCATGTAAGGAGCTATCAGCAGCACAGCACCCCGGGAAAACGAGAAGATGACGACGTTTAGGAAAATAGCGGAAAGGGCCAGTTTGCGGAGAATGTTTAATCCATTGCGCGCAGCATAAAGCAGGACAAACGGCCAAAGTAAAATAAAATAGGCCATCGTGACATTGGTATCTGTAATGTTTCGGGTCGCCAGCAGGTTATCCGATCCTTTGTAACCTGCCCCCGCTATAACCAACCCAAATGTCCCGAACCCGAGAATGATATATAATGTGCATAAGTACATTTCAAGATTTTGCTGAAAATGACTTGCAGCGCTGACAACTTTCAGATAGCTGAAATAACAAGGTAGCGTTAGTAAGAAAAGCAGAAGTCCACCAAAAGCAATGTTCGCTAAATTGGGTGAAATGAGTAAATAGAATGTTTGCAGGATAATCCAGGACGCCAAAAAGAGCTTTTCTCCTTTGCTTAAACCCGCAGACTTCTGGATAAAAAAATAAAGGAAATAACAGATCAAGATCAAAAATGGCATTAATCGCCAGATTGAATTTGCACCCGCAGGAAATGAATATTTTTGAAATAAGTGCAAAAATTGCGTGAGAACAGGCACTGCCAGCACATGAAAAAGTTTGTGTCTGGAAAAAGAGAAAAGACTTATTATACAATAGACATAGCATGTAAGAACCACTGCCGTTTGCATTTCATTTTCGCCAAATGTCAGCAGTTGGTCAAAGAACTTTCCGAAAATGGAGACAATTGCCACTGCAACCAGCATTTTTTTGAAGATTTCAAATCCTAGTTTAACCATGCGGCAATGGTGTTAAAGGTGAAATCAACCGATTTTGGATCAGTAAAATGAGTGAATGGCTTGATGACAGACAGCGCGTTTTGTGATTTTTGTTTATATAAACTGGCTTTCAATGCTGTATATAATTGATCCCTGCTCGTCACAAATTCGTCAAATTGCAAAGCATTTAGCGGAACCTGATGGTTGTAATCGTAAAGCCTTTTCACGGACTGGTGATAAGGGAGCGGATTATTGCCGTCATAGGCAATGCTGATTACCCGCTTTCCACAAGCCGCTGCATCCAGTTTCATCGTTGAAGCAAATTGAACGCATACGTCACAAATCCGCAGCGTTTGGGATAGTGAATCAAGGAAATCCAGCTCCGGAAACCAGTTGTAAAATCGATCATCACCCGACTTTGGCAAGTTCCCGGGATGCCAAATGCTGATAAATTCTTCCTCTGAAAGCTGATTATAGGCATCAACATTATCTGCTGGATGGCACCTTACGATAACGTGCAGATTGCCTTCAACCTTCGCAAACCTCAGGACATCTTTGATGACTTCGAGCTGATTTGGAAAGTGCCGCAACGCACTTGTAGCAATTAGAATTACTTGATTCCCAGACGGAACATTACAACGTTTTCTTGCTTCCGCATTTTGATTTTCAGAAGTCTTTTGAAAATAGCAGTCAAACCGCGGAATGCCGGTGGCGATCACTTTCGGTTCCGTAACATTAAAAATGGAGTAAAAGCTTAGAAACTCATTTTTCATGAAATCATTCCAGACCAGTGTGACATCATGATCCGCATTAATCACCCCTTTGGATGTCAGGTTATCCCAGCTGATGACCATTGCAAGAGATTTCACATGACGTCTCCGTAAAAAATTAACGATCCGATTTTCCCGCAAATCCAGTGGCGAGGAAGATATCACGCCATGAAAGTGAAAGGATAGGAGCGGTCTGAGTTTGATGGAAAATGAAGTCAGGAAAATGATAGACTGTCTGATAACCTTCAAAATCGATTTAGTGAAGCTCTTCTGATTTATCAGCCGAAGCATTTTGTGCATCCATTGCCATTCTTTGCGGCTCTGATATTTAATTTTTTGCGTCACAATGCTAAAACACTCGGCGAAAAAGGCCTTTTCAACCTTACGCAGGAAGGCAAGCCAAGCCGGTTGACAAGGCAAATCTAGATTAACAAGCTTCAAATCAAGACCGAACTGATCGTTAATCTGGTTCACTTCTGCGGAACGGATCATGGTTGACAATAAATACACATGATATTTCACTGCCAGTTTTTTTATTAAACCGCTGTGAATGATGTTGATAGCAGCATAGCTATTGGTGATCAGGATCAGGATTGGTTTTTTTGTTCTTTGCTGTAAACTTCCAGATGCAATTCCGCTAGCTTCCATTCCTGTTGTGTGTTAATGTTAAGATCTACCTCATTTTCAGGCTGGTACCCAATGCACCTTCCGCCCAGTAACCGGTTCCGATTGAGCAGGGACGTTTTGAGCAGATAAATATTGCCGTCACGATAATATGAATTGGGCAAATCCTGTCTGCGAGAGGGTAGGGCAACATCCGACATGAATCGTGAAAGTTGACCGTTTGACAAATGAAATGCCCACAGCGGATTGTATTTGTCGGGTGTTTTTTGAATTGTAGTCAGACTATCGGCATCCATTTTAAGCATATGTCGAATGGCATTGTCGATCAGATCGGGGCTTCGGAATGGCGAGGTGGGCTGCAAGAGACAAACATATTCAAACTCCGCCTTGCGCTCCTTGTAAAACTTTACCACATGCTGCATTACATCAATTGACGGGGTGTCATCGCACGAAATGGCGGCAGGCCTGATAAACGGCGCTTCAATCCGTTCCCAGGTTTTTGCAAAGGCAACAGTTTCCTCACAGTCGCTCGACACCACAATTGTGCTCAAAAGCTTCGATTGCAGCGCGGATTCGATTGTATACTGGATAAGGGGCTTGCCTCCGAGCAGTTTCATGTTTTTCCCCGGAACTTCTTTTGAGTCTTTTCGAGCGGGAATGATCGCCAGGATTGTTTTGTTCGTTTCCATCAGTAAGTGATTTGTTTATTGACACTTAACTTCATTTTGGCCAGTATGTCAGCGATCAGTATTCCTGCATCGCCCTTTCCGTATAGAGAAGCGCTCTCATAACACCCATGATCGAGCTGGATTTGTATGGCTTCCATAATTGCATTTAAACTAAAATCTGCATCAACCACATTGAGGGACCTCTCCCGGCCATGTTGCCGGCTTCCAATGTTCACAACCGGTGTGCCGAGCAAGGACGCTTCCCTGATGCCCGTGCTGGAATTGCCGACAAGGCAGGCGCAATGTTTAATGAGTTTTAGGAACGCCTCCGGATGAAGGTTTCGCAGGAAATGAATTTTCAGATTTTTACCCGTTTCACTGTATCGCTGTATCTCCTTCAATATCCGCGCAGCTCCATAATCGGGGTTTGGCGTGAACCAGAAGGTCGGAATGTTCAGTTCATCCACAGCCTTTAATAGACTCCAAAATTGGTCTTTGGTAAATCCGTGCTCTGTTGTAACAGGATGCTGCATAACTACGAGATATCGGCTTGCAGACGAAACGGACTGACAACTTTCGTAGTCAAATTGCAGAGATGCATCTTTTTTTACCTGAATGGCCAAGTCAATGGATGGACATCCCGTATGCCACACATTTTCAGGCACTTCTCCCATAGCTATCAATCTGTTGCGCGCACTGGCTGTGGCAACAAAATGGATATCCGCCAGCTTCGACACGGCGTGCCGGACCTTCTCATCAATGTTCCCAGTCACTTCGCCGCCCTGAACGTGCGCCAGGGGAATGTTCATAAAGGAAGCTGCGATGGCGGCAGACATGGTTTCGTATCTGTCGGCAATGGTCACCACAACATCCGGGCTGACATTTTCGAATACCGAGGCGAGTTCAATTACTCCCAGACCAGTCGTTTTCGCAGCGGCGGTGGAATTTTCATTTTCCAGCAGATTTGAAATTTTTATGATCTGATCAAAACCGTCTTGACTGACGAGTTTCGTAAGTCCGCCATACTTATCCAACATACAGCTGCCGGTAATCACAAGTTGCAGGCACAGTGACGGATGCACTTTGATTGCGATGAGGAGCGTTTTGATCCGGCTATAACTGGCTCTTGCAGTGATTACTACGCAAATTTTTCGTTTCATAGCAGGTCACTGGAATTTAGGAATGACCACTTTAACAGATCGTGCTTCAATTGCCTTCCTACAACCGTTTCAAAATGTGCAGCCAGGATGCCATATCCCGCCGGTTTCTTCGCTTCCAGATTTGCAAGCGTTATAATATGGCCCTTTTTGAGATCATTATTTATGGCCAGAGATTTACCAAAAATCGTTTTCAGCGTCGCATATTCCGAACAATCAGATTTGTCAACAGGGCATTTCAGAGCCGTTTCAATCTGTCTTACTCCCTTCACCAACTGCTTCACCTGATCGATATTGATCGAAGAAGTTGAATCCGGCCCAAACATTCTCTGATCAAATGTGACGTGAAATTCCAGGATTTCGGCGCCGCTGGCCACGGCCGCGAGGCTGGCAAAAATATCTCCCGAATGATCCGAAAAGCCAATCGGGATCTGATAACGTTCTTTTAAAGCTGGAATCACGTTCAAGCCCCATTGGTGCGGACCGGTGGGATACGACGAAGTACATTGTAGCAAGGATAGGCTGCATTTGTTCTTCATCTGCGCAATCACATTGTCGAGTTCAGCAAGTGAGCTCATTCCGGAAGAAAGGATAATCGTGTCTGCCATGTTTGCAGCAGTGGATAAGAGGAGAGCATTATTCATTTCCCCTGACCCGATCTTAATAGCGCGAGCCCCAATTCTTTCAAGTAGACTGACAGCGCTGATTGAAAACGGACTGGCTACAAAATCAAGCTTTTTCATTTCGCAATGCGCTTTCAGGCCTGCCCATTCTTCTTCCGAAAATTCCATTCTTTTCCAATAATCCATTCGGGAAGGATCTTCATAAGAGAATGTGGTTCGAAATGGCTCATGGATGCTGCTTTCAGCTTCCGCAATGTGAACCTGAAATTTGACTGCGTTCACGCCACTCGATGCAAGCGCATCAATGTAAGAGTGCGCCAACCCTAAGCTTCCTTCGTGCGCCTGCCCAATTTCTGCGATCATGTAAATTTCTCCATTCATAGTGTGGCCATATTTGTATTATGATTTAAAAATGTTTCGCTTTCGTGCATTTAGAAAATGCCGTTTCTCGGGCAAATAGTAACCGTAGCCGTAATTACTGCCGGGCGCTGCCCTAATGTCGTTCAGGATTAAATGCAATCCGCGCAATTGATTTTGATCCCGGATTTCTCTGATGATATCAAGCTGACTTTTGTATGTAAAACCCTGTCGGACAATGTATAATGATAAATCGGCCAGGTGACCCAGCAAGCGGGCGTCCGTCACCAAGCCGATGGGAGGTGTGTCGAGTATGATAAACTCATACTTATTTTTCAATGCCAGGATCAGTTCGTCCACCTCTGGCAACGCCAACAATTCCGAAGGATTTGGCGGAATGTGACCTGCCGTAATTACATCAAAAGGATTTTTGGAAAGTGTCACCTGCGTAAAGTCACGTAATGACAGGCCGGACGAAAGGCAATTTGTAAACCCTTCTTCTTTCAGTTTCAGATCTTTGGCCATTCGCGGCCTCCTCAGATCCAATTCCAGCAACAGCACTTTTTTGCCAGTTAGTGCCAGCGAACCGCACAAGTTGGCAGCAATAAAGGACTTTCCCTCGCCACTCATACTGGATGTCAGGAGAATGATCTGGCTTTGTTTTGATATAGAAAGAAATTGGACATTGCTTCGCAGGACGCGGAATTGCTCAGCTACCTGACTTTGAGAATTGGAATAAATATTTCTTTCGTGGCCTGGGTTATGACTTATTTCTGCCAACACACCGACGTTAAGCGCTGCTGAAATGTCGGATTTGCTTGTAATTCTGGTGTTAAGAATGTGTTTCAAATGTATAACGGCCATCGGAAGGCCGATGCCTATAAAGCCCGACATCAAGATCACGAGTTGCTTGTTTGGCTTCAATGGATTTGAGCCTGACTTCGGCCTGTCAATAATGCGGGCGTTGGCAAGCGTGGAAGATTTGGAGATTGAAGTTTCCACGCGTTTTTTTAATAGCAAAATATAAAGCTCCTGTTTGATTTGCTGCTGCCGTTTTACCTCCAAAAACTGCCTTTCGGAGCCAGGGATTTGTTTTAACTTTCGCTCCACTTCGGATTTGTAGTCGCCAGCAGCCGTTATCCCAATACGCAAATCGTTCATTTGGGAAGTAATGTTGGCGGTAAGATCTTCCCTGAGATGGTCGAGTTGTGCTTGTAGTGATTTAAGATTTGGGTGGGATTCACGGGTTGTGATCAGGCCCTTTGCTACTGCTAGCTGAATAGCGTTATACTTGTCGATAATCGCCAGAAAACCAGGATCCTGGACAAAAAGCTGCGCAGGAACAATGTGCTGTGGATTGGAGCGCAAAAATTGAAGCAATGCATTCACAGTCCTGAATTGAACATTGTATCTATTTTCTTCCTTTTCGTATTCGCTTGATTTATTTAGTAACTGCCGGGTGTCTTCACTTAAATCCGTGATGTCGTGGGAAGTTTGAAATCGCTCGAGGTTTTTCTCGATATCAATTAGCTCTGCTGAAACCTCAGCCAGATTTTTATTAACAAATGCCAGTGTACTGTCTGCAATTCTGTTTTTGTCTTCGATGCTTGCTCTAAAATAATTCGCAAGAAGTCTTTCTAAAATGGCCTCTCCTTTTTTGGGAATGACTTCATCAAGCGACAGGTTTACCGTGCTGACCAGCTTATTGGTGGGTGAAATGGTAAGCGCCTTTCTGTATTGATCGACAAGCTGTTCCGGATCTTGAATTACGATAGAATATTGATCTTCAATACTGTACAAATTGGAAGTCCGTTCGAGTGTTACCAAGCCATGTGGAATCGTTAATGTGTCTCCAAATGTTCCGTTGTACGACTGAGCACCAAATTGAAGCTTATAGCAATTCTTTTTGCCTAATGTCAGATCATATGTGGCCGGTTTCGTTTTGCCGGTGTCTTCCGGATTTATATACGTTAGTCTGAACGGAGATTTGTCATATAATTCCGTGGTCTTCACACGTCCGGTCGAAAAGTAGCGCACATTTAAATGCAGATCTTCCACTACACTCTCCATAAGCGTCCGGCTTTTCAGAATTTCCACCTCATTGTCCACACTGCTTTTCACCGGAGACAGCCCCATACTTTCCATTAAAGCGGTGTCACCGAACTCAGAGCCCTTTGCATCGTCACGCACAAGAATGGACGCGGTTATCAAAAATTGCGGGCTGATGTAACGGAGATAAACGAAGGCAATCGTGAGGCTGAGGGCGAGACAAAATGCAATCCATCGCCAGTAATCCAGCACTTCATACAGAAATAGTAGTGCCTTCCTGAGATTATCAGAATTTCCCGAAGTCGTGTTTGTTGTAATGTCTGGCCTACTTCCCTGCATGACTTTGCTCTAAATTTTCAGTTTAGACGCAGGCATTTGAATTAGGTCACAAGAAATTCAGAAATTTTCTGAAAAAAATTGAAATAAAAAATCCCTGATCTGCTATGTGTCAGCTAATCAGGGATTTAGAAGAGTAATTACTTTTTAATCGAAATGTACTTTAACTTTTTTCAGTGCAGATCCTACAACCTGGTGCATGTCATAGTAACGATATTCAGCCAGGCGGCCTCCAAAAATAACATTGGGTTCCTGTGCTGCCAGGTCTTTATATTGGTTAAAAATGGCCGAGTTTTTATCATCATTTACAGGGTAATATGGCTCCGAGCCTTTTTCCCATTCTTGCGGATATTCATGCGTAATAACCGTTTTCGGCTGCGTTCCAAATTCAAAATGCTTGTGCTCAATGATCCGGGTAAATGGTGTTTCGCCATCGGTATAATTTACAACAGCATTGCCCTGGTAATTTTCCCGATCCAGCAGCTGGTTTTCGAAACGCAAGCTTCTATATTCGAGCTGGCCGAACTGGAAACCGAAATATTCATCGATAGGACCAGTATATACAACTGTTTCCGCAAGCGCCGTGAGTTCTTCTCGATCCTTGAAAAAGTCAACGCCTGTTCTCACTTCAATATCCTTCAGAAGTCCTTCGGTCAATTTATTGTAACCGCCAATTGGGATTCCCTGGTAACGGTCATTGAAATAATTGTTATCAAAAGTAAACCTTACTGGCAGGCGTTTGATGATAAATGCAGGAAGCTCGGTTGCTTTCCGACCCCATTGCTTTTCGGTATATGCTTTTATCAGCTTGTGATAAATATCGGTTCCTACCAATGAGATGGCCTGCTCTTCCAGGTTTTGGGGATCTTTTATACCAGCTTCTTCCACTTGTTCCCTTATCTTTTCCTTCGCTTCTTCGGGCGTTTTCACTTTCCAAAGCTGGTAAAAAGTGTTCATATTGAACGGAAGATTGTAAAGTTCACCATTAAAGTTGGCCACCGGCGAATTGGTATATCTGTTAAACTCAACAAATGAATTTACATAATCCCAAATGTCTTTGTCGTTCGTATGAAAAATATGAGCGCCGTATTTGTGAACGTTAATTCCTTCGACATTCTCGCAGAAAATATTTCCACCCGTATGATTCCTACGATCGATTACCAGGCATTTTTTTCCTTTTTTTGTTGCCTCATGTGCAAAAATGGAGCCCCACAAGCCTGCGCCAACTATCAAATAATCGTATTGTTTCATTTTGAATTAAGCCCTGTTACAGTTGAGATTGGTTTTTAAGTTTTTGTCAAAAAGGAAAGGCTCCCATCGGGAGCCTTTCCTTTTTAAATATATTTCTACCTGTTATGGAAGAAGTTTCAATTCTACGCGACGGTTTTTCAACAAGCCTTCACGTTTAGCGCTGTCAGCTATTGGTTTGAATGAACCGAAGTAGTCAACAATCACTTTGCTAGGATCAGTCAGACCAGCTTCGTTGATCAGATAGTTTTTCACTGCATCTACACGACGTTTCGAAAGAGCAATGTTATAGCGGTCTGTTGCACGACGGTCTGTGTGACCTGCAAGTTGCAGACGGCATCCGTTCAAGTTCATTAGCTTAGCCACATTTTTAAGCATTTCCTGAGCCTCTGGCTTGATCGTGTTTTTGTCCGTATCGAACATTACGTTAGCAAAGATCTCTGCGCAAGCTGCACCATTTTTAAGTGCATTTTTAACATAAGCGTCGAAGTCAAGAACGCGACCACCACCGTCAACAATGCTTCCTGCTGGTGAATTTGGCTCTTTATCAAAGAAGTCAGAAACACCGTCACCATCTGTATCAAGTAACAATCTTGGATCGATATCCTTAGGACGGTTTGCCTTAGCAACTGAGTCCATTTCTTCAAGCGTAAGAATTTTTGGCGGCTTGATCAACACTTTTGGATCTGTGTAACGCAAGTGGTAGTATCCACCTTCGTCCGGTTTGTAATCCCATTTGCCATCCACTTTCGCAACTTTTAATGGGTTTTTACCCAATTTGTAAGTTACCTGAACTGATCCGTAGCCGTAGCTGTCAAGTTCAGAGTTTCCTTTGCGGGAGGTCTTTTGCTCTGCGATATCGAAGCTTCCAGGGGTTCTGTCATAGTCACCACCGTAAGTTGCATCCAGATAGTCAGAATTTGTATGGTTCAGACGGAAGTCAAGACCAATATCAATGCGCTTGGTAACTTCGTAGTTAACATTTAAGCCTGTTGGGATGATCCAATCATTCATGCTGCCAGTGTTACGAAGCTCAACACCGCCTGTCAGGTCGTATGCAGTTGCATCGTAGAACACCTGTCCTACACCGATGTATGCATCAACTTTCCATCTTTTCATCTTGTTAGGTCCCATTAGAAGACCCTTAAGATTTACTGTTCCTGCGACAGAAACATCGAAATAGTTGCCTTCAAAATAACGGTTGTAATTCCGGCGCTTCATACCTCTCAAATTACCGATAGAAGCATCAAGCCTCGCACCGAACAAATATGAAAGTTGTTTGTTTAATGTCAAGCCTCCTTGAAAAGTACCGGATTCTTTGTGGCTGTCAGAAGTTGTTTTCGTTACAGGCCAGAAATCATATTCTCTCAAATCACCAAAGAACATAGACGGTCCAATGTGTGCGGAAATTGACCATGTGTTCAATTTGTAGGGGCCGTCATAAGAAGCTTTGGGATTGTAATCCGGAGAATTCGGCTGCTCTAGTGGTTGTGCCAATGAAGGCAGCGCCATCATTGCCGCCAGGGCAAACGAACAAATCAACTGGGATACTTTTTTCATACTATTCAAGTTAGCGTTATTAAGATTAACTAGGATTGATCTATAGTCAATTATGAGTAAAAAATTATGAATTTATTCATGGCCAAACGTACCTTAACCAAATGCCTAGTGCGCACAAAAATAGGTTAACAATATCATTTAATCAACCGAAGTTGGTACAATTGAAAAACTTTCCTGTTTTTTTAATCAAATTTTACCCGAAAGAAACGTCCTTTTTTGAACTTTCAAAGCCGTCGAATTAATTTTTTTTCCATTTCTTTCTTCCATGCAACAAATTCTCCGGCTATGATCTTCTCCCGTGCACTGTTAACCAACCACAGATAAAATGTAAGATTATGTACACTTGCGATCTGTGCTCCAAGCATTTCGTCTGATTTTACCAAATGCCGAAGGTAAGCCTTACTATAGAATGTACTGACATAACCTCCAAGCCCTGTGTCGATCGGTGACAAGTCATCCTTCCACTTTTCATTACGAATATTAATTACACCCTCTGTCGTAAAAATCATGCCATTGCGTGCGTTTCTTGTCGGCATCACACAATCGAACATGTCTACACCCAGAGCAATGCATTCCAAAATATTTGCAGGCGTTCCGACACCCATCAGATAGCGTGGTTTGTCCCTGGGAAGAATGTCGCAGACAACTTCGGTAAGCTCGTACATGATCTCGGCCGGCTCGCCTACCGACAGCCCGCCGATCGCATTTCCTTCACGGCCATACGAAGCAATGGTCTCCGCTGATTGCACCCTAAGATCTTTGTAAACACTTCCTTGCACGATGGGGAAAAGTGTTTGGCTGTGGCCGTAAAGGTCGGTTGTGCTATCGAACCTCGCACAGCAGCGCCCAAGCCAGCGATGCGTCATCTCCATTGATTTCCTTGCATAGGTGTAGTCGCAGGGATAGGGTGTGCACTCATCAAAGGCCATGATAATGTCCGCCCCGATGATCCGTTGAATATCCATCACATATTCTGGGGTGAATGTGTGTACGCCACCGTCAATGTGTGACTTAAATACCACACCCTCTTCATTGATCTTTCTTCCGGTGCCTGCAAGGGAGTAAACCTGATAACCGCCGCTGTCTGTAAGGATCGGCCTGTCCCAGCCATTGAAGCCGTGGAGCCCGCCTGCTTTCTGCAAAATGTCCAGTCCCGGACGCAGATATAAATGATATGTGTTGCCTAATATAATTTGTGCCTTGATATCTTCCTTCAACTCGCGCTGATGTACGGCTTTCACCGTTCCCGCAGTGCCCACCGGCATAAATATCGGTGTTTGAATTGTGCCGTGATCCGTTTCAATAAATCCCGCCCTTGCTTTCGACGCGGGATCTTCAACTTGTAATGTAAACTTCATTAAAAGGTTTTAAATTGTGGTGTGCAAAAATAGGGTTAAGGTCTCGAACATTGCTGACAATGACCTTATATTTGCATCAAGATGATAAAATATTACAACTCTCTTCCATTGTGGCCGATTATTTACTCTTTGCGCTTGCGGCGTTCGTGTTCGTTCAATTGTGCTACTATCTTTTCTTTTTTACAAAGCTGGCATTTTACGAAGAAGGCGCCAATTACGGCAACGAGTTACCGGGGGTTACAGTGCTTGTCTGTGCATGGAATGAGAGAGAGAACCTTACCGAACTGATCCCTTTGCTGGATGCGCAGGATTATCCGGAGTTTGAAGTGATCCTGCTGGATGATCGTTCAGATGACGGAAGCGAAGCGTTTATCCGGGAGCATATTTTCAGTTGGAAACACATCCGTTATATGCGGATCAACGACCAGTTTTCTCACATCACTCCTAAAAAATACGCGCTGACCATTGGCATGAGGCAGGCAAAATATCCCGTCGCCCTCATGACCGACGCAGATTGTCGCCCGACTTCCAATCATTGGATAACAGCCATGACCTCACGGGTAAATCAGGAAAAAGACATTGTGCTTGGGTTTTCGCCTTATATAAAGGAACGCGGCCTGCTCAATTGGTTTATCCGCTGTGAAACCTTTTATGCAGCCGTTCAATATCTCTCATTTGCGCTGGCAGGTTTTACCTATATGGGCGTGGGTCGCAACATATTATATAAGAGGTCTGTTTTTTTCGCTAACAAAGGTTTTTACCGGCACAAAAACATTTACGGAGGCGATGATGACATCTTTTTGAACGAAGCTTCAACCCGGACCAACACAGCCATTTCTATTGCAGAAGAGTCCTTGGTTTACTCTGTTCCAAAAACAAGCTGGCAATCGTGGTACAGGCAGAAGCAGCGGCACATGTCGGTGAGCACTTTCTACAGAATGCGGAATAAAATATTACTTGGCCTGTTGTCCGGCGCGCACATTGCGGTCTGGATGTCGGGAATCGCTATTCTGATATTTGGCCTGATCACCAGGGACATTTACATTTTGCAGGGACTGGGCATTTTGTTTGCGGCGAGATGGATCATTCAATGGTTTTTGCTCTTTATCATTAATAACAAATTGGACAAGACAGTGGAATGGTTCACTTTTTTGTTTATGGACTTTGCATTCTTTATCTATTATCTGGTCTTTGGTTTCTTGACCTTTACCAGACGAAAACCCCGTAAAACGTGGAATTAATCAATAAATATTTTCCGGATCTGACTGATGAGCAGCGTGATAAGTTTAGCCAGATGGAGGAATTGTATCAGTTTTGGAATGCCAGGGTCAATGTAATTTCCCGGCAAGACATTGATACATTATATGAAAGGCACATTTTGCATTCACTAGGCATTGCCAAAGTGCTTGAATTCAAGTCTGGAACGAGTATTCTGGATGTTGGGACAGGAGGAGGTTTTCCCGGCATCCCGCTCGCCATTTTATTTCCAAAGGCGCAGTTTCATTTGGTTGACAGCATTGGCAAGAAAATCCGGGTGGTGCAGGAAATTGCAGATGCGTTGAAACTGGACAATGTGAAAGCCGAGCAGATCAGGGCCGAAAAGCTGGACGATTCCTATGAATTTGTAATAAGCAGGGCCGTTACGAGGATCACGCCATTCGTAGGTTGGGTCAAAAGAAACATCAGTAAAAACTCTTTTCACTCGCTAAGGAACGGAATTTTATACTTAAAAGGCGGAGACCTGACGGAAGAACTTTCCGAGCTGAATCAAAAATCGCGGGTTTTCGAGCTCTCCGATTATTTTGAAGAGGAGTTTTTCCAAACTAAAAAAGTCCTTTACGTACCATTATAACTTAATCTTATAACCTAAATACCATGAACGAACGATATAGCGCCAGCGGCCTGATGAATCCATTTTTCCCGGACGAAGTTACATTCGGCGATAAGGGCGTGACGTTTAAAGTGAGAAAGCTTTTCAAGAGCACCGACAATTTTGTTTTTTATGCCGATATCTCAGGCGTTGAAATCGAAAGCGGGATATTCTTTTCGACAATAAGGGTAATCCCCAGGATGCGCCCGGAAATTATTATCAATAATTTTACAAAAGGAGATGCCAAGAGAGTCAAGGAGTTAATCCTCCAACAGGTTCAAGGTTGACATTTTTTTAACATTATCCTTGCGCTGTATAAATCAAATTCTTAGATTTGCACCAGAATTCAGATAGTTAATCGGATTTGAAATTCCTGAATAGCTCAGCCGGTTAGAGCATCTGACTGTTAATCAGAGGGTCGTTGGTTCGAGCCCAACTTCGGGAGCCTGAAAATGCGGTCCGCCGCTCCTAAAGCACTTAGCATTAATTTGCTAGGTGCTTTTTTCTTTTGTTGCAATAAAAGTTGCAATAGTTATCAAATAGGCAGAAAGTGATTGGCGAGCTTCAACCATCGGCTCGCAATTACAAACGGGCTTACTAGGACAATGATAATATCTTCCAAAAATCATTAATGTTGCATTTTATGAGTATATCTGTCTTTCCTTCGATAGTCCGGTAGCTTTTTTCTAAAGCACATAAGTTTCCAACTTTTGGGGTTTCCAAATATTGATGTTTTTACTATCGCAATATAAAAATGGGCTAGGCTCAGAAAGTCATGGAGAGTGTTACACAACTCTTGCAATTGCTAATCCTCGATTTGCTTGCTGAGAATCAATGACTATTATTTCCTTAGAAGTGATATGAAAACGTTGGCTATGAAAGCGAGTTGAGCTACTGCGAATAAAACAAGGAGTTTAAAAGGACTAATAAGCCCAAATGACGGCACCGCTACGATGGTGAAAATTACTATTGTTGTCGTAAGGTGCAAAAGGGAGAATACATAATTAGGCTTCTTGCCTGCCTTGTCAAATGCCCAATATATCATCCCAAAAGACCATAAAAGGACGACTGCTGCGACAACATATTGGTGTATAGTCATTACATAATAGGTGTCATAGAGCTGAACATCTAGTGTGGCTTGCCCCAATTGCAATCCTAAGAGGATAATAAGGGGCATACTTAACCAGCATAAGACATAAGGCGAGGTCCAGAGAGATGTTTGCTTCTTTGACATCATGAAGAGCGATCCTTTTTTCGAGATTATAAAACTATGATCAACACTAAAAATGGGTCTTACGCACTGCGTTTAAACTTTTAGATTTTTTTTTGGATAACTGGAATTTTATAACCTTCAGGAATGCAAGGAAAGAAAAATTATTCAGAAAAGCTTTTCATCAGTTTCCAACTTTCAGACCGCGTTCCCAAAGAAAACTTCTATTGAAGGCTTGGCGAAACGCTTGATTTACAGTTTTTCCACAGAGACACCCGCGCGCTGTATGGCAACACTGGCAATCCATTAATCATATGCTACTGAAATAGGTTGACAGTCACCCAGTTTGGAAAAATGATCTGGATACTGGACATTTTCGAAACGGATTTAAGTATCATCTTATGATGCAAACTTGGAAATCAGCCTGCGGCCGCGATTATTCAACTCCGAGTAAAAAGTATCCGAATTTTTCATGGCTGTTAAGCCCACTGTCTATGGCTACAAAATATCAAGATCGCGGGCCACATAGTAGCTTGGCACCAATGGCCGGAAGCCGGTTTTCCTGCGGAGTTTGGAAATATCATGAACGCCTTGAAAGGGGTCGGTAAGCGGCCCGTCCGTTCCATCAAAGGTATCTGCCGCTTTTCCGACAGAATCAGCCAGTTCGTACAGGGTTACCGGTGCATCGTCGGCTACGTTGAAGATCTCGCCATCCAGTCCTTCGATGGTGAGCAGCAGGACCAATGCCTGCGCAACATCCAGGTGATGTACCATATGCATGCGCGATCCTGAATGCATGTTCAGCTTTTTAATATATGGGATGATTTCAGCAATATGTGGGTCTTTATCACCGTAAACGAAGCCAAGGCGCAAGATACGGACGTCAAATCCCTGGTTTTGATGCATCTCGATTAATTCCCTTTCTGCGGCGATCTTGCTGGAAGAGTAAGCGCGCGGATCGTTGATATCCACTTGTTCGTCTTCTTTCGCAGGGCGGTGGTAACCCAAACCGTACACATTAGAGGTGCTGGTAAAAACAAATCGTTTGACACCGGCTTCGTGAGCTGCTTGCGCTAGTGCGATACTTCCCTCGCGGTTGGTTTTGATGATACCTTCATTATCTGTAAAGGTCCGGAAGAGCGCTGCAAGGTGGATCACGGCATCCATGCCGGAAACGGCCGCTGGCAAAGTCGCTGGTTCAAATAGATCGCCTGTTATGGGTTTCGCGCCAAGTTCAATCAAACTGCCAGCCTTTGCAGCGTCCCTGACTAATATCGATACATCGTAGCCTTTGGCTATCAGGCGTGGCACTAAACGGCTACCTACTTTTCCTGTCGCTCCTGTTACTAATATTTTCATTGTTGAATGATTTAATAATGATAGGCCAAAATTAGGCCGCAGCTTGGCGGACAGCCAATCAATATCAAACCGATAACTATGATTTTCAAACCTTGCGAAAAGTATTCGGTGTGCTGCCGGTTAGGCGCTTGAAATAATTATTGAAATAGGCAGGGTACTCAAATCCAAGCGCGTAGGCGATCTCGGACACGCTCCAGTCACTATGCTGCAACAATGCTTTTGCTTCGGCAATAATCCGTGCAGATATATGCGCTGAGGTGGTTTTGCCCGTCGTTTCCCTGACAGACCGGTTCAGGTAATTGACATGTACACTTAAATGCCTCGCATAGTCCTGCGGACTGCGTAGACGAAGTGGATCGTCGCTGCGTTCAATAGGGAATTGCTTTTCGAGCTGCTCAGTGAAAAGATGTGTAAGGCGGCTTTCGCCATTTCGGAAGGTAGATCCATGCCGCGCGGGCTGTATTCGAAGGGCCTCGTGGATGATCAGCGCAATGTAGTTTTTGATCAGATCTCCCTTGTGAAGATAGTCGCCATCGTACACTGCCAGCATTTTCTCAAAAAGGCCACTCATAAATGCGGCTTGTTCTGCATTCAGCGTAACAACCGGATTTTCGCCGACCCTGAAAAGAGGAGAGTCCTGTAATTCCCGGCCATTAAGGAAGGTTTCCGTAAAGATACAGGCGTAACCACTGGTACGATTAACGCGGCGGACAAGAGCGTGCGGTACATGCGGGTTGACGAAAAAGAGTGCGGTCCCTTTGATCTCCATTAGCTGACCGCCATAATTAATGGTCATGTCGCCGTTGACCAAACCCATTTTGTAAAAGTCGCGACGTCCAGCTTTGACCGGGATTTCTGTTGATTCAGGAAGGGCGTGAACTTTAAAACCTTTAAGCCGAAGGTCCGCTTCATTCAGTCCGGGTATTCCAGTTTTTTCTTCATTTAGCATGTGGCAAAGTTAATAAAATCAATCCTTTGCCATTCTCACTTTTACTGCCTGTGAGCGAATGTTATTACGTAAACGAAGCCCTAAATTCCATCGGAGATTGATTGGTTTTGTTTTTGAATAGCTTGCTGAAACTTTGCGAATGTTCAAATCCGAGCTCATAGGCAATTTCGGACATGCTTAGCTGCGTCGTGGTCAGCCGCTCTTTGGCTTTCTCGATTAATTTTTCGTGGATGTACTGCTGGGCATTCTGACCGATCAGCGAACGGAGCATATCGCTTAGGTAACCCGGCGAAAGGTTTAGTTTTTCAGAGAGAAATTGAACGGTAGGAACCCCGTCATGCAGGGATTGCCGGCTGTTCAAATAGTTATCAAGTATGGCTTCTGTTTTCGATAGGATATCATCGTTGACCACCTTGCGGGTAATGAACTGCCGCTTGTAGTAGCGGTTAACATAGCTCAACAGCAATTCGATATGGGCGATCATGAGCTCCTGACTAAATTCATCCACCCGGCTGTTGAGTTCCTTTTCCATGTGCCTGTAAATCGAAAGGATATTTTCCTTTTCTGTGTCGGATAAATGCAGTGCTTCATTCGCTGAATATGCGAAATAGCCATATTGCCTGATCTTACTTGCCAAAGGGTGGCCCAGTAAAAAATCGGGATGTATGAGCAGGATGTAACAATAGGTCTTGCTATTATAATCCGTGCTGCCCACTAATTGGTTAGGCGCCAAGAACAGCATGCTTCCTTCGTCGAAATCATAGTAATCCCGTCCGTATTTCAGCCTTCCGTTGTTATCGGTGATGAAGGTGATCTTATAGAAGCTAAGCACGTCGTAGATCGGCGCCATGCTTGTATTGAAGGGATTACGCTCGCTGAAATGGACAAGGCTGATCAAAGGATGTTGGGGTTTGGGCAGACCAAAGGCCTCATGCGTTTCCGATATCGTTATGAACCGTATCAATTTTTCCTCCTTATTTTTCATCATGTAAATGTACCAAAACCCCGTGACTGTTTCCAGCCACAGGATTTTGGCCTTATTACTATTACCATGCAACAACGTTGTCCGATCCCGCATAATGAGCCGGCCCCGTAAAACTTCCTGTCGGCAGGTCTTCTGACAAGGCTACCCTTATTGGTTCGATAGACCCTTCTTCCACCGTATCGGTTCCCTGGAAATTATTGAGTGCCGTTGCCGTAAAACCAGGACTTACCAGGTGTACTTTGATATCGGTATCCGCTAAATCGATGGCCAACGAAAGGAAAACGCCATTAAGCGCAGTTTTGGATGCCCCATAAACCGCATCGAAAGCCGAGCGGAATGGATTAGCCGGATTGGCATTCAAAGTGAGGGAGCCGAGTGCGCTCGACACAGTCACGATCCGTGCTTTTTCAGCCTTCGTCAATAGAGGTAAAAAGGCTTGTGTCACGGCAAGTGTACCAAACACATTCGTTTCCCAGACCGTTTTCATTTCGTCGATGGGTGCGATACTGGCGCGTTGAGCTCCAAGAACCTCTTCCATCGCGCGCCCAGGTTTCCCTGCATTCGAGATGGCCGCGTTATTTACCAGCAGCGTCAGGTATCCGGCTTCGCTTTGAATTTGTCTTACTGCTGCATCGATGGATTGGGAATCGGTAATATCCAATTGAATAGCTTTTGACTGTTTGCCGATCTCGGTAACGGCAATCTCCCCCTTGTCTTTGTTTCTGGAACCGACGTAAACGGTATAGCCTTCATCGGCAAGTGATTTAGCGATCTGGTATCCCACGCCTGTATTTGCTCCTGTTACCAGTGCCACTTTCTTTGTTTCTGTCTGCATATCATTTTAATTTTTACACAACAAAATTCCGCGATCATGACACAGCGCTTGTAGCCGAAACAGGAAATGTTGTAGCCAAATTGAGGGTGCATTCAGTATTGTACTTTTAAGCTTTTTTGGATGTTAAGTCATAATCCTCGAGGCTATTGATAAAGGAGACCAGAATGTTTCGTGCTTTCATCAATTCATAAAACGAGCATGAACTGCTAAAAGGATAGCCACGACAAAATTACCTACCATACTCAGGCCTTAATGGGCCTCGTATTGGAATTGCAGGTGCGGATCAGGATTTCCTTTAATCGTGGGATGTAACTTAAACTATTGATATGAATAAAAGGTGCAATAGAGTTTAAACTGAATATTTGGATAGGGATGTTTTAGATAATCCCGATTGTGGCGGCTTGCTAATGTTTCGCAAAAGTTACGACTTACGATAAAATCCGGCACGGAAAACTTCTGTGCCGGATCTGCTTATAACAAATCTAAAATTTTAATGAAGAAGACCTTCTTCCGAACACAAGCCGGGTTGACGAACTACTGGGACAAAGCTACATGCAGTTGACTAGCCCGACTATGGTGATGATCCCCATATTATGCGGCAAAATTCCCTATTTTAAAATTTCGAGTTTCAAAGCCTCATTGACGGCCTTAACACGTGAGTTTACATTGAGTTTGACCAGCAATGCAGAGATATGGTGATCTACTGTTTTGGAGGAAATAAACAACTTCGAGGCGATTTCCTTATTCTGCATACCTTCTTTCAGCAGTTGCAGCACGGTCAATTCGCGGAGCGTCAAATTGGCAACATTAGAACTTGTCGTTTGCCGCATTCCGCGTGGGATACGTCTGATACCCGAAGCCAGCATCACGGACTTGAGTTTTTGATAAGTAGCCGTTGCGCCCATTTTCTGGACGAGTTTGATCGCATTGCTTTTATCCTTTTCATCACCATCGAATAGGGTTATGGCCTCTTCGTAAGGACATCCTGCGGCTTGCCAAAATTGCGTAGCCTGTGTAGCCAGCGTATGGTTGCAGATTTTGTATTTTTCGTACATGCCGTCAACGGATATTTCCTGACTCCTAACTTTAAGCAGCCAGAAACAAAATTCAGAGTTTTCATAGATATTACCCATTATTTCAGTCATCTCAATGGTCCTGTCCAGCTCGTGGTTGCTCAGGATTTTTTCGCCTGTAAGCCATTCATATTCAAGTAAGGCAACCATTGCCGGGATGATCCTTTGTAATTCCATTGTCTCAAATGCCTTTTCCTGCGCACGGAGTAAAATTGGAAGTGCCCCTGCTTCTGCTCTTCTCATTTTAATGGTCCCAACGATGATCATCGGCCCGATGGTTACGACAGACGGGTGTTCGTCGTTTGCAAGGAGTTGTTCCGCAGTTCGGTAAGCGTCGTCCCATGCGCCGGTTTCCATGTCCATTCTGGCATTGAGCGACACCATATAATTGGTCCAGGAATCGAGCTCGCGTTTTTCGCAATATTGAATTCCTTCATCCAGTATTTTTTTTGCGAACGCGAAATCTTTGAGCCGGATTGAACTTGCGCCCAGGTTCGTGTAGGCACGGGCGGCGTGTTCGTGAAAAGAACCTTTCAATGCGATATGAAGACTTTCCTGCAATACATCAATTCCCAACTGTTTCAATTCCGGCATTTCCATCTGAACGGTGCCAACATTGTTGAGCGCATGAGAAAGCGTTTCCATGTCATCCAGCTTCTTGGCCATAGCAATGGCAAGCTGTCCCCAGGTCATACATTCATGTGGCTGGTGCGAAAGCATCTTTAATTGAGATATATTACTGAATGCCTGCGCCTTGACCCGCGAGTCAGGCTGTTTTTCCAGAACTTCGACGGCCTGAAACCCGTATTTTTCAGCTTCGTTGCGGTTTCCTTCAAACCACCACAAACGGGAAAGGAAACGCATACAATCGCCAATTTTTTCCACATCATTTTGCTGCTGGAATAAGGCCAGCAACTTTTCCTGATATTTAATCGCCTCTCGTGTCTGGTTGGTCAAATAACATTCATAGGCGTAAGATTCGTAATAATGAATGAGCCTGGCCATATCCTGGCCTTTGTAATAAGTTATGGCTGTACAATACAACTTAGCCGCTTCCAGATGGGCTCCGAGGCTAATGGCCTGGCGGGCGGCCAACGGAATATAACGGAGCATCAGATCATATTCATTAGCCCGTTCAGCGTGGTGGATAATTCGTTCTGTTTCCTGCTCCGGCTCGGCGGCTTCCAGCAGCAGATCGAGAATGCTTTTATTTAGAGCCGTTTTGGCGAATGGTGAAATAGATGATTCAATCGTGCGACGATACAGTTCATGCTTAAAAAATAGTTTATCTGCTTTCAACAACAGGATTTTAGAATCCAATGACTGCATGATCATCCCGGTATAAGAGGGGATGAGCTTTTCAAGGTATTTGATCTCCAATCCCGTCGGCGCTACTGAAAGGATCTCCCACACATTGCGGGTTTCGTCACTTTGCCTGGCACAAACAGAAAGTATGGAGTCTTTGATGCTTTCGGGTAGTCCGCTGCTGTAACTTGCCAGGATCTCGGTAACATAAAAAGGGTTACCGCCGGATATTTCGTAAACGTCCTCGCCGCTATATCCTTTCTCAGCTGCCATCCTGTCCACCGCATGTTTGGAGAGAGGAAGGAGTTCCAGACGCGAAAATGAGTCGATGGGCAACTGGCCCAAAAGATTTCGCAATGGGTGCCGGGAATGAATTTCGTCATTCCGATAGGTGAGAATAAACATGCACTGGAGTTGATTGATACGCCTGCTGAGGAATTTGATAAAATCCAGGGTTGCTTCGTCCGCCCAATGAATGTCTTCAAAAATGATGACCGAAGGCTCCGTCAAATTTTTCAATTCCAGAAGGAAATCAGCGAATAGGTCGCCTCTACTGCCTTTATTTCCTGTCTGCGTTAATGTGTCGTTTCCAAGTTGCCAGATGATATCGTATAACGGTGCCAGTGGCCGGGGCGTAAATAATGCATCGCAGGTACCCCTGAATATCCTGCAATCTCCTTTCCGCTCAGTGCAAAATGCCTTTACGAGCGAACTCTTACCCATTCCGGCCTCACCACTCAGCAGAATGCAATGACCTTCTCCGTTTATGGTATCATCAAATTGGGTGTTTAACCGGGTCAAAAAACCCGATCGTTCTATTAATTCCATGGCTAATTGATTAAAGTAGGAGTGTAAGCCTCTTGTTTACACGTTTGAGTAGATACGTAGCAATGATTATGATAGTTGCTTGAATTGTAATATAGGAGTGGGAAATATTACAAAATAGGGAATACCTCTTATATCGGAAACAAGATTCCGCCCTTGTTTTGCATCAACAAGTTTTCCTGCTTTGATCAACACATAAATGCTATGAAAAAAAATGTTCTGGTAGTCATCTTTACTACCCTATGTCTGTACGCTTGTCAGCAGGAGGCTGTCACGGTCGACACGTCCGTTCCTAAGGAGATCCATGATTCTGTATCAATTGAAGTATTAAAACGATTTCTTACGGAAGCCATGGGCGCATCGGAAAAAGCAATCGTTTACAATCCGGCCGACACCATGTTTGTCATTGAAGGTGACATTTTGATATCCAAAACAGAAGCTGAGAAGCAATATAAAGATAACGTAAATCTGGCCAGCGCGCATCGTCGGAGGCGTTGGCTCGTGTCTGATACTTGGGTAAGAAACATTAAAATTTATATGCGTCCAGGTACTCCACCAGAATGGGTTGCGGTCACAAGAACTGCCATAGCGCAATGGAATCTACTGAGGGGTATCAAAGTCAAATTTTCGGAGGTGAGTGAGCTCCGTTGGGCGGACATGGAAATAGTGTCTAATGTTAATGCGGAGAGCCCTCAAGCAGCTAACGCGCAGTTTCCAAGCATGGAGGGAAAGCCAGGATCTAGCATTGTTATCAATTTGAAGTATAGCTATATTCCCGACGCTGAAAAATTAACTGTTATGGCCCATGAGCTAGGGCACACAATTGGGATAGCGCACACTGATCTGCAGACACCCGGTTTTTTCGAGCAAGTTATCCCGGGTACTCCGACTGCTGAC
The DNA here is from genome assembly GCF_023822005.2 of Dyadobacter fanqingshengii. GTDB lineage: Bacteria > Bacteroidota > Bacteroidia > Cytophagales > Spirosomataceae > Dyadobacter > Dyadobacter fanqingshengii. Next base: position 5,215,493 of record NZ_CP098806.1, read on the forward strand.
CCTCATTCAGTAATGAACTCCATGAGCAGTAACTGGACAGGATTTACTATTGGCGACAAGAAGGCCGTTCAGATCTTGTATCCCAATGGTGAATGGGTTCAGATTGCTGGATCTGCCACGGATATTGCAGTGGGAGCACAAGGGTCGGTTTTTGCCATTGGCAAGGACCCCGTGGGTGCTGATTTTGGAATTTATCGACAAAGCACATCCGGTAGCTGGATAAAGATGCCAGGATCGGCCATAAAAATTACGGCAGGTGCAGGTGATGTACCGTGGGTTGTCAATTCGGTTGGGGGTATTTATCGCTTCAACGGAAGCTTATGGGATCGAATGCCCGGGACTGCAAAGGACATTGCGGCGGCCGGGGACGGTTCGGTATATATGGTCGGAGGGGCCGCAGTTGCAGGAGGTTTTGGTATACATAAATGGAATGGTACCAACTGGACTAAGCTGCCGGGTGGAGCTGTGCGTATCGCAGCGGGCGCGCAGGGTATCCCTTGGATAGTCGACAATACGGGTAAAATTTCCTTCCTCGGAGGTAATTCCACGAGTTGGTCAGGAGTGTCCGGATCGGCCACTGATATTTTCGCCGGACTCGACGGATCCGTTTACATTACTGGTCGCAATCCCGTCTATGGAGGTTATACCCTATCCAGGTGGAATGGAACTGGTTGGAGCTCAATGCCGGGAACTGCGGTTACATTGGCTGTTAATCCTATCGGTCAGCCTTGGGCAGTGAATAGCTTGGGAGAAATCTGGTACCAGAGTTTATAGTCCAAAGCGACAAATAAATTCAGAAAAATTCATCCATTGTCGAGTACGCCACGCTTATCACCGACATCAAAAATCCACCTGCTGTTCCCGAAGGTTTTCAGGTAAGGACGATGAATTGGAGACCAATACAGAATTTAATTTGTGGACGCTGCATACCTGGGTTGAACTGGATAATACGCACGGCATATTCGCTCCTCACAATACTACATTACCGTGATCCATTTATAGTGTAAAAACTGATTATAATGATCAAAATATTTCATTCGTTCACAACTTTGATAAGGATGGCTGTATTTGCAGCAGTCTCTCTGACCGCATGTACCGACCATGTTGATCCAGACACGTCATCGCCAGCTTTTAAAATTGCCCAGGCCCTGGCATTGCCAATTCCAGCGGCAGTAGCATTGCCCGCTAATCCTAATGGAAACAGTCCAGTGGCAGTTTATTTTGCAGAAGGCGTACAAAGATACAAGGCGCAGGAAAAACTATATAGCTATCCTACTTCATATGAATGGGTATTCGTTGAGCCAGAAGCTGATTTATTCGCTGTTTCAAATGCGAAAGTGGGACGACATTTTGGTGGGCCATCCTGGACGGTTGATGCTACGAATTCGTTGATCGTAGGCCAGCAGTTTTCTCCGGCAAAAACTACTAACGTGGATCCGCAGCACATCGATTGGCTGCTCTTAATGCCTAAGACAGGAACAATACCTAATGGCAGATTTCAAGAGACCGATTATATTCAGCGCATTGCAACAAAGGGAGGGAGGGCGCCTGTTGTCCCGCCGGGTAATGCGCTGGAAACCGTAGACGTTCCTTACACGGCTGTTTATATATTCTCAAAAATCAATCCCTGAAACCAAGTTCTGATAAGAGATTAACAGTTTTGTAGTTAATGTAGGGCCTGCATTAGATTCAAATGCTTGTCGTGCGCCCTTTTCATTTCCAGACCTTCTTTCAGGCTCATCAAAGGCTGCTTGCCATTATGAGCATTGATCATGCTGATCTTGAAAACGATTTCCCAATGTCGGTAAATCTCCTTCCATGCGAAAAACAACGAGTGGGCGGGGTCGTAAATGTGTGTGGGTTCGCTGCCTGTACCATTCAATTCGATGATCGAAAAATGTCTTCCGGCTTCGAGTTCTTCCCAATTTTTAAAGCGGATATCCAGTCTGCCGAAATAAAAGCCGGGCACCTGTGTGCATACCTTATCGATCATATCTGTTAGGCCAGGTGTTATGCGGCTATGCAGGTCAATGAACCTGGATCCACGGCTATGATTGCCGTACGGTACCAGGGTAAGTATCTCCCCGGAGTCAGGAATGTTATCAAACTGATCGCCAAAGACAGCTGCCAATGCGTGCAGCTGCAAAACAGCTCGGTCATTTTGCATTAGTAGAGACAGCAGACTGGTCTGTCCATCTCCGGTCACGCTTAAAAACTCTTTCCCGACAATACCTGATAGTTGCCCGTTTTTATTTCCTGGAATACGGTAATAGAAAATGCCGATCTCATGGGAATAGTCGATATACTCCTGTAATAAAAAGTCAACCTTGCTGCGAGAACGATAGGCGTCTAAGTCAGCCGGCTTACGTAAAAGTTCAACTTGAATGCCGCGCTCGCCGATATCGGGTTTGGCAATCAAAGGGAAATCAAGAGAGGACTCGCGGAGCACCGAATTGATCTCCCCAGCCGACATTCCGGTTTTGCAAAGTACGCCTTTTGGATATAACCCTTCCGGCAATAATGGGTAAATATCGCTTTTGCGTTCCTGGATAAAACCGGAGTATGCTATCCCGGGATTTGCCGCACTGAAAAACAACAATGACCGGGCCCGCAAGCTGAGCCATAACCACAGCGGGACCAGGGGAAGATACAAGCATGCGAATGGCCAGTATTCCCAATGTCTGAGACGGATCCAAAATCTCCGGGTTTTCCAATAAAAACTGTTAAACAATAATGGTGTGCCAGAAGCCTGTGTTTGCATGCGTTTGGCAGCGACTTCGCCCGAGTGCAGATCATGATAAAGCACGCTAGCCCGCCTGTCAGTCGAAAGCGCTAACAAGGTGACACTCACCGTCCGGATATTTGCATTATGAGGCGCATTGCTGGTCTCATACCTCATGTTGGCGCCTAGGTGAAAGTCCGCCACAGCTTCCGGTTTTACCTGCCTGGTCTCTTTGAGCCACTGTATTAGGGCGTTTTCACGTTGTAATTGCATATCGCGGTCATATAATGTTACCGACGCCCAGATATGTGGTTTGGTCGCGTCGAGCTCAGTGAGATGTTTATGGTCCCCGTCCCACGTGCAACGCCGAAGTCTTCCTTGGGTTAAAAGAATGATGGTGAATGGCTCAATGGCTTTAAGGTCCATAGCCTGGAAATGGTCGGCAGGCGAATTTGTACTCATTATATCCAGCATGATGAGTCCCCGGCTTTTGCGGTACGGCGTCTGGTAAAAATGATTTTTAAAACCGCCGTTTAAGAGCACTGCTGCCGAACGGTCACCGTTCAGAACGATCCATGTCCCGCCTGCCTGCGCATCTTTGGGGTAGATCATTTCAATTTTATTTACGCAATAGCACTCGGGCGGCACTGCCGGAGCCCGGTCAATGCGTTCGTCCCGGTTAGAGGTGAGGAAAATGCTGTTTTCAGCCGGGATGTAGGTTACTGTACACATTTATCCTGATGGTATCGGATTGTCGAACTGGCAACGCCGAAATCCTCAGCCAGCTCAATGTTAGATATAGCTCTGATACCGATCTTCAATATCGCCATATGGTGCACTGTGTGTTCGAGGTTGTACAGCAGCTCGCGCTCGTAGCTAGTCTGAACATGAAAATTCGGCGTTCCGCTGCTCGGTTTATAAGCCAGCAGCAGTGTTTTATTATCATATTTGAGGTCCGCGATTATTTGGCGGAGTTTTAATATAGCACAATCCAGGTGGTTTTCAATAGCCTTTTCCCGGCGTCTGGCATCGTAATCTACACAGCCGACAAGATAGCCCTGTTCGAGCTCCTGGAAAAACTCAATGATGTGCCGCACATGCATACCCAGCGAAGCTTCCGACAATACGGGAATTTTGCTGATATACTGCACATCGCTAAGCCTGCTCAGGACATCGCCGAGTTGTTCCAACAGTGGAATCAGTGATGTTGTTATTAGTCTGTTCATATCAATCGTATGGTCAAAATCAGCCAGTACCTCGCCAGGCACCGGCTGATCAATTAATGTTCACGCATTCTAATGCCTGACAAACTGCTACGTTGCCAATAGGCCAGAATCAAACAGCTTCCCATCACCAGCACCGCGTAAATAAACAGCTGCCCCGAATCGCCTTGCACTTCAATACCCAGACGTGTAAGGTGCATAAATATCGCGCCGGTCATTACGCCGATCCCCACCAAGGCTCCGTAAGCTGTGGTGCGTGGCACCAGAATCAATACCGAAGCGATCAGTTCAAAAACGCCGACCAGTATACGGCCCCATGGCTCCATCCCCAGACTGGAAAAGATGTAAACGGATTCCGGGGCTGCGGTAAATTTGAAGAACAGGGTTTGAAGCATGATCCCGGCGGAGGCCAATCTGAGCAGCCATGTCCAGGTCTTTTGAGTTTTACGCCTCATTATTGCTTGTCTTTGATCAGTGGCCACTCTGTATCGGCTTTCCTAATGAGCTCATCCCGCTTTTTCGACCAGTTTTCCTTCACTTTCTGGTTGTAATTGAAGTATAATTTATCGTTGACGATGGTCCAGGTATCCGTTTCAGTAGGAGCTTTGTGACCTTGGGATGTTCCGTAGGCACAATAGCCGCCGTATTGGGGCATATACATGTCGGGATTTGCTTTGAATGCATCCAGGTTGGCGCGGTTGGCAAATAGCCACTGGGCATCTTTGTATTGGTAGGATAAGCTATCGGCCCCGGCAACAGGTCCGGCATCTTTGAAGAATGCCACTACGTCATATCCTTTAATGGCTTTGCCACCGGGTGCGAATATCTCTGATTTTTGAGCATAACTGCCCAATGCAGTTAGTATGAAAGTCGTTGCTAAAATAATTTTTCTCATGATGTATTTTGGATTTTAAGGTACAAATTTGCTCCAGTTCTTATTCGCCTGCGCTTTTAGACGGGCTTCGTCCTGATTCCAGCTTTTAAGGGTGTTGTTGAAATACTTATTGTAAAAAAGATAAAGCTTACCGTCAATGACTTTGAAAGTTTCGGGATCAACTTCCACCTTTTCCCCTTTCTTGCCCATTGCAAATGCACACCAGCCGCCATACTGAGGTTCGTAGCGGGCAGGGTTACCCGCAAATTCATCCCGGTTCTGTTTGGACATAAACCGATAGACAGTTCCGTTGAAGTTGGTCGAAAACTCCTTTTTACCTTCAAGTGCCTTGTTCATCATAAAATATGCAACCGGATCATAGCCTTGAATCGCCAGCCCGGAACCTTCCAGGTTAAATTGCTTTTTACGAATCTCGACCGTTTGCGCAAAGGCTTGTCCAAGACCGAGCGCGAGCAATAAAAAAATGCTGATTTGCTTTTTCATTAGATTGAATTTAAAACCCGTTGCATTGCCACAGCGAGGCGTGGGTTATTGCAGCGTAACTTTGATCATGCTGCCGATCGCTGGCAGCGTGGTGAATTGGTTAGGGTTGGGGACCAGAGCAATGGCTTTACTCTCTGCCAACGGCGTTCCAGCCAGATTAAATTGGGTAATACCTGCACCGGGAAATTGGTCAATGGCCGTACCATTATCATATAATCCGATGGAGCTGGAAACATCTCCCGTGGTGCTTCCGTCAATACCATTGCCTTTCGGGGCAAAAAACCAGTCGTTCGAAAATCCGTACATGGTTGCAATCGCGATGCGGTCGCCGGGCATAAGTGACAGTGACTGGGAAACTTTGCCGCCGGGATTTCCGCCGATTTTAGGCAACAACACAGTGCTGTTAGGTTCTTTGAGAACGTAAACATTTTTAACGCCACCCTTACCCGTCAGGGCCTTAGCCAACATGTCGGCATTGCCTTTTTGTGCCAATTCCTTCAATCCTTCGCCCCTGTCGTTTTCCCCGGACTTGAAAAAAGGGTTTTCACTACCGTTGTAAACAATCACAAGGATTGGCGACAGCGGAGTGAATATGCCTGTCAGACCGGTCAGCATTGCACTCATTGGTCCATTGTCGCCTGCTTCGGCAATGCGTGTCAATGCTTCCGTTGTAGCCTTATCTTTGGAATAGATCGGTTCGGGCAAAAGCAGGTCGTTGCCCGCCACATAGGAAATCGCCCAGTTGCCTGGACTGAATGGTGTTTCGTTAGCCGTACCGCCTGACTGGTTTTTGATCGTGACAGTGAACATTGAACTGCCGTCATAATTTAGCGACACCTTCATCAATTGCGATGCGGGCAGAAATGCATGGCCATAGTCGTCCATGCCATTCACTTCCTTGATGTTTCGTTTCGCAGCTTCTGCCGTGCCAGGGTGCACGAGGGCCATTCCTGGTTTGCCGTTCACCCTTGTCCCGTTATCCCATAGTTTGATCTTCGACGAAATTTCTCCTGTAATGGGCGTTCCATCGTCACCATAGAGCCTTATACCCGGATTTTCTGGTGCAAAAAACAGGTCATTGCTCCACCCGTACATGGTGGCGAAGGTCAGGCGCTGGTTTTTGGATGCCGAAAATGAGAAAGATATGGATTGCCCGGGCAGGATTACAGGGGGAGCGCCGGCCCCTTTGAATGTTCCCGACTGTACCAACGGTTTGCTGTCAAGGACATTCTCGATCGAAATAGTCCTCGGCTGTGGTTGAGGATCGTGGTCCTTCGTACAAGAACTGAAAATAAGGGCTGTCAGCGATAGCCCAAGCAGTGGTTTGATCATATCCGGTTGTGTTTTGCGTGTTGGAATGATGCAAAACAACGGAGACGATATCCCACCGGCGTTACAGAATTATAACAAAAGTATCACACCGGATTTTGTGCTGTTTTATTTATGAACTTGCAGAAAATCAGGGGGCAAATGGATACAAGAAATGTTTTGATCATTGAGGACGACAGCAATATCACAGAGCTGCTGACCATCCATCTATCTGATCTGGGATGTAAGGTGGTTGCTGAAAAAAATGGGCAGAATGGTCTTGAGAGGGCATTGGATTCGGCATTCGAGCTGATTATCCTGGATGTAATGCTGCCAGGTATGAACGGGATGGAAGTGTGCAGAAAGGTAAGGCAGAACGACCGACAAACGCCAATAATGATGCTTACTGCGCGGTCCGAAGAAATTGATAAGGTTATGGGCCTTGAAACAGGCGCCGACGATTACCTTACCAAACCCTTCAGCATCAGGGAATTTATTGCACGTGTACGCGTCATTTTTCGCCGGAGCGAAGAAAAGGCCAGGTACAGCACGCCGCGGCCACCGCAGATCAGCATTGCCGGTCTTGAAATCGATATTGATAAACGTAAAGTTATGCTACTCGGGGAGCGCATCGAGCTTTCGCCGCGTGAATTTGAGCTGATCGTCCTGCTGGCTTCCAATCCTGGCAGGAGTTATAGCCGCAAACAGCTGCTGAGTCTGGTTTGGGGTTACGATTTCGAAGGCTATGAGCATACGGTTAACACACATATTAACCGGCTCAGAGGAAAAATTGAAGTGGATGTTTCCAATCCGTCATTTGTATTAACCACCTGGGGCATTGGCTACCGATTTAATGAAGACCTGTAATATGTCTGTAAAAACCATCCGTGGAAACCTGTTATTCTGGAAGATCAGCGGCGTATTTGCGAGCCTTTTACTAGTGCTTGCCCTGGTGTTCGTCTTAATTGGATCGCGGTTTTCCAAATCGTACTATATGGCTGCCCATCAGCAGCTTTATGGTGACATTGCGGGGCACCTTGCCTCGTTTACCCAACCTATCAAAAACGGAAAGCCTGATACGACGGTTACGCACGATATCATCCATGCAACGATGGTGGCCAATCCGAGTGTGGAAGTATACCTGCTCGATACACTCGGCAAGATCACCGATTATGTAGTACCCCAAGCTACCGTTCAAATGAACAAAGTCGACATGGCCAAGGTCAGGGAATGGCTGGCGGCCGATTCAAGCAAGCGGCCGCTGGGTGATAATCCTAAACATCCCGACGAAGCAAGCATTTTCTCTGTCGCACCTGTTTTTGAAAATGGGAAGGTGGCGGGGTATGTATATGCGGTACTCGCAAGCGAAAAGCAGAAGGAAATTCTCGGCTCGCTCAATGATGACCTTTATTTCCGGCTAGCTGTTTACATATTTTTTGCGGCCCTGCTAGGAGCATTTGTGGTGGGTGTAGTGACTTTTTTTCTGATCACCGACAGCATCTGCAGCATTGCAGGCGTAGTGAAAACCTTCAAGGATGGAGACTACTCAGCAAGGATACGTGGCTACGCAAAGGGTAATCTGGGTGTACTCACGTCTACCTTCAATGATATGGCCGATGTCATCGTCGATAACATTGAAAAAATCACCGCCGCCGATCGGTTCCGGCAGGAGCTGATCGCGAATGTGTCGCATGACTTGCGGACGCCGCTTTCGATTATGCAGGGCTATGTGGAAACGCTGATGATCAAAGGTGATTCGCTGTCCCACGCTGAAACCGAGCGGTATCTATCCATTGTCCACGAGGGCACTAAAAGGCTTTCCGGGTTGGTGGATCAATTGTTCCAGTACTCGAAACTGGAAGCCAATGTCGTTACACCGCAAAAAGAGCTGTTTCCGATAGGAGAGCTGGTCTCTGACATTCTCAGTGCCTATCAGCTGAAAGCCACGGAACGCAGTATCCGCCTGACACTCGAAGCACCCACCGTTCTGCCGACGGTATTCGCGGATATCGCACTGACAGAGCGGATTTTCCAAAACCTGCTTGACAATGCTTTCAAATTTACTCCGGATGGCGGGCAAATATCCGTAGGCCTCCTCGAACTCGGCAACGGCGTGAGGGTAAGAGTTACCGACACCGGCGTGGGGATAGCCAAGGAATATCAGGAGCAGATCTTCGAACGCTACAAACAGGCCGACCTGCATATCGCATCCTCGAAAGGGATAGGACTGGGCTTGGCTATCGTCCGAAAAATCCTTGAATTACATCAGTCTTCCATTGAGGTTTTGAGTGAACCGGGAAAGGGAGCCATATTTGAATTTTTCTTGCAAAGTGGATTCTATCCTGTTGTAGTCCCTAATAGTAATAAGTAGATGATTTCGATGAACATTAAGTGCACCTGCTATTCTAAAATAGGGAATTTTGCCTAGTAATATGGGCAATAATACCAAAATCCATATAACCAGTGCACAATATCTTTGTGACCAAATTATAAACAAATAAAAAAATCAAATGAAAAAATTTGTTATCGAACGAGATATTCCTGGTTTGGGAAATCTTTCAGGAGAAGAATTGCAGGCTATCTCGCAATTATCGTGCGCCACAGTCAGCGAACTCGGTGTGCCTTATCATTGGATACAATCATTTGTTACAAATGATAAACTTTACTGTGTCCACATTGCGGAGTCAGAGGAAGTGATACGAGAGCACGCCCGGCTTGGAAATTTTCCAATTAGTTCCATTGCGGAAGTTAAAACCATCATTGATCCCACTACCGGCGCAAACACCTAGTAGCAGGCACAATTCCATTGTGAAGATTAAGGTTGTTATGGCCATATCCGCTCCGAACATTTCCGCGGCGAATATTATTGCTATTTGACCAATGGCAACAACAATGGTATAGTCAAAACGACTCGCCCTAAAATGTTATTAACGATTATGGAATTGCCAGAAAAAGAAAGCCAGTTAGTAATTAGTTCCCAAATTAGGATGTTAAACGATAACGACAAAATTCCTTACAATTTACTGTTAGATGCTGATCCATCGAAAAAACTTGTTGATAGTTATCTATCAAGCGGAGAAACCTATCTTACAGTGATTGAAAATGAAACAATTGGAGTTTGTGTACTTGTGACTGTGAATTCCGAAACTATTGAGATAAAAAATCTTGCTGTTGCTGAGAATATGCGAGGTCAGGGAATTGGAACAAGAATGATAAAAAATTCCTTTCAAATTGCTAAACAGAAAGGATATAAAACCATTCTTATTGCTACTTCTACCCCTAATATAGGGCCACTATATCTTTATCAGAAAATGGGATTTGAATATGATTACCTCGTCAAGCATTATTTTGACAGTAACATTAACAACTATAATGAACCACTATTTGATCATGGAATTAAATGTAATCATCTGATAGTACTCTCAAAAAGGTTATAAATACATGTAAATAAGAGAACTAATAGCTAATTGAACCGCACAGGTACCAACTTACTGTTTTTAATTTTTACGACTATGATTTCTAGTGAGTGGGTATCTTTTGCTTTTTCAATAACTCATTACTAACGGATTGCTAATTTTAGCATAAATTTGACAACTGCACAATGACTAGTTTTCAGTTTTCTTATCTCAGTTGATCGGTGAGTTGGGAGAGTAGGTAATCCACGTCGGTGATTCTGTTAGGATCTTTACTGCGACCAATCTATCTTAAATTTGTTTTTAAAATGTTGCTATAATCAATGAATAGCTTGGATATCCTGATTTTGGTAATGCTGGTGATGACTACAGTCTATGTAATAATCTCTTCTAAGCGGGCCAACAGCATACTGACTATTTCAACTGGCTTACTAGCCCTTTTATTTGTAATTCAATTTTTTTGGAAAGGTTTCTATTGGCAATATATTCCAACTTATTTGCAGAGCTGCTTGTTGATGATCGCAATCTACGGCAAACTAGGATCGCGTCGAAAACTTCTGCACTTTAGTTTAGGGATCTTAACGGTCGTTGCCCTGGTGCCCTGGGCTATTTTTCTACCTGTTCCTGGTTTAACAAAGCCTGTCGGCAAGTATTCTGTCGGAACCCAGATTTTTCGCTGGGTAGATTCAACCAGAGCTGAACAGATAAGCGAGGACCCTTTTGATAAAAGAAATGTAATTGTTCAAGCCTGGTACCCGGCACAAGGGGACGCGAAAGGAACCCATTCACTTTATCTGGATGGGTTGCCCACTTTACCGCCAAAGGTGAGCATTATGCCAAGCTTTTTAATGGATCACTACGATCAAATTGATACTTATGCAGTAACAAATGCAGCACCAGCAAAAGCTCGGGAAAAGTGGCCTGTTGTGCTTTTTCTGCCAGGCTATGGAGCCGCGCGCGCGTTTTATACCAGCCTTGCTGTTGGTATGGCAAGTCATGGCTACGTTGTGCTCTGTCTGGATCATCCCTATGAAGCCGCTATAACGCAACTAGCAAACGGCAAACTGGCCACCACGATTGAAAACTTTCAACCGGGGGATTCTGACCGACTTGGGTTTATGAAAGACCGGCTCGACATTCGTGTTGCTGATGTGAAGTTCGTAATCAATCAAATAGAAAATAAAAGTTCTAACGCTGATACTTTTTTCACTTCCCTTGACCTGAACCGGATTGGCATCGCAGGTCATTCCCTAGGTGGCGCTACGGGTGCAGCAGCCATGGCTGGTGAGTCGAGAATTAAAGCAGCGGTCAATATCGATGGCACCCTGTACGGCGGGTTACCCAAATCAACTGTTTATCTTCCTTTTCTATTAATAGAAAGTAAAAAAGATGAAGTAGGTCGGTTCGAAAGATATGAAGCGGGCAATCAGGCGTTATTCAAGCAATTTCACGGTGGGTATCGATACGAACTGGAAGACGCCGATCATTACAGTTTTACGGATGTACCGCTCCTGTTAGCACCTCCTGCGCGCCTGTTGGCGGGGTATGTTTTAAGTATTGGTCAACAATCGAAAAAAACGCATAAGGCAACGGTCAGCTTATTAGATGCGTTTTTCGATCATACGTTAAATGGCAATCCATCTCAGACTGACGCCGTTGCTAACCGCTATGAGAGTATCGCGAGGAAATCAGTTGCTTATTAACGTTCATGCAGGTCCGTCACCATGCGCTAGCGGTGATGTATTCGTTTTTACTTATGATTCGACAAAGCATATCCAGGCTACATGTTTTTATTATTTTTTTGTTTGGACAATCAGCGTACCATTTCCTCCCCTCGACCCAAATCCCGCTGAACTGCCATATCGAACGGCAGAAATGGATTTTAAATCACTGACATTTATCGAATTAAGCATAGGAACAACCGTGCTTGCCCCGCTGTAAAAAACATTGTCAAGCAATAGGGCTACAGTATTGTCAAAATTGCTGTCTGCACTGATATTGGCATTGTTTTCAACAAAGTGAACCCTGTATTCATTGGATCTTTCATTATAAGTCACTCGCAAGCCAGGGATTCTTTTTAGTAAGTCAAATATTGAACCCGAGCGATCTGTCTCATTTATAGATACAACGTAATCAGGTGTGACCAATGCTGTATCTAGTTTAAAATCAGCTTGTAAAAGTCCTTCCTTGTCCAAGATAGTCTGTTGGATTTCGACGTTAGGTAGTTTTGTTTCAGCTGGCGCGTCCCATTTAACCTTACCTGAATGCTGAATAAGCGCAATCGAAGGTATAACTGTGTCGCTTTCAGGCGGCAAGTAGTCTATTGGCAGCAATTCAGCGAAGCCTTCACTCGCCCATGCATCATGAATAGTGATCCCGTTCGGAGCTATTAACCAACCGTTTTCTGTAAACGTACAATACTGATTAGGCAAAACGATCTGTGAATATTTAAATGGGTAGTCAGAAAACACTGATGTACTGCTGTAGTGTTTTCTTTGGAAGACAATCAAAGGATATTTAGAGTGCAAAATAAAGTGCCCTTTGTCTTTATCAAAAACACAGATAGAGTCAGCACTGACAGGAACAAAATTTCCGCTGGCAACTTCGCGTTCCAAAGGGATTTTTGTTAAATAAAATTCCCTTGTCATTTTCATAGTAAACATCTCGAAACCGTATGAATCAAGGTTTTTCCTTGTAAGTGAGACTAAAAAATTCCTGAAAGAATCTTTAAAAGCTGTGTCCCTGTTGCGAATTTGCTTCTTTTTCTTATCGGGATCTTCAAGTAGCGCATTTTCAAAAAATTTATAACCGGAGAGAAATGTTTTTTTTCCATCTGATTCAAACTTGCTCATCTGAAAACTTACGCGGTAACCCAGGGCTAAATTTTCGATTAGCACAGGTTGGTTGCTTATTGCAGTGACACGGCCAGTCTGCTCATCTAAATTGAGCGTGATTGATTCGGGGTTAACAATGCGGCACTGTCTGGCCAATGGAGAATCCCCGAGTAGTCCCGTTTGAAAAATCCTCCATTTTCGTTTCCAATGCTTGTCACGTTTTCCAGTGATCACAACCTCACGGATTACATTGTTGATATCAAGCTTGAATACCACATTAGCCGTGCGGCCAGGGGCAGCGAGCAGATGCTTAACTTCCGGCTTATATCCTACGAAAGAGGCGATTAACTCTACCTTTTTATATCGGGCAGGAACAGTTATATGGAATTTACCGCTCCTGTCCGTAGAAGCACCAATAGATGTATTATTAATGTAGACAGCAGCAGAAGGCAGTGCTTTACCAGCTTCGTCATAGACAATTCCAGCAATTTCCCATGCGATGTCCTGCGATTGGGACGTGTGCGATATCCATAAGAAAAAAAGAAAGAGATACCGTATTTGCATGTTGACGATACACAATTAAAATGAAAGTTAATCGTTCGGCTGTATGCTTTTTGAGGCAATATATGTTATCCATTCTACATATTGCGACAACAGTATTCATTCCCGCCTACCCCTTATTTTTCGTTAAAATCCTTGCTCTTAACCTGCTTAAAGATTCGGGTTTGATACCTAAATAGCTCGCTAATTGGTGTTGTGGCACTCGTTGGATAAGGTCTGGCCTTTTCTGTAATAAATTCAAATATCGTTGTTCCGGGGAAGAGGTCTTAAACTCGTCGAAATTGATTTGCTGTTTAGCTAAAAGTTCTTCCGATAAAACTCTGCACATTGATTCGAATTTTGGGAATTTATTGAAAACCTCGACATCCATTTCTGGATTTGAAACATTAAGTATGGAGTCTTCAATACAAGATATGTAATATTGGGAAGGTGCTTTACTGGTAACACAATGCGGCGTCAAGCCTTCCATTTCTGTGTAGAATGCGGTTGTTTTTTCTACTCCGTCAATAAGGTAATATGACCGGATACAACCTTTCAATACGAAATATACTTCATTAGAATATTGCCCCTCTCTTAAAAGCGTTGTTCCTTTTTTGAATGTCCGAAAAGTGTTAAAAGAGATGATGATATTCTTTTCATCTTCTGTCAAGGAAACATATTTTGATATAAAGTCAAATAGCACGTCTTGCATTTTCTGCTTTCTTTTATCTGTCCCAGGTAGTAAGGTTATCTACAATCCATGAATATACGAAGATTGTTACAAGTGGGGTAACGTTCGCTCTTCATTTCTTAACCAAAGTCAATGGATGCCGGTTAACTTCAATTCAACTTTGCGAAAATATCAACTATTAGCAAAGCAACATGAAGTACTTCTCTTTAACATTCTTCTCGCTTTTAGCCATGGCGGGAAGTGCTCAGACCGTCACTCAAAACATCCGCGGGACATTGTCCGACGCCGACAGCAAGCAACCGTTAACTGGTGCAACAGTCTTAATTGCCGGATCAGCGCCGGTAAAAGGTGTAATAACCGATCAATCAGGCCGATTTTCATTGGAACAAATTCCCCTGGGCCGGGTCACGCTCGAACTCCGGCTGGTAGGATATGAGCAGCGTCAGGTTTCCAACATTGTTGTGGATGCGGGCCAGGAGGTGGTTTTGGAGCTGGTCATGCAGGAAGCAACTACGCAGTTGAATGAGGTGGTGGTAACTGCAACCGAAAACAAAGGCGAGGCGCAAAATGATATGGCACTCCTGAGCGGCAGGTCTGTTTCACAGGATGAAACAAAAAGATATGCGGGAGGTTTCAATGACCCGGCTATGATCCTGTCGAGCTTTGCGGGGGTTACCAATAATGCTACCGGAAGCAATGAAGTGATTGTTCGGGGTAATTCGCCAAAATACGTCCAGTGGCGGCTCGAAGGTGTGGAGATTACCAACCCTAACCATTTCGCAGACCAGAATTCCGTGGGTGGCGGTGTCAGCGCATTGAATAATAACCTGCTCGCTAAGTCGGATTTTTATACAGGCGCATTCTCCGCGGAATATGGTGACGTGCTTTCGGGCGTGTATGATGTGAAGCTTCGGAATGGGAACAATCAGAATTTTCAGTCAATACTGGGACTGGGGATTTTGGGTGCCGATGTGACGCTGGAAGGGCCTTTTCGGAAAGATTACCAGGGATCGTTTTTGGCCAATTACCGGTATTCCACAATTGGTCTTTTAAGTGACATTGGATTGGTGAACATAGAAGGCGGCGCTCCCACATTTCAGGATGGCGCATTCAAATTATCTTTACCAACCAAAAAAGCAGGAACCTTCTCATTGTTTGGGCTGGGCGGGTTGAGCAGGGTAACTCTTGACAATTTCAATCCCGGCACAGCCCCGATTCCGGGAAATCAGTCAGCTCTGGAAGGAATCCGCAAGGACTATGATAAACGCTCATTTTTGATGAATGCAGGCCTATCGCATCGTTTGCAAATCAGTAAAAATGGATCATTAACGACGCTGCTTTCCTTTTCAGGGAACGGGATCAATGAGGATATCGACCAATCCGATGTCATCAAAATCCGTGATGATGCGGGTCAGTGGCTCAGGGACTCACTGGCAAACGAAAGACTCAGTTACAAAAGCCGGTTGAACAATGCCGCCTATCGTGCGTCGATCACTTATAATAATAAATTGAATGCCCGTCACCGGATTGAGGCCGGCGCCAAGTTTGTGTATAACAACTTTTCTTATGCCCAAAGCTTTTTGAATGATACTACCGGCTCACCTCAGGTTCTGTCGGACTTTGACGAAGGCATTGCTACGCTTCGCAACTTTGTGAGCTGGAAATACAGGGCTGGAAACAGGGTAACCATCGTAACCGGCCTCCACAATATGAATGTGCTTTATAATCATAAAAGCACGCTCGAACCGAGACTGGCGATTCGCTGGAATGTCGGTAACCGGGGGACATTCAATGCTGGATATGGGCTGCACAGCACGATGGACCGGGTACACAATTATTTTGCGAAAGTAAAGCAACCCAATGGAAGCTACACGGAGCCTAACCGGAATCTTGGCCTGCTAAAAGCACATCATTTCGTGGCGGGTTACGAATATCGCTTAACGGAAAATCTCAGGGTTAAGGCAGAAGCTTACTATCAGCATTTGTACAATTTACCAGTTGAAAATTCGGATACCAGCGCTTATGCGACCATTAATGAAGGCCAGGACTTTCGCTACGTGGAGCTCGTTAATAAAGGAAAAGGCAGGAACTACGGCGTCGAGCTGACCATTGAAAGGTTTTTTGACAAAAATTACTATTTCCTGATCAATTCGTCTTTGTACCAGTCCAAATACACGCCACTTGACGGTAAGGAAAGGAACACGGCCTATGCCGACAATTACCTAGTCAATGTGCTGATGGGCAAGGAGTTTACTAACCTCGGCCGCAGGAATAACAAAAGTATTTCGCTTAATGCAAAAGTCTTTTTCGGAGGTGGGAAAAAGTACATTCCGTTACTGCGGAATGGTGCCGGACAGGTGATAGCCAACCCGGAAAGCGGAACAATCTGGGATTATAAAAGAGCATACGAAGGCAAGATTGACGACATTTACCAGGTCACTTTCTCGGCCAGTCACAAGGTCAACAAACGTAAAACAACGCACGAGCTTTTTCTCAATATCGACAACATTACCAATCGCCTGAGCCGGATTTCGGAATATTACGACGATACTAAACCTGGCTCTGTGGGTTATTTTAAGCAATTTGGCATTTTTCCCAACATCATGTATAGGATTTATTTATAGCATTCTTTTGTCACCTCTGCATCTGTATTAGTGGTTTACTTTTCTTGCACTCCAATTCAAAATGGAACCACAACATCGGAAATCCGGATTTTTTTCTCTATTTGTGGTAATAGTTCGTAAATTGACAATAGAGTGTGATCTCAGAAACCCCAGGATATGCGTAGACTATTGACGATCATTTTTTGCTTTTTCTTCATTAATTTCTCCTTTGCCCAGTTCGGGGTTAGCGTTCACCAATCCAATTTGCCTTTCATAGGGCTTAATTATGAGCTGGCAGACCGGTTTGTTCCAGAACTCCGCCTGGGGATAGACACGCAGCTGGAGAATATGTCGGTGGAGGCAGTTGCTACCTACCAGTTTATCAACAAGCAAGATGTGGAAGTGTATGTTGGATTGGGCGGTCGGGCAAATGCTATTGCCGGACTGGTCGCACCCATCGGGGCTCATTTCTTTCCTTTTCCTGCGAAAAATTTCGGGTTTCATATCGAATTGGCCCCCATCATTTCTGAGGGTTCAACGATCGTCAGAGGAAGTTGGGGGATACGGTATAGATTTAAGCAAAAAGAGCGATAAGGCAAACCAATACAAAAATATTTCGTGCCTGGTGTCCCCATAGTCGTTTTTCAATCGTCATTTGAAAAACTAAATGACAACTATATGACAGAATTTGCATTGATTTTCAGATTGAAAGACATTAGTGACTTCAAGCCATCGCCGGAGCAAATGCAGGAACGTATGAACTGGCTGGCCGGGATCGCTGCGCAAAACAAATTGGTGGATAAGGGAAATACGCTTCTGCCAACGCCCGGAAGCGCGAAGACTGTAAGGCCCGATTCCGTGGTTACCGACGGTCCGTACACAGAAATCAAAGAGTTTATCACTGGTTACATTGTGATTAAAGCGGAATCCATCGATGAAGCGGTTGAAATAGCAAAAGGAAATCCGATTTTTAAAAGTGGTGGAAATATCGAAGTTCGAGAAGTTTTAAAGCGTGACTAATTGGAAAGCAATCTATTGCTAAACGATCTGTTACCCGACCTTTTCCGGCAAGAGTATGCTAAAATGACGGCTGTCTTATGCCGTCGTTTTGGTTTGGAGCACTTCGAAATCGCCGAAGACATTGCCAGCGAAACTTTTTTAAAAGCATCAGAGCAATGGGCACTAGACGGAATTCCTGCGAATCCAAGGGCATGGCTCTACACCGTTGCAAAAAATAAGGCCTACGACCATATCAAACACCTCTCGGTAATTGACGTAGCCGCAAAGAACATTGTCACTGATAGCATAATCGGGAATGACGCAGAATTTGAATTTAGTGATCAAATTATTTCCGATAGCCAGCTGGCAATGATCTTTGCGGTTTGCAACCCCGCAAATTCAGCCGAAACCCAAATCTCCCTCGCACTTCAAATTCTCTGCGGATTTAGCATTCAGGAAATTGCCGACGCATTGCTTACCAAGACGGAAACAATCAAAAAACGCTTGCTAAGGGGAAAGACTAACCTACGGAACGACCGTTTCGAGCTGCGGCAGCTTAGCCAGGAAGACATTGAGCAACGCATGGAAACGGTGTTGAAAACCCTGTATTTGTTCTTTAATGAAGGATACTATTCTAAAACAAACAACCAGATTGTAAGGAAAACTTTGTGCGCGGAATCCCTGAGGTTGACATTGGTTCTCACCGAAAATGCATATACGAACACAGCATCCGTAAACGCATTGCTTGCATTAATGTGTTTTCAAAGTTCACGCCTTAATTCCCGGATCAGCGCAAAAGGAGAAATCGTACTTTTTGATGAGCAGGATCAGGCTGAATGGGATGTATCATTGATTGAAAGAGGCAAATACTATCTTATAAATGCCGCAGGCAGCCAGGAAGTTTCGAAATATCATTTCGAGGCAGGAATTGCTTATTGGCACGCTACAAGCAACGATGAAAGTAAATGGCCGCACATTTTGCAACTTTACAATCAACTGATTTTGATTGAGTACACGCCGGTAACCGCATTGAATAGCGCTTTTGCGTTTGGCAAAGTTTATGGAAACAAAGCTGCTATTAAAGAAGTGGAGAAATTGAATCTTTCAGGTAGCGCTCACTACCATGCCACGCTTGGCTATTTATATTCGGCAGAGGATGTTGGCACCGCGATAATCCATTATAAAGAAGCCATTAGATTAACAAAATCCAGGGGAGAGAAGGCCACATTGCAAAAGCAGTTATCGAGCCTATTTAATAAAAGTAAGTAATTTGCTTCGGAGCGAAACTCTAAAATTTTCTAGCAAAAATTGTAGAGTTTAAACTATTATCCCGAAAAAGTGTTGGGTTCGTATGCAAGCACTACAACGCATCGATCTGCAACAGGTCAGTGAAGCCGCGGCAGGAAATTACACCAATTTGCCGCTTAGTCTGGTTAATGATCATGTGATCAGGATCAGCATCATGACCGAGCCATTCTATTGGCATTATCATCCCAATTCAGATGAAAGTTTCTTATGCATAGAAGGCGTCCTTGTCATAGCGCTTGAAAGCGAAACCATTGAACTCCATCCCGGACAACTTTTCACGATCCCCAAAAATGTACTCCACAAAACAAGTCCCAAAGGTCCCAGATCGGTGAATCTGACATTTGAGTTGGAAGGAATGGAAACAAAAACGGAATAATGAAAGGCTGCTTTGCTGGCAATCTTCAAAGCGCGTCGTATTAATTAGACTTAATTGAACCTGCAAATCCGCAATTTTTAGCCTATTCGAATATTCGTGACCGTTCTTTCGTTTGCATTTGAGCGCAGAGTTTGTAATATTTATTTGATAGATGCGTGCTCGCCCAAAAATGCCCTGAAATGAGAGTCCTAATCGTTTGCGCGCTGTTGATGATGTCGATGATAATGCCTGCATCCGGTCAGGTTGAAATGATCCGAAAACTGCAACATTCACTTCCACAGATCAAGGACAGCGTTCGCTATGTGGATGCTGTCAATAAAATATCATTGCTTTTCTACGAACAAAATGCCGATAGCACTTTCTACTATTCGCTGCGTGCGCGCGAAATTGCCACACGACTGGAATATGCGAAAGGGATTGCGGATGCGACTAATAATTTGGGGATTGTATTTGATATAAAAGGCAATGTGCAACTCGCGCTTCGCTATTATAATGATGCTTACAACCGTTATGTCGCCATCGGCGATTCCTCCAACATTGTTCAGACCCTCATGAACATTGCCATGGTTTACACCGTTACGGGCAAAACCCAGAAATCCATTGCCAACTTTAAACAGGCGCTGGAACTCGGAAACCGCATTGCTCATGATTCCATTACGGCTATCGCGATCTACAATTATATGTTGATTTATCCCGGTGAATTCAAGGGCAGGATAAGGGACAAAAGTATTGAGCGGGCAACAAATATCGCCGCAAAGTACAATGACCGGCGCATGCAACTTGCCATTGAACAATTGCGTGCTGCGGATTACCTGGCTAATAATGAGCGGGATAAAGGCATCGAATTGCTGAAACAAATATTGGCAAAGAGCCTGAAAATGGAACTGTACTTTTTTAGTATGGACTTGCTGATCAACCTGGGCGACCAGCATCTTGCCAGCCTTCCGGACACTTCGATCACTTACTATAAACGCGCATTAGAGATCTCGGAACAAAAGGGTTATCGATTATATGCCAGGGATATAGCCAGAAAACTGTACGATTTTTACACCGTGCGAAATGATAAAGCACAGGCTTACAGCTATGCACAAAAACTGATCGGGCTTTTTGAAGAACAAATTAAAATTGACAAAGTTTCGGGCATAGATTACATCGAATATGCGGTGAAGGACCAGGAATTAAGGTCGGAGCAGGTAAAAGTGGCTTATAACAAGCGCTTCTTATGGCTTGCAGTCGCAATTTGTGTCCTTACGATCCTGAGTATTGGATTTTTGCTCCGTACATGGCTCATGACTAAGCGGACCAATGAAATGCTACGCATCCAATTCCGACAGCTCGAAACGACCATGGAAGCGCTGGAATCGACCAATGAAAACTATGCGCGCGTGATCAAGATCGTGGCGCATGACCTCAGAAACCCTATTGGCGCCATCAATGCGATGAGCGGTATGCTTATTGATGATGATACGAATCCGCAGGAAAGCCGGGAATTTATTCAAATGATCAATGAGTCGAGCAAAAACTGCATGACCATGATCGGTGATTTGCTGGTGACGGATTTTGGCTTAAAAGAGTCGGAGCTTAATAAAGAGGAAATTGATCTCCCGGTTTTTCTTCAACAAGTTATCAAGCTCCTGATTTTCAGGGCAAAAGAAAAAAATCAGGAATTGGTTTTGTCTAATTCGGTTAACGCGACCATTCTGGTGGATGGGGATAAACTCTCACGCGTGCTCAGTAACCTTGTCATCAATGCAGTGAAATTCAGCCCCGAGGGTGGTTCGATTGAAGTGAGCACTTCGGAAACAGCCGGTGGAATCCTGATCGCCGTTAAGGATAACGGTCTGGGGATCCCCAAAGAATTTGAGAACAAAATCTTTGATCCGTTTACTTCTTCAAAACGTGCCGGAACGGCTGGTGAGCAGCCATTTGGTCTAGGGCTGTACATTAGCAAGCAGATCATTGAAGCGCATCATGGCCGCATCTGGTTCGAAAGCGAGGCCGGAATTACCACCACATTCTACATCCTGCTCCCCAGCAGCGTCATTGTAAGCTCTGGCATAGAAGCCTAGCGATCAGGCTCTTGCCATCAGCGGATCCGTTGTGCTTTCTTTTCCGGTTTCAACGTGGCCTGCGAATCTTTTTACGACATTTTCATTGCCAGTTTTTACATGGAAATCGTACCAGCTGTTGCTTTTGCCAAGCGAAATGGTTGCACGTTGTGATCCCGAAGCCGGCACCTTCATCTCAACAGGTTTCTGGCCGTAGCTGACATCTATAATGTTTACGGTTTGTGCCGCGCTTTCATGATTTTGAACTTCAACAAGCACATCGCCCGTTGGTTTTCCTTTTTTATCCAAAACATAATGGCAGCCGATCTGGACATGAGCATCCTGCGCACTGCCCGCAAACTCCCTGAAAAACCCGTTAGGCCCGTAAACGCGTAAATGATAGCGGCCCCCCTCAAAATCCTCTAAATTCCAGCTGTCCGTAATTTTGTCGCCCGCACGAACAGCGTAATTCCAGACTTTCATAGGCTCATTTTGATAAGCATTAATGGCGTAAACGATGAATGGCGATCCTGCTGATTGTTTGCCAAACACCTTGTTGCCAGCTTCAAATGTGATCTCAAATGTTTGCTTATTCGCTCCTAATTTGCCGTCAGCATGCAGCTCATACGGAATTGCGCACGATTTCCGTGTGCCGGGTTCCTGCTTGGGTAAACTCGCGGAAGCGTATGGGTCTTTGTTAATGGCGCTGATCTCATCATTATTAAGCGCCTTGAAATTGGCCGGGGCCGCTTTAAACTGCGCTTTATGAATTGTCGTCACAATTTCATCCCGGTCGACAGGGGTAGGTTTTTTGTATGTTGAGGGGTCATAGGGCTGGAAAACCGTGCTGATGTTGCCGCAAACTGTTCTGCGCCATTCGGAAATGTTCGTTTCCTTTACCTCTTTTTTGGCTTTATGACTCGCAAATTCTTCCAAAAATTGCAGAATGGATGTGTGGTCAAAAACCTGTGAATTTACCTTTCCGCCTCTCGACCAAGGGGATGCGACAACCAAAGGCACCCGAAAGCCCAAACCTATGGCTCCTTCACGCGCGTTCGCCTTTGGAACTTGTGTCATATCCTGCTCCAAAGTCACATATTCAGCTTCCAGATCAATGCCTTCTGACACTTTTCCCGTGTTGGGTTTAAGCGGATTTGGAATGGAAAATGGCGGAATGTGGTCATAGTAACCATCATTTTCGTCATAGCAAAGTATGAAGATCGTTTTCTTCCAGACTTGCGGGTTCTTGGTAAGGATATCCAATGCTTCCGACACAAACCACGCTCCATACCAGGGCGCCGAGGGGTGATCTGAGAAGTTTTGCGGAGCAGTTAAATAGGAAACCGTCGGCAGCTTGCCTTCATTTACATCTTTCCTGAATTGGTAAAATATGTCGCTCTTAGGAACGTCAACCGTTCTTTTTTCTGTCCCGTCATTGTAAGTGATCGAACTCAGCTTCATATAATCCGGATCATTCCGATTCGTGACAAATGCGCGTTTATGAATTCCCTGCTCAATAACGGAGAGTTTTTTGAAATTCTCTTCGGTGTAATGTGCTATTTCTGTTTCATATTTTTCCAACATGGCCCGCTTACCCTCGTTGGATTTGGCAAGTTTGTCCTTTTCCTCAGATGTCGACGCTGTTAATGTTGGATCTGATTCGGCGAGCTGTTTTCTTATTTTCTCACTTTCAAGCTTGATAAAACGGACATATTCCTTCGAAAACTTCACATTATACTGCGCGTGACGTTCGAGGGGATTGCAGCCGAAGTTACCCAGCCAGGAGCCCTGTTTTGGATTAAACTGCATGACAGCGCTGATCTCATTTTGATAAAAAGCCCAGGGAACGCCAGCTTCTTCCAGTCTTTCAGGGAAGGTTTTCCACTTAACAGGTTTGTTATAAGAGAAATAACTGTTGCGAACCACCGCCAGCGAGTCAATGCTTGGTTTTTCTCTGATGGTGCCCGACCACAAATAGTAGCGATTCGGGTGTGTGGGCGTCATGGAAGAACAAAAATTCTGATCACAAACCGTAAACGCATCGGCTAATGCGTAATAAAACGGAATGTCTTCCCTGTCATAGTGGCCCAAAGTCAGCGGCATGTCGGAATATTCCTTTCGGGTTGACTTCTTGGAAGATAGCCATTTATCATATTTTCCACCATTATAAGCATCCACCTGTGACTCGCGCGAATGCGGCAGATCGTGCATCCACGTTGCCTTGGTGCCTTTGATGTCCAGCCGGAAAGGAGCGTAGGTGTCTCCTTTTGTATCGGTTTGCAGCCAGACTTTATTTTTATTGGGTAAATCAATCGCACGCGGATCGTTGAAACCTCTCACGCCTTGCAGTTTGCCATAACAATGATCAAAAGAGCGGTTTTCCTGCATTAAAATCACAACATGCTCCGCATCCAGATAAGTGGAATTCGGCTCCGGATTAATCGCCATCGCTTTTAAAACTGACTCAGGAAAAAGTCCGGCCATGCCAGCCCCGCCTGATAGCATTGCTGCTTTTTTCAGAAATTCCCTTCTTGAATCCATCTGACTTTTGAATTATTGTTGAAATTTTATCCGTGCTAATAACTCAAATAAAAGGGTGTTTCAAGAAAAATTACTGTTATCAATTTGTGATTAAGTGAATTGTTTAAAAAATTTGAAATCTTAACTATCTGACATTCAGCAATTTTATGACTTCCAATTTCTTCCTGCGGGATATTTCCACTTCTGTGCCGTCGCTTACCACAATGTAACCGTGATCGTGGCTCATCTGGGAAATGTGTTTGGGATTCACCAAATGTGATTTATGCGTGCGGATAAAACCAAACTCTTCCAGCATTTCATCAAAGTATTTCAATGTTTTGCTCGTGACGATCGGTTTTTTGTTTGTGGTGTGGATAAATGTGTAATTACCGTCTCCCTGCATACGTATGATCTGTTCCAAAGTAAGAAACAGCACGCCATCCTTGGACGGGATCGCGAGACGGAAATCATTGATTTCGCTTTTTCCAATGTTGTGAACAAGATTATCATACAGGATCAAATTGCTTTTGGCATCCACTTTCTGAATTTTCAGATATCGGTCCATTGCAAACCTCAGCTCATCGGGATCAACGGGTTTCAGCAGATAATCCAGCGCGCTGAAACGGATCGCCTGAACTGCGTATTGATTGTAAGCAGTCGTGAAAATGACCTCAAACGATGGATTTACCAGCGAGCGCAAAAAGTCGAAGCCGTTTCGCTTGGGCATTTCCACATCCAGAAAAACGATTCCCGGGTTGTAATTGCGTAAAATTTCGAGCGCCTGGTCTACCGACTCAGCCTGCCTGATTTCCGTAATTTCCTCAACAAAACTTTCAATATAATATTTAAGCACGGTCCGTGCTTTGGGCTCGTCGTCAATAATCAGCGCTTTTATCATTGTCTTGCTTATACATTGTTGAGGTACGTTGATAATTCAATTTCAATCAGGGTCCCGCCAGCAGCACCATTTTCATCGTAGAGGTCGGTTATAGTGAGCAATGCATGGTTTCCTTGTTTATTGAGCAGGTCGATGCGGTCTTTTGTTATGCTTAATCCTTGTGATTCGTGCTGTTTATACTTGACACTTTCGGCCTTTAATTCAAATGATTTTTTTATTCCGATACCATTATCCTGGATCCTGCACAGGAAAATATCCTCGTTAACCAGCCTGAATTCAATGAGCAGCTTGCGTTCGCCGTCCTTATGCAGCAACCCATGCCAAAGTGCATTTTCCACATAAGGTTGCAGAAGCATGGAAGGCAAAGCAACATTGTCGTCTTCCAGCGCAGGGTCAACGATGATTTCGTAGGTAAAACTTTCCTCGAAACGCATCAATTCCAGTTCCAGGTAAAGTTCCAGGACCTGACGCTCCTGGGACACCGAAATCAGGTCTTTGCCGGAGTTCCGCAGGACCATCCTGAAAAGTTTGGAAAACTTGTTCAGATATGTGCTCGCCTGCGCATATTTGCCTGTAACAATGCATTCCTGAATACTATTAAGGCAGTTAAAGATAAAATGCGGGTTCATCTGCGCCCGTAATGCCATAAGCTGACTTTCTGCAAGCATCTTGCTTATTTTCAGCAACATTAGTTCCTTATGCTCGCTCTGCGCGTTTTGCTGCTTGCGTTGTCTGTAAGCCTGGTAAGTAAAATACACCGCAACCCCCGCCAGGATCAGGCATAGTAACCTGAACCACCAGGTTTGCCACCAGTTTGGCCTCACGATCACCTGCAACTTCTGGATTTTAGTCATCCACCTCCCGAATTCATCCGTACTCCGCACTTTAAAAAGGTATTTTCCGGGCATGAGATTCGTATATGTGGCCGTGATCGCCCGGCCTGCATTCACCCAATTTTCATCAACGCTTTCCAGTTGGTAACTATATTGCAATGCCGGAATGTCGCGATGGCTTAACGATGCATATTGAAAAGTGATAAAGTCTTCATTAGGTGCAAGTTCCAAAACCCCTTCCTTCTCAAATCCAAGCTTTTCCTGGCCAAAAACCTTTATTGAAGTAATAAATGGCGGCTGCTTAACCGGCATACCAGCGAAACTGAAAGGGTCGATTAACAAAATATGGTCCAGCATGACAGCATATATTTTACCATTCGCGAATGTCAGGTTGTTGTAATAATCCTGCAATGTTTTGCCAAGGTCAATTTCCACTTTTGTGACTGCCCGCGTATCCGGATTAAAAAACATAAGCCCTTCTCTGCTCGCTCCCCAAACCGCGCCCCGCGAATCGATGGCAATGCTGGACAGATAATCGTAAAACAGGCCGGTCCTGCTGTCTATGCTATCCAGCGGGGTTCCGTTTCGATTTATTTTAACCAAACCTTTACCACTCACGGCAGCCCATATATCGCCTTTTTTATCCTCTGCCAGCTTCAAAACCTGCACGTCGGCAAACTCTTTATTCGGTAAGATCGAGAAATGTTCTTTTTGGTAATCAAAACGCAGTAAGCCACTTCCGGGCAATGAAAACAGAATATCCTTATTACTCAATTGTATGGAACTCGGGCAACTCTTAAATGCAAATAACCCAAAACGGCTGTCAGTGCCGTCATAGCGCGTCGTTTTCTTAGTTACCGGATCGTGCCGGTAAATGGCGTCTTCCAGGATCTGAAACCAGACATTGCCCTTATGGTCGGTGAAAGCAAAATTTGCGTAACGGTTGGGTGTGTCCTTCTTGATGTCTTCAAATCTTACCAGCTTGTCGCTCCCGTTTCGCAAAACATGAACGCCGTCATTTCCCACAAACCACCATGCGTCTTTGGCCTTTGTGCACATCACGAACCGGTTTCTGCGCAAATCCTCCTCTGTCACGATGTAGCGCTGGTAAGTGCGGTTGTCCGTGTGATATGCTACGATTCCGTCCTCTTTACAGGCCATTACCAGATTTTTATCCACCGTAATGGAATTCGCATGCGCGAAGCCGGTTTCAAGGAAAAATTTGAAATTAGGCAGCTGATATATCGCCTGCAACGGATATTGCGACTGGCTTTTACTAACGCCATTGATCGTCCCTAGCCACACATTCCCCTCTTTATCCGTAATAGCATCTCTAAAATGCCCATATCCGATACAATAGGACAAATTCTGATCATACTCAATTTTCTTGATTTTCTGCCCGCGCTCCTTAATAAATGCCGCAAACAGCCAGGTCGAGATCCACAGCCTGTCTTTATGATCAATGAATAAAAGATTAATTCCGTCGCTGATCTTCTTGCCATCGAGTTCGTAAAAGCTTTGCACTGAACCCGTTTTGGCATTCCAGTAATTGAGCGTCAGGTTATCATCGCATCCATACCAAACATCGCCTTTGCTATCCACAGCGAGCGCATTTACATATTTCTGCTCAAAAATGGGCGAACGGAGCACATTGTTGTCCTTATGGTAGATTGCCTTTTTCCTGGTGTCGATAAAAAACGGCTTGCTTCCAACAATCCAGAATCCGTTTCGCGTCGTGTCCCAAACCATTCCCGATAGGAAATAATCGGATTGGCTGAATATACTGGCAGCCGCCGGGACAATGGCAGAAAGCGGGCGCACCTTTCCCTTCTCATAAATGTAAATCCGGTTGGAAGTGCCAATCCAAAGCCGACCTACATGATCCGTTTTGATGGTAATGACCGTCTCTTTTTCCAATGCAGAAAACCGGCTGTCCTTTAAAAAAGAACCCGAGCTGGCATTGAACAGCATAATGCCGTTCAACAATCCCAAAACCAATGTATCTCCTTTGCCTAGTGGCTGAATGGCATTGATCAGGAGGTTTTTCTGTTTTGTACCATGCTTATATTGTTTTACAACCGCCCCATCGTAACGGTTAAGGCCATTGTTTGTCCCGATCCACAAAAACCCCGTATCGTCTTTGTAAAGGCAGCGCACCTGTTTTGCGCTCAGGCCATCCTGCCATTTGATATTTTGAAAGATTGTCTGCCCAAAAAGCATTGCGGGGATCAACCAGAAAGCAAATAAGAACGCAAATCTCTGACGCATGCTTAAATGGATTATTTCATTAAAAGAAGATCGAAACGTTGTGAAGTGGTTGATTAACGATGGTTGGTATACTTAACGTTTGCCGTTAAATAGCCCAGATCGACCGTTCCCTCTTTGGTTTTGACTTTGTAACCTTGGAAAGCCAACTTTAATACTGAAAGTAAGGCAATTAGCCGTGAAAAATAATGAAACTATCCTAATCAACGTTCGTCATGATCAACATTAGTGCCCTGGCTTCCCGCATCACCAACAACACAAAATTTAAGAATGCACTTTCCAGGGAACCGGGATACTACGTCAGAAAGAATAAGGTGTACTACTGCGGAAGCCTGGCAAGCCCCACATTTGATCTGGTTGCAGGTGCTGATGTCAGATCATTTCAAACATTGCAAAACAATTTTTCCAAGCTGCCGTCAATCAGGCAATACGCGATCGATGAAAAGTTTGTTTATTATAAAGGCAAGACCATTCCAGGCGCTGATCCATCTTCATTTGTTGTGCTTGGCTATGCCTGGGGCAAAGATTGCAATCACATTTACACAGCTTATAAAATCGTTTCAAACGATCCCGATCACTTTGTTAAAATAGACAGGCATTTGTCAAAAGACAGCAAATGTATCTACTATGCTGATCGGGTTATTTCTTATGATGCTCCTCACTTTCAATTACTTGCCAAGGTTGACGGCCTTACATATTTCAAAGACCGGCATAGCATTTTTGTTAATGGTATCCGGGTTAAAGAGCCGGATGTGCGATCCTTCGAGCCTCTGCGGCATGGTTATTCCAGAGACGCCGATCATGTTTACTTAATGGGGCCTGCTTCTTTCAAAATAATGGAAGGTGCCGATCCGGAAAGTTTTCAGGTGATCAATCAGTATTACAGCCTCGATCAGAACCACGTATACTGGCGTGGTGCCCGGCTCATCGACTGCGAGCCATCCACTTATGAAGCATTAAATTGCTAAGTAACTTTTTGCCCTTACTGACTTGTATATGAATACAATTCAGATCTAAACTCTTGACAAATGTTGGCTTGCACGCATGCAAAGAACGCCGGACGCGTTGCTGGATTTCTGTGTTCCCTGCTGTTTTTATTTTCTCCTTATTTTTCCAATGCCCAGGATATTGAACTCCTGCTGAAAGGCGGGCATGTCATTGATCCCAAAAACAACATTGACGCAGTGATGGACGTCGCCATCGCCGGTGGAAAGATCGTCCGGGTAGCCAGCAACATTGCTGCATCCGAAGCCAAAAAGACGGTAGACGTGAAAGGCTATTACGTCACACCCGGCCTTATTGATATGCATGCGCACGTTTTCGCAGGCACGGTGCCCGACGCCTACATTGCCAACGCATCCACCAGTCTTCCACCCGACGGCTTCACTTTTCGGGCCGGAATCACCACAGTCGTGGATGCAGGATCATCGGGTTGGCGCAACTTCCGGACATTTAAAGCACAGACGATCGACAAGGCGCAAACACGCGTTTTGGCATTGCTCAACATTGTAGGCACAGGCATGGCGAGCCGTTACGAAGAGCAGGATCTTTCGGATATGAACCCGGTGATGGTCGCCAATATGATCCAAAGGCTTTTTCCCAAGATTATCGTCGGTGTAAAAGCCGCGCATTTCTGGGGCGACTATGCGCAGGTAAAAGCCGCGGTTGAGGCTGGAAAGCTGGCTAATGTGCCGGTTATGGTTGATTTTGGTGAACATCAGCCGCCCTTGTCTATTGAAAAATTATTCAAAGAATATCTTCGTCCGGGCGACATTTTTACGCACACGTATTCGCATGGGCCTGCAAACCGGGAAACGGTTGTGGATGAAAATGGGAAAGTAAAACCATTTGTTTTCGAAGCACAGAAAAACGGCTTGATTTTCGATGTGGGTCACGGCGGCGGCGCATTCGCGTGGCGGCAGGCAATTCCGGCCATGCAGCAAGGATTTAAACCCAACGTGATCAGCACAGACTTGCATACCGATAGCATGAACGGCGGCATGAAAGGCCTGGACAATGTAATTTCCAAATTTCTCAACATGGGCATGACGCTCCCGGATGCCATCCTGCGCGCTACATGGAACCCCGCACAAGTGATCAAGCGACCGGATCTTGGAACATTATCAGTAGGTTCTGAGGCTGATATCGCAGTTTTTAATTTGAAAAAGGGCGATTTTGGTTTTTTAGACACGCGAAAACTGAAACTGAAAGGCGATAAGAAACTGGAAGCGGAGCTCACCATTCGTGCCGGGAAAATTGTTTGGGACCTGAACGGGATCAGCGCTGCGGGTTGGGAGTCGGAAATGACGGCTAAATAATAATGGCAATGTATTCAACGAACATTGATAGCATGATAAATGCCTGCAAAATTCATTTTTGCCTGCTGATTCTGCTTGTTTTCGGCGGCAATGTTTTTGGTCAGAAATATGATCTGCTCATTAAAGGCGGCCATGTTATTGATCCTGCGAATGGCATTGATAAAATAATGGACATTGCTGTTAATAAAGGCATTATCGCAAAGGTTGCGGTCAAAATCAATGAGCCTGCTGAAAAAATAATTGAGGCGAAAGGGTTGTATGTGACGCCTGGTTTTATTGATATGCACACGCACGTTTTTGTGGGCCCCAATGCCGGACTTTTTGCCGACGGCGTAAACAGCGTTTCTCCCGATGATTTTACGTTTCGTTCCGGTGTAACCACGGTTGTTGACGCAGGAACTTCCGGCTGGCGTAGTTTTCCTTTGTTTAAAAAACAGGTGATTGATCAGTCTAAAACAAGGATTTTGGCTTTCATCAACATTTCAGGAGACGGCATGACGGGTGCGGAACATGAGCAAAATATCGCCGATATGGTCCCGGATTCCGCTTTAAGCATCATCAACCAACATGCTGAAACGATCGTCGGCGTGAAGATAGGACATTATAACGGAACGGACTGGACCCCTTATGACAATGCAATAAAATTGGCGAGACAGGTCGAAAAGCCACTTTTTGTGGAATGTCACTTGCCTCAATATTCCTTGCAGGATCAGCTTGCTAAACTCAGCGCGGGCGATATGATCACGCATACTTATGAAAACATTAAAGAGCGGATGCCCATCATTGGCGAAGATGGAAAGGTGCGCCCATTTGTCCTGGAAGCAAAGAAACGGGGCATTTTGTTTGATTTAGGACATGGCGGCGCGGGCTTTTGGTTTGATCAGGCTGCACCTGCGGTGAAGCAGGGATTTGCACCCAATTCGTTTGGAACCGATCTGCACCGTTTCAGCATGAATTCGGCCATGAAGGATATGACGAATGTGATGTCCAAATTCATGGCGTTGGGTCTATCGCTTAATGATGTGGTGCAAATCGCCACCTGGAATGCTGCTATGGCTATTAAACATGAGGAATTGGGAAATCTGAAAGCAGGCAATGTGGCCGATCTGGCCATTTTCAAAGTAAGCGAAGGCACATTCGGCTTTACCGATTCAGGGGGAAAAACGATATCAGGTTCCAAAAAGCTGGAAATGGAGATGACAGTGAGGGACGGAAAAATTGTGTGGGATTTAAATGGTTTGGGCGCTAAAAAAGTAGATTTTTAATCATGATGAGATCCTTTTTTTATAAACAAAAATGGAGGCTTACGCAGCGCTATCTTTGCTTCGGCCTCATAGTAATGCTTTTCTCAGGCGCACAAAAACAGGATCTGCTTCCCAAAGGCGACCCGGACAATGGCGGTCTGGCAACGCCGGAAGGTTTCGAAACGCTTGTTGTTGCCGATAGCACCGGACTTGCACGGCATATCGTGGTAAATGAGAATGGCGACATATATATAAAGCTGCGCTATTTTGGAAAAGGTCAGCAGGGCGGGACCGTGGCGCTCAGGGACACAAATCGCGACGGGAAAGCCGACATAATCAAGAATTTTGGCAACTATCCCGACCAAAGCAGCCTCGCTAACGGCATTACGATCCGCAACGGATATTTGTATTTCAGTTCTTCATTGTTTGTTTACCGCAGCAAACTGATCCCCGGCCAGCTTTTGCCTGACAGCACCGTGGAGGTTATTTTAAAAGATGATCACGAGCACGGCACGCACTGGCACATTACCAAACCCATGGCTTTCGATGACAAAGGCAACATGTATGTCCCGTTCGGTGCGCCTTCGGATGCTTGCCAGGATATGCTCAACTTACCGGGCGGCAAGCCGGGAAGGAGTGGTTTAAATCCTTGCCCGGATCTTGAAAAACATGGTGGAATATGGAAATTCAGTGCAGATAAGCTCAATCAAACACAGGCGGACGGCAGCCTTTTTGCGACTGGTTTGCGGAGCATCCTGGGAATGCGCTGGAATTATGCAGAACAGAACCTGTATGCAGTGGTGCATGGCCGCGATAATTTGCGGCGGCTGTTCCCTGACATTTATTCCTCGTGGCAAAGTGCCGTCTTACCAGCCGAGGAATTTGTAAAAGTCACACAAGGAACCAATCTGGGCTGGCCTTACTATTACTTTGACCAAATGAAGGGTAAGAAAATTTTGAACCCGGAATACGGCGGCGATGGAAAAAAAGAAGCAGAAGGGGCCAAATACCAAAATCCGATCATTGGTTTTCCCGGACATTGGGCACCCAACGACATGCTGTTTTATACCGGAAACCAATTTCCCGAACGCTATAAAAACGGTGCATTTATCGCTTTCCACGGCTCCACAAACCGCGCGCCCTATCCGCAGGCTGGTTATTTCGTTTGCTTCGTGCCTTGGGTGAATGGTAAATTCTCGGAGAAATGGGAAGTTTTTGCGGATGGTTTCGCAGGCATGGATCCGATTATTAATGTGAGCGACGCCAAAGCACGGCCTATGGGGCTGGCACAAGGACCGGACGGTTCCCTTTACATTTCAGATTCGAAGAAAGGAAAGATCTGGCGGGTGATGTTCAAGGGCAATAAGCAATCATTTGGGGCATCGCAACTGGCTGCCATGGAAAAGCACAAGTTGCTGGGAAATATCAGGACGCCGGATGTGGTGAAGGACAATCTGGATAAGGATACAAAACTGGCCGGAGAAAAAATTTACAGCACTTATTGCACGCCTTGTCACCAATCCAACGGCCTAGGCGATGGCAGCCGCTTTCCACCACTGGTAAATTCGGAATGGGTTACGGAGGATAAAAGGAAGCTCATTCAGGCCGTAGCCAATGGTTTGGAAGGCCCAATAGAAGTGTTAGGGAAGCCTTATAATGATCTGATGCCTAAACACGATTTCATTACGCCGGAGGAAATGGCGCAGCTGCTGACTTATGTAAGGCAGCAATTCGGGAATATGCCGGACAGGGTTTCGGTGGAGGAAGTTAACCGGGTTTTGAAAAAATGATTTGAATTACATTAAACAAAGCACCGGACGATCAACATCCGGCGCTTGGTATGTATCGTGTAAAACCTTTTAAGGGATCAACACTTTTTTTGTTTGCCGTGGATTGTTACGGAGATGAAGCAGGTATAGCCCGCTTGAAATGCTGCCCTGCGGTTTAAGGATAAATGTATTTCCTGTTTTTGACAGTGAAAATGCAACTTTCCTGCCCCGAATGTCATGCAGCATGATGTTCTCCGAATTTTCATTTTTCAAAATAAACCGCACTTCACGGTTAATAACGGGATTGCCCAGAAGCTCAAAGGCGATGCTATTGCCATGGTTGGCAACCACGACGATGGTGGAATGTTCCATACTTCCATCCAGATCGACCATTTTCAGACGGTAATAGTTATTTCCCTGCAATGGAGCCTCATCCCGAAAGCCATAATGCTGCGTAACATCAGTGGTTCCTTTTGACTGGATGCGGCCCAGGTTAACAAATTCCACCGCATCGCCGCTGCGTTCAACCTGAAAATAACTGCTTTCCAACTCTTCCGTCGTGATCCACGAAAGCGCTACAGCATTGTCCAGCAGGTCACCTTTGAATTTGGCCAGTTTCACAGGCATGGTTACCGAGCAATTATTAATGATTTCAAATACAATAGGGTCAGACAATGTGGGCGAGGTGAGCACCACCCAGATGGATCTTTTGCTTTCCATGGGATCATAGGGATAAGCAACGTCCATTTTGGTGATTGGAAGCGATGAGGATAGCGTAATTGTGCTTTCGGAAATAAATTCGTCGCCCGGACCAAAAGTCGTGTGGCCGCTGGTTAACACGCCGTCATCAAGATAGAGTTTGTACGTAACCTCAAATGCGGTTGGGTTGGCCGTAGTAATGCTGAGATCATAGGTTCTAGGCCCGTTCGGCTCATTGCAATTAATTTCGCCAGTGATTGCAGGATCTTTGATCGTCAGTGGCACGCAGGTTGCAACACAGTGGACAGGAGGATGTTTGTCGGCTTCGGCCTGTGTTGACCAGATGTCGCTTTTCAATTTTGGAAGGTCCCCGCAGGCTCCCGGGACAATGAGTTGAATGTTGCTGATCGTAATCTTCGCTAATTTCCCGCCAAGATCTTCCTCCACAATGAATAAACCGGCGAAAAGCGGCGTGACGTTTTCCTCGTCCGGGCCGTAATTGGGAAGCAGAGAAGCTGTGCCGTCCGTATTGATGGCTATCGTTCCCAGTGCATCAACCAGGTCGTCGCCGTCCGGCGCTTTTTTGTATTCAAGAGCTGGATAGTCGGCTGCAGTCCACAAATGTACATAGGTATACTTGTTTCCCTTGTTTCTATCAATTGTAAATGAGACGGTTACATGTACAGTGCAATTTGGGTCCGAGTCCGAAACACTGATTAATTCAACTGTCGGATCGAGGATTGTGCATTGTGCCTGGGAGCGCAAACTGATGGACAGACCGACCACGATCATCCATAGGATAGGGTAGAAAGTTTTCACGATGAGGAACGTTTTTTAAGTGTAAATGATAAATTAATATACCATCATTCATCTTAAAAAAATTAAATCCTCCGGCGCTTTTAAACTTGTTTTATAGGATTGTAAAAGAAAAGTTTACTTTTTCAAACTATATCTATAATCCAATTTTATCTATTTATAATCTTGTAGAAATAGTGTCGGGATTAGAAGTCAATATAAATGTATTCGATTGATTATAAGTATTTTGAGAGTAGAAATCGCTCTTAAAGTTCGTCATTCCGGGTGATTCATCCAAAGTTGAGTTACTTATTTTAGAAACTAATTTTAAGTAACCCATAATAACAAATGTCGAATAGGAATAGTTATATTTTATTCCAATATTGCAATCGTTGTTCTGTGCTATTTTGTTCTTGGATTTTCGGGGAAGTGTCACCGTAATTCTAAACCAATGTATGTTGAATGCTTAACTTCTCACCAGACCATTCCATGCTGACCTTTCGTTGGTCACTGAAATTGAAAACGTGCCCATCGCGCCTTACTTCCCCAATTTTAGTGAAATCCAACTCCTGAATCAGCCAGCCTTCCTGTTGAGGTGATTTAATTGCGATAATGCCTTCTTCCGGTAAGTCCTTGTCGGGAGTTGAGTAAAAGGCCGCATACCCGTAGTTAATGTCCACCGCTGGTGACCATTCTGCATTGCCAACAGTTTGAGAAACAGTCACATAAACCTGATTTTCCAATGCCCGCGCCCGTGCGCCCACATGCACGCGTGTAGCGCCACGAATTGTTTCTGTACAGCTTGGGGCCAGAATTAATGAGGCGCCAGCATTGCAAAGTGATTGCGATCCCAATGCAAATTCCACGTCATAACAGATCTGAATGCCAAATTTCCCCCAGGATGCTTCAAAAACGGTTAATACTTTTGGCGCGCTCTGAATTCCCCAATCTTCATTTTCGAAGCGTGTCATGAAAAACTTGTCCTGATATCCTGCAAGGCCTTTTTTGGAAAAAACAAAAACCCGGTTTAAATGTTGGCCATCTTCAATAACGGGCAGGCTGGGCGCGACAATAATAACGTTGTGTTGCACGGCAAGTTCCGCAAAAACATCGCAAAATGACTCCTTAAAATTGTCCATAGCCGCAACTTGGAGCAGGATATCACTTTTAATATCAGGAGATAAGATGCTTACCAGCTCCATTGCCCCATATTCAGGGAAAAGCAAGAGTTCAGCGCCTTTCGCCGCGGCATCGCTCACCCAGTTTTCAATGTGCTTTTGCCAGGCAGCAAAATCTGCATGTTCGGTAATGGGATATTGAGCGGAAGCGATTGTAACAAACATAAGCAACTAGCTGTTAAGTGGTTTGATCCAAAAAGTCATGTTTTTGGCCGAGGAAGACGTTTCGCCAATGTCGGGCCATTCCATAATGCTTTGCAGGGCAGGTTCCTTAACGTAACCGCGTTTGAGCCAAAAGGCATCATTAGGACGGTAATCTGCTGGTTTTGCGGGATGATTATCGCCTCTTTCAACGGAGCAGAAACAACTCAGCTCGAAGTTTCCAAAGCTCCTGGCGTGTGCTTCACGTTCATCGAAAAATCGGTGCCCGAGGCCAGATCCGCGATATTCGGGCAACAAAATGCTTTCACCAAAGTAAAAAATGGTGCTTATATCAAAGCCCGCGTCTTCGAATGGCTTGCGAACTTCCGCAGCTTCGTCCGTTAATGGAATGCAAGTTGTTGCACCCACCATTTTACTTCCATCAAATACGGAGAATAAAAACGCGCGTTCGGACTGGACATAAATTTGCAGATAATCCTTTTCGTAGTCGAGCGAACCCTCATATAAATAAGGATAATCGTGGAAAACTGCGATCCGCAATGCGCCCAATGCCTCCACAACGGCCGCTATTTCAACGCCCTTATAAGCTGCAAATGTAAGTTGATCAGACATTTGTGGGCTTGGAAACCAGTTGTATCCAAAGCGGCAGGTTGTAATAAGTGGTAACCCGGCAAATTTTTTCGTTTTTTAATTCCAAAAATGCAGCTGCCGGAACCTTGTAAGATTGCCCGTAAGCCTCCGGAAAGCCTTCTTCACCTTTTTTATAAATTCCCCTGACAATGAATTCCACCGCAATCCGCGAGTCGTCCGGTGTTGTGAAAAAGACCATATCGGTTAGCGTTTCTTCGTAGGACTCATCCATTGTGCGCAGAAACTCGGTGAATTTTTCAATGCCAATGCGCACGTCGCCCTGGTTGGGTTCGTGCCTTACTTCGGGGTGCACCAAGGCGAGCATGCCCTCCCAATTTTTTTGATTGAAGCTTGTATAATATGCTTGAACAATGTCCAGAGAAGCCATGTTGGAATGTTAATGTTTGTATTGATAATAAAATAGAGCAGCAACTAGTTCACCGGCATATATATAAAAGTGCCGGTAACGCTCCATTTTTTAACATAAGTGCGGCCATGATAGGTCATGTGGTTTCCTTCGAAATGTTCGGCAATAATGCAGTCGGGCCGGAAAGTTTTGTTTTCCAGGATGTGTGAAGGGTTGCGCACTTTTATGTGCTCAAAGTGCCGGTCTGGTGCTCTCAGGATATATTGGTAAGCATAATCGAGGCTGGATTCCAGAAAGTCGAAGCCGATATTTTTAGCTCCGATCGAGTCTACGTAAAAGCGCATTTTCTCTGCCTGATCCGTATAATCTCCCCAAACGACTTTTTCAGGTTTGGAAAATAAAATGCTGGGCTGTTTCAGGTTCATATTGGCCTTACCAATGTTGATATTCAGGTTAAATGCCGTATTAACCTTTGGGAAAATCTCTTCAAAAAACCATTTCGTAGAAAGCAGCGGATGGCTTGTGCTCAAAACCGCAAATGGCAGCGCGAAAATCCACAGTATCAAGCATAGAAGCACGGGGACCGCGCGGATTTTAAGCGAGCCGTAAACGATCCCGATGATGGGCGCAATGAGGAGGAAGAAAGGAATGTGAAGTCTCGAGCCGTAAATCTGATAGCCGATAAAAAAGCAAAAGAGCAGAAAACTCACAAATGAAAACGCAGCATACCAGCGTGCGGTTTTGGATAATTTAGTAAAAAATAAAAGAGGTAAAGAAAAGATGACGAGCCACATAGCCAGAAAGTTATGGGCGAAATCTTCATTAAAATTCAACTTGTTCATCTTAAATATCATCCCGGTTCCCGGCGCATTAAGCGGAATGCCTATAACTTCGTGAAATCGGTCCAACTTGTTCAACATGAACTTGTTATATCGATCGCCCGGCGAAACAAATCCTAAATGAAGAAAAACGTGCTTGGTTGTGGAGGAAAGCAAATTGGCAGGATTTGAAACATCATTTTTGTTACCATTACTCATTCTCCCGATTGGCGTTTCGTAGATCTGGTAAGTCCTGTACCAGAACGGCCCGTTGAGCAGCAGCATGATCGCAACGGCACCACCTATCAAAAAAGCCAATGGCTTCCATTGAAGCGGTTTGGCAATCATGAAAAAGAAAATATATGCGGCAAAAGGAAGGACATAAAATACAAATGTGCCCTTCGTCATCATGCCTAGTGCCGCCGCGGAAACCAGGAGAATAAGCGAAATTTTATTGGTTTGACGCACATAATCGAAAGTATGAAAAGCGCAGGCGACGATGAAAAATGCCACCACAATGTCATTCTGCGTCGTCATTGATTCCAGGACAACAATAGGCAGCGTAACACCAAAACAAAGTGCCACCCGCATGGCAGAGCGGCTACTGGAGAGCATTTCGACGAGTAATGAAATGTACATGAGCAGGCCAACCATACAACCCCATTGCAATAATTGAAACGCACGTTCACTATTCGACAACAAAAATGAATGTAAATGCACATATTCCGAAAATGGGCTGAATGAGATGGACCGCTCGATATGAGACGCATAATGATTCACATTGCCATTCTGGATCCAATATCCGAGCCTGCTCAAATGATAGGCCATCGAATCCATATTGTTGGGCGTAGCAACTACCGCAACAATAAAAGTGAGCGCAGAAATGGAAAACAAAACGACATTGGTAAGGCTACCGGTTTCACGAAAAAAGGCCCGTCCGGACGATAACCAGCCCTTTAAAATGTCGGGCATTGAAATATTTTCCCTTTTGCTTAATCGCCTGAAAAGCAGCATAAGGGCAATGTTCAGGATTGTCCAGGCCGTTTTTACAGAGGTTGCATTCACGAAATTTGCGGGACTAAGCATTTCGGTCGATGCTGCAATAAAGAAGAATATGCCAATCGCGGCAGTCAATAGAGAGCGACGGAATGCTTGCGGGCTTCCGTTATAAAATGCCAGGAAGCAATTGGCTGTGCCCAGCCAGATTGCCAGCGGAATTAGAAAGATCATGTGAAGGGGTGAACTGCTTTGGCTAGTTTCGAAGGTCAAAACTAACTAATTCGATTAAACAATATTCAAATTTTGCCACCAGCGGGCACATAGATTATTTGCTGTGAGATTTTATTCCCAGAACCAGGTCTGCAATGTTGAAATATTTCGATCCATGCAAAGGGGATTTTATTTGCCAAACCGCAGTTTCACCCTCGCGATCGCAATGCACCTTGAACATTGCATGAACATCATCCGTAATGCCGAAACCTTCCCGCTGCAATGCTCTTCCCGTCCAAAATGTCAATATCGCATCACCGGAAAGACTTATGGAATGCGTGCATACATCCTGATAAATGTTGAACGTGCCGCTGGATTTATTAAAGAAAAAACCACTTTTGGCAAATGCAGATTCAAACGCACCGTTCAGAACAAGATCTTCCGGAACGCCCGTGGCCAGTGCTCCGTCTTGCTTCATAAGCCACAGTATATCAGCTGCTTGCAGCGCGAGATCGAGCTCGTGTGTGCTCAGTAAAATAGCTTTTTCGGTTTGCCGCGCCAATGTGTGCAGCAACCGCATCATTTCCACGCGGTTAGGCAGATCCAAATGGGCAGTTGGTTCGTCGAGCAGAATGAGCTCTGTATCTTGTGCGAGCGCGCGGGCCAGCATTACTTTTTGTCGCTCGCCGTCGCTGAGCTGATGGATTTTTCTGTTAATCAAATCTTCAACA
Source organism: Dyadobacter fanqingshengii (assembly GCF_023822005.2). Lineage (GTDB taxonomy): Bacteria > Bacteroidota > Bacteroidia > Cytophagales > Spirosomataceae > Dyadobacter > Dyadobacter fanqingshengii. The sequence goes on from NZ_CP098806.1 coordinate 5,255,372, forward strand.
TTAGCCAGCCAGATGGCTTCATTGATCTTATCGTGATCAATTTTGCTTAGTGCGCCGAGCCAACCTGTGTAGGGTGTACGGCCTAATGTGATGACTTCCAGTGCGGTAAGGTTCCCGGCTTCAACGCGTTCTGTCAAAACCAGACTGAGTTTTTGCGCGAGCTCGGCAGATTTCAAGCCAGCGAGTGGCTGCTGACCAATGTAGACAACGCCTTCCAAAGCAGGTTGCAAACCAGCAATTGTGCGCATTAATGTTGATTTTCCCGAACCGTTGGAGCCTAGCAAACAAACCAGCTGCCCGGGTTTCAGCGTGAGATTCAGGGTTTTCGAGATAATCCGCTCCGTTCTTTTGGTTTTATATCCAATAGCAAGATCCTTTGTTTCCAGAAATGGCTTTAAATCACTCATGAGAAAGAAGAACGAAGGTTATTACGGCTGATAATGATCCAGATAACCACCGGCGCACCCAGTAACGAAGTCACAACATTAACTGGAATGACGGTTTGCATGCCGGGCAGCTGTGCAATAATGTCACACAAAAGCAAGAGAACCATGCCCGTTAAACAACAGCCCGGAATCAGTACGCGGTGATCGGACGTGCCAAATAGTGAACGGGCAATATGTGGAATAGCGATGCCTACAAATCCGATGGGCCCGCAAAAGGCCGTAATGCTGCCCGTTAACAGGCTCGTACTGAGCATGATGATCAGCCTCGTTTTCCCAATGGTGAGCCCCATGCTTCTTGCGTAATTTTCGCCCAACAAAAGTGCATTCAGCGCTTTGGAAGAAATAAATGCCAGCAGGAGGCCAAATGCGACAACGCCGGTCAGCGCATAAAGATGATACTGGGTAACGCCGCCCAGCGAACCGAAAGTCCACATAATGTATTCCTGCAATTGTTCTGGCTGACTGAAATATTGCCAAATGCTGACAATTGAAAGAGTTATGGTTCCAATCATCACGCCCACAATCAGCAAAATCACATTGTCCCTGATCCTGCCCGCTATCAACAAAATGAGTGATAAAACCAGTGCAGACCCCAGCGAAGCCATCACAATGATCAGCCAGCTACCCGAAACGCCGAGCTTGCTGATCGCATACAGGCTGGCGCTACTTCCTCCGGCGAGCATAACGGCCGCCACACCCAGTCCGGCTCCGGCGGTAATGCCCAGTTCGGACGGCCCGGCTAATGGGTTTCGGAATAAGGTCTGCATTTGTAACCCGCTGACAGAGAGTCCACAGCCAACCAGGATGGCTGTTATCGCTTTGGGAATGCGTATTTTTTCAATAATAAATAACCAGGCGGTGTTTGCTGATTCTTGAAAAAAAATGATTTTGACAACTTCTCTGAACGGAATTTGGACTGAGCCGAGCATAACGTCCAAAATAAAGAACACGATCGCTAATATGATCAGTCCTGCAAACATGAGTCGGTGCGCGGCTTTGGAAGATTTAAGCGAAGAGTTTTTTTGGAGGATTTCTGCCATTATTTGAGCTGTTTGTAATAAACCAAATGATGCTCTGGCAACAATTCCGGATGCAATATTTTAATGAGATCCGAAAGTACAATATGCGGATTTACGGTCCCCGATTCAAAAAAATCATTCGCGCCCTGATCATTTACACGGCCACAATAACTATACATTCGCCCCGACTTATAGGCCTTAAAATCGCTGTAACGCGAATCCTGGGCAAGAATATTCGCTTTCGTATCACTTTTGTCAAACCCGACATTCAACCAGGCATCGGCTTCCAATGCAATGGGATAAACCGACTCGAAATTCAAAGGCAAGCTGCCAGCCGCCTTTGTTTTGCTCCAATGATAATCCCCACCTGCATCCCGGAAAAACTGGGACATATAACTGTCGCCATTCGGCAAAAACCATGCGTCCTTGGTGTTAAGGCCAGAAATGATCGACGGTTTCTCCTTCACTTCTTTCACAAGCTCAGCTAGCCGGGCATATTCCGCCTCGATTTTTGCAAACTTTTCATTCACCTCTTTTTCCTTATTTAACAATGCTGCAACAAGCTTAACCCACTCAGCACGCGCTAATGGCGTTTTTTCAATCCATTCTGAGTTGATCAAAACGGGAATTCCGGCTTGTGCTAAAATGCGATAATGATCGACTTTGGCGCCCGGGCCGCCCATGGCCATCACCACATCCGGATGCATTTCCAGAAGCTTTTCCTCATTCAATCCCTGATCCCGGCCAATATTCACAACTTTTCCAGCTTTAATCATTGCCTGAACTTTGGCAGAATAAATATATTGCGGATTACTCAACCCGATAATAATGCTTTCTGAATCCAAAAATTCAAGCAATGCAACATGCATGGAAGAAGTCGCAACAATGCTTCTCAAAGGAATTTCAATCACCTGCGCTTCTTCCAAACCCGTCGGGCGCGCAGTTCCTCTTTCAAGTAAAATGTATTTTGAAGTATCGGTCCCGGTTTCAAACGGGCTTAGGATGCTTACGATCTTATAATTACTGTGATATGTTATTGTAAAGCCTTTCGCGTGGTTGATTTTGGTTTGGTCAGCGTAAGTATTTTTCTCAACCTTGGATGACTCTTCTTTGGATTGCTTTTTCTCAGAATTACAACCTGAGAGGTGTAAAAAGGAAAACAGGAATAAAAAAAGAAATGTTGAGTTTTTAAAGGAACGTTGGTTGGTCATTCAATAAAAGTTTACTGCACTGTGTTTAAATGTATGTAAGCATTTGCCTGACATTATCCAAGCCTAGCTGTATTGTTCTAGCAGATGATGTCCCGTGGTAGTAACCAGCAATATGCAGTTCGTCATAAACCTCAACTAACAGTCTCATTAATTTCTTATCGTATTTTCTTACCCTATTGGTATAATCTTCAATACTTGTAGGCTTGGTAAATTTGAGTCCTTCTTTCTGTTTTAAGAATTCGTCCAAAATTAGTAATGCAGCGGAATATGCTGTGCCGGAAGCCATTTTTACATATTTGACATCCGCATACAATCCATCTTTTTTGCCTGCCTTTTCGCTCAAAATCGTTTTGGCATTTTCTAAATAGCGTGCGGCTTCTTCGGCAGGGGCAAGGGCAGGGCCTTGATTTTTCCTTGTCATAATTATTTATAGTGTTTAATGATTCCTGATTTAGACGTAGCTTCCTAAAAAAGTCACTCAAAAATAGCATTAATTTTCGGGGAGACATGAGCGGTGCCAATTTGTCAATTGGCACACTTTTAATATTTTCCAAGCCATGCCAGCACAATCTCTTTTACAATTCACAGGGAAAAGTATATACTGCGCCGTTGCGGATGCGCACATTGATCCGTGGATTCCCGTGGATCGCGCAATCATCACACATGCACATAGCGATCACGCGCGCTGGGGTAGCAAGCATTATCTGGCCCATAAAGACAGTGAGCCCATTTTGCGGCTGAGGTTAGGCCAGGATATTTCACTTCAAACAGTTGAATACTACGAGAAATTTGTGATCAATGGTGTCACATTTTCCTTGCATCCTGCCGGGCATATCATTGGTTCAGCGCAGGTTCGGGTTGAGTATAAGGGTGAGGTTTGGGTTGCGAGCGGCGACTACAAATTGGAAGTCGACAATTTCGCACCACCCTTTGAACCAGTTAAATGCAATGTGTTTATAACTGAGTCAACTTTTGGTTTACCCATTTACAAATGGCAGCCGCAGCATGAAGTGATGAGTGAAATCGATAACTGGTGGCGGCAGAATAAAAGCGAAGACAAAGCCAGTGTGCTCATGGGTTACTCCCTCGGTAAAATGCAGCGGATCTTGAAAAATATTGAACTGCAAGATAAAATAATCTACGCCCACGGCGCTATTTATACATTAAATGAAAGGCTAAGACAAGCGGGTTTCGACCTGCCTGAGTTAACATTGGTAACCAAAGAAACCGACCGAAAATTATTCCGCGGTTCACTGGTCTTAGCGCCGCCATCCGTTGATAGCAGCACCTGGATCAAGAAATTCGCCCCTTACTCATTGGGTTACTGCTCAGGTTGGATGGCCCTACGCGGAGCCAAAAATCGCCGAGCCGTGGATCAGGGTTTCGTGTTAAGCGACCACGTTGACTGGCCCGATTTAAACACAGCCGTAAAAGAATCAGGTGCCGAAAAAGTGTACGTAACTCACGGTTATACGAGCATTTATGCAAGATATCTCAATGAAAACGGCATCGAAGCCGGAGAAGTGCACACGATGTACGGCAATGAAGACGAAAACGAGGAAGAAGAAGTAGTCCAGGACATCAGCGCCGGAACCGAAGCTTATCAACAACACAAAGAATCATTAGATGACGAAGTCATCGATACAAAGCCATCACCAAAAAAGTCCCCTTCGGGGGATATAGGGGCATGAAACAATTTGCAGAACTTTTCATGAACCTGGACCGCACCAACAAAACCAATGCGAAGGTGGAGTTCATGAAGCAATATTTCCTTACGGCATCCGATGAGGATAAACTTTGGGCTTTAACACTGTTCACTGGTCGACGTCCATCCTTTAAAGTGAACAGGACCATGGTGAAAGAGTGGGCGGCCGAGGAAGCAGGCATTCCCATGTGGCTTTTTCAGGAAAGTTATCACAGTGTGGGTGATTTGGGAGAAACCATTTCACTGCTTTTGCCAAGAAATAAAACAGAAGGATCTGACAAGTCGCTTACTGAATGGTTCTACTATCTGGGGCTGCTTCCCGGCATGACGGACGAGGAAAAGCACGATCATATTTTGCAGGCCTGGATGCAACTATCTCAACACGAGACATTTGTTTTCAATAAATTACTAATGGGCAGTTTCAGGATCGGCGTTTCGCAAACATTGGTTGTGCGCGCATTGGCCGAAGCCACCGAAACCGATTCCAATGTGATTGCGCATCGGGTAATGGGGCAATGGGAGCCGTCCGGGACGACTTTTGAGCAATTGATTCTGGATAAAGGCGAAAATGACAACGCTTCCAGGCCTTACCCGTTTTTCCTGGCTTATCCGATCGAAGGCGATGTTTCTGGCTTGGGCAATCCCGAGGATTGGTTTGCAGAATGGAAATGGGACGGAATACGGTCGCAGATTATATATCGTAACAATGAGCTCTTTATCTGGACGCGCGGCGAAGAATTATCCACTGAAAAATTCCCTGAGCTGCATTTCCTGAGCGAAGTCCTGCCAAACGGAACGGTGCTGGATGGCGAAATCGTCAGTTATATGGACGATAAGCCCATGCCCTTCAACGTATTACAAACAAGAATTGGCAGGAAAAATCTCTCCAAAAAAGTCCTCGAAGAAGCGCCGGTTGCATTTCTTGCATACGACATTCTGGAAGCGAATGGCATTGACATCAGAGGCTTAACCCAGCAGCAGCGCCGCGCAGAGTTGGAATTAATTCACGAGAAGGCTCCTGATCAGTATATATTTAATCTTTCCCCGCTTATTGATTTCAAAGAGTGGGCTGTGTTACGCGAGTTACATTCGCTTTCCCGGCAAAATATTGCGGAAGGTTTCATGATCAAAAGGAAAGAAAGCACCTATCAGGTCGGCCGTAAAAAAGGCGATTGGTGGAAATGGAAAATCGACCCGCTGAGTGTTGACGCAGTGCTCATATATGCTCAAAAAGGCTCGGGAAGACGTGCCGAGCTTTTTACAGATTATACATTTGCCGTTTGGGGAGAGGACGGAAAATTAGTCCCATTTGCAAAAGCATACTCCGGCTTAACGGATGTAGAAATTGGTCAAGTGGATTATTTCATCAAAAGGAACGTCCTCGAAAAATTCGGCCCCGTCAGGACAGTGAAGCCTGAACTGGTTTTCGAAATTGGCTTCGAAGGGATCAATGAATCTTCAAGACACAAATCCGGGATCGCGGTAAGATTTCCAAGAATATTGAGGTGGCGGAAGGATAAAAAGGCTGAGGAGGCTGATACTTTGGAGGCTTTGAAGGGGATTTTGGAGATGTATAGGTGAGATTGGCACATTGAAACTGATTATTTAGATTTGACTAACACATTACCAAAAACAAACTTGACCAAATCTCCTGGACACACGATTGCTGAAAATTGGTTTAAATCCAAAAAATGGAAGTGGGCGGCTTTTCAGAAAGAGGCGGCAGAGGCTTATATGGAGGGTAAAAGTGGGTTGGTAAATGCGCCTACGGGAAGCGGAAAGACACATTCTCTTTGGGTGCCGATCCTGATCCGCCATATTAATGAACGCAGCAATAAAGAGCTTAAACCCAAGCGAGGCCTGCAAGTGCTCTGGATAACGCCCTTGCGTGCGCTTTCCAAAGACTTGTTCCGGAATATGGAAACAGCCACCCTTGAAATGAACCTGACTTGGCGGGTTGGTATTCGCACGGGCGACACAAATACCAAAGACAGAAACGATCAGAAAAAGCAAATGCCTGATGCACTGATCATTACGCCTGAAAGTCTCCACATTCTTTTTGCTCAAAAAAACAGTTCTGAAACATTCAAAAACCTGCATACGGTCGTCGTCGATGAGTGGCACGAACTGATGGGAAGCAAGCGCGGAACGCAAACCGAATTGGCGCTGGCAAGGCTTAGAAGCCTGAAACCCGATTTGCAAACCTGGGGCATTTCGGCAACCATCGGAAATTTAGAGGAAGCGAAACACGTTTTGCTGGGTATGAAGTTTCCGGTGGGAAAATCTGCGATTATCAAGGCTAACACAGACAAAAAGATCCTGGTAGAAAGCATTATTCCCGAGAAAGTGGAGACATTGCCCTGGTCGGGTTATATGGGGACGCGGTTGGTGGATCAGGTTGTAGAAATCGTTAATCAGAGCAAAACAACATTGCTTTTTACCAATACGCGCTCCGGAACCGAGATTTGGTATCGCACGATCATTGATAAATATCCTGAATTTGCAGGCATTATGGCTTTGCATCACGCTTCGCTGGATCGGGAAATTCGCGACTGGGTGGAGGAGGCGTTGCATGACGAACGATTGAAGCTGGTTATTTGCACGGCAAGTTTGGATTTGGGTGTGGATTTCAGGCCGGTAGATACGGTTATACAAGTTAGCAGTCCAAAAAGCATTGCCCGGTTTATTCAGCGCGCGGGCAGGAGTGGACACCGGCCTGGCGTGGATAGTAAAATTTATTTCTGTCCAACCAATGCATTGGAGCTCATTGAGGCCGTTTCGCTCAGGGAAGGCGTTGAAAAAAACATGCTGGAAGACCGTCCGCCCGTTGCGCACGCATTTGATGTGCTGGCACAATGGATGATGACTTTGGCGGTTGGAGAAGGTTTTGATGAAGCCCAATTGTTCGACGAAGTTTGCGATGCCTATGGCTACCAATATCTAAATAGGCAGGAATGGGAGTGGCTTTTGGGATTCATTACCACAGGAAGTTCGTCGCTTCAGGTGTATGATGAATATAAAAAAGTAGAGCGCGTTGATGGGCTTTACAAAGTGACGAGCCGCCGCGTTGCATTGCGCCATCGGTTGAGTATGGGCACAATTGTTTCGGAAACAGGCATTAAGGTCAAACTGCAGTCGGGCAAATATCTTGGAACTGTTGAAGAATCCTTCGTAACCTGGATGAAGCCCGGCGACGTTTTTACATTCGCGGGCATGACCGTCGAATTTGTCCGGATTCACGAAATGACGGTTAGTGTCAAAAAGGCTGAGGGAAAAAAGGGCTTTTTGGTGCGATGGGCTGGCGGAAGGATGCCACTTTCTTCACAACTATCCACGTTTATCCGCGAACGCCTGGCCGATGCTATTGAAAACCCCTATAATTCTCTCGAACTGGCCAAACTGCGTCCTTTACTGGAATTGCAGGCAAGCCGTTCCATGATCCCAAAAACGGATCAACTCCTTATTGAGCAATGCGAAACGCGGGAAGGCCATCATATTTTTATCTTTCCGTTTGAAGGCCGTTTGGTGCATGAAGGCATGTCGATCATTCTCGCTTACCGGATCAGCAAGTTGACACCGATCACCTTTTCCGTCGCGATGAATGATTATGGATTTGAACTGCTAAGCGATCAATATGTGGATTTTGAAAAGATTATGAATGAAGTCGATCTTTTTTCTACCAAACATCTGGTCGATGACATTTATCAAAGCGTGAATGCGACGGAAATGGCGAAACGAAAATTCAGGGATATTGCGGCTATTTCGGGATTAATGTTTCAGGGTTATCCTGGAAAGAATGTGAAAACGAGGCAGTTACAGGCTTCAAGTTCGCTGCTTTTTACGGTGATGAGCAAGTATGAAGATAATAATTTGCTTATCAAACAGGCTTATCAGGAGGTTTTGACCTATCAATTGGAAGAAGTTCGGATGCGCGACGCACTGGATCGGATCGCAAAGCAGAAAATTATTGTTAAACAAACCCGGAAACCAACGCCTTTTTCGTTCCCTATCATGGTGGACCGCTTGCGCGAACAATTAACGTCGGAAAAGCTGGATGACCGGATCCAGAAGATGCTCAAACAGTATAGTGATGCAGATTGAAATTAGAGGAAACCATTTTATTTTACTTACACAAAGGGCCATTTTTTGGGAAGAAACGCAGACTTTGTTAATCGGTGACATCCATTTAGGCAAAATAACCCATTTCCGAAAAGAGGGAATCGCAGTCCCGCCCAATGCCATTGAAAACAACTTCAAAAGACTCAACGAACTAGTCCAGACCACCGGCGCAACCCGCATTATTTTCCTGGGTGACCTTTTTCATGCCCAATACAATGCAGAATGGGATCTTTTCAAAACCTGGCGCACAGCACACCATTACATCGAAATGCTGATCGTAATCGGTAACCACGATATTTTGCCCGTAAGTCTGTTCCTCGAAGCTGATTTGGAAGTGCATTTAAACGATTTCGAAGAAGGAGACTTCATATTCACCCACCACCCGAAAGTTGAGGCCATTTCAGAAAAATTCATCTTCGCCGGCCACGTCCATCCCATCTTTACAACCTACGGAAAAGGCCGCCAAAGCGTGCGTCTGCCATGTTTTGTGATCGATAATCATCAAGCAATCGTTCCCAGTTTCGGCGTTTTTACCGGGGGTTTTCAAATGGAGGTGGTTAAGGATAGGAAGATTTATATTACCACGGAGACAAAGGTTTTTTCTGTTTGTTAGAACGTGACAATCACACTAGGCGAGCCAATCATCTCGCTTCCGCTATCTTTTGAAAGAACTCTTTTTTGATCTCAAATTACTGTATTAGTGCAGCCTCGTCACCGATAAATTTTTCATTCCCGCCGTTCATTTCTTTGTTTGCTGAATTTTGTAGTGTGTCCATATTTTTGAAGAAGTTTGATTCTGAACTTGATTAAACTGAACCCGGATGCAATTGTTGTGTGGCAATGCTCCGGGTTTTTTGCTGGCTTAGTTTACAAAGAATTCCATAAAATTTTATTTGTGATCGTTGCTCAGCAAAAGCTCCCTAATCTCATCCTTAAACTCCTCATCAATACGCCTGCTCACCAAAAGCCCATTGATAATTTTTTGGAATTCAAAATCGGTCACGGCTCCGCAGGCTGGAATATCTCGCTTTGCGTTTAGAGCCAATAATTCGGCTTCGGTGTAAGAAAAGTAGTTGTTGCAATTGATGTAAGTGAAATTATGCAACCTATTATTCACAGTTTCATGATCGATGCAGACCAATGTGTCGAGGCTTTCGCCAACTCGTGTAATGTGTTGAAGATTTTTTTCAAACTGCGAAGTGCAACAAACGGTGGTTAAATAACCGCCATCTATTTTTTTGATAAAAATGTGATAATGCGGAATGCCTTTGGCGATTTGCGGATCTGAGATATAAAGTAGATTTCCCGCGACAAGTGCGTGCCTTAATTCTTCTGCCTTCATGCTCCCGGCAGGCTAAGCGTTGGCTGTTTCGAAAAATAGCTGCTTAGCTACTTCCAAATCTTCTTTCTTGTCGTTGAATAGGCCTTTTTCATCAATGTAGTTCTCGAAAAAATCATTGATATCCATTTTGTAACTGGACCCTGATTTTTCAATTTTTTCCTGAAAACGTTTCCATTCAGGAAAAAAATGAGAATATTCTGCAAGTTCGAATTGATCGAGTCCGTTGTAATTTTTGAGTATTTCGTCTGCAACTTCCAGGTCAGTTTCCGAAAATACTTTGGGATTTACTTCCTGAATAGAGCTTATCGTTTGTCCTTCCAAAGACAAAAACTGATCGAAATATAGCTTCTCTGTGGATTGAGGAGCAACCTTACTTTCTACAAAATCCTTGGTGTTGGAGGGAACTGCACCCCATTCCATTGCATAATGTATGTCGCCTGTCACGGTTCGGGCATATCTCCTGAGGTGCAGCCTGTTAACCAGCCAAATCAATTTGAATGCTTTCATTTTATTAATAGCACCTTGATTGTAGGCAGCAAAATAGTTGATTAACTGAGCGGCTTTCTTATGGTTATAACCTTTCATGATTTGTGCGTGAATATGCGTCACAAATATAAATCATTTCGCACCGGAATTGAGCTTTTCAAATGCCGAACCCACCCTTCACTTACCCAACGCCGCGTTTCGTTTATCCTCCGGCAAATTGTTCTTATTCCCAGCCGCCTTCATAAACGCCAAAATCTCCCCATATCTCGCATTCCAGGGATTAAAAAACTGGGTAATCATGGGGACGTGCTTCTTGCTTTTCTGAATGCGATAAGGCGTTTCAGGCGCATAGGCGCGAAGCGCTTGGATAAATTTTTCGTTGCTTTTCAGAATCGATGTATAGGTTTTTCCGCCTCTGTAAATAAGCATGGGCGGCATATTTGGGTGCAGATGATAGAGTGGGGTGGCTTCTTTCCAGGTTTTTGGATCGCTGGAGAACGTTTTGAGATAGGTGTTTCCCTTTTCGAACTTTTCTTCCAGCAGATAACCATGCATGTCAAGCCCCGCGGCGTCGATGAGGATGAGGCCTGAGAGTGGATTTTCCAGACCTATATTTTTGAAATAATGATCGTCAAGCGCTACAAGTGCGGCAAGATGACCGCCAGCGGAGTGGCCTGACAAGAAGATTTTATCGGGGTTGCCGCCGTATTGGCTAATATTCTCCTTCACCCATTTCACAGATCTTGCGACCGAAATGGCCATTGCGTCGAAGTCAGCAGCTGGGCTTAATGGATAGTCAACAATGACCGTTACCACGTCTTTCTTAGCCCAATGTCCTCCGATAATGTTGTATTGCGACTTTTTACCAGAGTTCCAGTTTCCGCCGTGAACAAAAATCAGCACTGCCGCAGGTTTGGTATGCTTCCTCGGAGCGAACACATTTAGTCGCTGTTCGGCGGAAGTTTTATCTGCTTTTTGGTATACGATATTCTTCGACTTCGTAATTCTTTTGAAAGAACAACCCGACAATGTGAGCATGAATGCGCCCAATAAAATCATTAAAAGTATTAGTGTGATGCGTGCCTGCGATTTCATAAATATTCGTTGTATGCTTACACATACGCTGAAAGCTTGTTGAAAGATTAAGAAACAAGTAGTTAATAAATGACTTAGGCTTAATTTTATTATTCTGGTGGTTAAACAAAGTAGGGCATGGCTGAGCTGATTAACATTAAAGTGAACGGCAAAAATCACCGCGTGACGGTCGATCCGGAGATGCCGCTGCTTTATCTTTTACGCAATAATCTCCAATTGAATGGCCCGAAATATGGCTGCGGAATTGAGCGTTGCGGCAGTTGCATGGTGCTACTGAATGGCAAAGCGCAACCCTCTTGTGTAATACCGGGCTCGGCTGCGGCAGTTTATGAGGTCACAACATTGGAAGGGCTTTCTAAAAATAATGTGCTTGACCCGATTCAGGAGGCATTTATTGAGGAGCAGGCTGCGCAATGCGGCTATTGCACTAGCGGCATGATCATTTCGGCGAAGGCACTATTGACAGAAAACAAAAATCCGACCGATCAGGAAATACGGCAGGCTTTGCAACGGAATTTGTGCCGCTGCGGAACGCATACGCGCATCATTAGCGCAGTGCAAAAGGCGGCGGCTAAAATGAATAAATGATATGAAGCAATTGGATGATATAAAATCCGGCAGGCGCGAATTTCTTCGGAGTTCAGGTTATTTATTAATGGGCTTTACTCTCATGCCCGGGCTTGGATTTACGACTGAGCCGGACGAATGTTACTTGCCGGAGCAGACATTAATTGCTGATCGTGAAGCGGTTGACTCATGGATCAGGTTTGATGCACAGGGGATTTTGACTGTGTTAACAGGTAAAATGGAGCTTGGACAGGGAATACGGACTGCTTTAATGCAAATGGCAGCGGAGGAACTGGACATTGATATCACGCAGGTCCGTATTATCATTGCCGACACCGGACAAACACAGGATGAACGCTATACGGCCGGCAGCGGATCCATCGAAGGAAGTGGAAACGCGATCAGAAATGCCGCTGCTGAGGCCAGGAAATATCTTTTGGAAATGGCAGCAAAAGAATTGGGTGCACATGTTGAAGAACTTTCTGTGATTAATGGAATTGTAAAATCAACTAAAAACCAAAGAACAATTGCCTACAAAGATCTGGTGAAGGGCAAGCGGCTGGAAGCGGAGGTTTCCGGCAAGTCTGTGCTAAAAAAGCCAGCTGATTATAAGCTGGTTGGCAAGCCCATTAAGAGGTTGGATATTAATGATATAGCGGCGGCGAAAACGCATTTCATTCAGGATCTGCGCTTGCCGGATATGGTTCATGCGCGGATAATGCGGCCACCGGCTTATAGTGCTAAATTGGTGTCGCTGCCTTCTGAGCAGATTCAGAAATTGCCGGGCGTTTTAAAGGTTGTGGTTAATGGAAACTTCGCTGCTGTAATTGCTTTGCAGGAATATGAGAGCATGAAGGCGCTTCAAAAAATGAAAGCGCTGGCGAAGTGGCAAAGTGAAGCTGTAACGCCCTTGCAAGGCCAGTTATATGCTGATATGGTAAAAAACGGCAACACTGGCGAAGTTGTTGAAGGAGACAAAAACGAAAATAAAAAGCTTTCTGAAAACGCAATAACGCTTGAAGCGGAATACAAGCGGCCTTATCAAATGCACGGCTCGATCGGTCCGTCGTGCGCGATCGGGCTTTGGAAGGATGGCCAGCTGACGATATGGTCGCATACGCAAGGCGTTTATCCCCTGCGCAGCACGATTAGTGATTTGGTGAATATTCCAATGGATAAAATAAGGGTGATCGGCATGCCGGGCGCGGGTTGTTACGGGCATAATGGCGCCGATGATGTGGGCGGTGACGCAGCATTGCTGGCTGTGCAAATGCCGGGTAAGCCGGTTCGGGTGCAATGGATGCGCGAAGATGAGCACAAATGGGAGCCTTATGGTTCGGCTATGGTGCTTAAAATTGAAGCTGCATTGAATGCTGATGGTAAAGTGACTTCCTGGCAAACAGATATTTGGTCGGATACACATAGTTCGCGGCCGGGTGGGAAAGCGGGAAATTTGATTGCGGGCAGACATTTGGATAAACCATTTGCATTTGAAGGCGGAGGCTTCTCGGGCGGGAGCCATCGGAATTCACTGCCCTTGTATGATTTTGAAATCAAAAATGTTGTATTACACAATTACAAGGGCCCTTTACGGACTTCTGCATTGCGAAGTCTGGGTGCTTATGGGAACATTTTTGCATTGGAATCCTTCATGGATGAGCTGGCGGTGAAAGCAGGGAAAGATCCTGTTCAGTTTCGTTTGGATCATTTGAAAGACGAACGTGCCAGAGAAGTGATCACGACATTGGTGGCAAAGGCAGGCTGGGATTTAAAGAAAGAACCCGGTTTAGGAAAAGGTTTTGCTTTTGCCCAATATAAAAACAATGCTTCCTATTTCGCTGTAAAGGCAGAAGTCAAGCTGGATCGTGCGGCCAAAACTTACCGTTTGGTGAAATTAACAGGCGTGATTGACTCGGGGCAGGCCATTAATCCGGACGGCATTATCAATCAAACTTCCGGCGGAATGATCCAGGCGGCCAGCTGGACCATGTTGGAGCAAGTTAATTATGGTGCTGATGGCGTAGAAAGCAATTCCTGGGAAACATATCCGATCCTTCGTTTTGAAGATGTGCCTGATACAGAAGTGTTTGTGATAGATCGCCCGGAACTCAAACCACTCGGTGCAGGAGAAGCAGCGCAAGGGCCGGTTTCGGCTGCGATTGCCAATGCTATTTTCGACGCGACCGGAAGTCGATTGAGGGAAATTCCCCTGACGCCGGATAAAATCGATTGGAGCAAAATCAGCTGACGACTACCGGACGAGCAGCATTACTGATACTATCTCTCGAATAATCTCTCTATGAAAGCGACGGAAACGAAATTCCTTTGATTTTTCTGAACAATTCCACTGCATACAGATCCGTCATGCCCGATACAAAGTCTAAAACCGTCTGAATTTTGGCATATTCATCTGTTTTAGAGGTGATAAATTGTTTAGGGATAAGATCAACCAATTTTCGTGAGTAGTGGGAATTATTATTAAGGTAGGCAGGAACAAATTCTTCAAGCAAACCGCCCATCACCTTATAGCCAGCCACTTCAATCTGGACAACGGAAGCATAATTGTAAATTTTGTTGACAGAAATTTTCGAAATGTCCTTCATCACAGATCGGTATGGCTCGGGAATTGCGTCGATCAGGCCGGAGTTGAAGTCACCGTTAAGAATAGTTTCCTGCTCATTATAAAACAACTCGGAGCATTGGAAAATCAATGTGCTGATAGATTTTGCCCTTAACAGGCTGATTTTTGCATCTTCATCTTCAATTTCCGTAAGTCTGGCAGGCATTTTCGGATCATTGCAAAGCCTGAGTAACAATGTTTCCACCTCGCCGTAAGACAATATTTTCAGTCGGTGCGCATCTTCCAAGTCGATAATGTTATAGCAAATATCATCCGCGGCCTCAACCAAGTAAACCAGTGGATGGCGCTTGTAAACCAATGGAGATTCCGTAACCATATCGAGCTCTAAATCAGCGGCGATCTTCTGAAAACCAGTTTGTTCCGACTGGAAAAACCCGTATTTTTTCGTGTAAATTTTCGATTTGTTATGCCCGGCAATGGATTCGCATGGATATTTCGCAATGGCCGCAAGTGTGGAATAAGTGAGTGCAAAACTTCCGTAGCCCTTGCCCGCGTACGGGTGCGTAAGGATGCGAAATGCATTGGCATTCCCCTCAAAGTGCGTCAGATCAGCCCATTGCGATTCGGTGACTTTGTCGCGATATTGCAGGCCCGCATCATTGGTAAAATAATGTGAGATCGCAGCCTCTCCCGAATGTCCAAATGCAGGATTACCCAGGTCGTGGGCGAGGCAAGCAGCCGAAACAATGTTCCCGATTTCACTGATTAGCGGCAATTTGTCGTCGATACCGGGATCATCTTTTTTAAGTTGATTATAAAAAATCCTTCCCAGAGATTTTCCAACACTAGCAACTTCCAGACTGTGTGTGAGCCGGTTATGTACAAAAACGCTGCCGGGAAGTGGGAAAACCTGCGTTTTGTTTTGCAATCTTCTGAATGGTGAGGAAAAAATCAGCCGGTCGTAATCACGCTGGAACTCCGACCGCGCCTCGGCGGGATCCGCATTATATTTGTCTTCACTGCCCCACCGTTTCGCCGAAAGTAATTTTTCCCAATTCATTATTCAAAAATTTAATTGCCAGCAAAACTAATCGCTTTCCACTAATTAAGGAATATCCGGCTTCTTCGTTTACGATGCCTGCCCCATTCATCATTGGTAGTTTCGCGGATCATGAAGCTTTTGATTTAAACATACATGAATGTGAAATTTCAAATTGGATATATATGAAAAAGGTAATGTTACTAACAGCGTTTTTGATCAATATCCTCACTTTCAGCACCTCGGAAAATTCACAGGCTGCCGGAATTTATGTTAAAGAAACCCCCGCAAAGGACGATAAACTGGCCAAAAAAATGTCCGTTGCTGCCGTCACATTCCTGAAATCACTCTCGGCCGATCAACTGGCGGAAACCAAGCTCCCATACGATGATCCCGCCCGTTTCGACTGGAATTTCACGCCCCGAAAACGAAAGGGCATCACCTTCAAAACCATGAGCGCAGCGCAGCGAAAAGTGGCTATGGATATGATCAAGCTGGTTTTGAGCCAGGAAGGTTATACCAAAGCAGAGCAGATCATTGATCTGGAAAATGTGCTGAGGGTTGTTGAAACACGGCCTGCCAACGACACCTATCGCGATCCGGAAAACTTTGCTTTTCTGGTTTTCGGAGAACCGGGAGGCGATCCCTGGGGCTGGCGGGTGGAAGGGCATCATTTGTCGCTGCATTTCTCATCAATCAAAGGGGAGATCATTTATACGCCCAGTTTTATGGGCAGTAACCCAGGCAATGTGCTGGCGGATGTGCCGCAGAAAGGTTTGCGGATCTTGAAAAGTGAGGAGGATTTCGCATTTGAATTATTACAATCAATGAATGAAAAACAGCTGGAAAAAGCCATCATAGGAAGCACAGCGCCCAACGAAATGTTCACTTCCAATTCCAGAAAGGCATCTTTGGAAAAAATGCAAGGCATCCCTATGGCCGAAATGACCGCGGAGCAAAAGGCAGCCTTCAAAAAGCTGATTATGTCCTATTTGCAGCGTTACCACGTGACGTTGAAAAACCAGCAGTGGTCGGCATTGGAAAAAAGCGGCCTGGACAAAATACATTTCGCCTGGATGGGTGACCAGAAAAACATCATCGGGACAGGCCATGGCCACTACTACCGCATCCATGGCCTCACCTTCCTCATCGAATTCGATAACACCCAAAACGGCGGAAACCACATTCATTCGGTGGTAAGGGATTTGGTGAATGACTTCGGAGAGGATATGTTGCGCAAGCATTACGAGAAGGCGCATTAACTTTGTGTATGACTTCAATTCCCACACCACACCGTTACTTCATTATCAACAAGCCCCCCAACATGGTTTCGCAATTTGTGAGTCCGGATGATGTGGGGCTGCTTGGGGATTTGGGGTTTGATTTTCCCGAGGGGATTCATGCAATTGGGCGGTTGGATGGGCATTCCGAGGGGCTTTTGATCCTTACTACGAATAAAAGAGTTACTAATCTCCTGTTTCAGGGAGAGGTTCCGCATAAGCGGACGTATTGGGTGAATGTGGGGCATCACGTGAGTGACGAAACGCTGCATAAGCTCAGAACGGGCATCGGGATACAAATAAAAGGAGGCATTGAATATGTGACGGCTCCTTGCGAAGTTGAAATTATTCCGAGGCCTGCGATATTACCGCCGCATTCGAGCGAGAGTTGGGAAGGTGTGCCTAACACCTGGCTGGAAATTACATTAACCGAAGGGAAATTCCACCAGATCCGGAAAATGGTGCGAACCGCCGGTCATCGCTGCAAACGACTCATCAGAACCAGCATAGAGGACCTGGAACTGGGCGACCTGGTTGCCGGTGGTGTAAAAGAGATTGAAGAGAACGAATTTTTTAGGTTATTGAAGATCGATAATTGGAAATAACAAAAACCATCTCGACATGAACTTAATAGGCAACATTATCTGGCTCATTTTTGGCGGATTTATCGTTTTTCTGGAATATATGATCGTTGGTTTTGCGCTTTGCCTGACCATTATCGGCATCCCATTTGGCGTTCAATGTTTCAAAATCGGGTTACTTACGCTGTTTCCTTTCGGGCAGCAGGTGAGGGACGTTCCCGGGAACACGGGTTGTTTATCCACTATTTTTAACATTATCTGGATTGTGCTTGGCGGGATCTGGATTGCGATCACGCACTTGGTTTTTGGCGTAATCCTCGCTATTACCATTATCGGCCTGCCATTTGCCCGACAACATTTCAAACTGATGAGCTTGTCCTTCACGCCTTTTGGCAAAGAAATTTACTAGTCATTATTCCATCTGACAGTAAAAACATGAAAGCCATTGTAATCTCGCAGCCCGGCGGCCCGGAAGTGCTTCGCATTCAAGAACGGAATGTGCCGCAACCAGCTGATAATGAAGTTTTAATTAAAATTTATGCAGCAGGAATTAATCGTCCTGACGTTTTCCAGCGCAAAGGAAATTATCCGCCGCCGACCTGGGCGCCACAGGATATTCCAGGGCTGGAAGTGGCCGGCATTATTGAGCAGGTTGGACATCATGTTACTGATTGGAAAAAAGGCGATGCCGTTTGCGCGTTGCTAGCCGGTGGCGGTTATGCAGATTTTGCCGTTGCGCAGGCCGGACATTGTCTGCCTGTTCCAAACGGCTTTAATTTCGTGCAGGCTGCATCTTTGCCGGAAACTGTTTTTACCGTTTGGCATAATGTGTTTCAGCGTGGCAGCTTGAAAAGCGGAGAAAACTTCCTGGTCCACGGTGGCACAAGCGGGATCGGGATTACGGCTATTCAGCTTGCGAAAGCGTTGGGAGCAAAAGTTTTTGCAACGGCCGGTTCGGAGGAAAAATGTAAGGCTTGCGGTGCATTGGGAGCAGAAATTTGTATCAACTACAAAACGGAAGATTTTGAGGAAAAGCTTAAAAGCGAAGGTGCAGACGTCATTCTGGACATGGTAGGAGGTGATTATATCCCAAAAAATATCCGATTGCTGCGGGAAGACGGCAGACTGGTTTTTATCAACACGATGAAAGGTGGCAAGCTCGACGGCGCTGAGGTTGATTTTGGATTGATCATGAAAAAACGGCTGACGATCACCGGCAGCACATTGCGTAACAGAAGCAACGAATTCAAGACTGCGCTTGCGAAAGAAATTCTGACGAATGTTTGGCCTGTAATCGAATCAGGAAAGTTTAAAACCGTGATAGCAGCTGAATTTCCCTTACATGAAGCATCGAAAGCGCATGCATTGATGGAAACAAGCGAACATATCGGTAAGATCATTTTGGTTAATGATTGGGAGTCGTAACCCAGTTATCGCTCAATTTTTTGTTGAGAATGTCCGAAATTTGCTTTGCCTGTGCGTAAACCATTAAATGTCCGGCACCGTCGATCATCACATCCGGTTTCACGAGTTTGATGGAAATCAGTTTGTCGTTTGTGCCGTGAATGTGATACAGGTTTTCCAGCTTGTCTTCCCTTTTCCAGCTGCCCATTCTCACCAATGCCCATTTCAGGAATTTGCTGTCTGTATCATGTAAAATGGATTTTAGCAAAGATTTCAGCTCAGGTGTGTCGGCGCCGAAAAATTTGTAAGTAAAAGAATTCGTCGACTTTAAAAAGGGCGCTGCGAATGGGCTGAGCAGCAAAAATTTGGTAAGTCCTTGATAAAACTTAGAGATCGGAACGCCCGTTGGTGTGCTTGAAATGATCACGATCTGTTCCGGATGCACAATGTCTGCAAGCTCGGAAGCAATGATTCCCCCAAAAGAGAGCCCTACCAACTGGAATGGCCGGGTTGTATCAATTTGTGCAACCAGCCTGCCCGCATAGTCTGAAATGCTCTCCTTCTTTAATGGCCTGATCCAATCTATATAATGCACCGCGAAACGGTCGTCCAATTCAAGTTTGCTAAAAACACGCTTATCTGCGCCTAATCCGCTCAAAAAATAAAGGTTCATTTTATCAGGGTCGGGCGTTGATGATCTTTCGTGTGTAGCAGCCGTTCCAGCGGATAAAGTACGGTCATTCTCCAAATTTGCCGCAAACCCTTTTTCTAACGGTCGGTTAGGGCCATTTAACGTATGCTGACCGAAAATTTCGGCGCTCCGGACCGTCAGGTAGATCGTGAAGCAAATGCAGGAAATGTTGATATTCGAAAGCATGATCATGTCAGAAAACTATTCGAATATACGGGCTGGCAGAGAATAAAGATTGCCTATTTTACAAAATTGAATCTCAAACCGCCCATAACCCAGCGCCCCGGCATTTTGGAGCCAAGCAAATCGCTGTACTGAACATCAAATGCATTGTCGGCCTGCACAAATACAGCCAGACTGCGATTCAAAAAAGCATACTCGGCCTTTGCATTCAGCAAGAAATAATCTTTCGAAATATTCGCTTCGATGGCTGATGCCGCGCGTTCTGCCCTGTGTTTATACAAACCGTTCAGACTGATCGAGAAGCCGGAAATCTGGTAAATGGCCGAGAAGTTGCCCAGAAACTTGGCATGGGAAGACACATAAAAGGAAGGTTCCAAGTTGCTGCTTTCGCTTTTTAGCCAGGTTAATCCAGCATTAAAGATCAGTTTTTGATTGGAAGAAAGAGCATTAACACTTTGAAAATCAAGTTCGAAACCCGTTGTATTCACTTCTGCAATATTTAATGCCAAGCCAAACGTCCCTGTGGGAGAGAGGTTTTCTTTACGCGGCATTTGGGCGTAGGGCGTTGCAACGTAATCGATCAGGTCGTTTTGAAGTCTTTGGAAAAATGTTCCGGAAATTTTGAGCTGATTTGTGTTGCTACTGGTCAGAAACCAATCCGCCCCGGCTTCATAACTGAATGATTTTTCGGCCTTTAATGCGGGATTACCCACATTTCCGCCTGTTACCAACGCTTTTTGATAATTGTTAAATCTTTCGGTGAAGTCAGCGTCGCGGATCGTTTTACCCGCGCTTCCCCGCACTTGCCATTTGTCTTTTTTGTAAGATAAATTAATCTGCGGCACCACTTCCGAACCAATGCTTTCGCGCCAATCCAATCTCACAGAGGGCGTTACCGTAAAATTGGGGCCAATATTTTGGACTAACGAAACAAACGGCGCGAGCTGGCTCAGGGAATGATTACCGCGGTCATTGGAAGCAATGTTCCGGTTTTGATAATTTAGTCCGGTAATCAGGTTCGTGCTTTGCGTGAATGTTTGCTGCCAGGTCAGCAAGCCTTGCCACAACTGCGATTTGCTGTCATTAGCAATGGAATGTGGGTTAAATAAATACTGATCACGGACAAATTTATAGCCTCCATCCAGCGTAATCGCCGTTTTTTCTTTCTTATAACCAATTTTAATTTGATTCCAGGATGTTTTCACCTTTTCACTCGCGGTGTCGGATTTGAGGGCTGTGTAAAAATTCTGCGCAGCAAAATCGCGATGATCATAGGCGCTCCGCACGGCCACATTGAGGCTTGGAGAAAGCGCATAATTAAGAGAAACGGACGCCGTATTATTATGAAAATATCCCTTAATACCACGCTGCTGAACGCCGGAAGCATTATTGGATAAAAAACCGCCTGATACCGCGAGTTTATCCCTTTGTACAAATGCACCCACATTGGCGTTTTTCAAGCCATATTCACCAGCCGTTAATGTGCCATTAATGCTCGTTTTCTGTATGTCATCCGCATTTTCACCTTCATTTCCCGACTGCAAGCGCGCAGCAAATGTTTTGGAAATCACATGAATAACGCCGCCCACGGCATCGGAACCGTAAATAGCCGAAGAAGCACCTTTCAAAACTTCGATACGCTCGATTTCGGATGGGGAAATGGGGATGTATGCGTTGAAATGGCCTGTATTTGGATCATTCAGTCTTAAACCATCCAGAATGATCAGCACTTGCTGGAATGTCCCGCCGCGCAAAACAATGTCGCTTTGCGAACCCATGGGTCCACGCGCCTGAATTTCTACGCCTGGCACATAACGAAGCAGATCATCGATGCTGTGCACAGGCAGGTTTTGGAAATATTCGCCTTTGATAACGGCAATGTTGCGGCCAGTTTGGGAGGCGCGTTTTTCAACAAGCGAAGACGTGACAGTTACAGGATCAAGCGAAATATCCTGTGCAAAGAGCTGATTAGCGAGGAGTAGCAAGAAAAAAATTGCCGGGTTTTTCAAAACCCGGATTAAAGAAAATTGGAAAGTTGTCATCATGGCCTGGTTATCAGAATCAAAATTATTTTCGACAAACTTACTATCTTGCCGGACTGTTAATATGCTCCGGTTTTAAGTTTATGAGTAGTCCGGTTGAAATTCCATTCCAGAGTATTGTGACCATTGACCGGCAAAATAACACGCCGGTTTATCTTCAAATATCGCGTCAGATGATCAATGCGATCCAACGCGGTGTGTTGTATACGGGAGCCAGGTTACCGGGAACCCGTTCGCTTGCTGAAATTCTGGAAGTGCACAGAAAAACGGTGGTAGCGGCTTATAATGAGCTAGATGCGCAGGGCTGGATCGAACTCAGGCCCAACAAAGGAACATTCGTCACCCAAAAATCATCCGCACTTTCCGGCAAGCCGCTGCCTTTTAATGCTGATTATTTAGTTAAATATCCTCAAAAAACTGGCTTTGCATTTGAAGAAAGCATGCTTCTGGACAGGCCGGTGTCCGTTTCCAAAGCCGAGCTGGAATTCACCGACGGGCTTCCGGACGTGCGCCTGGCTCCTATGGACAAGCTGGCAAAAGCCTATTCGAGCGTTTTGAGGAGAAATAACAACCGGAAATTGCTCAGCTATTCTCACGTTGAAGGTAATGCATTTTTTAGAGCAAAACTTGCTGATTATCTGAACAATACGCGGGGATTGCACATTGGAAAAGAGAATATTATAACGACGCGCGGAATACAAATGGGTATTTATCTGGCATCTATGCTGCTCCTAAAAAAGGGTGACAATGTGGTGGTAGGTAACCTGAGTTATTACGTGGCGAACATGATTTTCCAGCAGGCGGGGGCCAACATTATTTCGGTTCCGGTAGATGAGCAGGGCATTTCTGTGGACGCCGTGCGGAAATTATGCGAAACGAAGCGTATCCGCATGCTTTACATTACACCGCACCATCATTACCCGACTACTGTGACCCTGAGCGCGGAGCGGCGCATGGAATTGCTTAATCTTTCTGTGCAATATGGCTTCATCATTCTGGAAGATGACCACGATTATGATTTTCATTACAATAGTAGTCCGGTTTTACCGCTGGCAAGCGCCGATCCGGCGGGAATGGTGGTTTATATTGGCTCCTTTTGCAAAGCTTTGGCGCCCGGATTACGCTCCGGCTACATTGTTGCGCCGCAAAATCTGATCACTGAGCTCGGAAAATTTCGCAGGATCATTGACCGGCAAGGCGATTTAATGATGGAACAGGCTTTGGGAGAGTTGTTGGATGAGGGCGAAATTCAACGGCATATCAAGAAAGCGCAAAAGATTTATCACCAGCGGCGGGATCTTTTAGGGACATTACTGCAAGCAGATTTTCAGGAATATCTCAATTTTAAAACACCGCCGGGCGGCCTTGCTATCTGGACGGAATGGCGAAAGGATATAAATTTAATGCGTCTTAGCAAAAACTGTTTGAAGCAAAACCTGCATTTACCTCAAACATTGCTTTTCCAGACCGGACACCTCAGCGCTATGCGACTTGGATTCGGAAACCTGGACGAAGGAGAAATAAGGACGGCGGTTGAAATCCTGAATTATTCAATTAATTTGTGATTTAATCATATCCTTCTGGTTTTCACTTTGCTACTTTCTCAATATATGAACAAGAGAACCTTTATTAAACTTTCATCCGCATTAATGACAGCTCCATTATTTACGCCATTAACTGGCTGGGCGAAAGCCGATAAGTTGAAGAACTGGGCCGGAAACCTGGAATACAGCACAGAGCGGCTGGATCAGGCGA
This sequence comes from Dyadobacter fanqingshengii, assembly GCF_023822005.2. Lineage (GTDB taxonomy): Bacteria > Bacteroidota > Bacteroidia > Cytophagales > Spirosomataceae > Dyadobacter > Dyadobacter fanqingshengii. Next base: position 5,278,918 of record NZ_CP098806.1, read on the forward strand.
AGACTTTGGGACAGGTTCAGGAGATTGTTAAGAAATATCCCAGGCTAAAAGTCCTTGGAACGCGGCATTGCTTCAACAATATTGCGGATACGAAGGACCAGTTTATCTCGCTGGTGAATGCTGAGGAACACATTGTTTTGGATGAAAAAAATAAAACAGTTACGGTTAATTCCGGTATGAAATATGGTCAGTTAAGCCCCTATATGCATAAAAAAGGCTTTGCGCTGCATAACCTGGCGTCGCTGCCGCACATTTCCGTTGCGGGCGCCTGCGCCACGGCCACGCATGGATCCGGGGATAAAAACGGAAACCTGGCAACGGCTGTGTCGGCGATGGAAATGGTAACTGCGGCTGGTGAGGTGGTGCAATTGAGCCGTAAAAATGACGGAGAAAAATTCAATGCGGCTGTTGTGAATTTGGGGGCTTTGGGTGTGGTTACGAAGGTTACGCTGGATATGGTGCCAACATTTATGATGGGGCAGTTTGTTTACGAAAATCTGCCTCTGGATCAATTGAAGGATAATTTTGAGAAAATAGAATCAAGCGGATATAGTGTGAGTTTGTTTACAAATTGGCAGAGTAAGGACATTACGGAAGTTTGGGTTAAGCAAAAGATAGAAGACGGGAAGCCATTGGAACCCGAAAAGGAATTCTTTGGTGCAAAACTAGCTACTAAAAACCTGCATCCGATCCCTGAACTTTCTGCCGAAAACTGCACGGAACAAATGGGCGTTTCCGGCCCCTGGTACGAACGCATGCCGCATTTTAAAATGGGTTTTACACCGAGCAGCGGCGTGGAGCTGCAATCGGAATTTTTTGTACCGAGAAAAAACGCGGTAGACGCTATTATGGCCATTTCCAAGCTCGGAAATCAGGTTGGCCCACATTTGCTGACCTCTGAAATCCGGACCATTGCGGCGGATGATTTTTGGATGAGCCCGTGTTACAAGCAGGATTCTGTGGCGATTCATTTTACCTGGAAACAGGAATGGGATGCGGTTAGCAAGCTGCTGCCAATCATTGAGCGTGAACTGGCGCCCTATGATGTGCGCCCGCATTGGGGTAAATTGTTTTCGGTTTCTCCGGACCTGCTTGCTAAGCGATATGTTAAAATGGAAGAATTCATAACACTGGCTATTGAAATGGATCCAAAAGGGAAGTTTAGGAATGACTTCCTTAACCTGAATATTTTCAGGGTTTAGAAAATTAATAAACGGTTTCGTGAATGATTATTGCCCTTTATTTTGTTGCTAAATAGTCCGCTATGAATATTTTATGCTGACTAACATTCGTTTTGTAAGCGTGGATTAACATTGTAAACCAAATAAAATAATGGCAGCAAAATTAAAGGAACTTCCGGTCGCAGAACCTGCTGCGGCTCGTGAAATCACATCTGATAAGATTACGGAATTATATATGCACGATTGCCTTGAACAGAACAAAAAACCGGAATCGGTTTACTTGTTTTGCAAGCGTCATGGCATTGTTGAAAGGGAATTTTACAAACATTTCTCTTCAATCGAAGCGATTGAAAAAAGCGTTTTTGTGAGCTTTCACAGGCTTGCGGTTGGACTTATGAACCAGAGTGGCGATATGCCTGTGCTTGGTTTCAGGGATAAGCTTTTGACTTACTATTTCACTTATTTTGAAATACTTACAGCTAATAGGAGTTATGTTGTCTTTGATCTGAAAAGTGAAAAGAACCGCCTGGCCGGATTGATGAAATTGAAGGATTTCAGGAACCAGTTCAAGACATTTATCGGTGAGATCAGCGAAGGTTATCTCAAATCAAAAAGCGAGCGGATCCGCAAAGCGCAACAGGATGCATTGGAAGAAGGCGCATGGATCCAGTTCATGGTGACACTCAAATTCTGGCTTGACGATGAGTCCATTGGCTTTGAAAAAACAGATCTTTTTATCGAAAAATCAATCCGTGCAACATTTGATCTAATCGATATCACGCCGTTGGAAAGTGTGATCGATTTTGGTAAATTTCTCATTAAAGAAAAGTTGAAGTAAGGAATGGAAACAATTGACAGCATACCTACTTCGAAAATTCAGCGTGCAACCAGATTGATTTCGACCGGTGTAAAAATCGGAGGTAATTATTTGAAATATTACGGTGAGAAGATCACCAATCCCGAGTCGGCGCGGGATAACCTGAATACGAATAACGCTGAGGATATTTATGACGGACTTAAAAACCTGAAAGGCAGCGCATTAAAAGTGGCGCAAATGCTGAGTATGGAGAAAAATTTCCTTCCGCAGGCTTATGTGGAAAAGTTTTCTTTGTCCCAATTCTCCGTTCCGCCGTTGTCGGCGCCGCTGGTTGTAAAGACATTCAGAAAATATTTTGGCAAATCCCCATTGGATCTTTTCGATTCTTTCGACGCCAATGCGATCAATGCTGCGAGCATTGGTCAGGTGCATAAGGCGACGAAAGATGGGAAAGATCTGGCCGTTAAAATCCAGTATCCGGGCGTTGCGGAAAGCATTTCCTCAGATTTGGCAATGGTGAAACCGATTGCTATGAGCATGTTCAACATTCAGGCGAAGGATTCGGATAAGTATTTCAAGGAGGTGGAAACCAAGTTGACGGAGGAAACCAATTATTTTCTGGAAATAGCTCAGAGCACAGAAATCGCTGAGGCTTGCGCACATATCCCAAATTTGCGTTTCCCGAAGTATTATCCCGAATTCTCCTGCGAAAAGGTGATTTCAATGGATTGGATGACGGGCAAGCATTTGTCTGAGTTCACTAAAATGAATACAGATCAGCATTTGGCCAACAAGATCGGGCAGGCGCTTTGGGATTTTTATATGTTCCAGGTTCACCAACTAAGAAAAGTGCATGCCGATCCGCATCCGGGCAATTTCCTTGTTGATGAAGCGGGAAATTTGATCGCCATTGATTTTGGGTGCATCAAAGAGATCCCGGATTCGTTTTATACGCCATATTTTGAGTTGGCCGAGCCGGAGAAATTGAATGATCCTGAAATTTTCTATTCGAGAATGGAAGCTTTGGAAATTCTTTCGAGCAAAGACACACCTCAGGAAACGGTTTATTTTTCAAAGCTTTTCAAAGAGATCCTTTCCTTGCTAACCCAGCCGTTCCAGTCTGAAACATTCGATTTTTCGGATGAAGCATTCTTTGGGAAATTGGCGGCATTGGGTGAGAAATACGCTAATGATAAGGAGCTGCGGAAAATGAATGTGAACCGTGGATCTAAACATTTCATTTATATCAACCGCACATTCTTCGGGCTTTTCAGCCTGCTGCACGATTTGAAAGCGACTGTTGAAACGAAGCAATTAGCATTGTGATTGATTGATTATTAAATTATTTCAAACCGGCGAAGGACTAAACATCTTCGTCGGTTTTCTTTTTAGCCTTCCGCTTATTTACAAGCCTGAACAGGTTATTATTTGCTTGTTCAGGCGTTTGGTCGCCAAGTAGAATCCCCCACGGTTTTAGCCCGTCAATCCGATCAAACACCACTTTCATCATCGCAATCGCCGGAATAGAAAGGAACATTCCCGACAAACCAGCCAGCGCACCGCCGACCAGCACGCCCACAATCGAGACCAATGCGTTGATCTTCACTTTGGAGCCGACGATTAATGGCACCAGGAAGTTATTATCCACAAATTGAACCGCAATAAATACCCCCACAACGCCCAGCAATGTATGCGCATCGGGATGGCTGATAAACGTAACCATAACGGCCAGCGCGGTTGCCACGAGCCCGCCAATGTAGGGGACAAGGTTAAGGATAGCTGCCATAATGCCCAGCAGCATGGCATATTGCACATTTAAAAGTAATAGTCCAACAGAATTCAGCACCGCAACGACCGTCGTTTCCAAGAGCAAGCCCACCATATAACTTTGAATGATGGATTTGATTTCTCCAAGCACTTCCAGCACGCGCGGTTTGTATTCTTCTGCGAACAAAACAACCATGAAATGCAGCAGCATTGTTCGGTAATATAGGAGTAGAAATGCGTAAATAGGGATGAGGATCAATGTTCCCAGCGGGCCAGTCACCACGCCGAGCGTCTCGGCACCCTGGAAATTTTCGAGCGTTTTTGTCTGGGCGTTTTTGAGATATTCGGCCTGCTTACTATAACTGACGCTATATTCCCGCCGGATCCATCGCCGAGCATCTTGGTAAAACTCATTAATGTTGCGTTTTAGCCTTGGCCACTCATCCGAAAAATCAGAAAGCTGCATTGAAAGGAGAATCGCCACGCCGGAAACAATAACAACCGCCAGCAGCACCGCAAGCGTAATTGCCAGCACCTTATGCATCCCCATCCGAGTAAGCCAAGCTTCAACCGGCCTCAGCAAAACTGCAATCAAACCCGCCATGGCCAACGGAACAATGATATCCTGACCAAGGTAAATTCCCAACATGACCAGGCCTATAGCCAGGAGGGAGTAGGTGAGTTTTTCGTGGAAGGGGGCGGGGGTAAGTGGATTCAATGTCTGGATGTTTAGCGATCTAATTTAATGTAAAATAGGGGGTTCTTGCTACATCATTAAACAAGCAGCTTCCTCATAAACACACTATGCCCGATTTCTTGATTCTGGTCGTGTTTTACGGAATAGTTGTAGCCGAGTTTGTGATACATCGCAATAGCTTCGGATTGTTTGTTGCCGGTTTCCAGAATTGCTTCCTGGAAGCCCAGTTCTTTTGCCCAACGCTCTAATTCTGTCACCATGGCAGATGCAATGCCCTTTCCTCTGAATGCCGGTTCGACGAACATGCGCTTTAATTCAATGGTCTTTTCGTTATGAATTCTGAAACAACCGCAGCCGATGGCATGGTTATCCGCGTAAGCCAGTATCACCGTGGGCAGGTTTGTAATGCGGTTATATTCTTCGTAATCCGCTTTTTTTGTGTTGTATAGGAGGCAAAGCTCGTCGTCCAGGAGGTCGGTTAGGCGTTTGAAATCCGGATTTTCACTGTTTGTTCGGATCATAGTGAGGGTTTTAAGAGAATGATTTCAAAATTACGCGCTTAGATCATTATCAGTGGCTACTGTTTGTCGAGTTTGTTTAAAAAGTCGTTGGCGTGCTGCAAATGTGCTTGCTGCTTTGGTTCTTCCATTTTATCAAATGTTCTGATCAACATGCCCAGCCTTGGGTTTTTCAGAAAAAATTGGCGGTTTTTATCCATGAATCGCCAGAAAAGCCCGTCCCAGATCTGCTGCCAGTCGCCTTTCGGGAAGTCGCTCATTTTCATGAGATAATTGCTGCCGCTGATATAGGGTTTGGTTGCCATGAGGCCGCCGTCGGCAAACTGGCTCATCCCGTAAACATTGGGCACCATTACCCAGTCATAAGCATCGATAAAAAGCTCCATAAACCAGCGATACACGTCGTCCGGATCGAATTCACATAGTAACATAAAGTTTCCAATGACCATTAAGCGCTCGATATGATGGCAGTAACCGGTGTCAAGCACCTTATTAATGACGATATCCACCGGTTCAATTCCCGTCGTTCCGGTCCAGAATGATTCAGGAATTTTTCGGGTGAAGCCCCAATAGTTTCGCGTTCGTTCTATGCTCCCTTTGAATTCATATACACCATGGATGAACTCCCGCCAGCCAATCACCTGCCTGACGAATCCTTCTACTGAATTGAGTGGAATGTCGTGTTTCCGTGCATAGCGCAAGGTGACGTTAATGACTTTTTTCGGTGTCAGCAAGCCCGTATTCAACATGGGCGTTAATACGCTGTGGTGCAGGAAATGCTCCGAAATGACCATTGCATCTTCATATTTGCCAAATTCTTCAAAGCGTTTTACCAAAAACTGCTCCAACCAAGCGTCGCTTTCTTCAAAGGTTATCGGGAAGCGAATCTCGTCCGGAATTTTTCCGTAATTGTTCGTGTAATGTTTCTCAACGTAATTTTTTGCTTCGCTATAATGTTCATTTACAGCCGGAAAGCGAATAACCGGAGGTTCTTGTTTTTTTGGAAATTTTAAGCGGTTTTCAATGTCAAAACTCCATTTGCCACCTTCCGGCTCACCGGCTTCATCCACAAGAATTTTATATTTTTTCCGCTGAACCGTGTAGAAATCCGACTGGAAATATCTTTTCTTGTTCATGAAATACATTTCCAGATCCTCTTTCGAATTGATAAACATCGGCGTTTCGAATTGGATAAGCTCAATCTGATTCTGCTTAGCCGCAGCTGCTAGTCTATTTTGAAGCCAATTGTCCGTGACATCCGCATAATAGATCTCTTCAACGCCGTTATTTTTCAGCATAGGAACCAATTTCCTTATATCCGCAAGTGCGTTTTGGGCTTCAATGTAATGCACATTCAATTTTTCGCTTTCCAAATGCGCCTTGTAAGCTTGCATGGAAGTCCTGTGGAAAAGCAACTTATGCTTGTGAAAGGAGAATTGGTTGAAAAGCAAATCTTCTTCAACCAAAAACACATCTCTTCCAGGCGCGAGCGCAGGATGTTTCTCAAATAATTGATGTGGAAAAATTAATGTAATTGACTTCATTTGTCTCTCAATTGTCGATTCCTTTCGACCAACTTTCTTACTAAAATCATGCGAATCCTGTTATCATCGTTTTTGGTCTTTATCGTTTCGATCTGTTTTTGCGCCGCGCAGGACGGTTTCCGGGTTGTTCCGTTGGGCGTAAGGGGAGGAGGAGACGATGGTAATTTGTCGGCCTATATGGTCGCACCTGTCAATTCGAATGCATTTGTTTGTCTGGACGGGGGAACGGTTACGAACGGCATTGCGAAAGCAGTAGCGAATAAAGTTTTCCCTGTCCCGGCAGAGGTTGTTTTGAGGAAATATATCAAGGCTTACCTGATCTCCCACCCGCATTTGGACCATCTCTCGGGAATGGTCATCAATTCCGTGGAAGACACTACTAAGAACATTTATGGGACAGAATATTGCATTGAGACATTAAAAAGCAACTATTTCAATTGGGAAAGCTGGCCGAACCTGACGAACGAAGGGGCCAGTCCGGCTTTGAAAAAGTATAGTTATAAAATGCTGGGAGAGGATCAGGAAGTGGACATTGAGCAGACTGAAATGTCGGTTAAGATATTTAAACTAAGCCATTCCAATCCGTACGAAAGCACAGCTTTTCTGATCAAAAAAGGGGAAAGTTACTTGTTATATTTTGGTGATACCGGACCAGACGAAGTGGAGAAGTCGGATAAGATGGCAACGATTTGGAAAGCGGTTGCGCCGTTGGTGAAGTCGAAGCTTGCAGGGATTTTTTTGGAAGTTTCCTATCCTAATAAACAGCTTGACAGACAATTATATGGTCATTTGACGCCAAAATGGTTTATGAAGGAATTAAATGTGCTGGCTGCGCTATCGGGCGTGGAAAGTATGAAAGGATTGAATGTGGTTATTACGCACATGAAGCCGACGGCAGACAATGAATCAAAGATTAAGGCAGAACTTGCTTCGGATAATGCATTGGGATTGAATCTTATTTTCCCTGAACAAGGCAAAGCATTTGAATTGAAATAACAACTTCCGGCCCGAAAATCACATTCGGTCCGGAAGTTGATAACATTATTTTTTCGCGGGAGCAGGCGTCGGTTGTGCAGGAACTTTGAGCTCCATTCCCAGCCTTTCATTGAATTTTTCAATCAGATATGCAGAAAGCAACGGCGATGCTTCCTCATGGTTTTGGTGGACGAAAAAGTAGATGTTTTCAATCCCTTCTTCCACCCACAGTTTCAGTCTTTCAAACCAATCATCCAACCTGGTGTAGTCAGAATCTACATTTGCACCATTATAGCGAACGAATGCAGTTGACGTTGTTAGTCGCATGTGCAGCAAGTCGCGGCGGCCGGCTGAGTCGGTGACAATGTGGGTAATGTTGTTCTTTTCCAGGACTTTATAGAGTTCTTCGCTGTCAAAAGAGCCGTCATACCAGCCTGTGTGACGCAGTTCCAGGGCCAACGGGAAGCCGGATGGCCATTCTTCGAGGTATGCTTTCAGTATTTCCCAGTTTTTGGGACCGAAATTGTCAGGCATTTGAAGAAATAGCATTCCCAGTTTTTCCTGCAAATGTGCAATGCCGTCGAGATACACTTCCGTGGGTTCTTTTGCATCTTTCAGGCGTTTCCAGTGGCTTATTCCCTGGTGCAGTTTTGGGAAAAACCGGAATTCAGCAGGTGTTTTGTTATACCAGCTTTCGATTGTCTCAACAGGAAAGTTGTTATAAAAAGTAGCATTCAATTCAATGCTGTTGAACTGTGTTGCATAGTAACCCAGCTCGTCCTTTGTTCCTTTTGGATAAAAACTTTTGAGATCCGCCTTGTTCCACTTAGCGCAACCAATGTAAATATTCGACTTGCCTTTTTTTGCGTCGTTTAACAACTTCTTGTTAGCAGCCGCGTCATCCGGCAACTTAAAATCTACGTCATCTGGATTATCAACTTTCCCGAATTTCATGGTCGAACGTCTAAAGTGTATCAATAAGTTAAATTTCCGTTGGTTTAAACCAACGGAAACGGGGAAATCTCAAATGGTTTATCTTCCGAAATCATCCTGAACGCGAACAATATCGTCTTCATCAGATGGATTTGAAGGATCGGTATGCTGCCAGATTTCGGCCACAAAGCCCCACTCATCAACGCCTACCAAACGATGACGCTCCCCTTTTTTCAAATCAACCACTGTTCCGATCGGTAACTGGCGCAATGGTGTTTCTTCATCCGTATCGCTGATCACAATGCCGGCATTGCCGCCAATCACTTTCCATATCTCTGCACGGCGATGATGATATTGCCACGAAAGACGCTTATTGGGCGCCACAACCAATATTTTCGGGCTTAATTTCTCATAACCCGCAAAGTCTTTCAGGGATAAATGCGGGAAAAATGTAGATATGAATTTCGGCGCTTCAGATTCTTCCAATACAAAAAAACCGCCCCAGGGTCTTGAATGATCTTTACTGACCACGGTAAATCCCTGCTCGTCTATAAACTGCTGGACTTTTGCAAAAACAACATCCTTATCGGCTGTTGCTGTAAATGATTGTATCATAAAACTGGATGTTGGTAAAATCAGGTGATGGTTTCAAAATTAGGATAAAAAACAAAAAGATGCCCCAAAATATTCAGGACACCTTTTGAATTATATCTACTAATTTATACTATTTATCCCACCACACTTTGGTAGTGAAGTCGTCAGGCAAAGTTGCGCCTGTCTGGTAATTCGGGTTTCCTGCCACTTCATTGGTTGGATAGCGCAGTCTTACAGGAATTGTGCCGCCTGTTACATTACCCGGATAGTTGGTTGGCGTCAATTTAGGAAATCCTGTTCTTCTCCAGTCGGACCATGCTTCCCACCAGTTGAAAAATTTGTTCACCCACATTTGCTCACCGATCATTTCTAATGCAGGTTTAGTAACGCCGTATGGATAGGTTGTCAGATGCTTGGTAACAGCCGCGTCCGCCACAGTCAAAGTTGCGTCAAATGGCGTGTACATTTGCATAGAAGCTTTTACACCCGCATCATAATGCGACTTTGCGGTGCCGGCTATTCCTGTTCCGATTTTTCTCTCAATCGCCTCTGCAAGCAGGAATTCCACTTCTCCATAATTCATAATCATATATGGATCTGAATCTTGCAGCATTTTGGTGTTGATACGTGAATATGTTTTGGCCACGTCAACTTGCTTGCCTTCCAGTTTGTCGAGCATGGCCTGATCATAGCCGTTTGGCATTCCTTTTTGTTTCACAGGATCAACAATGGTTCCATTTATGCCGCCGCTAATGATCATTAACCGGGGATCATCATCCGTAGCAACACCTGGATTTGTGCCTTTCAGGAAGTTGACCAATGTTGCGCTCAGGTAAGTTGGCTGGCCGCCATCACCTGGGTCAAAAGCCCTTGAAATACCATTTTGGTTTGTCCATTCATTGGGTCCGTCAGACATTTTAACCCAAACATTGTCTGCATTGCTTGCAAAAACACCGCCCGCTGCCGCTTTGGTAACATAAGTTGCTGCTTTGGCTGCATCCACATTGGAAATGCGCATGGCGAGGCGAAGCATTAACGAGTAACCCCATTTTTTCCATTTTGTAATGTCTCCATTATAAATAAAATCCGCTGCCTTAAACCCTTCATCCGGGTTAGAAGCGCTTAATGCAGCCGTCGCCTCGTCCAGCTCTTTCAGCAAGTCGGCATAGACAACGTCCTGTGTATCATATTTTGGGAAAAAGATCCCCTCAATGCCCTTGTTGGCTTCTGAATACGGAATATTGCCATAGAAATCGGTTAATCTGGCGAAACTGAATGCGCGAATGATCCTGGCGGCCTCACGCATATTTTTATATTTGCCTTCCGCAAAACCACCCGGACCCGATTGTTTCAGGATCTCAGCGATGTTTTTCAGCTGGTCATTGTAAGTAAATTCAAAAGGCGCTGCATTCGTCTCGGCATTGCTTTGATACTTATCCCCCGGAGCAATTCCACCGCCGGAATTGGCCAGATGCTGAATTGCATAAGCACACATTCCGATGTTTGTGCGCCAGTCAATGTATCTGTTGTCGCCCGTTGTACCATTGGAAGCGATTGCAAGTTCAGTTGAAGTGAAGATAAAATTCAGGTCCACTTCGTTCAGCGCTTGCGGGTTGACGTTGAGGTCATGCAGTTGTTTGGTGTCGCAACCCGTAACCAGGACCACAGCAAGACCGTATTTTATATATTTTTTCAAATTTTTCATTTTTCGATAATTAAAATGTTGCTCTCAAATTGAAACCGTAACTGCGTGTCGAAGGGAATCCGAAGTAGTCAAAACCTTGCGAGTTTCCGTTAGAATAAGTTGATTCGGGATCAACATTATCGATATTCTTGAACAGAATGGCCAGGTTACGACCTACGAAAGAAAGCGTCAGGTTTTGCAGCGGCGTTTTTTCCAATAATTTTTTGGGGAAAGAGTATCCTAATGTCATTTGTCTCAATTTTACAAATGATGCATCGTACAGATACATGTTCGTTACAGCATCCGCTTCGCCACCCACAGATCCCCAATAGTTGTAAGCTTCCTGCGGAGTAAGTGTTTTGTTAAACGGCCTAAATTCAGTCCCTTCCTGCGTTACACCCGAAACAGTCAGCGGAGCTTCTCCTTCACGGCCTTGCAGCGAACGCTTGCTTACGCCCCACTGGTCGAGTCTCATGTTTGTTCCGGAAAGAATGTCGCCGCCAACCTTAAAGTCAACCAGGAATGACAGGTCAAATCCTTTGTAATTGAATGCGTTGGTAAGACCTCCGGTCAACTTCGCGATACCATTTCCGATCACTTCGTAACCCGCCGAACCTACCGGACGGCCATCGCTGTAAAAAACAGGTTGGCCATCAGGAGATAGTTTCTGAACGCGGCCTGTGATCATACCAAATGGCTGGCCGACAATGTTTTTAATGTAAGAATTCCGCGTACGGGGTTCATCCATAACCAGCTCATCCACACCATCGATCAGCGATTTTACTTTGTTGGAGTTTCTTGCCAGGTTAAGGGTAAGATCCCAGGTTACATTGCTGGATTTCAACGGAGTCGCAGTCAGCAATAATTCGATCCCTCTGTTTTGCAATTTCCCAAGGTTTACAGAAGTGCTGCCAAAGCCGGAGGCTCTTGAAATGGTTGCGTTCAGGATATCGTCTGTCGTTTGCTGGTCGTAGTAAGTGAAGTCAACGCCAATTTTGTTGTTGAACAAACGGAAATCTATACCGATTTCTGTTTCCGTAACCGTGAGCGGTTTCAGCAACGCGTTGGGAATGTTTCCTCCGTTGCCCATCGCAGAAGAGAAAGAAGCCATTGGATAACCCAAATGTGGATTTCCGTTCAATGAGTAAGTCAGGTTTGTTGCGTATGGCCCGATGGTAACATTACCCACTTGGGCCCAGGATGCTCTCACTTTACCGTAAGAAATCCAGGCTGGCAATGTTTTGATTGCGTCGGAAAACACAAAACTTGTTCCGATCGATGGATAAAGAATGCTGTTGGTTTCAGGATTAAGTACTGAAAACCAGTCGTTTCTTGCTGTTGCAGTTACGAACAGGAAACCATCATAAGAAACTTCCGCTGATCCTAAAAGGGAATTTATACCCGATTCCTCCGGTGTGTAATCCCATGTTTTACCTTTTAAGTTATTAAGCGCCGGGAAGAACGCTACATTGAATCCGTTGCCATACACATTGGTATATTCGTATTTCCTGCGCATTCTGTTACCGCCTCCAAAAGCAGTAATGCCGAATTTGCCGAATTCCTTGGTTACCCCAATGGTGTATTCCGCGTTCACTTCCTGCACATCCCAGTTGCCCAGGTTTCTTGCGCCACCACGTTGATATCCAGTCCCTTCCGGCGTTAAGCCTTCCGCTCGGCGGGAATATTTATCCATTCCCACACGTCCCTGAATAAACAGCCAGTCTGTAAGCTGATATTTCAACTGTCCCGAAGTAATAATCCTGTTTTTCTGATCGGATTTAATGAATTGGTATGCGGTCCAGTATGGATTCTGGCCCCAGTTGTTATTAGCCTGCTGGAACTCTTCACCAACTTTTTTGCCCCAAAGACTTAAACTTGCTTCGTCTGTTCCGGCTGCGATAGCGCCCGGCTTGTTAGGATCGCCATAGTAATCCAACACATTCTGGTCTCCCGGAATTCTCCAGAGGGTTTGAATAGCATTACCCGGCGAATCTGATACATTCGGCCGGTTTTTCGCTTTTTCTTCTGAATAAAGCACTTTGGCGTCCAGTGTCAGTTTTTTACCGAATTTCGCATTGGTTGATAAGGAAAGGTTTAATCTGTCAAATCCTGAATTTGGAATGATAGAAGTACTTTTCAGATTCGTCACCGAGGCGCGGAAATTTTGGGTTTCGTTGCCGCCTGAGAACGCCAGGTTATTTGTAAAAGCATGGCCTGTTTTCAGATATCTGGAAAAGTTGTCGCCTGCATGGGCATATGGACGCATTTTTCCGTCAAAACCGATGACCTGGCTGTTGTCAAACTTAGGCCCCCACGAATCGTCGCCCCATTCATAAGCCTGGTTCTGGTTAGCAGGTTTGGTAGCCACGCGCTCAACATATGAACCCGTTCCGTACGTTTTTTGCAGATCCGAAAGGTCATTCAGTTTTTCAAAAACGTAATTGGTGCCGAATTCAATGCCTACGCCTTTTCTCTTGGTTCCGCGTTTGGTAACAACATTGATAACGCCATTCGCAGCACGAGAGCCGTAAAGAGCAGCCGCATTCGCACCTTTCAATACAGTAATGGATTCAATGTCATCCGGGTTAATACTCGAAAGACCATCACCTTCATCAGAACCACCCCAAAGGCCAGCCTGACCGAAGTTATTGTTATCCATAGGGATACCGTCGATTACGTACAAAGGCTGATTATTGCCCTGTAATGACTTGTTACCACGGATAATTACCCTGGAAGAACCTGCAGGGCCAGTAGCGATTTTGCTTACATTCACACCAGCAACCCGTCCGGCAAGCGCGTTACCCAGGTTCGCTTCCCGTGCAGACGTCAGGTTATTTCCGTTGACCTCTGTGATAGAATAAGCCAGCGAGCGCTTATCACGGCTGATACCCAAGGCCGTAACAACTACTTCATTCAGTGCAGTGGCCTCGGCGGCCAGGCTTACGTCCAGTACACTCGCATTGACAACAACTTCTTTGGAAACATATCCGATATAGCTGAAGGTCAATGTTTTTCCTTTTTCGACAGCGATGGAAAATTCTCCTTTATCGTTAGTTGTCGTTCCACGGGTTGTACCCTTCACCACAACGTTCACACCGGCGATTTCTCCACCCGATGCGTCATTTACTTTCCCGGATACTGTCATTTCCTGTGCATAACTCCTGAGAGCCAGCATGGAGAGCAGTACCAACACAATGTTCAGTAGATTTTTTTTCATACGTTTTCTTGTCTGGATAGGTTAATCGATTGGTATCATGGAAATGTTAATAAATCCGAGTCAAATATACCACTGAGGAGCGCATAACCATATAGTTCTTTTTTATCTAAAAATAACACATTTTTGACAGCTTGGCAAGATAGAAATGGCGAATTTTCATTAAAAATTTGCCCTAACAGGTTCTAATTCAGCATAAGCTACACCTTGGGCGGGAAGTGGAATGTTAGGCGTCTTTTTTTATCCTGATCTATATCGTTTATGAATATACGTCAGTCATTGGATATGAGGTTTGAATTTGCTGGACTCAATTTTCAGGAAGCTTCTGATACCAGGTTTTCCATAGGACTAATGTTGAAATCGCCAGGATTGCTGCTGCAACGGCTGTTTGGACGGGCATTAGTAAAACCAAAAATACTGGTAGAGCGGTGATAGAAGTCTGGGCTGTAATGCCGATCACAACATTCAGCATATCCCGTTTAAAATTGCGGTTAGGCATAAACGACGGCTCATCAACCTTCACTGCCGCCGCCACAGGCCCCCAAAATCCCCACGGTTTTACTGTTTTATAAAAATTTTTCAATGTATCAAAGTCCGTTGCCGGCGTGAGCAACGAACCTGCCACTGCTCCAATCGTTGAAATGAGCAGGATTATGGGGAAATAAAAAAGCGGGACTGTGCCCCGGAAAACATAGGGAGCAGCTAATGCGCAAATGATCCCGGAGAACATTCCCCAGAAAAATCCGCTGCTGTTGAACCGCCACCAATGCCATTTCAAGACATTGGAGGCAATATAACCTCCGAATAGGGCAGAAACGATCCATTGTAAAATAGTGTTGACGTCTTTCGCCAGAAATCCGAGCAGGATACTGATCGTCACAACGGCCAGCCCCAGCAAGTAATTCATCCTGGTAATCTGTTTATTACTGGCTTTTGGATTAAACGATTTTAAGTAAATATCATTCACAAGGTAGGCTTGCGCTGCATTGAATGTTCCTGCAAATGTTCCCATAAAAGCGCCCATCAGCCCAACCAGCACTAAACCCAGTAAGCCGGGAGGAATGTATGTGTTGAGCACTGCGGGCAGGATCCGCTCAAAATCAGTCTTATCCGCGATTGAAATGTTGAGATCTTTATAAAACAACAAACCGAGAATGGTTACTCCGATAATGAGCAAGTAGCGCGTAGGAAGCAACACCACATTTACGATCATACTCATGAGGGCGGCCTCGCGGGGGGTTTTTGTTGAAAGGATCTTTTGCATATCGTAACTGGGAACCGGTCCGGCCAGGCTTGCTAATATGCCTTTGGCTGTCATTAAAGCAAAGAAATAGCCAAAAGGAGAAAATCCGTTGGCCTTGATTTTTTCATTCACTTCGGGGATATGTGCGCTCCAATCCAGATTCAGTTCTTTTCCAAAAAAGATGTTATTCCAGCCAACAGGAACGGGCAGCGATTGCGCATAATGTAAAGCCGTCATCGCAATGATAGCGATGACCACAGACACAAAAACCATAATTGCATAATGGATCAGGTCCGCCCAAACAATACTTTTCATGCCACCCAGTAAAGAATAAAATACCGTGAACAATGTAAAAATGACGCCGTAAAAATGCGCCGCATATGCCGGTGCCACATTAAAAGGCACATAGGGTTGCACAAAACGCCAGGGAATGAAAATTTCGATGAATTTGCCTAAGCCTATAAATCCATAAGCCATGAAACCTAAACAGCTCAAAAGCGCAAATGCAATGATGGTCTTATGCGACGGTAATGCATCTTTTTTGTTTCCAAACCTTGTAAGCATCCATTCCGCGCCGGTCGATACATTTGATCGTCGCAACCATACGGACAGATATACCATCATGAAAATCTGGTTGAAAACGGGCCAGAGCCAGGGCAGCCAAATGCTTTTTACGCCATAAACAAACATGATGGAAACCATCCAGACGGTTCCCGAAATGTCAAACATTCCCGATGCATTTGAAATACCGAGCATCCAGAATGGCATTGATCTCCCGCCAAGCATGTAATCATTTTTACTTTTTTGAGCCTGTCTTTTAAGTATGATCCCAATAGCCGTTACCAGCAACAGGTAAGCTATGATAACCAGGAAATCAATCGGTTTTATCTTCATGAAAAAGGTCAGGCGTCCATTGTATTGTTATTTTGGTGAATTTAAAATAGAAACGATAGATTACAATATGCATCGTGTTGTTGCGGATTCTATTAATTTGGTATAATACATTTTAGACATTAAATGGTTATATTTAACTTAGCATGTAAACCTGGATAATTTATGAGTGAAATTTACCGCGAAATTACCCCCTTAACTCAGTACGACTGCTTCACAATTTTTGCCCGAAAAAAAACCGTTTTTGATTTTCCTTTACACTGCCACGATGAATTTGAGTTGAACCTGGTGCTGTCTGGCAAGGGTGTGAAGAGGATTGTGGGGGATCATACTGAGGTCATTGACGACGCTGAGCTGGTGCTGGTTGGCAATAATCTGCCGCATGGCTGGCTCAATAACTCCTATAAATGGGAGGAAGGTGTGCCTGAGGTTCATGAAATTACCGTTCAGTTTCACCGCGACCTTTTCGATGACAAGTTCCTGAAACGCAACCAATTGTTCTTTGTCCGCTCACTGCTTGAAAAGTCGGCCAAAGGAATTGCTTTTTCCAAAGAGACCATTGAGCGCATCACGCCGCGACTTACAGCGCTCGTACAGAAAAGTGGGTTTGACTCCATTCTCGAACTAATGTCGATCCTGCACGATCTGTCCGTATCCAGAAATATGCGGACGCTTTCAAACAGCACATTTACGGGTGAAAATGTCAATTTCAACAGCCGGAGGATTGAGAAGGTGTTTGTGTACATGCGTGATAATTATGACAAGGAAATTAATCTGGAAGGGGTTTCCAGGCTTGCTGGGATGTCGGAAGTCTCGTTCAGCCGATTTATCAAAAAACGGACAGGGAAAACTTTCATTGAAAGTCTAAACGAAATCAGGCTTGGACATGCTTCAAGATCGCTGATCAACACAACCAACACGATCTCGGAAATTGCCTACAAATGCGGATTTAATAATTTATCGTATTTCAACCGGATTTTCAAGAACAAAAACGGCTGTACGCCCAAGGAATTCCGGGATAATTATTCTGGGACGAGGACTTTTATTTGAAATAGGCGTAAAAGCAAAAAGTTCAGAGTTAAAGTGGTTTAAACTTTTACTCTGAACTTTCATTTTATATTCGATCAGAAAACTAAACTTTCAGCATCCAGCCAAATGTATCTTCCTCTTTGCCTGTGCGTAAGTCAGTTAAATAATGCTTCACTTTGTTTACAAATGAATCCTCCTTGATTTCCGGAAGTGGATAATCAACGCCTTCATAAGCAATGGAAGCAAATGGGGAGATAACAACGGCCGTTCCAGCACCAAATGCAGCTTCCAGACTTCCGTCTTTCAAACCATCAACAATTTCTTTCACGCTTACCCTGCGTTCTTCCACCGGAATGCCCCAATGCTGTGCAATAGCCACAATGCTTTTACGCGTAATGCCATCTAATGTTGTTTCGGAAACATACGGCGTAACCAGTTTGCCATCCAGTATAAACATAATGTTCATCGTTCCCGACTCTTCGATGTAAGCATGCTCGCGTGCGTCGGTCCATATCAGCTGATCGTAACCTTCTTGTTGAGCAAGCTTGGCCGGATAAAGTGAGCCAGCATAGTTTCCGGCACATTTGGTTGCGCCTACGCCACCTTCGGCAGCACGGATGAAATGTGTTTCCACTTTCACGCGCGGCGGTTTTGCATAGTACGTGCCGACCGGGCTTGTGAATATGATAAAATAGTAAGAATCAGAAGGTTTTACACCAATATATGGGTCAGTAGCAAACATATATGGGCGAATGTATAGGGAGCAACCCTCTTGCGAAGGCACCCAGTCAGCATCCTGACGAAGCAATTCTGTCAGTCCGCTCATGAAAATTTCCTCCGGGATCGTTGGCATGCAAAGGCGTTCCGCTGATTTATTCAGCCGTTTCCAGTTATCAATGGCACGGAAAAGAAGCACTTCACCCTCTTCGCTTTTGTAGGCTTTCATGCCTTCAAAAATAGCCTGGCCGTAATGCAGCGCAGCGGTTGCAGGGCTCAGCGAAAGATCGCCGTAAGGGACGATCCGGAGGTCTTGCCACTGACCTTCGCGGTATTCGGCGATAAACATGTGGTCGGAAATGTTCCGGCCAAAAACGAGGTTATTGAAATCAACCTCTTGCAAACGTGAATTTGTCGTCTGCTGAACCTCTATTTGCAATGTGTCGGCTGTCATGATGCCTAAAATTTAAATTGCGGATATCGTTTTTTAAGGAGTTTTTGCTTCTTCCTTAAGTCCCGCAATTTAAAAAAATAAATCAATAATCAACAGATATTTAGTATAACAATTATTTTTTTGAAGCGACCCTTGGTATCCACGTAACTTCCTCAATTTCCAGCTCGTAAGTCATGGCGCGGCAAAGCATAAACAAGTAGTCAGAAAGGCGATTGAGGTAACGAATGACAATATCCTCCACCTCTTCACCCTGCTGCAAATGAATCACCGCACGTTCCGCACGCCGGCAAACTGTGCGGGCGATATGCCCAAACGAAACCGACTGGTGCCCGCCCGGCAAAACAAATGCTCGCAAAGGCGGAATTTGGGAATCAATCGCATCCATTTCCGCTTCAAGAAGCGTTACATCATCTTCCAATAAATCGGGCAAAACCCGCTTTACCTGGTCAGATTCAGAAGCCAAATGTGACCCGATTGTAAAAAGCCGGTCTTGAATTTCTTTCAAAAGATTCCGCCGCTGCACATTCACAGGCTGGTCGCGCAGCATTCCGATATAACTATTCAGCTCATCCACAGTCCCATAAGCATCAATCCGCACATGCGCCTTACTCAACCGCGTACCGCCGATCAGCGACGTCGTTCCTCTGTCACCTGTTTTGGTGTATATTTTCATTGGATTAAAATTTTTGTTCTGCTTCCGCAAGGAGGGAGTGGAATTGTGTTGGATTTACTATCGACAATCTAGGGAATTCAATGTTGTTGAAAACATCAAAATGTTTGTCAAAGGTAACGAGGCATCTGGAGTTAGACGAAATAGCCAAATCAGAAAACTTATTGTCATCCGGATCATCTTTAATCAGATTCCATCGAAAATGAGGCTCAGCAAAAATAACATTGTTAGCGGTGCAGAGGATTTCAAGGACAAGTTGTGCGGTTTTCTGAGAATAGAATTCCGTTAATTTTTCTTCATATTCATCTAAAATACTTGTGCTGACAACCCAGTTAAAGGCTTCTAATTCGAAAGATTGATAGATAAAGAATTCGAAATTCGCCCTGTTAATTGTTTTGATCAGGACATTTGTATCAATCACTACGCTCAATTTACTCATGCGCTTGGCCTAAATCAGACCTCAGATCATTCGCTTCCAAGCTCTCGTAATCTGCCGAAGTAATGCCTTTTTCCTCCACGACCCTGTCAACTTCTTCAAACAATTTTTTGCCAAGATGTTTTACAATGATCTTTTTGATTTCAAGGACATCTTCATCCGGAATCTGACGATCGAACATTCTCAGCAGGCCGATCTGAATGGCATTAAGCCCTGTTGTGTGATGGGTCGTTTTCATGGGAATCAATTTATTTCAAATATATTAAGATTTTAGTTTAGGTAAGAGGAACGTTGTCCTGCATTCAAAACATAAATCAATAACAATCTCAATTAGGTTTTAGAAACTCCCCAACCTAATTTTGCACCCAAATTTACTATGGCGAAAAAACCTTTCGGAGGTTACTGATTCATGAAAGTTACAACATTTGTTATAAAAGTATGGCGCTGGATGTCCCTTCTATTGGTTATCGGGGCACTGGTATGGACGTATTCGGTGTTCCCGCAAACGGTTGCCGTTGATTTTTCAGAAACGGGGTTAGCAGAAAAATATCTTGAAAAGGAACACATCTTTTACATTATCATGGGTCTGTTTCTATTGAATAATGTACTGATTACAGGCCTGGCACGTCATATTCCCAAAGTGGATCCCATGCATTTGCCTATCCTGAATAAAAGAGCCTGGTCACAGCACCGCGAGGCTTTGAATGAGCACCTTACTAACTGGCTTTTTTGTCTCGTTGCCGTTATCAACACCATTATCGGATTCAGTCTTTTCGCTTTGGCGACTGTAAACAGCCAGCAATACAAGCTTGATGTTTTTGATTTTTCATGGCTTTATTATGTGGGTATAGGGCTTATGGTCATCGTTTTCCTGTTGCCTTTGCGACTTTTGTGGGCGCCTGCTCCCGAGGATAAATTATAAGTCAGAAAAGGATGAAGGAAGGAGAAAACGAAAGTGCGGAAAGTGTGCAAAAAGATTGGTTCAAAGTAGCCGAATCGATCCGGCTTGAAGAATTCATTTATGATCTGCCCGACGAAAAGGTCGCGAAATATCCGCTGGAAGTCCGCGACCAATCGAAATTGATGATTTACAAAGACGGCGAAATTGTGCACAAGCAGTTCACTGATCTCCCCGAAAATTTGCCCCCCAAAACGCTTCTCATATTCAATGACACCAAAGTAATCCCGGCAAGGGCTTATTTTAAGAAGGAAACGGGAGCTGTCATAGAAATTCTGTTGCTGCATCCAGAGCTTCCAACCCGCGTTATCAATGATGCAATGCTCATCCAGCATTCCTGCGTTTGGGAATGTATGATTGGGAATAAAAAACGCTGGAAATTAGCGGATCAGCTAACCACAGAAATTGAAGTGAATGGTCAGCAAATTCTTCTGAGCGTTAGTTATGAGGATTACGACCGAAATCTTGTTCGGTTTAATTGGAGCGGCGACCTTGTATTTCTGGACATTGTAAAAGCCCTTGGTGAAATTCCATTGCCGCCATACTTAAACCGCGACACAGAAGCGCGCGATTCTGAAACTTACCAAACCGTTTACGCGCACCACGACGGAGCGGTTGCGGCCCCTACTGCTGGTCTGCATTTCACTCAGGATATTTTCGAAAAACTGGAAGCAAAAGAGGTAAAACGCTCATTTTTGACATTGCATGTGGGCGCGGGAACATTTCAGCCCATCAAAGTCAGCTCCGTAACTGAGCACCGGATGCATTCCGAGCAGGTTGTTTTTACCAAACAATTGGTCATTGATCTGCTGGAAAATCTCGAAACGATTATTCCGGTTGGGACAACTTCGCTACGTTCTTTGGAAAGTTTGTATTGGTTTGGTGTAAAGCTTTTTCGTGAGGAAACGAGTTCGTTTTTTATTGAGAAACTATATCCTTATCCATTTGAAGAGAACGAATTGCCTTCCGCTGCCGAAGCATTAGAAGCAATTTTGATCTTCATGGAAAGCCAAGACCTCGATCACATTGTCGGTGAAACAGAAATTTTTATCTTCCCAGGTTACACATTCCGTCTTTGCAAAGCCATTATCACCAATTACCACCAACCAGGCTCCACATTAATTTTGCTCGTGGCCGCTTTTATAGGACAAGATTGGAAGCGCATTTATTCCGAAGCATTGTTGAAGGATTATCGGTTTTTGAGTTATGGGGATTCTTCGTTGTTGTGGAGGAAGGATTGAGGCTTGTCAATCATTTCACCCCCACAACCTCACTCATTTCCGAAACCCCATTCTCATTAAACGCCTCAATAGCAAAATAATAAGGCACGCCGACATTCAATGCTCTTAGCTCAAACGTATTAGGATCATCATTCCAAAACTGATAAGTCTGATATAATTTATCCGGCGCGATTCCCCAAAGCACATTGTAACCTATTACATCCGGTACTTTTTCCCATTTCAAATCTGCATTTCTTGTGTCTTTCTGACGAACCGCGGTAAAGCTGGCAGGCGTTTGCGGCGCTTTGCCGAAACCATTGCCAAAAACACGGAATTCACTGATTGCCAGATTAGGTGAAGCGACGTAAATATGCTCATAACGAATGTAGCGGGCGTTTACAGGTTTTACTAACTCAATGTATGCGCATGGACGATCACGTTTGGGCTGCTGTGTAAGATCGCTCACAACATCCCATTTTTTGCCATCATTCGAAGTCAGGATCTTGAATTGCGTGTAAACGACTTCTGGTTTATTATCAAAAATGTCTGATTTGTAATCTGAATAATTGACTTGCACAGCTTTGATTTCCTGCTCTTTTTGGAGATCAATGGTTAGCGTTTCACCAGGTTTGTTTTGTTTAGCCGCCCAGAACGTCCTGGGGTTTTCGTCTGTGATTTTTGCTGCGGACATTGTGTCCATGATGGACGATGCTACAACTGGTTTTTTATACGAAAGCAACATCCAGCCTGTAAACAATTCGTCACCTTTTCCTTCCCATTTCTTTGTTGTCATTTTATGCGGGAAATCGCCAAATCGGGTGTTGGCGAACATTTGGCCATCTTTGTCAAAACCGGCTGCGTATCTGACAATCCTTCGCTCCATTCCCCAATTAAAGCCGATCCACGACGTTCCCGTATTCCAGTAATTGCCGAAATTATCCTGAAATGTATTTCCATGCCCCGCTCCGGTCGCGAAGCCGCCGGGCTTGTAGGAAACGGGATTGTAAGGCGCATAAGTGAATGGCCCAAGCGGATCGTCACCGACGTAAGTGCCATTTGCATAAACATTATATTCCGTCCCCGGCGCGCCATATTGCAGGTAATATTTGCCGTTATGCTTGGTCATCCAGGCGCCTTCTGTGAATGGTTTGAAGGGATCCGAATGGTTTGGGCCGAAGCGTTCCCAGCCGTGTTCGTATTGATTGAGCCAAAACATGGCTTTGTATTGATCTTTGAAAGCCAGCTTTTTGCTATGGTCCAGCTCCGCACCGAAAATCGGATACACATTGGAGGAGCCCCAATACATGAACCATCTGTCCGTGTCCGGGTCATGATAAATAGCTGGGTCCCACGGGCCAATATCCTTCGGCAAGCGCGGCGTCCAGCGGTTATAAAACTCCCAAATCCCCTTTTCGGGCGCAACGGAATATAGGATTGGCCGCGATTCAAATGTTGATTGAAACAAAAAAAGCGTATCCCGAACCGAAACAGCCGCAGGCGCGCACATATCTTCGAAAGGCCAACGGTTAGCAGTCAGATATTTCCAGTTGATCATGTCTTTGGAATGCCAGTAACCGCCCTGAATCGTCACAAACATGTAAAAATCGCTGCCTTTGCCCGAAACTTTATGGTTAATGATCACCGGATCCGCGCCGGAGCGATAACTTATTTTTTCATTCAATTGCTCAAAATTGTATTTGTAATCAATGTCCATTGGATTACAATAAGTCGTTTGGGCGTGGGAAGGCAGGAAAACAGTGACCAATAATGCGCAGCAAAAGGCTTGTAAAATGTATCTGATCATCAGTATGTGATGTTTGAATGCAGGAAAATCTTTTAATCATGCTAAAATAGGCACTTTCCCGGTAAACCGATAACCTTTACCTTTGCGCTTCGATTTTGAAACAAGAAACTGCATTTATAATGACGATTGATTTTGTTGAAGAACTGCGCTGGCGCGGAATGCTTCATGATATGATGCCCGGAACGCATGAGCAACTGAAAAAGGAAATGACCGCTGGCTACATCGGTTTTGATCCGACAGCGTCATCGTTGCACATTGGTAACCTGGCCACGATCATGCTTTTGGTTCACTTCCAACGTGCTGGCCATAAGCCTTTTGCATTGATCGGCGGAGCAACTGGAATGATCGGCGATCCGTCATTTAAAGCTTCGGAAAGGTCGTTTTTGGATGAGGAAACATTGCGGATCAATCAGGAAGGCATTCGCAAGCAGCTCGAACAATTTCTTGATTTTGATTGCGGTGAGAATTCGGCTGAAATGGTCAATAATTATGATTGGTTCAAAGACATTGGCTTTCTGCAATTCCTGCGCGATGCGGGTAAGTTTTTGAGTGTCAATTATATGATGTCAAAAGATTCGGTTAAGAAGCGTTTGGAAACGGGCATTTCCTTCACAGAATTTTCTTACCAATTGCTGCAAGGCTACGATTTTTATCATTTATACAAAAACAAGAATATCCGCTTGCAAATGGGCGGCTCCGATCAATGGGGCAACATTACCACCGGAACCGAGATCATCCGCCGTAAGGAGGGTGACGAAGAAGGCTATTTCAAAGCATATGCATTGACAACGCCGCTTTTGACCAAATCAGACGGTTCCAAATTCGGCAAAAGCGAAGGTGGGAACATTTGGCTGGACGCTGAAAAAACGTCGCCATATGAGTTCTACCAATTCTGGCTCAATCAATCTGATGAGGATCTGCCACGTTATTTAAGGGTCTTTTCTTTCAAAAACAAAGAGGAAATCGAAGCATTAGAGTCAAGCCACGCCGCCGAGCCGCATTTAAGGATCATGCAAAAAGCATTAGCATCCGAACTAACCATCCGAATTCACTCTGAACGCGCATATCAAACCGTTTTGAAAGCATCGGAAGTTTTATTCGGCAAAGCCACGCTCGAAACATTGCAAAGCATCGAAGCCGATGAGTTCGACACAATTTTCGCCGGCGTGCCACAAACTGAGATTTCGAGTCAGGAATGGAGTGAAACTGCCAACATTACGGATTTGATTTCAACTGTTACAAAATCCGAAATCTACGCTTCAAAAGGCGAGGCTAGGAGAGCAATCCAGCAGAATGCGGTGAGTGTTAACAAAGTAAAAGTGACTTCTGCCGAGCAGGCTTTGAGTGATTTTAGTTTGTTGCAAGATCGATTTTTGTTGATTTCGAAAGGGAAGAAGAATCATTTGGTTCGGGTTGCTTAGTTGCCCGTTCTTTCGCTAGTCCGAGACTTTCTAAGTTTTGAAAACTTGGAAAGTCTTAGCTCGTTTCAACCAATCTCCTGATAACAACCTTCCAACTTGGATAGCAGCGTTGCAACTCGTAACTGATTCGCAATATGCACGCGCATTTCAGGCGTTATCGAGTCAATGCTTTCTGTAAAGAGAATGCTTTCAATATTTTTGTTTAATGATTCAATGATTTCACTTGCTTTGTCGGTTTGGAAAAATTCTTTGATGATTGAGGAATAATTAGGGAGCATGTTTTCTTTCTTTGATTTGTTAGTGTGAAGTGAGTCCATAATAGGTTCAATTTTGTGTATTTTTCCAACAAATTATTAACAAAAAATTTTACTTTGGAGTGTATTTAATCAAAATTTGCACTTCGATTTCTCCATATTCCGAAAGGATTTCTTGCATTCTCGAATGTGAAATTCCTCGTTTATGAGTGAAATCTCGCCACGCGTTCGTAAGCTTTCCTTTCTTCACTTCGGCTGGCAATGATGGATAAATATTTGTTAACCACCACTTGAAAGCCTCCTCCATGGAAGTAAAAGTTTTCATTAAGACAAAGATATTGTTCTTGTGCACAAATCCAACAATTATCTTCTCAGGTTTCTGCACGTTTAGGAGGCTCCGCCGGAAACGCATACGCACAAGTTTTTTCAAGACTGATGGGGAGCTTTACCGAAAAAAAGATGATCAATGCCGATTGTTCATTCTGTATGGATATGATCAGGCGAAATGCTATATTGAACACTAATAGCGCATTATCCGGGTGAATTTATAATGACAGTGAGTTGTTTAATTACTTATCAACTTAATAAAAATCTATGCTACACACGATCACGATAGAAACAAAGGATGAGACTGAGTTTGAACAAATCAGAGATTTGGCGCAAAGCTTATGTGTTCCCTTTAAAGAGTCGCATGAAAAGCAACTCAGCGCGGAGGAAAAGTTGCACTTGCTCAACCAAATTTATTGGGAAGGAGATGAAACTGGCGAGGAGCTCAATGCAATGATTTATAATGCAAGACAATCCAGTTCACGGGATGTCGAACTCTGACCGATTTTTGCTAGACACAAATATTTGCATACATGCGCTGAAAAGCGACTTTGGCATTAAGCAGAAAATCGGAGAAATCGGCATTAACGCATGCTTTTTATCCGAAGTGAATATTGCAGAGTTACTGTTCGGTGTTGAAAACAGTGCCGAGCATCGCCGCGAGTTGAACCGGCAGCAATTTGAAAGCTTTCAGGGAATATTTAAAGACAGGATATTTCAAATTAGTGATATTTTGCACGAATATGCGCGGCAGAAAACCAATCTCCGAAGAATGGGAAAGCCAGTTGACGATTTCGATTTGTTAATTGGAAGTACTGCTATCGTTTATAATTTGGTGCTCGTAACGCGAAATACACGGCACTTTGTGAATATGCCGGGAATTCGACTTCAAAATTGGATTGATAATTAGCTTACGACTTCCCCGTAAAACTATTCAAAATCGGCGCAGCCGTCGGATTGTACTGATACGACTGCCAGGTGTTATCCTCATAAATCTCCACAATCCGATATCCTTTATAGGTCGTTCCCCAGTTGCCACCGAAGTGCCCGTCAAAGAAATAGGGCTTTTTGCCGTAGACTTTTGTGCTGTCCTGGTCGTGGTCGTGGCCGTTGAAGATGGCTTTGATGTTGGGGGTGTTTTCGAAGAGTTCGATGACTTCTTTGCATTCGATCCCGTTGACGGTCCATTTAGCGGGCGTAATGTGGAGGAATACGAAAATCCCCTTTTTATCTTTGTGTTTGGCGATTTCGTTTTTCAGCCACGTCGCATCCGGGCATACATATTCGCCTTTTTCATTGGAGGTGTCGCCGATGATAAATGCGTATTCGCCTTTTGCGAAGCTGTGGTTGGTCGGATATCCCCATGTGCTTTGCCACACATCGAGACCCACTTTATCATGGTTGCCGCGACTTACATAAAACGGCACGCTGAGGTTGCTGATCGTGTTTTTGAAATCATATAACAATGTCGGATCGTCGTGGATGAGGTCGCCATTGAAGAAGAGGAAATCGACGCCTTTCTGCATTTTTTCCCGATTTACCCAGCTGATCAGATCCGTGTGAAATTGCTTGAAATCGGTGTTTGGCTGGCCATAATGTCCGTCGGAAGCGACGATGAACCGCATGGATATTCTTGCGGGGACATTGTTTTCCTTTGATTTTGATATAAATGAAAGGCCGGGAAGCGCGGGTAAGAGTTTGAGAAAGGAGCGGCGTTTAAATGTCATTGTTTTGTTCAGGTTTGGGTCGTTTCGGGGTGCTTATATTATTCCAAAAATAGTTATTCGCGAATGATATTTTCTTTATTCTTGCACCTTGTTAAGAATATTTAATATAAAAATCAATTCATGGATCGCTTAATCCTGCAAAAAGCAGCGTCATATTGTGCTTACCAGGAAAGGACGCAAGATGAAGTAAGACAGCGCCTGAAAAAATGGAATGTTTGGGGCGAGGAAGCCGATGAGCTCATTGCAGAGCTGATTTCAATGAATTATTTGAGTGAAGAGCGCTTCGCAAAAACTTACGCGGGTGGGAAATTTCGGATCAAAAACTGGGGCCGGATGAAGATCAGGCAAGAGCTGAATCGCCGTGGATTGAGTCAATATAGTATTGAAAAGGGAATGGGAGAGATTGGGGATAAGGCATATATCGAAGGGCTGAAAACGCTTTTGGCAAAAAAGAAAAACCTGCTTATAAAAACAGAAACTGATTCTTTTAAATTAAAACAAAAACTGGCAAGATTTGCTTTGGGGAAGGGTTATGAGAGTGAGTTGGTTTGGAAGGTTGTGGAGGAGTTGTTAGCTTAAAAGGTTGTCAGCCTGAGTTCTCTACTTTTGTCAGCCTGAGCGGAGTCGAAGGCGCGGTACTCCTTGGTAACGTGCCTTCGACTCCGCTCAGGCTGACAGGGTTGCATTTAATCCAACATTTTACTTAAAAATCCGAATCAAAAGAAATCCTATGCCCTGAATCTTTGTCCTTCACGCCACTCATTACACCAGCCTTCTGATATTCACCAACGCGTTTTTCAAAGAAGTTCGTTTTTCCGGGAAGTGAGATCAACTCCATGAAATCGAATGGGTTAGCGGAGCCGAATTGCTTTTCGCAGCCCAATCTTTCCAGCCAGAAATCGGCGATGTATTCAATGTATTGTTTCATAAGCTCAGCATTCATGCCGATTAAGGAAACAGGCAATGCTTCAGTAATGAACTCTTTTTCAATTTCAACCGCGTCCATCATGATTTCAATTACGCGTTCCTTTGGTAACTGGTTTACAATGTGACGAGTATAAAGCAAGCAGGCAAATTCGCAATGCAGTCCTTCGTCGCGGGAGATCAATTCGTTTGAGAACGATAGTCCAGGCATTAAGCCACGTTTTTTGAGCCAGAAAATAGAGCAGAATGATCCAGAAAAGAAAATTCCTTCTACTGCTGCAAATGCAATGATCCGTTCAGCAAACACAGGGCTGTTAATCCATTTCAATGCCCAGTCTGCCTTTTTCTGAACGCAGGGAATCGTGTCGATGGCTCGTAACAAATGGTCTTTTTCAGACGGATCTTTAATGTATGTATCGATCAGCAAAGAGTAAGTTTCGGAATGAATATTTTCCATTGCGATCTGGAAGCCGTAAAAACACTTTGCCTCCGCATATTGTACTTCACTCAGAAAATTGACTGCCAGGTTTTCGTTTACAATCCCGTCGGAAGCTGCAAAGAAAGCGAGCACGTGAGAGATAAAATGCCTTTCACCGTCGTTCAGGTTCTCCCAATCTTTCATATCCTGGGAAAGATCGATCTCTTCGGCTGTCCAGAAAGACGCTTCGTGGCGTTTGTACATTTCCCATATATCGGAATGTTTGATCGGAAATAGCACAAACCGCAAAGGATCTTCAACTAACAGGGGTTCCTGCCTGGTAAGTTCTTGTGACATAAGTAATTAAAAATTTTAACGGGGATCTGATGTATAATTAGTTGATTAATCCGGGCCAGATTTGCCGGACTGGAGAAAACAAATCTACACGCTTTGATTCGGAAATTCAAGGAGAAACTGATCAAATTGAATTCTTATCCGAGGGATATTCTTAGGACGAATAAACTAACTTTGTAACGCTCACATCACATTAAATTCCGCTTACATTGAAGATTTCCGGATTTACAATTATCAGAAATGCCATCATAAATGATTACCCGATTGTAGAGGCAATCACGTCTATACTGCCGGTTGTGGACGAAATGCTGGTAAGTGTCGGGCGCAGTGATGACGATACTTTGGGGCTGATCCGATCCATTGATTCGGACAAAATCAGGATTGTGGAATCGGAGTGGGATATGTCGTTGCGGGCAGGGGGGAAAGTGCTGGCGGTGGAAACGGATAAGGCTTTGAAACAGATTTCACCAGACTCGGATTGGGCATTTTACATTCAGGGGGACGAAGCGGTGCATGAAAAATATCATAAAGCGATCATTGATTCATGCACACGTCACCTGGACGATGAGCGGGTTGAAGGCTTACTATTTGATTACGTGCATTTTTATGGCACATACGATTATATTGGCGACAGTAGAAAGTGGTATCGCCGTGAAATACGCATTATAAGGAATGAGCAAAATCCAAAAGGCCAGCCCATTTCGGCCTATCGTGACGCGCAGGGATTTCGGCGGGCAAACCAGAAATTGAATGTCATGCACTCAGGCGCTGCGGTTTATCATTATGGTTGGGTGAAAAGTCCGGCGCAGATGAAAACCAAAATGAAGAATGTGAGCCGTTTCTGGAACGAAGGCCAGGCCTGGGAGAAGATTTTGGAGTCGGAAGATTTTTTCAATTACGAAGAATTTGACTCGCTGACACATTTTAAAGGATCGCATCCATCGGTGATGGAAAACCGGATTGCCCGACAGAGCTGGAAAGTGGAACTGGACACTTCCAAAAAGAAATTCAAGTTGAAGGACGCGCTGCTTTACTGGTATGAAAAGCGAACTGGAAGGCGTCTTTTTGAATTCAGAAATTACCGTTTATTATGACGCAGATGCGCAATTCCATGTAATGGGATAATAAAGTTTAACGTTTTAATACTTAATATTGTAATTTCAGTTACTCACAAAATTCTTTCTATTGCATGTTTGAGTATTTTAAAAATTCAATGGCTCGTAAAAAAGCCCGCCGCCAGTTTCAGGAATATCCTCACAAAACGGATACATTTTTGCTGGCAGAGGAAGGAGAAATATCATTCGCAAACTGGAAAAACCCATTGGTAAATCCAAAGGTCATTACGCAGGAAGAAGTTAATTTTTTCAAAAAATTTATTCCAAAGGGAAGCCTTTGCATCGATATTGGAACGAATATCGGTGACACCACTGTGCCTATGGCACTAGCCACCGGGAAAACCGGCACGACCATCGGTTTTGATCCTAATCCGTATGTTTTCAAGATCTTAGAAAAGAACGTTTCACTCAATATTGATAAAACCAACATTATTCCATTGCCTTACGCGATCACGAAAGAAGAAGGTGAATTTTATTACAATTCTTCTGAGGCTTCGTTTGGTAATGGTGGAATTTCAAACGAAATCGTAGAAGATCAGGGTTCTTTTCAGCTTCCTGAGAAAATCAAGGGGGTTAACCTTGAAAAGTTTTTGAAATCCAATTACGCTTCGCTTCTTTCAAAGCTGTCATTCATTAAAGTGGATGTGGAAGGTGCTGATATGGAGGTGATTAGGTCAATAAGCAATCTCATCAGACAATTCAAACCAGTGCTTGTAGCTGAATGTTTTCCAAAGGCAACCACAGAAGAGCGCGCCGAATTGTATCACATTGTTTCAGAATTTGGCTACACCTTACATTACTTCTCAGACTTCAACGAGCATGCCAAAATTATTAAAATTGAAGGTCCACGTGATATGAACAAGTGGAAAACCTTTAATTTTTATGCTGTTCCAAACGAAGATTAAATCCAACGTTTTCGGCGGAAAAACCAAAGTACAATCAGCGAAGAAAGCAGCATTAGCAACAGCGATACCCAAAACCCCCACGGTTCGGCTGTTGACGGAATATGACTGTAATTCATCCCGAAAATTCCTGCAATGAGCGTCGGCGGCATGAAAATGATCGTCACCACGGTAAAGATTTTGATCACCTGGCTTTGTTCAATGTTAATCAAACCCATGAATGTATTTTGCAGATATTCAAGGCGTTCAAAATTGAAAGTGGTGTATTCCAATAGCGAGTTGATGTCTTTCAGGATAATGCGCAAATGTTCCTTCCTGTCTTCCGGAAAATATTGACTTCGTAAAATTCCTGACAAAACGCGTTGCTTATCAATGCTCGTTTCCCGCAGCATCATTGTAATTTCCTGCAATCCACTAATGCGGATCAGCACTTCCTGGCGGGCTTTTTGCTCGCGGGTCAGGTCTTTACTAATTGCAGAAATATCCCGCGAAATGCCTTCCAGCGAATCTGCATCGGCTTCAATGCGGGTTTCCAGCAATAAAAGCATGAAATCCACGCCGCTCTGAATGCCTTCCGGACTCACCTTCATCTTCTTCACCGTATCCGCAAATGTTTTGGAATCGCCTCTGCGGTAAGTGAAGAGCACATTTTGGTATAAAATGAACGAAACCGGATAAGTCTCATAGCTGTCCCGATCAATTTTCAGGAAGTTGGAGTTGGCGTTAATCGTATCATTTTGTTCGAAAAATCGAGAACTGCTCTCAATTTCAACGATTTCCTGTGGTGTCTGAAAGCTGATATTGCACTTATTTTCCACCCATTCCTCTTCCTCCGCACTCGGCGACTGCAAATCAACCCAAACCAAATTCTTGACTTTCCCAAGCTCGCGAATATCATTCTCGCGCTTAATCAGCCGACCTTCTTTATAAAATATGCGTACCATTTTTTAAAGTTGAGAAAAAACAAGGAACCACCAAAAACCGATTTCCAAAATTGTGGATTTAAGTTAACTTGCAAGCAGATTAATACTCAATCACACACTATTTTGAAACATCACTATTACCCCTACCGGGCGTCTGAGAACTATTTGTCTTTTGCTTTTGAGAGTCAATCATTAACTAAGCGTATTGCTAAGGAAGTCGAGTTCCTTCTTATTGAAGAAGATCTGTACAATCTGGCTTTTGGTGACCTTGATGAGAATGGAATGATTGACGACCTCTCAGTCAGCAATAATAAGGATATGAGGTTGGTGTTAGCAACAGTTATTCAAACAATTATTGTGTTTTTTGAAATATATCCCGACAAGAGAGTGTTGTTTAGAGGAAGTACACCTGCACGGACCCGGCTATACCAAATTATTATTAATAAAGAGAAAGCAAATTGGCAATCTCATTTTATAATCGAAGGGCTTATAGGCGACGATACGGAAACTTTTCAAGCCGAAAAAAATTACAGTGCTTTTGTAATACGCAAGAAACTTTGATCTGATGAAAACAAATACAAAAAGCTTAGTCGACATTTCCAAAGTGACGATCGACAACACGCTAAAAAGTCATGCTAATGATCCTTATGTTGTTCGGAAAATGGAAGCAGCCAGGGAAATTTTAAGCAAACTTAAAAAGAAGCCATAAGCCAAACGTTCACGAACTTTTGGCTTAGACGGCCGATTTTTTAGAAGATCGTCGTACTTTTGTTTGATGCAAAGTACAAAGTCTCCAAGTATCTTCACAACGCAATTCTGGTTACTTGGCCTCAGCTCGTTCCTGTTTTCTTCCAGCTTCAACATGCTCATTCCCGAACTCCCGGGGTATCTTACGGAGATGGGTGGTGCCGATTACAAGGGCGCGATCATTGGTTTATTCACATTAACAGCCGGACTTTCCCGTCCATTCAGCGGCAGACTTACCGACCGCATTGGCCGCGTTCCCGTTATGGCATTTGGCTCCATAGTGTGCTTTGTCTGCGGATTTTTATATCCAATTTTCACAACGGTGATGCCTTTTCTGCTGCTGAGATTGGTTCACGGTTTTTCAACAGGCTTTAAACCTACCGGAACATCCGCCTATGTTGCAGACATTGTTCCTGCCAGCAGGCGCGGGGAGGCGATGGGCGTGCATGGTATGTGTATGGGAGTTGGTTCAGCATTCGGGCCGGCGGTTGGGAGTATGATCAGTGAGGCTTTTTCCCTTAACGCGCTGTTTTACACTTCTTCGTTGTTTGCGTTTTTATCTATTGCGATCTTGCTGAATATGAAAGAAACGCTCGTCAAAAAGGAGCGGCTTTCTTTGGATGCATTCAAAATCACCCGCAGGGACATTTTTGAACCTGACGTTTTCAGTCCCGCGCTGGTCACATTCCTTTGCTATTTTAGTTACGGTGCTGTGTCGACGGTTACACCCGATTTTAGCGAATATTTGGGGCTGCATAATCGAGGCTATTATTTCATGTTTTTCACGATATTCTCAATTTTAGTCAGGCTATTTGCCGGAAAGATTTCTGACAGGCATGGCCGCATTCCGGTTACCATTGTCGGCTGCTTCATCTTAATTATCGCATTGGTAATCACCGGTTACGCAAATTCCGCCTATGTGTTTTTTACCGGCGCTGCATTTTTCGGGGTTTCCATGGGCATACTTTCCCCTGTTCTTTCCGCCTGGACGGTGGATCTTAGCCGGGATGATAATCGCGGTCGGTCCATTGCCACAATGTTCATTTCTTTGGAAGCGGGCATTGGCTTAGGCGCGTTTTTATCTGCCGAACTTTTTGCTAATCAGCGAGGGAACTTGCCCTTGGTTTTTTATTGTATGGCTGGTTTTGCACTGGCAGCATTGATTTATTCCGTGTTGATTTATCAATTTAAAAAACGCCGCGCCCGCATTATTTGACGGTCAAAGGACTTACTCATTTTCTTTTAACATCCGAATAAAGTCGTCGTCGTATTCCTTGATCGCTTTCAGCAATTCCTTCAACTCTTGTTCTTCCGGTGTTCCTTTTTTCGCGCCAAAGATTTCATCCGCCCTTTCCGAGGCTTTTTCGTATTCGCTTTCGTTGTTGATTTTCATGATATTGCTTTTTGAATGAAGGTCTGGTGCCAGGTTATGCGTCAAATTTTTGCTAAAATAACAAAGAACAGGCAGGCAACATTGCTTATTGTCTATTTTAGGTGCCGGGCATTTGCAATGTTACATCGAGTCGTCAAGTCGCTCGAAACTTTGCAACTCTGGGACGGTTTTTGTGGTTATCCAATAACCAGTTTTAATGAACTTTATCGCAAACGAAAATATCATTTTGGAACATTTGAATGCAACTGAGCTCGAAGGCCAGGACTTAATTGAAGTTGAAGGAGCGCGCGAGCACAATTTGAAAAATATTGATGTTAATATCCCGCGAAACAAGCTTGTGGTGGTCACAGGCATTAGTGGAAGCGGGAAATCTTCACTGGCTTTTGACACGATTTATGCCGAAGGACAGCGGCGCTATATGGAGAGTTTTTCTTCCTATGCACGTGGTTTTATTGGTGAAATGGAGCGGCCGGATGTGGACAAGATCAGCGGTTTGTCGCCCGTTATCAGCATTGAACAGAAAACAACATCCCGCAATCCGCGTTCAACGGTTGGGACGGTTACTGAAATTTATGACTTTCTAAGGTTGCTTTACGCGCGAGCAGGCGAAGCGTTTTCCTATGTTACGGGCCGTAAAATGGTCAAGCAGTCGCAGGATCAGATCATTAATCAATTATTTACGCAGTTTTTAGGGCAGAAAATTATCTTACTAGCTCCTGCCGTAAAAGGGCGGAAAGGACATTACAGAGAGCTTTTTGTTCAAATCGCTCGACTTGGCTATAACAAAGTGCGTGTCGATGGCGAAGTGCAGGAAATCGCGCCGAAAATGCAGCTAGATCGTTACAAAGTACATGATATTGAGATTGTTATCGATCGTGTTATTCCAAAAAAGGAATCGGAAGATCCGCAATCGAGATATCGGTTGAGCCAATCTGTTGCTACGGCTATTAAGCAGGGAAAAGGGGCATTGATGGTTTTGGATGAAAAAGGGGAAACTTACTATTTCTCTCAAAACCTGATGGATCCTGAATCGGGCATCAGTTACGATGATCCAGCGCCTAATGCATTCTCTTTCAACTCACCTTACGGCTGGTGCCCGACTTGTCAGGGATTGGGAATGATCGAGGAAATCACGGAAGAGTCTATTATGCCGGACAAATCTTTGAGCATTACCAAGGGTGGCATTGCGCCAATGGGTGAATATCGGGAAGCGTGGATTTTCAAGCAATTGGAGGTTTTACTAAAACCGTTTAAAGTCACACTCGCAACGCCTTTGGACAAATTTCCTGAGGAAGCGATGAAACTGGTGCTTTACGGAAGCGAAGACGCGGTGCCGGTTCCTTCCAAAAAATACCCCGGAACGGAATGGGAAACGAAATTTGACGGCATTATTAACTTCCTCAAACGTCAGCAGGAAAGCGGAAATGATAAAATTCAGGATTGGTTAAAAGATTTTATGACTGTCCAAACCTGTCCCGAATGTAATGGCAAGCGCCTGAGAAAGGAATCTTTGCACTTCCGGGTGGATGGTAAAGACATTGCAGAGCTTGCTGACAGTGACATTCGTGTGTTGGCGGATTGGCTTGTGAACCTGGAAGACAGGCTGGAAGAAAAGCAACGCGTAATCGGTCATGAAGTCTTAAAGGAAATCAGAAAAAGAGTTGGTTTCCTGCTCGACGTTGGATTGGATTACCTAACATTAAACCGCGCATTACGGACACTTTCGGGTGGCGAAGCGCAACGCATCAGGCTCGCAACGCAGATCGGGACGCAGCTTACGGGCGTGCTCTACATTATGGATGAGCCTAGCATTGGCTTGCATCAGCGTGATAATGTGCGTCTTATCAATTCGTTGAAAAGTCTGCGCGACCTGGGAAACACGGTTTTGGTGGTGGAGCACGATAAGGATATGATGCTGGCTTCGGATTATATTCTGGACATTGGACCCGGCGCAGGCCGTCACGGTGGCAATGTTGTGGGAGCCGGAACACCCGAAGTTTTTCTTCAAAATGGCTCATTAACAGCCGATTATTTGAGTGGCAGGACTGCCATTGATGTTCCCAAAAAACGCAGAAAAGGAACAGGCAAAACCATTACATTAAAAGGCTGCACTGGGCACAATTTGAAAAATGTAAACATGTCTTTTCCGCTTGGGACGATGGTTTGCGTGACGGGTGTGAGTGGGAGCGGGAAGTCGTCGCTGATCCATGAAACGCTGTTTCCATTATTGAATCAATTCTTTTATAAATCAAGAAGAGAGCCGCTGCCTTATAAATCGGTAGAGGGTCTGGAGAACATTGATAAAGTCATTGAGGTGGACCAGTCACCGATTGGCCGGACACCGCGTTCGAATCCGGCGACTTACACGAATTTATTTACAGACATCAGGACACTTTTTGCAGAGTTACCAGAAGCGAAAATCCGTGGCTACAAGCCCGGCCGTTTCTCTTTCAATGTAAAAGGCGGGCGTTGTGAAGATTGCGAAGGCGCGGGAATGAAGAAAATTGAAATGGATTTCCTGCCCGACGTACATATCAATTGCGAAACCTGCAAAGGCAAGCGCTTTAACCGGGAAACATTAGAAGTGCGTTTCAAGGGTAAATCGGTTGCAGATATTCTGGATATGACCGTTGAAACAGCGCTCGAATTTTTTGAAAACCAGCCAAGGATTTTGCGTAAAGTGCAGACATTGAATGATGTAGGCTTGGGTTACATTACATTAGGCCAGCATGCTACAACACTTTCAGGAGGAGAGGCGCAGCGAGTAAAACTTTCGGAAGAGCTCTCAAAACGCGATACAGGAAAAACGCTTTACATTCTCGACGAGCCAACAACTGGTTTGCATTTCCAGGATATCAGGCATTTGCTGAATGTTTTGAACAAATTAGTTGAAAAAGGAAATACGGTGTTGATTATCGAGCACAATCTGGACGTCATCAAAGTTGCGGATCACGTTATTGACGTTGGGCCCGAAGGCGGCGCGCAAGGCGGACGCATCATTGCCGAAGGAACACCTGAGAAGGTCTCGAAAGTGAAAGGAAGTTATACCGGACATTTCTTGAAGGAAGAGCTTAAATAGCTTTTTATTCCTACATCCATTTACTCAAAAACTGATTAAAACCATCCTTATGCTGGTCGCTGACGGGGATTGTCATGCTGCCGATTTGGATGGTATTTTTCGTTACAGCGCTGATTTTATCCAGATTAACTATGAAAGAGCGGTGAACGCGCATGAATTTTGATGGGGGCAACTTTTCTTCCAATGCTTTCAGGCTGGTTAGGGAAAGGATCGGTTTTGGGTCCGATTTTAAGTGAACCTTCACATAATCTTTTAGCCCTTCCATATAAAGAATGTCCTCGTAAGCAATCCTGACAAGCTGATATTCTACTTTTAAGAACAAATAACCGTCTTTTGGATCAGGAGCGCTGGCAGAAGATGCTTTGTTCAACAACTCGGTGTAAGCCTGCGCTTTGGATGCGGCTCTCAAAAATTCTTCGTAATTAAAAGGTTTCAGGAGATAGTCAAGTGCATCCACCCGGAACCCGTCCAACGCATATTGATTAAATGCAGTCGTAAATATAATCCGCGGTGCGCGGCTGTCCGCTTTGTCAATAACCCTTGCCAACTCAATACCAGTCAGATCGGGCATTTGAATGTCCAGAAAAATAACATCAATATGCTTTGAATGAATGGCTTGAAGCGCTTCAACCGCGCTGGAGTAACGTCCGGCAAGTGCCAGAAAAGGAGTTTTTTCAATAAATGAGCAAACAAGTCCGAGTGCTAATGGCTCGTCATCTACTGCTATACATTGGAGTACGCTCATGCAGTTTCTAATTCCAAATGAACTTCAAATTCTTTTCCCTCTTTGTTCTCATTCACTTCCAATTGATATTTACCGGGATATAAAAGGTCAAGCCGGCGTTGCGTATTCACCAGTCCTATGCCGTTACTTTCGTCCAGAATTGCCCTTTTATCCGTAAATAACGTGTTTTTCACTTCCACATGGATTTTGTGTTTGTCTTGCCTGATCTGAATGTCTATCCGGCTAGGCTGAACGGCGCTCACCCCATGTTTGAATGCATTTTCAATAAACGGCAAAAACAGCATGGGTGCAATGGAAACGTCGTGCAATGGGCTTGGCGGATCGAGGTGAACAGTCACTTTGTCGGTGAGCCGCAATTGCATTAATTGAATATAATCCTGCGCAAATGCAATCTCCTGGCTCAGTAAAACGGTCCCATGCTGCGTTTCATAAAGCACATAGCGCATCATACGGGACAGTTTGTGCAATGCTTCTCTGGCCGCTTCCACGTCAATCACCGTTAATGCATATATGTTATTCAGTGTATTAAAGAAGAAATGCGGGTTGATCTGCGCTTTCAAAAACGAAAGTTCGGAGTTGATTTTCTCCTTTTCCAAATTTTCCCGGTAATGTTTATCGCGTTGTGCATCCTTAACCGCCGCCACACTGGTGCTAATGCCTATAATCAGCAAAGCGGTCATGAGCGAGAAATAGTCGAGTCTTTCCTGAGGCTTCTTGGCTCCATTTGCCTCCCGGGCCGTTTTGAATGCCCGATCCATTTGTTCGCCGTGATTGATAGCGATTTTTACCTGTTCAATAATCACAGCCAGCATGATCACAGACACAAGATTGAGCAAAATAAAGCGGCTGTAACGATTCTTAGCCAGATATTGCGGAAACCAAAAGTAATAGTTCAGATAAAAAGTGCCGATCAGCAGCGTAAATAAAACAGCTTGCTTCACCCAAAATGTAACCGGAAACTGAATTTGCCAGCTAAGCGGTTGCCACATTAAAAATAAAGCCAGGAAGCTCCATCCTAAAAGATGCAGGAAGAATGGAGGGTATTTTCGGGCGGTACTAGCATCCATCTTTATGTTCATCAGGTTATTGCAGTAGAGTAGTTTGCAATTACAATCATACGGGTAATATATCAAAGTGCCTAGCTCAATCGATCAACACGCGGCGAATACCGACTGATCAGGGGTAACACTCTATAAAGCAAGTTATTGCTGCAATTACTTATTCTGTACTATTCCAAGAATGAGAATGGAGGACTTATCGGCTAAAAACAGGTTTTGATCGGTAGATGTGTCCTTTCCATCTATTGCCCGATTTATTGTCAAGTTAAGGTATTTACTTTGAAATTGAATCGAACAATTACTTGCAATACAACCATGAACATGATAAGAAAAATTACTCCTATTATAATCCTGACGGTGCTGAGCCTTTCGGCTTTTGCGCAATTTCCCGGCGGGGGTGGCGGATTTGGAGGAAATCGCGGAGGCGGTGGAAACGACAGGCCACAAAGGCAGACGGTGATCCCGGGAACTGCCGAAGATACACCTAAGGGAAATGGTAAGATACGGGGAGTCCTGGTCGACTCAGTTAGCAAGAGGCCCGTGGAATTTGCCGCACTCTCGCTGGTTGACATTAAAACCAACAATCCGATCGACGGAACGACAACAAATGAGAAGGGGGTTTTTGAGCTTACAAAAGTGGCGTCAGGGAACTTCAAAATTCTTATTTCCTTCATTGGCTACAAGACCAAGACCATTAACGACATTAAAATTGATCGTAAGACGGAACTTGACCTGGGTAATGTAAGCCTTGGGCCGGATGTGGTTCAGCTGAATGAGGTTGAGGTTGTGGGAATGGCCCAATTGATCGAGGAAAAGGTTGACAGACTTGTTTACAATAACGAAAAAGACATTACAAGCAAGGGTGGCGACGCTTCGGATGTAATGAAGAAAGTGCCGATGTTGACAGTCGATCTGGACGGAAACGTTTCATTAAGAGGAAGTTCCAATGTTCGGGTTTTGATTAATAATAAGCCTTCGACCATTATAGCCACCAGCGTTGCGGATGCATTGAAGCAGATTCCTGCCGATATGATCAAATCTGTTGAGGTAATTACCTCGCCATCAGCTAAGTATGATGC
This sequence comes from Dyadobacter fanqingshengii, assembly GCF_023822005.2. Taxonomy (GTDB): domain Bacteria; phylum Bacteroidota; class Bacteroidia; order Cytophagales; family Spirosomataceae; genus Dyadobacter; species Dyadobacter fanqingshengii. The sequence goes on from NZ_CP098806.1 coordinate 5,318,730, forward strand.
AGAAGGTTCTGCTGGGATCATAAATATTGTTACCAAAAAGAGCACCATCCAGGGTGGAACATTGAACCTGGATACGGGAATTGGAAACAGAGGATCAAACCTGGGACTGAGAGGAAATTACCGAGTTGGCAAAATGGGATTCAGTTTGGGTGGTTTTGGCCGCTTCAATTACAACATGCCTGGTAAATCTGAAAACCTGCAAGTGGGTAAAATTGACAAATTTTCTATCCGCCAAATGGCCGAGTCGGATAACAAAATGTCTTTCGGTTCTTACAACTTTGGGTGGGACTACGAGATCGATTCCAAAACTTCTCTCTCCGCCGGCGTGCGTTATGGAATGCGTAACATGCGTAACCAACAGGATTTGTCAACATTCAACACGCAAAGCGACGGCACAACGCGCAATAGCTTCCGGGATGTAAATACCAAAGACTTATCCGGAACGTGGGATGTAAATGTGGATTATATTAAAACATTAGCCAAGCCACAGCAGGAGTTGAGCATTTCTACGCAGTTTAGCCGAAACAACAGGACGAATGATTTTGACGCAGACATTTATTCATTAAATAATAGTCAATTGCGCGAACTGCTGGGAAGCCAGGGTAACAATAATGCCAGCCATAACCAGGAAAGCACAATACAAGTGGATTACCAGACTCCGGTTAAAGACAATCAGCTGATTGAATTTGGTGGAAAAGGTATCTTCCGTCAGGTGGTTAGTAATTTTGATTATTACAATACAGTGGATGCCCCACAAGCAGCGAGCAGTCTGAACTATGATCAGAATGTTGCAGCGGGATATTTTTCTTACACATATACAACGAAAAGCAAATTCACCGTGAAGGCGGGCTCGCGTTACGAGTATACCAGCATTGATGCAACGCAGGGTGAGCAGGGCGACCTGAATATTCCGGCATACAGCAATCTGGTGCCGAGTTTGAACTTGTCTCAAACATTTGGTAAGGGTCAAACCATCAAGCTTGGTTACAACCGTCGTCTTCAACGTCCTGGCATTCAATTCCTAAACCCTAATCAAAATGCGGCGAACCCACAGAACATCACTGTGGGTAACCCGCAACTCCGTCCCGAACTGACCGATCAGGTTGAATTGGGAACGAGCTTTTTCAAAAATTCACTTTATGTAAACGTATCTACATTTGCACGTTTCACCAACAGTTCAATTGAAAGCATTCGTACAACCAGCGACCAGGGGATTATCACAACGACTTACGGTAACATTGGTTCAAAGAAAAATTATGGGGTGAATGTGTTTGGAAACATGACATTCTTTAAAAGATGGCAAGTAGGAGGAGGTTTTGACGCTTACTATGCAGATCTTACGAATAATAATCCCAATCCTTTATTGGCCGCTTCTAACACCGGTTTCGTGTTAAGCGGACGTTTCAGAACCAGCCTTAACATTAAAAATGGCTGGGGATTGCAAGCGGGTGGTTTCATGAGAGGACGCGATGTTCAGCTTCAAGGAACACAAGCAGGGTTCAGAATGTATGACCTGGGAATCAAGAAAGATTTTACTAACAAGCGCGGAAGCATTGGATTTGGAATGGAAAACTTCCTGGCTCCATCATTCAAAATGAAGACGCAGCTTGAAACCGCAACATTCACGCAGAACAATACCAACTTCCTGTACAACAGAGGTTTCAGAGTCAATTTCTCTTATCGTTTAGGGAAAATGACATTCACTGAGCAAAAAACACGCAGACGCAAGTCGGTTAACAACGATGACCAAAAAACCGACGGCGGCGGAATGGATGCAGGCGGCGGCGGTGGAGCCGTACAAGGCGTAACACCAGCCATCACAGTTCCATCCCCGAGAGCAGGCGCCCCGGCAGGCGGGCCAGCGGGTGCACCAGCAGACGGTCGCCCACAAGGAGGAGCCAGACCAGCAACCACTGACAGTATAGCAAGACCAGTTAGACAAGGCATGCCAATGCAGGGAATGCCAGTTCAGTCAGGCATGAAACCAGATTCAATGATGAGAGATTCAACTATGAGGCCAGCTATGCCAGGTGATTCAGCCGCACGACCAGCTACACCAATCGATTCAACTGCGAAGCCTGTTATGCCAGCGGACTCAGCTGCGAAACCAGTTGTTCCAGCGGATTCAACAGCAATTCCAGCCAAGCCAGCAGTGCCTGCAGACACGACTAAGAAGCCGTAAATTTTTTGGATAATATTGAAAAAAGGCGAAGCCCGGACGTTTGTTCGGGCTTCGCATTTTTATAGATTGACTAGAAATTATAATGATTGAATTTGACCCTTTATGTCACTCAAAATCCGATCCGCCCCGGCTTCCAGCAACTCGTTCGCTAATGCAGTTCCCAATTCCTCCGGAAATGAAATCGAGCCAGTTTCTGTCCTTCTAATCAATTCCTGGCCATCGAGGCTGATAATGCCGCCGGTGATGTTGATTTGATCATCGTGTAATGTAGCCAGACCAAAAACCGGGATGCTGCATCCGCCTTGGAGGCGTTTGAGGAAAGCTCTTTCCGTTAGGAGGCAGGTTTCTGTTTGTGGGTGATTGATTAGCTCTTTAATTACAGCCTTTTTCTCCTCAGCTAAATTTATCGCACATTCAATGGCGACGCTTCCCTGACCCACGGCTGGCGTAAATTCATCCAATAGCAAATGCTCGGCGATCTTGTCGTCATATTCCATTCTGTGGACGCCTGCGTAGGCGAGGAGCAAAGCGTCGCAATGCCCTTCATTCAGCTTTCTAAGGCGGGTTTGCAAGTTGCCACGCATGTCGACAGTTTTAATATGCGGATAAAAATGCCTCAAAACAGCGATCCTCCGGGTTGAAGATGTTCCCACGACGAAAGATTCGCCACTTTTTAGCGAGAGCTCATTGTTATGGCTTACTAAAACGTCATTAGCTTTCTCACGCTCTGTATATGCAATCAGTTCAAAAGCTTCATCCAGTTGTGATTGCAGATCCTTTGCGCTGTGCACCGCAATGTCAATGCTGCCATCCAGCAACTGATCTTCCAATTCCTGCGTAAAAATTCCTTTACTGCCGATTTTAGAGAGAGAGCGATTCAGGATTTTGTCTCCTTTTGTTTCAATAATTACAATTTCTGTATCAACACCGCCTTCTTTCAAAAGCCCTTCCACATAATGTGCCTGCCAAAGGGCTAACTTGCTGCCGCGCGTTCCTATTTTTATATGCATGGTTTACTAAATTTTCTTATTTCAAACCCCAACCGTATCCCCTTCGTCCGTAACAATCTTATCTTCTATATAAGCAACAATCAGAGATGCGATATCGATTCCACTTACTTCTTCGATACCGCGGAGGCCGGGGGAAGAATTGACTTCCATGACGAGGGGCCCGCGCTCTGATTGCAAAAGATCCACACCTGCGATCCTGACGCCCAATGCTTTGGCGGCGGAAATGGCTGTGTGCTCTTCTTCTTCGGTGAGCTCGATCAAATGTCCTTCGCCCCCGCGGTGCAGGTTAGAACGAAAATCGCCTTCTGCACCTTGCCGCTTCATGGCCGCAATAACTTTGTTACCAATGACAAATGCGCGAATGTCGGCTCCTTTGGATTCTGCAATGTATTCCTGGATCAAAAAATTAGCCTTCAATCCATAAAAAGCCTCAATTGTTGATTTTGCAGCTTTAATAGTTTCCGCTAAAACCACACCGACACCTTGGGTTCCTTCCAATAACTTAATGATCACCGGCGGTCCGCCTACCATATGGATCAGCTCATTAACCTGAGCCGGATTTTTGGCAAAAACGGTTTTTGGAATGTCAACGCCTGATTTTGCCAGCACTTGCATGCTACGTAATTTATCCCGCGAACGAAGAATCGCTTGTGATTTTACCGTCGTAAACACTTTCATCAACTCCAATTGCCGCACGACCGCACAGCCGAAAGCATTCACGGACGTGCCGATTCGAGGAATAACAGCGTCGATTCCGGTGATCGGTTTTCCTTTATAAATAATGGTCGGTTTTCCCCCTTCAATCATCACAAAGCATTTCACATGGTCGATAACCACTGCCTGATGACCTCGTTGTTTAATTGCCTCCACCAGACGCTTTGTTGAATAAAGGTCGGGATTGGTGGATAATACGGCGATTTTCATATAAATAATAAAAAATAAATGGGGAAAATTCAGGATTGGTGTCTGGCGTGAGAACGATGAGATGCCTTGGAACGCTTTGCAGCAGATAAATCTTTCTGTGAAACATCGACCAGAAACCGCTTGTTCAGCAGTTTCCGTCCTAACAGGATCGGATATTTCATTTTACGCCGGTTGGCAAGTGAAAACTCTGTCCGGATTTTTTTACCAAAGATGGTGATCTTCGTTTTGATCACATAACGTTTTTCTTCTTTTCCCGAGGAGTTCCGGACAATGGTCTCTTTAAAGTCTGTAACTGTGAAGGATTGTTGAGGTGCACCTTTTTTTGTATCCAAATAAAAACACAATTGCGGCTGGTCGCCATCCTTAATCAACCGGACCCGCGAACAATGTATGGCAGAAGTGGTTGCACCCGAGTCAATGCGGACCGGCACATCGAACCAGCCCAGCTCCGGCAAATCCACAATGTCTGTTGCGCCGATAATGTCCAGTGTTTGCTTCATCTGCGTTGAAAGAACTGCGCAACAGTAAGCGACAAATCCAAAAAAACCATTTTTGCCCGCACATTCCGTTCCATATGATAATACGCCAGATTTACTTCTTCAATCATTTTTTCGAGTGAATCAAAGTTAACTGTTTTTGAAAAGTTTTGGACAAAAGTCAGCTCTTCCTCAGGCACGCGCAAAAGCTCGCCCGCACCGTGACTCCATATGAGCATGTCACGGAAAAGCCTCAGTGCATATTCTAAAAGGCCTTTCTGCTTCTCTTTGTTCATCACATCAAAATTATCAGCCAATTTTACCAAGTGTGAAATGTCATATTTATAGCAGGAACGCATCCACGCCGCAAACCAGCCGGACCGGTCATCCTCAGCGTCCTGGACCAATTTCAATGCTTCGGACAAATTGCCGTCGCACAAATATGCGATTTGATTAGCTGCGGTGTCGGTTACTTGTTGTAGTTTCAAAAAATAGCGCACTTCCTCATCCGAAAATGCCGGGATGTTAATGCGTTGCGTCCTGGAAATAATGGTCGTCAACAACTTGTCTGACTGGTCGCTAACAAGTAAAAATAGCGTCTTTTCAGGTGGTTCTTCGAGAATTTTCAAAATTGCATTGGAGGAAGCAGCATTCATAATGTCTGGTTTCCAGATCAGCAGAATTTTATATTCGCCTTCATAAGCCTTCACGGATAATTTCCTCAAAATTCCGCGCGCTTCTTCCACAGCAATGTTTCCCTGCTTATTTTCTGCACTGATATGGTCGAGCCATTCGGGAAGAATGCGGTAGGGGTTTTCCAGTAAAAACGTTCGCCATAAGCTTAGAAAGGCCTCGCTGGTTTTTCCGTCAACTTTTTTGGAGGTTGCAATGGGGAATATGAAGTGAAAATCAGGATGGATCAGCTTAGCCATCTTTGCACATGATGCGCATACGCCGCAAGCGTCTTCATCGCTTTTATTTTCGCAATTAATATACGTTGCAAATGCCAGGGCAAGTGCAAGGCCGCCTCCGCCCGCCGGAGAATCAAACAGCTGTGCGTGAGCCAAATGGCTATTCTTAACCGAGCGCCTTAACGTTGATTTTATGTGTTCAAGTCCCGGTATTTCTCTGAAAAGCACGGTGGATGATTTATCTAAAATGAATTAATGGCATTAACATTCAAAGTCACGCTGTTGCTGCGTTTGTTCAAATACAGATCTTAAAATCTGTTCGTCATGCTCTCCAAATGTGAGATTGCGACGGCTCACAGTGTCTTTTGCGACATCCAGCGCTTTTTGAAATCTGTATTCTGTAAATCCTTCCGCATTGCCGCCCCAGGAAAATGAAGGCGTGTGTTTCGCCTGAAATCCGGCGCCGAACACATTCACACTTACGCCAACCACTGAGCCTGTGTTGAACATGGTTGAAATTCCGGCTTTGGAATAATCGCCCATCATTAATCCGCAAAATCGTAAACCCGTGTCAATCAGATCATTGGTTGCATAACTATGCAGTTTTACGTTTCCATGATCATTTTTCAAATTTGAATTATTGGTGTTCGCTCCCAGGTTACACCATTCACCCAACACGGAATTGCCCAAATAACCGTCATGCCCTTTGTTGCTATAACCAAATAAAACACAGTTACTTACTTCGCCGCCCAGCTTGCTAAACGGCCCGACGGTTGTGTTAGGACGAATTTTAGTTCCCTGTGCCAGCACGCTGCCTTCCCCAATTGAAAACGGCCCCTGAATCATGGAGCCTTCCTGAATCAATGCATCTTTTCCAATGTATATCGGTCCCTTTTCAGCATTTAGAATAGAGGCTTTTATCACAGCACCTTTTTCAATAAAGATATTTTCGAGGTTATAACAATGGGTAAAAGGATCGATAAGTGGCTCTGAAATTTTGTTCGCTGTTATTTTTACGAAATCGGTTTCTATCTGCTCACCATTGAATGCAAATATGTCCCAAACGTTTCGGATCAATGTAAATGAGCCGGAATAATGTTGGGGCTCATAGCTTGAAATGCCCATATCAGGCTTCCAGAGCTCGTTGCATCTGATTGCAAGTATGTCATCACCGGAAATCAGCGCTGATTGGGAAGGCAAATTTTCGATTGCTTCAACAAGTCCGGCATCGGGGCAAAGGGCACCATTGATATAAATGCTATCGTAAGAAGTCAACATTGGGAATGCCGCTGCTAGATAGTCAGAGGTTTGGTATGATACAGCAATATCAAGCCACAGGCTCCACTTTTCGGAAATTTTACTTATTCCACAGCGAATTGCGGAAACCGGTCTGGTATATGTAAATGGTAAAAGTTGAAGTCGGATTGCGGGATCGTCAAACAGAATAATTGTAGGCATAAGTGATGCTAGTATGTGGGGCCAAAGTTCGCCCATTTTTTTGGTTAGGGCAAAAAAAGAAGCAGTCTCTTGTACATTTTACAAGAGACTGCTTCTTTTAATTTCGGTATGGAAAGCGCTGATTAAGCTTCCTTCTGTGCTCCGTAACGTTTTCTGAACTTGTCCACACGGCCAGCAGTATCTACAAGTACATTTTTACCTGTGTAGAAAGGGTGCGACTGAGAAGAAACCTCCACTTTATAAACCGGATAAGATTTGCCATCTTCCCAAGTGATGTTTTCGCTGGTTTCTATGGTAGAGCGCGTAATGAATTTAAAATCGCTAGATAGATCCCAGAAAACTACGTCTCTATAATTGGGATGAATGTCTTTTTTCATTGGTATATGGTATTATGTGTTTCGATACAATTCTCAAAAAGGATTGCAAAAGTAAAAATTCTAATTTAGTAAACCAAGAAATGGGAGGCTATCTTTTCGATAAAAATTTGATCTCGGAATCTGTAAGTGATTAAACTTCACTCAATTGCTGTTTCAGCACTTCCACGCCCCTGCGCGCTTCCTTATCAAAATCGGTGTAAACAAAACATTCAATGGACAAACCGCCTTTGTAGCCGATCTTTTTCAAGGCACTCAGATACGGCCTGAAATCGTCTCCTTTTACTCCCGGAGGCGTGCGGTTTTCCTTTTCGGCAATGTGGCAATGCACAATGTGTTTGCCAAATTTTACGATTTCGTCCGGCGATTCGTCCTCTTTTAACATATGGAAAATATCGCATAACAACTTCACTTTGGGGCTTTTGACCGCATCAACGATCTCAACGCCTTCGGCCAGACTATTAATGAAATTAGTCTCACCGCGGTTTAATGGCTCCACAGCAATAGTAACGGCATATTTTTCAGCCAAAGGCGCCATTTTCTTGGTCAGTTCAATGTGCTGCGCCTTGGCTTTGTCACGATCAAAACCTTCCGGGATAATGCGTGAAGCACCGCTTCCAAACACAACATATTGAGAGCCGCATTCTTTCGCGCGCTTCAAAACGAGATCCGTTCTTTCCAGAATCGCTTGATGATTGGCATCGGGACCCAAAGTTTTCAAACTTCCCGGAAGTAATATCACGTATGATTTGATGGGGAACTTCTCTGCATGAAGCAGTTGCAGATTTTTAGCATACTGCGCATCGCCATCTTTTGGGATCAGGAAGTTTCCAACCGACTCCTCTATATATGTACAACCCGACTCTCTCAGATAATCGGCCTTGTCATAAGCTGCAAAAACACCGAGCTGCAAGGAATAGCCGGGCCCAATATTTTTAGCAAACAGTATCTCAGGCACCGCAAGTCCGGCCGCAAGGCCAGTAATGATTCCCGAAGAGGTTTTAATGAAATTCCGGCGGGACGTCGAATCGATTAACTTAGTCATAATGTACTAGTTTTGATCAGTATTGAAATGAGTTTATGTAGCAGCTTATAATTTGTTGACTATTTCAGAAAATATAAAGTTTACTTGTTTAGAATAAATTTAAATAATTCTCCTGTTATAACAAGCTGATATTCATGATATTGATTCTATTTAGCAAAGACCTGGTATTTTTATAGAATAAAAATGTTTACAAATTTTTAGCATTAATTTTTTGTAAATTTTTTTTGAGCGCCATTTTAATGTTAATAAATCTTAATTACCTAGCTTTTAGAATATTAACAATTTTACAATTTGGATTATCCCTATAAACCCGAAAACCGGGTAACAATACTGGTTGTGAATGTGATATTTTTAATGTTATTTCAGGAGAATTTAAGTCCTGCTTCCATTAAAGATCACAGATAAAGCTCATCACTAACTTCCTTCAAAACAACTTATTAAACATGTCAATGTATGTAATAAAGCGCGACGGGCGCCGGGAATCGGTCAAGTTCGATAAGGTAACCGCGCGAATCGAGAAATTGAGCTATGGGCTTGATACGAATTATATTCAGCCCGTAGAAGTCGCTAAAAAGGTTGTATCCGGCATTTACGACGGAGTAACCACCGCGGAACTGGACAACCTCGCTGCTGAAACAGCGGCATCGATGACCACCAAGCACCCTGATTATGCGATTCTGGCTGCCCGTGTTGCGATCTCAAATCTCCATAAAAATACATTAAAGTCGTTTTCAGCTACGATGAAACGCCTTTATACATATGTTGATGGCAAAACAGGTGAAAATGCTTCGTTGATCGCCAGGGATGTATATGAAGTTATCCGCCAAAATGCTTCTCTTCTAGATTCTACCATTATATATGACCGCGATTATGCCTATGATTATTTCGGTTATAAAACGCTTGAAAAGTCTTACCTATTAAAGGTTGACGGAAAAATCGTAGAAAGACCCCAACATATGTTGATGCGTGTTGCGATTGGGATTCACCAGGATGATGTGCAAGCCGCGATTGAAACCTATCATTTGCTTTCTGAAAAATGGTTTACCCATGCAACGCCTACATTGTTTAATGCCGGAACGCCGAAACCGCAAATGTCTTCTTGCTTCCTGTTGACCATGAAGGAGGACAGCATTAATGGAATTTACGATACGCTCAAGAATTGTGCGTTGATTTCGCAATCGGCTGGCGGAATCGGTTTGAGCATTCATGATGTGCGCGCAACGGGGACTTATATTAAAGGAACAAATGGTCAGTCCAATGGCATAGTCCCAATGCTTCGCGTATTTAATGATACGGCAAGATATGTGGATCAGGGAGGTGGAAAGCGCAAAGGTTCTTTTGCCATATATATGGAACCCTGGCATTCTGACATTTTCGATTTCCTTGACTTAAAGAAAAATCACGGAAAAGAAGAACAACGTGCCCGTGACCTTTTCTATGCGCTTTGGATTCCGGATCTTTTCATGAAACGTGTGGAGGCCAATGACACCTGGTCATTATTCTGTCCGCATGAATGTCCGGGGCTTTCAGATACGCACAGTGAGGATTTTGAGAGACTCTATGAAAGATATGAGCTGGAAGGCAAAGCACGCAAAACGATAAAAGCGCAAGACCTCTGGTTTGCGATCATGGAATCGCAGATTGAGACAGGCACTCCTTACATGCTATATAAGGATCATGCGAACAGCAAATCGAACCAGAAAAACCTGGGAACGATTAAGTCCTCGAACCTTTGCACGGAGATCATCGAATACACAGCGCCGGACGAAGTAGCGGTTTGTAACCTCGCTTCAATTGCATTGCCAAAATTCATCGAGCAAGGTCCGGACGGTTTCATGCGCTTCGACCATCAGAAATTGTACGAAATCACAAAGGTGATCACGCGCAACCTGAACAAAATCATTGACCTGAATTACTATCCTATCCCGGAAGCGGAAAAAAGCAATAAAAGACACCGCCCGATCGGAATTGGTGTGCAGGGATTAGCAGATGCATTCTGTATGATGCGCATGCCATTTGATTCTGATGAAGCGCGTCAACTAAACAAAGATATTTTTGAAACCATCTATTACGGTGCCATGGAATCTTCAATGGAACTGGCTGAAAAGCTTGGGCCGTATGAGACATGGGCTGGAAGTCCTATTTCGCAAGGGATTTTCCAATTTGATATGTGGAATGTAACTCCGGACAGCAATCGCTGGGATTGGGGGAAATTGAGGAAAGGAGTAATTCAAAACGGCGTCCGCAACTCGCTGCTGCTAGCGCCGATGCCGACTGCTTCGACAAGCCAGATCCTGGGTAACAACGAATGCTTCGAGCCATTCACTTCTAATATATATGTAAGAAGGGTTTTGTCGGGTGAATTTGTGGTAGTAAATAAATATCTGCTCAAAGACCTGGTAAGGCTCGGGCTTTGGAATGAGGAAATGAAAAATAACCTTGTTCGTGCGAGCGGATCCGTTCAGGCTATTCCAAACATTCCGCAGAACATTAAAGAACTTTATAAAACGGCTTGGGAAATTAAGCAGCGTAGTTTGCTTGATATGTCTGCGGATCGCGGTGCATTTATCTGCCAGTCGCAGTCGCTGAATATCTTTATGGAAGAAGCGAATTTCGGTAAGCTAACTTCCATGCACTTCTACGCCTGGAAAAAAGGACTGAAAACAGGCATGTACTATCTGCGTACACGCGCGGCTTCGGATCCTGTTCAATTCACATTAAGCAAACAGGCAGAGCCACAGATAGAGCCTGCAACGGTTGTTGTTGCTGAGAAGGAGTTGAATTATGTTCAATATGCAGAAGACCACGCGAAGCCTGTTGCTGCCAGGGACAATAAAGCTGATATGCAATGCTCACTAGACGATCCGGAAAGCTGCGAGGCTTGTGGTTCATAATAGGATAAATGTTTTGAAAGACGGGCCCTTGCTTTATGTAAGGGCCCGTTTTGTTTTGTGGTATTTAAAAAAGAATTTTTATAATCTGTAAAAACGGTGTTCTGAGCAGATGATCGGCATATTAAAGTGGGTGAATAAATATTTAAAATTTTTTTCCGTTAACTAATATTGGTTATCAGCTGGTTAGGAAAAACTTAAAAAAAAGTTAATAAATACTTTTGTCTAGGACTTGCGGGATAAAAAAAGATGTTGCACTTTTGCACTCCCAATCGGGAACAACGGTTTAGCAGACGGCTAAACAACGAGTTCTGAAAGATTCAGAGCAACGTTCTTTGACATGATGAAGAGAGCAAAAAGATAGTTCGTTTAAGAAGATTCGGTCCTTCCTTAATTGGAAGAGATCACAACAAAATTTACAATGGAGAGTTTGATCCTGGCTCAGGATGAACGCTAGCGGCAGGCTTAATACATGCAAGGCGAGGGGGCAGCAATGTCACCGTCGTACGGGTGCGTAACGCGTATGCAACCTACCTTCAACTGGGGGATAGCCCGGGGAAACCCGGATTAATACCGCATAATACATTTGGTTCTCATGGGCTGATTTGTTAAAGATTTATTGGTTGGAGATGGGCATGCGTTCGATTAGCTAGTTGGCAGGGTAACGGCCTACCAAGGCAACGATCGATAGGGGAGCTGAGAGGTTGATCCCCACACGGGCACTGAGATACGGGCCCGACTCCTACGGGAGGCAGCAGTAGGGAATATTGGGCAATGGATGCAAGTCTGACCCAGCCATGCCGCGTGCCGGATGAAGGCCCTCAGGGTTTAAACGGCTTTTATTCGGGAAGAAGAGCAGGGATGCGTCCTTGTGTGACGGTACCGAATGAATAAGCACCGGCTAACTCCGTGCCAGCAGCCGCGGTAATACGGAGGGTGCGAGCGTTGTCCGGATTTATTGGGTTTAAAGGGTGCGTAGGTGGCTTGATAAGTCAGTGGTGAAATACAGCCGCTCAACGGTTGAGGTGCCATTGATACTGTCAAGCTTGAAAGAATTGGAGGCTGCCGGAATGGATGGTGTAGCGGTGAAATGCATAGATATCATCCAGAACACCGATTGCGAAGGCAGGTGGCTACGATTTATTTGACACTGAGGCACGAAAGCATGGGGAGCAAACAGGATTAGATACCCTGGTAGTCCATGCCGTAAACGATGAGGACTCGCTGTTGGCCTGTCACGGGTCAGCGGCTTAGGGAAACCGTTAAGTCCTCCACCTGGGGAGTACGCCGGCAACGGTGAAACTCAAAAGAATTGACGGGGGTCCGCACAAGCGGTGGAGCATGTGGTTTAATTCGATGATACGCGAGGAACCTTACCTGGCTAAATCACAATAGAATTGCGCAGAAATGTGTAAGCCAGCAATGGCTGTTGTGAAGGTGCTGCATGGCTGTCGTCAGCTCGTGTCGTGAGATGTTGGGTTAAGTCCCGCAACGAGCGCAACCCCTATGTTAGTTGCCAGCACGTAATGGTGGGACTCTAGCCAGACTGCCTGTGCAAACAGAGAGGAAGGAGGGGACGACGTCAAGTCATCATGGCCCTTACGTCCAGGGCAACACACGTGCTACAATGGCGGTACAGAGGGTTGCTACACAGTGATGTGATGCCAATCCCAAAAAGCCGTTCTCAGTTCGGATTGGAGTCTGCAACTCGACTCTATGAAGCTGGAATCGCTAGTAATCGCGTATCAGCTATGACGCGGTGAATACGTTCCCGGACCTTGTACACACCGCCCTCAAGCCATGGAGTCGGGGAGACCTGAAGCAGTAGGTTAAAGACACTGTTAGGGTAAAATCGGCGACTGGGGCTAAGTCGTAACAAGGTAGCCGTACCGGAAGGTGCGGCTGGAACACCTCCTTTCTGGAGACGAACGATCTGCTCTCTTCCATCATCGAAGAGGCGATACAAGCGCAAGCGCGTATTGCCTACATATCCCGAATGCGGATAACGAGTTCATTGACATATTGAGAAGTAAAGAGAGAGAGAAATTAAGATCGGCAAGCGAATTAAGGGCGCATGGGGGATACCTAGGCTCTCAGAGGCGATGAAGGACGTGATAAGCTGCGAAAAGCTACGGGGATTGGCACATACAAATTGATCCGTAGATATCCGAATGGGGCAACCCAGTACCATGAAGTGGTATTACCCTACGGGGGGCAAACGCGGGGAACTGAAACATCTAAGTACCCGCAGGAGAAGAAAACAATAGTGATTCCGCAAGTAGTGGCGAGCGAACGCGGATTAGCCCAAACCAGCCTGGTTACGGCCAGACTGGGGTTGTAGGACTCACCGAGTGTATAATAATTGAACTGGAATGACGTGGGAAAGTCAATCGTAGAGGGTGAGAATCCCGTACAGGTAAGAGCATTATATGAGTGAGTATCCTGAGTAAGTGGGGACCGGAGAAATCCCCTCTGAATCCGGCGGCACCATCCGCCAAGGCTAAATACTCCTGAGAGACCGATAGTGAACTAGTACCGTGAGGGAAAGGTGAAAAGTACCGCGAGCAGCGGGGTGAAATAGAACTTGAAACCATGCGCTTACAAGCGGACGGAGCCTACGGGTGACGTCGTGCCTTTTGCATAATGAGCCTACGAGTTACGGTCACTGGCAAGGTTAATTCACTGAAGTGAAGGAGCCGAAGCGAAAGCGAGTCTGAAATGGGCGATTAGTCAGTGGCTGTAGACGCGAAACTTGGTGATCTACCCTTGGTCAGGTTGAAGCGCTGGTAACACATCGTGGAGGACCGAACCGGTAAACGTTGAAAAGTTTTCGGATGAACTGAGGGTAGGGGTGAAAGGCCAATCAAACTGAGAAATAGCTCGTACTCCCCGAAATGTTTTTAGGAACAGCGTCGTGGTTGAGTCATGTTCAGGTAGAGCTACTGATAGGACTAGGGGGAGTCAAATCCTACCAAATTCTGACAAACTCCGAATGGGGCATGATATACACGGCAGTGAGGGCTGGGGTGCTAAGGTCCCAGTCCGAGAGGGGAACAACCCAGAGCATCAGCTAAGGTCCCAAAATATATGCTAAGTTGAACTAAGGGGGTCCGACTGCAGAGACAGCCAGGATGTTAGCTTGGAAGCAGCTATACATTTAAAGAGTGCGTAACAGCTCACTGGTCGAGCGGGGCGGGCATCGATAATAAACGGGCATCAAGCATATTACCGAAGCTATGCGATAGTAATTTATTACGATCGGTAGGGGAGCATTCTCACAGGGGTGAAGGTTTGGCGTAAGCTGGGCTGGACTGGTGAGAAAAGCAAATGTAGGCATAAGTAACGATAATGCGGATGAGAAATCCGCACACCGAAAGACTAAGGATTCCTCCGCTATGCTAATCAACGGAGGGTTAGGCGGGGCCTAAGGGATAGCCGACAGGCGATTTTCGATGGACAGCAGGTTAATATTCCTGCCCTTGCATGCAGTGTGAAAAAGTGACGGAGTATTGTGGTAAGTACGTACTGACGGAATAGTGCGTTGAGCAGAGCCTACGGGCGAAGCGAACTTACGAAAACGCTTCCAAGAAAAGCTTTTGAAACATCAGCTGTACGCAACCCGTACCGTAAACCGACACAGGTAGTCGAGAAGAATATTCTAAGGTGCTCGAGTGAATCACGGCTAAGGAACTCGGCAAATTAACCCTGTAACTTCGGGAGAAGGGGAGCCTACTCGAAAGAGAGGCCGCAGAGAAATGGCCCAGGCGACTGTTTAGCAAAAACACAGGGCTCTGCCAAAACGAAAGTTGACGTATAGGGCCTGACACCTGCCCGGTGCTGGAAGGTTAAGAGGGGATGTCATCGCAAGAGAAGCATTGAATCGAAGCCCCAGTAAACGGCGGCCGTAACTATAACGGTCCTAAGGTAGCGAAATTCCTTGTCGGGTAAGTTCCGACCTGCACGAATGGTGTAACGATCTGGGCACTGTCTCGGCCGTGAGCTCGGTGAAATTGTAGTAGCGGTGAAGATGCCGCTTACCCGCCACGGGACGGAAAGACCCCGTGCACCTTTACTATAGCTTTGCATTGTTTTCGGGTCAGGGATGTGTAGGATAGGTGGGAGGCTGTGAGTGGGCGTCGCCAGGCGTTCAGGAGCCAACGTTGAAATACCACCCTTCGCTGGCCTGGGATCTAATCCGACTAAGTCGGAGACCGTGCATGGTGGGTAGTTTGACTGGGGTGGTCGCCTCCAAAAGTGTAACGGAGGCTTCCAAAGGTCTGCTCAACACGCTTGGTAACCGTGTGTGGAGTGCAATAGTACAAGCAGGCTTGACTGTGAGACCGACGGGTCGAGCAGGTGGGAAACCAGGGTATAGTGATCCGGTGGTTCTGTATGGAAGGGCCATCGCTCAAAGGATAAAAGGTACGCCGGGGATAACAGGCTGATCTCCCCCAAGAGCTCACATCGACGGGGAGGTTTGGCACCTCGATGTCGGCTCGTCACATCCTGGGGCTGGAGAAGGTCCCAAGGGTTCGGCTGTTCGCCGATTAAAGTGGCACGCGAGCTGGGTTCAGAACGTCGTGAGACAGTTCGGTCCCTATCTGTGGTGGGCGTAGGAAGATTGACGGGGGCTGCCTTTAGTACGAGAGGACCGAGGTGGACCCACCGCTGGTGAACCGGTTGTCACGCCAGTGGCATGGCCGGGTAGCTATGTGGGGAATAGATAAGCGCTGAAAGCATCTAAGTGCGAAACTAGCCCGAAGATGAATCTTCCACATAAGGGTCGTTGTAGACTACGACGTTGATAGGCTGCAGGTGTACGTGTAGAAATACATTCAGCCGAGCAGTACTAATTACCCAAGAGCTTGCACATTAACATCTTAATATTTTTGATCTCTTCTACTTCCAATATGACATTGATTTACAATGCTGAACAAATCAACATTGTACACACTCAAAGAGCTTGTTGGTGACTATTGGAACGGTTCGGAGCCACGCTGGCTTCACCTCTTCATAATCACAAAAGACCAACAAAGACCTTGTTGGTGACTATTGGCCTGGTGTTCACCTCTTCCCATCCCGAACAGAGAAGTTAAGCCCAGAACCGCCGATGATACTTGGATCAAACCTGGTAAAGTAGGTAGTCGCCACAATACCATTACATGAAGACCATCTCAAAAGGATGGTCTTTTTTTGTGCCCTACTTGAAATTTTGCATTTAAGTAAAAACCTGCTTCGTCCTGCTTTTTTGATCTGAATTAACTCAGAATTATGGAAACTGCTTCGGTCAATTTGATGACGGATGATAAAAAGGCAAGCAATGTAAAAAGACTTGCCTCAATGGACGCGCTCCGTGGTTTTGATATGCTGATGATTTCAGGAGGTGGGGCCTTCATTTATCTTTTGGGAGGAAAGACAGGGTTCGATTCTATCGACGCCATTTCTGCGCAATTCGTTCATCCCGAATGGCATGGTTTCACATTCTACGATTTCATTTTTCCTTTATTCCTTTTTCTGGCAGGCGCATCACTATCTTTTAGCTTAACCAGCGGCCTTTCGAAAGGAATTCCTAAATCTGAGCTGATAAGCAAGACATTCAAGCGAATGTTGATCCTTATTGCATTAGGCATACTTGACAAAAATGCACCCATTGATTTATTTGATCCTGCTCAGATTCGCTACGGAAGTGTTTTGGGTAGAATAGGCCTTGCAACATTTATTGGAGCCATTCTTTATCTGAATTTTTCATTTACAAATAGAATCTGGGTTGCGGTTTCCACATTGTTACTCTACTATTTGGCATTAATTGTGATCCCAGTTCCAGGCTATGGGTCGGGGGACCTTTCTTTCGAAGGAAATCTGGTAGGATGGTTTGACCGAAATTTTATGCCGGGAAAACTGAAACAAGGCACTTACGATGAGTTAGCATTATTAACTCAGTTTCCGGCTATTTGCTTAACATTATTCGGGACAATTGCAGGTGATATCCTGCTCCGCAGTCAGGTTACCAGAGATAAATTGAAGCAACTTTTCCTTTGCGGACTTATCGGGATCATTACTGGCCTGATCTGGAATCTTGTTTTTCCGATTAACAAACATCTTTGGTCGAGTTCATTCATTATGCTTACATCAGGAATGGCATTCACACTGTTGGCCACTTTCTACTGGATTATCGATGTGAAAGGTTACAAGAAGTGGGCTTTCTTTTTTCAGGTGATTGGGATGAATTCCTTAGTCATTTACCTCGCCGTTCGGTTTATAGATTTCAATGCTTCTTCAAAACTACTTTTTGAAGGATTGTACAAGTATGCTCCTGAAAAGTGGCATGAAGTATTTAACGCGCTGGGAGGATTTGTTATCGTTTGGTTCTTCCTATATTTCCTCTATCGAAATAAAATATTTGTAAAAGTCTAGTCAATGAGCGAAACGCTCCTGCCAAGATAATTGCCATATTTCTTGGCTTCCGTGGTAATTAACTTGATTTTCGCTTTCGTAAATTTCTCGAAGGGTGAAATTTCGATTGAAATCTTATCTTTTTTTAGAATCCGTTTCCAGAGACCTTTCACTTTTCCGTCCACGACGATGGTGGGCATGAACATTCCATTGTTACCAGGCACTATTTTGCCAGCGTGCTGAGCTTCTAATAGTAATGTCCGGTCTGTGTATCCTAGCATATATTCGTCGAAACCGGGCAGTAGAAAGATGGATTGACCAGCATTAATTTCGGGACGCCCGGCTTCTACCCAATACATTTTACCGTCAAATTCTATCCGTTCCAACATAGTCAAAACAGCATTTAACCCTTCTTTTGCATCTGAGATCTTTAATCCGGACCACCAGACGAAATCGTTTAACGTCGCAGGACCATGACTTTTGAAGTATCGTAATGCTAATTCTGCCAAAGCCTCCTTTCCTTCCAGATTTTTGGAAACAGTAATCCATTCATCCAGCAGTGCATAAGTTGGTTGCTTTTCATTATGAACGCCGTGACAGAGAACTTGTTTTTGCGCCAGATAATTAATGATATGAATTCCTCTTTGACCCGCAGTCGTGATGTCGGCATTCTCCCAAATTGCATACACTTCGCTTCGCATTAACTGCTTTCCACCTTCCATCGCCCTCACGAGCAAATCATGACTTTTATTAAAGATTGTTTCATCCAATTCCAGCTGACGATTGCGGCCCGCTGATCCTGAAATGATCCTTGGCGTAAGCAGTTTTAACATCCATCTGACGTCGTCAGCAGCAACGAAATGCAATGTGCCTCGCATAGGCCAGGTTCTCACAATTGCTCTTCGTGCGATCGCTTCATCAATGTCTGCCTCCCTGCTATGCGGCAGCCGCAATCCCAAAGACCATTTTGCACCTGCATAGTCCTGCGCCTGGATAGCGCCCATCCAGCTAACAACGTCCTCCGGGGATTTGGACGGGTTATGAGAAATCTGTTGATTGTAAAGGCGCAATAATATGATTTCGTCAAGCGTCATATTAGTGATCGTAACCGTTCAAAGAACTTACTTAATTAAGCATTTTTCAGATATATTTCCGCCCACCGCAAGTCTTCCGGTGTAGTGATTTTTATATTTTCGTAAGATCCGGGAATCAAATGGATCGGGTAAGCAGCAGCTTCTAAAACGCTTGCACAATCCGTGAATTGATCGCTGTAACCCGTTTCAAACGCTTTTCGCATCCAATCCAGGCGAAATGTTTGTGGCGTCTGGATCATTTGGAAGTTGTTCCTATCCATGGCTGCGTTGTCACCATTTGTCTCTACTTTTCTAATAGAATCTTTAAGCGGGACGCCTGTAACTGCGCTGCCGTTTTCAGCAGCCTTTGCAAAACTTGCGGCAATAATTTCATTGCTGATTATTGGCCTTACGCCATCATGTACTGCAACCAGGCCACTATTCTCCTGAATGCTTCTTAATCCATTCTTAACCGAGGAAAAGCGGGAGTCTCCGCCTGCAACCAATGTATATGTGATTGAAAATAAATGATGCTCACAAAGCTGCGTCCAAAAGGTCATTTGGTCATTGGGAAGCACTAAGATGATAGTTAATGTTTCCGAATATTTTCTGAAAGCATTAATGGTGTGCATTAGTATAGGAAGACCATTGATCTTTATAAACTGTTTAGGAATATCGCTTTTCATGCGACTCCCACTTCCTCCCGCAACAATTATAGCGTATTCTTGCATAGTAATTATAAAAAAAATGGTCATTTATGCATCAGGAAATCACATCCTTGACCACAAATGACCATCTTGAATTTTTATTTAAAGCTTAAATTATCAGCATCGCATCGCCATAGGTGAAAAACTTATATTTTTCCTTAATAGCGAGGTCGTAAGCTTTCATCACAAGGTCAAAACCGCCAAACGCGCAAGCAGACATCAGCAAAATTGACTCAGGAAGCTGGAAGTTCGATAATAGTGCGGTGGCAATTTTGAAATCGTAAGGCGGAAATACAAACCGATCCGTCCACCCTTCAACAGCCTTCAAATGTCCGCTTGCGGAAACCGACGATTCCACTGCCTTCAATGAAGTTGTTCCTACTGCACAAATGCGTTTTTTGTTGTCAATTGCTGCATTCACAATGTCAGCACTGCTTTGTGTGATCCTGTAATTTTCTGAATCTGTTTTATGTTTCGTCAGATCCTCCACATCTACGGTCCGGAATGTGCCCAAGCCCACGTGCAATGTTACAGGAGCAAAATTTACGCCTTTGATCTCTAAGCGCTTCATAATTGCCTTTGTAAAGTGCATACCGGCGGTCGGAGCGGCTACTGCACCAACGTGTTCAGCAAAGATGGTTTGAAAACGCTCTCTGTCCGAAGTTTCAACTTTACGTCTTGAAATAATTTCGGGAGGAAGCGGCGTTTCGCCTAGTTCGTCGACCAATTTCATGAACGCGTCATTATCGCCATCATATAAGAAACGGATCGTACGGCCGCGTGATGTTGTATTATCAATTACCTCAGCAACCAGGTCGCTGTCTCCAAAATAAAGTTTATTACCAACCCGGATTTTACGTGCCGGATCAACCAAAACGTCCCAAAGGCGCATTTCACGGTTAAGTTCACGCAAAAGAAACACTTCTATTTTTGCGCCGGTCTTTTCTTTTTGCCCATACAGACGAG
Source organism: Dyadobacter fanqingshengii (assembly GCF_023822005.2). Classification (GTDB taxonomy): domain Bacteria; phylum Bacteroidota; class Bacteroidia; order Cytophagales; family Spirosomataceae; genus Dyadobacter; species Dyadobacter fanqingshengii. Next base: position 5,339,140 of record NZ_CP098806.1, read on the forward strand.
CTGGAAATACTTTGGTATCATTAATCGCCATTACATCGCCGTCATCAAAATAGTTGATAAGGTCAGCAAAGGTTTTATGTTCTATTTCTCCTGTTTTACGATGGACAACCATTAAGCGGGATTCGCCGCGGTCTGAGGGATGAAGTGCAATTAAACTTTGGGGGAGATCAAACTTAAATTCGGATAGCTTCATAGCTGAATATTCTGTAAATTTCTTTTGTAGTGAGCCAATAAGGCAATAGTGTACTTCTTATGAAAGAAATGTTGTGGGCTGGATTACTTGCATAGTTATTCCAAATTCTGTAATTTTTATGCAATCCAACATTCCAAAAAATTAAGACCGCAAAAGTAGGCAATTTTCGGGCAAAATGCAAGAGCTTATAGCGCTAATGATTGCGTAGACTGCGGAGCTTCCAGGAAGAAGCTTTTTTATTTTCAGAGGCACTTACAAACCCGGCTCCCGGCTCCGATTTTTTCAACAAAGAGGCACTTATGATGGCTGCTAATTTCAAGGCGTCCTCCTTAATTTCTCCAACCAGCATTTCAGGTTGAAAATGAGTTGACACAAAATTCGTATCAAATTCTCCTGAAACGAAAGCAGGATGATTCATTACAAACTTGCAAAAAGGCAATGTGGTCTGCACGCCGGAAATTTGATATTCATCAATGGCCCGGGTCATTTTCTGAATTGCTTCCTCCCGGTCAGCGCCGTAAGTGATCAACTTTGCGATCATTGGGTCATAATAGATCGGAATATCCATGCCCTGTTCAAATCCATCATCGACACGGACCCCGTTTCCGTCCGGCTTCATGTATGTATGCAATGTTCCAACGTCTGGCAGGAAATTGTTGGAGGCGTCTTCCGCATAGACGCGCACCTCAATCGCATGTCGTTTAATGCTCAAATCCCTTTGTTTGATGGCCAGCGGCTTCCCTTCTGCTATGTAGATCATTTGCTTTACCAAATCAACTCCTGTAATTTCCTCAGTAACAGGATGTTCTACTTGGAGCCGCGTGTTCATTTCCAAAAAGTAAAAGTTTCCCTTTTCATCCAGGATAAACTCGACTGTTCCTGCTCCGTAATATCCGCATGATTTGGCCACATCAATGGCGCAGCGTCCCATTTCCACCCTGGTTTCATTGCTGATAGAAATAGACGGCGCTTCCTCGATCACTTTTTGGTGACGGCGCTGGATGGAACATTCCCGTTCAAATAAATGGATAATGTTGCCATGCTGGTCGCCCAGTATCTGAATTTCAATGTGTTTGGGAGATGTAATGTATTTTTCGATAAACACGGAGCCGTCGCCAAAAGAAGTTTGCGCCTCGCTAACGGCCCTGTCCATTTGTTCATCAAAATCGATTTCATTATCAACCACCCGCATGCCTTTGCCGCCACCTCCGGCAGACGCCTTGATCAGGATCGGATAGCCAATTTCCCTGGCCCGCGTTTTGGCCTCTGCACGGTCGGTTATAGCCATCTCGGTTCCAGGCACCATTGGAATGTTATATTGGCTGGCTGCTTGTTTCGCGGCCAGCTTTCTGCCCATAACCTCAATTGCTTCCGGCGATGGCCCGATGAAAATGATGCCCGCTCCCTGCACCATTTTAGCAAAGCCTGCATTCTCGGACAAGAACCCATACCCCGGATGTATGGCGTCAACGTTCAAATCTTTACAAACCTGAATTATTTTGTCACCTCTTAAATACGACTCCGAAGATGGCGCAGGGCCAATGCATATGGCTTCATCGGCATAGCGCACGTGTGGAGATTTCCTGTCTGCCTCACTAAAAACGGCAACCGTCGCAATGTTCATTTCCCGGGCTGTCCGCATGATCCGCAAGGCAATTTCCCCGCGATTGGCAACCAGGATTTTTTTTATTGAGCGCATGAAATGATTCAAATTTTGGTGGTAAGCTGTGAAATGAGGAGCTCTATGAAAAGTAGCATGTTTATTATTTTGCTAACTTACAGTTTATCCTATTGTTGACATAGTATTAAAGTAAGCGCAAATTTTTTAATTTTGCATTTATCTAACATTTTTGTATTAATTGGTTACCCACATAAAATAAAAGCGAGTGGATATTTTCGAGAAATTGCGCAACAATTCTGGTCCCATTGGGACACCAGCCAAAATGCTGAACAGTCACCACTATTTTTCTTTTCCCATGTTGGAAGGAGAGTTGGGTCCGCGCATGAGATTTATGGGTCGTGAGGTGTTGAATTGGAGCCTGAACAATTATTTGGGATTGGCCAATCATCCGGAAATTAGACAAGCTGATACCGAAGCAACTGCGAAATGGGGCCTGGCCTATCCGATGGGGGCCAGAATGATGTCTGGAAACTCAACGCTTCATGAGACTTTTGAGAAAGAACTGGCTGAATTTGTAGGCAAAAAAGACGCTTTCCTCCTGAACTACGGATATCAGGGTGTAATGTCTGCGATTGAATGTATTTGTGACCACCGCGACGTAATTGTTTACGATGCAGAATCGCATGCATGTCTGATCGACGGAATTCGCTTGCACAAAGCCAAATTGGGTGAATACTACAAGTTCAACCATAATGATATGGCGAGCCTTGAAAAAAACCTGATCCGCGCTACAAAGCTGGCCAATGAAAAAGGAGGCGGCGTGCTGGTCATTACCGAAGGTGTTTTTGGTATGTCAGGTAAGGTGGGCGATCTGAAAGCAATCGTTGAACTGAAGAAAAAATATGATTTCCGTCTACTTGTAGACGACGCGCATGGCTTCGGAACAATGGGTGAGACCGGTGCAGGAGTAGGAGAGCTTTTGGGCGTGCAAAAGGAGGTTGATTTATACTTCTCAACATTTGCCAAATCCATGGCTGCTATTGGTGGTTTCATTGCTTCCGACGATCCCGAGATCATTATGTTCCTCAAATACAACATGCGCTCGCAAACTTACGCGAAGGCACTTCCAATGCCATACGTAGAAGGTTGCCGCAAGCGCCTGGAGATGATCAAGACAATGCCTGAGCTGCGTACGAAGCTTTGGGAGAATGTGAAGGCGATGCAGGATGGTTTAAGAGGAAGAGGTTTCAACATAGGTGAAACGGAATCGCCGGTGACACCTGTTTTCCTTCATAGTGAAGGCGGTGTTCCCGAAGTAACGCGGATGGTTCGTGATTTACGCGAGAACATGGGCGTTTTTTGCTCGATCGTTGTTTATCCGGTTGTACCGAAAGGTCAGATCATGCTGCGCATCATTCCTACTGCTGCGCATACACTGGAAGATGTAGAATATACGTTGAATGCATTCACAACTTTGGCAGACAAACTTAAAAACAGGGTTTACCAAATTGAAGATGTGCAGGAGGTTGTAGAATAAGAAATATGCATTATTTGCTTTCTGAGGGCTTTTTTAAAAAAGGCCCTCTTTTTTTTGATTTTATTTTGAAATTTTAATAATATCTAATTGTCTGGTTTTTAGGTGTTTATATGTTTGCAATTAATTAATTGTATTTTAGAAGTGTTTTTTTTTGTTTTTTGGGTTGCGGAAATGCTTTTAATTACTAAATTTCGGTCAAAACATGCGTTTTTGGCGTGTAAAAGGCATTTTTAAACTAAAAAACAAACACAAACATGGCAAGATTTGATGAAGTTAAAGATTTGATCCTTTCGCTTGAGGGCGATTTCGATAAGTTCTATGCAAAAGGCAACCAGGCAGCTGGAACACGTGTTCGTAAAGGAATGCAAGACCTGAAAACATTAGCTCAGGATATCCGTGCCGAAGTTCAAAACAAAAAGAACACAGGAGACGAATAACATTGATATAAAGGCCCGGGCATTCCTGTCCGGGCTATTTATTTTAGAACTTCTCTTTATTAATCATCGTCGCAATCCCGCGCGTGACCACTTTCTTCGTCGTTGCATCCACAATCTCCGTGGAAATTTCCGCAATGTGCTTTTCCGCATCAATGGTTTTAATGGTAAACACCGCCTTATAGTCCGTTTCAACGAACATAGGACGCAGGAATTCCAGTGTCTGTTTCAGATAAATGGAACCGAAACCAGGAAATTGTGTTCCTAACACTTTTGTAAAAATAGTGGCGCCCAGCATGCCATGAATGATCGGCTTTTTGAAAGAAGTCGTCGCTGCAAATTCGGCGTCAAGGTGGATCGGATTGTTATCCCCGGTCAGGTCTGCAAAGCGTTGGACTTCCTCCTGGGTTAACCGGAACGGCTGCTCAAAACTACTATCAACAACAGGTTCAATATTCATAAAATCATTATTACAGTAAGAAAAACCCAAAATTCGCTCAATTATCCGATTGTTGCAAACGAACCGTTTGGTGTTGCCGGCTGGCCCATAAACAAAAGAAGCCGTCCCGGATCGGGGCGACTTCTTTTGCTATTTATATATGTTGGTTACTCTTCTGTTTCCTCCGTTATAACCGTAACGCCGTCTTCTAATGCTACACCTTCAATAATCTTCGGTGCCCTGGCATTGTTACGTTTGTCTTTGAATTTCTTAACCTGCATTTTCAATGTATCTATTGCTAAATCAGTTGCTTCCTCAAACGTCGTCCCTTGCTCCCTCACAAACATGGTCCCTCCCGGAACATATAGTTTAACTTCTAGAAGTTTGGTCTGTAACTTGGCATTGTCACTTTTATCCAATTTCAAAAACACCTCTCCGCTGGTTATACGATCATAAAACGTATCAAGTTTATCTAATTTTTGTTGAATAAAGCTCAACAACTTAGGATCGGCGTCAAAATGAATTGCTTGCATCTGCAGTCTCATAAGCACTTTGTTTTAAGGTAAAACATATTTTACAACCGTTCTATCAACATGTATGCCGGGGTCGCCAATACAGTTCAGATCAACTCAACCCAATCTCAGAACTCCCCCCAAACACCATTTTTGATCCTAACGGTATATTAAATAAAGGGAAATAATAGGGTAATGTCAAGTAAACCGGTTTGTTTTTGAATATATTTCTTTTACCTCAAAAGTGTAGAAATAATCCGTCAAGCCTCTTCCAGAAGTGTCCGAAAAGATACATACTGACCACTAAACCGGGCATGATGGCGCTCCTGCAATTCTGCCTGAAAGTGGGTCTGGTACGCTAAGAAATCTTCCATCGTGCGGAACGAAAATTGGGACGTGTAAGTCGATCCTTCGTTTTCGATCTCAGTGAGTAAGCGCAGCAGTTTGCATTCAAGCGGCAGTTTTGTGGCCAGGATTTCGGGGATATGGACGCTCTTCATATAGTGCAGCCAATCCTTTTCGGCAGCATAACTAATGTTGATCGTAATGTTAAATATGATCATGATATTTTAAATTTTTAGGACTTTTTGTTGTGCAAATATCAAGCATAATGCCCGATTGAGCGTTACATTTGCATACTTTTACTTATTCACCATAAACTGATTGATTATGAACGCGCTTATACGTGCCCACTCAGGCCTCCGTTATGTAGTGTTGGCACTCTTGATTGCCGCGATATTTACTGCTTATTCTAATTGGCAGAAAGGCGCTTCGGGCGATAGCAAGATATATCTGTTCGCATTCATTGCAACACATACGCAGTTGCTGCTCGGGCTGATCCTTTATACCATGAGCGCGAAAGTGAATTTTGATCTGATCAGCGAGAAGGTTTTTCGTTTCTATTCGATCGAGCACATATTCATGATGCTGATCGCCATCGTGCTGATTACGGTAGGAAGAATAAGGTCGAAGAAACTGTCTGGCCCAGCCAAGCATAGAACGGTGCTTTACTTTTACACAATGGGCTTGATCATTATACTGGTGGCTATTCCCTGGCCTTTCAGAAACCTCGGCTCCGGCTGGTTCTGATCAGGAACATTGAATTTTGGTTAAAAGGCTTTCCAAACCGGCAGCATTGTCTCCGATTTGGAAAGCCTTTCTCTTATCCAAACAAATCGCTGGACAAATAGCGGTCGCCGCGGTCGCAGATGATACAAACGATTACGCCTTCCTTTAATTCTTTCGCCAGTTCCACGGCAGCCCAGGTTGCGCCACCGCTGCTCATTCCCGCAAAAACGGCCTCTTCCCGTGCCAGTTTTCTGGTCATCAGTACGGCATCGTTCTGGGTAACCTCCATTACGCGGTCAACGCGGTTTCTTTCAAAAATTTTAGGCAGATATTCAACCGGCCATTTTCTGATGCCCGGAATGCTCGATCCATCCGTCGGCTGACAGCCTACGATCTGAATGTCCGGGTTCTGCTCTTTCAAATAACGCGAAACGCCCATAATGGTGCCGGTCGTGCCCATGGAAGAAACAAAATGCGTGATGGCTTGATGTGTATCGTTATAAATTTCCGGTCCGGTTGTGTTGTAATGTGCTTTCCAGTTATCCGCGTTCGCAAATTGATTCAGCATAAAATAACCACCGGCAGCCGCTTTTTCCTCGGCAATGTCACGAGCACTCTCCATTGTTTCGGAGAGGACCACTTTTGCGCCATAAGCTTCCATAGTCAGCACGCGCTCTTTCGTTGAGCTTTGGGGCATAATGAGCTCAATTTCAAGATCAAACAAACGGGCAATCATCGCCAGCGCAATACCCGTATTTCCACTTGTGGCTTCAATCAGCTTGGTTCCCGACGTAACTTCGCCGCGGTCCATAGCGCCTTTAATCATACTGAATGCAGCACGGTCCTTCACGCTTCCGCCGGGATTGTTGCCTTCCAGCTTACCAAATATTTTTACGTCTGGATTGGGATTGATTTTTTTTAATTCAACAAGGGGTGTGTTACCAACCAGATCTAGCAGTGAGAACATGTATTATTATTTTGTACTGGTAAAAAATGCAAGGGTGCCAATCAAGAAATGTGAAACAGAACTGCCGTGAGTTCCACCCGGAATCGTCGTCAGCGTCACATTTGCACCCAATGCTTTCATTGTATCGTGAGCTTTTACCGAATTAAAATAAAAGACCAAATCGTCTTTATCCCCGTGATATAGCTGTACGGGCACTTTTGGCTTCCAGTTGTAGACATCATTATCGGCAATAGCTTTGATAAACTTCTCGTCTTTCCCATCATTCAGATCTTTTTTAAAGCTTTCATTCAAAGCGGAATCGAAACTTTGGTTGATAGGAGCTGAAATTCCATTGGCCGTAATGTTCGTTGCAAACGGCTCTTTAAAATAATAGGATGCCGGGCGGTTCAATCCATAAATCCGGTCATAAGTTAGCAAAACCCAGGTGTAAAGTGCATTTGAAGAAGCACTCCCATGCGTTTTTGTATTGATGATGTGTTCCATAAAGGCGGTTTTGTCATAAGCGCCCGCGCCGCAGCTGGAAGCCCTTAAATTGAATTCACCAGCCGCCTCTTCCTCGATCATTTTATGCAGGGACATTGTAGCATAACCGCCCTCACTATATCCGGCTATGTATAATTTTTCATCCCATGTCACTTCGGTCTGCCCTTTCAGAAATTCCTTTGCAGCCCGAAGCATATCCAGCGAAGCGGACGCCAGACTGGCCCGGTGTTCGTAAGGGTGAGGAAGATCCTTGGAAGCGCCATAGCCGATGTAATCCGGGTAGGCGATAATGTAGCCCATAGATCCGAACAATGCCCCAAACGAAGCCGCTTCGGCGCCATCAGCAAAATTAGAAGGGGCAGATGCATCCTCTCGAATCGTGCCATGCTGCACGCTGATTATCGATGCCGGGTTAGCCGTTGAGGGCAATATCAATGCACCGGAAGCCATAATGTCGGTTCCGTCTGTATTCTTAGTCTTGTAAGTAATTTTGTAAACCTTAATGCCATTTTTGACATATCCCACCAAAATAGGATTCAAGTCGCCTGCTTTTTGCGCAACCTGCTCTTTGGTAAGCTCGGTAATGACATTGCTTTCCTCGAGATATTCGTTCTCAACCGGTGGGTCAATGGGCTGGGGTTTATCGTCCTTGCAGGAATAAAGCAGCAATAAACTCCAAACAAGAAGGAAGGATAATCTTCTCTGAAACACTACGATCGTAAATTTTTGCATAATTTTAGAAAACAGGTCATCGTTCAAGTTTAGATAACGAACGATGACCTGTTTTAGATCGGGAAACTGTGAATTTTCTGACTTAAATTTTTCCCATATACCAGTGAATCATCCGAGCGGATGCATCCGGCCGCTCAACCATTCCCAAATGGCCCGCTTCGGCCAGAATGAAAGGATAGCTTTGCTTCGGAAATTCGGATAATGTGATCACGCTTTCAAAGGGAATGAGCTTATCCAGCATCCCGATAATGAACAAGACCGGGAAAGGCATGCGCGTCAGCACGGCCGTGCGGTCGGGCCGGTTGCGCATAGCAATAATGCCCGCAATAAGGGCGTCTGCGGGAAGTTTTCCGAAATGGATAATGTGCTCTTTAACGCGGTCCGGAAAAAGTTCTTTATAACGATCTCCAAAAAGGTTGCCTGCTGTATTTTTCACGAAAGCCTCAGTTCCATGATTTTTCAGTAATTCAATGGTCTGGTTGCGCTGATGTTTTTTTGCCTCATCGTCTGCGTAGGCAGTGGAGTGAAACAGCCCGAAGCCTTCGAGCATGTCCAGGTATTTGTCTGCGAATGCGAGGGCGATGTAGCCGCCCATCGAATGGCCGATCAATGTGCATTTCGTAATGTTTGCGTTGGTCAGAAACCGGTGCAATTCGTCTGCATAATCTTCAACAGACTGGCAGAATGTAAATAAGGAAATGTTGGGCCTGACTATTGTAAAATCTTCATTAAGCGCGGCATCAAGGTTATCCCAAATCGTATCATCTATGCCATGTCCGTGCAGCAATACCAAAGTTTTCCGGTGTAGATTCATATAGATTTGCTTTCAAGGTTGAGAACTTGTTTGGCTAAATATACATAAACCTGAGGCTTTCCGGGCTTTTTTAAGCGAATAGATTGGGTTGCAGGTGCTGGTTTCCCTTATTTTCAAGTGGCCATTTCTTCTTCCCGCAATGCTCTTCTGAGAATTTTGCCGACATTAGTTTTGGGCAATTCACTTCTGAATTCTATGCGCCGCGGGATCTTGTAACCGGTTAGATTTTCCTTGCAAAATGCCTTCACTTTCTCTTCCGTCAGCTCGGGATCTTTTTTTACAATGAAGATTTTTACCATCTCACCTGATTTTTCATCCGGCACACCTACACAGGCAACTTCCAATACACCAGGACATTGTGAAACCACTTCTTCAATCTCATTCGGATACACATTAAAACCTGAGACCAGGATCATGTCCTTCTTCCGGTCCACGATTTTGAAAAAGCCGTCCTCATCCTCATATCCGATATCTCCTGTCTTGAACCACCGGCCTCCTTCATCTTCAAAGATCACTTTCACAGTTTCGTCCGGGCGGTTGTAGTAACCCAGCATAATTTGCGGCCCTCGTGCACATATTTCTCCTTTTTCGCCCAAGGGCGCCCAGGTTTCATCATCTTTCAGGATGCGCATTTCTGTGCTCGGAAACGGAAGCCCTATTGTGCCTGACTTGTGATGATCATCCAGCGGATTGACAGAAAGCACCGGAGAAGTTTCGGATAATCCGTAACCTTCCACCAGCGGGCAGCCTGTAATTTTTTCCCAGCGCTCGGCCACCACTTTTTGCAAGGCCATGCCTCCCGCAATGGTTATTTTTAGTTCGGAAAAATCAATGGAGCTGAAATCGGGATTATTCAGCAGACCATTGAACAATGTGTTCAGGCCAGGGAAAATGTGAAATTTGAATTTCTTGAGTTCCTTTACAAATGCCGGAAGATCTTTCGGATTTGTGATCAGAATATTCAGCGCACCCCATTTGATGCCGCATAATCCGTTAATGGTTAATGCAAAAACATGATATAATGGCAATGCGCCTACGATAGTAAGCTGCCCCGTTGCAGGCGAGCGCCTCATTTTAGACATTAACCACTCATTAATGCCCTCCACATTGGCTATCAGGTTGCGGTGGGTGAGCATAGCGCCTTTTGAAACGCCGGTTGTGCCACCTGTATATTGAATGAAAGCAATGTCAATTCCGGAAACATTTGGTCTCTTATATTCACGACCGGCGCCGATGGAAAGGGCTTTTGAAAAGGAAACGGCTTCCGGAACATGGTATTTCGGGACCATCTTCTTCACATATTTTACCACTGCATTCACGATCAGCTTTTTGGGGAAACCCAAGAGATCGCCGATTTCCGTGATGATGATGTGCTGAATGTTCGTGTTAGCAATTATTTTTTCCAGATTAACCGCAAAATTCGCCAGAATCACAACCGCTTTAGCTCCCGAATCTTTGAACTGATGCTGCATTTCCCGCGGCGTATAAAGGGGATTGGTATTTACGATCACCAAGCCTGCACGCAACGCGCCCATCATGGCCACCGGATATTGCAGCAAATTCGGCATTTGAATGGCGATGCGGTCGCCCTGAACCAAACCAAGTCCTTGTAAATACGCTGCAAAATTTTTGGATAATTCGTCAACCTGCCCAAATGTAAGCTGCTTATCCATGTTGGTGTAAGCAGGCTTATCCGCATTTTCACGGAAACTTATTTCCATCATTTCGACGAGGGAAACGTATGCATCAGGGTTTATTTCATAGGGAATGCCTTCGGGATAATTTTTCAGCCACGGATAGGTTTCCTTTGATATAGCGATCATAGTTCAAGGTGGGAAAAGGTTGCAAAACGGGTGTTTTCTTAAAATCAAGGTAATCAATAACCAAGAAAATTATTGATCCTGTCCAATAAATTTTTTGAAAAACAATAATTCTTTATGATAACGCGAAAGTGCTTAAAGAATTATTTCCGTGCCAGTTCCCACCTCCAGAGTGGTCCATCGTCCGGATCATTAATGTCCTCAATTTGTTTAAAACCTATTTTTTCAAGGATTTTAACCGAGGCGTTTTCCTCTCTTAGTGTATGCGCGACTACTTTATGAACGCCGGGCTGACCAAATGCATGGGCCGTAAGCCCTTTGGCCGTTTCAGCACCCAAACCCTTCGATCTGTAAGAGGACATAATCTCGTACCCGATCTCGACCATTCCATTGGCATCGGGTTCGCCTTTGTAGCCGCATGAGCCGATGAGTATATTGTCGGGAACGTGTATAATCAAATAAACCCACCAGTCTCTCAAAGGAGGGTGGGCTTTCCAGCGATGGTAAGAGGGAGTAAAAGTGTCCCGGAACTCGGTCCACTTCTTGGGGACATTAACACCCATGACGCGCGCTAATGTGTTATTACCCATGCGGATGGCGTCAAAAAGCGTATCGTCGCAGGGCACAATCCTTAAATTGGGGGTTAGAATCATATCAATAATTTAACCCCCAATTTAGAACATTATGAGTTGTTTTCGTCAAACCGGTCTGTTATTGCTTTACGGATGGCCTGGTGGGGGCGCATCCCGGTGCTTCGTGAACGGGGAACTGCCCTGTCCGCGGAAGCATTGGATTTGGCGCGTAATGCAAGGTTGGAAACCGTTAAATGGCTGTTTCTCCAGGCATCATATTCTTCCTCGCCCATCACATCCCTGCTAACCTGCCCGTGCGCATAACCGTCGCCGTAAGAATGTACGCGGCTGTCGGTTAATGTTTGCCTGCGTTCTGCTTCCAGGTTTTCAATCTCAGCTTTGATGGCAGCTTCCTCCTGTTTCAATTCTTCCAGAGCGGGCATTACTGCGATGTCATTTTCGAGAATGCTTTTTTGTGTTAAATGTGCTGTAAGCGCTTCCTGTAACGGCTCCATTTGTTTTAAAATGCGTTTTCTTCTGCGTTTTAAGCGCCATAACTTCGGGTCAATTTGCAGCCATCGATACCAGAATCCCTGTAAGACGGGTAATGCCATACCTAGTGAAACCGCACCTGCAATCGCAAATAGCACACCGCTTAATACGAAAGAAAGCAACGCCCACGGGCTATTGACGAGATCCAGGTTCAGTTGATCGGAGTTACGCAGTGCTTCTTCAATCTTATTAGTCAGCTCAGGACTATTTACAGGCGCACCTGTAAGTGGGTCTACTGCATTCAATTGCAGATTTTTTACCGATTTATTGATCGCTTCTTTCAATTTATCGGTCCGGTAAGCTTCATAACGAAACCAGCCTAAAATGATCAATGTAACAATGGTGAAAATGGAGAGAACCAGTTTGAAACCTGCATAGCGTGACCTTGCTTTCGGCGTTTCATTTTTTTGATACGGTCCTTCCACCAAGCGGTCATAGGCTGGTTTTAAAAGGATTGACAACATGGCCAAACCAATTGCAAATGCCCAGGCTTCATTGGAATTTCGAATGTTCAGCGCATAAGCCACAATTTCGTGCGAAATGATCAGGTCACCCGCGATGAATGATATACCCGCTGCCAGAAATATAAGCCCCGCTATTAAGGAATATGATGGCGCCTTGTTGGTTCGCTTCTCTCTTAACTCCTCTGTTATAAAGTCAATCTCAGCAATGGATTTCTCGCTGTCCTGCACTTTTTTGGCAGTATTGTTGAGGCCCATTACTTCATTTTGAAGCTTGTCATAAGCCGTTTTATGCTGCCGGATGGTTTCCTGCTGTTTATTTTTTACCGAAAAAAGTTCTTCTTTTTTGGTATTAATTCTTTCAATAACCCAGTCGTGATTCACATTACTGGATAAGTATGCCTCGTACACCTGGCGGTCAATGCCCTCAATTCCACTGGAATATCCGTGTTGGTAATCACCGCCCTGGTTTGGATTCTGCTCGTTCATGACGTTTTGTATTTTGTATGATCGAAAATCATTTTTGGTAAATTATCAGGTTAGCCTTCGAAAAAGCCATGCCCGTCTACATTAATCTCTGCTCTTTTGGATCAGATTCAGCTGTCTCGTTGTCAGCTCGTTTTTCATCCTTCTAGCCAGGAAAAACTCACTTTCAAAAAGTTTGACCAGCATATCCCTTTTTGCATAGAGTCGGTCGCGTTCGGTTTCAGCAGTGCTTTGCTCGCGGAGGATCTGCCATTTTTTAACCCGTAACTGGTCAATGTCCTCTTGCAACGTCTGGCATTCTGTCTCCCAGTTGTAGTTGTTGTCAGCAAATTCCTGGCTGTCTCTTTTAATGCTGAGCCAGGCCTTTGTGTCATTCCATAAAACCGTAATGTTGCTTAGCAAAAGCTTTCCTGCGAACATAAAAAGAAAGAAAACGAACACAAACAGCGCAAATGCCTGCCACCAGCTCTGGTGCGTGATCACGTTTGCAAACACGAATAATGCAGCTGCAAACGGAAGCCCGATCTCTTCCAGCAGCGACTTCCACGTCACGCGCGACTCGGTGTCGTGAAAAAGGGAGATTTTACCAAACAGGCTGAACATTCCCGCGAGGAACACGCCCAGCGCGATCCATGAATTGTCCGCGAAAACAGGTTTTAAAGATTCCCGGATCAGGAAAAAGTTACCGATGCACATGGCAATGCAAAGGCTTATGCCGATCAATGTACGAGGCAAATGATGCTCGCGCTCGGCGTTATTAACCGTGTTTTTCAGTTTGTCCTTTAATTCCTCAATCCGGTTATTTTTCTGCCCGATAAAAAGGTTAAGTTCCTGAATGCGTTCATTATGCTGTTCAATGCTGGCGATATATCCGGCTGCCAGATTGGAGAAATATTTCTGGATAATGTCCGTCTTTTCATGCGGATCGGATTCCGAAAGACCAAATAGCACGCCTTCATCGCGCAATGTATCTTCGTCTTCCAGCCAATAAGGAATGGTGACTTCCACTTTCTGTATTTCGGGGGTTTCAGCAACTGATGGTTGAGGCAAATGCACCGGAGCGACTGGCGCGGCCGGGACCATATTAGAGCGGGTCTCTGACACCGGTGAAACGGAGTTACGGGCAGTATAATAATCGGAGGGGGCGGTTGGAGCTGTTTCGTTTTCAACAGGCTCTTCATCATAGTATTGGTCCGCATCGGATGCGTTGGGGCGGAACCAGTTCGCAATCAGTTCAGTCAATTTTGCCATAGTTTTTCATGGGTTAACCTGCGATTATCCATGAAAACAGAGAAAATTGCTACATTATTGTGATGACCGGATATTAAAAAACGTAAGTTCCTCGTAATTAGGACATTTCAAACATCTTCTGTAAAGCCTGCCATAATTTTTTCTTTAAGTTACGGTCGGCTTCGATGACGGGCAAAGTGTCAGTCAGCAGGAACCAGACGCCGTCGACCAGTTTGGGCGTGTAAGGCATGAGTAACAGGTCCAAATGCAGCTTAATTAGCGGGACGCCGAAGGTGATGAAGAAATTGGTTTTCTTTTCTGATAAAACTTTTCGCGCATCGGCACCTTTCAGAAAGCTGTAATTCACAATGTCCGCTTTCTCTACTGAATGACCAACTGCTTTCAAAATGTTATCCAGAAATATTGACTCAGAAGCAGCCATATCTTTCTGTTTGGCCGCGTCGATAAGGATTAGGATACTATGCAGCAATGTAGGAAAATCGCCGGAAGGCAATGTTGGCGCGGGGGCAATGGCCGGGGTTTGAGCGACGGGCTTTGCAACAATCGGCGGAGTTGCAGCAACTACGGCAACAGGTTCTGGCTCTTGAACGATTTCAGGATCTTTAACAATTTCAGGTGTGCTGACGATCGGCTCTTCCAAAACTTCATGCACAACACTTCCTCCAACCCGGAACAATGTTTCGTTTTGATATAAAATCTGAAAAAGCGCTGATGATGAGGACATTTGTTTCTAAATCGTGTTTACAATTGGCCAAAAAAAGTAGGGGACTGGCTCCAAATTCCCAGTTTTTGTTTTTTAGCCTGAATTTCAAGATTGGAATATTCCTGACTTTTGGAATACTTTTTAAAATGCACTGCCAGCCCGGCCTTAACCAATTCCTTATTTAAAATCCGGCCATTCGGAAGCACAACTTCACCCAGTAACCGACCATATCTATCAAAATTACCGGCGTGTCTGATCTGGACCGTTTTGCGAAAACATTGCTGACTTGTATACTGCTTTGCCACTTTATAATAGGGCCTTCCTCGTTCCGGGCAATTCACATGCAAAAGCCTGATCCTGATTGGCTTCCCCATTCTTTGTCCTGCTTTTTTGCCGGCAAAAAGGAATTTCAATTCAATCGTGTCGCCATCCTGGATCCCGATAACCTCTGCTTTTAAAGGATTTGGTAAATCGTAATGTTGCTGGATACTGCCATTTTGAAGGCGACTTGCATTGTCATTATTAAAAGACGAAAGCGCGAGGATAACTGTCAGCGCAATCAGGAAATTGAATTTTACTTTACTCACTGTTACTCTACTCACTTTTACTGTTCTTCAAGCTTGTACCACTTAATGTCGTTGAGGGGCTTCCTGCGGGCGGCTTTTGCCGTAGGAGCATAATGTTTTTCCAGATAATCCAGCACCTGTTTTTCTGTTTCGCCCAGGTCCCAAAGGTTATGATTGGCCTGCATCCAGCGAATTTTCTGTTTCCATCCGTCTCTGGTAAAACGGTTGGCAATGATGAGCTTGGACGAATGGCAACTTATACATTGCGCCTTCACCATATACAGGTTTTGGTCTGTTACCAGGCCGGTTTCTTTGTCGGTTTTTGCTGTGTCCAACGACATGCTGACACCACCAGCACTGTTTCCAACACGCGTTTCGGAGCGAAAAGCAGTTGAAATCAACCCTATAAAAAGGAAAAGTGTAAGCAGCAGGGACAGATTTTTATTTTTGATCAAATGCATTACAAGGATTTTTTCTATCATTAACCTACTTTAACCGCGATCCTTTCGCAAGCATTGTTCAGATAACCGCCTGGATTCCATGCTGGAATGACCATGGGCTGCGCATTTCCTTTGTCGTCGGTTGCTTTTGCCCAAACTTCATAATAACCCTTCGAGGGAAATTTTACTTTCACATTCCAATGCTGCCATGCCAGCCGGTTCGCGGGTGCTTCCAGCTTGCAATCTTTCCAGGTTGCGCCGAAATCAATGGAAACTTCCATTTTTTTAATTGCGCGGTCGCCTGCCCAGGCATGTCCGCGTAAAGCCAACTCAGCATCCGGAGCGATCATGGCGCCCGATTTTGGAAAAGTAATGAGCGATTTCACGGGCATGGATTCAATGATCTTGAAATACTCATCCGTTTGCGGCACATCCTCACCGGGTGAAACGGGACTTTTAGGCATTTTATAACTGTGGCCCTCCATTTTGGCGCCGTCGTGCACTTTATTCCGAACCGAAATCCGGCTTAGCCATTTGCCCGAAACGGACGCGGGCCAGCCGCCAATGACCAACCTTAACGGATAACCGTGGAATTCGGGAATGTCCTTACCATTCAGTTGCCAGGCAATGATCGTTTCATCTTCCAATGCCTTGGATATGGGCACGCCCCGGGAAATGGATTCTTTTTTCGGGTCTTTACTCAAATGCTGGTCTTTTCCATGGTAACCAATGTAAACCGCATCGCCTGTAACGCCGACATCGGCCAGCACATCTTTCAAACGAACGCCTGTCCATTCTGCGCAGTGAACAGCGCCTTGTCCCCATTGATTTCCCGATGCCTGCGGCTGGAAACCCGAGCGGCCGTTACCGCCACATTCCAGCAAGAGTTGGTAAGTGTAAGGCTTGAATTTCTTTTTTAATTCTGCAAGCGTGTAGGTTTTCGGGGCCTTAACCGACTCACCGTCGATCGTCAGCGTCCAGGAAGCGACGTCGATTGTTTCCGGGATGAGCCCGTTATTTCTGATAAACATCTTGTCAACTGGCGTAATGCGGTCGTCGAGCAAATGGACCGGCGATTCCACATTCCAGGGTTTATCTCCCTGCACGATCATTTCCGGGCTTTTACCCTTCAATGCGTCCTTTTCATCAAATAAAAGCGGGACATAACCTTTGGGCATTTTGTTGGCAAAAACAATGTTCGTCCCCATTGCAGCAGCAAGTGCTACAAGGCTGCTTTGCTTCAAAAAGGCACGTCTGTCAGATGCAGAATTCATTACGAGGTTCAGAAATAGTTCAAAATATCAACGGTCGAATTTACGTAAACCATATTATTAAAGCACCCGATTATGCCGATTTAAGGGATATAAATAAAAAAAGAGGCTGCCGGATGGACAACCTCTTGCTTTAAGATAATAGTGTGTACTGACACTTAGAACATTACTCACTTATATAAGTGTATGTATACGTTCAACAGGAGAATCTACATTATATTTTAGGACTATGCTTTGATAAACGGACCTGCAATCGCAAGCACTGCCGCCTTGGTCAAAGGTTCATCAAATGCTTCTGTAACAGCCGCATCCGATTTTGATGCAAGACCTTTCAGGTTTACACCGCCTTGGGTCATATTGTCTTCGCCAGCATAAATTGCTGCAACTGCGCCTTCTTTTCCGGTAATCCAGCCCTTCATGGCGGGATTTGCCGTTACAGTTGCCGCCAATCTGCGAACAACAGCCGCGTGACGTGCTTCCACAGAATGGACCTGAAGCGCATATTCAAGAATCTGCGGATCAGCCTTCAATACAGTGGCTTGTCCTTTATAAGCACGAACGCCCGTATCTTCCAATGCACTTGAAACGGTTACGAACGTTTTGTAATTGGTAAAAACGTCGGCAAAAGCACCGCCATATTTAAAATCAAATGTTGGTTTTTTGATCGCCTTATCACCCAATGCTTTCACCAAGAATGCAACGTGCTGCGTTTCGTGCTTGCCAATTTGTGTGAAAATCGCTTTATCCGACGCCGGAATCAGGTTAGCAGCTGCATTGCCAGCTTTGTAAAATTCGTCTTCGAGGTATTCCAGCGTTAATGCGTAGTTCAATACTTCAACGGCTGTGGCAGATTGTGCAAATGCTTTGTTAACGATCGAGGCGAAGACAGTGGGAACTGCAACTGTTGCCAGTTTACTGCCTATCTTACTCATGAAGTGACGACGCGTAGCAAACTCAAGGCGGCCCGCTGCATCTCCGTCAATTCTTTGAAAATCATCTATTATTTTGAAAATATCCATTGTTTCTGAATCAAATTAGTTTTTAAATTATTTACCTACGTTGGCTCCTGTGATCGCATCCTTTACATAGCCTTTTACAGCGGCAAGGATATCGGCAGGTGCAACGGCTTTATCGAATCCGTCACCATTGATGATGTCATCACCAGCAAAATCAGCAG
This sequence comes from Dyadobacter fanqingshengii, assembly GCF_023822005.2. Classification (GTDB taxonomy): domain Bacteria; phylum Bacteroidota; class Bacteroidia; order Cytophagales; family Spirosomataceae; genus Dyadobacter; species Dyadobacter fanqingshengii. Next base: position 5,357,239 of record NZ_CP098806.1, read on the forward strand.
ATTTTGGATTCAGCAAATCACGGATCACCGCAGCATGACGCGCTTCAACAGAAACGATCTTTCCGGCAAGCAATAAATAACCATCATCTTTGATCAGTTTACCGGCACCATTGTATGCAGCAACGCCAGTATCTTCAAACAGCTTGGCAGCGCCTAAAACTGCATCGCGTTTTGTGAAGTCAATGGTTTCAAAGTTCGGAGTAAGTCCCTTGATCGCCTTGTCAGCCAATGCAGTTTTGAAAAAATCGCGGTGAATGATTTCGTGATCGCGGATATCAGTAAGGATTGTTTTTTCCGCATCGGTCATGCCAGCATAAGGAGTGGCAATAACTTGTGTATAGAATGCAGCTTCCAATTGTTCAAGTGCGTATGCATAGTTTAATACACCTGTATCTCCTGAACCAAGGTCTACGGAGTCGCCTGTTCCGGGGATCATCGGATCCGGATCGTCATCGTTACATGCAGCAGCAATCACAATGGTTCCGAGAGATGTGGCCAATCCGGCAGAACGCAAAAATAAACGTCGGTTTACTACTGACGAGATTTCCCCCTCTTCTTTTCCGGAGTTGTTTTTTGATTTCATTAGTCTGTTCATAGCAATAAAAGGTTTCTTGACTTTCCTTTCGGTTATCGAAAAGATTTTACAGACCTACGACCTCTTATTTACTTTAGATCAGTGAACAGGAAAAGGATATGATTTTTAGAAGAGGCTTGAAAAGCAAAAAGAGCCTATTACTAGACTCCTGATGCCTTCGGACTCGCCGATACTAGAAAAATAACGTTGAGTAAATATATTTTGCAGAAGAGAGTGTCTAATAGAATCGACTTTTTTAATTCAAAACTTGTAGTTTAAATACTACAAATCTTAGTCAATGTTACTACGCAAATATAACTTATAATGTTGTTTTCCCGGATATTTTAGCCGAAAAAATTTGGATTATTTTTAAAATTCCTTGCTAATCTTCCGTGGAGGGGATTTTTGGCTATATAGCATTGTGCGGTTGACGTTTAATGCTACAACTTGTTGAAACATTGTGCACGCATAATAATATGACAGGTGATGAAACGTTTGTTAATATCTGATTATCAACTTAATTTGTGCAGCCCTGAAAGTGGCATTGTATTGCTGTTGCTGTTTCATCAAATTACCTTACACAATCAAACGATATGAAGAAATTAATACTGTCTGCCTTGTTACTGACCGTTTTGGGCGCAACAGAAATGCAGGCAAATACGACAAAAGCAGGAACAGTCGCATGGAGCGAATCGCAGGATAAAGTGGCTGTCAGACCGGATGATTTACCGGAAGCCGTTAAAAATACATTGTCAGGAGATGCTTATGCAGGCTGGCAGGTTACGAGTGCTTTTCTGATCACAAAGGAGGACAATTCCCAGTATTTCGAGATTAATGCAAAAAAGGGAGAAGAGTCTACGGTCATCAATTTGGATAAATACGGAAAGAAAGTTGATTAGGGCGTTTCCTGCTATATTTGTTGGCTCTTATTGAAAAGCCGGAGAATTCTCCGGCTTTTTGGCGTTTGTTTTTATAATTTTACATTCCCCTGCTCGTTACTTAGTAATTTATTTTTGATAATTAAAAAATCCATGGCTCACCTGCTCCTCGTTGAAGACGATACAACATTCTCAAAGCTGCTAAGCAATTTTCTTGGTAAGCATGGCCATCAGGTCAAAGTTTGTTCCAATATCAAAGAAGCGAGGGAAGCACTGAAAAATAGTGATTCCGACGAACCGTTTGAAGTGTTAATGCTGGATTATCGTCTTCCTGATGGCAATTCAGTTGATTTTTTGAAAGCGCTGAGAAGTGAAGGAAACCGTACTGCTGCATTTATCATGACCAGTTTCCACGACGTGCGTACGGCCGTTACGGCCATGCAAATCGGTGCTTTCGATTACATAACCAAACCCGTTAACCCGGAAGAACTGCTTATGGTATTAAGAGAGGCACTGAATAAAGCTGAATCTGCAGATACAAAAGCGGCTCCCAAAACTAAAACCAGCGCGAAGGGTGACAAGCAGTCGCTGGAATTTATTGAGGGGAAAAGCAAAATTTCAAAACAGCTTTACGAATACGTTCGGCTCGTGTCTCCTACGGATATGTCCGTGATCATACAGGGAGAAAGCGGGACGGGGAAGGAGCACGTTGCGAAATCCATTCATAAAATGAGCAAACGTAGTAATGGCCCGTTTGTAGCCATAGACTGCGGCTCTTTATCCAAAGAGCTGGCTGCCAGCGAGCTTTTCGGTCATAAAAAAGGTGCATTCACCGGAGCGTTACAGGATAAGATCGGGCAGTTTGAGGCGGCTGACGGCGGAACATTATTCCTGGACGAGATCGGTAACCTGGGTTATGATGTGCAGATCAAGCTCTTACGTGCGCTGCAGGAACGCATCATTGTGCCGATAGGCGCAACGCAGCAAATAAAGGTGGATGTACGGCTAATAGCGGCAACCAATGAGGATTTGATGGTGAATGCTGCCAATGGTGATTTCCGTGATGATCTTTATCATAGATTGAATGAATTTAAAATAGAAGTGCCGCCGCTCCGAAAAAGAGGGGAGGACCTGGGCATATTTATTCATCATTTTGTAGAAAGAGCGAACGAAGAACTGGGTCGGAATGTGCGGGAGTTGTCCAAGGAAGTAATGGACGTTTTCCACAAATACGACTGGCCGGGAAACCTGCGTGAGCTCAATAATGTGATTAAACGCCTCGTATTGTTGTCAAAAGAAGAAGTCGCAACATTAAATGCTTTGCCTGCTGAAATGATCACAGCTATGGAAGATCAGCAGAAACCAGCCGGCTCCGACCTGAAAGCGTTGCAGGAAACGCACGAAAAGGAAATGATAGAAAAGGTTTTGCAGGAAGTGCGTTACAATAAGAGCAAGGCAGCAAAATTGTTAAACATTGACAGGAAAACACTTTACTACAAAATAGAAAAGTATCATATTGAGTAAGCAAGGGCTCTTTCTTCTACTTGCTCAATCACAATTGCAGCGTTTTTCACCACCTGTTGCATTTCGGATTTAGAAACTTGTGAAGGGTCCTCACGCAAAGTGATATCAAAAAGCCGGAATTTTGCGGAAAGCTCTCGCGCACCGATCTGACCTGTGCGGCCTGCCATTCGGTGCATAAGTTCCTGCACTTTCTCGAATTCATTGTTTTGTAAGTGAATGTCGAGATCGCTCACATCCTTTCTTGAATCCTTCACAAACTGATCCAGAATCTCCCTGAGCAGGCTTTCATCGCCGAAAGTCATTTCATTTAAGGTCGAAAAATCCAGCTCGGTGTCAGGGTTTGTGGCCGTAATGCTGACAGGAAGTTCAGATTTTGAGGACGAAGCTTCCAGTAATTCCAATAGTTCGTTGGAATGAAAAGGTTTCATCAAATAGCCGTCGAAACCCATTCCCAGCAACCCTTTTCGCTCTTCGGGAAGCGCCTGTGCGGTTAATACAAAGAATTTGGTTTGCTCAGATGCAGATTGGCGGAGACGTTTGCAAAGCTCTGCGCCATTCATTCCCGGCATCCGCATATCTGTCAATACAAACCTGACCTGCGGGTCCCAGGGCCTGCTTAAGACCTCTTCTGCTGACGAGAAACAAGTATGCGGAATTCCGTTCATCTCCAGAACAGACGCACACCATTTAAGGATGAATGCATCATCATCAACCAGCCAGACTTTCCCGGCAACATCATAATTTCTTTCGTGTGTTTCCTCTGGCACTATTTCCAGTGTTTCAGCTTTTTCCATACGGGTGGTTACAAAAAAAGTCGTGCCTTTACCCAGGGTGCTTTTGACTTTAATGTTACCCGACATGCCTTCTACCAGGGCTTTTACAATGCTGAGTCCTAGTCCGGTGCCGCCGTATTTGCGTGAGATGGAAGGATCGGCCTGCTCAAATTGGTTAAAAACGCGTTGAACTTGTTCGGGCGACAAGCCAATGCCCGTATCTGAGATCTGAAACTCAATTTCCAGATCGCTGTCGCTCTCAAAACCGGTCACTTGCAAAACCACTTCACCTGTTTCGGTGAACTTAATAGCATTCGTAAGCAAGTTGTAAAGGATCTGGCGCAGCCGGAACGGGTCTCCATTCAAATATAATTTCGTTGAAAGGCTGTTTTCAAGTTTCAGTAAAAGCCCTTTTGATGTCGCCGTGGGCCGCAGCATCTGGATCACTTCGTTGAGCAGCGGCGTAATGGCAAATGTCCTTTCTTCAAATGTAAATCGATCGGAGATAATGCGGCTGTAATCCAGCACTTCATTTACCAGGTGCAAAAGGTGTTCCGAGGCGGAATGTAATGTTTCCAGGTCCTGCTTTTTGGGTTTTTCCGACTTCTTTAATGCCTCCGTGTAACCGATAATGGATTGCAGCGGCGTGCGGATCTCATGGCTCATATTAGATAAAAACCGCTGTTTGGCCATGCTATGGTATTCCGCCTCTTCTTTTGCCTCTTCGAGCTGGCTGCGATATTCGTTGCTCTTGGTAATGTCTGTAAAAATGAGATAGGCAAGCATGGCCGTCAGAAAAAAGAAGCCAAGCATAATGTATTCCAGTGTGTTAATACTGCCTGTCACAATGTTTTTGGAGCGCGAACCTTCCAAATTGGACTCTTTCAGCACTTCGCCCTCCACTTTCTGCATCACACTCAAAAGTTGCTGAACCAGCGAATTGCCCGCCGCCGCAAGTTCCTGTTCCCTATCCACGAAACTGGTGGTCCGGATCTTCTGTGATTTCTCGATGGCGTGCACCGCTTCCCCCACTTTTTCAATGGTGCTGTCCTCTTGCGCAACGGTTATTGTATCCACCTGCACATTCACTTCCTGCTTCTGAACCACCTTCGCAGGTGTTGGGGGCGCATTTTTTCGGGCTTTTTTCGATCCGCCGAAAACCCGGTTGAAAAACCCTTTTTTCTCGCTGGCTTTTTGGACCGAATCGGGTAATTCGGTGTAAACGGTTGTTGTGGTGGTCCTTTTTTCTGTTTTAACAACCGTGCTGTCGGGTTTCAGCTTCGTGGTGATCAGTCCCGAAATGGTTTTTACCTCATCTTCAAGATCCTTATTGTTAACCAGTTTCGACCGCACCTTGACATATTTCCCATAAATTTTATCCCGCTCTTCCAGGAGCGTTTTCATGGAATCGATACGGATGATCTGCATATCGTCTCCGAGGCTCAGGTCGTTCAGAGAGTCCAGCGTGGCTATAAGTTCTTTGGACTGCGCCAACACCTGCTCGTTCTTTTCTTCGCCTTTTAATGTTCGTGTATTTTGTAAATGGTCAAGCTGGAGAATGTTTTTAAATATTTTATTCACCAGCCGAAGCTTATCATTTGGCGTGGACATTACTTCCAGCTTGATAAGCATATCTTCAAAAGCTTCCTTGCTGATAATCCACGATGTTCCCAAAGCGAGCGACGCCAGGAGAAAGCCAAGCAAGACTTTGCCTTTAACGGACTTTAAGAAAAACAGGTCACGAAGAGCGGACATATCGGATCAATAGTATGCAATGTCTTTAACGAATTTTCAATCGCAAAAGGTGCAATTCAGCTGCATCTGTCTGATTTAGAATGTGAATATAACTAAAAAAGGCTGCCCCTCATATTTGGGCAGCCTTTCCGGGTGTATTCAGAAATCATCCCGCAGCAGCGAAATGTTGATAATTATTTAGCAAGAGAATTGATCCACGAAGCGATCTTCATCGCATCAGCTTTCGACACCTGCGGCATAGGAGGCATTGGTGTTGCATAATCCGGCCAGTTTTCAGGCTTAGGGTGATAAATCAGGTCTACGATCTTGTCATTGCTGTATTTGCGCTTTGCAACATCCAGGTAAGATGGCCCAACCACCTTCTTTTCAGCAGCATGGCAAGCCAGACATGTATTTTTTTCCAGAAGCGGTTTTACTTCCGCGAAAGTGGGCACTTTGCCGGCGTTATCCGTCGTTGCTTTGCCCTTTCCGTCCGGAGAAACGTGCTCTTTTTCAGGCGCAGCCACCGAAGCGGCAGTTTTTCCTGATCTCGCTGTTTTCAAATCCGAAACTTTCAGTTTCTCCCCATCAGGAATGTTGTTCAAAGTATAATAAGCATCCGTGTGAACAAGCGACCAGCTGTTTGTAGCAGCCCGAACGCCTTCCAGCTGGATCTTATGCACGTAGTATTGCCGCATGCCATCCAAAACGATCCTTACTTTTTTGGCATCATCAGAAACTTTCACACCAACGACTTTTACAGTCTCTGTATTGATCGGAGGACTTCCGTAAACAGGATAATGTTTGTACAAATAGCTGCTCACATTATAAGAATCAAGATCTTCTGCTGATTTGCGGTCAACCGGCATGGTGAATTCGATTTCAAAACCGTCTGGCTGCGCTTTTACAGTATACATTTCAAATGGCATTTTACCATTCCAAACCAAACGCTGCAATCCCTGGTTAGCATCTCCTGCCGAACCCCATCCGCGGTTTGTTTCACCCACGAACATGGAACCGTCCTTATCAAATGCCAGACGCAGAACGCCCGACTGGAAACCGCTGCGGAAACCAATGCTCGCGCCTTGGTATTCCCCTTTTACTTTTTCCAAAACAATACGCATAATGTTGCTTTGTCCCTGGTCACCCACGAAAACCTGTCCCGTAAATGGTCCGAAATTGCCCTGCGTGTTGTCCAAAATCAGCTCTGAAGTAGAAACGCCGTGCACACCATAAGGAAGCCAAACAGCCGGAAGCTGCACCATATCGTATTTTTCTTTCAATTGATAAAGAAACTGAGGCGTCTCATTACCCGTGTTTTCTGGTTTGATCGCGCGGCCTTTATCGTCTTTGTTCTGGCGGTTGTCGCGCTCAGCGAAAAATTGCTTTTCAGTCAGCTTAACAGGAGAGTTTGCTGCCCATTTCAAACCAGCCGGGTGTCCCATGAAACTTCCTTTTTTAACCTGAAAAATTCCACCGGTTCCCATCCAGTCACCCTGGTTGTCTGTATAAAACAGTTCACCGTTTAACATGCTGATCCCCGCAGGAGAGCGCACGCCTGTTGCGTATGGTTCGTATTTTCCATCATTGGTAATGTGGAAAATCCAGCCACGGCCTGGCACACGGCTTTCGCCTCTCCACCATTCTTCGTCGCCAAAAGCGACGTTACCACTCACAAAAAAGCTTCCGTCCGGTGCCAGTTTTGGACCAAAAGAATATTCATGATAATGTCCGGATAATGGCCATGCGTACACAGTTTCGTAAACATCCGCTTTGCCATCCCCGTTTTTGTCAATCAGCTTGGTAAGTTCGCCGCGCTGCGCACAATACAATGCACCTTCTTTGTAGGCAAGACCCAGGATTTCATGCAAACCGGTTGCGAATTTTCTGAAATAAGGCGTCCGGCTGGTCGGATTGTCGACAATCCAAACCTCTCCACGGCGTGTAGAAATGGCCAGTGAACCATTTGGCATGGTCGTTAATCCACCCACTTCGAGGATAATTCCTTCCGGGATGGGCGGGGTGATGATCTTATAAAAGTCTTCTTCTTTCGGTGACTCCTGCGCTTGCAGCATCGACATCGTTGCCAGAAGAGCAAAGGCTATTTGAGCAATTTTTTTCATTATATATTGAATAATAGGGGATTATCAGAATAAGATCGAATATTTCACTTCACCGTTTGTAACAGGAACCAATAATTCCTGCATGCCGTCAGCGCTTCTGATCTCAGGTTTTACACTCTTATCAGCCAATTGAATGTAATACGACTTGTTATCAACCGCATAAAGTCCATCAGCCACTTTCTCAATGTTCGTTCCATCAGCCAGTCTGGCAACCAGGTCTTTTGCAGCATTATTCACTTTCACGATCCGCTCGAAATACTGATTGTTAACAACTGTAATGTAGTCAGTCACAGTTGAGCCAAAGGCCTGATACTGGAATGTAGGAACATCCTGATCATCCAGCACATAACCTTTTGGGCGGTAACCGCTGCCGGTTGTGTCGGCCTGCCATTTTCCTTTTGCAGATTTGCCCAGCAACATATCGTCACCAAGCAACGTCACGCTGCCTCTCGGACGGGAAGAACCATCGCCGCGGTCGTGCCACATCGGGGTTGCATCCAGGAATTCGCCGCGCCAAACCTGTAAAACGGTTCCTTTGTCGAGATCGTAAGTATAATGCAGGTTAGTAGGGCTTCCCACCGAAACTGCATGCACTACACGTTGTCCTTTTCCTTTGCCTTTTTTGAAATCCATGAAACTACGCGTGACCGTATTTGTTCCTGCCGAGATCAAAATAGGGTCATTGGAACCGCCTGACATGGCAGAGCTTTTGGTATGATAAGCCACTTCGCGGAAACCAGGTCCGCTCACCCACAATCCAAGAACCGGACGCATCCAGCCGTCTTTCTTATTATTGAATATTTCAATGGTATGGTCACCCGCTTTCAGGTTCACTTTTCCTTCGCGCATTTCGTTGTTGGATTTCCATTGCGCATCGATCACAAATTTGCCGTCGATCTTCACATATGAATTTCCCGACGCCTGCAATTTGAAATTATATTCACCATCAGTCGCTGCATTATAGCGTCCCGTGTACACATAAGAGTAATTATTGTTCTCTTTCAGGATCTCCCAGCTCAATGCTTCCGATTTGCCTGTTTCCGCAGCAGTCAGTTTTGAAAGATCTTCCGTTTCCGACAAAGCGCCATAATAAGTCTTGTAAGTCAGCTCCGACAACGTTCCCGGCTTTTTATCAAAATTATTGATCACAATGTTTTTGATAGCCAAAGATCCGTGGTCGCCCTGGATGCGTATCGGGCCCATAGCCACATCTTCGCCGGTGAGTGAGCCGCGTGTAGGACCGCTTACTTCCACATTTTCATGGATCGTAACGCCATTCAGAATGATTGATAAAAACACTGCATTGGAAGTTTTCTTGCCACTGGCATCAAAGCGAGGCGCCTGGTAAGAGATCTTGATGTTTTGCCACAAACCAGGTGCTTTGGCCACATTGAAACGGGGCGCATAGCCTTCGTAACCTTTTTCACCTTCTGGTTTTGAATCATTCCAGCGTTCGTAAATTCCGCCGTTATCGTTGTATTTGGCAGATTTTTTACCCCAGCTGTCGAAAAGTTGCACTTCGTAATTGCCTTGCAAGTAGATTCCTGAATTGGATCCTTTGGTCAACATGAAATCAAGCTCAATGTCCAGATCTCCGTGTTTAAAATTCGAGATCAGTTCATATTGGTTGCCATACTTTCCTTTTTCGTGTGTACACGCCAAAACGCCTTTCCCGGGTGTTGTGATGAGTACATTTTCTTTGGAAATATCAGCTGATGCATTACCGACGATCTTCCAGTTGTCGGATTTGGTTGTGAACGCGCTGAGGTCGTTAAGAGGGATAGGTTGCTGTGCATAAGCGGATTGCATAGCAAGAGCCGCAATTCCACCCGCAAAGAGTTGAAAAAAGGAACGGTTAATTTTAAACATACTTGAAGTAAGCTTATATCGGTTTTATTTTAAAATGCTGCCCGGCCATCGGTCGACGCGGGTGCAAATTACGTGATAAGAATCCAAAAAATCGCATTTAATTAGGTGAGAACCGCGTTTGTTAGTGCTTTTTACTTAATGTTGTGTTTTGATATTATTTCAATAGTTATTAGACTAAAAAGTTAATTTTTAAAATGAAAAAACTAATCCTAACCGCATTCAGCCTTGCAACGGCATTTGCTGCGCATGCTCAGTTGCAACCTGCCAAGCAAACTCCCGAATCCAGCGAATTGTGGAGCCCGGTTCCCCGTGTTGTTACGCCAGGTAAAAATTCTGCTGCTGTCTCCGGTTTTACTGCACCTTCGGATGCAATCGTTTTATTCGATGGCAAAAACCTGGATGCATGGGTTTCAGGAAAAGACGGTAAAGCGGCTGCACCCTGGACTGTTGGAGACGGAGCAATGACCGTTGCGCCGAAATCAGGAGATATTCAAACCAAACAAACTTTTGGAGATTACCAGCTGCACATTGAATGGCGTACGCCTGCGAAAGTGGAAGGAAATAGCCAGGGACGTGGAAACAGCGGTATTTTCATGCAAGGTATTTACGAATTGCAGGTTTTGGACAGCTATAACAACCCAACTTATTCCAACGGACAAGCTGGTTCTATTTATAAGCAAACCATGCCGCTTGTGAATGCAACCATAGGACCAGGCGAATGGCAAGTTTATGACGTTGTTTACACGCAGCCTCATTTCAACAAGGACGGACAAATGACCATTCCTCCTTACATTACGGTGATCCACAATGGTGTGTTGGTTCAAAATCACACGGCCATTCAGGGAACGACTCCATACGTGGGTCAGCCTACGATAGAGCCGCACGGAAAAGGCCCGATCAAATTGCAGGATCACAACAATACAACAAGCTTCCGCAACATCTGGATCCGCGAATTGTAATCGGATCGGCGACCCGGAGACAGGCGCCTAGCAAAATTCAGGAATAATAATTTAAGAAGGCTTAAACGGTTTGAAACATCGTTTAAGCCTTTTTTGTTTTCCATTATCATTATATTGGTTTACTTATTTGCCATTAAGCATTGTCGTCATGCAGGAGATTGAGCCTTATTACAATTGGGAGAAACATTACATTGCGAGCCATGACGAGAAATCGCCGTTCTATGGCCGGACTTACAATCTGGATTATTACGAAAATGCGATTTACGGTTACTACATCCACCCATTATGGGACGAGATAGGTTCTGAAACGCTGTATGTGAAGATTATTTTTGCAGATTACAACAAACATTATGCGATCATTGAGATGTTCGGCGAATGGAATGATGCATTGCACAACGACATCATGTTCCTGAAACGCCAGGTTGTGGACCCGCTTGTGGAACAGGGCATTAACCAGTTCATCCTGATGGGCGAGAATGTGCTGGACTTCCACGGAAGCGAGGACGATTACTATGCCGAATGGTTTGACGACATTGAAGACGGCTGGATTGCGGCGGTGAATTTCAGGGAGCATGTGGAGGAACAATGGAAGAAATTCCGGCTCGATTATTATATCAATTTCGGTGGCACATTGCAGCTCAACAACTGGCGTACATTGCAGCCGGAGCCGTTCTATGAGCTTATTAAAAAATTGATGATTAGAAGGTTAGAGTAGCAGAAAGCTTTGTTGTTGCTTGGAACGTTGGCAACTCCTTTGTAGCTTTCGAAATCAACTATTACAAATTTCCACCTTAAATTCTTTCCCGATGGCCGAAAACGAAAAACCCACACCCGAAGAAGTGACCGAGTCGCTTCAAAAGAAAGCCGAAGAGCTTAAAGAGCAAGCTGCCGAAAAAAAGGAGGAGATCGTGGATGGTGCAGAGGAAATAAATGAGGATGCAGCGATATTTGAGACTGAAAAAGTGGATGAACTGGAAGCGGCAGCGGCCGATAAAATTGATGAAGCCGGCGTTGCAGCGGATGGAATCAAATCTGAGGTTTACGAAACGCTGGATGACCTGAAAGCAGCAGGCGAATCGAAATTTGATCAGACCAGGGATGAAGCGCTTGAACTGGAAGCAGAAGCGGTGGATAAAGTGGAGGAAGTAAAATCAGTTGCGGCGGATAAGGTTGATGATTTTAAAGTGGCTGCGGCAGACAAAACCGAAGAAGCGAAAGAGATTGTGGCTTCGATAAAAGAGGAAGCTGCTGCGAAAACGGAAGAAGTGAAAGCACAGGTAACCGAAACGGCGGAGGAGGTGAAAGAAGTGGTGAGTGAAAAAACCGAGGAAGTGAAAGAAACTGCCACTGAAAAAACCGAGGAATTGAAGTCAGGCTTTGAACAAAAAACAGAACAATTGCAGAATGAAGTTGAGCTGAACATCGCCGCAGGAAAAGTAAAAGCAGAAGAAATATTTTCTGATTTCAGCGAAAAAGCAGGTGATTTCAAAGAAGCTGCTGCTGATAAATATGAGGACATTAAGGAGGCGGCTGCGGAAAAATACGACGATTTGAAGGAAGAGTTGCAGGAAGCATTTGAAGAGACCAAAGCCATTGCAGCGGAAAAACTGGCAGAAGCGCAGCTGAAAGCGGACGAATTAAGGGCCAAAGCTGCCGAAGAAATCAGGGAAGCGAAAGAGGCAGCTTCTGAGAAAATTGTCGAAACCAAAACGAAAGCCAAGGGTTTCTGGGCAAGATTGTTCGGGAAATAATGGGAATAATATGGATAAAAAACCTGTCGGATTCGATTCTGACAGGTTTTTTTGCTTTTCATTAAATATAATATCTGCGGTTACAACCAAATGAATTTGAATTGAATCTTGTTAATATATCTCAATTCACCTAACGGATAATCGTCATGAAAATCTCGAAATCAGTTCTTCAGGCAGTTGCCGTAGCAGTTACAGTTACCGCACTTGCTACGGCTTGCACAGACAGCTCGGTTCGGCCAGACGGCGAAAAAACCAGCAAAAACAAAACCATGGATAACTGCCCGGCTTGCGGGATGGGTTGATCCTGTGAACTGTAAAGCGGTATGTCTGAAATTTATTCCTCCATTGCCTGCAACCTGGATGCCCATATTTTACAGGCGTCACTGCCATTATTTGAGCAGGAAAAAGTGGAGGCAATTGAATGGTCTTTCGACACCCTTTTCAAAGTCAGCGAAATTCCTGCCTGGTTTACCGATCTGGTCAAAGAGTTCAGTAATCACAACCGGTTGATCGGCCACGGCGTTTATTTCTCATTATTTTCAGGAAAATGGTCGCCCGGGCAGCAGGAGTGGCTTGATAAGCTCCAAAAGTTAGCAAGCCAGTTCCATTTCGACCACATTACGGAGCATTTCGGTTTCATGACCGGGGAAGATTTTCATAAAGGCGCACCCATAAGCATTCCATTCACAGCGCAAACGCTGGCGCTTGGAAAAGACAGGCTGCAACGCATTCAGGACGCGTGCAAATGTCCCGTCGGACTTGAAAATCTGGCGTTTTCCTACTCGCTGGATGAAGTGAAAAAACATGGGGACTTTCTGGCCCAACTGGTAGAAAGTGTCAACGGATTTGTCATTCTTGATCTCCATAACATTTACTGCCAGGTTCATAATTTCAACATTGATTTCGACGACATAATTAAGCTATATCCCCTTGAGAGGGTGCGGGAAATGCACATTTCAGGCGGGAGCTGGGACGAAACGCAAGTCGGCCCCGGCAGGCAGGTCAGGCGCGATACGCACGATGAGAGCGTTCCTGAGGCTGTTTTTGAATTTTTACACAACGCAATCCCAAAATGCCCTAATCTGAAATATGTCGTAATGGAGCAAATGGGGACTGCCTTGGACACGCTTGAAAAGCAAGCCATTTTTCAGTCTGATTTTCTTCGGATGGACAGCATAATCAAACGGTTAGGGTTTGATTATGATCCAAAAATTGAAAACACTTTTACTCCGTTAAACACATCTGCCAGCAACATTCCGCTCGAAGATCACGAATTATACAAACAGCAGCTCCAATTGTCGCATATCCTGGAAACAGCGGGCAGCATTAGCGAGGCACAAGCCATGCTGCGGTCTTCAAGCTTGAACAACACGGCATGGGAAGTTGATAAATGGGCTCCCTATATGCTCCAAACAGCTATTTCCATTGCCCAGAAGTGGAAAAATGGCTTTGCTTAGAAAATGCTTGTGTTACTAATATGCTGATTTATAATGATTCATGGCTTGATTTTTTAACTTTATGTTTTTCCACTAAAAATCTGCCTGTTAATGTCACAACAAACATTTTCACTTCCTTATAAGCATCCATTTGCTCCGGATAAAAAATACCAAAAGTCAGTTGTTTATTTCTCAATGGAGTTTGCCGTCGATCAGGCTTTAAAAATATACTCAGGAGGTCTTGGGTTTCTCGCCGGCTCGCACATGCGCAGCGTATATGCATTGAAGCAGAATTTGATAGGCGTTGGAATGCTCTGGAAGCATGGATATTACGATCAGGGCCGCAAAAAGGACGGCAGTATGCAGCCCGAATTCCGGGAAAAAATGTATTCCTTTCTTGTTGATACAAAAATCCGTTTTCAGATCCCGGTTATGGGCAAAGACGTATGGGTAGCAGCCTACTATCTGCCGCCGGACGTCTTCCAATCTGCCCCATTATTCTTACTTACCACGGACACAGACGGAAATGACGACACAACGCGCGCGATCAGTTATTCTTTATATGATGCAGATGTGACCTATAAAGTGGCGCAATGCATGGTGCTCGGCATTGGCGGTGCGCGTCTTCTGGAAGAGCTTAGCTATGAACCGCAAGTGTATCATTTTAATGAAGCGCATGCAGTTTCGGCCATTTTCCATTTGTTCAAAAAATATAAAAAAGTAGCTGAGGTAAAAAAGCGGGTCGTTTTTACAACGCATACACCGGAAGAAGCAGGGAATGAGAAGCACGACATCAATTTTCTTGAAAAGCTGGGCTTCTTTTCGGGGCTGGATCTTGGGACGGTCCGTAAGATCAGCGGGATTAAGGATGATACATTTAACCATTCACTGGCCGCATTAAGCCTTAGCAGAAAAGCCAATGGCGTTTCCAAGCTTCACGGCGAGGTTTCCCGGCATATGTGGAAGTCGCATAAGAATATTGCGGAAATCGACCACATTACCAACGCGCAGAACAACGCTTACTGGATTGATAGTGAACTGGAGAGCGCTCGGATCGCAAAAGATTCTGAAAAAATTGCTGCCCGCAAAAAGGAGCTGAAGAAGATTTTGTTCAAAACGGTTGCCGATCAATGCGGTAAAATATTTGATCCGAATGTACTCACCATTGTTTGGGCACGCAGGTTTGCCGCTTATAAACGGCCTGATATGCTTATTTGGGATCTGGAACGCTTCCGGAAAATGATGGAGAACAAGGAGCAGCCCATTCAGGTGATCTGGGCCGGTAAGCCTTATCCAAAAGATGATGGCGCTATTGACACATTCAACCATTTGTTTTACCAGAGCCATCATTTCTCCAATATGGCGGTGCTCACCGGTTACGAGCTGGCGCTTTCTAAGTTGTTAAAAGACGGTTCGGACGTTTGGCTTAATACACCCGTTGTTACACGCGAAGCATCCGGAACAAGCGGAATGACGGCGGCAATGAATGCCTCATTGAACCTCTCAACGTTTGACGGCTGGATCTGTGAATTTTCGAAAGATGGCGAGAATTCCTTTTTGCTTCCAGTTGCCGAAGGCGATGATATCAACAAGCAGGATTGCGACAATCTGATGCAGAAGCTGGAAAGCACCGTCATCCCCACTTACTATGCCAACCAAACAAAATGGCAGGAAATGGTGCTCAACAGCATGAACGATGTGAATGTCGAGTTCAACTCCGACCGTATGGCTCGCGAGTATTATGAAAAGCTTTATTAATCGGTCGTTCTCAAAAATTTGCCGGCTTCATTAAGCGTTAAGAAATTGCTAAATTGCTTCCTTAAAACATACTCATCATGGATACATCACTGATCACAATGCCCGTGACCTTCAAAGTGGGGGATATCATGAGTGAAGATGAGTTCTTCCGGTTCTGCCAGATGAACGATATGCTAAGCTTCGAGCGGGACAAAAACGGAAATATCATTTTTATGTCACCGACCGGCAGCTTTACAGGGAAGTTTAATTTACGTATTGCCAACAAACTTCTTAATTGGCTTGATAGCAATGAGATTGCAGGTGAATTATTCGATTCTTCAACGGGCTTTACGCTTCCCAATGGCGCAGTAAGATCTCCTGACGTGTCCTGGGTTACAAAAGAAAAATGGGATGCATTATCGCATAATGAACGAGAAAAATTCGCGCCTGTTTGCCCTGACTTTATTATTGAAATTCGCTCTCAATCCGACGGGCTGAAATATTTGCAGGACAAAATGCAGGAATATATCGATAATGGCTGCCAGCTTGCTTGGCTTATTGACCGTTTTAAAGAGCAAGTGTTTATTTATAGTCAGGGCACCGAAGTAAGAACTATAAAAAGTCTTGATATCCAGCTTTCAGGCGATCCGGTTTTTCCAGGTTTTGTCTTGGATCTTGCGGCAATTGATAAATCCTGAGCATTAAAGGCCAATCTGCTTCGCCAGAATGGCGATTCCTTCCCGGAATGTGTGCGGTTCGTAGCCGAGCACGTTCCGGGATTTTTTTAGGTCAAAACCGGTTCTTGGCGGGCGGCGGGCTGGTTGGGTGAAAGAAGAGGCGTCTGTGGGAGAAATGAGCGATTTGTCCAGCGCAAAATAATCTGCAGTCATAATTGCCATTTCATAAGGTGTCAGAAAGTCTTTGCCTGAAATGTGGAAAACGCCTTCTGCGCGCTGATCTGCGATTAAAAAGCAACCCATAGCAAGGTCTTCAGCCAATGTTGGCGTACGGAATTGGTCTGTAACGACTTTGATCGCCTTGCCTTCTTCCAATGATTTTTTTACCCAAAGAATAATGTTGCTGCGGCTCATATCATGCGCTATACCATAAACCAGCACAGTGCGCGCTATGGCCCATTGAATGTCGGAATGCATGACCGCTTTTTCTGCTGCGTATTTGCTCCAACCGTAAAAACTGATCGGATTGGGCTCGTCTTCCTCGCTATACGGGCCGGAAGTTCCGTCAAAAATGAAGTCGGTGGAAACGTGTTCAAGGAAAATGTTGTGCTTTTTACAAGCGTTGATCAGGATTTCCACTGCTGTTACATTAAGCTTCCAGCAAGCATCTTTCTCCATTTCACATTGATCCACATTGGTCATGGCAGCGGTGTGGATAATGACGTGCGGCTTTACCTGCGTGAGCACTTCGTCTACCTGGCCAGCATTGGTTACGTCCATTTCCAGATAGCGATAACCTTCGGAAATGCTTAACCGGTTTTCACCGTTTGCAGTGGCGAATATTTCATAAGCGTCATTTCCAGCCAGCAGATCCACTAGTTTCTGCCCCAGCAAGCCGTTGGAGCCGGTGATCAGTATTCGTTTTTTTAGCATTAAGCTTCGTATTGCCAGCCGTATTTTTTGGTAATCTTTTTCTTCTTCATTTTTTTGACAGACATTTTCATAGAAACATCCTTTTCCGGCCTGTCACGCTCGTCTTTTTCGACTGCGCCGATCTTGTCAATCACTTCCATTCCATCGATTACCTGACCGAAAACGGTGTAGGAGCCATCCAAATGTGGCGTTCCGCCGATTTCCTCATACACTTTCCTTTGAGAGTCGGTCAGCTTTCTGGCAGCGCGGGCGGCCTGCTTGTTCAAGTCGTTTTTGCTCCATTTCCTACCTTGCACAATGTAAAACTGGCATCCGCTGGATTCTTTTGCGGGATTATTGTCACGCGCTGCGGCCAGTGCGCCTTTTTGGTGGAATAGTTTCGGACTAAACTCCGCGGGGATTTTATAGCCGTTATCGCCTTTGCCCAGCATATCGTCCGGCTTGGCATTTCTCGAATTCGGATCGCCGCCCTGGATCATGAAATCGTCAATAACGCGGTGGAAAAGCAGGTCGTCGTAGAATTTATCCTTTGTGAGTTTTAGAAAATTGGCCTTATGCTTTGGCGTTTCGTCAAACAGGATCACCCTGATGGTGCCCAAATTCGTTTTGATCGTCACGACTTCATCTTTTTTCGAGCTCTTTTGGGCAAAAACACCCACAGAAAACAGGCATAGCACTGCCAGAACTAATGATTTTTGGTTTTTCATAAATTTTATTTTGCCGCGAGTACATTTTGATCGGTTGGGACAAACTGGAATTTCAGCCCGAAGTCCTTTCCTTTCGAAACATCTTCCATATTAACCCGAATCGATTTTTTGTTCCAGGTAACCTTATTGGGTTCTTCTTTAGGCGCATCGTAATCCTTGGTAAAGTAATTTTTCCCGGCATTCCATAGCTGTTTGGTTGCCTCGGCACTATTGAGATAAACGTCGATGGTGATCCGGTTCACCTTCTTGTCCGGTGTTAGAAAGTATTGTACGTCAATGGTTTCCAGTTGCGGAGTTTCAGCCGTGTAACCCAGATGGTCTGCCGTTTCTTCAAACATTTCGAAATTTTCGGAAGCCTTGATTTTGCTGATCGGATCGCCAAAGGAAATGCCGCGCAGCACTGTGCCTTCCAGCCGCTCGGCTCCGAGAATGGTTTTTAGTAAGGCGGATTGATCGCTGTTCAAATCATTCGCCGTTGGCGCTTTCACCGCCGGGGAGTCGGTCGCAGCTTCGGTTTTTTCATTCGTTTTGGTATCACACCCAGAGATTGCTAATGCGAAAAAGAGGATCGCAAACCCGATTTTAAAACGTTTCATGCGTGTAGAGGTTTTTTTCATTCAATTTTAGTATTAATGTTACAATAGTTATGCCTTTTAATTCCACGTGGGCTATTAAATGTGCAATGTAGCCATATTTGCCTGTTTTGAAAATGATTTCAGAATTCGCGGGAAACATTGAAAAAGAATCTTCGCTCGCCTTTTCCGTTCAAAGTGAGGTTGAATCTTGCCAATATATTGTAAAAAGTAACAATATCAAGACCTGCACCGGCGCCGTACAACATGGAGTTACCCAACCTGGTGTTACTGAACTCCGGATAACTGTTCTTGACATAACCAGCGTCCGCGAAAGTGTTGATATAAGCAGCCAGCGGAAGCGTATTGAACTGCTTGACCGGGATAAAAGAGAAATGTTTCTGGAATGAAAAGAGCTTGTATTTCAATTCGTTTTTCAGCAACGCATAATCCTGTCCGTCAACCACATATAGCTCATAACCCCGCACAAGGTCGTTTCTGTAACCTAACCCGATCGTCTGCAAATAAGGCTGCCGCTTTGGCAACGAAACCCTTCCCCGAACGCCTGTATTGAAAAACCATCTTTTGGAAATGGGAATGTATTTTCGGTAAGAACCATAGAAATAGGTCATGTTTACGTCGTCCGTAGGCAACAATCCGATTTTAGAGAGCTGTAATGCAAGGCTTTGTCCACGCAATGCATACTGAATATTATCCCGCTTGTCATAACTGAATGTGTAGGTCAGCTGAAAATAACGCTGAATGGTTCTTCCGTTAAGCAGATAATTAGGGTTAAGGGTCGCGATGGTGTCGGAAATTTTGCTGTAACTCCACCGCAGATCAGCCGTGTGGAATGTGTAATATTTGTTTCGGCGGCTAATGCTTACATAGGAATAGAATCTTTCGCGGTTAATGTCCTCACTATTAAAATATTGCAGCTTATCCCGCCACGTTCGGAAAGCCGTTGTCTTGTTAACCGAATAAGAAGAGCCGATCGTGATGCCTGTTTTTTGGGCTTTGTCAATATAAGGTAACGTATAGGCCACTTCGAATTTTGGAATAAAACCAAACTCAGCCAGAAAACGCAGCTTATCGGCCCGGCCGGTCACATTGCCGTAACTCATGTAAACGCCGTAGGTTGTTCGCGACAGATCGCGTTTTCGTTCGTACCACCATTCATTGAAATTCCGGTCGGCGAGCTGAAAAACGGGCACAATAATGAGATACCAACGTTCCTTCACTACAATTCGAATGTCCGTGCGGATGGAATCCGGGTTCCTTTTTGGAAGCAGATCAACAGTGATGAAAAGATTTGTATTAACAATTTTCCTTCGGTCGATTTCCAATGTTTCGGCAAGAGAGCGTGCCTGCAATGTGTCACCGGTTTTAACGGCCATTTCCCGCAGGATAATGCCGGCCCGGGTGCGGTGATTTCCTTCTACCAGAATGTCGCCTACCACAACTTTTGCAGTCGTATCGGTTTCGACTGTTTGCGCGTAAGCGGTTTGGATAAAAAGTAATACGAATAAAGGGAAATATATCGTCTTATAGCGTCTTTTTAGGTTCATTCGTCACTGCCTTGTTTCGTCATAAAAACGATGCTTTCCTTGAATATGGTAAATTTTTGGTAAAAATAAGGTTATCTGAATTGACATAGCTGCGCAATTAAAAAAACATATAATCAGAAATAGTCTTTTCGCAAACACAGTGAGTATCCTACAAAGACTTAACAGCTATTACTATGTCACTTTCCCGGGCTGAAACTTTGATTAATAAACTGATCAGTAACAAACTCACTGGGGAAGAACTGTCTGAATTGCTGGAAGGCATTAACAGTGAAAAGGATCAGCAAAAATATTCCGATGCGCTGGAAATTTATTTCGATTATCTGCTAAGACAAAATCAGCCGAACGGCCCTGGTGAAAACGGCCATTCACAGAGCGAAAATGATAGTACTTAAGCAAATTTCCCAAGTAATGTAACTGAAAACGCTGTTTCAAATTCACTATTGACTTTCTCCTGTATCATGACCAATGACAATCAACTAAAATTCAAAGATTATGGATCCAATCTCTATTATTAGTATGCGACGTGTATTTTGGTGTTTGCTCGCAATGCTGCTTTTTACCGGAACGGAGGCGTCTGCCCTGGCCGGTGAAAAACCTAAAAATACCGGGCAGGATCAATCCGTTGCCCGTGTCCGTGGAACAGTAACGTCCGCTGTGGACGGTGCGGTTGTGCCTGGTGTTAACGTGCTGGTTAAAGGGACGCAGCTGGGAACCACCACCGATGCAGCCGGAACATATAGCATTGATGCCGACGGCAATGATGCAGTCCTCGTATTTTCCTATATTGGTTTCAACACAACCGAAGTTGCTGTTCAGGGAAAAAGCGTGATAGACGTGGTGCTGGAAGAAAACGTGGCAACCTTGCAGGAAGCAGTTGTAACGGCCCTTGGTATTAAAAGGGAAACACGGTCGCTGGGATACAATGTGGGTAAAGTAGAAGGTAAAGACGTTGCCAATGTGGCAAATGAAAACGTGCTTACATCGCTTTCGGGCCGTGTATCCGGGGTTTCTATCAACCAAACGAGCGGCATCGGGTCGTCGATCAGCATTATCATCAGGGGAGCGGCGTCATTGAAAAACAACCAGCCATTGTTTGTGGTGGATGGTGTGCCTCTGGCAAACAGCCTTGCGAACGTGAGTGAAAAAGGAAGCGGCAACCGGGTCGATTATGGTAACGCGATCTCTGACATTAACCCCGACGATATCGAAAGCATGTCTGTTTTGAAAGGGCCCAGCGCAGCAGCGCTTTATGGCTCACGAGCTGGTAATGGTGTTATTTTAATCACAACCAAATCGGGTAAAAAGGGCAAAGGACTGGGCGTTTCATTCTCCACTTCCAATGTTTTTGAAAAACCTTACAGATTTCTGGACCTGCATTATAAGTATGCGAATGGCGAAAGACCTTTCCAATTGGATGAATCATCTGCCTACTGGGGCGGTTTGCCGCTGGATGTGGGAAATAAAGAGGTGCAATGGAACAGCCCGCTGGACGAAAACGGAAATCCAATTCCTACGGAGCTAAAATCGTATAAAAATAACATGAAGAATTTCCTTCAAACGGGAATCACTTCAACCAACAACCTGACGGTTTCGGGTTCTACAGATAAATCCACTTACCGGGTTTCCTACAATAATATGATCAACCGCGGCCTGATCCCTAATTCGGATCTTTACCGCAATGGGTTGTCGCTGGCAGGAACATTTGATATGGCTAAAAATCTGAAACTGAGTACGAATATCAATTTCGTTCGTTCAAGCTCAAACAGTCGTCCACAAACTTCCGAAAGGGATGGAAACCCGTTGCAAGCGGTTTATTATTCTTCCAGCTACGACATTAATGATCTGAAAGGCGTTTGGAAGCCGGGTCTGGAAGAAATCGAACAAATGACTGTCGCCAAGGGTGAAACTGACAATCCCTACTTTCTTGCCAAACATTTGACCAACGCGTATACACGCGATCGTTTGTACGGAAACATTAAGCTGGACTGGACAATCGCCCCGGGCCTGACCGCTTTCGCGCGTTACTCGCATGACATGTATGATGAAGACCGCGAGACCAAAATTCCATGGAGCTACAAAAGCATGGCAAAAGGTGGTTATTATCTCGAAAATATTGGTCGCAACGAAAGCAATGCCGATTTCCTGATTACCAAAACCATTAAAGCTAGTGATTTTGACATAAGTATTTCGGGTGGAGGTAACATTATGCAGCAACACGGAAACAGCTCAAACCTGGGTGGCCGGGATCTTTCTGTGCCTGGATTGTATAATATTTCAAACATTCCCGTTGGTAACCGGATTGTAGGAAACGGCAGTTATAAGAAGGCCATTTACAGTTTGTATGCGTTGAGTTCGATTGGCTTCAAAAACCAGCTTTACCTGGATTTGACCGCGCGTAACGACTGGTCCAGCACATTGCCTGAAAGCAACCGCTCTTATTTCTATCCATCCGCATCGTTGAGCTGGTTGGCGAGCACTACATTCAACATGCCGTCTGCCGTTTCGTTACTGAAATTCCGTGGAGGCTGGGCGCAAGTGGGTAATGATACGGATCCTTACCAATTGTATCCAAACCTGGGAACCGGAAACTGGGGTGACCTCGTCACTGCGAACCTGGGGGACAATTTGCTTAACCCGACATTGCTACCTGAAATCGCGACTTCAACAGAGGGTGGAATCGACCTGAATTTATTTAATAATCGTTTGAGATTCGACATTACCTATTACGACCGGGCTAATACAAACCAGATTTTCAGTGTTCCCATGGCGCCGTCAACCGGTTATGCCAGCAAGAACATTAACGCTGGTAAGCTCGTGAGCCGTGGCTGGGAAATCGGTTTGGGTGGAACTCCTATCAGCAACAGAGGCGGATGGAGCCTGGACCTGAATGCTAATTTCAGCCGTAACCGCGTAACTGTAAAAGAGTTGGCGCCGAACTTCCCGTATTTTGAACAATGGTCAGAAAACGGAGCGGGCGCTTACACTTTCGTAGGAGAACAAATTGGTAACATGTACAGCCGCGGGTTTGCAACAGTCCAGGACAAGGATTCACCTTACTATCGCTGGCCAATTATTGCCTATGATGGCGAAGGCGGTGATATGGACTGGCAAGCCTTGGGCGGACGCGAAAACAACGTGAAGGTCGGTAACTACAATCCGGACTTCCTTGTGGGTATGCAGGCTAATTTGACTTACAAAAGATTTTCTTTGGGTTTGAGCTTTGACTGGAGACAAGGTGGCGAATTCATGTCATTCACCTATCGCTACGGAGAATCTGACTGGAAATCACAGCGCCAGATCGATAATCTGATCCCTGGAAGTCTTTACACGCCTGATGAGCTGGTTGCCTTATTGAAATCAGACCCTGAAAAATACATTATCCCGCAAAACGGAAACTTCCCGAGAGTAGGAGGGCACACAGCTGCAACCGGCGGTTTCGGACCGGATGGCGACGGAGCATTTATTCCGGGCGTATGGCAGGATGAGGCAGGAAATTATCATGAATGGCTGGGCGGAACAGGCACAAAATATCTGCCAATTACCGCTGTATATCCATGGAGCTTCAACCAGCAGGTTACATTTGATGCATCATTTGTAAAACTGCGTGAAGTAACATTGTCCTACAAAATACCAAACCTGTTCGGCGTGGTAAGAAATGCCAACCTGTCGCTCTACACCAGAAATATTATGTTGTGGACAGCTTCAAAAATCGGGATCGATCCTGAGCGTGCATTCTGGGCAGATCCTAACAAAGGCGGGTTCCGTCAGGGAATTGAAAGACAGAATGTTATGCCGTGGACTATTCCATTTGGATTTAAGCTGAATTTCGATTTCTGATCATTCAACTGAAAATTCTTTTGCTCATCATACTTTAAATATAAAGCAATGAAGATTTTAAAACATATCCCAAAACTCGTTTTCATGCTCGCGCTGCTGGTCGTTTCTTCTTGTAAGGAAGACCTGACAGAGATCAATGAGAACCCTAATGGCGTTGATCCGAACAGCGCGAATCCTAACCTGATCATGCCTACGGTCATGACAGGCGTTGCCAACCAGTATGTGCGCTTGGGCTATGGCAGAATTGCCGGTGTGGTCCAGCATACCCAGGAAGATGCCTGGAAAGACGGTTTCAACGATTACAACTGGAACGAAGAAGACGACGAATGGAAAGCATGGTATGGATTCCTGAGAAACAACAACCTGCTGTACAAGCGCGCTGTCGAGACTAAATTCAAATTTCACGAAGGCGTAGCATTGACCATGAGAGCATTCATTTTCGGAACAATCTCGGATCTTTGGGGCGATGCACCTTACACCAATGCATTAAAAGGTGATGAAGGCGAAATGCTGCCTGCGTTTGATAGCCAGGAAGTGATCTACAAAGGGATAATCGAGGACTTGAAAGCAGCATCTGCGATTTTTGGCTCCACCGGCGATGAAAGGGATGCGCCAGCTTATGATGTATATTACAATGGAAGCACACAGAAATGGCAAAAATTCGCCAATACGCTGTTGCTTCGCTACTACATGCGTATTTCGGGCAAGCTTCCCGATGTTGCCAAAGCAGGCATTGAGAGCGTTTACGCATCGGGCATTTACATTAAAGATGCTGGTGACGATGCAGTAATGGATTTTATTGGCACAGACGGAAACAATTCCTGGCCAACTGCAACTGCATTTGACGTAAGCGAATCCAACTGGAGACGAAGAAGGCCGGCTTCGACATTGATCAATAATCTGGTTGCTAATAGCGATCCGCGTTTGAAAGTTTGGTTTCAGCCCGTTCACGTTCGCTGGGTGGCAGATCCTACTTTGGCGAAAGGAATGGCTGACTTCATTCGCGAAGATGGAAAGATCCTTACCGGAGTAAAATCTTTCACAGAGCAGGAATTGAGGGCAAAAATTGCCGCGGGGCACAAGTATACCCGTCATTTCAACCCCAATACATATAAACCCAGCCGACCTGAACAATTTAATGGTCCGTTGAATGCCGGCGAATATGTAGGCGTTCCTCCGGGCATGATTGACCCGACCTATTTCAACGAAAACCCAACCACTGGTCAGCAAGTGCAGAATCAGCATGCTTCTCAGTTGAACTATACTTATCAGGGAAATAAAGGAGGGATTTTGAAGGCTAGATTGGCCTCTGCTGCCGAATCTTCATTTATCCTGGCAGAAGCTGCACAAAAAGGATGGGCGGCCGGTGCTGCTGCTGCGCATTATAACAATGGGATCAAGCAATCATTGCAAACCTGGGGCGTAGCAGACGGATATGACGCATTTATCAAACAAAAAGGCGTTGCTTACAACGGCACACAGGCTCAGATCATCGAACAGAAATGGGTTTCGAGTTGGACAGCAGCCACAGAAGGTTGGTTTGACTATCGCAGAACGGGTTTGCCTAAGCTGGTTCCGGGCGTAGCGCCAGTTTCACGTGCATTGCCGTTACGCTTTATTTACAGCAACAATGAATTGAACAACAATGGTGAAAGCGTGAAAAACGCCATAGAAAGATTGGAGGAAACCAGCTTTTCAGGGCCGCGCAAGAAAAATAGCCAATGGTCAAAACCATGGCTTGTTCAAGGCACAGGAAAACCCTGGTAACAGGCATTCGTAACTACAATAGCCTAAAACCGCAGTAAAATGAAAGGAATGCAGCTTAGCGCCTTTGATCTTATTGCGGTTTTTGCTTGAAACAACACACACTTTACATCATATCGTAAAAAACACCTTTCAAATGAGGGACAAACTGGCAATAAACGGTGGCCCGAAAACGGTCAATAAGGAATTTATATGGCCGATATACGACGCCAGCGATGTAAATGCAGTTACCGAAATCGTCCAGAGCGGAAAATGGGGGAATCCTGACTGCGGGGATGAAGTCGCGAAGTTTGAACAGGAATTTGCTGATTACTGCGGAAGCAAATATGCGATCACCTGCGTAAACGGCTCCGTTTCGCTCCGACTTGCATTGATAGCCTGTGGCGTAAAGCCAGGTGACGAGGTTATCGTTCCTCCCTATACGTTTATTACAACGGCTTCGTCTGTAATAGAATGCAATTGCGTTCCGATTTTCGTGGACATTGATCCCGACACATATAATATCAGCCCTGCGGCAATCGAGGCAGCTGTCACAGAACGTACAAAGGCAATCATTCCTGTGCATTTCGGCGGATTGGCCTGTGATATGGATGCGATTATGGACATTGCCAAAAGGCATAATTTTCATGTGATCGAGGATGCTGCACATGCGCATGGAGCAGAATATAAGGGTAAAAAATTAGGTTCTATTGGCGATGTAGGCAGTTTTAGCTTTCAATCGTCCAAAAACCTGACGTCGGGCGAGGGTGGAATTGTGATCACCAATGACGATGAATTATACGCCATGATGCGTTCGTTGCGGAATGTTGGCCGGATCGAGGGGGGGCAATGGTATGATCATTACAACCCGGGCTGCAATTACCGGATCACACAAATGCAAGCCGTGTTGCTTTCGCAGCAATTGAAAAGACTGGAAGCCCAGACGCAAAAGAGAAATGATAATGGTTTGTATTTGAATCAATTACTTTCAGAAATTAAGGGTATAACACCATTGTCGCGCGACGAAGCAATATCCCTGCATTGCTATCACATTTATATTGTTAAATACGATTCCACAGCGTTTGGCGGCCTGTCCAGAAATGATTTTGCGGCAATGCTGGCAGCTGAGGGTGTGCCGAGTTTCAAAGGTTATCCACACCCATTATACAAGCAGCCCCTTTTTCAGAATAAGAACTTCATGTGCTACGCCATCCCGGAATATGTGGATTTCACTCAGGTCCACTGCCCCAACGCCGAACAAGCATGCAGTTCCGACGCCGTCTGGATCTTGCAGCACGCAATGCTTGGTGAAAAAGAGGATATGGAAGCGTTCGCGAATGCAATCTTGAAAATTCAGCAGGCAGTTTCCTGAACAAGAAAACTGCCTGCCACCGATTCATTTCTCAACCTTCACCCTTATTCCTTCACTATGGGAAGTGAACTCGGGTGCGTACATGCATTGAATAGCGGTAATGCCGTTGCTGAAATTGCCTTCCTGGTTGATGAAAAGGGGATATTCGAAGACGTAATTGCCTTTTTGTAATGTGCTGAAAAAGAAGTTGGTACTGGCGTCTTTTGTGCTTTCGTAATAACTCAAACCGTCCTGCCATTTATAACTGCTCAGGACATTAACAGGCTCAAAACCAGAGGCACGCATGTCTTTCATGTGCACATATTCCATGTCACGGTCTGCGCGAAGCTCTATCCTGACTTTCACTTTATCGCCCACATGCAAGACATCACCTGCGTTCACAGGCGTGAGTACAGGCCCATTGTCTGAATTTTTCTCAATAAACAGCGTTTTTGATAATTTAAGCGGCGTCTCGGAATAAGTAATTTTATCAAGATCTTCAAAATATTGCCAGTAGACGGCTCCCCACGACGGTGCATTGGAAACGCTTTTCTCACCGGTTATCTGCACTTCAATGTTGCCCATCCCTGCTTTCACTTCGCTCCCTTCAACAGCCTTTTTGAAATAACCCGTTCCCGCTTCTGATTTTTCAGGCTCCACTTTGGTTTTATCAAGAAAAACAGAAACCGTGCGGTCATCCGCGATCCAGTTACTTCCCGTCATCAGCAATGCATAGCAGGCTTCCGCGGTGGCTTTTGTACTTTCCCAGTTGTTGGTTTGTTTGTTTTTCAAAAGCCAGGTTTTCATGTCATTAACAGCAACTACATCATTCGCAATCTCCTGAAATGCTTCAATCAGCAGTGCCTGTCGCTCAATGGGCGCTTCGTGCCACCACCAGCTGCGTTGGTTATTTTTCCAATACATGCCCGATTCCTCCTGATTAATGGCCGTTTGTTTCAGTGATTTCAGGATCGCATGGGGTGTTGCCTTGTCGCCCGAGCGGTGAAGTGCTATGGCAGTCATGCCCTGCATATATTTGGTTTGACTGGTCCAGGTGAGCTTTGCCCTTTCCGCGAAGTAATGATGCGCTTTTTGGAAGGTGTTTTGCACCGGTTGATTCGGGAAAAAGCTGCGCATATATAAATACTGGATCGCCAATGCGGAAGGAATGTACTCTTTCAGGTTGGATTTGTGCTTGATGAGATTATCGTAATCATTGTTTATCCGGGCATCCAGGTAAGGAATTGCGGTTTGCATAATTGCCGCAAGTTCTGCCTCCTGACTTTTTTGGACTGCATTTGACTTGCGTAAGTGCCCGATTCCGCTTACAATATACTGTGTCATATAACGGTCGTCAGGCCCGCCTTTGAACCATGCGAAGCTTCCATCGGCATTTTGTAACTGCCTTAGTTTTTCAATGGCGCTGCTCAATTCGTTCGTCATCCGCAATAGATCGAAAAGCAATGCAATGTTCTTTTTTTGCTCTGCTTCTGTTTTTGCTGCAAGGACCCAGGGTGTTTCTTCTAAAAGCAATGATTTCAATTCAGGGTTCTTTTGCAGATTGCTAAGCAAAGCGGTTGTGTCACTTTTGCGCCAGGTTTCGAACACTTTGGCAATGCTGGACGAGCTTGCCACAATGTTGGCTGCCATAGAATTGGCATAATAGCGATTCCAGGTTTGTTCCGCACAGTCATAGGGATATTCCATCAGATAAGGCAGGGCCTGGACTGCATACCAGGCCGGATTGTTCGTATATTCTACGGTTAGCGACTGGTTGGTCAGCGTTTTGGAACTGGCGGAATTGATCAGCTTTTCCATTTTGAATTGCTTGCTGCCCGTTCCTCGCATCGCCAGTGGCAAAGTCTCAGTTACCAGCATGCGGTTGGACAACACAGGCAATGTATTTTCCTCGCCGTCGGAAAGATTTCCAGCGCTCGCAACCATGCGCCAGGTAATGGTTTTAGAATAGTTTTCGGGGATCCTAATGGCAAATTGCGCCACCGTACTTTGCCCGGCAGCAACATTGAAATCCTTCTCTTTTCCCACATTTGCGAATAATGCATCAATCGGTTCATTCCTTTCCGTATCAAACAATTGCAATGATACTTTTCCGGCCAGTGTGCGATCAGACACATTAACAACTTTCGTAGCCAATGAAATCTGATCTCCTTCCCGCAGAAATCTTGGCGGGTTGGGCTGCACCATGAGTTCTTTTTGGGTGACCATTTCCTTACTGCTGTAACCCATTGCCAGCTCTTTCGTATGCGCCAAAGCCTGCAATTTCCATCGCGTCAATGCTTCCGGCATGGTGAATGAAAACGTTATGGCGCCGTCTTTGTCCGTTTTCAGGTCAGGGAAGAAGAAGGCGGTTTCATTGAAATTCTTCCGGGGTGGTGTGGAAGTTTCGTTCCTTTTCTGAGCTGATTTTTGAACGCCATAACCAACCGTAACCACTTCATTTAATGCAGCAGCATCTTGTCCTATTGAAGTGGGCTCTGCAACGACGGATTCCTTAATTTCCTCTGAGGGCAGCCCGCTCTTTTTTACACCTACACTCATAGACATCACCCGACTCCGGTCACTGCGTCCGCCGCGTGGGTAGCCGCGAGACCATATCTGGGTCGAAATCAGCTCATCGTATCGTTTCTCAAAATTTTTATAGGGAGCATATGCCAAATTGAAAGCTAGTGCATCTTTTTGCATAAAACTAAGCCCATTGCCCCATCTGGCCAGCCCCGTCGCAACCGGCCAATGCGCTGGCTTCGACCATTGATGCGGATAGAATTGATCAAGCGATGCGTCATACAAGCTGGCAAGCATTTCAGCCGCCACTTTATCTTTTTTATAACCCGAAATTTTAACCGTCCACTTTTCCTTACTTCCCGGCAATGTCTTGTCGCGGAATGTCTGATATTCGATTTTCAGTTCCTTATTAGTCCAGGGAACATTTATAAAATCCTGATATTGATGCACACGATTGTGTTTTACAAACATATAATCAACCCCCAATCCGCCTCGATCTGCCTCTGATGCAGTGATATCAAACGTCCTTTTTTCCATATTCAATTTATAGAATGAAAAGTTGTCTGGATTCGTCTTTTTGCCTGAGCTGCTGATAATGAATGCATTGTCTGCTGTGGTAGCGAATTTTATGGTTGTTTTCGCTCCCGGCTCAATGGTTTCACTGCCTTCCGCACTGATGTATTGAGGGTAAATGAGATCATTGCGCTCAGCATCAATCAGTTCAATGTATCTGATATCCTTAATCTCGGCATTACTATCATCTTTTGTAGTGATTTCAATTTTATAAAAACCTGCGTCGAAATTTGTTTTGTCGAGTGAAAATGGTTGATTCTCTTTGAGTTGAGTGGTTTTCTCAAACACGACATCTTGCTCCGGCCAGTTTTCTTTTTCCGTTTCCTCATCATATTCATCATTCGGAAAAGCTTTAATAAATTCGGCTTTGGTCATGACAAAAAGATCCGGACGCTGCCAGTATCGAGGCTTAATTAACCTTTTTTCAGGAGATAGACGCGCAATTTTTACAGTCACCGGAGAAGAGACAAACTGACCGTTCATGTTGTCCGTACGAATTTTCAGGCTCGCTAGACTGTCGACCTTGGTCCTTTCAGCAATGTCCGCCTTTAACAAAATAGACTTATAGCCCACAGAAACGGTAGTTTGCTCGCTTCTTGTCTCCCCATTGATGTCAGTCACATCGGCATAAACCGTGTAATCAAACACCGGGTCGCGCTTTTTATCTGTTTTTAAATTGGGAATGGCTTCGAAATGGACATTGAACTTCCCCGAAGCGTCCGTAACTGTTTCGCCGTGCGCGATTTCCTGCGGCTCGGCGGATGGGTAAAAGCGGCTTCTGAATAGCCAGGGATAAAGGAATCTTTCGTTTCGGACAACGCGATAAACCACTTTCGCACCATCAATTTGATTTCCGGCATAAGCGGTTCCCGTTCCTGTCACCCTAATCGTGTCACCAAGCTTGTAGGAGTTGCGTAATGTGTCAAATTGAACTGCAAACCGTGGTCGCTTATATTCTTCAACATGGAATGTAACAAGATGATCATCATCGGCAACGATCGAAAATTGCCCGTTTAATGAGCCGGTAGGAAGCACAAACGACCCGGAAAAACTGCCAAATTTATTCACCGTCTTAGTGGCTTTTCCCACCACTTCATTGTTTGCATTTTTGAGTTCAATCTCAATTTTCTCTGTCTGATCTTGGAGAATATTTTTTCCTTTTGTTGCAATGCCTTTATAATAAACAGTTTGGCCCGGCCGATACAAACTGCGGTCTGCGAAAAGATAGATCATTGACTCACTTGGTTCAGCCTCCGAGTCGCTGAACGTGTTATAGTACGTGCGCGTTTCCTGCCGGATAAACAAATGGTCGTTCGCATGGGTGATTTCCAGCATCTGGCTTTGTGATTCCGGTTCCTTACTGCTTACTTTTCTTTTGAAATAACCATTTTTATCGGCGATATAAGAAGCGCCTCTACTTTTAATGTAACTCCCGGACTTGTAATCATATTTGGTATTCCAAACAGTAACATTCGCACCAGCCAGCGGCTGTCCGGTATCACGGTTTAGCATAAAATAATCTTCTCCCCGCTGCACATAACTAATGTTGCTCACATACAGCAGCTTCATGCCGATAACTGACTTGTTTTCGGGAAATCCGGCGTCCGGGCTGGCAAACAACACATATTCTCCACCAGGCAATGCATCCACTTTAATTTCCACGGCATGTTGCTGAAAATCCTTCGTATCAGGCAGTTTTTGCTCCCAAGATCTTATTGAAGGCGTGTTAACGAGCATTTTGAACGTCCCCTGAATGTCATTTTTTTCAAAGCTTTTCTTGATTTCCTCGGTGGCTTTGACAATTTTCAAGAACAGCTTGTCCAGATTCCTGCTTTCTACAAGCACCAGAAACGGCTTTTCTGGAATGTTAACCTGCTCCGTTGTGAATTGTAATTCTTTCCTTTTGATGCCGTTAAGCAGGTTATATGCATTAATCCCGCCTTCTGTTTCGGGATTTTCTTTGATAACTTTTTCACATATCTCAGCAGCCTTCACTCTTTCAAAACGGTTCGCTGTGTCGCTACCTGGTTTGAAGGAACTTCCTTTCTGCTCATGATAAA
Organism: Dyadobacter fanqingshengii; assembly: GCF_023822005.2. Lineage (GTDB taxonomy): Bacteria > Bacteroidota > Bacteroidia > Cytophagales > Spirosomataceae > Dyadobacter > Dyadobacter fanqingshengii. Next base: position 5,389,141 of record NZ_CP098806.1, read on the forward strand.
GGGCTTTCATATACCAGGCCTGTGCGGCTGCGGACGTTTGCTGATATTGGTCTGCTAAATGGCTCAGAGACATATAGTAAAGCTCGTCCGTGTCAGGATGCACGGATTTTTGACGAACGAATTGAAGCCGCTGCAGATCAATGTCGATCAGCGCGTCGGGCTGTGGGTCATTGATGTGGAATGCGATCAGCTTTTGATATAACTGCAGCGCAAAGAACTCCAGAGAAGTGCTGTCTTTTGTTTCAAACTTGCGGTGAATAAAGTCGGCAGCAGGATCAAATGCGGAGGCTTTGTCAATTTCAAACTTATAGGAAGGCTTTTTGATGTCCCGCTCGTCCGAAGCGAAATATAGCAAAGCTTTTTGCGTGAGCAGATCATACAATGTCGGACGCAACTTTCTCGTGTTTCCTTTGAGGATAATCGCATCAAATGCATCCAGTTTGGTTTGTTTGAGAAGCGTTTCATCGGCAATAGACAAAAGGTAAAGCGAAGAAATTTTGCGATGAAAATCTTCCGTTGACCAGGTGCTCACATCATCTTTCTTGAAATTTATCGTTGCCGTTCGTTGATAAGCCTGCCAGCGGATGTCCTGGAAATAGCTGTAATAAGTAGATGCGAGTAAATTGGTCAGAATTGATTTTGCTGCGCCGCGGCTCTCCGCAATTTCTTTTTCGAGCTCCTTAATGCCTGCTATTTGCTGATCTTCGCGCGTATCAACCTGCAAGTTGACCATGTAAACTGCGGCTTTGATAACCTGCGCTTCCTGATTTTCTTTTTTGGCCAAATCATAAATTTTCCTGACCTCTTCCAGGGCTGATTTCGGTAGGTTTTTTTGCTGATGCCCTTCAACGACTTTCCATTGAGCCTCATAATTTTTGATCTTATTTTGTCCGTGCGTGTACATGGGTAAGGAACATATTAACAGGGTGATAAAATAGTGGAGGCAATGTCTGGATGTCGTCATATGGTTATTATAATTTAACATTCAACAGAAGTAAAAAACGAACTGATTGCCGCTTTGTACAATATGAAGTATCTTTAATAAACGCTTTTGAAGGAATATAATTTATTAATATCCGAATTGAACGAAATTTATTTTAATTGATCTATGCGTACGATAATGCTGGTTGGAGGGATAATCATTGTGCTTGTGCTGGGGAAGCTGTTTGTATTCTCCAAGCCGGGAAAGGATAAGCCCTCGGAAGTGAAAGGCAGTGGAAGTAATGGTGGCAATTCCGCAGGCGCCGCAGTGCCGGTGAATGTATACGTTGTTAAGAGGGAGTCCATTGAAAACCAGATATTTGCGTCGGGTACAGTCATTCCCAATGAAGAAGTGAATGTCATGGCAGAGGCATCGGGCAGGCTGATCAAATTGAACATTAAGGAAGGCGCAAACATTGAAAAAGGTCAGCTTATCGGAAAAATAAATGACCGCGAGTTGCAAGCACAGTTGCAAAAGGTGACATATAACCAGGAGCTCACCAAGAAAATCGAAGCGCGTCAAAAGAAGCTTTTGAATGTGGAGGCGATCAATCTGGAAGAATATGATGTGACTTCGAATAATATCAGGATTTTGGAGGCTGAAAAAGAGGTTTTGGAAGCGCAGCTGGAAAAAACGGAGATCCGGGCACCATTCAGTGGCCGGATAGGATTGAAATACATTAGTGAAGGCGCATATCTGGCACCGGGTACGCCCATCGTAACCATTGTGCAAAGCAATCCGGTGAAAGTTGATTTCACTGTTCCTGAAAAATACGCGCCGAATATCAGGGTAGGCAATGTGGTGAAATTCAATCTCGACGGCGATCCTTCTACTTACAATGCTAAAATTCTTGCGATAGATCCGAAAGTGGAGGAAAGTCTGCGGACGCTGAAAGTGCGGGCGATAGCGCCCAACCCGTCCGGGCGGTTTGTGCCAGGCATGTTTGTTAAAATTCTTGCCGATCTGGATGCCAATAAATCGGCCATGATGATCCCTACCGAAGCCATAGTCCCTGTTTTGAAAGGAAAAAAAGTGTTTGTTGTCAAAAACGGCAAGGCACAGGAAGCAATGGTTGTGACCGGATTGCGGACGGATAAGAAAATTCAGGTGATAGAAGGTTTGCAGCCGGGCGATTCGCTCATTACATCAGGAATTATTGCTATTAAGCCCAATACGGCCGTACGCGTGAATTGAGGAAGGAATCGTGAACTTGTTAAAACGAATGTCAGCCGACATTAATCTCCAAATATGAGTATATCAACACTCTCTATCAAGCGGCCGGTTCTGGCGATTGTCATGAACCTGCTGATCATATTGTTCGGATTTCTGGGATACAAATTTCTGGGGATGCGGGAATTCCCTTCCATTGATCCGCCGGTGGTCTCTATCCGGACAAGTTATACTGGGGCCAATGCAGACATTATCGAATCGCAAATCACAGAACCACTTGAAAAACAGCTTAATAGCATTGAAGGGATTAAGTCAATCAACTCTACGAGCAGCCAGGGAACGAGCCAGATAACGGTTGAATTCGACATTGGTGTGGATATGGAGCGCGCGGCTAATGACGTGCGGGACAAGGTTGGCTCGGCTTCAAGGACATTGCCATTGGATATCGACGGGCCACCCGTTGTTGCCAAGGCGGATGCCAACTCGGAACCTATTATTGTGCTTACATTCAAAAGCGACACAAGATCACATCTGGAAGTGAGTGATTATGCGGAGAATGTGATCGCGCAGCGTTTGCAAACCATTGAAGGCGTAAGTGAGATCCGGATTTTTGGCCAGAAGAAATATGCCATGCGCATTTGGATGGACCCCATCAAAATGGCCTCACTCGGCATTACCACGCAGGATGTGAAGATCGCCCTGGACAAGGAAAATGTTGAATTACCAAGCGGAAAACTGGCAGGTGACAATACTGAGCTTACGGTTAAAACGATTGGAAGATTCCGGACGGAAGAGGATTTTAATGAGCTGATTATTAAAAATTCGCCAACACAAACGGTTCATTTAAAAGATATTGGCTATGCGGCACTGGGCCCGGAAAACGAGGAAACGGTCCTGAGACTGGATAATGTTCCCATGATCGGTTTAGCCATTTCGCCGATGCCGGGTGCTAATTATCTCAATATTGCAGAGGAGGTCAATAAGCGGATGGCGGACATTAAAAGAGAGCTTCCAAAAGATTATGAGCTTGATACACTGATCGATAACACCATATTTGTTGAGCGTTCGATTGAAGAAGTAGGTGAAACGCTGCTCATAGCCATCGTGCTGGTTGTGATCATTATTTACCTCTTCTTCCGGGATTGGCTCATTGCTTTCCGGCCGCTGATAGATATTCCGGTTTCGCTGATCGGGACGTTTTTTGTAATGTACATCATGGGCTTTTCGATCAATGTGCTAACGCTGCTGGCCATCGTGCTGGCAACCGGACTTGTGGTGGATGACGGGATTGTCGTCACGGAGAATATTTTTAAGAAAATAGAGCAGGGGATGGGGCCTATCGAGGCAGCCATAAAAGGGGCGAATGAGATCATTTTCGCGGTTTTGTCTACATCGATTACACTGGCTTCGGTTTTTCTTCCCGTTATTTTTATGGAAGGTTTTGTCGGAAAGCTCTTCCGCGAATTCGGGATTGTGATCTCCGCAGCTGTTTTGATCTCGGCATTTGTATCGCTCACACTTACACCGATGCTGAATGCTTACCTGGTTCGTAAAACGCACAAAAAGAGCTGGTTTTACGAAAAAACAGAGCCGTTTTTTGAGAGTATCACAAATAACTACGGCAACGCTCTGGCCAAATTCCTAAAGATGCGCTGGGTTGCTATTCCCATTGTAGCCCTAACAGTAGGAATGATCTGGTTTTTCGGAAAAGGCCTGCAATCCGAACTCGCCCCGCTGGATGACCGTAACTGGTTCAGGATCAATATGACAGCGCCGGAGGGATCTTCATTTGAATTCACAGACCGCTATGTGCAGGAAGTGGGACAAATGCTGATGGATTCCATGCCGGGAAAGAAAGGCTTAATGCTGATAACGTCTCCTGGAAATTCCGGCCTCGGCGCAGCAAATACGGGCAGTGGAAGGATTGCATTGGTTGATAAAAAAGACCGCAAAGAATCTCAGCAGGAAATTGCCGACTATATTAACCAGAAATTGAAATTAATGCCGGACGCGAAGTCATTCGTTGTGCAGCAGCAGACCATTTCCGTGGATTCCCGCGGCGGACTGCCGATTCAGTATGTAATCCAGGCACCTGATTTTGAAAAACTGCGTGACTATGTGCCCAAATTCATGGAAGAAGCTTCCAATGATCCGACATTCGCCATTACGGATGTCAATTTGAAGTTCAGTAAGCCTGAAATCCAGATCGCCATCGACCGTGAAAAGGCCAAGTCGCTGGGTGTTACTGTTCAGGATGTGGCCCAAACCATGCAGCTTGCGTTCGCTGGTCAGCGTTTTGGCTATTTCACCATGAACGGCCGCCAATATCAGGTCATCGGGCAATACGATCGTGCGAACCGGGACGAGCCTTTGGATTTGAAAAGTATGTTTGTGAAAACGGGCAACGGGAGTCTGGTTCAGCTGGACAACATTGTCAAAGCAGAGGAGGAAAGCAGTCCCCCGCAACTTTTCCATTACAACCGATATATGAGTGCAACGGTGCAGGCAGCATTAGCGCCTGGCAAAACGATTGGTGATGGCATTGCAGCCATGGACCGGATCAGGGATAAGTTGAAGGATGAGTCCATTCAAACATCATTAAGCGGTTCTTCACGGGATTACGCAGAAAGCTCTTCAAATACAATGTTCTCCTTTTTCTTAGCGTTGATATTGATCTATTTTATCCTCGCCGGACAATTTGAAAGCTTCGTAGATCCTTTCATCATCATGTTCACAGTTCCGCTGGCTATCGGGGGCGCGGTGTTCTCGTTATGGTTTTTTGATCAGACGCTGAATATTTTCAGTCAGATCGGGATGATCATGCTGATCGGTTTGGTAACCAAAAATGGGATTTTAATTGTAGAGTTTGCCAACCAGCTGCGTGAAAAAGGGCTTGGTATTCAGGAGGCTGTTCTGGAAGCGGCAACATTGCGTTTCAGGCCGATCCTGATGACCAGTCTGGCAACGATCCTGGGCGCATTACCAATTGCTATGGCGCTGGGTTCTGCCGGCAAGAGCCGAATGTCGATGGGGATTGTGATTATGGGCGGGTTGCTGTTTTCGCTGGTGCTCACATTATACGTGATCCCGGCTATTTATACATTCTTCTCGAGGCCCAAGGATTTTGAGAAAATGAAAATGATCGAACAGGTTGCCCGCGAAAGTGAAATAGTTGATCCGGTCTGAATCAGGCTTGGCCCATGCTTTTGAGCATTCTGATATGCGAACCTAATGCATTGGCAAAGTTTTCCTTAGCATTGTATTCCAGCCCGAATTCCTGTGCAGTTTCCTGTACAATAGGCGATAATGCGTGATAGTGAATGTGGGAAATGGATGGGAACAAATGGTGTTCGATCTGATAATCCAAACCGCCGATATACCACGACAAAAAGCGGTTTCTTCCGGCAAAATTGGACGTCGTCTGCAATTGGTGCACCGCCCATGCATTTTCGACGCAACCTGAACAATCCGGCTCCGGTTGGTGAACGCCTTCCACCACATGCGCCATCTGGAAAACCGTGCTCAGGATCATTCCGGCCGTGCAATGCATGGCCATGAACCCAATAAACCATTGTCCGAAAGTAAGCGATGTGAAATAAAGCGGGATCACGCAGATGAACAGGAGGTAAGCCAGTTTGGTAATCACAAGCTTAATAAGCTCCCTACGCGGGAATGGCTTGGTCATTCCAGACTCCGACATTTTATTAAAGAGTGAGATTTCCTTAAAGTCTTTCCATAGGAACGATAAGGTCATCAGGCTGTATAAAAAGAATGCGTAAATATACTGGAAACGATGGATCTGTTTCTGTTTTTCCTGGAATGATAAACGAAGCAGGAATTTGCCGGTGATATCTTCGTCTACTTCGTGAATGTTGGTGTATGTGTGATGAAGCCTGTTATGTTGCACCTCCCAGTTATATGCATTACCTCCCAGAAGGTAAATTGACGCACCAAAAAACTTGTTCAGCACATTTGAAGTCGCCAACGAGCCATGAATGGCATCGTGCATAACTGACATGCCCACTCCCGCAACGCCGAATCCCATCACAATGGCCATAATGAACATGGATAGGTTCGAGAAATGGCCGGTAATAATAAGAAAGTAGGGAATCAGATACAGGCTTAGCATAAAGAATGCCTTGTAAATGATCTGTTTGCCACCCGACTTGCAAATGTTATTGGAAGAAAAATATTGATCTACGCGCTGTCGAAGTGTAGGGAAAAATGTGCTTTTGCCAGCGTTGGTAAACTTGATTTTTTGATATTGCATAAGGAGACTGACGGGATTTCTCTGTTGGAATGATTTGCGCAGCCCCTTAGCAACGCAAATACCCCATTATTATTAGTTAAAGGTAAAAATTAATCGAAATGGCATGAATAAGGCCGGTAATTGGCCGGCCTTATCATTTCACAAATATATAATTACAATGCAAAAAATATATTATTACAATGCAAACTTTTCTTTGATTGCATCGACAAAATCAAGTTTTTCCCAAGTGAACAACTCTACTTCAACCTCTTTCTCTTCGCCGTTAGCGCCTTTGAACGATTTCGTCACAATCTCATTTTTACGGCCCATATGACCATAAGCAGCTGTTTCAGAATAGATTGGATTACGTAGTTTCAAACGTTGCTCGATTGCGTATGGACGAAGGTCAAAAATCTCGCCGATTTTGTTAGCTATCTCGCCGTCGTTGCCGGATACTTTGGCTGTGCCGTAAGTGTTAACATACAAGCCGCAAGGCTCGGCTACACCAATCGCATACGAAACCTGTACAAGCACTTCGTCGCAAAGTCCTGAGGCAACCATGTTTTTAGCAATGTGACGCGTCGCGTATGCAGCTGAACGATCCACTTTGGAAGGATCTTTTCCTGAGAAAGCACCACCGCCGTGAGCGCCTTTTCCGCCGTAAGTATCAACGATAATTTTACGTCCCGTAAGTCCGGTGTCACCGTGCGGGCCGCCAATTACGAACTTGCCGGTCGGGTTAATGTGGAATGTAATGTCTCCTGTGAACAATTGCTGGAGTTCAGGGGTAAGCTTCGCTTTCACACGTGGGATTACAATGTTGATCACATCCTCTTTGATCTTCGCAAGCATAGTCGCTTCTGAATCAAAATCATCGTGTTGTGTGGAAACTACAATGGTATCGATGCGCAAAGGCACATTTTCATCGCTGTATTCAATCGTCACCTGGGATTTTGCATCTGGGCGAAGGTAGGGGATCAGGCTGGACTCTGTGTTTCTGATCGCAGACATTTCCTGCAAGATCTTGTGAGCAAGGTCCAATGCCAGTGGCATGTAATTTTCAGTTTCACGCGTTGCATATCCAAACATCATTCCCTGGTCGCCCGCACCCTGCGCATTTGCTTTTTCTTCAAAGCTCTCGGAAGCAACCGCACGGTCAACGCCCTGGTTAATGTCTGCACTCTGATCGTGAATGGCAGATAAAATACCGCAGGAATTGGCTTCAAACATGTATTCACTCTTCGTATATCCGATTTTCCTAATAACATCACGTGTTATTCTCTGAACATCCAGATAAGTGTTTGTCTTGACTTCACCAGCCAAAACGACCTGGCCGGTTGTTACCAAAGTTTCGCAGGCTACTTTACTATTAGTGTCCCAGGCTAAGAAGTTGTCAATTAAAGCATCTGATATTTGATCGGCGACCTTGTCAGGATGTCCTTCAGATACGGACTCCGAGGTGAATAAGTATGGCATAAATTGAAAATGTTAATTCGGCAAAAAAAGTGAAGTTAGTGTATGAATGAGAAAGCAAAATTGAATTTTTTTGGGATATTAACCAAATAAAAGAGACTTAAAAAGCCATTCAGAATGCGCAGATTCGCATAGTGCAGCAGGCATTTATAAGCTGAAAAGCCCACTTTCATTCGAAAGCAGGCTTTTCAATTTATGGTTATCATTTAAATCGGCACATTCACGTGACGTTCCGCGTGATAGCTGGATCTTACCAGTGGTCCTGATTCTACGTATTTAAGTCCGCGTTTCAGTCCTTCTTCTCTGTAATTGTCAAACATTTCGGGAGTGATCCATTCGATCACTTCGTGGTGCATTTTGGTTGGCTGCAGATATTGTCCCAAAGTAAGAATGTCGAGGCCGTTGGCTGCAAGGTCGTCCATTGCTTTGTACACTTCGCCTTGTGTTTCGCCAAGTCCCAGCATAATGCCGGATTTGGTGCGCTGACCAAATTCCTTTGTTCTTCTGATCTGTTCCAGGCTTCTTTCATATTTGGCCTGAGGACGTACCGAACGGTATAAACGTTCCACCGTTTCCATGTTATGTGAAACCACTTCCTGGCCCGCTTCAATCATGTGGATCAACGCATCCCAGTTATTTTTCACATCCGGAATCAATGTTTCAATGGTTGTTTCAGGAGTATTTTCTTTGACATGTCTTACGGTTTGATACCATATTTCGGCGCCTCGGTCCTTCAATTCGTCCCGGTTAACAGAGGTAATTACCGCATGCTTCACCTGCATGAGTTTGATCGCTTCAGCAACACGTCTCGGCTCGTCGGTATCATATTCATTCGGCCGACCTGTTGCTACTGCACAAAAACTGCAACTTCTCGTACAAACATTGCCAAGGATCATAAAAGTTGCTGTCCCCGCACCCCAACATTCGCCCATATTCGGGCAGCTTCCGCTTTCGCAGATTGTATGCAATTTATAATTATCAACCAGTTGCCTTACTTTCCTAAACTCAGGTCCGGCTGGCAGCTTAACCCTCAACCAATCTGGTCTTTTCTTACGCTCTGAGGGGATAACAGGTAATTCAATCATATATATTCGTAATCTCTGACAGCTTGATTTTTGAAAATTAAACTGTCAATTGCTAATTTATTTATCGCTTTTTGCTTCCAAAATAAAGGGTTAGGTAACCCGAGGTGAAAAAGCTTCTGTTCTCGGCGAACGCCATGATCTGCACTTTTCTTGTAAATGCTTCTGCTATGAAACCAATTTCAACCCCTGTAACATTTTCCCGAAAAGCGCTCAGTTCAAAGCTCATTGCTGTTTTTACGTGCAAACCGGGAACAATCTTCGTTTGTCCAAAACCCTGGAAAAAACTACCCGCTCCAACAATCCCGGTCGTTTGCGTGCTTCCGGCATGTTTTACAGGATCAAATGGCTCCGTAACAACGCGTCCGTCTGAACTCTGAAACTGCACCATATAGGGCTTTTCCAGTCCTAATGACGGTCCTGCAGCCAAAATCCCGCTTATAGAAATGCCTTCATCGTCCTGTCTGCTAAATAATGTGAGTTCCCGTCCATACTCTGGTCTTAATACAAAAAGGTAATTCTGTTTTCCATAAACAAGCCTTGCCCCCGTAACAAAATCCTGTTGAGAAAGCTCTTTCGGGTGCTTCACATTCACCAGTTCGAGTGCCAGATATCTGTATTGGTTTTTGCCAAATAACTTCGAACCCAGCGCCGAAGATTGCCTGAACACCGCACCGCCCAATATCCCTGAATTGGTATTGGTGGTTATACCAAAGGAAGTAAAAGATTTATAGCTCTCTTCATTGTCCTCAGCCTTTGCCCGACGTTGCGCATATATATCTGTCGATAGTGCAAACAGAATAGATACTGATAGTAAAAATTTTACACGCATCATATATTTAGATCTAGATCTCTGTTACAATTGGAAGTATAGTATGAACAGTGAAAGTACAAAATTATAGTTTAAAGCCGCTGAATATCGCCACCACTTTAACGGTTTTTTGTACATTTATGTTCTTTAAACGAAAAAAGAAATAAAAATGCCCGCCAGTCATCCCGCGCTTCCGGGATTTTCTGAAACAAATTTTTCGCTAATCTTCTTTTAATCAGAATCTTTTGTCCGAAGTTATCTATCAAAGCGCAATCAGCACCGTCGCCTCTTTGATGCGCGTTGCAGCGTTGTTTAATCACAAGATCAAACTTGGTGTTGCAGGTCGCGAAGGGTTATTGGAGGAGATGGAAAGTGGATTTCAAAAGTTGGTGAACGGGCGTTCTGTGGCCTGGTTTCACGCGGCTTCGCTTGGCGAATTTGAGCAGGGGCGACCGGTTATTGAAGCCTACAAAACACAATTCCCTGATCATTTTATTCTGCTGACATTCTTCTCTCCGTCCGGTTACGAGGTTAGAAAAAACTATAATGGGGCAGACTACATATGTTACCTGCCCTGGGACACTGCGTCCAATGCGAAACGTTTTGTCAAAATCGCTCAACCGAAAATTGCGTTTTTTATCAAATATGAATTTTGGCACAATTACCTGGTTGAGCTGAAAAAGAACAAAACGCACATTATTTCCTTCTCCACAATCTTCCGGCCCGACCAGATTTTTTTCAAGAAAAGGGGCGGATTTTTCAAAAAGATGCTCAATTTGTTTGATCACATTTTTGTACAAAATCAACAATCACTCGCATTGCTTCATGGCATAGGTGTGCAACATGGCAGCCTGGCCGGTGATACAAGATTCGACCGGGTATCAGCCATTGCAGCCCATGTGAAGGATTTGCCTGAGGTTGCGACTTTTGTGGAAAACAAACTTTGTTTGATAGTCGGATCTGCATGGGAGGCTGATATGCAAGTGCTTATCCCCGTCTTAAATCATTTTAAAGGATCGCTGAAAGCAATTATTGCCCCACATGAAATCCGTAAAGAGGAGATAGCACAATGGCGCAAAAGTCTGGATGGAAAAACGCTCTTATACTCGGAACTTACTAAGAACATACATAGTGCGGAATATGATTATCTCGTGATAGATAACATTGGCATGCTTTCCTCTTTATACCAATATGGCGATATGGCTTACATTGGCGGGTCGTTTGGTTCGGGACTGCACAACATTCTGGAAGCCGCCACTTTTGGCATTCCCATCACTTTTGGAAATAAGCAATATCACAAATTCCAGGAAGCAGTGGATCTGATTGAAAGAAAAGGAGCCGTTGCCGTAGCCGGTAACGAAGAGCTGGCAACCACTATACGTCAATGGATTGATTCGTCCGAACTTAGGAAAGTAGCGGGGAATGTGAACAAAAGTTACATTGCGGATGGAGTTGGTTCAACGGATTTGATCCTGAACGCAGTCAAAAAAATGCAGGGCTGAATCAATGCTTTTGCAAGTCACTTATTCAGCCCTTATATATTATTTTGCTATTCCTCAGGAAAATTCCTTCGCAATCAGGTGCTCAAACAAATGCGCCTGCGTGCCCAGTAACCTGGCTTTTGCGCCTAGTTTGGAAATGTGGATAGACAATGAATTTTTGAAATCAGAGAGGCAATATTTGTTGATTGCCTGCTCTATCGGGTTGGAGATGAATGGCCCGGCTTCTGCCAGCAATCCACCCACTATAATGACTTCGGGATTGAAAAGATGAACGGCCGTAGCGAGTCCTTTACCCAATTCGGTTCCCACGGTGCTCAGCAAGTCAATAGAAAATTCGTCGCCCGCGTGCACGGCTTCAATGATGTGCGACGTGTCCAGCAGATCCAGGTTGTTGTTGACGATTTGAGACAAAATGGTCGCTTTTCCGCCATTAATGCCCTCTTTTGCGCGTCTGATCAATGCAATGGCGGAAGTGATCGTGTCCAGGCAGCCGATTTTTCCGCAGTGACATAAAAGTCCGTCTGGCTTAACCTGAATGTGGCCAAGCTCGCCGGCGAAACCCGATGCACCATTGAAAACTTCGCCATTAATTATAATGCCCAAACCCACACCCCAGTCAATGTTGATGGTCAGGACCTGAGATTTTTCCCTAGCAAAACCGAATCTGTGCTCACCGATCGTGGTCGCTTTTGTGTCGTTGAAAAGGCAAACCGGCAGTTTGAAATGTTTCTTTAAATGCGAAACGAGCGGAACTCCCGGCGGGGTAAGGTTAAGATAAGTCAGGTTGATTCCCTGGGAGGAATTGATAAGCCCCGGCATTGAAACGCCTATGCCCCATAACTTACTGACATTAATATTATTGGATTTAAGAAAGTCGTCGCTGGCTTCGAAAAGCTGGTCGAGAAATGTGGAAGAATCGTCGAGCCTGATATCGACTTTGCGCTTTAAAATCAGCTGATTATGCAAATCAAATATGACGAGCTGCGTATCATGGCGGTTGATATCCATAATAAGCGTCAGGTATTTTTTCGAATTCAGTCCGTATAACACCGGTGGCCTGCCTGCACGCGCGGGTCCCGTCCCCGTTTCAATAATCCACCCCTCACGAATGAGCTCATTAACGATGCCTGTTGCCGAGGGAATACTGGCATGGAACAGGCGCGCCATTTTGTTGATCGAAGTATCGCCGGATTGATATAAATGAAGCAATAAGTTACTTCTGATACGGTTTTTACGAATATCAATGACCGAATTCGGTTCTTCTACAACTAAGTCCATTATGCGGAGTGTAAATGTATTTTGTAATAATGTTTATTTAAAATTATTATGATTGATAAATACTAATGTATGCAAAAACAATTAAACTCGACTAAATATTAAAAAATATTATTATCGATGGTTGTAACCAGCAAATAAAAAACAGAGCCTATGGAAAAACTACTTAATTTTATTTTGTTGATTTTGGCATGTACGGCAGTATAATGTGAAACTCCGGTTAAATTCGCTATTTGCAAAAAAAGACGGAATGGATTTAGTTAAAGGATTGGTTTTGCGGTCGACTGGTTCATGGTATGATGTGCGGGACAGCCGTGACGGACATATCTGGCAATGCAGGTTGAAGGGAAAGTTTAAAGCCTTGGGATTAAAGGTCACTAACCCCATTGCCGTAGGTGACTATGTGCGGTTTGAGGCTGAAGACGAAACGCAAAATTTTGGTATCATACATGAAATATTGCCCAGGGAAAATTACGTTGTGCGACGCTCGGTCCACAAGACGGCACACGCGCATTTGATTGCTGCCAATGTTGACCAGGCTATCCTGATCGCTACACTGGTTTTCCCTAGAACTTCACTAGGTTTTATTGATCGGTTTTTGGTTGCCATTGAGTCATTCCGGATTCCCGGCGTGCTGATTTTTAATAAACAGGATCTGCTCAATGATGATATGAAGGAATTCCAGGCTGAGCTGATGGAGCTTTACGAAGGCCTCGGATACACTTGCATGGCCACCACAGCCGTGAGCGAAGAAGGGCTTGAAAATTTCGCTGCATTGCTCAAAGGAAAAGTGTCTTTGCTTTCCGGTCATTCGGGTGTTGGAAAGTCTACATTGGTGAATGCGATTGCACCCGATTTGGATATTAAAACACAGGAAGTTTCCACATTTGCCAACAAAGGTGTGCATACGACAACATTCGCCGAAATGTTCGAGCTGGAACCCGGAACATTTATCATTGATTCTCCAGGGATTAAGGAACTGGGCCTTTCCGACATGAAAGCAGAGGAAATCGCTCATTCTTTCCCGGAAATGAGGGAATTACTGAATCAATGCCGTTTTAACAACTGTCAGCATATTAACGAGCCGGGGTGTGCTGTGAAAGACTCGGTTTCGGATGGGGAAATTGCCATCAGCCGTTACGAAAGTTATTTGAGTATGGTTGGTGATCAGGATAACCGTAAATAGAACCGGATGAAGAACGTCGAGCACATTGGTATTGCGGTCAAAGAGCTGGAAGAGGCGGAAAAATTGTTCTCAAAACTTTTTAATACAAATCCCTATAAACGTGAAACCGTTGCTTCCGAGGGTGTTTTGACCTCTTTTTTTCAGGTTAACCAAACCAAAATAGAGCTGTTGCAATCCACAGATCCCGACGGCGTTATTGCCCGGTTTATTGAGAAAAAAGGGGAGGGGTTTCATCACGTCGCGTTCGAAGTGGACGACATTGTAACCGAAATGAATCGACTAAAAGAAGAGGGTTTCACCTTGTTAAGTGAAACCCCCAAACCCGGAGCAGATAACAAGCTCGTATGTTTTTTGCATCCGAAAACCACGAATGGAATGTTGATCGAGCTTTGTCAGGAAATCAAATCCTGAGTGTCGAATCTAAAACGGCAACCCGACCGCAATGTTGAGGATCAGGTTTTCCTTTCTCCAAGCCTTACTCCGGAAATTGACTTCGTTAAAGACCCACGGATTTTTGTAAGTAACCTCACCTTCCGGTGTTTCAGATTTGATTTCTTTGGTGTACCAGGGCTTGCGGAAAGGCGTTGCAATGTCAAGTCTGAAAATCAAAAAGGAGAAGTCAAGTCTTAATCCAATCCCACCACCAACCGCAATTTGTTTGATAAAGTCTCTACCGATAAGTGCACTTGAATCGTATCTAGCTCTTTCGGGGCTGCCGAATGACCAGATATTACCAGCATCCATAAATACAGCGCCGTTGATGATGTTTGTGAATTTCATCCGAAGTTCTGAATTGAATTCCATGCGTATATCAGCAAAATTTTGATAACCGATCAATGCAATTGTTGCTGTATCGGGCGTATAAGCTCCCGGACCGAGCGCGCGCGCTCGAAAGGCCCTAATTCCCGTACTACCACCCCCAAAATACTGCTTGAATTGCGGCGTAGCCATGTTTTTAGAGTTGCCGTACGGTTTGATAGCTCCAAGTAAGAGCCGATTTGCCCATTTGACTCCCGGCGTAATGGTGCGGTAATATCTGATGTCGCCGTCCACCTTTACGTATTGAAATACGGGAACCTGCAAAAATTCTTTTGGCATTCCGACTGAATCTCCGCTAGGACGTTTCGCAAAAAGACTCAGTAAATTTCCACCGTAATCAATTCCACCCGTAAGAGCATATTGGTTTCTGGCAAATGGTCTAGGCGTGGGCCGATAGGATACGGAATAGTTGGATCCTGCAATGAAGTATTTTTGCTCAACCAGCGTGAATAACCGTTCCACATCCACAGGATTCGTATTGGGACTCGTGGCAATGGCAAACAAACGCTCATAATTTACATTGCGAGGTTGAATGTAGTTAATTGCAATTGGAGTTAATGTGTGTACGACCTCCGAATTTTTGCTCCAAATGTAAGCCCAATCTCCCCGGATGGATGTGGTTGTATAAAGTCCGCGTTGCACCCGGTTTTCATAGTTTATAGAAAGTACAGTCTTGGGCAGAGCCTGGCTTTTTTCTGGTCTAATGCGCACAAACGGAATAATAAAGCGCGGAAAGGACAAATCGGCGCCTATACCATAGCGAATGTACTCATTACCAATCCGGTTCGGATTTGCCTCCTGATTACCACCCAACTGCACGTCAAATCCGAAAAAAGCTTTGATAGCAAGCATTTCCGCTCCTCTAAATGTGTTACGGTTCCGCCATGCTACATCCAGCTGAGACCCGCCCAAGTTATTTGATTTCGTACTCGCACTTAAAGTTGTCTGTAACGCTTTCCCTTTCAACGGTTCCAGATCGTAACGCACATCCAGCAAGGCTGAATCCGAGCGCGGAACGAGGTCGAATTGATTTTTTACAAACTTGAAATTTTGGAGATTGACCAGTCTTTGCAGGGATACATTATGCATGGTATTGGTATACATATTTCCCCTCCTGAAACCGATTGCGTCATAAAAAATTCTTCTTTTGTACAGATTGCCCGGATCTTTAATGTTCAGGCCACGGCGGAGCGGCTCACGGGCAGCCGTTGTGTCCGCGAGCAAACTTTCCTGGCTTCCGGTATTTACGTAAATTTTGTTTATAAAATACTGCTTCAACGAAGTTTGCGCCGTTTGTGGCTTTACTTCAAGGAAAATATTCACCTGCTGAGGCGCCAGTGTGGAGTCCCTTTTTCCAATGGTGGAATCCACTTTAATGATCAGATAATCGGGGTTGAAAAAGTAATAGCCTTTGCCTTTCAATTCCAGGTCTATCCTGCTTCTTTCTGTTGCTATGACATCCAAACGAGGAGGCTCGCCCTTTTTCAGTAGTGTTTTTTGTTTGGCTAAAATCAGATCTCGGTTAAATAAAGAGCTGTCCCTAACCACATAATTGATCTCGTTCATCACATAACGCGGCATGACATAGGCATCGAACTCATAAATGGCAGTCCTGCGTTTCTTCTTTTTGCTTGGAACCAGCTTTCCAGTGGCTTTTGAGCGATAATAGGCTTCATTATCCAAATGGGAAACCATGTTCGCGGCATTAATGTCTGCTACACGTTGGGTTGCGAATTTTGGGGCCTCTCCCAATTTATTGCGAAACCAGCTCCGTAATCCGCCTTCGTCTTTCGGCTCACCAATAAAATACCACCACCATACTTTCCAGGGAAAACCGAGAAGCGTTTTGTTAGGCGGCGGCTTTACAATGGCTTCCAGCTCGGAAGCCAGGCCCGAAACATTGGGTTTGGTTATGGTATCTGCTTGCACACTTACTTTGCTGCCCACATAGAGACTTTGGCCTTCCGGGACATATTTATTCACTGAACAGCTGCTCAGCGTCACCATAATAACCAAGATGCCTAATACACTATTTCTCATTTTTTTGCCTTTGGAAAAATTCACGCAGCAGGTCATAATCTGCCGTCACAATAAAACTTACACCGGTCTCGATGATGAAACCTTCCAGAATGGACTGATATTGATTTTTACGAAACGCTCTGAACAAATACCGGCCATCTCTTGTGATCGCATAATCCAACGCAATGTTGTCAAAAACCTCGTTGGAACTGGCTGAGTTGGACTGGCTCTCGATTTCGAAGTTTTTACCCACGGAGATTTTAAGACGATCATTCAAAAATGCCTTGCTCAAACCAAGGTTAAGGTCGGTGCGTGCGCCTGTTGTCTGATCTGCAGTAGAGTTAACACCAATATCCAGGTCGACGCCTTTGACCAAATCAGAAGCAAGGTTATTCAGCTGATCGCTTAAAAGCTGGCTTACGCTTTGACGCGCAACCGCTTCTGCACTCGATCCGAGATTGAAACCAGGAGATGATTGGTCTGTGATAAATTTATTTGTAATCAAAAGCGCAAACGCCTGCTTGTTCATTTCAGACGGACTGCTTTTCATATTTTCCCAAAAACTCTGACTGGTCAGCTCGTTGGTTACTTGCTTGTCAATGGTTTCGTCCGGCACAATGTTGAATGTAATGTTCGGCGTTGTCAGGTTTCCTGTAATGACAACTTGCACCTGAATGGGGACCTTGCTGGCACCCTGGAATTTGGCACTGATTGATCCCGGGTCAACTTCCACGGTATAACCAGCAGTGATGTTCAGTTCGGCGTTCATGACATCGCCGGTCCAGAGCAGATTACTTCCTTTCAAGATCTGGAATTGTCGTTTCAGGATCTGCAAGGTGAGGTCATATGAGCCTTCGGTCACGTCATAGGAGCCCAGCATAAAGAGCTGACCATTGGGAGCGATCCCGGTGTTTAATTGCGCATTTCCTTTAAGCCGGATATTGTCTCCATTCAGCTCATCGATCACAACTTTAAACTCAGACTTATCATCCACGTCAATGTCGAGGGAAATTTGCGAAGCAAAATCGACGGTTGTTATTTTAGCCGCAGCTGAATCTGCCTCGGCAACCTGGGTTGAATCGCTCATATCCACAAACTCAATGATGCCTTTGGAAGCGTCCCCAGCCTCCGTAGCCTCATTAGGAAGCACAAATGTGATGTTGCTGCCCGGGTCTACCTTAATGCTTCCGTCAATCACCGATTTGCTGCCTTGTCCTTTTACACTCAGGTCGGCATCAATGTTCGCCTTTCCATAAAACAGCTCGTTTTGTTTCTGCGTCGAATTCAACACATTGAAATTCTTTGCATCAATGGTCAGGTTATATGCTACATCGGGAATATTAGCGATGTCGACTTTTCCATTAATTTTCATCTGCTGATTGGTTGAATCGGCAATGATGAAATTGTTGAAATTGATATTTTGCCCGTTGAAATTGATTTTCTGATTAGCCAGTGAATATCGTGAGCCAAGCTGGGTAGCATTGAAAGCAACGTCGTTAAAATTAATTGCTCCGTCGAGTCTGGGACTGTCGGTGGCGCCAGTGATGGCGATATTACCGGTTAAGTTTCCGGTTGCTTTTTTCAATTCACCAAAACTAAAAGCCTCAATCGTCTGCGCGCTCAACCTTTTCAGGTCCAGCTTGAAATCCATCGGGCTTTCAGATTTCAGATTGTAATTTCCTTCCAGGGTCATATTATTTTCCCCGTTGGTAAGCGACATATCCACCCGGATCAGGTTTTCAGTCTCATTGGTCGATTTCAGCACAAGGTTACCAACAGGGATCTTCGTCACAGCAAGACTGTCAATCGTCAGTTCACCCGTATAAACCGGCGCTTTCATGTAATCGCTCAAAAGAATTTTCCCATTCAGAATCCCTGTTGCCAATGTGGAATCCCGTGTGGCAATCCCGATCATTGGTCCAATGGAAATATTAGCAATTGCAATATCCAGCGGACTGTTTGGTGCTTCGCTTGTGGAATTGATGGTTATCGACTGATCCTTACTTTTGATTACAAAATTCTTAATGTAAAGACTGTCAGGAGCGTAGGAAATATACCCGGAAGTGTCGGTTTCCCATTTGAGATAATCCAAAAGCAAGCCTTCACGCAGATTAAGCCGGTAACGATTATCAGCGATTGCCAGATCGCCCAGCACCGCATGGCGTTCCGTATTGACAGAATCCCTAACAATGAAATCGAATTTGACATCATTGTTAACAATTTTGCTTTCCAGCGAAGCATTCTGAATCCTGAAACTGCCCGTGTTTACCAAACCAACGTTGGCATTCAGTGCGGCATTTTCCTTGGTATTACTAAAATCAACCGAAACCCTTTCCGTTTGAATGCTGTCGTAGTTCACCATAGGAATGGTCAAACGCGCCACGATGGAAGAATCCTGCTGGTTATCCAATTTTGCTTTAAACTGAATATCATTCATTTCTTTCAGCGCAGGAACGAAAGTCGTGATCAGCGGGTGATTGCTTACCGTTGCGTCAAGCGTGAAATTTACCGGTTTGGTAACAGCATTATAAGTAAGGTTTGGCGCTTTGAAATGTTTACCAACTTCCGTCAGCAATGCATCTGCAATTTCTGTATAAACAAAATCACCTTTCATCTCCGCTTTCAGAAAAGGTGATTTAATGGTTGCCTGACGTTGCCCGCTGGAATCCGTCAATTGCACATTCATGGAATCAATGGTTATCGGTCTGCGGTGATGTGTAAATGTGAAATCGTTTATATCAACTGTTCCCAGCGGATTTTCGGGATTAGTGGAAGGCATATCCACCTTAATGTTTCCTTTGAGCTGCAAAGAATCGGCATATAAATGCAACGCAGTCAGATCCAGCTTTTCAATGGAAACGTCGGCTTTTACAGAAGGATATTCTTTCGAAAGGTCTGCCTGGGCAGTGAGGTCTACATCAATGTTCTGATCATTCATCGTCGCCGAAACATTGGCGAAGCCATTGTCGACGTCTCCCTTTAACGTAAGGTTATTGTACACATAACCCTTGATGTCAGCACTTGCTACTGTTCCGTCCAGACTAGCTTTCATCGTTTTCGGCGCATAACCAATCCCTTCCAGATCAGTCCTGAGCGTCAGCTTGCCCATTTCCGCCGGTGGTTGTTTCATCATCCGGCCTAAATCAAAGTCAGTGAATGCTAATGTGCCGTTGTATTGTGCTCTTATACTGTCCGTAATGTTTTTCAGGTTACCCGAGAATGTGCCTGTCCCGAACGAAGTGTTGATCGTGGTGGTCATCGTGATGTTTTCCATCGATCCTTTCACTTTTCCAGTGATCTTAATGTCTTCGGGAAGTTCTATCGAGGCTGGAACTGCGCTGTCGGGCAGCATTTTCATCAGGTCCTCTTTTGTTGAAGAGAGTTCGTTGATGGTCATGTCCACGGCGAGCTTATTAGCGTCCGGCAACCCTTGAATGCGACCGTCAAGCGCTAAAACGGTTCCGTTAAGCATACTGAAACGCGCTTTTGAAATGAGCATATCATCCACCGAGCCGGTAACGAGTCCGGAGCCTTCCAGCATTCCGTTGGGTTCTTTATCAAATGGCGGGGTTTTGGCAAGATCGGGAACCAGCAGTAAAATGTCCGCAAAAGCAACGCGGCTGTCAGTGAGCCGAAGCTTGATTTTAACGTTTGCAATGTCCTTGGCCAGTTCGTCCAGGTTTTTATATCGAAGGCTTAATTCGTCCCTCAGCAGCGTGTTAGGCGTTTTGACATACAAATTCCGCAAATAGGTTTCTTGCGCACCGTATTTGAAATTGGTCCTGAACTCCTGTAACCTAAATCCGCTCTTTTCCTGAAATGAGCCAGATTTAAGCGAGCCCGCAATGTTTTCAGGGGAAAAAATAAAGTCCTTTAAATCTACATTAAGATTTTTTACATCCAAATGCGCAAAATCCAGTCCTTTGGGCTGGGCTGGTGTGTTGAAATCATCGTAGCGCAAGTCGTTATTGACCAGCTTAATGTCTCCAACTTTTACATTCCAGCCTGGCGCTGCAGCTTCGTCAGTAGTTGTGTCTTTTTTGGCCTCCGCTTTTGCTTTTTTTGCAAACTCGGCATAAAGCGACATTTTTTCCAGGTTCAGGTTGCGAACATCCACATATTGGCTACCCATATATATGTTGTTCACACGCCCTTCCAGCTTCCCAACGGAAACGCCATTTTTCAAGCCAGCGATTTCATCCTCAAACAACCATTTAAATTCCCTGATATCAATGTCGCCTACTTTAATGTCGAGTGAATCAGCGGGATCCGGAACAGTTTCCGGCGTGGTTTCCGTTTTAAGCGGCTGATACATTCTTAGCTTAACCTCGCTGCCCAGCAAGGCAAGTTTGGAAGGATGATACTGGGAAATTGTAGGATTGAATTTATCAAAATTTACATGTGCCGAATCAATGTTGGCTATTGCGTCCGTGCCGGTAACAGCATCGCGATAGGACAGACGCACATTTTTCAATGAAATCTGGTCGAGCCGCATTTCCATCGGGCTGGAAGTTGTGTCGACCGTCGTAGTGGTGTCGGCGCTGGCAAATGCGTCTACTATGAACTGGAAATTGAAAACGGTGTCTGGTAAAACCCTGTTGATGTTGGCATTAATGCCTTCAAGCTCAACTTTGTTGATCCCGACATTGCCCTTGATGAGGCTGTACATGTCGAGATCAACATAAAGTCTTTTGCCTGCAACAAGCGTGTCGCCATGTTCATCTTCAAAATAAACACCTTCTAACAGGATCCAATCGGGGACGTCGAAACGCACTTTTTCAATATTGACCTTTGTTTTAAGCTTTTTCCGAAGATATGAATTGGCCTGTGTCGTCAGAAAGTTTTGTCCAAAAGGCGTTTGAATACCCCAAACCAAAACACCAACCAGGATCAATATCGTCAGAATTACAATTGCTAATACTTTTAGTGCTTTCTTCATCCGTTTCTATTATGCCCGGCCCCGACTCAGGGCACAGGTGATAAGTTACCTCGTGCTATAAAATTCACGCCAGCACCTGCGTCTATCGTCTAAATAATTCAGGTGCAACCTGGCTATTAATGTTGGCCGTTGAAACTACGGTTACCGGTTTTTTGTCTAAACTATTAATTTCGACCAATTTCGTAGGATATAAAATGCCGTATGCCGATTTTGTATAGTTGGACATATCCGTGGTTGTTTCCACACCGGCCAAATTCTTACGAACCCTTTGCAAAAGACCTGTTTTTGAGTCGAAATAGAGGTTATATTTCACACCTTTTCCTTGTAATTCCACCTGCGTTACCGGAACACTGTTTAATGTTTCAATGCCCACAGTGGTAGCAATCAAGCCCCTGTTTTTATAATCCATAAAAGGCACCAGCAGCTCATACATTTCCCAACGCATATTTTGCTGTTCGGCCTGGCTCAGGTCCTTTACGTCTGTTCTCTGTCCGATCGGCACTTTGATCCAACCTTCGTTGCCTTTCACCGTGTACACAAAGCTGCGTTTCATGATGGTTTTGGACTTCGAAATAGATTGCTCCGGAATTGAAACGGTCATGTTAGCATCGTATGGAGCCGCAGAGGCAGCGGTATAACTCCTTTTCAAACTGATTGTTTTTACACCATCCCACAATGCTTTACCGCCTGTGGCTTTGTAAAAATTTGAAAAAATAGAATCAGCAGGCACTTTTTGTCCAAATGAAAGGACGGAAACCAGCAGCAGTGCGGATAAAATATTCAATGATTTTTTCATGTCAATGTTGTTTTTGATGTGGATAACGGATCACAAGTCTTAAAAAAACGATGTGTTTTTCGTTGGGTTAGATCAAGTTTTTCGTTCAGGGTTTAATTAAGTCAAATAATTCCACTACTGCATTGCGTGTTTTGCAAAAACCATTCCACTGGTAAGACTTACGGAATACTGAGGCCGTTTGTTGATGAAATAGCTGTTTTTGTACATCAAGTGATGCGTAGAATGCAAAAAGGGAAGAGTCAAAACCCTTCCCTTTGCTATCATGTGGTTACTTTAAATCAGGCATCATCGCCCCCGTTAGCACTTATTTTCCCAAAGCGATATTGGAAGGTCAGGTTAACCAACCGGTTTGTCTGCTGCCAGAGGGAATTTTGGGAGTAAGTAGCCGTATTCAACTGGCTTTTGTAAGCCCTCGACAAAAATATGTCCTGAACGTTAAAGGAGATTGTTGCCTTTTTTTCCAAAAGCTCCTTACGAATACCCATATTGGCAATAAATACACCTTCACGCGTTCCCTGCGCAATAGCCCTGGGCCCTTCATAATTGATATAAGCCGATGCCCGGAAATCCGCAGGAAGCGTTATGAACGCATTCAGGTTTCCTGAGTAACTCCAAGTTCTGTTGTCAATTTGTGCGACTTGGGATACAACCTCACTTCTGAAAACCCGGCCGCTGCCATTGATTTTCAGCACTTCAAAAAGGGTTTGGGAAAAGTCGGTTTCAAGTCCATAAGAAAGCTCGCGTCCCACGTTTGCAAACTGCGTTAATGATATGCCGGTTTCGTCAATCGTCCTGATGCGGGTGATGGCATTATTGGAATAATCCATGAACAATGATGGTCCCCAGCCGCCCGAAGCTTCGTAATTGGAATAGCCCATTTCGGCCTTATGCGTAAATTCAGGTTTCAGCGTAGGGTTCCCGGATTGAATGTTCCTCGGATCCGAAACGTCGGTATAAGGGTTGAGCCAATCCGCTTCCGGCCGTTGCACGCGACGGCTGTAATTCAGTTTCAGCTGAGCAGATTCCCCTAGCTTACGGGTTAGCGCGAGGCTTGGCACAAGCGTAAGGAAATGTACATTGAATGCGCGGTTAATGCTTATCTGATTAATGTCCTGGTTGTAATCTGTTACGCGCAGTCCCGCACGCATGCCCCAGAGATCTGTTTTTTGGGAAAATGTCATGAAACCCGTGTAAGTCGCGTCCTTATAGCCAAATACGTTGCTAATGTTCGGGTCAAACACGTAGCTTCCGGTTTCCTTCGACATGTTATAAAAAGCGTTGGTGTTGTCGTTAGCACTCATACGCGAGCGCAAACCCACTTGCAATGTTGCTTTCTTGGTGATCGGCCAGGTGTAATCTGTGTTGAGAAATAGGGAGTGGCGTTTGTTGTCGCGCAGGTTTTGCTGATTGCGCATCAGACTATCGATCTCGCTTTCCTGATTGTAGTAAGATTCACCGTCCGACTCGCCAAGAGAATAACTGGAGGTGAAGGTGAGCTGATGATCTTTATCATCAAATTTCTTACGGTAATCCAGGTTGAAGTTTAGGTTCTCACCATTCCCTTTGCTGTTGTTCAGGCGGTTAAATCTCTCGGTTGCGTTACCGGAAGCGAAGCTGGTTTCATTTAACAGGTTGCTGTTATTACGGCTCTGGTCACGCGAATAGTTTACGCCCAGTTCAAGCGAATTTTTATCATTGATATCGTAATTGACACCAATACGTCCGAAAGCATTTTTTCCTTTGTTGCCGCCCGTTCCGGTTTGTTCAAGGTGTGAAGTGTTTTCTGAAATAAAATTATCGCGGCTCAGATTTCTCTTCCAGGTCATATTTCTGGATTGGCCGCTCAGCGAAGCATTCACACCCACTTTTCCCATGCGATAGCTCAGGTTACCCGATGCGCTATGGTTGTTTTTGTTGCCCAGGCTTGCGCGCAAACCGCCGTTTGTGCCACGTATTTTTGTTTTTTTCGTAATAATGTCGATCACACCCGAAGCGCCCTCGCCTTCGTATTTGGCCGATGGCGTGGTCATTACGTCAATGCGCTCGATAAGGTTTGCGGGGAAAGATTGAAGAATGGTGGGCAAATCGCTGCCATATAAATTTGAAGGTTTGCCATCGATCAGAACCACCACATTGCCTTTACCCCGAACTTGCGGATTTCCGTTTTCATCCAGCGAAACAGCGGGCACTTTTTCAAGCAGATCGCTTACATTATTGCTGGTTGCAAGCATATCCTTTCCGATGTTGACGATCTTCTTATCAATGTCATCCACGATCATGCTTTTCTCACCCTTAACGATTACCTCATTCAGTTTTTGCGCCTCCGGCAGGATTGTAATGTTTCCCAGATCCAATAAGCTGGCTTCCGCCGAAACATTGATATTGGGAACAAATAATGTTTGGTATCCCATATTGGTAACCCGCAGCACATATTTTCCTGGCGTAACATTGGCAATGCTGAATGCGCCGTTTTCATCAGCAACACTTCCACTGGCCAGTGACGAATCTTTGGAAGCGAGCAAGGCGATCGTAGCAAAACTGACGCCGACATTGCCGGGAGATTCAACAATTTTCCCGATAAGCTTGCCTCCGTCTACGTACACGTTTTTTGTGTCAAAAATAGGATTGGCAAAAACTTGGACAGAATCAAAAAATAAAACACTGAATAGAAATAGGGCAGAAAAGTTAAGAAACGGAGTTCTTTTCACGGGTATAGGTTTTAGATTTTTATTAGGAGTTAAGTTACCAATCAAGTAAATGAAGCGTGTGTTTTGGATAAAACCGTGTTAACGAAAAGGCAACCGGCTCATCCAGGCAGGAACATTTGTAACGCGCAGAATATCTGATTAATTACATAAAATTATAAAAAAATTAAGAATTGATGTATTTTAAAAGTGTGTTTGGCAAAATACAGTTTAAGTTTTATCCTTTTTGCTCAAATGCCTTTTCGAAAGAGCGGATAGGTTTTCAGTATATTTGTTTACCTGACAATAGGACAAATGGAAAAGAAAAGAGTAATCACTTTCTATAAAGATAAAGGCGAGCCATATTTTCAGGCGATGCTGGACAGTATGAAAGAAAGTCCGGCCGAGCGCTTTGTTAAGTTTTTTGAAAATAAAGCGAAAATGGACGCATTTCTTGGATTAGTGAAACCCAAAGGATCTCGCCGCACACTTACGATTCGTAAACCAGAATGGATTTAGAAAATAATGAGTTTGTCCAGTTCACTAAATGTGCTCAGGAGCAAAAACTTGAATATATTGTAATTGGAGGTTTTGCCCTTTTTCTTAACGGTTTAAACAGAGCTACTAATGACGTAGATATCTGGATTAACCCAACGAAAGAAAACGGTGCCCGGCTCGTGTCGGTTTTTCGTTGTATGGATTTGGATGAAAGTGCGTTGGCAAAACTCGAATTATTGGATTTTACTCAGCCACAGGTTTTTGGCTTCGAAGGCCAAATTGATATATTGACCAGCATTCATCGCCTATTTGACTTTTCACAAGTTTTCGGTCGGTCAAGGAAATTCGAAAGCCCTCATGGTGCAACAATCCATTTTTTGCATTTAAATGATCTTCGGGAGGTAAAAATTTTAGCCCGCCGACCTCAGGATATTCGCGACGTTATCATGATCGATGACTTTTTGAAGTTACAGAATGATGCAGACAGCAAGAATGACTAAACCTCATAAATAAAAATCCTGCAACCGACAGAGGCTTCTTCTGAAAGATCATATTTTTGCAGGATGTATAAAATTCTCGTTTCTCCTATACTTTTCCTGTTTGATGCTGAAAGCATCCATTATTTTGTCTGTGAACTACTGCGGTTCGCTTTTAAAATTCCCTTTGTCCCGCAAATATTAAGATCCCTTTATACTTACGATCACCCGGATTTGGTTCAGGAAGTGGCTGGATTGAGATTTCGTAATCCCGTGGGACTGGCGGCCGGATTTGATAAGAATGCGGAAATGGTGGACGAGCTGGAAGCATTGGGCTTTGGCTTTATCGAAATCGGGACGGTGACGCCAAGGCCGCAGCCAGGCAATGAGAAGCCGAGATTATTCAGGCTGAAAAAAGATAAGGCGCTCATTAACAGGATGGGTTTTAATAATAAAGGCGCAGCAGTTGCGGCCGCGAAACTGGCTAACCGGAAATCGAAAATCCTGGTAGGCGGGAACATTGGAAAAAATAAAGACACGCCAAACGAGCAGGCACTGGACGACTATTTGATCTGTTTCAGGCAGCTATTTGATGTTGTCGATTATTTTGTTGTCAATGTAAGCTCACCCAATACGCCCGGATTACGGGATTTGCAGGAAAAAGAACCACTTACTGCGCTATTACGCGAACTTCAGAAAAAGAATAAAGAAAAATTTAATCCAAAACCCATATTTTTAAAGATCGCTCCAGACCTGACCCTAAGTCAGCTGGATGATATTATTGACATTGTAAAAGAAACCGGGATCGCAGGCGTTATCGCTACTAACACCACCATCAGCCGGGCAGACCTTCGTACGAGCCAGGCTGAAATTGAAGCAGCAGGAGCGGGCGGACTGAGCGGCGCGCCGCTTGCACACCGTGCGACGGAAGTAATTCGTTACATTTGCGATAAGTCCAACCATGCGTTTCCCGTTATCGGAGTTGGCGGAATCGGTTCGGCGAAGGAAGCCATTGATAAAAAAAATGCAGGAGCCAGCTTGCTGCAACTATACACAGGATTTATATATGAAGGGCCAGATTTGGTAAAAGACATTTGCAAATCTTTGGTCAGAAAGTAAGAGAAATACCACTTCACGCATCCCAGAATTGAAGCTAAATGTCAGTAAATAAGCTCAGAGGAAATACTCAGCGCCAAAAAACAGAAGAAACAAGCAGTCCCGGTTTTCGAATATCGTTAGATTGGGACCACATTTTTTCCAATCCAAAGAACATCTTGGCCTGGGGCACTTTTTTCATTGTGCTCGGCCTCATCATGGAAATTTCTTTCCTTTCCTACATCATCACCGGCCTCTCGGACCAGAGCGTTATTGATGGCATCGGGCAAGAATCCATTCGTGACGCAGGACGGCAAACGCGCAATTTCTTTGGCGTGCTGGGTGCGGTCGTCTCCCATTTTTTTGTCTATCGCTGGTTTGGCGTAGGCGCGCTTTTACTCCCGCTTGTGCCATTTATTGCAGGTTGGAAAATGGCTTTTGGAAAGGAACTTTTATCCTTGACCAGAACCACTAAGGAAGTGATTTTCTTTACTTTATGGCTGAGTGTCATGATGGGCTACGTGGTCCTGATGAGCAATAAAGAAAACACATTAAGCTTCGTTTCGGGCGGCATTGGTTATATGATCAATGTGACGCTTTTTGACTGGCTTAAATGGGGGAGCGTCATTCCGATCATCTTCGCACTGTTTGTGTTCGCCGTTTTCTTTTATGATGCCAAATCTGCGTATGAAGCCTGGCAGCTTAAAAATGCGAGACCTGACGTTGGCCCGGATACAAAGGAAGATGCCGTTCCGGGAGCCGAGGAAAAAGTGGTTGCAGAACAGCGCAATTTTACGTCCGTGGTTAATGATACATATGACGACGAGGAATTGGTAGTTGAGGAAAAAGCGCAGCCGGTTAAGCCGGTTATTGAGCTGGAAACCGAGCCAAAGATCGAAGTTGTTGCTAATGCTGCGCCGGTTTTTGTCCCGGTAAAGCCAACACCTGTTACAACCATCCCAACGACGCCGCTGAAATTAGAACTTGAAGTAGAGGATACAACCGTTCATTCCAATGGTCAGGTTGAGGAAGAGGAGTTTGAGGATGAGGATATTAATGCAACCGTCCTGCGTGAATTTGGTCAATATGACCCGATGCTGGATTTGCCGACTTATCAGTTTCCAAGCATAGGACTGCTGAATGATGCAGTGGATAACCAGCATGAAAAAGTAAGTCAGGAAGAGCTGGAAAGTAATAAAACGCGGATCGTAGACACACTTGGAAGTTACGGGATCAACATTTCGAAGATCAAAGCCACGATCGGGCCGACAGTAACATTATACGAAATCATCCCGGAAGCAGGGGTCAGGATCTCGAAAATCAAGAACCTGGAAGGCGACATTGCATTGAGTTTGGCAGCACTGGGGATCCGTATCATCGCGCCGATGCCCGGAAGAGGAACAATTGGTATTGAGGTGCCGAATAAGAACCGGGAAACCGTTTTCATCCGCTCTGTTTTGTCCAGCGAAAAGTTCATGAAAGCAAATTACGATTTGCCGATTGTGTTGGGGAAAACAATTTCAAACGACATTCATATCGTCGATCTGGCGAAAATGCCTCACCTTCTAATGGCCGGGGCAACGGGACAAGGAAAGTCTGTGGGCTTAAATGTGATCCTGGCTTCACTGATTTATAAAAAGCATCCCGCAGAGTTGAAGTTCGTATTGGTTGATCCTAAAAAGGTTGAACTAACATTATTCAACAAACTGGAAAGACACTTCCTGGCTAAGCTCCCTAATGCGGAGGAGGCGATCATTACCGATACAAAAAAGGTAATTTTCACACTCAATTCGTTGTGTATAGAAATGGACTCGCGCTACGATCTGCTGAAAGAAGCGTCAGTTCGTAACCTGAAAGAATACAATGCCAAGTTCGCCCAAAGACGCCTGAACCCTGAAAAAGGACATCGCTTTCTTCCCTATATCGTGCTCGTTATCGATGAGCTTGCGGATTTAATGATGACAGCCGGAAAAGAGGTTGAAACGCCCATTGCGCGACTTGCCCAGCTAGCACGTGCCGTTGGTATTCACTTGGTCGTTGCCACACAACGCCCTTCTGTTAAGGTTATTACGGGTCTTATTAAGGCCAACTTCCCAGCACGTCTTTCTTTCCGTGTAACATCCAGCATTGACTCCCGCACCATTTTGGATATGGGTGGTGCAGAACAACT
This sequence comes from Dyadobacter fanqingshengii, assembly GCF_023822005.2. Lineage (GTDB taxonomy): Bacteria > Bacteroidota > Bacteroidia > Cytophagales > Spirosomataceae > Dyadobacter > Dyadobacter fanqingshengii. The sequence continues at coordinate 5,418,367 of NZ_CP098806.1, forward strand.
GGTTGGCCAGGGTGATATGCTTCTGGCAATCAACTCAGAAGTGATCCGGCTGCAATGTCCGTTCATCGACACCAGAGAAATAGAAGATGTCTGCGAGTTTATTGGTGCACAAAGAGGTTATGATGACGCCTATGCATTGCCGGAATATGAAGGCGAGGATGCATCCGATGGCAAAGCAGACCTGAATCCGGATGATTTTGACGGATTACTTCCAGACGCTGCCAGGCTCATTGTTACCCACCAGCAGGGAAGCACTTCCTTAATCCAGCGCAAGATGAAGCTCGGCTACAACCGCGCCGGCAGGATTATGGATCAGCTGGAGTTGTTAGGTGTGGTGGGTCCATTCACAGGAAGTAAGGCGCGCGACGTCATGTTCCACGATCTGAGCGGTCTTGAAGAACAACTTCGCATGAGAGGCTTGATCTAGCCATTAAACCATTCCGATTGCTATTGGTCTAAAATTTGTAGCAAAACTGTTTCACACCCTTTTTAACTTACTAAGAACCAAAACGCTTTATATGAAAAGTTTCAGAATCAGTGCCTATTTCTTCGCAGCAATGGTAATCTCTGGCTTGTCGGCGACGTCGGCCAATGCCCAGGGAGACAAAAAATCGTCGGCCATTCTGGAAGCAATGAGCAACAAATACCAGAAAATAAAATCTTTCAAGGCCGTATTCACTTACACACCGGAAGGAGGGAAACCGCTCAAAGGAGAAGCAACGGTGAAAGGAACAAAATTCAGGCTTAAAATGGCTGGCCAGGAGATATTTAATGATGGAAAGCTGATGGCGACTTACATTAAGGAGACCAATGAAGTCAACCTTCAGGACTTTGATCCAACAGCAACAGGCGATTTGGACCCGACAAAAATTTACACGGCATACAAGAAGGGTTTCAAATACGCTTTCCTGAAAGAGCAAAAAGAAGGTGCGAAGTCGCTGGAAGTGGTTGAACTGACGCCTACTAAAAAAGATAGCCAGGTGAACAAAGTGCAGATCGCCGTGAACAAGGCCGATAAATCCATTAGCAGCTGGACAATATTCCAGAAAAATGGCCAGGAAGTGACTTATACAGTGAATGAATTCCAGCCGGATGTTACTGTTGCGGACACTTATTTTGCATTTAATGCAAAACAATATCCAGGGGTGGAAGTTGTAGACCTCAGATAATTTTTTTAGTCATACAAAAAGCAAGGCGGCGGAATCTTTTGATCCCGCCGCCTTTTCTTATCTAATCTAAGCAAATCGTGCACTGATAATTAATTAACAGCCTGGTGCAAATCCCGATATTTCTTAATCAGGTTATGCGATTCCAGCAACTCCGCTTTTTGATTGGCAATAATTTGTCTGATGTTTACCGGCAGATCTGTATCTGTTGCCAATGCATCGTCATATGCTTCCTGAGCTGCATCTTCGCCATATTCGCAGCTTTCAAGAACCGAAGTTCTGTCGTGGCCTGTGAATGTTGCTTTAATATCCATCCAAACTCTGTAAATCTTTCCCGAATTTGTAGTGCCCGTCGCAATCTCTCCTCCCAAATTTCTCACCTCGGCACTCAGCTCATTAATATTCTGACGGCTTTCGTTTGCCATCTTTTGAAATATCCCTCTCAAATCAAGGTCAATGTCCTCTACTTCCTCAACCGCTTTCTCATAACCGTCGATACGGTCGTTATTGATTTTTATCAAGTCATTCAAAACTTCAATAAGATTTTCATTGGTTTCCATAACTATGCCTATTTTGAGTTTGTGATAAGTTTATTCAATATTAAAGACCAGTCTAAAAATGCTGTGCCATCAGCCAATTTGGATTAAAAGGACTGCTTAAAGATTCCGAACTGAACGTATATGTAGTTCTTTTTGCACGGATTACAAGGCGATACCAACTTTAACCCCTCCCCAGCGGTGGTCCATTCCGGTGTGGAATTCTCTGGTAAGAAAGGACTGATAATATTCCAGATAAATGCGCCAGTACTGCACAACCAAACCGAAATTGTCCTGAAACGTCACTCTGTTAATTTGAGACGATCTCAATTTGTAGGGACTATTTGTGGAGAACAAGCCGCCCTGTAATGTGGCGTCATATGCATTGAATCCAATAAGTGGCTGATTGTAAATGTAGCATTGAAGTTTCCGGGTTAATTTTACAGGCGCATTGTCAAATGGAGAATAAAACTTTCCGAGCCTCACTGTTAATCCCGCCTGCGCTTTGTTAGTTAATGTGCCCATTTGCATTTGGGTTTCAGTATTGAGTGCGACGTGATTTTTGTAATTGAAAACCTGTTTCTGAAACTGGACTGCATAATTGATGATCAAATCATTTTTAATCTGATTTTGCCAGCCTCTCGGATCTCGGTCGCCTGTCCATTCGTGAATTTTCGTCTGCATTTTTCCGGCAAAAGCTACGGGGCCTATCATTCCGGTGCTCAGGATAGCAACCAATCGTGTTTTTTTAAGCGTATCAACTGAAATACGAAATGATTTTAGCATGATGCATCCGGCAAAAGGGCGATCATTGTATAAAATGGCATCACTTGAAATGCTGGTAGGGGTGAAGCCGTAATGTTCAAAAGCCAGTCCATATTGCATGGACCGGCCCGTACGTAAGAGAAGTTTGTTCAGTGGATTTTTTCTTAAACCCGGTGTAATTAATTCAAAACTGTAACCCTGGGTGTAATAATAATCGCTTTTGGCAAAAAAATCATTGTCGTAATGCAGCCTGACATATTTATCGCCTGCAACATTTCTAAATAAAGCAGTTTGATCGATCCGCTGCGCCAGAGCAGGTTTTTGAACACACAAAAAAGCAAGGATAAGAATATATCGCATAGTGTTATATATACGCTATTCCTCCAAGTCTAGACCTGATGTGCGAGTAAAGACTTTACGTGTTGCTCGCTGTCTGTGAAAAGTTTGATCTCTTCCACCTGTTTATTGAGGAACCGCTGGATCTTTCCGTTTTCATAAGCACGGAAAACCGCGGGATGCACATAATATTTTTTACAAACAGTCCGGGTATTTCCCAAATGTGCCGCCACCACGTCTAAACACGTATTCAATGTCCGTGTCAACTGCCGCTGCGTCTCATATTTTTCCTGATGGCTCAGATATTCGAATGCAGTTACGGTGCCCATCCAGGTCCGAAAATCCTTTGCGGAGAAATTGGATCCGGTATATTTTCGGATATAATCATTTACTTGATGCGCATTCAGCGAACATCGGGATCCATTTTCCTGCGTGTATTGGAACAGCCGCTTTCCTGGCATTTCCTTGTATTGCTTTACCAATCTGGCCAACTGCGTGTCCCTTAATGTAATGTCCTGTTTGATGCCTTTTTTTCCCGTAAACATAAATCGGATTGTGTTGCCTTTCACACTGGCGCAACGCGCGTCCAGCGTGGTGATTCCTGAGGAGCCATGCTTTAATTTATAACGCTGATTTCCCACCCGTATACAGGTTTTGTCCATAATCTTGATGACCAGAGCAATGGATTTGTCAAGATCAAAACTATGCTTGCGCAAATCATGCTCCACCTGCTCCCTAAGCTGTGGAAGGGCGTCCGAGAATGTCAGAAGGCGATAATATTTTGTCTGGTTGCGGATCAGGTTCCAATGCGGGTGATAGCGATATTGCTTTCTGCCCGCTTCGTCGATTCCGGTCGCTTGAAGATGCGTGTCCGGGTCCTCGCTGATCCATACTTCCCGCCAGGCAGGGGGCAGCACCAGGCTCTTGATCCTTTTGATCTGAGCTTTGTCTTTTACCCTGATCCCTAGTGTATCAAGGTAATAAAATCGCGGCGCTTTGCCTTTCCTGAGAAAACCAGGGGCATTACCGGATTGGATGTAATTAAGACCCGCAGCAGCGGCTGTAAGTGCAGGGTCCTTTCTTAATTTTTTAAATTGTTTGGCAGTGATGACGGGCGCTTCTGTCAACGTTCCAACTGCTACGGCTACCGACATAGATTTGTACTGTTAAACTATATTTCGACTCACTATTAAAGTAATACCAGCCGAAACAGGAAGCTTATTCATCTGCCGATGAGGAACATTCTACTCAATTTGAATCCTTGCTATGAGCATATCAACGGCTTACAGGGAGAAACAATGTGAAGGTCGAACCACTTCCGGGCTTGGAACGCACGGTGATGAATCCTTTATGGTTTTCCGCAATTTTCTTGCAAATAGCCAGGCCTATGCCGGTTCCGGGATATTTGTGCGCCGGATGAAGTCGCTGAAAAACGTCGAAGATCCTGGTCTCGTATTCTTCATCGAATCCTATGCCATTGTCTTTGAAAGAAATGCCGTAAAATTTTTGAAGCGGAGAAATAATTTCATTGACCGCGCTGCCGTCAACAATATTCACTTTAATGTCAATGTCGGGGGCTGTGTCGGGATCGGTGAACTTGATGGCATTGCTGAGCAGGTTCAGGAACAGTTGGTGAACCTGGAAAGGGATAACCTTTACTGCAGGCAGTCCCTGCGCATGAATGGTCACATGCCGTTCCTCTATATTATCCTGCAACTCGCGCAAAACATCCTTCAGAATAACATTCAGGTCCATTTCTTCGAAGACCTTTTCCATGTTTCCCGCTTTGGAGTAAGCAAGAATATCTTCAATAAGGTTTTGCATTTTCTCCGCCGCCAGACGCATGCGTCCAACAGAATCCTTCACCTGCGCAGACAGATCCGGGTCTTCCCGGTCGAGCACCTTCGACGCGAAAATCTGGATCTTTCTCAATGGTTCCTTCAAATCGTGCGTGCTGATCCAATTGAGGTTGGCAAGTTCCTGATTAGCGGTTTTCAGTTCTTCATTCAGGACGCGGTTTGCATCCTCCTGGGTTTGGATCACCCGGTAATTAATATGCTTTTGCAATGCGTAGGAAAATCCGGAGGCTACATTAATTTCGGATTTACGCCAGGGGGCACTCTGGTACTTCACCACCTGCATCCAAAGCTCAAAAGATTTTCTGGGCGAAAGGCGCAGACCGTCTTCATTAGGCAACATTGCCTTGTCAGGGTTTCCGCCCCAGTTTATTGTCTCAACCTTCTCCTGCCGCATCCAGATTATCCCGTCCGAATTTCCGGACAATGCATGATAAATAATGCCGGCAGCCTGCTGTGAAATGGCATGGCCTTCCGGGTAATGATCGCTCAGGCAATGCGTAACCAACCCTTGCGTTTTAAAATTATCAGCCAGAAAATGGAATAGGGAAATCAATGGCTCATCTGCTGGTGTGATGCCGTTTTTGTAAAGTTTGTTATTCAAAAAAATGGCTGCTCCCGTTGCATTCGCCAATTGCAGCAGCGAATTATCATGGTGATATTCCTCAATAAAATTTTCGTTTTTGTGGAGCTTGGACAGCAATTCCACCAACGACTTATCTACTTTCTGGCTTACTTCGAACTCTTCCGCCACTTCTCTTACAGCAATTTGTGAAGTAAGAAAATGTCCCTGAAGCAATGCAGAAAGCCTCGTGTAATGGGGCAATATTTTCGGAGAGTAATGATGGCAGGCAATCAAACCCCACAATTTCTGATTTTGCAAAAGAGAAATGGTCAGTGTTGCCCCAACGCCCATGTTTTTTAAATATTCGACGTGGATAGGCGAAACGCTCCGCAGGATAGAGAGGCTAAGGTCCAGTGATTTGTTGGTTTTCTCGCTCGCGTCGTCCAGGGTCAGGATCGGGACAGGCGTGTAGTTAATGTCAGCGATCATCCGCAGCGGGTTACGGATATAGAGTTCTCTGGCTTGAACGGGAATGTCTGTATGCGGGTATTTTTGTCCGGCAAAGGAATCAAGGTCTTCCCGCTTGCTCTCCGCGATTACTTCACCGTTGTAGGTAGGATCAAACTTATAGATCATGACGCGGTCGTAACCGGTGATCTCACGCGTTTGATTGGCTATTTCCTGGCAGAGTTCAGGTAAATAGCTGGTTTTCTCCATAATGGACACGAATGTCCGCGTCTGGTTATATAGATTGGGCAGATTAATGGCGCCATCCGGAAATGGCTCTAATTCAAGGATCAGTGTTTCGTTGCTCGTGTGTACAGTGGTGTTGTAGGAAATATTGTCCACCGAGAAAACATACGGTTTGGCAGAGTCAATGTATTCTGCTGATGCATATTCCTTAAAACCGTCGGACTCCTCAGCAGAGAAAATATCGGCCAATGTTTTTCCAAGGATCATTTGCGGAGCAATGCCCATGTACTCCGCGCAGTTTTCACTGCAAAAGTCAATGATATAAGTACGCCTGTTCACGCCCAGCATAAAGCCTTGCGGTTGTATGCTTCCTGGTATATGGATGGGTTCGCTTTCGCAGTTTGTCAGATTGACAAGATCGCGGTTCACTATGTTCTTAATGTTCATTCGTACTTATCAATTATTGCTTCGTCAAGCCAATTGTCTATGATCGTAAATGTGTTAACCGCGCCCTGTATTATTTCCGCGCTTTGTCCTGTTTCCATTGCGAATCGGTTAAGAGACGAGATGAAGGCTTTCCACATCAAGCCAGTTTGCTCACCATAGCCCCAGAAATAGGAACATCCGTTTTCTGCATTGAGCCCCAGCGTTTGGTTAATGTGTTTATATAAGAACCGGCCTCCCAAAAGCGAACCTTCCAACACATACATGGCTCCTAAATGCCCCGCAACTGATGAAAACGTAAAAGTATAAACGGGCAATGCTTCTATCTGATGTTGGGTGAAACCGGTAGTCAAAAGATCCTGCGCAATGAACTGGGAGCGATAACGCTGGTTCAGATCCGTTATGATATCTTGAATATGAGGAAATACAGAATTTTCACAGCCCAAGGTCACGCCGTACAATGCTGACAAATAGTTTTGATAGTCAATCAAGGTAACCTGTTCATTGAGAATCATTTTGGACAAATAATTCTCCTCCAGGTGTTTGTGGCTAACTGCTGTCTGCTTCCTTAAATTTTGGATAAATGACTCTTGATCGGAATGAAAACTATGCATTTCGCTCATAGATGTAACATGAAGTTCTTAAAACCTAATCAGCATTCAAAAATTGTTCCATCCTGTAATAAGTCTTTTCGACTCTTCTGTTCCCAACACCCGTTTGGCACAGTATTTTAACATATCTGAGCATTATCACAAAAAAATGAAATTGATTATGAAAAAGATAACATTAACCGGAATGCTGTTTGCCGCGATGCTGACATTCGCTGCTTGCAACAATACTAAAACTGAAGATAGCAAAGAAGTAGCTGAGGAGCAAAACGACGCGAAACTTGACGATACCAAACTGGAAGATGATTCAGAATTTGCCGTTGCAGCCGCCGATGGTGGTATGCTGGAAGTGCAACTGGGTGAACTTGCCCAAACCAATGCTGCGAGCGCAGATGTGAAAAAATTTGGTAAGGACATGGCAACAGAGCATGGTAAGGCCAATGAAGAGTTGAAAGCACTTGCACAGCAAAAAAATATTACTTTGCCAATGTCTGTAAGTGATGATAAGCAGAAAAAAATTGACGATCTGTCTAAGAAAAAAGGCGCTGAGTTCGATAAAGACTATATTTCTTTCATGGTAGATGACCATAAAGAGGACATCAGCGAGTTTGAAGAAGCTGCAAGTGATGCCAAAGATGCAGAGGTAAAAGCGTGGGCAGCTGGAAAAGTACCAACGCTGAAACACCATCTGGAAATGGCGCAAGGCATTAAAGATAAGATGAAATAATATTCGTTTGAGTATAGTTTGATGAGCCGGGAACCCGCATTGGGTTTCCGGCTTTTTTGTGCCCAAACCATTGAATAATCAAAAGAAATCCTGAATTTGTAACGCTGGAAGGCACTTTAACGGCATTTTTTCTAAGTAATAAAAGAAACATTTGTTAAATCCTCTCGGATAAGCTTATTTTGTCTACCAATCTTATAGAGTATTCCTGATGCGTAAGAATTTTTCCCTGTTCCGTTCCCTGTTAAGCTTGTTAGTCATTGCGGGCGCATGTGGCATATCAGTTGCACAAACCGCAGCCCGACCTAACATTATCTTTATTTTTTCCGATGACCATGCTTATCAAGGCATAGGCGCATATGGAAATAAATTGGTTAAAACACCCAACATTGACCGCATTGCACGCGAAGGCGCGTTGCTGACCAACAATATCGTAACAAATTCCATCTGCGGGCCGAGCCGAGCAACATTGCTCACCGGAAAATACAGCCATACGAATGGTTATAAAAGGAACGACAGGACCAGGTTTGATACGAATCAGACTTTACTATCCAAAACGTTACAGCAAAGCGGTTATCAAACGGCCTGGATCGGAAAAATGCACCTGAACAGCCTGCCTGCGGGGTTTGACTATTGGAATGTGCTGCCTGACCAGGGAAGCTATTACAATCCTGATTTTGTCGGCCAGCCTAACGACACCACCCATTATACAGGTTATGTTTCCGATCTGATCACCAAATTTTCGGTCGACTGGCTTGAAAAACGGGAAAATACCAAGCCATTTTTCCTGATTGTTGGGCATAAAGCTACCCACCGTGAATGGCTGCCCGACTTGCAGGACCTGGGTGCTTATGACAATGTTACATTCCCCCTTCCTTCAAATTTTTATGATGATTACAAGGGCAGGACTGCGGCTATGCAACAGGATATGAGCATTGAAAAAACCATGCGGTTGAGACAAGACCTTAAAGTGGATGTGGATTACGAAAAAGACGGCGCATATAAGCGCTTCACGCCCGAGCAGAAAAAGGTTTTCAAGGCATATTATGACAAAGTTGGAAAAGAAGTAGCTGATAAAAAGCTGACTGGTAAAGCATTAACCGAATGGAAATATCAGCGCTATCTGCGCGACTATTTCTCCGTTGCCAACTCGCTGGACAGGAACATTGGCAAGCTGCTGGACTATCTGGATAAATCGGGTTTGTCAAAGAACACGGTTGTCATCTATGCGTCGGACCAGGGATTTTACCTGGGAGAGCATGGCTGGTTTGATAAACGTTTTATTTACGAAGAATCTTTGAAAACGCCATTTGTGATCCGCTATCCAGGGGTTATTAAGCCCGGGAAAAAAGTGGAAGACCTGATTGTAAATGTGGACTGGGCTCCTACTGTGCTGAACATTGCCGGTGCAAAAATTCCATCCGATATCCAGGGGAAATCATTTTTACCATTATTAAAGGACGATCAGACCGCGAAAGCGCCCTGGCGTAAGGAAGCATACTATCATTATTACGAATTTCCCGAGCCGCACCATGTTTATCCGCATTTCGGCTTGCGTACAAGCAGATACAAGCTGGCTTATTTTTACGGAGGCGCTGATTCCTGGGAATTGTTTGACCTTGAAAAAGATCCCAAGGAAGGCTCAAACATTTACGGCACGCCCGGCACCGAAAAGATCACAGCCGACCTGAAAGAAAAACTGAAAGCACTGATGAAGGAATATAAGGATGATGAAGCACTGAAAATATTGGCCGGGGCCAAAAGCATTTAATTAAAAAGGATTGTGTACAAGAAAGCATACGATGCAATTGTGGTAGGAGCCGGTCCGAATGGCCTGGCGGCGGCTGTCACATTGCAGGAAGCAGGACTTTCTGTTTTGATCGTCGAAGCCAGATCAACCATTGGCGGAGGCATGCGATCATCGGAACTGACGCTTCCAGGGTTTGTACACGATGTTTGTTCGGCAGTGCATCCGATGGCAGTGCTGTCGCCGTTTTTTAAAACATTACCATTGAAGAATTACGGTCTGGAAATGATCCAGCCGGAATATGCGGCAGCGCATCCGTTCGATGATGGCAAAGCAGCCGTTTTGCACGAGTCCGTGAAGGCAACCGCGGAAGGGTTAGGGATTGATAAAAAAGCCTACCTCAACTTCATGCAGCCTTTATTAGCGGATTTGCCGGGCTTGCTTCCCGACCTGCTGGGCCCACTGAGGTGGCCGAAGCACCCGATCGATCTGGCGAAATTTGGAATAAAAGCACTCCCGCCTGCGACCTGGACCCGTAAATTTTTTAAAACGAGAGAGGCCAGGGGGCTTTGGGCGGGAATGGCGGCGCATGCGATCCAGCCTTTGCAGAACATTGCCACGTCCGCATTCGGGATCATGTTGATGGCAGGCGCGCACCTTGCAGGATGGCCGATTCCAAAAGGCGGAAGTCAGTCCATAGCGAATGCATTAGCCAATTATTTTTTATCCATTGGCGGTGAAATACACACGGATTTCGAGGTGAAATCACTTGACGACCTGCCGGATTCGAAAGCCGTTTTGCTGGATGTCACACCGAAGCAACTTTTGCGCATTGCCGGGAATAAATTGAATGCTTCCTATCGCAGACGTTTGGAAAAATATCGGCAGGGGATGGGCGTTTTTAAAATAGACTGGGCCCTGGAAGAGCCGATCCCTTTCACGGCAGGAGCTTGCAGAAAAGCCGGAACCGTACATTTGGGAAACACATTTGAAGAAATAGCACATGGTGAAAAAAGCTTGCACAATGGAAAGCATGTAGAAAAACCTTTCGTGTTGCTGGCGCAGCAAAGTCTGTTCGATCCCGGACGCGTGCCTGCTGGAAAGCAGTCAGCATGGGCTTATTGCCACGTTCCAAACGGTTCGGACAAGGATATGACCACCATTATTGAAAATCAGGTGGAGCGTTTTGCGCCGGGTTTTCGGGACATTATTATAGACAAGCACACCATGAATACGGCGCAGATGGAAGCCTATAATCCCAACTACATTGGCGGCGACATTAATGGCGGCATACAGGATATTTGGCAGTTATATTCCCGGCCCACATTACAGATTTCGCCATACCGGACTGCTGCCGAGGGTATTTACCTGTGTTCGTCCTCAACCCCTCCGGGTGGTGGCGTGCACGGAATGTGCGGACATCATGCGGCAAGGCAGGTTTTAAAGGATGTATTTAAAATGAATAACATTACAGCAGAGCGGGTTAAATAAGTCAGACATGAATTTTTTGCAGACCATTAAGATTAGTTTTTTCATTGGAATAACAGCCCTTGCTGCGACCAGTTGCGATAAAAAGCAGACTGCCGAAGAACGGAAAGCCGATAGTCTTGCGCATTGTATTGCGGATGGCATCCCGTCGAGGGCTTCAGCGATCAAAAATGCGAGTTACATCACCGAGGGGAAGGGCGACACAACCGGAATGGCGTGGATTAGTGGTGGTAAGTTCCTGATGGGGTCAGACGAGTTTCCGGATTCGCGCCCGATGCATGAGGTGAATGTGAATGGCTTTTATATGGATAAGCATGAAGTAACCAATGCGGAATATGCCGCTTTTGTGAAAGCAACTAATTATAAAACCGTGGCAGAAAGACCATTAAATCCGGCTGATTATCCTGGTGTTCCAGCCGATAAGCTCGTTCCCGGATCAGCGGTTTTCACGCCTACGCCCACACGCGTTTCTTTGGATAACCCTTTGCAATGGTGGAATTACGTTGCCGGCGCAAGCTGGGCGCACCCCGAAGGGCCGTCATCCTCGATCAAAGGGCGTGAAAATTATCCGGTAACCCACGTATCTTATGAAGATGCGGCAGCTTATGCCAAGTGGGCCGGAAAAAGGCTTCCTACCGAAGCCGAATGGGAATTTGCCGCGCAAGGAGGAAAAGGCAATCATACATATTATTGGGGCGACGAATTAAAGCCCGGGAACAAATGGGTGGCAAACATTTACCAGGGAAGTTTTCCTGATAAAAACACTAAAGAGGACGGCTTCCTGACAGCAGCACCGGTAGAAACATTTCCAGCAAATCCATATGGTTTGTACGATATGGACGGCAATGTTTGGGAATGGTGCGAAGACTTATATCGCCCGGATTATTATCAGAAAAGTGCGAAGGATAATCCCAAAGGACCTTCGGATAGTTATGATCCCGATGAACCGGGTGCAGTGAAGCGCGTTCAGCGTGGCGGGTCATTCCTTTGCAGCGACGATTATTGCATTCGTTACAAAGCCGGAAGCCGTGGAAAAGGCGAGGTGACCAGTGGCAGCAATAATCTTGGATTTCGCTGTGTTAAGGATAAAATTTAATATTGGGTAAAAGACTTTTCTGTATTGAATATGCATTTTTTAACTGTTCCAGGATTGGCGAGCTCGGGGCCGCAACATTGGCAGACCATTTGGGAAAGGCAATATCCGCAGCGTTTTAGCAGAGTGCAGCAGCAAAACTGGGACTGGCCGATTAAAGAGGATTGGGTGAACCAACTTCAAACCCAGATAAATAATTTAACCGGCCCGACCGTTTTAATCGGACACAGCCTTGGCTGTATCACAATCGCACATTGGGCGCACCAATTTAATTCTGAGCATATTAAAGGGGCATTGTTAGTTGCTCCTGCGGATGCGGAAATGTCCAAGCGATTAAATTTTGTTATAGGCTTTACGCCTATCCCCGTTAAACCTTTTGTCTTTAAATCGGTCGTAGTAGCGAGCACCAACGACATTTATGCAACCATTGGCAGATCAAAGGCATTTGCCGGACACTGGGGCAGTGATTTTATAAATGTGGGCAAAAAAGGACATATAAATGCGGTTTCAGGTCTGGAAGATTGGGAAGAGGGTAAGGAGATTCTGGAAAGCCTGAGTGGAGTAAAACTTGCTGAATAAAATTTTACTATATCTTCTTATCTTACAAAACTAATTTTTACACTTAACAATCGAATGACTATGAAAAAAATGTTTGTTTTCGTTTTTGCTGGTTTGCTGTTCAATGCCGCTGCAATGGCTGGCCCTGATAAAAAAGCTGCTGACAAAACACTTGCAGTAGACACAAAAAGCAGTACAATAACCTGGGGCGCTAAAAAAGTAACAGGAACGCATGCAGGCTCGGTGCCTGTTGAAAGCGGATCCTTGATCGTAGAAGGCGACAAACTGAAAGGTGGAACATTTGTAGCTGACGTGAAATCATTGGTTGTTACAGATGTTACCGACAAAGAAATGAACGGAAAACTAACCGGCCACTTGAAAAGCGATGACTTTTTCTCAGTTGAAAAACATCCTCAGGCTAAGTTGGTTATTTCGTCTGTTACACCAAAAGGCGGTGATGCTTACGATGTTGTAGGCAAATTGACCATCAAAGGAATTACGCAGGAGGTTAAATTCCCTGCAACAGTGAAGGCTGATGCTAAAAAAGTAACGGCTGTTGCCAAAGTAACGGTGGACCGTACCAAGTATGACATCAAATTCCGTTCGGCTAACTTCTTCGAAAACCTGGGAGACAAGGCGATCGACAATGATTTTACATTGGACGTGAACCTTGTGGCTAACAAATAAGATAAGGTAATTTTAAGAAAAGTTTGTATAATCCGGCTCGATTCGATCGAGTCGGATTTTTTTTAACCCATCTTATCCATGAAAAAAATATTTACCGGCCTCGCACTCACGCTGACAATGCTTGCGGGAGTTGCATTTGCCCAAACGGAAAACAAGCTTCCCGACTGGACATTCGGCGGTTTCCAGCGACCGGCTGGTGTTAACCCCGTTATTTCGCCAGATTCGACCACCACGTTTTTTTGTCCAATGAACAAAAGACAGGTCGATTGGGAATCCAATGATACTTTTAACCCCGCTGCAACAATAAAGGACGGAAAAATCGTAGTGCTTTATCGTGCAGAAGACAAGGCAGGCCGGGCCATCGGAAAACGGACATCACGCCTTGGTTATGCAGAAAGTGAAGACGGAATCACATTCAAGAGACGCAAAGAACCCGTTTTATATCCCGCAGAAGACGGCCAGAAAAAGAACGAATGGCCGGGTGGTTGTGAAGATCCGCGCGTTGCTGTGACAGAAGACGGCTTATATGTGATCATTTACACACAGTGGAACCAGGACAAAGCTCGGCTTGGGATTGCAACTTCCAGGGATTTATTAAAATGGGAAAAACATGGCCCGGCATTTTCTAAAGCTTTTAATGGGAAGTTCAACGAAATCTGGTCAAAATCAGGATCTATTATTACGAAACTCGTTGGTGACAAGCAGGTTATTGCAAAAATAAATGGTAAATACTGGCTCTATTTCGGCGAGGCAAATGTTAACCTCGCTTCGTCTACCGACCTCATCAACTGGACGCCGCTTGTAGATAAAAACGAAAATCTGGTTAATCTGATTTCTCCGAGAAAAGGCTTTTTTGACAGTAACTTAACAGAATGCGGCCCACCAGCCATTGTTACCGAAAAAGGAATTGTGCTTTTATATAATGGTAAAAACGACAAGGGTGAAGACGGCGACAAGCGTTTTACACCCAACAGTTACTGCGCCGGACAGGTTTTATTTGATAAAAATGATCCTTCCAAAGTGCTGGCGAGACTGGACGTTCCCTTCTTCCGTCCTATGGAATCATTTGAAAAAAGTGGACAGTATGTGGCAGGAACCGTTTTCATTGAAGGAATGGTCTATTTCAAAAACAAATGGCTCCTATACTATGGCTGCGCTGACTCGCGCGTAGGTGTGGCGGTTTACGATCCTAAAACGAAAACCCCGGGCGACCCGCTTCCCTGAGCACCGAGGCTCGTGGATGTCCGCAATTGTATAAGATTATTTTAGCTTCATCGATCTATCGAAAATTCAAAGTCGTATATCAGGTAAATAAAACGAACTTGATACCTATGAAAACGTCGATGAAAATTACAAGCTTTTTTGCAGTGGCTTTAATGACTGCATTTAGTGCATTTGCGCAGGAAAAAACAGTAATGGTAGGCGGAGCAGAAATGTATCCTTCTAAGAACATTATTGAAAACGCAGTTAATTCAAAAGACCACACCACATTGGTTGCAGCTGTAAAAGCAGCCGGATTGGTAGAAACATTATCTGGCGCAGGTCCTTTCACCGTATTCGCACCGGTAAATGCAGCATTTGCAGCGCTTCCGGCAGGAACGGTTGATAATCTGTTGAAACCAGAAAACAAAGCAACATTGACATCGGTTTTGACTTACCACGTTATTCCTGGAAAAGTTGATTCTAAATCAGTTGCTAAAATGATTAAAGACGGCAACGGAAAAGCAATGGCAAAAACGGTTCAGGGAGCTGAGCTTACTTTTTCTATGGACGGAAAAGACCTTATCGTGACAGATGCAAAAGGTAACAAAGGCAAAGTAACGATCGCGGACGTTTACCAATCCAATGGTGTGATCCACGTAGTTGACAAAGTTTTGATGCCTTAATGAATTGAGTTTTGTGATTTTGGTTGTGTAGAGTGGTTGTGATGTGGCGGGAGAGCTTAGGCTTTCCCGCCTTTTTTGTGTGCCATGCAGGTTAGTACAGGATAGTGTGACGGATATTTTTAGGAATTTTTGGATATTATTTTCTGCTTTTTTAAGAGTAGTTAAGTAAAAATTGCCGTTGTTGTAAGGGAAGCCATTGTTTCAGAAGTCACTAAACCTATAAATACAATCCAAATGAATTCCAGATTTATCAGCGCCGGACTTATCCTGGCCGTTTTATTGACCATCGGAAGCCAGATTTCATGCGTAGCCCAGAAGAAAGAAAAAGGCTATGTATCCATTTTTGATGGCAAATCATTAAAGGGCTGGGATGGAGATCCGAAATACTGGAGAGTTGAAAACGGAAATCTTGTAGGAGAAATCACACCGGAAACCCTTTTGAAAACAAATTCTTTCATCATCTGGAAGGGCGGCGAGCCAGCAGATTTTGAATTGAAAGGTTCGGTAAAAATTGCGACTGCCGGTAATTCAGGAGTAAATTACAGAAGCGAGCAACTAACAGACGTTCCTTTTGCGCTCAAAGGTTACCAGGCTGATATCGACGGAAAAAACAATTATACCGGCCAGAATTATGAAGAGCGCAAAAGAACAACGCTTGCATATCGCGGTCAGAAAACAACGATCAAGCCTTACAAAGGAGAAAATACGCCGGAGGCCGTTCGTGCAGGTGTGAAGGGCAATGCCTGGACAGGTCTGGAAGTAACCGGTTCATTAGGAAGCTCGGATTCATTAAAGACTTTGATCAAAAGCGAAGACTGGAACGAATTCCACATTATCGCCAAAGGGAACCGTCTGCAACATTATATTAACGGCGTATTGATGAGTGACGTTACTGATAATGATACGGTTAATGGTAAAAAAAGCGGATTGCTTGGCGTACAGGTTCACGTGGGCCCGCCTATGAAAGTGGAATACAAAGATTTGAGAATCAAACAATAGCGTGAATGCCGGCAATGGCAAGAATTACAGTAAAATGAATAAAATAGGATTTAATGTGCTTGCCTGGACGGCGGCGGTTTCTGATGATCTTTTTCCCATTTTAGACCGGTTGAAAGGAATCGGTTACGACGGAGCGGAATTTTATTTAGGCCCTCAGGAATCTGCTGCTTACCAACGTGTTGGAAATTATACCAAAGACATTGGTTTGGAAACCACAGCCGTAATGACCCTCGGCGCGGATGAAAATCCCGTGAGCGAATCGGTGGAAGTGAGGCAAAAAGCTTTGGATAAAATCAAATGGGCTGTCGATCGCGCACATGACCTGAATGCAAAAATAATCTGCGGACCTTTTCATTCTGCGCATACGGTTTTTGTCAATCGGCCTGCGTTGGATCAGGAATATGCATTGGCTGGAGAAGTTTTGCATGCCGCCGCGGATTATGCCGCACAAGCCAACATTACATTCGCATTGGAAGCATTGAACCGTTTTGAATGCTATTTGTGCAACACCATGGAGCAGCTGCTCAAACTCGTTAAAGCCGCAAACCATCCCCATGTGCGGGCGATGTTTGACACACATCATTCCAACATTGAAGAGAAAAAATATTCGACAGCATTGCAGACCATAGCACCCGTTTTGGCTCACGTTCATATTAGCGAAAACGATCGCGGAACGCCGGGTGACGGACAGGTGCTTTGGGATGATGCGTTTTCTTCCTTGGCAGCAATTAAATATCAGGGCTGGCTTACGATTGAAGCATTTTCAAGGAATGACCCGGATTTTGCAAATGCAATCGGAGTCTGGCGCGAATTTTCAGATCCGTGGGACATTGCTGAGAATGGCTACAAATTCATCCGCGAAATGAGCCTGAAACACGGTCTTTAAGCAAACCAACATCATTCCTGACCCATGCAAAAAACCTTGAAATCATTGCTGTTCATCAGCTTTGCCACATTAATATTCAGTTTTATATCGGTTCAGGCCAGCGCGCAAGGCGATGACGCCGGCAAATATCGCGTCGTTTACAAAGGTGATAAGGGACCGGGCGTTGGTAAAAACATCGTTTTCATCGCCACCGACCACGAATACAGAGGCGAAGAATCACTGCCAGCATTAGCAAGGATCTTAGCTAAACGTTACGGTTTCAACTGCACGGTCGTATATGCGCTGGACTCAGCAGGCAACATTTTTCCGGGTGGTTCCAACATCAAAGGCCTTGATATCCTGGATAAGGCCGATCTGCTGGTCATGTTCATGCGCTTCGCCCATTTTCCCGATGCAGAAATGCAGCATATCGATGATTATGTGAAAAGAGGCGGGCCTATTGTCGCATTCAGGACGTCTACGCACGCTTTTGACATTAAAAACAATCCTAAATGGGCACATTACGGCTGGGATTACAAAGGTGAAAAGACCGACTGGAAAGACGGTTTCGGCGAGTATGTGCTCGGTGAAACCTGGGTTTCCCATTACGGCACCAACCACCAGCAATCGTCCAAAATCATTATTGAAAAATCACAAGCCGAGCATCCGATCATGCGCGGCGTGAAAGATATGTGGGTGCAGTCCGGCGGTTACACGGCCGAGCCTAAGGGAACTGTCCTCGCAAAAGGCGAGGTGTTAAATGGCATGACTGCAACTTCCGAGCCTGACAAAACGAAAGAAATGCTTCCGGTTGCCTGGATTAAGGATTACCAGGTTGAAAACGGCAAAAAAGGACGCTCGTTCACAACCACACATGGCGCATCGGAGGATTTGCTGAATGAAGGCTTCCGCCGGATGGCGCTGAATGCAGCTTTTTGGGCCATGGGCATGGAAACAGAAATTAAGCCCAATAACGACATTGCATTTGTAGGACCTTACAAACCCACAACTTTCAATTTCAGCGGTTATAAGGCCAATGTCAAACCATCGGATCTGGCAGGCTGGGATTCGCTCATTATGCCCGGCGAGATCGTCAAAAAGAAGACAAAGTAATTTTTTGATCTGATAAATTAATTAAAGCATTTAATGTCTCAAACACTTCCATTTCGCTGCGGATCAGAGGTTTACACCTGGTTTATGAGCAACAACGGTCAAACGCATCAAGGCCGGCTTGGTCACATGATTGAAGTCATCGCCAAAGCCGGATTCACGGGAATTCAGCCCATTTTTACCTGGATGGGCGATTTGATCGATCCCGATAAGCTGGAAGCAAAGTTGGATGAACAGGGCATTGAGCTGGCAGCATTAGCGCTTGCATTGGACTGGAATGAGGCTGAGGAAACCGAACGCGAGCGCGAAGTGGCCGATCATGCGATCAAAGTCTTGCAACGTTTTCCAGGCGCAGTTTTAAACACCGTGCAAATCCCAACAGGTCGTCACGACCTGGCAGAGCGACAAAAACGCCTTGTTAACATTGTAAACACCGTTTCAAAACGCGCCGCCGAAAAAGGCATTCCTTGCAGTTACCATCCTAATTCACCGCACACCTCCATTATCCGCACAGCCGAAGATTATAAAATCGTCCTCGAAGGACTGGACGCATCGGTTACCGGCTGGACGCCCGATGTAGGCCACATTATCAACGGCGACATGGATCCTTTGGCCAAAATGAAGGAATATCAGTCACTTATTAACCACGTCCATTTCAAGGATTGGGATGGAAACCCCGAATTTACATTAATGGGCAAGGGGAAAGTGGACCTCCTCGGCGTAACGCAGTGGTTGAAAGATATTGGTTACAGCGGCTGGATCATTTGTGAAGACGAAGGAAAAGAAGCATTGGAAGATCCCGATTTCGTAACTACACATGACGGCAATTGGATCCAAAACGACCTGATACCAGCATTAAGATAAACGCCCATGCCGACGATCAAGACCAACGGAATCAACATGTATTACGAAGAAAGGGGCTCCGGCGAGCCGCTTTTGCTGATCATGGGCATAACCGCGCCTGGGTCAGTCTGGAATGTGCATGTAGCCGATTGGAAACAGCATTTCCGTTGCATCATAGGCGATAACAGAGGCGTAGGACAAACAGACAAGCCAGCAGGCGCATACACAAGCGAGCAAATGGCCGACGATTATGCCGGTTTGCTGGACTCACTGGAACTGGAAAATGTGCATGTGGTAGGATGTTCCATGGGCAGCACCATTGCACAGCAACTGGCGATCCGGCATCCGAAAAAAGTGAGATCATTGGTATTAATGTGCCCTTGGGCGCGCTGTGACGCTTATGCGAAGGGATTATTCCAGCATATCATGAACAGCAAAGCCAGGTTCAGACCGGAGGAGTTTAGCTTATACATTCAATTATTGATCTTTTCAAAAGCATCCTGGGACGATCCAAAACAGCACGAAGAACTTGAACTGGGCAGAAAACAAGATGCTGTAAATCCATTTCCCCAACCATTGCACGGACTGGAAGGCCAGGCAGCTGCATGCATTAATCACAATGCGCTCGCTGATTTGGGTAAAATAGAAAAACCCACATTGGTGATCGGAGGAAAAGAAGACATTTTCACACCTGTTTGGATGGCACAAGAGGTCGCAAACGGCATTCCGAATGCAGAGCTATTCCTTTACGAGAAGCTCGGACATGCATTTCATTTTGAAAATACGGACGATTTTAATTTAAGAGTGAGGGATTTTCTTTCGAGAACACATTAAGGAAAGGGCATAACGGCCTTTTTTAATTTTTGAATTGACATTATAAATGGAAAGTGCGGAGCATATAAATCAAGACTGGAAAGAGAAAGTAGGCAATCATGTACAGATAGGCGGAATAGAAACGTCTGTCCTGGACAATGGTGCCGGAAGAGGCACGCGGATCGCCTGGATTAACACAGGGGCCGGGCTACGTTTCAAAGTGGTCATTGACAGGGCAATGGACATTGCAGAAGCATTTTACAATCAGCATAGTCTGGCGTGGCTGAGTCATGGCGGCATCACTTATCCGCAGCCATTTTCAGATAAAGGAATTGATTGGTTAAGGACATTTGGAGGCGGTTTGCTCACAACTTGCGGCCTTACGCACGTAGGCGGGCCAGAGTCGGATAGTTTTGGAGACAGAGGCTTGCACGGTTTGATCAGCAATTCACCCGCAGAAATCGTTTCAATCATTCAGCCGGATGTAAGAGCTGGAAAGCTGGAAATGAGCATTACGGGCATAATCAGGGAAACAAAACCATTTGGGCCAAGTCTGGAACTGAAACGGACCATTTCAGCAACATTAGGCCAGCCCGGAATCCGCATTCATGACGAAGTGACCAATAAAGGCAACACGCCTTCGCCGCATATGCTTTTGTATCATTTCAACTTCGGCTGGCCGCTGGCTGACGAAGGCACTGATATTCTTTGGAGAGGCAAATGGCATCCAAGGCATGGCGAAGAGAATGCAAAGATTTTCAAAGAAGGAAACGATTTCAAAAAGTGCCCCGCACCATTGGATGATCATCTCGGAAGCGGCGAAGAAGTGGCTTTGGTTGAGATTGAGGCGGATATTTTCGGCGACAGCGTTTGCGGACTTTATAACGAAAAAATCGGCCTGGCGGTTGGACTAAAATTTAAAAAAGAACAACTGCCCTGGATGGCCAACTGGCAACATTGGGGAAAAGGCGAATATGTAACCGGGCTGGAACCGAGCACGCATCCATTATCCGGGCAGGCCCAGGCGAGGGAGGATAAGACATTGATTTTCATCGAGCCGGAGGAAACGAAGGTCTATGATTTGGAATTGAATGTGATGACCGAGAAGGAAGCGATTGATGAATACTTTTTATGAATAAGGGCCCTTTGTCAGCCTGAGCCTTTTGCCCTTGTCAGCCTGAGCGGAGTCGAAGGCACGAGCGAGACGCCTTCGTGTGTAGCGCGCCTTCGACTCCGCTCAGGCTGACAAAAGCAGGAGGCTCAGGCTGACAAAAGCAGAAGCTCCGGCTGACAAGGCAAGGCTCAGGCGGATGAAAAGCTGATATTAATAATTTTACTAAACCAAATTTTTTCAAAAAAACAATGGGACTTTCGAGTATAGCCGAAAAGGCATTAGAGCAGGGAAAAGGGATTTTGCGTTTGGCGCCGACTTGGGTGCCGCGTTCATTCTGTGTGCCCGGCCGCAGGATCAAATTACATCCGGACGATTATTATGTACTGGGTGGAGAGCGTGGCGGTATCGATGAGCGCTGGTTATCTTCTACCACTCCCGCAGAGAACGGGCCGCTGACAGGCGAAAATGAAGGTTTGAGCCAAATCGTTCTGGAAGATGAGTCAGGCGTTCAAAAAGTCACATTGCGTGATGCGGTGGAAGAGCTGAAAGGCGAAATTATTGGTAACAGACTTTGGGATCAATACAAAAGCTGGCCGATGTATTCCAAGTTTTTTGACAATATGGGCCCGCTTCCGCACCATATCCACCACAGAGACGAGCACGCCGCCATGGTGGGTCAGAATGGAAAGCCGGAAGCCTACTATTTTCCGCCACAACTCAACAACCACGGCGGCGACTTTCCTTATACATTCATTGGTATTGCTCCCGGTACTTCCAAAGAACAGATCAAGGAGTGTCTGATGAACTTCACCAAGGGTGACAATAAAATCACTAACTACTCTCAGGCATTTCGTCTGGAACCGGGAACGGGCTGGGATGTGCCTCCTGGCATGCTGCACGCGCCGGGCAGCTTGTGCACGTATGAGCCGCAAAAAGCATCGGACATTTTCGCCATGTATCAATCGCTTGTCAACGAGGCGGTCATTCCGGAAGAGCTGCTTTGGAAAGGTACCCCGCAAGACAGAATTGGCGATTACGACTTGTTGATGGAAGTAATCGACTGGGATTTGAATGTCAATCCTAATTTGATGGAGAAACATTTCATGCGTCCGAAACCGGTGAAAGATGTTGCCGAGATGGAAGCGGAAGGATATAGCGAGAACTGGATTTGCTACAAGAACGAAGCTTACAGTGCCAAAGAACTGACCGTATTCCCTGGGCAAACCGTAACAATTAAAGACGGTGGCGCATACGGAATGATAGTGATGCAGGGCCACGGAAAATTCGGAGAATGGGACATTGAAACACCCGCATTGATCCGTTACGGACAACTGACCAACGATGAGTTTTTTGTGAGTGAAAAAGCTGCGACAGAGGGCGTTGTGATCAGCAATCCTTCCAAAACAGACCCAATTGTAATTCTGAAACACTTCGGTCCGGGAAATCCTGACCTTGTTCTTTAACCAATAAATTCTTAAACCATGCCTGAAAATAATTATCCTAAGCTTCACAATGCCACATGGCCTGGGATTGTGGGTAAAGGTTCCGACTCGGAGCCGATTATTTCTTTTGATACAATGCTTGAAAAAACTGCCTCTGCGGAAGTGGACGGCGTTCGTTTTGACGGCGTTGATCTGGGCCTTTTCGACCCGCATGTTGGCATTTATATGAACCAGGACGGCGGTGCCGAACGCCTGGCTGAAAAGCTGAGCGGCCTGAACCTTGAAGTGGGAAGTCTTGTGGCCAATGTTTGGGCTGGTTCTGCAATGGGAACGAAGGAAGCAAAAGACACATTTATCGAGCAGGTGCGTCAGGCTTGCGTTTTTGGTAAACAACTGCGTGACCTCGGCATTCGTCAGGGCGGGGTAATCCGTGTTGACTCAGCCGCTTCGCCCGAAGTTTGGTCTGCTGATCCTGCTGCAAACACGAAGCAAATCGCGGAAACATTCAGACGCGCTTGTGACGTGGCTGCTGATTTTGGTGAAAAAATTGCTGCCGAAGGTGAAATCTGCTGGGGCGGGATGCATAGCTGGAAGGCAATGCTCGACACGTTGAAGGCAGTGGATCGCCCGAATATGGGTTTCCAGGCCGATATGTCACATACATTCCTTTATCTTTTGGGTTACAATGCGCCTGAACACCGCATTTTGCCTGTGGATTTCCAATGGGGCGACCGCTTTGCTTTGGAAGAAGGTTTGAAAAAAATGACTGCTGAATTGCGGCCTTATACATTCGATTTCCACGTTGCACAAAACGACGGAACGGTTCATGGAACAGGTTCGCACGACAAAACAGGGCGTCACTGCCTGGCAACAGATCCAAACGGGAAACTGGACATTACAAAAGACGCCGGATATTGGCTGCGGGATGAAAACGGCAATGTTACCAAGGCATTCCGTCACATTTGCTGGGATGGCTGCATGTTCCCGAACGAGGTGATGACCAACCAGCAAACCTGGAATGACATTCTTGCGGCGCTCGTGAAAGTGCGTCAGGCGCATGGCTGGTATCAGGAAGATAAAGTTGTTTCTCCTATCGTTTAACCCGATTCGAATTAATAATATGTCAAATAAAAAAGAAATCAGGATTGCATTAATTGGCACCGGTTTAATGGGCCGGACGCATTCCAATGGATATAAAAGAATAGGTGACTTCTTCCCCGAATTGGAGTATCGTCCCGTTTTGAAGGCAGTTTGCTCTCGTAACGAAGAAAAAGTGCGCGCATTTGCGGAACAATGGGGTTATGAATCCATTGAAACAGATTGGAGAAAGATTATTGAGCGCGACGATATCGATGCAATAGACATTTGTACGCCCAATGACACGCACGCTGAAATCGCGATTGCAGCAGCAGCAGCGGGTAAGATGATCCTTTGCGAAAAACCATTGGCAAGGACATTGGAAGAAGCCAAAACCATGGTGGACGCCATTGAAAAAGCGGGTGTTCAAAACACAGTTTGGTATAATTATCGTCGTGTGCCTGCCGTAACGTTGGCAAAGCAAATCGTTGATTCTGGTAAGCTAGGTCGTATTTTCCATTATCGCGCTAATTTCCTGCAAGACTGGACGATCAATCCGGATGTACCGCAAGGCGGCGCTGCAACTTGGCGCTTGGATGTGGACGCAGCCGGATCCGGCGTAACAGGCGATTTGCTGGCACATTGCATTGACACTGCCATGTGGATCAACGGCGGCATTAAAGATGTATCGGCTGTTACAGAGACATTTATCAAAGAACGCGTGCATTCAGACAGCGGCGAGGTGAAGAAAGTGGGCATTGATGACGCTTGCATTTTCCACTGTCACTTTGATAATGGTTCATTAGGTCTTTTTGAATCAACGCGTTATGCCCGCGGTCATAAGGCGCTTTATACATTTGAAATCAACGGCGAGCATGCTTCGATCCGCTGGGATCTGCATGATCTGAACCGTCTGGAATTTTTCGACCACAGCGATGAATCCATTGTTCGCGGTTGGAGATCGATTCTGGTTACAGACAGCGACCAGCCTTATATGAAGCGTTGGTGGATTCCGGGCACGAGCATTGGTTACGAACATTCATTCATCCACCAGGCAGCCGACTTTTTCGAAAGTCTACAAACTGGGGAGCCTTGTCGCCCAACGTTTAAAGATGCCTACGAAACCCAGAAAGTGTGTGAAGCAGTTCTGGATTCAGCCGCATCAAAAAGCTGGAAGGACACCGGTGTAACCTGGGAAGGTTAAGAAAGGTCTAAGGCCTACGAAAACACAAAGGCTCCGGCACACATCCGAAAATTCAGAATGTGGCCGGAGCTTTCTTCTAATCAAGAACGATGTCTGAACCAATCCTCAAAGTCTCAAATCTGACAAAGTCATTTTCCGGTGTAAAAGCGCTGGATAACATTCAGTTTGAGCTGAAAAGAGGAGAAGTCCATGCATTGATGGGAGAAAACGGCGCAGGGAAATCAACCTTTATGAAAATCCTGATCGGCCTAATGGCACCGGATTTGGGAGAAATTATTTTCGAAGGAGCAGATTTAAGAAACAGCAATGTCAGCGACACATTGAAGCGGGGCATTTCAATGATTCACCAGGAAATTCTGATCATTCCCGAGCTGACTGTTGCACAAAATATTTTTTTGGGAAGAGAAAGGGAAATTTCAGGAAGAAAAGGCTGGACTTCCGGCTGGTTGAATAATGCTGCTGTTAATCAAAGAGCGGCGGATCTATTACAAGAAATGGGTGTTACCATTGATCCCGAGGGCAAAATGAATCATTTGAGCGTTGCTCAGATGCAAATGGTGGAAATTGCAAAAGCGATTTCAAATGATGCAAAAGTGATCATTATGGACGAGCCTACGTCGGCCATTTCGGACAAGGAAGGTGATACACTTTTCAAAATCATCAAAGACTTAAAAGCGAAGGGGGTTGCTATCATTTACATCTCCCACAAAATGGACGAGATTTTCAAGATTTCGGACACTATAACCGTCCTGCGCGATGGCAGATACATTGCCACGAAAAGCGCCGCAGAGCTGGACAAGCAATCATTAATCTCCATGATGGTCGGCCGGGAAATTGAACACATGTTTCCCGATTCTAATAATAGTAGAGGCGAGCTGGCGCTTTCAGTGATAGGTTTGAGCAAAAAAGGCCAGTTCTCCGATATCAATTTCGATGTGCATGCAGGAGAAATTCTTGGTTTTGCAGGCCTTATGGGCGCAGGGAGAACCGAAATTGCACGCGTGATTTACGGCTTGGATAAGCAGGATGGAGGCGAAATCAGGATCAAAAATAAATCAGTCACGAACAAAACTCCCCGTCAGGCCATTGAAAACGGCATTGGTTATGTTAGCGAGGATCGTAAGGGTTTGGGATTCATTCCCGGCATGTCGGTGAAGGATAACACCACATTGGCCAGCATGAACCGTCACCGAAAAGGGATTTTTATTGATAAAACAAGTGAGAGAACTTCCACCGAGCAAATAATCGCTGACTTACGCATTAAAACTGCCGATATGAGCCAGAAAGTAACGTATCTCAGCGGTGGAAACCAGCAAAAAGTGGTCATAGGGAAGGTTTTATTAGCCTCACCTGAAATTATCATTTTAGATGAGCCAACCAGAGGTGTGGATGTCGGGGCAAAATTTGAAATATATAAACTCATCAGAAACCTCGCAGACAAAGGAATAGCCATCATCATGATTTCCTCGGAACTGCCTGAGATTCTGGGCATGAGCGACAGGATTTTGGTTTTATCCAAAGGAAAACAAACAGCAATTCTTTCCAGACAGGAAGCGACGCAGGAATTAATTATGAAATACGCGGTCGCCTGATCGCCAATGAAATATGGATAAATCTTTCCGGTTTAAACGTTTTGGCCAGTACGGCATTTTTCTAGCCTTTGCATTGATATGCCTGGCACTGGCATTGAGCACGCCCAGGTTTTTTACAGTTCCCAATTTAATGATCATCGGGACGCAGGTTTCGATCAATGCATTGCTTGCATTTGGCGTCACCTTCGTCATCATAACCGGCGGAATAGATCTTTCGCTTGGTTCGATGGTTGCCGTTGCGGGGGTTACCGCAGCCATGTTCGCCCATCCAGACACTTATCCACTATTAGTTCCATTGTTTGCCGGGTTGGGAGCAGGTGTGTTTTTCGGAGCATTCAATGGTTTTGTTATTACAAAAAGCAAAGTGCCACCATTCATCGTAACGCTCGGCACCATGACCATCGGCCGCGGACTTGCATTGATTCTAAGCAAAGGCAGACCTATCTCCAATTTGTCAGATTCATTTAACTTTATCGGCGGCGGAAATGTCTTTGGCATCCCATTCCCGATCATTATACTGATCATTGCGTTCATCATTTGCTCTATTATTTTGAATAAAACTGTCCTTGGGCGCTATATGTATGCGGTGGGCGGGAACGAGCCAGCCGCACGTGCATCGGGCATCCGCGTTACCAACGTAAAAATGTGGGTATATACGCTTTGCGGGCTGCTTTCTGCTGTTGGAGGGATATTATTAACATCCAGGATCACTACGGGCCAACCCAATGCGGGTGCAGGATTCGAGCTGGACGCTATTGCGGCGGCAATCATCGGAGGAACAAGCACTTCCGGCGGGACAGGCACGATGGCCGGAACATTGATCGGCGCACTGCTCATTGGTGTCATTAGCAATAGTCTGGATTTGTTGAATGTGACTTCTTATTATCAGCAAGTCGTAATGGGCATTATCATTATCGGCGCTGTGGTGCTGGATAGTGCGGGTAAAAAAGATCGTTAGTTTTCGAAAATTGAATCAAAATAGAATGGTTAATTCATTGAAATATATTCTGATAGCAACATTATCGTTCGCCATTACAAGTTGCAATCAATCTCAAAAAAGCGAAGGTTCAGAAAGCGGCTCAGGTAAGAAACTGGTTGTGGGAGCCACAATGCTAAGCATGCAAAACGAATTCATTGTCAATGTAAGTGACGAAATGGAAGCGAAAGCAAAGGAGCTGGGCGTGGAATTGATAACGGTGGACGCCGAACGCTCGGCGTTGAAGCAGGTGGAGCAAGTGGAAAGTTTCATCGCGCAAGGCGTGGACGCGATCATTATGAACCCCTGCGAAGTGGAGGCGAGTTCACCAGCCGTCAAGCTGGCAATGGACGCTAACATTCCTATTATCAATGTCAATTCCGAAACTTCCGCAAAACCAACTGCATTTGTCGGTTCCGATGATACAGAATCTGCCCGGATTGCCATGAAATATCTTGCTGAGAAACTTGGCGGCAAAGGAAATGTGCTCATTATGCACGGATTTATGGGTCAGGCCGCGCAAATCAAAAGAGATAACGGTGCAAAGGAAATATTGAAAACCAATCCGGGAATGAAGCTCCTTGCTGAGCAAACCGGTGAATGGGACCGGGCAAAAGCCATGTCATTAATGGAAAACTGGATTCAATCGTTTGGCCCAAAAATCAACGCCGTTTTCGCCCATAATGATGAAATGGGCATGGGCGCAGTAAAAGCACTCGAAGCCGCTGGTTTGAAAGACAAAGTAATCGTAGTGAGCGTTGACGCAATTCCCGACGCATTGCAATCCGTAAAAAAGGGCGCCTTAAACGCCACAATCTTCCAAAACGCCCAGGAACAAGGCGGCAAAGCCATAGAAACCGCAGTGAAAGCGGCTAAGAAAGAGAAGTTTGAGAAGGAGGTTCTAATTCCTTTTCAGTTGGTGACTAAGGAGAATGTTGGGGAGTATTTGAAATGATTACTCAGGCTTTTTTCTTTCGTTAAGAAAACTTAGGTCGACGCCTTCCAGCTGTTTACGGGCAAGTTCATTTTTCATTTGAACAAATTCTTCAACGGAAGCATATACCCGTTCTTCTCTAAATTTGGTCCTTTTCGCTCTGGCTGTCGGATTCATCTGATTTGTTGTTTAAGTATGTGATTAAAAATGCGTCATATTTTCGATTTGGAATGAAAGGTTCTCTTTTCATTCCTTTCAAGCCATAAATTTCGAAAATTCTTCTCGCTTCTAAAAGCTCTTTGCTTATAATAATATTGTAAAGTCGCGTTCTGGCAGGTGTGCTTCCGGTAATGTAAATGGATGAATTCGGATACGCTTTACAAAATGAGATCATGCTGTTTACAACAGTGGCAATAACTTTCCCCATGTCAAGATTATTGCTAATATTTCGATCGCAGCTTTCTCCGTTGCTTAAAATATCGCATAAAGCTAAGTTATACATATTTGATACTTTTTCACTTGGCGTATAAATGATCAGTTTTCGGATAGACTTAAATTGGCTAACACTTTCAAACTCAAACAGCAAACAATTTTTGCTTACTTTATAGTCGTAATATTCTGTTTTCATATTACATTGTTTTTTCCGCCATTGAGACGCAGACGCAAAACAGAAGTCACTCATTTCAAATAAAAATTTTTGCTGAAAGTAAACCGGCCATTCAAGTCCCTTTTAGTCCCAACTGAGCTAGTCCTTAACCAATCAATATTCAATGAATAGTTTCAATATCAATCGCCGGAGTTTTCTTCATGGCGCTACTGCGGCACTTGCGCTTTCTACATTTGGTGCGCGGGGAATGGACCTAATTAACCCGGCTAAGACGCTCCGTGTGGGGCTTATTGGCACAGGATGGTATGGTAAAAGTGATTTGTTTAGATTGATACAGGTGGCTCCGGTTGAAGTGCTTGCGCTTTGCGATGTTGATAAAAATCAGTTGAATGAGGCTGGAAAACTGGTGAGCCAACGCCAGAAGTCTGGTAAGACGCCAAAGCTTTACGGTGACTATCAAAAGATGCTTGCGGAAAATGAAATGGACATTGTGCTTATCGGCACACCGGATCACTGGCATGCTTTGCAGATGATCGACGCAGTGAAGGCAGGCGCGCACGTGTATGTGCAGAAGCCGATCAGCGTGGATGTGATGGAGGGCGAGGCAATGGTCGCCGCTGCCCGCAAATATAAGAAAGTGGTTCAGGTAGGAACGCAACGCAAAAGCACACCGCACTTGATCGATGCGAAGAAAAACATTGTTGATGCCGGGTTGCTTGGGAAAATTTCACACGTAGAAATGTGCTGCTATTTTCACATGCGGAACAATGGCAATCCGCCGGTCGAAGCGGTGCCCGATTTTCTTGATTACGAAAAATGGACCGGTCCGGCTCCGTTAAGGCCTTACGACGGCTTGCCACACGTGCGCTGGTGGCGCACATTTATGGAATACGGAAATGGCGTTACAGGCGATATGTGTGTGCACATGTTTGATACCGTGCGCTGGATGCTCAAACTCGGCTGGCCTAAAAAAATCAGCTCAACCGGTGGTATTTATGTTCAGAAAGAAGGTAAATCCAATATTTCCGACACGCAATCGGCAATTTTTGAGTACGATGACTTGAATTGCGTCTGGCAGCACCGCACCTGGGGAACGCCTAATAACCCTGATTATCCCTGGTCGTTTACGCTATATGGAGAAAAAGGAACATTATGGGCGAGTACAATGGCCTATGATTTCATTCCACAGGGCAAAGGCGAAAAGATCCATAAAGATGTAGTTTTTGAAAAGGAAAAATATCCGGAAGACGTAACCGAAAAGGCAATCGAACTCAATGCAGCTCCGGCAACGCGACTGCATATGCTTGACTTTTTAAGCGCGATTGACAACAGCAGCAAGCCCGTTGCCGATATCGAAGAAGGTCATATTTCTACGGCGAGTTGTATTCTTGCAAATCTTTCCATGAAAACCGGCCGACCCATTGTTTATGATCCGGTAAAACGCGAAATTGTAGGTGATAGAGAAGCCAATGCACTTTTGGCACGTCCATATCGAGATCCCTACAAGCATCCAGACTATAAGAAAGTCTAGCCCTTTGCAATAAAAGTTTGTGGTCCCTATAAATTCCCAGTACATCGCGTCCGGTTGACCCCGGGCGCGTATTTGTTTACAACCATTTCCGAACGATTCTTGTCTACTATTTCAGGGCAGTTTATGCAAACGTTTGCGTAAATGGAAAAGGCTGTTTCTGATGTGTTTAAGGGCATTAATACAATGTTTTTTTAAACTTATATACCAAAAATATTTGTTTATAGTTAATATGATATTGTTGTCCGAACAATTAAACTTTTGCCCTCGGAAACTGTCAGATAATTACTAAAACTAAACGTTCAAACAAAAATGAAAACCATAGTGAAGTTGATGAAATCCACCGTAGCGGTGGTCGTGGCGGGTGCTTTAATGATTGCGTGCAGTCAGGCACTACAGGTAAGTTATGATTATGATTCCTCTGTCAACCTGAAACAATTTAAAACCTTTAAAGTGGAGGCCGAGCACAACATGGAGCAGGATCCGCTTTTAGGGAGTGAATTGAACAGAAGAAGGCTAGGAGATGCGGTTGTGGAAGTGATGGAAGCCAAGGGTTACAAAATGGATACACAAAATCCGGACATCATCGTAAGGTTTATGACCGACGTGAAAGAACGTCAGCAAGTACGTTCCAACAACATGTACTCGCCTTATATGTGGTGGTATGGCGGCGGAAACAACATTTCGACCTATAACTATCAGGAAAGCCGTTTTATCCTGAACATTTATCAGAAAAACAGCGACAGGATGGTGTGGCAGGGATGGGCTTCGGGCAAAGTGAAAGCCCCAACCAAAAAAGAAGACCGCGAAACAATGGTTAAAAACACCATGACGGACATTCTAAAAACCTTCCCGCAGGCTACGCTCGATACGTATAGCAGGAATTAAAATTTAATGCAAATGGAAAAATAGCGCAGAACATATTCTGCGCTATTTTTTTGTTATAAAGCCTCCCCGTTCCTAAACTCCTCCGAAGCCTTCTTCACGATCGAGTCGCCTGCGTGGAGATTGCCGAAGACTTCTACCAGCGTATCTACCACGGTTCCTCTTTTTACAGGAACCCATTCTGCTTTTTTATCTTTTTCCCGGATTACAAAAACCTGTTCGCTGGAATAAACAACCGCCGAAGTCGGCACAAACAATGTGTTGGCGGTGCGGGATGTGTTCAACATTACTTGCGCGTACATGCCTGCTTTGAGCTCGTTTGAACGATTATCAACGTCAAATTCTGTCATCATGGAGCGGTTTTCTTCGGTTAATGTCCTGGAACTTCTGGCATAAACACCTTTGTATTGCTTTTCAGGGCTTGCCGACACTGTGAAACTGATCTCGCCCTTTGACGGAACTGCGTTGGATACGTTTTCTGGAATGGCCAGGGTTAACCTCAATTTGGTATTATCTTCCAACACAAATAAAGGCTTCGCACCGCTTTCTCCGGGGCCTACCAATGCACCAGGACTGATATTCCGCTCTGTAATAATTCCGTCAAAAGGTGCTGCAACAGTCAGATATTTAGCCAGTTGAGATTTTGTTTCCATATAAGAGCGCGCAGCCTGCACATTTCCCTGAGCCATGGCCACCGCCGAACTGTTCGTAACAGACCTGGCTTTTGCCAAATCCAGTTCATTTAGCGAAACTGCCCCTTCGGTCTTGCTGGTGCGCAGCAAACGGTTATAAGTGAGCGAACTTGTTTGAAAACGGGTGGTGCTTTCATGCAATGCGGCTTCTGAGGCAATCAGCTGCGCTTTGGCCTGGCTTAGTTCTGACAAAACCTCAGGCGCTTCGAGCGTAGCGAGAATCTGTCCTTTCCGCACCATTGTTCCGCGATCCACATTTACGGTTTTCACAAATCCCTTCACTTTCGGATAAATGCTGACCTTGTTCCACGGCTTCAATTCGCCGGGTAATGCGAGTTGCTTGCCCGGTTTCAGACTTTGCACAACCGCCATTTCGGTTGCCGGCGCCTGCTCTTCTTTTTGCGCTTTGCCATCAGTTGTTTCAGCTTCGGAATTGCAGGACATAATGCCAAATGTCATTGTTCCAACGATGATTAACGATTTCAGGGTGTTCATGGAAATGGAAGTTTGAAGTTTATTTCGGAAAAAATTGCTTTCGGGGTCTTCCGGATCGAGCGATAGTGATTGAATGGAAGCTTTTCTTTTGACCATTGTGAAAACAGCCGGAAGAATGAGCAGAGAAGCTAATGTTGATGCGATCAATCCGCCGATCACGGCTTGCCCCAGCGGAGCAATCTGGTCGCCGCCCTCGCCTAAGCCGGACGCCATTGGGATCATTCCGGCAATCATCGCGATACTCGTCATCAAAATTGGCCTTATTCGACTTCCGGCCGCCAAAATCACCGCCTTATAGGAGTCGTTCAGCTGCAAACGAAGGTTTTCTGCATTGGTAACCATTAAAATGGCATTCGCCACCGAAACCCCCACGGACATAATCAAGCCCATATAAGATTGCAAATTCAATGTTGCCCCACTCAGAAGAAGCAGGCCAATTGAGCCGACAACCACTGCTGGAATGGTCGAAAGGACGACAAGCGACAATTTGAATGATTGGTAAGTGGCGGAAAGCAACATGAACATGATCACAATGGCAATCACCAAACCAACCTGCAAGCTTCCTAATGTCTCGGTCAGCAAGTCAGACTGGCCTTTTAGCTCAACCAAAACACCACGCGGAGGCTCTCCGGCATCCTTTATGGCAGTTTCAACTGCTTTTGTGGCTGCGCCTAAATCCTTTTTATGAATGTTGGCAGTCACCGTCACGAGTCGGTTCGGGCCAGCGCGATCGTACTCGCCGGGAGCCGTTTTTTCGGAAAATGTGGCCACATCAGCCAATAGGGGATTGCTAACGCCGGTTTTCAAGGGAATTGTTCCAATGTCTTCTATTGAGGTCATTTGATATTCAGGAATCTGAACCTGAACTTGATATGCAAGCCCTTTTGCATCATCCAGCCAAAGGTTTTTATCCGTAAAACGGCTTGATGAAGTCGCCGCCACCATGGATCTGGCCACTTGCGTGGAAGTGATGCCAAGCTGGCCAGCCCGTTCGCGGTTGATCTCCACATTCAGTACAGGATAATCCAACGGCTGCGCAATTTGAACATCTCGCAGGAATGCAATGTGCTGCATTTCTTTCTGGATCTTCTTTGCAAATCGTCCTGCTTCTTCAACATCCTTCGCAGCAACGCTCACCTCGATCGGAGTGGATGCGCCCTGGCTCATGATCTTATCCACCAGCTCAATGGGTTCAAAAGAAATTTTCAGCGAAGGAATTTCCTTACCAATGCGTTCCCGCAATTTTTCTTTCAATGCGTCCATTTTAACAGGAAAATCTTCGTGTAACGAAACCTGCAAAACAGCCTCATGCGGCCCGCTGTTGAACACGAAAATATTAGACGTTCCATAACTGGATGGCACCGTTCCAACATATGCCGACGAAATCTCAACATGTTCCTTACCCACTTCCGACTTGATCAGATCAAGCACTTTCAATGTGGCTTGCTCGGTGCGTTCTACGCGCGTCCCGTCCGCAATGCGCAGACGCATTTGAAACTGGTGACTATTGGCTTTTGGTAAAATATCAGTTCCAATGAGGAAAAATCCACCGACGATCAATACAACCGCGGCGACGAGATAAACAGGAACCACGAGTTTCCCTTTTCGCATAATGCCGCTCAGGAAATCAATGTATTTTAATTTAAATTTCTCAAAACCCTTAACTGGCAAAGACGGATGCGCACCTTCTTTGATCACATTATCAATTTCCCGCTTATCCAAAGCCAGTGTTGGCCCTTCGTGATGCGGATTATCTTTCAGCAGCCAGTTTGCCAAAACCGGAACCAATGTTTGGGACAATAAAAATGACGCGATCATGGCAAAACCAACGGCCAGTGACAGCGGCAAAAACATGGATCTCGGAATGCCGCTCATGACAAACGACGGTGCGAAAACAGCAAGAATGGCTAGCAGGATCAGAAATTCCGGGAAAGCAATTTCCTTACAAGCATCCCAAATGGCTTGTTCTTTCGGCTTACCCATTTCTTGATGCTGGTGAATGTTCTCAATCGTAACCGTCGCCTGATCCACCAAAACACCAATAGCCAATGCTAAGCCGCTCAATGTCATAATGTTAATAGTTTGGCCAAACAGATTCATCAGAATGACGGCGGATAAAATCGAGATCGGAATGGTGACAATTACGATGATCACACTGCGCCAGTCACGCAAGAACAAAAGCACCATCAAACCGGTTAGTAAGGCTCCTAAAATTCCTTCCGTGACCAAACTTTTCAGCGAATTGGTCACATAAACCGATTGGTCAAACTCATAGGAGATCTTCACATCCTCGGGAACGGCATTCCTTAATTGCGGCAATGCAGCCCTGATATTATTCACTACATCCAGCGTAGAAGCATCTGATTTTTTAACCACCGGGATATAAACCGCGCGGCGGCCGTTGATCAAGGCATAACTCACCGTGACATCGGCACCATCTTCCACCGTGCCTACATCGCGAATAAACACAGTAGGGCCTGCGCCGGTGCGGATGGGAATGTTGAGAAAGTCTTCTGGTTTTTTGATCAATGAGTTAACCGGTGTCATTAATGTCCGGTCGCCTATGCGGATGTTACCCGCGGGTGATGGCTGGTTGTTGGTAATGATGGATTTAATGATTTCCTCGGGCGTCAAATGGTAACTTCTGATGCGTTCAGGATCAACGCGAATGACAATGGTACGCTGGTTACCACCGAATGGCGGCGGACTGGAAACGCCTTCAATGCGGCTGAACATCGGCCGCACGCGGGAAGATGCAAAATCCTGGATCTCGTTCAAGGAGCGGGATGAGCTTTCAAAAACCATTTGCCCGATGGGGACAGAACTGGCGTCAAAACGGACCACTTGCGGAGGAACGGTTCCTTCGGGCATGTAAGCTTTTGCCCGCGAAACATTATTCGCCACTTCCGCAGCCGCCTGCGCCATATCGGTTCCGGGATAAAACGAAAGTTTGATCAGCGAAAGTCCCTGAATGGTTTTCACATCCACATCCCGGATGCCGGAAACGTACAGAAAGTGATCCTGGTAACGGGTCGCAATGAAGCCGTCCATCTGATCGGGCGCCATACCACCGTAAGGCTGCACCACGTAAATGGTGGGTAAATCCAGGTTTGGGAAAATGTCGACAGGAATGCTGCGGATGGATAAAATGGAAAAGAACAGGATTCCGATCACCACCACCATAATGGAAATAGGCTGCCGCAGTGCGGTTCTAATGAGTTGATACATAATGAATTGATTAGTTACTTGGCAACTTGATTAAGGAAAATGGACAGGTCGCCGGCGGCTGCGGCCTGCATAAGCAGTGCACGCCAGACATTGCCGTTGGTGACAAATTTGTCAACCTCGGCGCGGTTCAATGCATTGACACTTTGGGCCAGCGTGAAAAGGTCTGTTAAGCCACTTTGGTAACGGGCTTGTGCCTGATTGAAAGCATGTTGCGCAGCATTCAACTGCACCGGAGTAAGCCGCGCCTGTTCCATAGAAAGTTTAAATTGCATGTCTGCCTCGCGCGACAGACGATCCAGTTGCAGTTTTTGGGTTTGATAAAGCGCTTTAAAACGCTCAACCTGAAACTGTTCCGTTTTGTAATCGTTCCTCACGCGCAAGATGTTGGTCAGGTTCCAGCGTGTGGAAACGCCGAATAAATAGTTGAAAACCTGGAAATTGACACCGCTGGAAAAGCTGGTATGGAAAGAATCGTCTTTGTTGGAAACCCCAGAACCGCGCGCCCAGCCAGCGCCCAAAAGCGAAATGGATGGAAGATAAGATTTTCGAACGGCGGCACTTCTCGCGAAGGAAGCGTCAATCTGCGTTTGAGAAAGGCGCAAAGCTGGATTTTTCAAAAATGCATCTGTTAAGGATGTTCCGACAGGCAATTGGGAATAAAACTGCATCGTATCCACTTGAATGCTGTCGCGCAGCTGGCCGGTAAGCTCTGCCAGGCGTAATGCCTGCGCTTTTGTTGAGCGCTGACTTTCAAGCACCAATAGTTTTGCTTTGGCGTATTCGGCACTGGCTAGCGAGCTGTCGACGCCCGGTCGCATTCCCGAGCCCACCGCGGCATCTGTTACCCGCTTGAAAATCAATGCTCTTTCCAGATTTTGTTGCTGCGCTTCAACCAGTTTTTGATTGATCAACAATAAAAGATAAGCATCCACGATCCTAATCTGATGTTGAAATATTTCGTTTTCAAAATCCGCCTGATTGCGCGTGAGCTCGGCCTTTGCCGTTTTAACATTGGCCTTTACCTTTCCAAAATTGAAAACGCGCCAGTCCACCATCGCAGTAGTGGAACTGCCGAAGGTTCCGGTGTAAATATTCCCGGGCCTGATACCGCCAGATGGAGAAAGCGCACTGCCTTCATTGGGCCAAAAAGCGCCTGTAACATTATTATTTGTAGAAAACGTGTATTGATCCTGAATAACGAGTGTCGGCAGATAATCCGTTTTTACAGATTTTACCCTGCTTTCTGCAGCCCGGATTTCAGCTTGTTTTGATTTGAGGATGGGATAGTTTTGGGTGCCTTCCTGTAAGAGTTCCTGCAAATTCACTTGTTGCGCGAGCGATCCGGACATGGGGACCATTATAAGGAGTGCAAAGAGCAATGCATGTTTTTTCAAAAAGATGAATTGGCCTTTATCGGAGCCGGGTGTTTTTTGCTTCCTGGGAAAAAGTAATCTTGAAATAGGAATGAACATGGAATGACTAGTTAATCCAACAATATTTTAGGACGAAACTAGGAGCCAATTCTGGAAACATTTGGGAAAGACCATCCAATTCAAGCCATTGTAGCGCAAAATATTATTCTCCTGAATTTTCCAGATTTCCACTTTACGTTGTCCGTTATCTTGCAGTTCACCGACGAAAATATTAGTTGTAGAAGATAGGAAGGGCTGGGAATCCCAGAGGGACAGAATGTGGGTAGCAAAAAGGCAACCCATAACAAGAAAAATCCCGGAGGGATGAAACGACACGCTGTTTCATCCCTCCGGGATTGTGAATAGGTGGCAACATGATAGCATTACCAATGTTGCATCGCTACGCTATGGTTCATTTGTTAACGAGCCGCTTTGTCCAGTTCGGCGGCCAGTGTTTTGTTATCAGGAAATTCTTGCGGAATCCAGCGGTTGACAATTTTACCGGAAGCATCTGTCACCAAAAACGGATAGCGGATGTCAATAGCGTATTTATCTTTCAAAATCTCAATGTTCTCGTCCGATGCCCACAGGTGCTTTGCATTTGGCCTGTCTTTCGCATACTGCTTCCAGGTTCCAAACGGAATCCCAGGTGCAACCGAAACATAAACGAAAGTTGCTTTATCGCCCAATTTGTCCTCCAATGCCTTCATACCTGGCTCGTGCTGGCCAATGCTGAATGAAAAGACCATGCAAACCGGTTTGCCGGTTAGTGAAGAAACGGTAACAGCCGAGCTGTCTACATTCAATAATGTAACATCAGCAAGTGCCGCGCCTGGCTGCAATGATTCCTTGGTTGTAATCAGTTTTGAAATATATTCTGAATGCGGCGACTGCGGGAATGTTGCCTTATAATCTTCCAAAAGCGCTTTGCTGGTTTCAATACTCGGGATTGCCGTGGCAGCGTAATTAAGCCAGTAAGTAAGCAGATATTCCTTCTGTTTTGGATAATTCGCCAGTTTCTCTTTGCTGAAAGCATACACATCTTTCAATGCTTCCGGACTGATCTCATATCTTGATTCCGAAGCCAGCGGGAATTTACGCGTGGAAGGGATTAATGCCCAATTCCGAAGTTCGTCACGATACGACTGGCTCAGTAATGCCTCATCCGACATGATTTTGAAATCTGCCAATGTAACTTCTTCAAGTTCTTTACGTTGCGCGTCGTCCAACTTAGCAACACGATTGCCGCGCATAATTTTTTCCTGGATCAAACGCCTCATCAACGAAGGCTCCGTTGCGGTTGTGGCCAACACATAAGCCTCAAAACCTGGCACAACCGGATTGGCTGCCTTAAATTTTCCGAAAGCATCCAAACGCACTTTTTCCAGGCTATCACTCTGTTGCACAACGGCTTTATTGTCGATCTGCGATGGTTTGTAGCCAAATACCGGTAAATACTGGAATTGATTTTCCAGAAAATAATTTTTCAGAAAAGTCTGATAATTAGCGTTTTTGCCTGAAAAAGTTACATCTCCATTGTCTGCGAAAGCAATGGTCAGGTCATCGCCGGGCTGTACAAACAGCATCCAGGTTTTATTAACTGTTCCGCCGCCATATTGCAGGCGCATCATTCTCGGCTCAGGCAATTGAATAACCGCTTTTTCAGTCGTTTTATCTTTGAAATCGGTTGAAGCGACGGGTTCCAGTTTTACATCGGCAAGGCCGATGCCCAGATTGGGGTGGAAGTGAACATCCTCCTGAACCAATGTTACCGTTACAGGGCCTTGTTTTGAGTTAGTGAGCGTTATAGTGGCAGTATTTTGCGCTTTTACCAATATGCTGGTAAATAAAAGAATCAGTAGCGTTACTTTTTTCATTTTGTGTATAATAAGATTTGAGGTCACTTTTCAAGTGTAAAAAGTGTGCCAATATACGTAAGATCGTGCGGCATTTGCCCCGCACTTCCTTTAACTTAGCTTCTTAATTCCCGATTTTCCGAATGAGCCGCGTTTCGATCCTACAATTCAATGACCTCCGTTCCCGGTTTGAAGGGGAGCTTTATTTTGATAATTCAACATTGCATGCGGCTCAAAAGTCCATCTATGCAACCGACGCTTCTGTTTACCAGGAGATGCCGCTGGCTGTGGCACTGCCGCGAACGGTGCAAGATATTCGCACCCTCATTGAATTTGGAGTTAAAAATAAAGTAACGCTCATTCCCCGCGCGGCTGGAACGTCGCTGGCGGGACAAGTGGTGGGGAGTGGGATTGTGGTTGATATTTCAAAGCATTTTGGAAAAATAATCGAGGTTAATGCGGCTGAAAAGTGGGTGCGCGTGCAGCCGGGCGTGATCCGCGATGATCTGAACAAACATTTGGCACAATATGCCCTTCTTTTTGGGCCGGAAACTTCCACGGCGAGCCGCGCAATGATAGGTGGAATGATTGGAAACAACTCCTGCGGCCTGCATTCGATCACCTGGGGAGCGACCCGTGATCACTTGCTGGAAGTGAAAGCATTGCTGTCGGATGGTTCGGAGACGACATTTAATAACCAATCTGTTTCTGATTTTACCAGCATTGTCATAGGCAAGAAAGCAAATAGCAAGAGAGAGCAATCCATTCTCGCAGGGATGATGGGGTTGGTTTCTAATCCGGTGGATCAGGAATTGATCAAGAAACAATTTGCCAAACCCACTGTAACACGCAGAAACTCAGGTTATGCGCTGGATGCATTGGTGAGGGGTTTTGAAAAAAATGAAATTAATCTCTGTAACCTGATCGCAGGCTCGGAAGGAACATTATGCTTTGTTACTGAGGCGAAACTCGCTTTGGTAGACGCGCCCCCGGCATCTGTCGGCGTGGTTTGCGTTCATGCGGGTTCGCTCGCGGAATCGTTGCATGCGAACCGCGTGGCCATGCAGTTTAATCCGAAAGCTTCCGAGCTCGTGGATCGCTATATCATGGATTTTACCAGGGACCACACTGTTTATTCCCAAAACAGGTTTTTCATGCAAGGTGATCCTGCGGCGTTATTATTGGTTGAATTTTGGGGAAATAACAATGAAGAAGTCGAATTGCAAGCCACACAACTTGTTGCCGCATTGCAAGCCGAAAACCTGGGTTACGCGTATCCGCTTTTGTTCGGTGACGATGCAAATAAGGCCTGGGATATCAGAAAGGCAGGTTTGGGCCTAATCCGAAACTTGCCTAGCGATACACAGCCGGTTAACCTAATCGAGGATTGTGCAGTGGCAGTGGAAGATCTGCCCGAGTACATTGCGGAGTTGGAAATTCTTTTGAAAAATCACGGTCTCCACGCCTCGTATTATGCACATGCCGGTGCGGGTGAATTGCACGTGGAGCCGATGATTAACCTCAAAACCGAAGCCGGTAAGCAGCTTTTCAGGCAAGTTTTGGCCGATACGGCTGCGTTAGTCAAAAAATACAACGGTTCGCTGTCCGGCGAGCACGGCGACGGGCGGTTAAGGGGCGAATTTATCCCTT
The DNA here is from genome assembly GCF_023822005.2 of Dyadobacter fanqingshengii. Taxonomy (GTDB): domain Bacteria; phylum Bacteroidota; class Bacteroidia; order Cytophagales; family Spirosomataceae; genus Dyadobacter; species Dyadobacter fanqingshengii. The sequence continues at coordinate 5,458,841 of NZ_CP098806.1, forward strand.
ATATGATGGGCAGTGAAGTGTATGAAATGTTCCGGCAGGTGAAGCGCATCTGGGATCCAGATGGAATTTTTAATGCCAACAAAATCGTGGATACGCCACCGATGAACGAATTCCTTCGCTATGAGCAGGATAAGCCGCAGCCCGAGATCAAGACGATTTTTGATTTTTCAAAACAGGAAGGAATGCTTCGCCTGGCTGAAAAATGCAGTGGATCAGGAGATTGTCGCAAAACAGAGCTCACCGGCGGCACCATGTGTCCCAGTTACATGGCAACGCGCCGGGAGCGTGACACGACCCGCGCACGCGCCAACATTCTAAGGCAATTTCTGACGCCAGCAAATAAAAAAGAACAGATTGCGGTAACGCAGGACATGGTGAAAGAAGTGCTGGATCTTTGTCTTTCGTGCAAAGGCTGCAAGTCCGAATGTCCTTCGAGTGTGGATGTGGGCAAGATGAAAGCGGAATTTACGCAGCGATATTATGAGACCCACGGCATTCCCATGCGCAGTAAGCTGATCGCCAATTTTGCAAAGCAAATGAAACTGGCTTCCATCGCTCCCTGGGCATTTAACGGGGTTTTTGGAACACCATCTCTCCGGAAAATTGCTAACAAAATGGTCGGGTTTCACCCGGAGCGTTCGATGCCGCATTTGCATGCGGAAACATTGGAAAAATGGTGGAAAAAGAGGCCGCAGCCGAAACAGGGTAACCTTCGGAAGGTTTATCTATTCTGTGATGAATTTACAAATTACAATGATGTTGAAGTAGGGAAAAAAGCCGTTGAGTTGATGGAAGCGGTTGGATATGAGGTCATTATTCCAAAACATCACGAATCTGGTCGTTCTTACTTGTCCAAAGGTTTTGTGAAAGAAGCGCAAAAACTGGCCATTGCCAATGTTGCGCTTCTGAAAGATCTGATCACTTACGATACGCCATTGATCGGCATTGAGCCTTCTGCAATACTGTCATTCAGAGACGAGTACATTGATCTAGTTCCCACGGAGCAGCGCGAAGATGCTGTTAAGATCTCCGGAAATGCATTGTTGTTTGAAGAATTTATAGCGCGTGAAATGGACGCAAAACGGATCAATAAGAATGTATTTACACAAAAAAAGCAACTGATTAAGTTGCATGGCCATTGTCATCAAAAAGCATTATCTACATTAACAGCTTCCAAAAAGGCATTATCGCTCCCTGAAAACTATCAGGTTCAATTGATCCCATCGGGTTGCTGCGGAATGGCCGGGTCTTTCGGTTACGAGGAAGAACATTATGCTGTTTCTATGCAGATAGGGGAGCTTGTGCTGTTCCCAACCATTCGCCAGCAGCCTGAGGAAGTCTTAGTCGCCGCTGCCGGAACCAGTTGCCGTCACCAGATAAAAGACGGAACAGGACGTCGTTCCCAACATCCTGCCGAAATTTTATGGGATGCCCTTATAAGGTAGTTATCCTAGTCAGTCTTGCGAACATTTTCCATAATCGTATCCGAGGCTACGCTATCAGCCGCAGCTGCTCCCGTCGCCTCTGAGCCTTGCTCTGCTGCTGGGGTCTCCGATTCTGTGAAATTCTCGTTGTGGTTAAAGAAGCCACCCCAAAATGCTATTGCCATTAATACAATCCCCACACCCAATATCCACTTCCAAACATTTTTAGTATTCTTCGTTGCTCTGGTTTGGTCGTCAGTTTCTCGCCTATCCATGATTCAATGATTTAGTTTGAATGAGCCTCTACCAAAGTTATACCAGAGCCGCAAATCACCTTTCCACAACATTTATATAACATTGTGTTGATTAAATTTCCCCAAACAAAGTCATTTCTAAAAAATGTAATAAAACAGGTATGTTTGATGTTAACTTAGTTGAAAAATAAATACTCAATCAAAGACCTCATTACTATATTCAGCCAGATTTATGAAAATCTCCCTTAATTACCTTGCTTCTCTGATTGTACTTTTCTTATTAATCAAGACAGATAGCCAGGCACAAAACACACGCAGCTTTTTTTCAGTAACGGGCGGATACAGTTTGCCGGTAGGGGAACTTGCCCGCGAAAAGCTGGACGATCCATTTGCAGGTTTAACTAGTTCCGGGATTTTCGGGCAGGCAAATTACGATTTCCGGGTTGCACGCTGGATTGGTCTACGTGCTTCGGGGAGTATGAACATTAACAAAACCAATTCGCAGCCGATATTGGATAAAGCCAATAGCTATGCACAGATCCTGAATGAGACTTTTACCTGGCAAAGTGATGTATCCAATTGGAAGCTGAATGCTTTAATGGTCGGCCCCGCCTTGTACATCAACATTAATCGGGTACAGCTGGAACTCCATGCGCAGGCAGGGAAAGTCTGGGCAAATTCTCCGACGGTGGACCTTGTGGGAACCTCGGAAACGGGTGGGGAACCGATCACGGTCAGCCTTAAGAAAGCATCAACCTCTGCCTTCGGGCTTGCAGGTGGTGCGAGTTTGCGCGTGCCTTTATCCGGAGCATTGTTTTTCCAGGTGAGTGGCGATGTGATTGGTGCCGAAGCAGAGATCAAGGATGTTTACATTCGGGCCGTTCGCGGATCGCTTGACTTTTCTGATAAGGTCAGCGAAAAGCGATTTATTGGCGTCGTGAATGTAGGCGCAGGATTCGGGTTCGCGTTTTGATAAATACAATATTTTAAAGAGAAACGGGTCAAATGCCGCACGCATCTGACCCGTTTCTTTTTTAGCCCTCAATTAAAGGGCACTATTTGGCGAACCAGAGTTTCAGTTTCATATCATTCTTTCCACCCTGGTTAGCCAGTGCTGCGGCAAAGTTTTCGTAGTTCAACGATTCCTCAGAGCCCGGATATGGCATGCGTGTAGGAATGACATTCTGGTTTGTGTTCAAGACGGGGGGCTGCAATGCAGGAATCCCCGTTCTGCGATATTCCGTCCACGCTTCCAATCCTTGCCCGTAAAGCGCGACCCATTTTTGCTCCATAATCTGCGTGTAGCCGGCCGCACCCGCTTTTAATGCATTGGCGGTGAGATATGCCGGGGCAACAGTCAGCTTGTATTGCGCGTGGGAAGCAGTGATAGCATCCGTGTAATTTTTAGCCACATCGCCAGCCGCAGCAATGCCTTTATAAGCAAATTCAGCTTTCAAAAACAGCAGTTCAGCATAACTCATGATTACGCCCGGCGCAGTGGGAGCGATGAAATATGCGCCCACGCGTGAAGTATTTTCAAGGCCCAGCTTACCTGCCTCAGAAGATGATAACCCGTTTGGAACACCTACATAAGCCGGTTCAAGCGTAGAAAGGTTTGCATAAACTGGCAGACGTGCGTCACCCAGCGCTTTCAGTTTATTTACCAGCGTTGCGCTCACACGATGATCATCACGGGTTTTGCGGTTCACATTCACCGGGTTCTGGTTGTTGGTAACGTCCAGATAATTGAGCTGAATGTTCTCTGCAACCGTTCCGATAACCGGATATTTCACCGGATCACTCAAAATCCGGGTAACTTCTGCTTTCACGTCAAGCGGCGCGTCCGTTTTGTCGATCATGCGGCTTAAAATCCGCAAGCTCAATGTGTTCGCAAATTTTTTCCATTTGGTAAGATCATTGGCAAAAAGGATATCTCCGCTAATTGCAATGTTCTTATCCGTTGTATTAATAGCTTCGCCTGCTGTTTTTAATTCTGCAATCAAACCTGCGTAAACATCCTTTTGGGCGTCATATTTGGGAAGTAATGTGCCTTCCAGGCCTTGCAAGGCATCTTTGTAAGGAATGTCACCATAAATGTCGGCGAGTAACGAGAATACCCACGACCGCATAATGACTGCTACGGACTGGTAATTCACATTGTTAGTTTCCTGCCCAATCTTGTAAATGCGCTGATAGTCAGCCAGAGATTCAATGTAAAGCCCCTGCCAGCCAGCCGTATACACATCACTTGAAACCGTATATTGATCAATATCCGTATACTGAATGCGCGCCCAATGTTGCGAAAAGCCATCGCCGACATCCATGCCGAGCGCGCCGCCCCAGTATATGTCCACAGCGCTCTGGATCCCGTGAGGCAAAAACAAGTCCGCTGTTCCCGACGCTGCGCTGTTGTTATTTGTGTTGATTTCCTCAAATTCGCCCGTGCAGCCTGCAAACCCCAGCAATGTTGCGGAAAGCAGCCCTTTAAAAATGAATGCGTTTATATTTTTTTTCATATCAATTCGATTAATAGAATGTCTTATAAATTAAAGCTAATGTTGAATCCCATTGTTTTTGTCGTAGGGATCTGACCGTTTTCTATGCCTTGCAGGTTACCGTCGTTGTAATAGCTGGTTTCTGGATCGATGTGGGGCAGGTTGCTTTTCAGCAAAGCCAGGTTACGTCCTACAATGGAAACAGCGATGTCGCGGAAAGGCAGTTTATTGAAAACTTTGCCGGAAATCATATAAGTCAATTTTACCTCGCGCAGCTTCACATAGCTCGCGTCGAAAATCGTGTTCTCGTTGTTGGTCAGCAAATAATATTTGTGGTGATATTCTTCCGACGAGATCCTTTTTTCATTGGGCACATATTCAGGAGCAGCAGCCGTTCCCTTATTCACAACACCAGCGCCGATCACACCTTCCTCACGACCGAATGTTGTTTCTTTCAAAACTCCCGTATAGCGGCCAATGTTGATGGATTGCGAGAAAATATCTCCGCCCGACTTCACATCGATCAATGTGCTCAAAGAGAATCCTTTGTAAGTAAATGTGTTGGAAATGCCACCGATCCAGTCCGGCGTAAAGCTTCCCAAAACACGGCTAACCGGATCGATCATCGGATAACCCTGTGCGTCGTAAACGATCTGACCGTCGGGAGCGCGCAAAAATCCTTTTCCGAAGAATGTTCCGTAAGGCTGTCCCACGCGCGCCTCAACTGAAAGTCCGCGAAAAGCGCTGTTTGTTGTGGCTTGCGTTAATGCATTATAGCTGGTGTTCAGCTGGTAAGTGGTGAGTCCGCCATCCAGTGAAAGCACTTTGTTGTTGTTTTTGGCCCAGTTCAAACCAATGTCCCACTGGAAATTATTGAGCTTGACAGGCGTTGCCGTGATCTGGATTTCCACTCCGGAATTTTTGATCTTACCCGCATTCAAAAGTTTGGACAAAAACCCTGTTGCATTGGAAATGTTGACATCAAGAATCTGGTTTTTGGACACTTTGCTATAATAAGTCACGTCAATGCCGACGCGATTTTGCCATAACCTGATATCCGTTCCGACTTCATAGGAAGAGGTGATTTCAGGTTTCAGGTTTGCATTCAGCATGGCATTGTTTTCAGACAAACTCGGTGTGCTTCCCCAGGCATTTTCGTATTTGTAAGTGCTCACGAGGCGATACGGGTCCGTATCGTTACCAACCTGCGCGACGCCCGCCCTGATTTTGGCAAAAGAAAGCACAGAAGACCTTACATTGAACATATCCGTAATAATCGCACTCACAGCCGCAGATGGGTAGAAATAAGACCGGTTATCCGAAGGCAATGTGCTCGACCAGTCGTTTCGCGCGGTAAGGTCAACAAAAAGATAGTTTCTGAAACCCAGGTTAGCAGAGGCGTAAAGGCTGTTTACGGTTTTTTTGATAAAACTATTTTCCCCAACCAGCTTCTGGCGCGAGTTACCGAAGTTGTAAACTCTTGGGATAGCCAATTCGGTTGCGCCCATGTAATTGCGTTGCGCGTAGTTTGTTCTGTGGTTGCCACCAATGTTGGCCGTAATGTCAAATTCGCCAAATTTTTTGGTTGCATTCAAAAGAAAATCGGAGTTGGATTCGCGTACGAAGATCTGCTCTTCGTTGTAAGCGTCAAACAAATTGGAAGTTCCGATAACGGGCTGGCGCGCAGCGCTTTTGGTTTTGCGGCGATCTTCGTAGAAATCTGTTCCCGTCCTGCCTGTTAATGTTAGCCAGTCAGTGAACTTGTAAGTGGCTGAGAAATTTCCGTAAAGGCGATCCTTTTCATTTGCTCTTGTGCTCTCGTTCAGCAGATAATAAGGATTTGTCCAATAGTTGTCGTTCCAGTTGTTTTGGTAAATGCTGCCCGGCTTTTTGTATGCCGTCAGTTTTTCCATATCCACCTGTCGACCGAACCAAATGAAATAAAGTCCGAAATTATTCCGGTTATCGCTGCCGTCCTTGATGTAGTTTCCGGTTGCTCTTACGCTCAGTTTTTTGGTCAAATTCCACCCAGCATTCAGGGAAACTGTACGGCGTTTGTAATTTGTGTTAGGCAAAATTCCTGTTTGACTCAGATTGGTGAATGACAATCGGAAATCGGCCGTTTCGTTTCCGCCAGTAACGGCAACGCTATTCGTATACGTTTTGCCGGTTTCGAAGAATTTATCCACATTATCAGGGTGCGCGATCCACGGTGTCGGGGTTCTGGTTCCGTCTGCAGCGATGGGTGAATCGAACTGGGGCAACAATCTGCCGTCCAGTTTTGGCCCCCAGCTTTCATCCACGCCGTCGCCTTTTCCACCGCCTTTCCCATCCGCATAAGAGAACTGGCCGGCAGCGCCCTGTCCGTATTCATTCTGCCATTCCGGAACCCTGAACGGACTTTCGAATGCTGTATTTGTATTGAATGAAACACCGATTCCTTTCGTTCCTTTGCCGCTTTTGGTCGTGATCAAAACCACACCATTGGCGCCGCGTGAACCGTAAAGTGCTGCTGCACTGGGTCCTTTCAAAACGTTGATCGACTCCACATCATCCGGGTTAATGGATGCCGCAGCATTGCCATAATCCACGCCCGTTCCCGAGCCGAAGTTGCTGTTATCCACCGGAACGCCGTCTACAACGAACAAAGGCTGATTATTGCTTCCAATGGAACTCGCGCCACGAATGATCATTCGCGAGGAAGATCCCGGCGCGCCATTGGAATTGGTCACCTGCACGCCCGCGAGGCGACCGGAAAGTGAGTTGACTAGATTGGTTTCCCGCGCCTGTGTCAGCGTTTTTCCGCTCACTTCCTGCACCGAATAGCCCAGCGCTTTCTTCTCACGGGCTATACCCAGGGCCGTCACCACAATTTCGCTGAATTGCGTTGCGTCCTGTTCCAGCGTAATGTCAAGGGTAGTTTTGTTGCCGACGGGCAGTTCCAATGTTTTGTAACCAATGAAGGAAACCACGAGGGTTGCGCCGGAAGGGGCGCTGATCGTAAACTCGCCGTTTGCGTCGGTTGTACTTCCTCTGCTTGTGCCTTTGATGAGGATACTGGCACCCGGAAGATTCCCGTCGTCAGACTGAACCTTACCTTTAATGTTCAGGTCCTGTGCGAAACTTGCGCCCGAGAGCAGCAACAGCAGTGACAGAAAGCCCAAAGTAAAGACTTTTCTCATAATTGAATTTTTAAGGAGTGAACTAGTTAGGTAGTTTTTTCACAGAATTATATTCTAGTGAAACTGAATTTGGCACAATAAAAACTTAGATAAAAATCTTTTGATAGAATATTAAAGGCAATAACTGAGATTATTTAAAATATTATATTTTTCAAATAGATGTTTATATGGCCTTGATTCTTTGAAGTATAGGGCGTCCGAATTGTTATATTTGCACTCGGTTCAAACCTTTTAAAGGGCGAACCTTTGATCATCTGCATATTCGAATATAGCTTTAAATGAAGGTTCTTAAATTTGGCGGCACCTCTGTCGGTTCGGTTGACAGCATTAAAACAGTAATCAGCATTCTTGAAAAAAACCTGGCGGAAGGGGAGCGTATCGCGGTCGTTTTTTCTGCCATGGGCGGTGTTACCAACCGGCTGATTGAAATCGGTAAAATGGCTGCGGCTGGAAATCCCGAATATATGGAATTTCTGAAAGTGGTTGAAGAAAGGCACTTTGCGGTCGTTCGTGGACTGATTCCGGTAAAAAACCAAAGCAGCACATTTGCGGCAATCAGGGGGATTTTTAATGAACTGGAAGATATTTTAAGAGGTGTTTCCTGGATTAAGGAGCTTTCGGAGCGCACTTTGGATCTGATTATGAGCTTCGGCGAGCGTCTATCCACATTGGTGATCACCGAAATCCTGAAAAGCAAAGGCATAGCAGCCGAATTCTGCGACGCCCGGCAGATCATCCATACCAATGCAACATATGGGATGGGCGATGTGAACTTTGAGATCACAAACCGTCAAATCCTTGAATATTTTGCCAAAACTTCTGCTTTACAATGCGTAACGGGCTTTATCGCTTCCACGGCGGAAGGCGTAACGACCACATTGGGCCGTGGCGGTTCAGATTATACGGCTTCGATCATTGCAGCAGCACTGGACGCGAATTCCATTGAAATATGGACAGATGTAGACGGCATGATGACGGCCGATCCACGCAAAGTGGCCAATGCGTTCACCATTCCTTCCATATCTTATTCGGAAGCAATGGAGCTTTCTCATTTCGGCGCTAAGGTGATTTATCCGCCGAGTTTGCAGCCTGCATTTGCCAAGAATATTACACTGAAAGTCCTGAATACATTTAATGTTGATTTTGAAGGGACTTATGTTCAAAAAGCCGCTAACGGTAAGGACTATGCGATCACCGGGATTTCGTCTATTGATGAGATCGCCTTGGTGAACATTCAGGGGAGCGGAATGATTGGCGTTGCGGGGATTTCGGGAAGGCTTTTTACAGCGCTTTCCAATAATGCCATCAGCGTAATCCTGATCTCACAAGCATCTTCCGAGCATTCGATCTGCTTTTCTATTGATCCAAAAAATGCACAGCGTGCGAGCGAAGTGCTTGAAAAAGAGTTCGCGACGGAAATCTCACTGGGTTATATTGATAGCATTGCCATTGAAAAAAGCTTGTCCATCATTGCGATTGTGGGCGAGGGCATGAAAAAGAGCACCGGGGTTTCGGGTAAGCTGTTTTCTGTTTTGGGTAAAAATGGTATTAATGTCGTGGCCACAGCGCAAGGTTCTTCTGAGCTGAACATTTCGGTTGTTATTGCAAAAAGTGACCTTTCCAAAGCGCTGAATGCCATTCACGGCGTGTTTTTCCAGTCAGAAACGCGCTCGCTCAATTTGTTTATTGTTGGAATGGGTCTGATTGGCGGGACTTTGCTGAACCAGATTAAAAACCAGACAAAATATTTAAGGGAAGAAAAGCTACTGAACCTGAACATAGCGGGTTTGACCAACACAAAAAAAATGCTCCTTGATCCCGACGGCATTCAGCCAGACAACTGGCGTGACCGCGTGATGGACGAGGGCGTGAAGACGAGCTTGCCCGCATTTGTGCAGCGCATGATCGAGCTCAACTTGCCTAACAGCGTCTTCGTGGATTGCACTTCGGATAAGGACATTGTTCAGTATTATCACATGCTGCTGGACGCAAGCATTTCGGTGGTAACGCCTAACAAGGTTGCCAATTCGGGCACTTACTCGGAGTATGTTTCGTTGCAACGGACTGCATTACAGCGAGGGGTTAAGTTTTTATATGAAACCAACGTAGGCGCAGGCTTACCAATCATTAACACCATTCAGGGATTAATGGCCAGCGGCGACAAATTCCTGAAAATCGAGGCGATTCTTTCAGGAACGCTATCATACATTTTCAATAATTTTGGCCCTGGAATTCGTTTTGCAGACGTGGTTAGGGAAGCGAAAGCGAAAGGTTTTACAGAACCGGATCCGCGGGAAGATCTGAGCGGGGCAGATGTAGGGCGTAAAATATTGATTCTCGCTCGTGAAGTGGGTGTTCCATTGGAAGCTGACGAAATAACGATCAAGGCCATTTTACCAGGAAATTGTCTCAATGCACCCACAGTGGATGCTTTTTTCCAGGAATTGGAAATTTCAGACAATTTCTTCGCAAGCATGCAAGCCGAGGCGGAAGCAAAGCAGGAAAAGTTGCGCTTCATCGCCACATTGGAAAATGGAAAAGCCAGCATTGCATTAAAAACCGTCGACGCCCAGCATCCGTTCTACACATTATCAGGAAGCGATAACATCATCTCCTTCACAACAGAACGTTACAAAGACCGCCCGCTCGTCATCAAAGGCCCGGGAGCCGGCGCAGAAGTGACCGCCTCCGGCGTATTCGCGGATATCATGAGTATTAGTAGTTATTTGGGGTAAGCAAAACAATCATTTAAAGTGAATTCAATAAGAGCTTTTGCGCCGGCTACGGTGGCTAATGTTGCGTGTGGATTTGATATTTTCGGTTTCGCTATTGAGGCTCCCGGGGATATTGTTGAGATAAGAAGACGGGACGAGCCGGGTGTTGTCATTACCGAAATTACGGGAGACGAAGGCCGGTTGCCACGAAATGCTGATAAGAATGCTGTGACAGTCGTTATGCTGCATTTGTTGAAGCATTTGGGCATCAGAGATTTTGGCTGTGAAGTGGTTTTGCATAAAAATATGCCGTTAGGAAGCGGAATGGGTTCCAGTGCGGCAAGCGCGGTAGCTGGTGTGGTGGCAATGAACGAGTTGCTGGGAAACCCGTTAACCCGTCAGGAATTGCTGCCTTTTGCAATGGAGGGAGAGAAAATCGCTTCCGGCTCGGCACATGCAGATAATGTTGGGCCGTCGCTTCTGGGCGGTTTTGTGGTGATCAGGAGCTATAATCCGCTTGATATTTTCACGATCCCCATTCCGGATGACCTGTATTGTACTTTGGTTCACCCTGATATTGAGATCAATACAAAAGATGCACGGTTTATTTTACGCAGTGAAGTTTCCCTTAAGAACACCATCGCTCAGATGGGCAATGTTGCGGGGCTCGTTGCAGGTTTGATGAAGGCCGATTATGACCTCATCGGCAGGTCAATGGTCGACGTCATTATTGAGCCGGTAAGGTCCATTCTAATCCCGGAGTTTAATGTCGTCAAGCAGGCGGCGATTGACAATGGTGCATTGGGATGCAGTATTTCAGGTTCCGGGCCATCCATGTTTGCACTCAGTAAAGGAAAAGCAAATGCGGAAAGCGCCGGATTGGCAATGCAACGAAAATTTGCGGATGCAGGAATCGAATCCAGCATGCATGTTTCCGGTATAAATAAAAACGGCGCGGCCATATTGTAATGATTTTTAAAGTGCTTATTTTCAGGAATGTTAATCCGAAAACACCACTTTAAATATTAATGTATGAATACAACGGTTTACCCGATGAACCAGCCCTGGATCGATTCCCCGTTTTTTGAACAGGAACTCGAACAGTCGGTGCTCGACGAAAATACAAAGCAGCTCGTTAAAGATTACGCGGAGAAAGGTTACCTTATCCTGGACACAGAACTTCCCGAAAGCACATTTGACAGGATTGTTGAGCTTTTAAAACCACATTATACTTCACCCAGGATCCAGGATGCCTGGAACATTACGCCGCTTGTGCGGGAAGTTGCAGGCTGTCCCAAAATATTTGATATGCTGCGGATTTTGTACCGGAGAGAACCATTTCCATTTCAAACTCTTAATTTTCAAGTCGGTTCACAGCAGAAAACGCATAGTGATGCCATCCATTTTTCCTCTATTCCCGAGCGATTTATGTGCGGGGTTTGGGTGGCTTTGGAAGATATTGATGAGTCCAACGGGCCGTTGCATTACTATCCGGGAAGTCAGAAACTACCATTCTTTAACATGGCCGACCTTGGCCTTTCCGGTGCCCAGGATGCGGGCAGTTATGTGCAATATGCTGAATATGAGAATTTTGTACAAAAATTAATGATCGCGACTGGTCAGAAAAAAGAGGTTTTCAAAGTGAGGAAAGGGCAGGCATTAATCTGGTCGGCAACGCTTTTTCACGGCGGAGAGCCCATTTTGCGGGAGGGCGCCAGCAGGCATAGCCAGGTGACGCATTATTATTTCAAAGATTGCATGTATTACTCCCCGTTATGGTCTGATTTACCAATTGAAAAAATGTACATGCGCAGACCCGTGAACATTCTAACCGGTGAAGTGATTGAAAATAAATACCTTAGCAAACCGGTCATGGGAAGAACAGGTTTCAGTCCTTTAACCGACTACAAAAATCAGCTGGAAGACACATTAAGAAAATTGAAAAGAAGGCTGCGGGGTTAGTGAACTTTATTATTTGTTTCAGACGTTAAATATGGACGAATACAAAACATAGACATAGCATGGTTACTGTAAGTGATACCGCCAAAAACAAAATTGTTGAACTCCGCAGAGCAGACGGGCATTTGGAGGATTATCAGATCCGCGTCGGCGTTTTGGGAGGAGGCTGTTCTGGTTTGACATATAATCTCGAATTCAACTCTGAAACCAACCCTAACGACATGGTTTTCGAGGATAAAGGAGTAAAAATCATTGTCGACAAGAAAAGCATTCTTTACCTGGCCGGAACTGTACTTGATTTCTCAGATGGCTTAAATGGTAAGGGCTTCCAATTTGTAAATCCCAATGCAACCCGCACTTGCGGCTGCGGCGAAAGCTTTGCTGTATAACGATATTCTTAAAATATTTTATTTTTCAAACGCGTTCCGAAATCTCCGGACGCGTTTTTTTTATATTCTTGAATGGACTTAATTTGTCGCTTCAAGTAGCAGACATACACATTAAAACAATTTGAATGAAACCAACTCTTTTGATTTTAGCTGCCGGCATCGGCAGCCGTTACGGAGGCATCAAGCAATTAGACCAGTTTGGCCCAAATGGAGAAACAATCATTGATTATTCACTATATGACGCAATTCGCAGCGGTTTTGGTAAAGTAGTTTTTATCGTCCGTGAAGAAATTAAGGACAGTGCGGAAGCGATTTTCGCACCCAAGTTGAAAGGTAAAATTGATTTCGATTTCGCAATACAAGGCGTCCAGTCTTATGTTCCTGAGGACCTCGGGACTGTTGATCGCGTAAAGCCCTGGGGAACGGGACACGCCACATTATGCGCCTGGCCAAAGACTGAAACCCCGTTTGCAGTGATCAATGCAGATGATTTTTACGGTCACGACGCATTTGCCACCATGGCCGAATTTTTGACCAACGACACCAATGACAAGCAGCACGCCATGATCGGTTACGAGCTGAAACGCACATTATCAGAAAACGGCACAGTTTCCCGCGGGATTTGTGTCGAAAGAGCCGATCATAATCTTGAATCCGTGGTCGAGCGCACTAAAATTTTCGAAGAAGACGGAAAGATCTATTTCGAAGAAAACGACATCAAAACCGAATTGGCACCTGAAACACCGGTTTCAATGAATTTCTGGGGCTTCAAACCAGGCATGTTCCCCATCACAAAGGACTTGTTCGAAACATACGCCAGGGAAAACATTAACACCCCCAAAGCCGAATTTTACATCCCAACCGTGATGACCCACATCATCAAAAACGGCATGGGCGACTGCCGCGTCTTCCGCATCGCTTCTGACTGGTTCGGCGTGACTTACCCGGAAGATAAACCAACTGTTCAGGCATCTCTAAGTGCGTTGCATGAGACTGGGGTTTATCCGGAGAAGCTTTGGTAGGGAGAGTTTTTGGAGTTTTAAAAGCAAAAAAGACCTCATTTGAGGTCTTTTTTGCTTTTAAAAGGCTTAAAACAATCACTTCTGCACCAGCGCCTCCATCATCCTTTCCGCCAAAAACTTATTCCCTTCATCCGTCAAATGCACTCTATCCGAGGTTAGAACGCCTTTTTCCTTATTTTCAGGATTGTTTTGCAGCAGGTGATCCTGGAAAGATTTTCTCAGGTCGCAGAGTTGGAGGCTGTTGCGGGTTGCGATTTCGCGGATGAGTTTGGAATATTGGTTGAGGTCGCCGTCCTGTGGATTTGAAGCGTCATTTCTTTCGCCGATCACCGTTGGCGTGCATACGATCACGCGGATGTTTTGGGCTTTCATTTTTTTAATCAATGCTTCGTAGAATTTCACGTATTTATCAGGGTCAGTTCCTGTTCCTGAGGATGTTTTATGCCATACGTCGTTGATTCCCACATAAATGAAAACGACATCCGGCTTTTTGGAGAGCACGTCATCTTCCAGCCTTAAGTAAAGATCGTACACTTTATTTCCGCCAATTCCAGCTCCCATGAGCTCATACTGGCTCTCCTGGCCGTTTGATTTGAGCATTTCGCTCATTTTGGTAATATAACCTGTCGGACCCACACCCGCCTGCGTGATGGAATCGCCGAAAAATATTACACGAAGCGGCTTATCCTGGCGCATGGCGATCAGGGGCAGAATGAAGATGGCAATCCGTAAAAATTTAAAAATGACCCGCATATAAAATGAATAAAATGGTTTTTGGAAAAAAAGACTGGCTGGTTACAAAATTACCCTTAGTGGCTTTTGGATTCTTAATGCCTGATCAGCATCACACGCGCCGAATCCATGGGATAATGTAGCGTAAATGTATTTCCCGGAATCATTTCAGAAGCCAGATCCAGCGGCAATGTGAGCTGGCGGACCTTGTTTTCCACCAGGGCGCTTACCAAAAGTTGATCGGCTTGTATGACGCAGCTTAAAACTTCTCCAAAAATTACAAAATCACCGGTTTGCGATTGGTCTTTCGCATAAACCTCCGTGGGTGTGCCCTGTCGTATGATTTTGCCGTTTTCAATAATGGCAACCTGGTCAGCCAGACGGAATATTTCACCAATATCGTGCGTGACAATGATCATGGTAAAATGATGTTGCTGATGAAATTTCAACAACATATCCTGCAAATGATAGCGCATGTCATAGTCTAACGCCGCAAAAGGCTCATCCAGCAACATTAAATCGGGTTTCCTTACCAGTGCCCGGGCCAGTGCAACGCGTTGCTGCTGACCGCCCGAAAGCTGGTTAGGCTTGCGGTTGGCAAGGTTGGAAAGTTCGGTGGCGGTAAGTAAGTCTTCGACAATGGAGCGGTCGCTACCTTTTGGTAAACCAAAAAGCAGGTTTTCTTCAACCGTAAGATGTGGAAACAACGCGTAATCCTGGAAAACGAAACCAATGTTCCGTAGCTGTGGAACGACTGATTTTTGTTTTGAACTATCGAGCCAGAGTTCATTTCCAAATACTATTTTGCCGGTTTCAGGAGTCAGTAATCCGGCGATATGTCTTAGTAATGTTGTTTTTCCTGCCCCCGAGGGTCCCGTAATGGCCAATATCTGTTCTTTTGCAAGCGATAGGGCAATTTCCATCGGCATAACACCGTGGACAGTTTGCAAAGAATGCTTGATATGGACGTCAAGAAGGCTGTCGGACACGGAGCAGGCGGTTGTTAACAGAATATACCAACAGCAAAATAACGAATGTAATTGCAAAAAGCACCATGGCATAGTCGTTCGCCGCGCCATAATTCAGCGCTTCCACCTCATTGTAGATGGCCACAGAAGCAACTTTAGTAACACCCGGAATGTTGCCCCCGATCATGAGCACAACGCCAAATTCGCCAACTGTATGGGCGAATGTGATAACAAATGCGGTAAGGATCGCAGGTTTGCAGTTTGGTAAAAGCACTTTAAAGAATGTTTCCCATTCATTTTTACCCAATGTATAAGATGCTTCACGCAATGATGGGGGAAGCGATTGCAGGCCCGCGCGAATCGGATACACCATAAATGGCAAACTGTATAGCACAGAGGCGATTACCAATCCGGGAAAGCTAAAAACGAGCCGCAGACCAAAAACGCTTTCGATCCAGGCACCGAACCAGTAGGAGGGACTGAATGCCAAAAGCAGGTAAAATCCAATCACAGACGGCGGTAAAACAAGCGGCATTCCAATCAGCGATTCTACAATTCCCCGTCCTTTAAATTTTCCGAAAGCCAGCCAGTAAGCCAATGGCAATGCAAGCACAAGCAAGATTACCGAGGTGATCGTTGCCAGTTTGAATGTAAGCCAGAGTGGTTCGGGGTTCAATGTTTAATTTTGAATGAGTGAATGCTGTTCCGCTGGACGATTGAATGACCGGGTCGCCTCTGCGATGAATGAGCGAATGATTGAGTGAATGTTATCTATTTGTAGCCGTATTTTTGAAAAATGGCTTTTGCTTTTTGTGAGTACAAGAAATTATAAAACTGTTCGCTGGTTTCTTTTTTCGGGGAGTCTGCGCTGTGATTCAGCAGAATAGCGGCTTGTTCGATCGGTTTATAATCTGTTGAATCCAAAATAATGTAGTTGCCCTGATCCTTCATTTCGGGTGAAAGAACGATGGATAATGCGTTGAAACCGGCTTCAACATTGCCGGATGTAATGTATTGGGCAGTTTGTGCGATGCTTTCTCCGAAAACGAGTTTCTTTTCTATCTTTCCAAAAAGGTTTTTTGATTTTAAAACCTGAATGGCAGCTTCGCCATAAGGAGCGGTTTCCGGGTTAGGAATGGCAATTTTTTTGACTTTATCGTCAGTTAAAATGTCAATGTTCAGTTCGGCTTCTGGAATATTTTTCGACCATAAAACCACTGAGCCTAATGCGTAAACTTTTGGTTTTTCAGCCGAGCCGCCGTTTTTGAAGATCTCTTGCGGATATTTTGTGTCAGCCGAAACAAACACATCGAATGGTGCTCCTTCGCGGATCTGCGTGGTAAGCTTGCCTGAGGAGCCAACAACAATGTCAATTTCTTTGCCGGATTCTTTCTCAAACGCTGCCTTGATTTCCTTCATTACATATTGCACATTGGCCGCTGTGGCCACAACAATTTTCTCCGAAGGTTTGGAACAACCTGCCAGAAACACCAAAAAAAACAGAAAAAAGAGATGAAAGTTCATGCTGCAATTTAATGGATAAAGCCCAAATGATCATTGCTTCCCATTGCGTTAAAAATCGTAAATTGCGCGCCATTTCGAGCGCAGGTTCGGAAATCACGGTTGGAAAGCCAACATTTGAAAGTGTAATTAATAACAATGTAATGATTATAGATACTGCCCAGCGCACCAAGCAAACTTCCGAATACTACTTTTCGGTGAAGCTTGCGGAGGTTCGCAAACTGATTGCAGAAGGCCACGATGTCATTAACCTGGGAATAGGGAATCCGGACATGACGCCTTCGTCTGAAACATTAACCACATTGTCTGAAGCGGCTCAGAAGCCGCAAGCGCATGGTTATCAGCCTTATGTGGGAACGCCTGCATATCGGAATGCAATAGCAGATTTCTATGATCATACTTATGGTGTTAAACTTGATCCCGCGACTGAAATATTACCATTAATCGGCTCAAAAGAGGGAATTACGCACATTTCTTTGACCTTTCTGGATCCGGGCGATGAAGTGCTGGTCCCTGAACTGGGTTATCCTGCTTACCGTGCTGTTAGTCAAATGGTTGGAGCGGTTGTGAAGGAATATCCGTTGCGGGAAGATTTCGGCTGGCAGCCGGATTGGAATGCAATGGAAGCATTGGTAACGCCGAAAACCAAGATTATGTGGCTCAATTATCCGCATATGCCCACGGGAGCGCCTGCAACGCGTGAATTGTTTGAAGAAGCCGTAGCATTCGCCACAAAGCATAAAATCTTGCTTTGTCATGATAATCCATATAGTTTGATTTTGAATAAAAAAGCGCCGATCAGCTTGCTATCGATCGAAGGCGCAAAGGAGGTTGCCATTGAGCTCAATTCCATGAGCAAGTCGCATAATATGGCGGGTTGGCGAATGGGTTGGTTATCAGCGGCTAAGCCTTACATTAATGCGGTGCTGACGATCAAAAGCAATGTGGACTCGGGCATGTTCTGGGCCATGCAGGAAGCGGCAGTGGCGGCTTTGCATAATTCTGATGACTGGCATCATGAACGCAATGCTGTTTATCAAGGCCGTTTGGAGGCGGCTGAGGCCATTTTGGAGACAATTGGTTGCACGTGGGACCGTAAGCAGGAAGGGATGTTCCTATGGGGCAAATTGCCGGATTCTGTGGAGTCGGCTGAATCACTGGTGAACAGCCTTTTGGTTGAAAAACATGTTTTCATAGCACCCGGCTTTATTTTTGGGCCAAAAGGGCAGCGTTATATCCGTTTATCGCTTTGCATGCCCAAAGAGCGTATTTGGGAAGCGGTGCAACGGATCAACTCGTAAGCGACTCGTTTTTTATTTAGAAAAATATTGAAAATGATACTTAGTATAATAGGGGTGGGCTTATTGGGCGGTTCTTTCGCATTGAGCCTGCGCGAAAAATACCCGAATGTAAAGTTTGTAGGCGTTGATAATTCTTTGGTAAATCAAAAAATTGCATTGGCCAAAGGGATTGTTGATGAGATCGTTACGATTGAGGAAGCGCTTCAAATTTCTGAATTGAATGTGCTGGCTACGCCCGTGGATGCCATTAACAAGCTGTTGCCGTATATGCTCGATCATTTGCCAGAAGGCCGGACAATTATGGATCTGGGCTCGACAAAAGAGGCAATTTGCCAAATTGCCGACGCCCATGCAAAACGTGCACAATTTGTTGCCGTGCATCCCATGGCGGGAACGGAAAATTCCGGCCCGGGCGCTGCATTTAAGGAGTTGCTGACCGATAAATACGTCATTATCTGCGATAAGCATAAAAGCAATCCCGAATCACTGGGCCTGGTTGAAACTTTCCTGCGCGATGTCGGCATGAAAATCTACTATATGCAACCGACCGAACATGATTTGCACCTGGCTTATGTGTCACATTTGAGCCATATCAGCTCTTTTGCACTTGGTTTGACGGTTTTGGACAAAGAGAAGGATGAAAAGGCGATTTTTGCAATGGCCAGCACCGGGTTTTCTTCAACGGTCAGGCTCGCTAAAAGTTCACCGCAAATGTGGGCGCCCATTTTTGATCAGAATAAAACCAATGTGTCAAAAGCATTGGGAGACTACATTGAACTGCTGAAAAAGTTCAAGGATGCCATTGACCAGCACGATCTGGAAACAAGTCTGAACTTCATGAATAGGGCAAATGATATCCGACGTGTCTTGGCAGGAATTGAGAAAAAATAGAAAATAATTCAATTTTAATTGATTGCAAGACAGCCTGTTACGGGCTGTTTTTTATTTTTTAGGAACCATTAACACAAACCGGGCTGTTAAACATGCACCCTTCAAGGGTTTAATTTACCTCCTCTCTCAATCGATAATATTAGATTTTTCAATAAAACGATTAGAAATGACAAAAGCTCAGGCAGTATTAGTAGCAGTAATGATTGCGCTTAGCGTTTCCTTCGGGTTTCAAAAATTTGACTCTTTATCCGATCCTTCAACTTCCAATTTAATCAAAAGTAAGGTTGATTCCACTGCCAGACCGCAATGGGCAAGTCTCTATGACTCGCTTGGCCTGAAAAAGCAGGGGCTGTCAGAGGCCGCATTTTATTATGCGTGGTATGGCTTCCAGAAAATGAATTTGGCTAACCCTATTCTTGCCATTGCCGATTTCAGCCAGTCTTCGCGTAATAAAAGACTATATGTGATTGATTTGATAAAAAGGAAGGTCTTATTAAATACTTACGTTGCACACGGTAAAAATTCCGGGCAGGAGTTTGCGGAGCATTTTTCAAATGATAATTCTTCTTTCCAATCCAGTTTGGGCTTCTACAAGACATTAGGAACTTACAATGGGAAACATGGCTTGTCGCTGCGGTTAGAGGGCCTGGAAAAAGGCATTAACGACCGCGCTTTGGAAAGGGCGATCGTTATGCATGGTGCAGATTATGTGAGCGAGTCTTTTATCAAAAGTACAGGCCGGTTAGGACGCAGCCTTGGATGTCCCGCAGTTTCTATTTTGGATTCAAAAAAATTGATCAGCATGCTGTGTAACGGCGCCGGGTTATTCATTTACTCAGCCGACCAGAAGTATGTGAAGGCCTCGCCACTATTGTCGGGTCTGCCACTTAATGAGCTGGATCAGACTTTGGGAGATCCCTTTTTGTATACATCTTCAAAGTAAAGCAAATCCCCTTTCTCATTACAATCGGCACCCAGATAAAGCAGGAATACAGGAATTCTTGCTTTTAGTTTATGCCATTTCGGCGGTGTGGAAACGGTGTCCGGTTCTGTCATAAAATCATTGTCAAGCAACTTAGTGCCAGCCATATAATTCGCCAGGTCAGTAGGTTGTTGCACGCGCACACAACCGTGACTTCTCCACCTCGAATTGCTTTTGAACAGATATCTGGCATTGGTATCATGCAGATATATGGCCAACGGATTTTTAATCTCAACTTTCAGCAAACCAAGCGAATTATCCTCACCTGTATCCTGACGGAACCGATAAGGGAATTTTTCTGCCGTAAGCTCCTCCCAATCAATCTCTTCGGGATTTACAGCCTGGCCTTTGTTATCAATGATCTGAATTCTGTTTCTTGATAAATATTCAGGATCACTCGCTGCCTTGGGGAACATTTCTTTGATCGCAATGCTTTTAGGCACGTTCCAGTAGGGGTGCGTTA
Organism: Dyadobacter fanqingshengii; assembly: GCF_023822005.2. Taxonomy (GTDB): domain Bacteria; phylum Bacteroidota; class Bacteroidia; order Cytophagales; family Spirosomataceae; genus Dyadobacter; species Dyadobacter fanqingshengii. Next base: position 5,479,138 of record NZ_CP098806.1, read on the forward strand.
CAATGCTCGTTGCGTACGTGTCCATGGTCGGCGTTTGCGTATCACTTTTTCCAACCACTGTGCGCATGCTTAGCACGTTCTTTCCCGCCGAGTCCATGGCGGTGAGATATGCGCCGCGAATGTTCACCATCACAAACCGCGGGGCGCCCTTGGATTGTCTTTTAATCCATCGGTAAGCATTCAACGTTTCGGCGACCACAGCCGCGCTGTCAGGCTTATTTTCCTTTATCAACCTGGAATAATGCACTTTAAGGTTATTATAAATAGGGAAAACAGGCTCCAATTTTTCCATCACCTTCTCAACTGATTCGCCCTTCACGAGTGCTTCGGCAGCTTCGCGAAGCATTAATGTGTCCGCTTTAATGCTCTTTTCGGTATAGCGCAATGCCGGTTTGTGACCAAATCCAGCTTCTTCCAGCAATGCAAAAACCGGCGCTTTTTCACCCGTTGCAGCAAACTTTTCAACATTAATACCAATGTTTTTACTGAATTCCAGGAGCTTTTTGTAATGTCGCTCGGAGCTCAAATGGCTTTCCAATTCCTCCCGGGACATTTCCTGAGGATTTTTTTTACAAGATTGAAGAATGGCAAGCGTAAACAGAATGACGAGAGGGATGTATCGGGTGCGGCCCAGGCCTGAAAGCATTTGCATTGTGTTGTATTTAAGTTAAAGTAACGTATACAATTGCCATGCTAAGAATTAGCAACACTGCGAACTATAAAAAGTCCAATGATTTAAGGATTTTGGTAGTGTTTTTCTGTGCTGAGTCGCATTGAGGATTTTAGATTTGGGGAAATTTAGTAACAACGAGCGGTGACTTATTGGACGCAGAATTAAATAAATAAAAAAGGTCAAGCAATTAGCCTGACCTCAGTGACCGCGACGGGAATCGAACCCATATCTAGAGTTTAGGAAACTCCTATTCTATCCGTTGAACTACGCAGTCGAATTGGGGTGCAAAACTGGCAAAAAATCATTTGAATTACAAATGATTATTCCTCCGCCTGAACTGCAGTGTATCCCAAATCGAGCCAGTTCGGATAAATCGAGAAGTGTTTTTCCTTTACCATTGAAAATAATGTGTTTCTCAACTCTTCGATATTTTCCTTCTTTTCAGCAGAAATGAACACAACACGATCCCCTTTGTCAGCGATGTAGCTCTTTCTCAGCTGATCCAAAACGCTTTCCGTTTGTTCAATTTCCTGACCCTCATCATTATCCGCATTGAATGTTGGATTGTAAAGGTCAATTTTATTGAAAACGAGAATGGTTGGTTTATTGGCAGCGCCGATATCTTCCAACGTCTTGTTAACCACATCCAAATGCTCCTCAAATGAAGGGTGCGAAATATCCACTACATGCAGTAAAATATCTGCTTCCCTCACTTCATCCAAAGTCGATTTAAATGACTCAATAAGCAGCGTAGGCAATTTGCGAATGAAACCGACCGTGTCCGTTAGCAAAAACGGAATGTTCTCCATATTCACCTTTCTTACCGTTGAATCAACGGTTGCAAACAGCTTATTTTCAGCAAAAACCTCTGCTTTGGAAAGCCCGCGCATTAATGTTGATTTCCCAACATTGGTATAACCTACAATGGCAACACGAACCAGCCGGTCTCTTTCCTTACGCCTCGTAGTGCTCTGACGATCAATCTTTTCCAGTTTCTCCTTTAAGAAAGCAATCCGATCTTTTACAAGACGCTTATCCGTTTCCAATTCCGTTTCACCAGGCCCGCGCATACCCACACCAACGCCTGACTGGCGACTTAAGTGAGTCCACATACGCGTCAATCTCGGATACATATATTGATATTGCGCAAGTTCGACCTGTAATTTCGACTGGGCAGTCTGCGCCCGCATCGCAAAAATATCCAGGATCAGCAAGCTCCTGTCAATCACTTTAATGTCTTTGAAAACAGCTTCCAAGTTTCGCACTTGCGATGGTGTCAGGTCATCATCGTAAAGGATCATGTCCACCGGATTGGCAGTCACATAGATCAAAATTTCTTCCAGCTTACCTTTTCCCGTGTAAGTGCGGATATCAGCTCTTTCCAGATTTTGTGTAAAGGTTTTAACCGTCTCAACGCCTAGTGTAGTTGCCAGAAAAGCAAGCTCTTCCAGATATTCCTTTGTTTTTTCAGCTGGTTGTTTTTGGGTACTAACAGCCACAAGCACAGCAGTTTCCTGCTTTTCGGCTGTTGAGTATAACTTCTTTTTATCAATCATGCACAGTTGTTTAATTGTATTTTCTTTCTCCCGGATGCTTCAACTATTTTTATAAAATTCGCAGGAAAGAGTAGAGAGGCAACGGTTTAGCGCAAGCAAAAGTTCACCCCGCCCGGGCCGTGAAATTACACTTACATCTGAATTAATCCATTATTTTGTTTGAATAATAGAAAAACACTTTTGTATATTTGCCCAAATTCTTCGAAATATGTTGGTGATCATCCCCGGTTTACAATAACCACAATTCTTTTCTGATCCGTCTCCGGATTGCCGGCCACCGGACTGCCGGCCACCGGTTTGCCGGCCACCGGACTGCCGGACCACGGATCACATGCAACTATTTGTGACTTCTACGGGTCACACATTTCTTACTATTATTTCAATTTATTTCATCCATGAAAAAGTGGTTTCAACTGCTTCGTCAGGCTATTCGTGGCTCCGAAGAAAGTTTTACCGAAGGAAGCATCAACCGTGCTATTTTTTTACTATCCGTGCCAATGATCCTGGAAATGGTCATGGAGTCGTTATTTGCCGTTGTTGACATTTTTTTCGTTTCAAAAGTGAGTACAGAAGCCGTGGCGGTCGTCGGGCTTACTGAGTCTGTTATTACGTTGGTTTATTCAGTTGCCATTGGTCTGAGCACGGCGGCAACGGCTACCATTGCGCGCCGTGTCGGCGAAGGAAATATCAATGGTGCAAGGCACGCGGTTGGGCAAGTTATCGTCATTTCTTTGGCTATTTCAGCAGTCACTGCAACCGTGGGAACCTGGTTTGCGGGTGACATACTGCGCATTATGGGCGCTGATGCAAAGGTGATTGAACTCGGGACCGATTTTGCAAGGATTCAATTTCTGAGCAGCCCGGTTGTTATTTTGCTCTATTCGTTGAGCGGTGCATTACGCGGCGCGGGTTCCGCAGCGACAGCCATGCGGTCGTTGATCGTGGCGAATTGTATGAACATGATCCTGGGTCCGATCCTGATATTCGGTCTTGGACCATTTCCTGAGTTAGGCGTTACGGGTGCGGCTCTTGCTACGGCCTTAGGTCGTTCCATAGGTGTTGGTTATCAGCTGTTTTCGTTAACCAAAGCACAACGATCATTAGGCTTGTTATGGGCCGATCTGCGTCCAAACCCCGAAACCATTGCAACTATTGTAAAAGTGGCAACGGGCGGCACGGTTCAGTTTCTGATCGGCTCCGCAAGCTGGATTTTCCTGACCCGTATTTTATCGGAATTCGGCAGTGACGTGGTGGCAGGTTATACCATTGCGATTCGTGTGATCATGTTCACATTGCTGCCTGCCTGGGGACTTGCTAATGCAGCTGCAACGCTTGTAGGGCAAAATCTGGGTGCTGGCAAACCTGACCGCGCCGAGAAATCCGTCTGGAAATGTGCGTCTTATAATTTCATTTTCCTGATGGGATTGGCCATTTTGATGTTTTTGGGTGCCGAGGAACTGATCGGTTTATTCTCCCCCAATCCAGAAGTGATTGCCACAGGAAAGATGGCTTTACGTGTGCTGTGCCTGGGTTATGCAGCCTATGCTTACGGAATGGTTGTCATTCAGTCGCTGAATGGAGCGGGGGATACCAAAACGCCAACGGTCCTGAACCTGATTTGTTTCTGGGCCATTGAAATTCCTGTTGCGTATGTGCTTGCCGTTATGATGAACTTCGGCCCAGTCGGTGTTTTTGTCTCGGTTCCTGTTGCAGAATCTATTCTGGCATTGCTGGGAATATGGCGGTTCAGGCTGGGGAAATGGAAGTTGGTGAAGGTCTGATAACAATGCCGGGGATACAAACGTCCCCGGCATTTCAGAAACAAAAAGTGACGGGTTTTGGTTAAGTTCGTATCAATGAACATTATTATCCTTCATGAAAATAGAACAGATATATACCGGGTGCCTGGCTCAGGGCGCTTATTTTATTGTTTCAAATGGCGAAGCGGCTGTTATTGATCCTTTGCGTGAAGTGGAGCCTTACATTCAAAAGGCCAGTAAAATCGGCGCCAAAATCAAGTATGTATTTGAAACCCATTTTCATGCGGATTTCGTCTCAGGACATATTGATCTGGCTGAAAAAACCGGTGCCGACATTGTTTACGGCCCCAATGCAAATACAGCATTCAAAGCACACATTGCCGTTGATAATGAGGAATTTCAATTGGGAGAAATTACAATAAGAGCATTGCATACACCCGGTCACACGCTGGAATCGACGAGTTATTTGTTATTTGATAAAAATAAAAAGCCAGTCGCATTATTTAGCGGGGATACACTTTTTATAGGCGATGTAGGCCGCCCTGACCTGGCCCAAAAAAGCGATCTGACTATGGAAGATCTGGCCGGAATGTTATTCGAGAGCCTGCGTTCGAAGATTATGACATTGCCTGATGACGTTATCGTTTATCCGGCGCATGGAGCAGGATCTGCTTGTGGCAAAAATATGAGCAAGGAGACTTCCGACACATTGGGCAACCAAAAGCGTTTCAATTATGCTTTGCGGCCCGATATGACGAAAGAAGAATTCATCAACGAAGTAACAGCCGGCTTAGCCGAGCCACCGAAATATTTCCCGGAGAATGTAAAGATGAACCGGGACGGTTATGAAAGCATCGACGATGTGCTCGAACGCGGCGACCAGGCATTATCTCCCGAAGCATTTGAGGCCAAAGCCAATAATACGGGCGCGCTCATTCTGGATACGCGAAAACCCGAGGATTTTGCCAAAGGATTTATCCCAAATTCAATCAACATTGGCATCGAAGGCGGTTTCGCTCCGTGGGTAGGCGCCCTGATTCCGGATTTGAAGCAGCATTTACTGATTGTGACTGAGCCGGGAAAGGAAGAAGAAGTGGTAACACGTTTAGCAAGAGTTGGTTATGATCATACCATTGGATTTTTAAATGGTGGTTTTGAGGCTTGGGTTGAAGCGGGAAAAGAAACGGATGCGGTTGACAATATTTCGGCAAAAGCGTTCGAAGCACTTTACAACAGTGAAAGTCCAGAGGTGATCGACGTCCGTAAACCAGACGAGTTTGCAGCCGGGCACGTTGAAGGAGCCAGAAATCTGCCATTGGATTACATTAACGACCTCATGGCTGAATTTCCCAAAAACAAAACCCTTTACGTGCACTGCGCCGGAGGTTACCGCTCCATGATCGCCGCCTCCATCCTGAAATCCCGCGGCATCGACGAAGTTGTGAACATCGAAGGAGGTTTCGGAGCAGTGGAGAAGACTAATGTGCCTGTTTTGCAGGGGGTTTAGTTTTGCGGATGATTCTTTGTATTATTATAGATCAAATGACGCTATTATGGAAACAATGATCGTTGAATTAACCCACAAGCGCGCCCTGCAGTTGCTAAGGGATTTGGAGGCACTGGACATTATCAAATTACACGACAATGCTGAGGTCCAGAAGCCGAAACTATCTGAAAAATACAAAGGAATTCTTTCCAAGGAAGAAAGCCAGGATCTTAGTATGCATATCAATCAAATGCGAAGTGAATGGAGCAGTATTTAATTGATACAAACGCAGTCTCACACTATATGTCGGCCATGTTAACGCAGCCAGGAATTCATTTTATGGATGATGTTATAGACGCAACCCCGAATTTGTCGGTTATTAGTCAAATCGAATTATTGTCATGGAAAACGCCCAAAAGTAGTCAGATCAGTGATTTTATTCACGATAGTCTAATCTATAATATTACTCCTGATGTCGTCGCGATCTGTATAAATATTCGGAAGAACAGGAAAATAAAAACGCTTGATGCCATTATTGCAGCCACTGCAAATGCAAATAACTTCACGCTCGTCACTGATAATGAAAAGGACTTTGAGAATATACCAAAGTTGAAAGTTGTCAATCCAAAAAAGCTCTAATCACAAATTTCTGATTTGACTTGTGATTGACCCATTGTCAGGCTATATTATTATTGTTATTATATGGATATTGTTGAAATGATTCGGAAGCCTTGGCCTTGGTACGTGGCGGGGCCTTTGATTGGGTTGACTGTGCCGGCTTTGTTGCTTTTGGGGAATAAGTCTTTTGGGATTTCTTCTTCGCTGCGGCACATTTGCGCGGCGGTGATTCCTGCCAACATTTCCTTTTTTAAGTATGATTGGAAGAAAGGCATTTGGAACCTGTTCTTTGTTGCCGGGATCACGATCGGCGGTTTTATTGCCAGCTTTTTTCTTGCTAACCCTGATGAAATTGTGATTGCTGAGGCAACGCAACAAACATTAAGTGGTTTTGGGCTGACCAGTTTTTCAGGATTAATGCCTGCGGAAATTTTTGGCTCATCCAGTATTTTGTCTTTAAAAGGCGTTATTTTTCTTGCCTTAGGTGGTTTTCTGGTGGGGTTTGGAACGCGTTATGCAGGAGGCTGTACATCCGGCCACGCCATTACGGGATTAGCCACATTGCAATGGCCTTCCCTGGTTGCAACAGTGAGCTTTTTTATTGGCGGTTTGGTCTGCACGCATTGGATTTTGCCTTTTTTGCTGACCCTAGCTCTTTAATTTGAAAATATGGAAAAGTCAGAAAATGCATCCGCAAGCACGCTTTTGGAAGAAGATAAAGATGGCAGCAACACCCAACAGTCAGCCGAAGGGTTTGCCGCCAACTTCAAATATTTGACTATAGGTGTACTATTCGGGATTGTTTTTGTGAAAGCAGAAATTGTTTCCTGGTTTAGGATTCAGGAAATGTTCCGCTTTGATTCGTTTCATATGTATGGCGTAATCGGCTCTGCGGTGCTGGTGGGGCTTCTCTCCGTTCAGGTTATCAAGCGGTTCAGTATTAAAACCACATCAGGCGAAGAAGTTGTCATTCCTGATAAAACATTCAGCCAAGGCCAGATCTACGGCGGACTGCTTTTCGGGGTTGGCTGGGCTATTACCGGAGCATGTCCGGGACCATTGTTTGCGCAGATCGGAAGCGGTTACCGGGCTGTGATCATCACCTTGCTCAGCGCCATTGCCGGCACCTGGACTTACGGTTTATTAAGGCCTAAACTGCCGCATTGATCACAATTTTCTGGCAACCAAATAAAGCTGTTCATCTCCCAAAGCAAACGGGTCAGCTTCCAGATTTCCGAATGTTCCTACGACTTGCAAACCCGCAGATTCAAACATATAAGTGACTTCCGAAAGCGTAAAAATGTGCTGCCGAACCGTATGCGTTACTTTGTCTGACCCCGAAATAAAGGTTTGCTCAGCCTCAATGTATCCTTCTTCCGGCCTATATTCGTTTTCGGCCAGATAAATAATATCTTCTTTAACAGGCATCCAGTTACGCACCTGAAAGTTGGGTAAAATGCTTTCCGCGAGGTTTTCAGTATGGATCGCAACGTGGCCGCCCGACTTAACGGCTTTCGCCATTTTTGAAATAAACTGCTGCATATCAGCCCTTGGGAAGAAACTAAAACTGTTTCCAATGCAGTAAACCGCATCAAACGAATTTTCCTCGACAGGACATTGTAATACATCATCACAGATCACCGTCAGAGGCAATTTTTGCTTTTTGGCAACGGCTTTTAATTCATCACAGTATTCAGCAGAAATGTCAATGCAAGTCATTGCACAGCCTTCTTCCGCAAGGGGGACGGCGTGGCGGCCATAACCGGCCAGCATGTCCAAAACTTTGCTGCCTGCCGTTAATTCCAGCACATCCCGTAGAAAATCAACTTCGTAATCGGTGTATTCTTCGTCCTGATGCAGTTTCCAGGCGCGTTGCGGGAGTCCTTTGAAATAATTGTGATACCAGGCCACGGGGGAGGGGTTCTGTTTTGATGATGCGCAAAACTACAAAAAGCTGCCAGGATGAATGGCAGCTTTCTGGAAATAACATTATATACAACCATTACATGCGCATGAGCCCCGGTGTAAGACGCAAGTAAATCTGTCCCGAAAGCGGCATATCACCATAAACTGGTTTCAACAAATTATCGATCGAATAAACCCCGATCTGGCCACCGGCTTGTAAAAGGGTGTTTTGGAATGAAGCGATCTGGCGATTGAGTCCAAGGGAAAACAACGACACCGGAAATTTTTCTTTTTGAATATAGTCATACCAAGTAATCCCCAGCTCATTAGTACTCTTCTCAACCCGTTCATAACGACCGTAAACAGCCCATTTATCCAGTTGCAGATTGGATTCCAACAAGATAGCATGCTCCTTGTGATGACCGCCAGCTTCATTCAATCCCCAAACTGCGGAGGTTGAAATCCATCTGTTTTTTCCACTCAAATTGGCGGAATGTTGCACGGAAGCCGTTGTCCTGTCTACATTTTCACCGCCGTGCAATGGTTCGGGATTTTTGATAAAACCCCTGCTCACCTGCAATGCCCAATTTTCAGACGGATTGAACATTAACCGATAACTATACGAATCAAATCGCGGCTTATCAAAGTCAAAGCGGTTTTCGTCAGGCTCACGACCGGTGAAGGACGAGCCTTCCAATTTAAATTTCCAAAGCCGTATCCCGGCTGTTACCACACCAAAAGTAATGTGGGTCGCATCCTGCCAATGATGCCCCAAGACGGCGTCCGGATTGTTGAAAGCAGACATTCTGTGCATAAATGCCGTGGGGCCAAGCGCCGGTTCACCCGGGTAACCCGCATAAAGCGTCAGGTCAATGTTATCATTCAGCCTTTGGGTGTAAGCAACGGAAAGCTCGGAAATGAGGTCGTGCGGATGTTGCTTGTCGATCAGCGGCTCGCCTTTCCAGGTCTCACCGGATTGAAACAGAAGCGGATAACCCGCTCCGCCATCAAATAACCTGTCCAGCGAAACCATAGCGCGGACATTCAGCAAACCATTTTTGCCCACCTGCCGCTGCGCCATGCCCATGAACCAGTTGGGGACGCTAACCTTTGACTTCGAGCCTTTGAGACCATCATTATTGAAATTTTGGGCCGTGTAGCGCAGAAATACGCTTCCGTGCAACATATAATTCCACTTGTTCCCGTGCTTCATATACGCATACATAGGCGTCGCGTCGGGCTGCCAGCCCGTGCCTGAGCCGTTGCGCGTCATAGGGAGGCTGAGGGAAAAACTATGCGTCATATGCCCCGAATCATGCTTCATATTTCCATGGTCCATCTTAGTATGATCCATCTTGCTATGATCGACTGTGTCGGGTTTCATGCTTTTTTGATCCATGCCCTTCATATCATGCTCAGTGGGCTTGGCAGTTGCTTTTTTTGGCTCCTGATGATGCTCATGCTGTGCCAGCACAGGGAAAAAGAAAGTCATTATGCTGGCGAATGCCAACATTTTCAGTTTATTGTTTTTCATGACGAAGTCGTTTTGTTGCTAGTGCGCAGCGGCCGTTTTCCGACAGCATGCTGGTAATTTGTCGTGCGCTTTCTGGTTCGCAACTTGCGTGTCCGCGTCGTAACCTGTGTTGATAATTGTTGCCTTTATGGCTTCCGGGGTGGTTTTATTCGGATTGTATTTCACCGTAACCACTTTGTCTTTCAGGTCCAGATTGGATTCTTTCACGCCTTTGGAAAGACCCAGGTTACGTTCAATGCGTTCCTTGCACATTTCGCAAATTGCAGAAGTTTTGATTTTGATCTGCTTATCGCCGTCGGCCTGCGCCATGTTAACCCCGGCAAAAAGGACTATTAATATGGATAAGATGGTCGTTTTCATGATTTATAATGTTTTAATGATCAATGATTGTGTCCCGCAGAATCCGTTTCTGCCATGGCTACTTCTTGTAAATCCATTTTGCAAACCGGACATTTTCCGGCAGCTGCGTAGGTTTTCTCTCCCTCGCATTGCATGGGGCATGCGTATTTTTTTTCGGCTGAGGCAGTTGCATCCGTTGCCGCTTTTTCCGTTTTATCATTGTTTGCACCGCAAGCTGTAAAAAGAAGCATTAACGCGGCAAAAAACACATTTTTCATAATGATTGAAGATTTGTTTAATGTCTGATTTAGTGACCCACTTTATCAAGGGTTATTCTCGCCAAAGTGCTCTTCTTGAATTCCCCAGGCGTCATGCCCGTCACTTTTTTAAATTGATTACTCAAATGCGCGGGGCTGCTGTATGACAATCGCCAAGCCATTTCGCTCAATGTTAACTCGTTATAGGAGAGCCATTCTTTTACTTTTTCCGTTTTTTGGGCGATGATGTATTGCTCAATGGTTTGCCCGGTTTCAGAAGAGAAAAGGTTGCTCAAATAAGAATATTCGTAACCAATTTTTTCCGACAAATAATCCGAAAAGTTCTGCTGCTCAGGCTTGTGGCCTTTCAAATATTGAACTTCCTCAATAATCAACGTCTTAATGTGCTCCACAATCGCCAACCGGCGGTCATCCAGCAACTCAAAGCCACTTGCTTCCAGGGTAGATTTTACTCGGTTAAGAAGTTCAGGCTCAATGTTTGCCGCGGTTTCAACTTCACCCAGTTCAACGGATTGCAGTCCTATACCCAGATTTTCCAGTTCCTCCCGGACAACCCGCTTGCAACGATCACAAACCATGTTTTTTATTTGCAGTTTCATAAGGCTCTCCGATTATCTCACTATTTTATAACGTATTCCTGCATAAATCATTCGTCCTACCACCGGTCCCCAGGCCATTCCTGCATCAAATTGTTGTCCAAACGGTTCATTTGCGGCCATGATCGGGGTTTTCTGGCGGAAATTGGCTAGGTTTTCTCCGCCCAGATAAATGTCCCATTTAGGAAATGTACGTGTAACCTGCGCATTAAAATTATAAAATGACGGAGACATGGTTGAAGTCAGGTTGGCCGGAATGTGGTGATCATCCACGTGGCCCATATACGGGATCCGCCGCTTTCCGTTCCATTGCAAGGTCGCATCAAACTTCCATTTGTCGTAAGGCAGCGCATATCCGGCATTGAAAAGAACCCGATCGCGGCTCACCATCATTCTTGGCAGCAACACATTCTCGTCATATACATTGCGAATGGTTTGTTTTACGTCAAAAAGCCGGTAAGCAAGCTTTAATTCCAGGCGTTTGATGGGCGTCAGGTTCGCTTCGGCCTGAAAACTGTTCGCATAGGCATCCCCTTCCAGATTGTAAAAACGAATGTAACGCGGATCTTCCATATCAGCCACAAGCTGGTTTTCGAAATTGGTTCTGTAAAAATCCACGATCAGATTGCCATTCATGTTGCCCAATTTAAACTCCTGCGTTACGCTCGCACCGTAATTCCAGGAAACTTCGGGACGAATGCTTTCGCGAAATTGCACCGTGCGCGAACTGACCAGATTTCCGTAATATTCAGCCAATGGATTGGAAACCCTGAACCCTTTTCCAGCCGACGCCCGAAGCGTTGTTTGGTCGGTCAAACTGTATTTCAAATGCAAACGCGGCGTCCATTGTGTTCCGTAAAGATTATGGAAGTCCACACGACCGCCCGCCACAAGGACGAACTTATCCAGATTATTGTAAGTATACTCAAAAAATGCGCCTGGAACCGACTCGTTTCTGGTTAAAAGTATGTCTTTGTAAAGCTCATTATAATTGTCCAGCAAGTAACTCAAACCAGTTTTATAGGAATGATTTGTATTACCAATGATCGATTGATAGATCAGATTTCCGTACAGTGTTTTTTGCGTTCCATCATAATTATTTAACCCAAAATAAGACTTGGAATCATGCAAAGAAGCATTTACAATGAAACCCAATCCTTTGTAAGGCTTATCCGGGAACAGTCGCGCGATCTTGGAAAAGAACTCGTAACGGTTCACTTTGGCCCCAAAACCATAAACTTTGTCAGAGCCTTTCAGTTCTTTTTCAAAATCTTTTTGACCGCCCAGGCGATCTTCATACAAAGCCTTTACGCCAAATTGCGCCATTACTTTTTCGCTTTGATATTTCCACCGGTTGACCACATTGTATTGTGTGTAAAGCGGCATATCCAGAAACCCATCGCCGTTTTTATCCACGCGGTTGCGCAATGTACTGGCATGTGTCAGTAGGCCTGTGCTCCACTTTTCGTTCAATTGCGTTGCCAGGTTCAGGTTTACTTCTGCACGACCAAAATTATTGACATACGTGTTCAGATACAGTTTTTCGCGACTGTCCGGTTTTTGCATTTCAACATTAATTTGCCCCGTCATGGATTCATAACCGTTCACAACCGAACCGGCGCCTTTGCCCACGTCAATGGACTGGATCCAGGTTCCGGGCACGAAATTGAGCCCGAAAGTAGAAGCCAATCCGCGAATGGAAGGAATGTTTTCGATGTTGGTCTGAATGTAGGTGCCGTTTAATCCCAGCATTTGAATCTGCTTGGAGCCTGTAACCGCGTCGGCATAGGAAACAGAAACGGAAGCATTGGTTTCAAAGCTTTCGGACAGGTTACAACAAGCCGCTTTGGCCAATGCGCGGGTCGTGATGATCTCGGTCTGGTGCGGCGAAAGTCTGTCGATCGTTGACGTGTTACCGCGAACTACAACCTCATTTAATGTTTGATCACTTTGCAAAACCACTTGCAGATCGTTCTCAGCCCCGATTTTAACCGTATCATTACGGAAACCTACGAAGCTGATCACCAGCAGATTGGACTGTGCCGACCGGGGAATGTTGAAACGTCCGCTTGTGTCCGTAGCGGTTGCCTGCGTCGTCCCGGACCAATAAACATTAGCGCCCGTGATCGGTTTAAGATCCTTGCTATCAGGCACCTGCTCGTTGACTGAGCCGGTTATACGTTGTGCGAAAAGAGAGGACGATACCAGAAAGAATAGTCCTCCCGTCAGATATTTAAGCATGGTTATTTGAATTCATTGAAACAAAAGAGAAGCGGTGCATTGCTTCGCCGTTGAGCGTCGTATTGCACATAAACAATTGAAAATCAATGTATCAAATCAGAAGGGACTGGATTGCATAGCGCATAATCTTTCCATGCAACCGGGAGGAGAAGGATATATCAGGATCAGGAGGAGCGTTTGCTCCGGTTTCCTGTTCAATAAGGGGTAAAAAGCCACGTGGAATGAAAAACAAGTGATCGGCATTCCACGATTTCAGCAATTTAGCCAGCTCGTGACCGCTGGAAGTGGTGACTTGCAGCTTTTCAAACGTCTGACTTTCCTTACAGCAATCGGTTTTTTTGAAAAATGTCCCTTTTGCTTCTTTTAATTTTTTGCTTTTGGCGCAGCAGGAGGAGCCGACCTTTTCTTCGGAAGAATCTTTTTTCAAATCTGTAACAACTTGCACCGATTTGCCGCGCACCAAGCATTCATGCTCGATGAAGGCAAAACCCGTACTGCTCATCAGGACCAGAAAGGCCATGAAGACAGTGATCGATCGGTGTAAGTTGCTTTTCATATGTCTCAAAGATATTAATTATCAGGCAATTTCTTCCGCATTGTACCCTGCCTTTTTCATCAGCTCGGCTATTTCCTGAGGTGTTTTGCTGGTTTCCACTTTCAAGATACGCTCCGGACTTTCCAGATCCACATTCCAGTTTTCAATCGCATTATCCTCATTCAGGAAGGGCGTTACCGTGGCTACGCAGCCTCCACATTTAATATTGGTCTTAAATTTCAAAGTTTCCATTATTTCCAATTCTGTCTGTGTTATCAATTATTGTTCTGCAAATATCATCCTAATGCTCCCCGGAGTTGTTACAGAATTATATAAATGAATTACAGAGTTTTTGGTTTCATGAAATTCGTTGCCTACTGAGCCAGATCTTAATTTTTTTGACAAAATCAATTTTCCTGGGTTTTGGATTTCCATCGTGTGTTAATTGATTATGGTAATGATGCAGCAGCTTTTTAGCGTACGTTCTGTACGCGAGGTTGCCTTCCATTAACTCAAACGCAAAACGCTCGACATAAGCATTTAAGGTCCCATTGATCGAAACCGAAAAATATCGGCTTCGCTCTGCGAATGGTTTGTTTCGGTTAATCTCCGTTGCACCGTTCTCTGCAAAATAGTCGATGTGGAAAACTGGTGTGCCGTTGTATCTCATTCTTTTGGTCGCGCGCCGCTCATTTCGCCACGGATGTTCATTTTTCCGAAGTTGTTTAATTAAATATGCCTTATCCCAAAGCGTGATTTGGTGGGACATCAGATAATCTGACACATCTTTATCTACCCTCGCAACATTAAAATTTTTGATGTAGTGGCCTGTTGGGGTTGTTGTATAAATTTTGGCGCTATGAAGTTTGACCTGTTTCCAGTGATTGGCAACGGTTTGCTCAAATAATTTGTCAAAAAATTCTTTATCCACTTTTTTGTCCAGCCACATATCCTCCTGAAAATAAAGGACGTAATCTTCCTCAACCTTTTGGGTTAGCAAAATAGCCAATCGGTCCGACCAGGGCCCTTTACCCGATTGAATGTTATGAAAACCGGCAATATTGACGGCTAGATTTTCCGTTGCAAAGTAATATTTGCATTCAATGCCAAAGTCCCAATACTTGGAAAAAAAGTGTTCAAATCCCTTATAGAGGAACTCATATCTGTCACAAGCGTGGACAATAAGGGCGACTTTTGTGATGCAATGCGGCATAGGTCATAATTAAATGACCAAAGCAGGCATCGTTTAAAGGTTAGGATTTATGAATAAGGCACATTGGATCGTCTAAAACCTGATCCAGTTTTCCTAAGGCTGGAATGAATGATTAAACGGGGGATTGTGATTGTGTGTAGGGTATTTCAAGCCAACCGCGTCCCATTCGGCACTTCGAAGTCCGGGCTGGATAGGATTACTTCGCCGTCGGGGAGGATGAAGCCGGTTGTGAGGACTTCGGATTTGAAGTCTGCGATTTGCTTTACGGGGAAGTTTGTGACGCACAAAACCTGTTTGCCGAGGAGTTGCTCCCTGGTGTAACGTTTGGTGATTTGGGCAGAACTGTTTTTAATCCCTATTTCGGGTCCAAGGTCAATTTTAAGCTTGAATGCCGGTTTTCTGGCTTTTGGGAAATCATCAACCTGAATAATGGTGCCTGCCCTGAGGTCTACATTCTCGAAATCCTGCCAGGTGATCGTGTCCATATGTTATGCTTTTGTGAATCGGTCCGTTATATATTATTCAAAATAACATTAAAAATGCCTTTTACGCTCCTTTCCATCTCAGGTTGCCTTTATTAAATCAAAAATTCATGAAAAAGCTAATTACAGTTTTTGCTTTGCTGCTGACCGGATTGGTAAGCGTGTCATTCCAGGATAAAACGGTTGCGTTCTACATCGGTACAGCGGACAAAGGCGCGAATTCTTCGGTTTCGCTTTGCGAGCTGAATATGTCGACAGGGCAAATCACCTTGGTTGATACATTTAATAATTGCCTTGGACCCGGTTATGTGGCGATTTCACCTGATAAAAAGAACTTATATGCCGTCGGCGGTGATAAAATTGTTGCGTTTGCAATCGGAGGCGATAAAAAGCTGACTTATCTGAACAGCGAATCATCCGCAGGTGCGGGGCCATGTCACGTATCGGTGCATCCTTCCGGAAAGGCCGCATACGTTTCCAACTATGGCGGAGGAAGCTTTACTGCTTATAATTTACAGGCTGATGGCAAGCTAACCGCGCCCACTTACACAGAACAATTTATAGGAACCGGCCCGAATGCGAAGCGCCAGGACAAGGCTCACGCGCATTTCGCGACTGCATCGCCAGATGGGAAGTATGTTTACGTAACGGATCTGGGATCTGACAAAATCATGAATTACGTGGTCGACAGCAAAGGCGGGGCACTTAAACCCAATCCTGCGCAACCATTTTTTTCCGGTAAGCCAGGCGCCGGTCCGCGCCATTTGATCATTCATCCTTCGGGAAAGTCGCTTTTCCTGCTAAACGAGCTGGAAGCGACACTTACTTCGTGTACGATCGATAAAAATGGCGTTATTAAGGCTATGAACACTTATCCAACCATTCCAGCCGATTATTCAGGGCCATCCAACACCAGTTCGGCCATTCATTTGCACCCTAACGGCAAGTTTGTGTATGTGTCCAATCGCGGGCACAATTCGATCAGCGGCTTTAAGATCGGGGCTAATGGCGCATTGGAAATGGTGGATCAGCAGACCAAATCAATTGCTATTCCGCGGGATTTCAACTTTGATCCGAGCGGAAAGTTTATGATCGTGGCAAATCAATCCACTGATAATCTTGTTGTTTACGATGTGGATGCTGCTACCGGGAAGTTCACTTTCAAGCAGGAAAGCATCGGAGTGAAGGCTCCTATTTGTGTAGCGTTCTTATAACTTCCTGGCGAGTTTATTTTGGTAATAGTTTAAAAAATCTTCCAGTTGTTCGACGGGCATTTTGCGGGCGATGATCTTTTTGTTTTTGTCCAAAACATAGATCATTGGCGTTGTTACCACGTCAAATTTCTTTAAAAAATCGATCTGGTTCAGAGCATCGAAACCGTTGGGGACGTTTTCCAGATGTTGCTCTTTAATGAATGTTTTCCATTCCTCCATATTGTGGTCGATGGAAACCGTCATGATTTTGATGCCGTTTGCCTTGTTCTTTTCGTAGAATGCTTTGAGCTTTGGCGCAGCTTCCTTGCAATGTCCGCAGGTTGGTGAATAGAAGAATATAACGCTGTAATTGCCATCAAGCGCCTGCACGCTTATTTTTTTGCCTGCCGGATCTGTTAATGTTAGTGCCGGGAATGTTTTGTCTACAAGCACGTCCTTCAATGTATTGACCTTTTCGGTAATGCGTTTTTTTACATCCTCAGACGTTCCCATTTCGCCCGAGAGGTAATATTTCTGCGCCATATGCACCCAAACGGCCTCTGTGCCAACTGTTTTTGGGTTTTCGTACTGATTTGTAATGTATAAAACCACCTGCGACTTTACGTCTTTGTTGGCTGAGGCCTTTTTTGCGAGCATATCCGCATCCTTAATCAGCGAATCAGGTCTTTGAACGACCAGATTTTTGATATAGCGGTCCAATTTGGGTTCCAGAAATGGCGTGTTGATAATTCGGGCATCTGAGAAGTCAAAATTGTCCCAGTAATGTGCTTTGTAATAATTAAAAACCCAGATAGAATCCGGTTTGCCATTGGCCAGCCTGGGAGCCGCAGGAACTTCCGGATCAGCCGACATTTTTAGCAATTTCACTGTGAAAGCCTGTGGATTCTCAGCCAGCGTTTTCTCACGATAAGCATTGAAACTGTCTTGCAAGGCCCTGATCTTGGTGCCTGCATCCGCGCTGCCGCTTTTTTTCAGCGACTCAATTTCGACCGCTCCGGATTTCAATTTTTTCTGATAAGTATAAAAAAGCTCATTTTCGGTTGATCCGGTCACCTTCATATTGCCGATTGCGTCAACAGTATCCGTTTCAATGGAGAAATTCGGCTCTTTTCCTGAGTAAACCAGCTCAACCCAGCTGCGGTTACCAGGAAAGAGGATTACGTATAAACCACCCGGCAGGTCTGTTTTTCCTTCAAAAACTACTTTGCCAGTCGCATCGGCCTTTGATGTGTCTTTTGGGACAAATGTGGTGTTGTTACGGCTGTAATGTCCAATCACCAATGATGAATCCGCGAGTCCTTTAATGGTGGCTTCTATGCGGTAGCCTTGTGAAAAAGCTGTCTGAGAAGCGAAAAAAAGTACCAGAACGAGGAATAAAGCGCGGTTATAATTTTTCATCAGGGTAAAAGTTGTTTGCTTATGAATAGTATATTTGGCTGGATCAAACTTTGTGAATGCCACAAAATTAACTTCAAAACGATAACATCTATCAGCATCTTATCCAAATGTTTTATTTTCTGTCCAAAGCAATAGATTTTGTAGCGATGCCGCTCAGCATTGTGTTCTTTTTGCTCCTTTATAGTTTGTTAGCAAGAAAACGCAAAGGGAGGAAATCGGCTGCGATAATGGCAGTTGTGTTGCTATATCTGATTTCCAATACTTTCCTGGTCAATTCGGCTTTGAACTGGTGGGAGTCGAAGCCAGTGAATATGAGCGATTTGAAGGTGACTTATGATGTAGGCGTTTTACTTTCGGGCGGGCTTATGGACGCCAATCATCCTGCCGAAGATCATGCAGTGCTGGGCAAGCGGGGAGACCGTGTTTTGCAAACTTATTTACTTTACAAAGCTGGCAAGATTAAAAAGATATTGATCACCGGAAGCAGTTCGAGCGAACTCATGCTGGACGGAAAAGGGGAAACCAGGCAAGCCGCCGACCTGATGGTGCAATGGGGTGTGCCGGCCGGGGATATTTTATTCGAGGAAAAAGCCCGCAATACGCGGGAAAACGCAATGTTTTCCTCCATCATATTGAAAAAACGATTTCCTGCGGGCAAATATCTCCTGATTACTTCGGCTTTCCACATGCGCCGGTCGGCCGGATGTTTTGCGAAGGTGGGCATACACGCTGCCACATTTCCGGCCGACTTCTATGGTGGGTATTACAGTTTAAGATTGCAGGATTTCCTGGTTCCTAGCCCCGACGCGATCGCCGGTTTCAGCATGCTTTGGCATGAATGGATTGGAAACATAGTATACAAACTGGTGGGTTACACCTGATCTGCAATCTTGAATTACACACTCAGTATTTTTACCATTCTCAACAAATCTTCATTAATAGGCTTAGGAAGGCGGATTGTATCCTCAAAAGGCGTATAAACCAGCTCGTTATTAATGATTCCGGCCATTACATTCTTTTGTCCGCCCATCAAACCTTCCAAAGCGCCAAGTCCTAAGCGGCTCGCCAGGATGCGGTCATAAGCAGAAGGAGGGCCGCCGCGCTGCGTGTGACCCAATGTGGTTACACGGATGTCCGCATTCTCGTCAACTTGTCCTTTGATCTTTTCAGCCACTTCCTGCGCACTTCCTTCATCATCACCTTCCGCCACAATAATGATCGAAGACGATTTGGAACGGCTCCAACCTTGTTTCAACGTTTCTACAACCTCCGAAATCGGTGTTAGCACTTCGGGGACCATTACCAGCTCAGCGCCGCCTGCAATCCCGGATTGTACGGCAATGTAGCCAGAGTCACGGCCCATTACTTCAATAAAGAATATCCTGTCGTGTGAGCTTGCCGTGTCACGGATACGATCAATGGCGTCCAATGCAGTATTAACAGCGGTATCAAACCCGATTGTGTAGTCTGTTCCGTAAAGGTCGTTGTCAATTGTTCCGGGTGCGCCTACGGTTGGGATGCCGTATTCGTTGCCAAAAATCATCGCGCCGGTGAATGTTCCGTTTCCGCCAATGGCCACCAAGCCTTCTATGCCGGCTGCCTGCAGATTATCATATGCTGTCTTCCGTCCTTCCGGAGTCATGAATTCCTTGCTTCTTGCCGATTTAAGGATCGTGCCTCCTCTTTGTACTATATTGCTAACCGAGTGAGACTCCATTTTATAGAGATCACCGGCGATCATTCCGCTATATCCTCGTCTTATTCCATAAACTTCGATCCCATGGTAGCAGGCACCGCGGACCACCGCCCTGATGCAGGCGTTCATACCCGGGGCATCTCCTCCTGAGGTAAATACTCCAATTCTTTTCATTTAATTTTGGGTTACTTCTTTCGTTCGCTGTTCAGTTCCTTTAAAACCTTAAAGGCACAATTTCCGCAAATTTATCCGGTATTTTCTTAATTTATACGACCTGATTCTGAATTCTGTTAAAAAAATGCCGGATGAAGATTCAGAATTAACACCCCAAACATATATCAATACTTATATATTTGCGGCGGTTAATAGAAATTTAATATGCGTTAACGAATGAAAAATTTGATTTCTTGGCAGCGTTCTTGGCCGCATCTTGTCGCGGTAATCGGCTTTATGATTTTGTCCATTGCATACGTTTCGCCGGTTTTACAAGGTAAAAAACTCACGGCCCAGGATGATGTACAAGCCAAAGGAGCTGCACGCGAAGTTCTGGACTATAACAAACAAACGGGAATATGGTCTGCCTGGACCAACGGGATGTTCTCCGGGATGCCCGCTTACCTCGTCGCAGCAGACTATCCAACGAGCGTTTCTACAAAGCTCGGACAAGCCATTAACCGTATTTTACCAGCGCCAGCCAACTATTTCCTGATCGGAATGGTGAGCGCATACATTCTTTTCCTGGTGCTGGGCGCCGGAAGCTGGCTCGCAGCCATTGGTGGGGTCGCTTTCGCTTTTTCGGCATTTAATGTGATTAATCTGGAAGCCGGGCACGTATCGCAGGTCATTGCGATCATGTATGCGCCGGGCGTTCTAGCGGGTGTGATCCTTGCTTTCAGGAAAAACTGGCTCGCCGGTGCCGCATTGACCGGTCTTTTTCTTTCGCTGGAACTATACGCTAACCACGTTCAGATCACTTATTACCTTGGGATCGGGATCATCATCCTGGTCATTATTGAAAGTGTTTCTTATATCAAAAAAGGTTTAATTAAGGATCTGACGCTCGTTTTGGCGGGTCTTGCTTTCGCTGCGGTGGTAGCGGTGGGGACGCATACGACGCGTCTTTGGAATGCATTTGATTATACCAAAGAAACCATCCGCGGTAAATCCGAGCTCACGCCCCGACCCACTGCGCCCGGAGCGGCAGCCGCTGAGGCAAAAGGCACCGGATTGGACAAAGAGTATGCGTTTACATATAGTTACGGGTTCGGAGAATTATTAACATTGGTCATTCCTAATGCGTATGGTGGCACGTCATACGGCCCGCTTACCAACACTTCTGAAACATATAAAACATTAATTGGCAGGGGAGTAGACCCTGCATCTGCATCAAATGTAATCCAGCAACAACCGCTTTACTGGGGTGACCAGCCGATTATGGGCGGGCCCAATTACGTCGGCATTATTGTATTTTTCCTTTTCGTCCTCGGTTTGTTTATTGTTAAAAATCCGATCAAATACTGGGCTGGTGGCGTTATTCTGCTTTACATTATATGGGCTTTGGGCAAAAGCTTTGCAGGAATAAATTACCTGTTTTTCGACTATTTCCCGATGTTCAATAAATTCAGGGCGATGACGATGGTCGTTTCCCTGGCGCAGTTGTTAATGGTGCTTGTGGCCGTGTTGGCTTTGGCCGAAATTGCGCAAAAACGGGTCGAATGGAAGGAATTCCAGAAATCATTCCTCATTACACTGGGCATTACCGGCGGTGTTACTTTGATCCTCGCCCTGATGCCGGGCGTATTTTTCAATTTTCAGGCAGCGGGCGATCCGCAATATGTGGAGCAATATCTGATGCCGTCCACGCAGGATAAGGCATTTGCACAGCAGATCATGAATTCAATTGTTCAGGATCGGGCAAGTTTGATGAAAAGCGATGCGATCAGAAGCTTAATATTTCTTCTGCTGGCGGCCGGGCTGGTTTGGTTTGCCATGAAGGATAAGGTCAAACCCGTTCTGTTTTACGGAACATTGCTGATACTGGTGATTTTTGACCTTTTTGGAATAGATAAAAGGTATCTCAACAATGAAGACTTTTTGAGCAGTTATGCTGCACAAGGTGTCACAACGCCATCGCCTGCCGACGAGCAGATTTTGCGGGATACGGATCCGAACTATCGTGTTTACGATCTTTCCTCACGCCAGGGACCATTCAACAGCGCCGATGCTTCGTATTTCCACAAATCGCTGGGCGGTTACCATGGTGCAAAACTGAGGCGTTACCAGGAATTGTTCGAGCGCCAGATCGCTACGCAGAAGCCCAATGCCAACATTATTAATATGTTGAATACGAAATACATTCTAATTCCGGATCAGCAGGGCAATAAAGTGGCGCAGACAAATCCCGAAGCGCTTGGCAATGCCTGGTTTGTGAAAAGTTACAAAGTAGTGCCCAATGCTGATGCTGAAATGGCCGCATTGGATTCATTGAAGACAAAAGACGAAGCTGTGCTTGACCAGAAATTCGCTTCCAAACTTACAGGATTAACTTTGCAGCCCGACTCAACCGACAAGATCAGTCTTACGAGCTATAAGCCGAATGAACTGATATATGAAAGCAATTCCAAAGGCGAAGGACTCGCCGTTTTCTCGGAAATATATTACAATGTCCGCGATGAATGGAAGGTGACAATAGATGACAAACCTGCCGATATGCTTCGCGCCAACTATATTTTGCGGGCATTAAGGATCCCTGCCGGCAAGCATATGATCAAATTCAGTTTCGAGCCAGTTTCCGTGGCAATAGGAAGCAAAATTGACCTCGTAAGCTCACTTTTATTAGTCGGATTGATCGCAGGGGCCATTTTTGTTGAAGTAAAAAAGAAAAAGAATACCGTTTAGCATTCCTTCAAAGCCATGACAGATCGTAAATTTCCCATAGGACCGTTTGTCCTGAAAGATGACTATGCTTCAGCAGAAATCGAAAGCTTTATCCAGGTTATCAGAAACAGCGCGTCGGAATACAACAAGCTGGTGGAAAATCTGGGAGATGGAGACCTCACCAAAATCTACCGCGAAGGAAGCTGGAACATTCGTCAGCTAGTCCATCACGTGGCAGACATTGCATTGCTGCATTATTTCCGGATGAAAAAAGCCGTTACCGAGCCGGATTATAAGGATCCTACTATGATCAACATGGACGGCTGGGCAGTCACGTCGGACTCGCTTGAAATGCCCATTGCCGATTCGCTTCACATACTCGCCGGCACAAACCAGCGCTACGCGTATTTCGCAGCAAGCCTGGACGAGGAGGCGTTTGCAAAGGCTTATTTTCATCCACTTCGAAAAATATGGCTTAATCAAAAACAAGCCTTAGCAATGTCAGTTTGGCACTTACAGCACCATTTGGCGCACATTAAGCTGGCTCTGGGGGAGGAAATTTAGCCATAGCGGAGCGTTTCTAATATAAATTTCATTGAATAGAAATAAAAATTCAGCATCTTTAAAACCTCAACGGGGATGAATTTTAAAGACCTCTGAACACACTATTTGATGGAATACTTCGACGAACTTTCCAGGTTTCTGGAACAGTCGCAGACTGACAGTCTTAAAACTGCACATTTTGCTGATCATTTTAACGGCTTAAAAGTCAAGCTGAGTTTTGGGAAAGGTAATCCGGCCAGGGTTACCTGGATCGCTTTTCTGGCAGAAGGGCAAACGATCACCAACGGCATTTATCCCTTTTATCTTTATTTCAAAAAGCAGAACCTGCTCATGCTGAGCTATGGATTAAGCGAAACTATTCCGCCCAATACAAATTGGAAATTGGCTAATCCGGTCCGTATCATTGACTATTTTAAAGGTCATCATCTTGGAAAACCGGCCCGTTACGGCGCGTCGCTGGTTTATAAAGTTTATGATCCCGCGAAAATGGAAAGCGCGGAGATAGAGGAAGATCTGGCGGAAATCATCGGCATTTATAAGCAAACGGTGGGTGCAAGGGCAGTTTTGCCCAAAAAGAAGCCTAATCCGAAAATCGAATTTGACTACAAGGCATTTCAAAAAAGCATTGCCGGGTGTAACCTGCACATTAACCCCAACTTCACATTACGCTTTATAACTTCGCTGCTGGCCAAGCCATTTGTGATCCTGACTGGCCTCTCCGGTTCCGGCAAAACGAAACTTGCACAGGCGTTTTCCAAATGGATTTGTGAAAGCGAAGATCAGATTTGCCTGGTGGCCGTAGGTGCGGATTGGACCAATCGCGAGCCATTGCTCGGCTATCCGAATGCTTTGGACGAAGGCAAATATGTGAAGCCGGACAGCGGCGTGCTCGACCTGATTTTATTGGCCGACAAAAATCCCGCAAAGCCTTATTTCCTCATTCTCGACGAAATGAACCTGAGCCACGTGGAGCGCTATTTTGCTGATTTTCTGAGCGCAATGGAATCAGACGGGGACATAAGGCTGCATCCTGAATATACCCAAAAGCATGATAATATTCCTTCCAAAATCAGGCTTCCCAAAAACTTGTTTATCATCGGCACTGTCAACATTGACGAAACAACTTATATGTTCAGTCCAAAGGTTCTGGACCGTGCCAATGTGATTGAATTCAGGGTGATACGGGAGGAAATGGCGCATTTTTTAAGCCTCGATTGCACATTAAATCTCGATTCTGTTAGCGCAGCAGGCTGTTTGATGGCAACAAGTTTTGTTGAGCTGGCTTTGAATAAGCAGATTGAAACAAAAGACAAAGGGCTCGTTAATCATGCATTATTAGATTTTTTTGGGCAGCTTCAAACGGCAGGAGCTGAGTTTGGTTACCGGAGCGCTGCTGAAATTTTGCGTTTCGCAGCCATCGGCAATCACATGGAACCGGCGTGGAAAGTAAACGAAATTGTGGATGCTGCCATCGTCCAGAAGTTGCTGCCAAAAGTTCATGGATCAAGACGCAGATTGGAGCCGGTTTTAAAGACATTAGCTGCATTATGCGCGGCGGATATTGGCGAAATTGAGGATTTTCTAAATTCAAAAAAAGGGCTGGCGGAATTGGGCATAATACATTATCCTGTCACATTGGAAAAGCTTAAAAGAATGTACAAAAGCCTCATTGACAATGGGTTTACCAGTTTTGCCGAAGCCTGATGGAAAATGGACTTTTGCTCAGCATTCAATCCGGGCAACATCATATTGAGCTGAAAATCATCGGTGAGGATAGCAACCTGGAAACGATTTTTAAGATCGACCCGTTGGAGGCCTCGGAAAACGGGGAAGCTGGGATTCAGTTGATTGAAGGGCATTTTTATGAATACAGCGTCTCAGGTAATTATAGTTTGAAAGCGTCTGAGATTGTTTTCCCTTCTAAAATCAATGCCGGCTCAGGGAGATTGGCTCCCAACGTTAATACAGGAACAGCAACTTTTGAAATATTAACATATCCGCAAAAGCATAAATGCGCGGAATTGAAAGTAGAAATCCGCTCTCAAAAAGCCAGTTACCGGCAGGATTACCGCTTGATGCTTGAAAACATTACGGAACATTGCACCGATTTGCTGCTGGCGCATAATTCACCGGTAACACACAACTTTACGGTGGATTCCAATCAGGACTCGCGGACGTTATATCAGCGGTTTGCGTTCATTAAGTCGATTTTGCAGTCTGATGAATTCGTTGGGGCTGTTCATAAAATAATCAGTGTCCCGGTGACGAAATGGTCGGAAAATGAGGAGTTGAAAGACATTCGCAGGATCCGGCGTGTTGATGGCAGGATAATCAGGCATATGGCCGGTTCGGGCAATAGGATATGCATTCCTGCTTCACATTCGCTATTTGAAAAACTCGGAAACATTCCGGCACGCGTTGCAATGTTTTCGAAAACAGAATCATTGGATACGCCGGAAAATCGGTTTGTTAAACACGCTTTAACCGGTTTTGCAGCGCTGGTGAGTGATTTTAAATCGGGTGCAGGGAATGGTAGCAGACTCTTTGAAGAGGCGTCGCTCCTGGAAAATGAGCTGGACCTGATGTTGACAAATCCGTTTTTTCAGCAGATCAGTAACCCGGCAATGTTGTCGCTGAATAGTCCTGTTTTGCAAAGAAAATCGGGTTACAAGGAGGTTTTCCGGATATGGTTAATGTTCGACCTGGCCGCAAAGCTGGTCTGGCGCGGCGGTGACGATGTGTATGCCGCTGGGAAAAAAGATGTTGCGGTGCTCTATGAATATTGGCTGTTTTTTCAGCTCTTGGATTTGATACGCGATACCTTTGATATTACGCCCGCAAGCATTGAGAGTTTGATCAAGCCAACAGCGGATGGTTTGGGATTAACATTAAAAAGGGGCAGGCATATTGCGGTGCAAGGCATTTTTAATGGTCATTCGAGAAGGCTCAATGTTGAATTTAGCTTCAACCGGTCGTTTTCGGGTAAAAATGACTATCCTAATCCCGGCAGCTGGACAACGGGCATGCGGCCGGATTTTACACTTTCGATATGGCCTGCGGGCATTAATCAGGCACAGGCCGAAACGGAGGAATTGATCGTTCACATTCATTTTGATGCAAAATACCGGGTCGAGTCGTTTACAGAATATAAGCGCGACGATCTTTTGAAAATGCATTCGTACAAAGACGCAATCCGCAGGACAGCAGGTGCTTACGTCTTGTATCCGGGCGAAGGAGAGAAGCCGTTTAAATGGAAAGGTTTTAATGAACTGATTCCCGGCCTGGGTGCATTTGCGGTGCGACCGTCCAGGACAAATAATGGGATTAATGCATTGCGAAATTTTTTAAAAGACGTGACGCGACACTTCCTCAACAGAGCCTCACAGCGCGAAAAAGCGGCTTTCCGCAGTTATGACATTTATAAATCCAAAAGCAATGAGGCTGTTACCGAACAATTGCCAGAAACATTTGGTGAAAATCGCAGCCTGATTCCCGATGAAACATTTGTGATCATTGGTTTTTGCAAAAATGCACAACAGCTCGCCTGGATCGAAAAGAGCAAACTCTACAATTTCAGAACAGGCACAGATAGCGGCTCACTTCCGCTTGGAGCGAAGCAGGCAGAAGCAAAATATTTGCTCCTACACGGGCCGCGGGAGACGGTTTCGGGCAGGTTATGCAAGCTCAAAGACGATGGTCCGAGGATTTTCTCAAAACAAGATTTATTAAAAAAGCAATATCCGAACCCGAAAGGAGCATTGTATCTCGTATATTACATTGATTTGCAGGTTGAAAGCGAATTTGAGAACCAAAAATGGGACATTACAAAACTGCCCGGCTACAAACCCAACAGGGCCTCCGGCGTTCCGTTCGTGGTAAGTTTGTCTGAATTAACGAAAGCTTTGGTGAAGTGATCGGCCTGTTATTTTTTTACCAACGTCAATCCCTTCATCGCTTTCTGACCAATAGCAGGCATTTTAGCAACCGGAGCAAGTAATTTTGCCTCTTTTTCAGGCTCAAAATATTCTCGCACTTCTGATAAATAACGCTCCACGATAAATTCTTCCTCCTTCACAAACTGGATAGAAGACTGCCCTGAAAGATGCGAAATGTCATACAGTTTTTTGTGGAAAATGGCTGCTTCGAGATTGCCATTAAAGTGATAGTCGCTCTCAAAACCGTGATCAAACTTAAATACAATCGGCGTTCCCGCATTTGCAATAAGGCTTTCCGGCGTGCCTGTTAGTGTGATTGGGATGTAAGTTTTTTTATCATAAATGAACCCTCCGTGGTTATTCTTGATATGTTCCCGCATTTTCCGCGGCGTATCCCCCACAAAAAGCACATCCACAAGCAGGATAAGCCTCGCTGCGTGAAATTGCGAAGGGTTTTCAACTAGGGGTAGGGATGATATTTTAATCAAGTTGTTGTCCATAATAACGTGTCCAGTTTTTGATGAAAATTGGACATGACACGAAAATATGTCCATTTTCTGAACACATTATTATAACATGTTCAGTTTTTCGTTAAAATTGGATATGAGAGGCAATTGAAGCAAATCATAAATCAAAAAATGAGAATCCATGACAGTTAAAACATACAGATTTATCGCGTTACTAGGAGACGGCCGCGAGCGTTTCAGCGACAAAGCGTTGGACGAAGAATGGCCCACCGAACCCATTGTCATCGACGCATTCGGCTTTTCAGACGTTTACCGTTATTCGGGCGTTGTGTTCTTAAACGAAGAATGGTTTACCAAATACAGCAAAAACTGGCGAAATGACACGTCAAAAATCGACGAGCTGCTCACCGACCTCATCAAATACACCGCTAAGGACGTTCATTCCGAAAACCTCTCTAAAATAAAAGAATATCTGGCCGCTCCGCCGGAGACTTTGGAAGAGACGATTGAAGTTTGGAAAGGGTTTTATGATCCGGAGTTGAAGGTGATTTGAGGGGAGGGTATCTCTTTAAGTTTATATTATTAATAAGTCGCTTACCCGGGCCACTCAGGGTGACAGTCTAACTGACTTTTCTGCTCCCATCAAGAAGCTTGCTAGTGCAGAACGAGTTGCTTGAAAAGGCAAATGAGAAACTTGCGAAGGATGTGGTGAAGTTTAAAAAAAGGATTACGACATGTGAGCGATGAAAAGGGCTGCTTTGGGAAGGTGTAGATGTAAGTTTCGCGATGCACAATTTTACATCAACCGACCAACTCCCTTAAATTTCCAATAATAAAACGGGCTCGCTTTTGCTCTGAAATTTCGAGATTTGCACTGATCCACTCGTCAAAGTATTTATTTTCGAGTAGCACGGAAAACTCTGTTTTTAAATATGATTTTACATTTGCGCTCGCATTGTTGAATTCATTCCAAATGGATGATCGGTTATTTAACATGTAGACGATATCTTCAAAGTCACTACTTGTTCGGCCGTCATTGTTTCCGCGGTTTTTAAAAGTTTCTAATTTGGAGGCTATGAAATATGCAGGGTTGAATATTTTAATGATGTGTTGCTCATCGAGAACGTAGCTGATTGCAGTGCTGTAACCAACAGGATACCACTTGTTTGAAAAACCAAGAACTTTATCGTCAGTTGGCATAACGTCAATGATTATTCCTTTCGCTTTGAACCGACAGATAACGCCCGATTCAACATCATTTACGAAGCCTTTGGATCGAAGTTTTTCTTCGATCTTGGCGTAATCGGCATAGTTGAAAATTTCAGCAAGAATGTCAACGTCATCGGTTGGGCGCAATTCCTCGGCTACGCGATCTGCATACAAGGAAACGGTTGCTCCACCAATAAATACGAATTCATTGGCAAGTTCTTCCAGCGCATTATACACATCTTTCAGGCGAATTATATTTTGCTGGTGGCTCATAGGATCGCCTTTTCAAGTTCTGCAATGGCAAATTTCTTTTCTCTTGCTTTCCCGACGCGTATAATGTCGATGCCTGCTGACATTTTGTAAAGCTCCTCGTCTTGCAAAGCTGCATTTGCTAACCCTTTGTAGAGTGGTTGAACAGACTGTCCGCGCATGTTACCATTTTCGTGCTCCCAGACATAATTTGTTTCTGATTCGAAATGATTTTGATAAAATGGGTGGGAATGCGCGGTGGCAATCCCCGTTACTATTGCTCCCGGACGTTGCGGAAAAACGTAATGCAGGCCATATTTTATAAATTCCATAATGCTTAGACGATGAACTTTCTTTTTGGTCACATCTATCAAGCCTGCAAGATGGCTTCTGTTCAAAGATTCTGCTATCTCCGAAACACTTATTAGCAGCGAGGTTGACAGGTCACGATATTGCCATGACTCGTTTTCGGCAAGAAGAATTTTGAATAAAATGATAATATCCTGAGGACGCATTCCATTATGTGCTTTCATAATGCAAGATAAACACTTCGTTCGCTGTTTGCAAATCGCGAACAGCGAACGAAGTGTCAAAGACTCTATAAGAATGGGTGACCACATCCTCAAGACTTGAAAAGTCTTATTCATAAAAAAAGCGCCGCCGGACGCAAGTCCAGCAGCGCCGCATTCATTTTAATTAAAATCTCAATTATACCCCGGATTCTGCTTCAACATCGCAGCGCCGTTCACAACACTCATGTCAATCTGATACTGTGGGATCGGGAAATAGTTGTTTTTCCCGTTTATAAATTTGCCTCCGGCCAGGTCGGTGGTGATTTTGGATTCGTAGCCGAAAAAGCTGTTCAGGGTTTTGTCGGCTTGGTCCCAGCGAACGAGGTCGAAGAAGCGGTGGCCTTCCATGGCTAGTTCGATGCCACGTTCGAAATAGATCGCTTTCAGGACATTATCTTTGCCTTTTGCTGCTAATGAGCCGGTTGAGTACGGTTTTACAACGTAGTTTGCGGCTGGGGTTGTAGAGAAGCCGGCTAGCGGATTTTTGTTGTCAATGTATCTGTATAACCAGCCCGTTTTGTCTGCTGCCCTGGTTCTTACACGGTTTACATATTCCTCGGCTTTGGCCAGACTTCCTGCATTCGCTTCGGCTTCTGCGGCCATTAACAGCACATCGGCAAAGCGGATTACGAGCACATTGATCGCATTACCAGGAGCCCAGGAACTCAGATCTGCGTAGAGATCCTGCGTTTTTTGTCTGTGAATGTTCTTTTTCGGGGCATAAGGGCCGCCGTAACGCTGATCGCGGACCCAGTTCATACCTGGGAATAATCCCCAGTCGTGGTAAGGGACATCGCGACGGCCAACGGTCCAGTCTAGGCGTGGGTCCAGTGGGCCGGCGTCTGTTACGAATGCGGCGGATGACGCAACGCCAAGGTCGTTCTTAACGGCGTGACTGTTGAAATCATCTACGTAAGGCAATCCGTTCGCGTCTGTGCGATAGCTGTTTACGAGCATTTGGGAAGGCTGGAAAAATCCGCAGCAGGCGAAGGGAGCGCCGGTTCCGTAAGGGAAATTGAGCATGCCACCCATGTTCGCGTTGGTAATGTCCAAAGTCCCGTCGTTGGCCACCATTTGAATTGCAAAAACAGATTCTGCATTGTTTTTGGTGGCTGCATCAAAATTGTCTTTGAACGAAACCAAGTCGTATTTCAAACCATTGGAAGTCACTCCGCTGCTGATCACCGTTGCGAAAAGCGTAGCTGCCTCTGCAAATTTGCGTTGATATAAATAGGTTTTTGCGAGATATGCGCCCGCTGCCCACTTGTTTGCGCGACCCACCAATGTCTGCGTCGCAGGCAGTTTTTCATAAGCAGCTTTGAAATCCGCCTCGATCATTGGCCAGATGTCCTTGTCGTTCGGCTGGTTAAAATCCGTGGTGGTTTCATCGATCCAGGGGACCATGTTCCACATTTTTTTAGCCTCAAAATAATAATGCGCACGCAGGAAAAGTGCCTGTCCTTCGATATTGGCCTTACTTTCTGCTGAAATGTCGGTTACCAAAGCCAACACTTTCAAAACCGCATTGGCGCGTGAAACACCTTCATATAGCGCGCGCCATTTGGTATTAAAAAAACCATTGTCAGCGCCGGAAGCGAATGTTGCGATTGCATTGATGGGTGTTTGGTCTCCGCCATCGCTGCCTTTGTGCGCGTCGCCGCCTGGAATGGAGCCGTACACCCAGTTATCCGGCGGCGCTTCCCAACCGCTTCCCCCGTTGAAATCGCCTTGGCCGTCCAATGCGGCATAAGCACCTGTTAATAAGCCGTCAACGCCTTTTTCATTGGCAAGCACTTCGTCGCCTAATGCACCCTGAACCGGTTTATCTAAAAAATCGTCCTTGCAGCCTTGCAGAACCGAAAGGCTGGTCATCAGACAAAAAGCCATGATATATCGAAATCCCTTTTTCATGTCAGTCTCTGGTAAATGTTAAAAAGTAAGGTTAATGCCCACTGTGTACTGTTTCGAACTAGGGTAGGAGCCCTCGTCAATGCCAAATACGGTTGGGTTACCATCAGCATTTCTGCTCACCTCGGGATCGAGGCCAGAATAGCCCGTTAGCGTGAACAGGTTTGTCGCCTGCACATAAATCCTGAATTGCTGTGTTTTGATCTTTTTCAAAAACGCAGGCGAGAACGTGTAACCCAGCTGGATATTTTTCGCACGCAGGTAAGATCCGTCTTCCACAAAATAGGAGTTAGGAACATTGATGGTGCTGAATGAGCTGGAATTTTCCTGGATCGGTGCTTTTGCATTGTGATTCTCTGGCGTCCAGGAATTGTAAAGCGCCGTTTGGCTCTTCGCTCCTGATCTTGATGAGTTGAAATCACTCCACCAAAGCGTCTGGTTCCAGATTTGATTACCCTGAACGCCGTAAAGGAACAGGCTGAAATCGAACTGTTTGTAATTAAAACCAAGGTTCAGGCCATAACTGAAATCGGGATTTGGATTACCGAGAATGGTGCGGTCAGCAGCGGTGATCTGGCCATCGCCGTTTGTGTTTTGATAACGGAAACGTCCCAATGAAGCGCCATCCTGGAACACGGCATTTTCATCGCCCGTCTGCGCGACTGCCTGTGCATTGGCTGCGGCAATTTCTTCTTCCGAATTCCAGAAGCCAATCACTTTATAACCAAAAAACTGCCCGATAGAATTACCAACCTGGTTTCGTACAATGGAATGGCCATCAAATCCACGGCCTTCCAAATCAAAATAGTTGGTGCTGTTGGTCACTTTCAGGATCTTGTTATTATAAGTAGTGAAAGTTGCCGTTGCATTTAATTTCAGGTCGCGGCCGATGTCAAAGCGCGAAGTGATCTGCAAATCGATCCCTTTATTTTTCATTTGCGCAATGTTCACATAAGGAACCGCGCCGCCGCCTGCCGTGCCGATCAATGTTGGGTTGTACAAAAGATCCTTCACGTCTTTGATATAATAATCCGCGATCACATCCAGCTTGCCTTTAAAAAATGTGGCATCAATACCAATGTTTGTACTGATGTTTTTTTCCCAAACTGCATCCGGGTTTCCGATCTGGCTTTTTTCAAAACCTTCCAATGCACCCGATCCGCTTGTGCCGGAAAGGTCATAGTAAGAACTTCTGCGATTAGAGCCATAAGTCGTGAATGCATTCCCGGAGCGCACATTGATCTGATTACCCATGATCCCGTAGTTTGCACGCAGTTTCAGGTCGTCGAGCCAGGTAATTCCTTTCATGAAATCTTCCTGCGAAACGCGCCATCCCGCACTCACGGCCGGGAAAAGGCCATATCTTTTATTGATAAATTTCGAAGATCCATCCCGGCGGATAACCGCCCCGAAAAGATATTTGTCATTATAAATGTAATCCAAACGCCCTATTAATGAGAACAATGCGTCGGCTGAGCGGCTGCTCGAATTACTCCTTGTGCCCGAGCCTGTTCCCAGGTTCATGTAATTTGGATCAAAAGAGAAATAGCCCTGCGTGTCGCCACTTATATCGTAACTCTTGCCATTATACGCTTCCGTTCCTGCAACCACGGTAAGATCGTGTTTTTGGAAATTTTTATGGAACGTCACAAGGTTGGTCCAGGTCCAGTTAAAGCCTGAGTAAGCGCCTTCGGAATAAGTGTTCGTGTTGCTGTTTTCCTTGTTTTCGTAAGTTGGGAAATTAAAAGAATTCCAGCGACCTGAGTAATTTTCGCCACCGAAGCTTGTTCGCAAAGTAAAGTAATTGAACAAATCAACCTCTGCAAACACATTGCCAAACAAGCGGTTATCCAAACCTTTGTCATAACGCGTGCGATCACGCATCGCAACAGGGTTGAATGCATCACCCATGCCAGCCGCGCGGCTCCCCGCGTAATTGCCCATAATGTCGCGAACCGGAATGATCGGCTGCATGCGGAAAGAGAATGCAATGGCCGATCCGCCATCAGAAAGTGCGCTTTTTGGGTTATCGGAAACAGAAAAAGCAAGGTTTTCTCCGATCCTGATGTGCTTGCCAATGTTATACTGACTGTTTGAACGCAATGTGTAGCGTTTCAGATAAGTGTTGGTCAAAGCGCCTTTTTGGTTAAAATAATTCAAAGAGAAAAGATAGCTTCCCTGATCGCTTCCGCCACTTATCGACACATTATGGCTCGTTGAAGGCGCGCGTTTAAAAATCTCGTGAAACCAGTCGGTTCCTTCTTTATTGGCTTTTACAATCTGATTGAATTTGTTAAAATCATCCACCGATGTGTATTCCGGATTCACATAATAAAGGTCCGGATTTGTGCCTGGATCGCCTTCCTTTGCACCTGTTGGCAGAATGTAGTCCGGCAAAACCGGGTTAGGGCCCGAGCCATATTGATCGTCGCCCACGGTTGCTCCCTCGTTTCGCTGTACCTGAAATTTCAGTTGCGCTTGCTCCATCGGGGACAATGTGTTCCAGACATTGCCTTTTGGCGGTGTTTGCATGCCGTACCAGGCGCTGTAACTCACCTTCACCTTGTCTTTTCCTTTTTTTGTTGTAATAATGATCACACCATTTGCAGCGCGCGAACCGTAAATAGAGGCAGAACCAGCATCTTTCAATACTTGCATGGAAGCAATATCATTGCTGTTCAGGTCGCTGATGGATGTGGTAGGAACGCCGTCCACAACATATAAAGGCGAGTTATTTCCAAAAGTGTTCAAACCGCGGATACGCACCTGCGGTGTTTCGCCGGGCTGTCCTGAGCCGATAATGGTCACGCCGGAAGCTCTTCCCTGCAACTGGTTAGCAACTTGTCCGTCGGGCGTTTGTTTCAATTGCTCCACATCCACAACCGAAACGGCACCGATCAAATCCTTTTTGCGCTGCGTGCCATAACCTGTCACAACCAATTCGGAAAGCGTAGAAACATCCGGCAAAAGCTTGATATCCAATGTGGTGCGTGAGCCCACCATTGTTTCCTGGGCCGTGAACCCAATAAAGCTGAAAATCAAAATGGATTCATCGCCAGCCACATCAATGCTGTAATTTCCTTCCAGATCGGTCATCGTTCCGTCGTTCGTTCCTTTGACGCGGATCGCAACGGAAGGCAATGCTTCGCCTTTGTCGTCGGTTACTTTCCCTTTAACAGGCCGGAGCAGATATTGCGACTGGATTTCCGCCGCTTCGCGCTCCATTTCCTGTCTGGTCTTTTCCGTAACACCGATCATTTTGCCCACCTGCCTGAATTCCAGCGAAGTTTGCTTTTCGATCATTTTCAGGATTTCCGGCACGGGCAATCCCATCGCGTAAAGCGTAATCTGAGGCGCATTGCGAACAAGCTTTTCGTCGAAGGCAAAAGTGACGCCGGTTTGCTGTTCAATCTGTCTGAAAACAGTCTTCACTCTCGACTGCCGCACATCCATATTGACGTGCTGAGCCTCGCTTGTGCCAGCCATCAAAAGGGCCGCAGTCAGCATGTTAATGCCCAAAATAAGCGTCGAAATGCGCATAAATTTTTTGAATAAGGGGAGTCCCTTATGGTAATAATTCACCATATTTGTTTGGATGTTTAATGGTTAACCTGTTAAACCGCGCCCGTTCTCGCTATTGATGGTTCGAAGCATTGCATAGCAGAGGGACATTCATTGCCGGGGACATTCGCAGTGTTCCCGGTTTCTGTTTTTAGGGCCCGCCTTCCTGGAAAGCCAGCCCCATTTTTCAGTGCTCTTATTTAATTACAATCGTGCTGTCGTTTAATTGTGAATAATTGAATTTTTTGGAGAAACCCAACACTTTCAAGACATCGCCGATAGGCTGGTCATCAAGGGTCATGGATATTTTTTCAGCGGATAAATCTGCCTTTTCAATCACAATGTGCTGCTTGTATTTTCTTTCCAATGCGTGGAAAACTTCGGATAAAAGCTCGTCTTCAAAAACCATCCGGTTGTCCTTCCACGGCGCAATAGCAGGCTTACTGATCTCATTTACCTGGATTTGGGCCGTTTGTTCAGGAATAATGGCTTGTTCTGCGGGGAGCAGCATCAATGCAGGACGCTCCGGTTTGTCGCGCATCGTTACGCCCACTTTTCCGGTTTTGACAGTCACTTTAATGTCGGGATCGTTATGATAAGCTTTTACGTCAAATGATGTTCCGAGAACTGTAATATTTAAAGTTTTGGCGTGAACAATGAAGGGCTTGTCGGTCATGTGTTTTACATCAAAAAATGCCTGCCCTTCTTTTAAAATAACTTCCCTGGTTTTTCCCGAAAATGAATGCGGATACGTAAGGCTGGAACCTGCATTGAGCCAGATGGACGAGCCGTCGGGCAATGTTACTTTCAATGTTTTGCCCAAAGGAGCCTGAACAAGCTTGACGCTGGTTTCGGCCGGTTTATGCTGATTGGTCCAAAAAATAAAACCGAAGATCACAAGCGCCGCCACGGCTGTTGACCATGATACGAGTCGCTTTACGAGCGTAAAATCAAGTGTTTTGCGAACGGGCTGCTGCAAAGCTTTCATATTCGCCAGCATCCGCTCCTTCATCTCGCTGGCCGTTTCGGGGTTGCGGGTGAAGACGGTTTCCGTTTCCGGCACGTCAGGATGAAGGCTGTCGTACCATTTATGCAATATCTGTTTTTCCTCTTCCGAGGCTGTCCCGTTAAGGAACTTTACGGCAAGCTGTCTGATGTACTCCTGTGTCATTGCAAAGCAGATAAACCCTTTGCATTACTTAGAGGGGAGAATGAAGCAAAACCCCTTAGTTGTAATATAAAAAATCTGAAAATTTTCGAGAGGCGCCTTAAAATTTGGCCATAAGCAATATTTGCAGAAGAAGATGCGCGACGCCACTGAGGTTCGATCGGACCATTTTCAGTGCTTTGGTCAAATGCGCTTCGGCTGTTTTGGGTGAAATGTTGAGCTCTTTACAAATGTCCGGTAAGGACCTGTCCTGCAATTTGTTGTATTGAAAAACGAGCCGGCATTTTTCGGGAAGGCGGTTGGTCAGATTCGTAATAATCTCCAAAAGCAATTTATTCTCAATCTCCTGATCCATGGAAACCGAAGTTAACGCCTGTTGTTTGATCGACAATTCCAGTTCCTGCTCCTGTTTGGATTTGGCCAGATAACGATACACTTCATAGCGAAGCATCGCGGCCAGATACGGTTTGAGCGACTGAATTTCCAGCGTTTCCCGCTTCATCCAGAACAACATAAACGTGTCCTGCGTAATTTCCTCAGCCACTTCGGCCGACTTCACCATGCGATGGGCGGCATAAAAAAGCTTGTCCCAATGCCGGTTGTAAATTTCGTCAAATGCACCTTCCTCGCCCTCCTTCATCAAAGCGGCAAGCTCATCATCGGATAAATGTTGAAAGTGAGTCATGGAAAATTTACAGTTGGCAAGGGTTATTATGCTTTACCAAATATAAAATAAATAAACTACCCGCAAATGGTGATTTAATATAAATACAATATTAAAAATGGCTTAATGTGCTCTATGGAAGTTTTTTTAACATAAATGCATGGAATAGCAATATTTTATTTTGATGGAATCATTAATTGTTTACCAGTTTCATAGAGCCCTCATTATAGCGCTCGCCCGTATTCGGGTAACGCGCAACGAGCTCATCAATGGTCGCCAGGTCGGTTGCAGACAACTCCACATCCAATGCCCCCGCGTTTTCTTCCAGATATTTTCGCTTTTTCGTGCCCGGAATAGGGATAATGTCTTCGCCCTGCGCAAGCACCCATGCCAGGGCGAGTTGGGCTGGAGAACAATTTTTGTCGGCGGCGATTGCTGCAAAACCATTGACCAATTTGGTATTGTTATCCGCAAATTCCTGTTGGTAACGTGGTAATGTTCTTCGGAAATCGCTTTCTGCCAGCGTGTCAACTTGCAATGTGGCAGTAACCAGTCCTCTCGCCAATGGCGAATAGGGCACCAATGAAATTCCCAGTTCACGCACAGTGCCAAGAATTTCGGCCTCAATATTGCGCGTGATCACAGAATATTCACTCTGCAATGCTGCAATCGGATGCACGGTGTGCGCTTTGCGGATAGAAGCAGCAGAAGCTTCACTCAATCCAAGATAACGCACTTTTCCTTCCTTAACAAGCTCACTCATAGCGCCCACCATCTCTTCAACAGGCACATTCGGGTCAATGCGGTGGGCGTAGTACAAGTCAATTGTGTCGATTTTAAGCCGTTTCAGACTGTTTTCAACAGCTGTTTTCATCCAGGCGGGCGAACAGTCAACGTATGAACCATTTGCATTCCTTGCGTCACCGGCATCTTCTCTATAACGAAAACCGAATTTCGTGGCAATGAACACTTTATCGCGATTCGGCACCAGCACTTTTGAGATCAATTCCTCATTCAGACCATTGGCATACATATCCGCCGTGTCCCAGAAATTGATGCCCAGATCAAGCGCTTTGTGTAATGTGGCAATGCTTTCAGCATCGTCCGTTGGCCCGTACGCGAAGCTCATGCCCATGCATCCCAATCCAATCGCAGATAATTGTTCGTCAGTTGTTCCCAGGTTTCTGAATTTCATGATTTTGATGGCTAGTTGTTCGAAATTTAAACGGTTAACCCGCTGTGGTTTTTTAAAGTTATATAATTCAACACCAGGGCTGCCTAAATAATGCCCTCAATACGTGAACGGCCCAGTTTGTCAGAAACAATAACTTGGATTGGACCACTAAAAAAATCAAAAATGGATCATTTTAATAGTCCTGTCATCAGATAAATTTGTGATGCCAAGCGATCTTAAAAATGAACAGGAAAAGCACGCAATCTGAAAAAGCTGATTTGTTTAAAAAGCTACATTATAGCAAGCAAATGCTGGTTTTGCCTAACATTTGGGATGTTACGGGTGCTGCATTGCTTGAAGAAACCGGTTATCTGGCTGTTGCCACTGCCAGTGCGGCTATCGCGCGCGCCAATGGTTTTCAGGATGGCGAAAAAATACCTTTTGAGCAAGCGCTGAATGTGATTACGCAAATCGTTAATGCGGTTGAAGTGCCTGTTACCGCTGATATCGAATCCGGTTATGCCACTGATTTACAGGAATTAAAGATCAATGTTCGCAAGATTTTAGCAACTGGCGTTGCAGGAATTAACATAGAGGATAGCGACCCGAAAACCAATAAACTGCTGCCTGTTGATTTGCAAGTCGAGCGCATCAGGCTGGTCCGGAAAGTAGCCGAAAAAGCGGGCGTCCGGCTGTTCATTAATGCCAGAACAGATATTTTCCTGAAACCCGGTTCACTTACAAATGACGAAAAACTGAAAGTGGCCATCGAGCGCGGATGTGCCTACGCGGATGCTGGCGCGGACGGAATTTACCCCATATTCGTGCAGGACGAGACGGCCATTGCGGCCCTGGTAAATGAGTTTGTTGTTCCTGTAAACATATTAATTACCAAAGGGACGCCTGAACTGGAAAAGCTCCAAAAGCTCGGTGTGGCAAGGGTGAGTTTTGGCCCTAACCTTCAAAAAGCAATGCTGTTAGCCATGAAAACATCGTTGAAAAGTATGAAAGAGAAGTTTAGCCACAGCCTGATCACGGATGTGCTGGTTTAAACTTGCGATCAATCAACGAGTTGCGAATCCCCCGGTCCATGAGCCGGGAGATTTTGTTTTATGCCAAAAATAAAATTTACCTTGTGGCATATTTTAAAGGTAAAAGGCAATTATTTTCAGGATTATGCAGGAGGATATTCTTTTTCAGATCAGCAATAAATTAAAGGAAGTCAGGAAAAATAAAGGTGTTACGTTGCAGGAAATTGCAGATGAAGCCGGTGTTACCAAGAGCCTCGTTTCGCAGATTGAAAACAGCCGCACCATTCCTTCGCTTCCTGTGATGCTCGGCCTGATCAAGGCGCTTGACATTGATTTGAATGTGTTTTTTAAAGACATTATCTCGACAGCTCCTGGCGACAATGTGCTCATTCGCCGCAAGGAAGAATATCAGCCCTTCACCAAAGAAAATGCCAAAGGCTTCTATTATCACCGCATTTTCAGCAAACAATTCAAAGACAACCACATTGACGTGGTCCTGCTCCGGCTCGAAAAAGACGCCAAGCGCCCGATGGTGCGCACCAATGCCTACGAATTCAAATATGTGCTGCAAGGTTCAGTTGAATACACGGTTGGGAAAAACAAATATATCCTGAACCAGGGCGATTCAATGTTTTTCGACGCCAATGAGCTGCACAACCCCAAATGTATCCATGGCGACGAAGTGTTGTTGCTGGTGATCTATTTCTTCAACGAAGCTTAACTTTTTATTTTATTTTGGGGTAAATGTTAAATATTAATTAACATTTACTTAACTTTAATTCTCAGGCATATCACTAGTTTTGTGCCTTGATGGGTTCATTAATGATCCTCATTGGCGCTTGCACGCACTTTCAGGCCTTATCCAGATATTACGAAATTCGTAAACCCTTCTCTTAAAATTCAGTATTTGTTCACCAATATATATGCAAAGATGTTAATAGAACTGGTTGTTTTTGACATGGCGGGGACCACGGTTAAGGACAAAAATTTTGTAGGAATTGCGTTTCAGCAAGCAATGCAATCGCAAGGTTATGACATTGCCATCGAAGATGTAAATCCTTTGATGGGATATGAAAAGCCACTGGCTATCAGGATGATGCTGGAAACGCGCGAAGCGGATAAGGCCAAAATCACAGATGTGCTGGTAAACGACATACACACGCATTTCGTGAACGGAATGATCCAGTTTTACAGCACCACGCAGGAAATAGGGCCATTGCCACATGTGGAAGAAACTTTTGCAACATTGCGGGAGGCTGGCGTGAAGATCGCTCTGAACACTGGATTTTCAAGGGACATTGCAGATGTGATCATCGACCGGCTTGGCTGGGTGGATAAAATTGACTGCCTGGTAGCTAGCGACGAAGTGCCCTTTGGTCGCCCATATCCGGATATGATCAATAAAATTAGAAAAGAACTTAATATAACATCGGCTGCAAACGTCGCCAAAGTAGGTGATACTGAGGTGGATATTAATGAAGGAATCAATGCAGGCTGCAAATTTGTAATCGGGATAACAACCGGCGCATTCACGGCTGACCAGCTGCTTCCTTACAAGCCCACGCACATTATCGACGACATTTCGGATGTGGTTGCCATCATTTCAGAAAGTCCGGCTTTTGCTGGCGAGATTCACAAATAGCAAATTTTAACAACATCAGGATGAGTAAATCTGCTATTGTTATTGGAGCAGGCATTGTAGGATTAGCCACGGCAAGGGCTTTGGTGTCAAGAGGTTACCAGGTTACGGTGATCGAGCGTTCTTCGAAAGCTGTGGGCGCGTCTATCCGGAATTTCGGAATGGTGTGGCCGATCGGGCAGCCGGAAGGAACATTATATAATAGAGCATTGAAAGCCAAAAGCATTTGGAAAGAAACGCTGACGGAGGCTAAATGCTGGTTTTATGAAGGTGGAAGCTTGCACATGGCATATCAGAATGATGAGCTGGAAGTGATCAAGCAGTTTGTTGAGGTGAGTGCTTACCGGCCTGTGAAGGTCCTGAGTGCTGCTGAAACTTTGGAAATGTCGCCTGCGGTGAATGGAAACGGCTTGTTAGGGTCCTTATATTCTGCCGATGAAATGATCGTCGACCCGCGGGAGGCCATTGCGGGCGTTGCGCGTTACTTACAGGACAAGTGGAGTGTGACTTTTCATTGGGACACCGCCATTTCGCAAATCAATTATCCGCATGTTTCATCCGGCTCTAAAAGCTGGTCGGCGGACGAGATTTTTGTTTGCAGCGGGCAGGATTTTGAAACATTATATCCGGCCGAATTTGCAGCTGCGCCTTTGACCAAATGTAAATTACAAATGCTCCGTCTCGAAGCGCAGCCCAACGATTGGAAAATCGGCCCGGCATTGTGCGGCGGACTTTCACTGATCCATTACGACGGTTTCAAAGCCGCACCTTCGCTGGCAGGTTTGAAAGCAAGATATCAGGAAGAATACAGCGAATATCTCAAATGGGGCATTCATGTGATGGCTTCCCAAAACGGTCTGGGCGAGATTACAGTGGGTGATTCGCACGAATATGCACTCACATTTGACCCGTTTGACCGCGAATTTATTAATAAAATGATCCTCGATTACTTGGGCACATTTGCGCAGTTCAAATCGCCCAAAGTTTCCCAAACCTGGAACGGGATCTATCCGAAAATGAAGAACGGCAAGACGGAAATCGTCTTAAAGCCCGAACAAGGCGTTACGATCATCAACGGACTCGGCGGAGCAGGCATGTCGCTCTCTTTCGGTCTTTGCGATGAGGTGATCGGCGGGACTTACAGTGAAACCTAAACCCTTAATTTATGTTGCTCAGAATTTCGTTTCTCTTATCATTTGCAGCGTTTTCCACAATTTGTTTTGGCCAAAAAGACAGGCCTAAAGGCATTGAGCATGTGATTGTTATCGGTGTGGATGGGCTTAGTCCGGACGGGATTAACAAAGGAAAATCGCCCGTGTTGCACGATATGATCGCCAACGGCAGCGTTAAATGGAATGTGCGCACGGTGCTCACTTCCGCCAGCAGCCAGAACTGGGCTTCCATGATCATGGGCGCGGGACCTGAGCAACATGGCATTATCAACAATGACTGGGAAATTGACAAGCACACTTTGCCGCCGATCGTGCAGGAAAAGGACGGGCGCTTTCCCACAATTTTCAGTATATTTCATAAAGCGAATCCCAAGGCGGAAATTGGCGTAGTGTACCATTGGGATGGATTTGGAAGGCTATTCCAAAAAGACGCAGTGAATCACGACAAGCGTTTTGGCACTGAGGATTCCACTGCCACTGATTTTGTCAATTATATCAAAACCAAAAAACCTGCACTGGGTTTTGTACATTTTGATCACGTAGACCACGCCGGCCATCACGGCGGCCACGGCTCAGCAGAATATTATCAGTCCGTCGCCAAAGCCGATTCGCTGATCGGAAAAATACTTTCCGGTCTGAAAGATGCCGGGATTATGGACAAAACATTGGTGATCATCTGGGCGGACCATGGCGGCATTAATAAAGGCCATGGCGGCGCAACGCCCCAGGAAGCCGAAATTGCCGGGATTTTTTATGGTAAGGATGTTAAAAAAGGATATAAGATCGAGCAGGAAGTTTATACTTACGACCTCGCTTCCACCATTGCATTTGTGCTTGGCATTCAG
Organism: Dyadobacter fanqingshengii; assembly: GCF_023822005.2. GTDB lineage: Bacteria > Bacteroidota > Bacteroidia > Cytophagales > Spirosomataceae > Dyadobacter > Dyadobacter fanqingshengii. The sequence goes on from NZ_CP098806.1 coordinate 5,521,697, forward strand.
CAACCCTATGCCTGGATCGGTCGTCCTGTGAAACCTGCATTTGAAGGCCTTAAAGAGCCGGAAAATCTTTGGAAAGGCGAGAAATAGAAAAATATGGTTCAGCACAACAGAACAGAAGGAGATATCAACTTATCGGAGGCGCGCCGTGACTGGTATGCCGTGATGAGCGATCCCGAAACTGTTTCTTATCTGGAAGAAGATGCGGAGCATTTCCTGCACCAGTCGTTGTCGACGCCTTGCCTGGATGTGCTGGCTTCCTGTGAGGGGATTTATCTGACTGATATTCAAGGCAAAAGTTACATGGATTTCCACGGCAACAATGTGCACCAGCTCGGTTACCGGAATCCTTATATCATTGAAAAAATAAAAGAACAACTCGATATCCTGCCTTTTTCGCCGAGGCGATACTCCAATGTTCCGGCGATTGAGCTCGCAAAGAAACTGGGAAGTCTGCTCCCAGGAAACCTCAAACGCGTGCTTTTCGCGCCGGGAGGCACTTCGGCGATCAGTATGGCGCTGAAACTGGCGCGGATCGTGACGGGAAAGCATAAAGTTGTTTCGCTTTGGGATTCCTTTCACGGCGCTTCGCTGGACGCCATTTCTGCTGGAGGTGAACTGGATTTTCGCAAGGATATGGGCCCTCTAATGCCCGGCGTGGAGCGCATTCCGCCGCCTATGACTTACCGCGGACCATTTGCCGCTGCGGGCAACGGCGATCTGGCTTACGCGGATTATCTGGAATATGTCATTGAAAAAGAAGGTGATATAGGTGCTTTTTTAATTGAAACGATCAGAAACACAGACGTTCAGATTCCTTCGCAAGCTTATTGGAAGAAAGTCCGCGAAATCTGCACGAAGCATAATGTTTTGCTCATTCTCGACGAGATCCCGATCGCATTTGGGAGAACGGGCAAAATGTTTGCATTTGAGCATTACGACATTGAGCCGGACATTGTTTGTCTGGGAAAAGGATTGGGCGGAGGCGTAATGCCCATGGCCGCCATCGTGGCCCGCGACACGCATAACATTGCCCAAAGCGTTTCGCTGGGGCATTTTACACATGAAAAAAGTCCGCTGGGGAGCGTAGCTGCATTGGCCATGCTCGACTATATGGAGCAAAACCGGATCCTGGAAAAAGTGCAGGAAGACGCCGTTTTCATGGCCGCTGAATTACAAAAATTACAAGATAAATTTCCCTTGATCGGGGATGTGAGGGGCGTGGGATTGTTGTGGGGGATTGAATTAGTAAGAGACAAAGACACCAAGGAAAAAGCCGTAAAGGAAGCTGAAATTGTGATGTACGAATGCCTTAAAAATGGTTTGAGTTTCAAAGTTTCGCAGGGAAATGTGCTGCAATTATCGCCGCCGCTGATCATCAGCCGCGGGCAGTTGCGCGAAGCCTTGCTGATCCTTGAAAACGCCCTTGGGAAGGCCTCCGTCTTTGTGTAATTCATAAAAACCAGTGCTATGCGTTTACAAAAAGCATTGCAGCGTTCCAACACGCTGTTCATTGCCTGGGCTGTCATTGCCTCATTTGGAGCTTATTTTTGCATGTATGCGTTCCGGAAACCCTTTAATGCAGGTCTTTATCAGGGACTCGAACTCGGCGACGTCAGTTACAAAGCGATCCTGATCATTGCGCAGGTTGCGGGTTATACACTTTCTAAATTCGCAGGGATCAAGGTCATTTCCGAGTTGCAACACAGCTCCCGGATCAAGCTTATTCTTTCTTTAATCCTTGTTGCTGAAATCGCATTGCTTTTCTTCGGACTTGTTCCTTACCCTTACAATTTTATTTTCCTGTTTATCAATGGCCTGCCTCTCGGCATGGTTTATGGTGTTGTTTTTAGCTTTCTGGAAGGTCGCAGGTTTACGGAAATGCTTGCTATGGGGCTGAACATCAGCGTTGTGGTGGCTTCGGGGATTTTGAAAACTACTTACATTGAACTCCACACCATGCTTCCCGGTATTTCGGAATTCTGGATGCCGGTGTTTATGGGCGCATTGTTCCTGCCGTTTTTCTGCTTTTTTGTATGGATGCTTTCGGTTATTCCAAAACCCACGCAGGAAGACATTCAGCTGCGAACCGAGCGGAAGCCGATGACGAGAGAGGATAAGCGACTTGTTATGGCGCAATTTGGCTTTCCGATCGTTTGTCTGGTCGTTTTCTACGCAACGCTTGTCGTATTGCGCGATTTCCGGGACAATTTTACCATTGAAATATGGAACGAGATCGATGCAAACTGGGGAAGCAGCGTTTTCACGACAACGGAAATGATCACCGGAGTTGTGGTGCTCGTGATTATCGGCAGTCTGGCTTTTGTACGCGACAATGTCAAGGGTTTCCGCCTTACCAACCTGATCCTGTTCTCCTCTATTTTCCTGATGGGCGCTGGGACTTTCCTGTTTCAGCAAGGGAAAATCAATGGCTTTTACTGGATGCTAATGGTGGGATTGGGGACTTTCCTGGCGTACACAGTGCTGCAAACGGTTATTTTTGAGCGCATGATCGCCCTTTTCAGGATGAAGGCCAATGCAGGGTTTTTCGTTTATATCTGCGAAAGCATTGGTTATCTCGGAAGTGTGGCTCTGCTGCTGTATAAGGAGTTCTTCATGAAAGACCTGAGCTGGTCCAAAGTGCTGATGCAGTTCACTTACATTCAATTCTTCCTTGGCTTTGTACTGCTGGCATGTGCCAACATTTACCTGGAAAAAATCAGAACCTCACGCGACCAGAAAGCAGACGATTCCAGCCTGGCGGCTGCATAATTTCGAATTGCACTTTCTAAAAGGCACAAAAAAAGGAGAACTAAGCGGTTCTCCTTTTTAATCTCAATTTCACCTTAATAACTGATTCTCTAACTATTTTGCAACTTTCAGTTCCACAATGGAAGCTTTCTGTGCTGGCGTGTACTTAGCATAATCATTAGTTGCTTTTTCACGTTGTGGAGCCGGCGTTTCAAGGGTCTGTGCCGCAGCAGGCAATGTATTTGTTGTCGCTACTTTTGTTTTATCTTCTATGTTTGCAAATGCAAAAGTAGTGCTGAGCGCCATAGCGCAAACGAATGTTGTGATTGAATTTTTCATAGCTTAATCTTTTTTAAATCTTGTCTTTGTCTTATTTGACTGTACAAATGTAAGTCAATCTAATGGATGCTTGTTGGATTTTTTCAATAAGTGAGCTTATGGTAATATGAATGGTTCTAATTGATGATGAGTAATTTAAAGGTATTTACGAGGTCCAGTTAGATTTTGAAATACGATTTTTCCGAGGAAAGTTAATTTTTATTTAACATTGGAATAGTGCAATAATGTAAGATGTATTAGGAAATAAATTTTCCCTAAATTGTGGGCATGGCTAAACTTATCAATCTCCGACCGTTTAAAGAATTTTTACAATCAGGATCAGCGGGTGGAATTATCCTCATTATATGCGTCATCGTTTCGCTGATCATTGCCAACACAGGTGCGGGCCCGGAATTGGAAGCTTTGCTGGCCAGCGAGCTGGGATATCATTTCGGAAACATTCACCTTAAATATTCCTTGCTGATCTGGATCAATGACGGTTTGATGGCGATCTTTTTTCTGATGGTGGGATTAGAGATAAAGAGAGAGTTGGTTGAGGGAGAATTATCATCTTTGAAGAAGGCAGCATTGCCCATTTTCGCGGCGCTTGGGGGTGTGATCGTGCCCGCGGTGATTTTTTCAATTTTCAATAAAAATACGCCGACCGCCGGGGGCTGGGGAATTCCCATGGCCACAGACATCGCTTTTGCGATTGCCATCATTACCATGTTGGGCAAAAAAGTGCCTGCCTCACTAAAAATTTTCCTCGCCGCACTCGCCATTGTAGACGATTTAATGGCCATTCTGGTCATTGCTGTTTTTTACTCTTCCGATCTGCATTACACTTACTTGCTTTACGCGGGAGGAATTTTTGGTGTACTATTGATATTCAATAAACTCGGCGTCAAAAACCTCGCAGCATATCTTATCCCTGGCCTATTTATCTGGTATTTTATCCATCATTCCGGTGTACATGCAACCATTGCAGGCGTGCTCACAGCATTTGCGATTCCTACAACGCCCGACGCCACAGAATCGCCATTGGAAAAGCTGGAACATATTCTGATGACTCCCGTCAATTTTGTGATTATGCCGGTTTTTGCATTGGCTAACACCAACATTGCGTTAGAAAGCTCCATGATCCAAGGGCTCACAACGCCTCTGGGACTGGGCATAATATTGGGATTGGTTGTGGGGAAACCGGTGGGAATAACAGCACTTTCCTGGTTGTCTGTAAAGCTGGGAATCAGCGCCAGACCGCACGGCGCGGGCTGGCTTCATATCATCGGCGTGGGCATGTTGGGAGGAATTGGCTTCACCATGTCCGTTTTCATTGCGCTGCTTTCCTTCGCTGGTCAGGATATGATCCTATCCGAAGCCAAATTTTCCATCCTGACCGGCTCTATTTTGTCTGGCTTAATGGGATATGCGATGCTGACCTGGGTTAGCAAAAAGTCTGCTAAATAATGAGTAACCGCCTTATTCCGTTTTTGCTTTGATCAGGATATATTCGATTTTATTGCCGTTGCCAAATGCTGAGATCTGAGAATATTTTTCATAATTATCCCACCTTTTGAGTTGCTTTTCATCAATGTTCGGCTTAATGCTTTCTTTCAGGTTAAGTATTCCCAGCACAACACGGTCTTCAAAATCATAGTCGGAAAGTTTATTCAGCTGGATCTGATCGGCGATCTCATTGATATAAATAATTTCCACCTTTCCCTCGCGATAGATCATTTTAGGGCATTTTTCACACCCTGCAACCTCATCCTTATAATAACTGTCCAGCGTCCCTTTACCCAAAACCGCTTCCACCTCTTCCATATTGCGCAGCGCAACTTTTGGTAAATCCAGTTCAACAGTCACCGGAGCGTTTTCGTCGCCGTCACCGAGCACGAAGAATTTAATAAAAATGGCAACGAGAATAATAACAAAGGCAATGAATTTCCAATTTGCCCATTTACGCTTAACAGTAGCTTTTTCCATGAGGATGGCTTGATTTTTTAATAAACCGAGAATCTTTAAGGTTACACAAAGAATATCATGCCAGTCGCATATGGACAGAATTATTGAAACACCGGAATCCAATTACGGACAACTCACCATTGCCGAAGCTAAGCTCATCCAGGAAAATTTGGGGGAGCAGATTAATCTTTCGCCTATGGAGGGGGAAATTAAGACCATCGCGGGTGCCGATATTTCTCTGGACATAAACAGCGAGAAGGTTTATGCCGGCATGGTTGTCCTCAGCTATCCCGATTTGGAGCCGATCGCTTATTCGCTCGTCGAAACCATCAATATGTTCCCTTATGTGCCGGGTTATCTCGCTTTCCGCGAAATTCCAGCCCTATTGAAGGTTTACGAACAAATTCCGGTGAAGCCGGATTGCATTATGTTTGACGGAAACGGGATTCTGCACGCACGCAGGCTTGGAATCGCCACCCACTTCGGCGTTCTCACCGATACGGTAACATTGGGCTGTGCCAAGAAGAAGCTGGCCGGAAATTACGCCGATCCGGGTGAAATGAAAGGAGAATATTCGCTGGTAACTGATAAAGGCGACACGATTGGATATGCACTTAGAAGCAAGTTGAATGTGAAGCCTGTTTTTATATCGCCCGGACACAAAATGAGTCTTAAAGACAGTATGGACATTACTTTGCAATGTCTTGGGAAACACCGGCTTCCGGAACCCACCCGCAGGGCGCATGAGTTTGTGAACAGGTTCCGGATCGGCGAATTGAAAGAAGGCTTTCACGAGTTGGAACAGTAAAGCCTGTTCTGGCCTATTTAAATGTTTTATCGATCTCGTCTAAAAGATAGGTTTTGGAGTCGGAATCGTATTCCCAGAACATCACGCCTGCTAACTTTTTGTCCAACACATATTTACATTTTTCCCGGACAGACTGCTCGTCGTCGTAGCTTAACACATCACCTGTTTTCGCATTGAGCAGATAAGGCGCTTTTGCAACTTCATCCCGGTATTCTTTGAAACCGTTTTTGTTGACCATGCTATCCTTGATCATTGTGTAACCATCCACATATTTTTGGGAAATCTGTTTTTGGCCAAGGCCTTTATCCAGCTTCGCAACCCTGAACATGCGTCCGTAAAACGGAAGGCCTACAACAAGTTTGTTCATCGGAACGCCTTCTGCCGAAAATGCTTTCACTGCATTATCCACAGAATGACTTGCTTTATAAATGTCAGAGTTATACAAAGCGGCGTGATGCACCGCAGTATCACCCTGGAAAAGGTCGTAAGTCATCATATTCACATAATCCAGATAAGCCGCGGCTTTGCCCATTTCAACCACTTTCAGAAAGGACGTGAAGCCCGGAACAGCCGTGGTAAGCAGCTTTTTCTTGCCCGATTCTTTTTCAAAAACATCCAGTTCTTTGCGGATTGCTTCGAACATTAATGTGAAATTCTGCTTATCCTCGGGTCGGTAAACGTTGCCGTCTTCGCCAGGCATGCCGGGATATTCCCAGTCAATGTCCACGCCGTCGAGGTCGTATTTTTTAATAATGTCAACAGAACTCGCTGCGAAGACTTTCCGGGAAGCTTCTGTTAAGACGGCGTCAGAGAAATTTTCACTCCATGTCCAGCCGCCCAGGGAAATCAGGATTTTAAGGTCCGGGTTCTTCTCTTTCAGTAATTTAAGGTTACGGAAGTTAGTGGAATCTGTTTTTTCATTGGTTAAAAAAGCTTTTCCTTTTTGCACATCTACAAATGCATAGTTAATGTGCGTAAGCTTTTCAACTTCAATGCGATCGGTGTTCACAAGCCCGCGGAATCCGCCTACATAACCAATCACAACCGGCTTGGTCGCCGAGCTGTCAGCCGTGGCGGTTTCCTCCTTTTTCTCTTCTGATTTGCAGGCAGTTGTGAGCAACAACGGCGAAAGCACCAGCATTGCCGCAAGGGATGGGAGCAGGGTTTTGGTAAATTTTAAAAAAAGCATGGGATCAGGTTATGGTTGAAGCGATAAAGTAACTATTACTTCAAAACATCTCCTAATATGTTTTTTACTTAGAATAACGGGTCATCCCGCGTGTAGGGTTTCCAGTTTTTGCAAAGCTTTATGCATGTCGACGCCCTTGCCTAATACGCCTTTGAAAAGATCTCCTTTTTCCTCCACGCGTTCCAGCATATTTTTAATAGTAAAATCTTTGGGACTCAATCCATGCTTCACCTCGCTCCATTCCAACGGCGCCGAAACGGTTGCTCCCGGCTTAGGGCGCACGCTATATGCGGATGCGAGCGTCTGCGCGATCCGGTTTTGCAGGAAATCGACGTAAATATGATTCTTCTTGCGCTTGGCCAGTGAGCGTTCCAGTGTCGTGATCTCCGGCAGCCTTTCCGTTACCATTGTGGCCAGGATCTCGGCGAAATCACGGCTTTCGTCATAAGTATATTTTTTGCCAAAAGGAATGTAAACGTGCAGTCCGCGCGAACCGGAGGTTTTGCAAAAGCCGGTCATGCCTGTCTGGTCGATAATGTCCTTAATAACGAGCGCAACGTCCACAACATCCTCGAATGTGTTTTTTTCGGACGGGTCAATGTCCATCACAATGTAATCCGGGTTATCGAGCTTGTTAATGGTCGAATTCCAGGGATTCATTTCTATGCAGCCCATATTGGCAATATAAAGCAGACTTTCGAGATCATTGCACACGAAATAGTTGACCATTTTCCCGGTCGATTCAGCCAGGATTTCCTCTGTCTTGATCCAGTCGGGAATATTGTCTCCCGCATCTTTTTGAAAAAAGCTGGGCTCGTTAATTCCGTTTGGATTACGGCGCAATGAGAGCGGGCGGTTTTTGAGATAGGGCAGAATGTACGGCGCGATAATGCTGTAATATTCCAGCAATTCGCCTTTGGTAATGTTTTCGTCCGGCCAGTAGATCTTGTCCAGATGCGTAAGCTCCGCTTTCTTTTTCATATCAGGATGCTTTACGTTTCGGCGCGCTCAAACTTTCTTTCAACTGGGCCATCAGATCCTTGCTTTTCGAATGCACGATCTTCATTTTCGGTGTCGCCGGTTTTTTGCCTTTGGCTTTGGCCATAATCAGTTTCAGCAGCGACTCATTGTACGTATCCTTATAATTTGAAATGTCGAAATCAGTGGTGAGCTGTTCAATAAGCTGCACAGCCATAGCCATTTCAGCAGGCTTTATTTTAATATCCGGAATGTTCAGCTCTTCCGTATCGCGGATCTCGTCCTGAAACCTTATTTTATTTAAAATCAAGAGATCGCCAGCGGCTTTTATCAAAACCAGACTTTCGCGATTACGCAAAACATAAGTTCCCAAACCAGCTTTACCCGTTTTTTTCAGTGCGTCGCGCAACAATGCATAAGGTTTGCCGCCCGATTTTTCGGGCTGGAGATAATACGGGGTTTCGTAGTAAATGCTGTCAATGTCTTTTTCATTGACAAATTCAGCAATTTCAATGATCTTGGTTTTTTCCGGACTTGCTTTCTCAAAATCCTTGTCGTCCAGCACAACATATTCGTCATCAACCTTATAGCCTTTCACAATGTTGTCCCAATCCACTTCTTTGCCTGTGTTGGCATTAACGCGGTGATACTTGATGTTCGCGTGATCTTTTTTGTCCAGCATATCCAGATCCAGCTCGCTTTGCTGGGTTGCGCTGAAAAGTTTGACGGGAATGCTGACAAGGCCAAATCCGATGGCCCCGGACCAAATTGCTCTCATATCTTTCGTCGAAAGTGATCAATTGTTTTGAAAGACAACTCGTTAAAAATCCGTGCCGCGTCACTGTCCGAGCCAGCTTTTGAACGCGCCCATCCGCTCGCGGCTGATCAGAATGTCATTATCCGCACAGTTTTCCAGATTTACTTTCAAGCGGCTGTTGGAGTAAGTGAAAACGTCTTTAATGGCTTTGAAAAAACCGGCTTTCCCGGTCACAGCATTTCCCCATTTCTGACGCAGCGAAATCTCCGAATCCCAGCTTGACGGGGCTTTTTCCCAATCGAAATTTTGTCTGACCAAAGACTGGTAAGGAGCCAGATTGTAATAGTTTGCAGAGGCAGTTAGCGCGCGGTTGTTTTTAACCAATGTTTGCGTGTAGCCGTCACCCAGAGACATTATGCTCACATCGCCCTGGTTCCTGAGCGGCAGGTCCAGCGTGTTCAATGCCAGTGTCGACGAAAGCGCCTGGCCATATTCCGCAGAATATCCGCCCGTGCTGAAAAATGAACCTTTGAATAAATTCGGGCTGAAACGTGCCCGGGTAGGAACATTGGAAGTGGTGCTGCCAAACGCATTTCCTACTTGCAGGCCATCAATATAGATTGCAGTTTCCGAAGCGTCGCCTCCGCGTACAAACAGTCGCCCGTCGCTACCAACAGTGGAAGTGCCCGGCAATGTGAGTAATGCTGCCGTAATGTTGCCCATAGCACCGGAAGTCGTAACAATGTCCAGCGGTTTCAGCACCACTGATTTTTTCTCATCGCCCGCCTCCATGGCACCTGCCGAAATGGTGACCGCATTCAGCTGGTTTATGACTTCGTTCAGTAGAATATTGAGGTCCAGTGGCTGCCCGTTGAGTTCCAATTCCAGTTCCTGACTTTTGGAGCCAATAGCCTGAACATTTAATGTTTGTGTGCCGGTTTCAGCGGTGTTCAAATGGAACCGTCCTTCCGTATCAGAAGTTGTCCCGTCATAAGCGCCTTTCAGGTAAATGTTTACACCCGGAACAGCGATTCTTTTCTGATCGGTTATCCGACCGGAAATAGCAGTCTGGGCAATGCAGTGATATGCAGTAAGGATTAACAGCAGTGTAAGGAAGATTTTCATAACGGCCTGGTTTGTTCCAAAATTCGGCAGAAAGAAAACCTTGTAAAATCCAAGATTACCGAAGTTCATAAAGGGCCATATGAAGTGCGGAAATTGTTGTCCGAAGTCCAATTCCGAAGGGTCAGAATTGCGGAATTTCAGTAGTCACTTCTGGTGATAAATGGCATTTGCTTTCACTTTTTTCATACTTAATATAAATTTTTTTTTAATTCTGCAAAATGCTTGAAATCAGCATTTTAATTTTTTATATTTCATCTTGGCAGACCAAAAAGTGTGGATAGATGAAGGTCGTAATGCGGTTGAGTGGCTTGTCTGGCATGTTTATTTATTTACTCTCGACAAGACAATTTCAAAAACGACTAATTCTTAACAGATATAACATGATCGCTACACTTGGAAATAATGCAATCAATACGTTGAAGCCTGGCGCAGTTCTTACAGTAACAGGCGCCAATAGTGAAACAGAGGCGCAGAGAGAAGTGGCAGATTTTCTGCAGTTAAGTAACAGGACTGATCTTGGTTATTTTCTTATTTCAAAGGATTACTTTTTGTTGTATTTGAAATCGGAAAGTTCGTTAAGTGGGATTGCTTAAAGCGATAACTTTTTCTATTAAAAAAGACATGGTACAATCAAGTACATTTCAAATGCTGGGCCAGAAGCTCATTAACATTATTATTCACAGAGACGACGTAGTAAAAATAGCACCGATTAAAAGAGGACGCGGTTGCATTATTTATCTGAAAAACAAGGTTCCGTATGCCGTAAGCGAAACCGAGCGCGAAGTTTATAAAAAGCTGGACTGGATCGCGGCATGAACCCGATCCGTTGTCATGAAAATATAGAGGCTTCCACGGGGGCCTCTTTTTGTTGCTGGCTGGTGAGATAAATCCAATTCGCCCGAACCTCCAAACACTTATCCGCGTTACAACAGCTTAATGCTACGCCACATCACTTAATAATGTCCAAAAAAACTTACTTCTTTCTCATCCTGATCCTGGGCAGTTTGACAGCGCTTGGGCCATTCTCAATCGATATGTATCTGCCCGGTTTTCCGGCCATTGCCAAAGACCTGCATACAACTGCTGCCAAAGTTTCACTCTCATTATCTGGTTTTTTTGTAGGGATTTCGCTGGGGCAGTTACTATATGGCCCGTTGCTTGACAGATTCGGGCGTAAAAAGCCGCTGTTCATTGGTCTGGTCGTTTACATTCTGGCCTCGGCGGGTTGCGCCATGGCGACCAGCATTAACGACCTGATTTTGCTTAGGGTTATCCAGGCAATCGGAAGCTGCGCGGCCACGGTTGCGTCTGTTGCCATGGTCAGGGATCTTTTTCCGGTGAAGGATAATGCAAAGGTTTTTTCGCTGCTGTTATTAGTTGTGGGTGTTTCGCCTATGATCGCACCAACGGTCGGTGGATATGTTACGGATGCGTTCGGCTGGCATTCGGTGTTCTGGATACTGACCGGCATGGGCGTTGCTATTTTGCTGGCAACTGTGCTTTGGTTACCTGATAGTTATAAGCCGGATAAATCGCTTTCCCTGAAACCAAAGCCGATTTTGCTCAATTTCCTGCAAGTGATTCGTGAACCGCAGTTTTACACCTATGCATTAACAGGCGCTGTTGCATTTTCCGGATTGTTCGCTTATGTGGCGGGTTCGCCGCTCGTTTTTATGGAAGTTTTTCATACAGACGGTAAAGTTTACGGCTGGATATTTGCTTTCCTTTCTATTGGATTTATCGGTTCAAGTCAGTTGAACACATTGTTTTTGAGGAAATTCACCAGTGAGCAAATCGTGAATACGGCACTCATTTGCCAGGTTGTTGTCAGCTTTGCGTTCCTTGCAGCCGCATTAACAGGCTTGTTAACGCTGCCAGTCGTGATCGTTTTTCTGTTCTTTTTCCTTTGCTGCATTGGTTATACTTATCCAAACGCCGCTGCGCTTTCGCTGGCGCCTTTTACCAGGAATGCAGGCAGTGCATCCGCATTAATGGGGGCTTTTCAGATGGGAGCAGGCACATTGATTTCCATTGTGATCAGTTTATTTGAAGAACCTTCTGTTGTACCAATGGTCGCAGCCATGGCCGGTTCTTCGCTTCTGGCGCTTTCTGTGCTGGTTTTCGGCAGGCGTTTTATTAAAGAAAAAGTGGAAGTGCAGCAGGGCGCAGACGCCGCGATCATGCACTAAAACCGGTTTTCCTGACTTTATTTGTGCATGAATTATTTCAAAAATCTCCTCGACTTACTCAAAACAGAAAGAGAAGAAGATAAGGCTTCTTACCAGCGACTGACTGAGCGATCGTCCGTTTCGGAGCGTCGCGCTGGTGGATTAAGCTGGTATCCGATTGCTATACGCGGCTCGGAAATGAGCCGTGGCGATTATCTCACGGTCGAGGTCGAGCGGACTACGCATCAGGATATTTCGCATCAGCTCCGGTTTGGCATGCCGGCAGTTTTGTTTTCCAATCATGAGCCAAAAAAGGACCGGTTGGAAGGCATTGTCACGCATCAAGGTGGTAACAGGCTGAAAATCACATTGCGGACGGACGAATTGCCGGAATGGTCGCGCGATGGAAAGCTAGGCATCGATCTGCTTTTTGACGACAATAGTTACGACGAAATGCAAGGCGCCATTAAATCGGCAGCTGCGTTGCTTGAAAATGAGAAGGAAGGGCGCTTGGTGAAAATCCTTACCGGCGAAAAATCGCCGTCTTTCAACCAGGAACTTCCTGAAATATCAATCCCAAAACTAAACAGCTCACAAAATGAGGCTGTTAATAAAATTCTTGCCGCTTCGGACCTGGCCATTGTGCACGGGCCTCCGGGAACGGGGAAAACCACCACATTGGTGCAAGCGATCAAGGCATTGCTCAAACAAGGTCGTCAGCAGATCCTGGTTGTTGCGCCTAGTAACACGGCTGTGGACTTGCTCAGTGAGAAATTAACGGACGAAGGTTTGAATGTGCTGAGAGTCGGCAATCCTGTTCGCGTTTCGGAGCGGTTAATGTCGCTGACGCTGGATAGCAAAATCGCTGCGCACACGCGTATGAAGGATATTAAGACATTGAAAAAACAGGCAAACGAATACAAAAACCTCGCGCACAAATACAAAAAGAACTTCGGAAAGGCTGAACGCGATCAGCGGAAAGCGCTTTTTGACGAGGCCCACAAAATCATGAAAGAAGTGGCAAGCGTAGAGCAGTATGCGATTGATGATATTTTGAGCAAAGCGCAGGTGATCACGGCAACATTGGTTGGCGCTAACCATTACACAGTCAGGAATTTAAAATACAAAACAGTTGTGATCGATGAGGCCGGTCAAGCCTTGGAGCCGGCTTGCTGGATCCCGATTTTGAAAGCTGAAAAAGTAGTGCTGGCAGGAGATCATTTTCAATTGGCGCCGACGATTAAGTCGAGTGAAGCCGCGAAGAACGGCCTGAGCACAACATTACTGGAAAAATGTGTTTCGCTGCATCCCGAATCCGTGATTTTGCTGGAAGAGCAGTATCGGATGAACGAGGCGATCATGGGATATTCTTCCCAAATATTTTACCAAAACAAACTCAAAGCCAACGTTTCTGTCGCCCGGCATTTGGTGTTTCCTAATGATGCGCCATTAGCATTCATTGATACGGCAGGTTGCGGTTTTGATGAAAAACTGGAAGGAACAAGCTCCACGAATCCCGATGAGGCTGCGTTTCTATTCAAACATTTGACCCAATATGTAACGGAACTGACGCAATCAAAGAGCTTTAAAGCAGAAGATTTCCCAAGCATTGCAGTGATTTCTCCATATAAAGAGCAAATAGGGTTACTTAAAGAACAACTGGCTCATAATGCTCTCTTACAGTCCTTTACAGATAAAATTTCGGTTAATACAATTGATAGTTTCCAAGGGCAGGAGCGCGACATTGTTTACATCAGCATGACCCGAAGCAATCCCGAGGGCGAGATCGGTTTCCTTTCCGACATTCGCCGGATGAATGTGGCCATGACGCGTGCGCGGAAAAAACTGGTCGTGATCGGCGATAGCGCTACCCTTTCCAATCTGCCATTTTATTCTGATTTTATCTCCTATGCCGAGAGCTTGAATGCTTACCAGAGCGCGTGGGAATTCGCGGATATCTGACCTTTCGAAAAATTGCTTTTGACATTTAGATGCAACCCATTTATATTTAAAAGCATCTTCACCGAAAGTTACAAGCGATCAACAAAAGCGTTCCTGCCATTTTATGCTCAAGCCTTACGTTTCTGTCATTCTGCTCTCCATATTGGTTATCAGCCAAAGCGTCGCGCAAGGCACTCCGCCCGGCGGGATCAAGGGGATTATCAAAACTAAAAAAGGTGAACCGCTGCCTTTTGCGGCGATTGTTGTAAAAGGCACATCCATCAGCACGATTTCCAATGAAGAAGGCCGCTATCAGTTGGACTTGAAACCCGGCTATTATGAGGTCATTTTTCAGTATTTAGGTTTTAAAACGGGGCAAAAAGGGTTTACCGTTGAAAGCAAAATGGAAACCTTCGACCTGACTATGGAAGAACAGGCGCTCAATCTGGGCGAGGTCCGCATAGGAAGCCGTGACGAAGATCCTGCGTACACCATTATGCGTCGCGCCATTGCCAAAAGCCGCTATCATTTGCTTCAAGTGGATAGTTATGTGGCCAAAGCTTACTCCAAATCTTCAATTGTGATCACAGATCTTCCGTTGGAATTTTTGTATAAAAAAGAATTGAAGGAAATGGAGGGAGAAATGAACTTCAAAAAAGGCGTTCCTATGTTGAACGAAAGCGTTTCGGAAGTAACATTCAAGCAGCCAAACACTTATAAACAGAAAGTTATTGCCGCCAGGAACAGCCAGGACAAAGGTTTTGCCAGTCCTAATGCTTATTTACTGACCAGCTTTTACCAGCCGGAAGTCGTGAAAGCCGTTTCGCCATTGTCACCGCGTGCTTTTGCTTACTATAAGTTTGAATATCAGGGTGCTTTTCGTGAAAACGGCATTGAGGTAAACAAAATAAAGGTTACCCCGCGCTCTTACGGCGAAGGCGTTTATAAAGGAACGATCCACATCATTGAAGACGAATGGAGCATTTACAGTCTCGATTTGACGACGGTTAACACTGGTTTTACGATTGACATTAAACAGGTTTACAGTCCGGTCCAAGGGGTCTGGATGCCTGTTAATCAGCAATTTCATGTTCAGGGTGGGATTTATGGTTTAAGAGGAAAGGGCGATTTTGTGATTTCGCAATCGTTTTCAAATATTAAAATCAACCCGACATTCAAGCCGGACATTGTGGTTGTGGATGATAAAAAGCAAAAAGAGGAGGCGAAAAAAGTGAAGTTGACGAGCAGGGAAATCAAAACGCAGAAGCTGGAAGAGGTCGTTAGCAAGCAAAAGGAGTTTTCTGCAAAAAACCTGCGGAAAATGATGAAGGAATACGAAAAGCAGGACTTAAAGGCGAAGGAGGAAAAGGGAGAGGACATTGATCTCAACTTTACCAGAAATGATTCTACGGTCGTCGATTCGATGGCCAGCATGCGCAGCACGGCTTTCTGGGATTCCATTCGCACGGTTCCGCTGACGACTGCGGAAGTCAAAAGTTACACACGGCTGGACAGCATTGTGGTGATGAAACAAGGCACGGATGAGCAAAAAGACAGTTTGAAAGTGGCCAAATCGGACACGACTAAAAACAATAAAAAGGGTGGAGGACTAGGGTTTGTGGGCGATATTTTCACGGGTCATAGTTTTAGGTTGGGCAAGAAAAGTCCGTGGCGGCTGGACTATGTGACGCCGCTCCGGGGCGCTCAGGTCAACACCGTGGAAGGTTTGGTTTTGAATGGTGGCGGATTGAAACTGCGTTACAAAGGCAATGGGGCCAGGAAAACGCCCGACAGTTTGCAAATCGGGACGAATGGTATACAACGGTTTTCTGCTCCGCGGGCGCAATCCGAACTGTCCTTCAATGCGTTAACCCGTTATTCTTTCGCCAGGCAAAAGCTCATGGCGACGGGCGGGGTTGACTATGGCTGGAAACGGAATAAAATCAATGTCTCAGGCGGGCAAGCAATCTCGCAATTCAATAGTGAAAATCCCATGCTCCCATTGTTGAACTCAGTTACGACATTGTTCCTGGAGCAGAATTTTATCAAAATTTACGAAAAGAATTTCGTCCGGCTCGACTTCGCCACGGACCGTGAAAACGAACATTTTGAGCTGAAAGCCAACATTGAATACGCGGATCGCAGCCCGCTTAGCAATCTAAGGAACACCAATTCCTATCGCTGGATCGACTGGAAACGCAGGGAATTTACTTCAAACATTCCTTTTAATGCTGAGTTGACGGATGAGTCGGGCACCAAATCCGTCGAAATGAAAGAGCACCAGGCACTAACATTAGGGATCGCCGCATCTTATAAACCCTGGCAGAAATACCGCACGAGAAGCGGGAAGACATCATATTATGACGATGATTCGCCGAAATTATCGCTCAATTACCGCAAAGGGATCAACAATGTATTTGGCAGCGATGTGAAATATAACTTTTTCCAAATCGGCATTCAGCATGGATTCGAAACGGGAGTCAGAAGCAAATTGAGCTATAAACTGGCCGCCGGTCAATTCGTGGGAGATAGCGTTGCTTTTCCCGATTATCAACATTTCGCAGGCAACCGCTTTTTCTTTCAGCTAGGTGATCCGGTCAGCACATTCCGAATGCTCGATTACTATCGTTACAGCACTGCCAAACATTTCTTTGAAGCCCACGTCCTGAGCGAATTCCGCAAATTCCTGTTGACGCAAATCACCTGGTTCCGTATCCTCGGCATCAAAGAAAACTTCATGCTGCATTACCTGGCCACCCCAACCTCCAACAATTATACTGAACTAGGCTACGGCCTGGACGTAGGCATCCGCTTCCCATTCCGCGTGGAAGTTGTGAGTAATTTTGATGGGTTCAAGTATAAGACAACTGTGTTCAGGATCGGCACAACGATGAATTTTAATTTGGGACGGAATTAACTTCGCGGGCGTTTGTATCGACAGCGAATTGGAGTAGGCTTGTATCGATCAATTTCTCCAACCAATGGTTGGAGATTTATAGCACGCTAATAATAAGGCTTTAAACCAACGCCTCCCACAAGATCTCCGCAGGATGCATGGCGTGCCTGCCAGTTCCGTCGTGGATCTGGTGGCGGCAGCTTGTTCCGGGCGCGGCGATAATTACTTCTTCCGGTTGCTGGCGGACGGCAGGGAAGAGGACGAGTTCGCCGATTTGCATGGAAATGTCATAGTGTTCCTTTTCGTAACCAAATGACCCCGCCATGCCACAGCAGCCCGAAGGAATTAGCTGCACCGTATAATTTTCCGGAAGAGAGAGCATTTTTTTCGTTGGTATTACGCTGGAAACCGCCTTCTGCTGACAATGTCCGTGCAATTTGATCAGTCGCTTTTCCTTCGTAAACTGATCTTTTGATATGTGTTTCAACTCAATTTCCCTTGCTATGAACTCGTCAAACTGTAAGGCGTTTTGCGCTAGTTTTTTGGCTTCTTCAACGAGTTCGTCACTAACCAGGTCCGGATATTCGTCGCGGAAAGTCAGGATTGCAGATGGTTCGATGCCTACGAGCGGCGTATCGTAAGAAATCAGGTCTTTGAGCAGCTTAATGTTTTCCTCCGCAATCTTTTTGGCATCTTTTAATAAGCCTTTGGAAAGTTGTGGCCGGCCGGATGGGCCGTGTTTTGGAATAATTACCTCATAACCAAGCTTCTCCAATGCTAAAATGGACTTTTTCCCAATTTCAACATCATTATAATTTGTAAACTCGTCGCAAAAAAGATACACCTTACGACCCGTCGATTTGGTTGTTTTGCGTTGTTCATACCACTTTTTCAGTGTCGTGCTATGCAATAATGGCATTGTCCTTTCGGGATGGAAGCCTACAATTTGATTGGCGATTCTGCGCAGCGGCGCATTTTTGAAAACCAGGTTATAAGCCCAGGGAATGTAACTTGCTATGCCGGTCATTTTTGAGAAATTCCCCACCAACCAGGAACGCAGCGGAATGCCGTTGGCGTCTTGATATTGCTGCAAAAACTCCATTTTCAACTTAGCGACATCCACGTTGGAGGGACATTCGCCTTTGCAGCCTTTGCATGCCAGACACAGGTCATAAACTTCCTTAATCTCCTTATTATCAAAGCGGTTCTCCTTTGGTGAACGCGTTAACATTTCCCTGAGAATGTTGGCGCGCGCGCGGGTTGTGTCCTTTTCGTTGCGGGTTGCCATGAAGCTCGGACACATGGTGCCACCGCTCATTTGTGTTTTTCGGCAGTCGCCCGAACCGTTACATTGCTCGGCGTGCTGTAATATATCCTGGTCTTTAAAACGGAAGTAAGTTTTGAATTCAGGCGTCTGCTGATCCGCTTCGTAGCGTAAAAAAGTGTCCATAGGAGCCGTGTCCACAATTTTTCCGGGATTGAAAATATTGTTGGGGTCCCAAGCTCTTTTGATATCCTTAAAAAGCTGGTAATTATGCTCGCCAACCATTTTCGGGATAAATTCTCCCCTTAACCGGCCGTCGCCATGTTCCCCGGACAGTGAACCATCATATTTTTTTACCAGATCAGCTATTTCCTCCGCAATCATTCTAAACTGCCTGTGGCCTTCACTGGTTTTAAGGTTAATGATGGGCCTGAGGTGAATTTCGCCTGTTCCTGCGTGCGCGTAATGCACGGCAGACATGCCATGTTTTTTTAATATTTCATTGAAATCACGGATGTAGTCGGGCTGGTCGTAAACATCCACCGCCGTGTCCTCGATCACCGCAACGGCTTTTTCATCACCCGGAATGTTTCCCAGCAAGCCCAATCCGGCCTTTCTTAATGTCCAGATTTTTTTCGTGTCATCACCAAAGAGCAGTGGATAATGAAAACCAATCCCCGCTTCCTGTAATTCTCGGGTCATTTCGGCTGACAGCGCCTCGACTTCTTCTCTCGTTTCCCGTGAAAGATCCACAACCAATATGGCCGGAAATTTTCCATCAGGTTTATTTTTTACAAAAAATGCGTTTTTCTTCTGTTCAACATTCGTAGCGGCACATTCCAGCACATAATCGTCGATCAGCTCAACAGCATGTGGCTGATATTTTAAAGTCAGGATTGTAGCCCTTAATGCTTCATCAATGGTGTCGCAATGCACACAAACCAGTCCCTGCGTCTTTGGGGGCAACGGGACAAGGTTTAATTTTATTTCTGTCAAAAAACACAATGTTCCTTCTGATCCTGCGATCAGGCTGCACATATTAAATGGCTGTGCGGGTTCGTTCTGGCCTGTGTTGGGCGCATAAGGCTCGGTGTGGAGCAACATATCCAGCGCGTAACCGGTGTTCCTTCTGCCGATGCTCGGTTTCGGAAAATTTCTCCTTATCTCGGCCTGATTTTCAGCAGACTGCAGTATTTCGTTTGTTTTGAGATAGATCTTGTCCAGAAGCGTTGCACTTCCGTTCTTCTGCTGCGCATTGGACAGCAAAGTCTTGAAATCACTTCCCTTTATGTTTTTGAATTCAGCATCGGAGCCGTCTGCCAGAATTGCTTTCACCTCCATAGTATGCTCCCTGGCGCTGCCATACACAATGGAATTAGAGCCGCAGGAGTTATTTCCGACCATTCCACCAATCATCGCACGGTTAGCCGTTGACGTCTCCGGCCCGAAATAAAGTCCGAAAGGTTTCAAAGCCATATTAAGCTCATCGCGCACCACACCTGGCTGCACACGGACCCATTTTTCGGCCTGATTTATTTCCAGAATTTTAGTAAAATTCCGGGAAACGTCCACCACAATTCCGTTGCCCACAACCTGCCCCGCCAGCGATGTTCCAGCCGTTCTCGGGATAAGCGAAATGTGCTTTTCCGTGGCATATGCGATTAGTTTTTTGATGTCCGCTTCGGACTTGGGAATGGCGACCGCGAGTGGCATTTCCCGGTAAGCGGAAGCGTCAGTTGCATACAGGGTTCGCATCGTATTATCGAAATGCAGTTCCCCCTCGAGTTCTCTGGCAAGAAGACTTAAATCACTGTTAGTTACGGAAAGCGGCGCGGTCATGGTGTTGGATAAGCGGAAAATATCAGCCTCAAAGTTACGAACAACGATCAATGATTTCCAGCAAAATATTTTCAGATTCCTTTATAAGCGCGCTGCCGTAAAAATTAAACTTGAATTAAAAATGTCACCGATTGTCGCTGCTTTTGTACTTCTCAAATATGGGGTTTGCACTATAAACGGATAATGTAACTTTCTTGCTTAAAAATTGATTTTTTTAAGCAAATTTCAGAAAAACGATATTGTATTATCCGGCCTTTTTATATTATTTTGTATGACCGTCATTGAATAACTTTAACTTTTTCACAATAAAATTCAGAAAAAAGGCCAAAATAAGAGAGCTAGGCCAATTTTGAATCAAAATGTGCGGGAATGTTAAGATGATACACAAGGCGGTGACCAGATTTAACTTATTTACTTAACAGACCTATGATGAATTTATCCTTTCATGTGTTTCGTCGACATGATTTAAGCAATGCAAAAAACATTGTGACGAAAGAAAGATCTGCAGGACCAGGCACAGGGCTTTTCGCCATCCTAATGATCTTGATTGGCTTAACTACAAATGCTTTTGCGCAGGATGTGAATGTTTCCGGTAGGGTTACAGACGCTAAAACCGGTGGAATTCCGGGAGTTACCATTACAATTAAGGGAAGTACAAAAGGAACGAATACAGACGTAGAAGGAAATTATCAGATCGGCGTTCCGGGCAACTCAACATTGACTTTCAGCGCCATTGGATATGAGACGCAGGATGTGGCGGTTGGCAACAAATCAACTCTTAATGTTACACTTTCCGAAGATGTTAAAGCTTTGGAAGAAGTCGTTGTCGTAGGTTACGGAACGGTGAAGAAAAAGGATGCAACTGGTGCGGTTTCCGCTTTGGGATCGAAAGATTTCCAGAAAGGGATCGTGACTTCTCCTGAGCAATTGATGCAGGGACGCGTTGCGGGTGTGCAAATTACCCAGTCCAGCGGTGAGCCGGGTGGTGGAATTAACGTGCGTATACGGGGAACGTCGTCGGTATTGGGTGGTAACAACCCTTTGTTCGTGATCGACGGTGTGCCATTGAGTGGTGATAATACTTCGTCAGGTGGTGATAACCAGGGTGTTGGTCGTCAGCCGGCAAAAAACCCGCTTAACTTCCTTAACCCGGACGATATCGCGAGCATGGACATCCTTAAAGATGCTTCTGCAACAGCGATCTACGGTTCACGCGGTGCGAATGGTGTTGTTTTGATCACAACAAAAAGAGGAAAAGGAAAAGGTGCCCTTGATTATGGATATTCATTGGGTATCAGCAATATCACTAAAAAATACGACCTGTTGGACGCAGCTGGCTACAAAGCGGCAGGCGGACAGGATCAGGGGTCAGATACAGATTGGCAGGATTTGCTTTTCAGAACAGCCCTGACCCACCAGCACAATCTCTCTTACGGTGGCGGTGATGCATCAGGTAACTATCGTTTTTCTCTTGGTTATATGAACCAGGACGGTATCGTTCAGACATCGAATGTAAAACGTTACAGCGTTGGTTTCAGCGGAACAAAGAAATTTATCGGGGACAAACTGACAATCGGAAGTAACCTGAACTTTGCAAATACACAAGACACCGGTGTTCCTATTTCTGAAAACATTGGTTTTGAAGGTGATTTAATGGGTAGCATTCTTAAAGCAAACCCAACCCGTCCGGCTTACAGAGGCGACACATTGAACCAGTCCACTACTACTGAGCCTAACCCGCTGGCATTTGTTAATCTTTCAAAAGATAACAGCAACACGCTTCGTGCTTTGGGTAACATCAATGCGGAACTGGAAATTTTCAGCGGCTTGAAGTTCAAAACTGTTTTGGGTTTTGATAAATCAATGTCAACAAGAAAACAGGCTTATTCAAGAGATCTTGTTGTTGCGGGTATTGAAAAAATCGGTCGCGTTTATATTCGTGACGTAGAAAGCAACAACCAGTTGATGGAAAACTATTTCACTTATGATAAGGAAATCGGAAGTGTTACTTTAAATGCACTTTTGGGTTATTCTTATCAGAGTTTTGAAAGCGGTAGCAAAAACGTTGCAGCGGCGAATTTCCGTACGAATGACCTGGATCTCATGATCAATAACCTGGGTATCGCCGGAACTGTGGGTATTAAGGATGCAACAGCATTATCCAGTGTTGGTTCGGTTATCCAAAATTCAAGCTATGTGAAAGATGAGCTGCAATCATACTTCGGTCGTGTAAACCTGGGTTTTGGAAGCAAATACTTGTTCACTGGTACATTGCGCGTCGATGGTTCATCCAAATTCGGTGGAAACAACAAATATGGTTATTTCCCATCAGGAGCATTCAAATGGAAATTGGTAGAAGAGAATTTTATTCCTAAAACTGTATTCACTGATCTTTCTCTTAGAGTTGGTTTCGGGGTTACCGGTAACCAGGCAATTCCTCACAATGTATACGACAGACGCGACAGATACAGCGACTACGCAATCAACCAGGGCGGTGACGGCATCACAGGCGGTGGTTTGAACGCGGTTGCATTCAACAACCCGGATTTGAAATGGGAATCAACGGCTGCATTCAACTTGGGAATTGATTTCTCTATCCTGAAAGGCAGATTAAGTGGAACTGTTGATCTTTACAACAAAAGCACAAAAGATCTTCTTTTCAAAGTTGTGGCTGCCCAGCCTGCTCCGAATCCATTCGTTTATCGAAACCTGGATACAGATATTCAGAACCGCGGTATTGAATTGGCTTTGACGGGTGTTATTGTTGATGGCAAGAAATTCACGTGGGAAATGGTCTTGAATGGATCTTACAACAAAAACCTTGTGAAAAACCTGATCGGAACTTATGATACGGGTGAAATCAACGGTCAGGGTCTTTCAGGTGCATTTGCACAGCGTTTGGCAGAAGGACAGCCTTTGTTCGCTTACTTCCTGCGTGAGTTCGGCGGATTCGATGACAACGGAAATTCACTTTACCCAAATGGTGACTTCCAGCAATTCCTGGGTGGCAAAAGCCCGCTTCCAAAAGTTAACGCTGGTCTTACCAATAACTTAACATTCGGAGCGTTTGATATGAGCTTGTTCTTCAATGGTGTTTTTGGTCACTATCTATACTCAAACACTGCGAATGCATTCTTTACACAAGGCTCATTTGCAAACGGTCGTAACGTGACAAAAGATGTGATTGGTAACGGCGAAGGCGCATTAAACGCACCGGACGTATCAACCCGCTTCCTTGAAAAAGGTAACTTTATCAGACTTCAGAATTTGTCTCTGGGATATCGCGTTCCTATGAAAGCGAACAAAGTCCTGAGCAATGCAAGGGTTTTCGTTACAGGTCAAAATTTATTAACTTTTACAAAGTATAGCGGACAGGATCCAGAGGTTAGTACAAACAAATCGTTGAATGATATTCCTTCGTTTGGAATTGACTATACGGCTTACCCGAGAGCAAGGACGTGGACAGTGGGTGTTAATGTTTCATTCTAATTCAAATTCATAATAAAATGAAAACCAGTCAGATATATAAAATAATGGTTACCGGGGTTTACATGGCGACGCTGTCGGCCTGTACTGACCTTGTAAATGACGAGAAAGATTCAGTAGTAAACGAAGTTGCAGAGGGCGGTTTTGCTCCGGTCAATGTTGTGGAGTCACTAGCATCTGCTTATAAGGATTTATCAACTTATTCGGATCAGGCAGGGATTTATGCCCTGGGTGAGCATACCACAGCAGAAATGATCCCACCAACACGCGGTGTTGACTGGGGTGATAATGGTGTATGGCGTACATTGGATCAGCATACATGGGATGCTTCTCACTCTTACATTCTGAGTGCATGGAATGCATTGAACCAGAGAGCATACAAAGCGACAGAGATCATTGCATCCAATCCAACTGCTGTTCAGAAGGCGGAAGCGCAATTTTTGAGAGCATATAACATGTATTGGGTTATGGATTACTGGGGCGTAGTTCCCTTTCGTGAGGTAACTCAGGGTGTGAATGACCTGCCGAAGGTGTTGAACCGCTCGGAAGCATTTGATTATATCATTAAGGATCTGGAAGAAGCACTTCCTAATCTGCCTAAAAAAGGGCCATCTATTGCAAATGGAACGGCTTCTAAGGCAGCAGCTAACTTCCTTTTGGCTAAATTGTATCTGAACAAGGCAGTTTACAAAGGCGCAACGGCAGAGGGCCCTTACACATTCGATAAGGCTGATATGGACAAAGTAGCTACTTATGTGGATGCGATCACTGCGGATGGATACGCTTTGGAAAAGGATTATTTTTCTGCATTTTCTTCTGCTGCAAAAACGGAACCTATCTTCAATGTGCAGGAAGGAACGGCCCAAAACCGTTGGATGATGACTTTGCACTATGGCCAGAATCCATCGGGATGGAATGGCTTCGCGACACTTGCTGATTTCTATGACACTTTTGAAGCAAAAGATACTCGTATCGGAAAGCCAGCGAAGAAAGACGGAACCCAGTTCTCTGGTATCAGCTATGGTTTCCTGATTGGTCAGCAGTATGACGAAAAAGGCAAGGCTATTATTGACACGCGTACGCAAAAACCTTTGCAGTTCACTAAAGACGTTCCTTTGGCTGGTGCGGCTACTGATAAAGGAATCCGCGTGATCAAGTATCACCCGGCCAACGCAGGAAAATATCTTCTGATGCGTTACGCAGAGGCTTATCTGATGAAAGCGGAAGCAACATTAAGAGGCGGCAATGCTGCCGGCGCTCTGACGCAGGTCAATGCATTGAGAACATTGCGTGGCGCAACCGCTCTGGCATCATTGACAGAAGCCAATTTGTTTGACGAGATTGGACGCGAGTTGTACTGGGAAGGTTTCAAAAGAACGACAGAAATTCGTTTCGGCAAGTTTACAACAGGCACAGGAACATCTGTTAAAGAAGCTTACACGGTACTTTACCCGATTCCATCTGCTGCTTTGGTTTCCAATGCAAACCTTGAACAGAATCCGGGATACTAAGATTTGAAATTTATTTATTGTCAAAAATGCTCGATCACTCGGGCATTTTTGTTTTTTTATTGGTGTACAAAATGACTTACCAGTTAATGAATCGTTGGTTACTTGTATTTTTCACGTTCTTTGTTTTTAGTTGTAATTCAAAAGAATCGTCCGATCAGGCCGCTGATCAGCTTTTTAAATCATTGAAAGAAAATGAGGCGAAAATTGTGGTCACAATCGCCGGGAAGGAATTTTATCCGAAGGAGAGCGTTTTTTCAGGGCAGGCGCTGATCTCCGATAATATTATGAACCTGACGCTAACCGATCAGTTCGAAGGTAAATTGATCATTAATTTGGGAGGAGAAAAATGGTATGCTGCCAAGCCCATCAAGAAGACGATCGGGTCAGACGGACCCATTGAAACAAGCATTAAAATGGGCAAGATCATCGACAAGGAACAAATGATAGGGGAAGGTTACATGATGGCCGAGGGCGAGATAACCGCAACAGAATTTTCAAAAGATAAAATGGTGTTTCGGATCAAAGGGAAAGTCGGCAAATACAGCGATTTCCAGCAGCCAGATAAATATATACCCGCAGAAGGTTTCATCGTTTACAAAAAACCTTCTGTCAGTTTAGGGAACATCACCGAAAAAGAAGCATTCAGCTCCTCGAATTAAATGATAAAAAAATACATTGGCTCTGCTCATATCACAGCCATTTTTGCCTACCTCATGCTCTTGTCTTCTTGCAAGGATTCCAGCAAACCGGCCGGTTTGTTTGAGGAAATGGACGCCTCCGACACCGGGATTGATTTTGTAAATAAAGTGGAGGACAAGAAGGACATCAACATCTTCAATTACCGGAATTTCTACAATGGCGGCGGCGTCGCGATCGGTGACATTAATAATGACGGATTGCCGGACATTTACTTTACCGCCAATATGGGCGATAATAAGCTCTATTTAAACAAAGGCGATTTCAAATTCGAGGATATAACCAACAAAGCCGGCGTTGCGGAACCAACGAAATGGAGTACGGGCGTTGTGATGGTAGACATCAACGGCGATAATTTGCTGGACATCTACGTCTGCAATGCGGGTTACCAGAAATTTGTCAACAAACAAGGCAACTCTCTTTACATTAATAATGGCGACCAGACTTTTACAGAATCTGCCGCTCAATATGGCCTGAATGAAACAGGTTATACCACACATGCGGCATTTCTTGATTACGACCTGGACGGCGATCTCGATGCCTATATTCTCAACAACAGCTTCATTCCCGTAAATACACTGAACTACGCCAATGACCGCAATATGCGCGCGAAGGACTGGCCTGTGAAAGATTTTCTCAAAGGCGGCGGTGACAAATTGCTGCGGAATGATAATGGCAAATTCATAGATGTAAGCCAGGAAGCAGGCATATACGGCAGTTTGATCGGTTTCGGATTGGGTGTTACGGTGGGCGACATTAACGGTGACCAATATCCGGACATTTATATCTGCAACGACTTTTACGAAAAGGATTATTTATATATCAATCAAAAAGACGGCACATTCTCGGAGGAATTGGAAAAACGCGTAAAACACACCAGTCTGGCTTCCATGGGTGCGGATATGGCGGACATTAACAATGACGGTTATCCGGAATTATTTGTCACAGATATGCTGCCGCGCGATGAGTATCGCTATAAAACGACCACTTCTTTCGAAAACCATTATCTCTTTAATTTGAAGAAAGAGAAGGGTTTTCATAACCAATACATGCAGAATAGCCTGCAATTCAACAATCAGGACGGGACATTCAGTGAGATCGCAAATTATTCCGGGGTTGCGGCGAGCGATTGGAGCTGGGGCGCTTTGATGTTTGATGCGGATAATGATTCCAAAACAGACATTTACGTTTGCAACGGCATTTACCACGACATTCTGGATCAGGACTTTATCGACTTTTTCGCCAATGAGGTGACGCAGAAAATGGTTATGTCTGGTGAGAAGGAAAATATGCAGAACATTATCGACAAAATGCCTTCTAATCCTGTTCCCAATAATTTCTTCCATAATGAAGGCGACTTGCAGTTTAAAGAGCGCGCGGATGAGTTCGGATTGGGTGGAAAATCATTTTCAAATGGCGCAGCTTACGCAGATCTGGACAATGACGGTGACCTGGATCTGGTTGTAAATAATGTGAATCAAAACTGTTTTGTTTATAAAAATAAAAGCGAAGCGAAGCCAGAGAAAAACCATTATATCAAGCTGAAATTGGCAGGAGAAGGCAAAAACACTTACGCAATCGGTTCTAAAATTGAAGTTTTTGCGGGTAATCAGGTTTTCAGCAAACAAGTAAACCCGGCGCGCGGCTTTCAGTCCAGCACGGAATATCCGATCACGATTGGTCTGGGGAAAATAAACACCATTGATTCCATTCGCATTATCTGGCCCAACAGAAAAGTGACAAGCCACCCGAGGATCAATGCGGATACTACGCTGAATTTCAAGATCAATAACGCAGGAGCGGATTTTAAAAATCCTGTTCAGCAAAAGACGATGCTGTTAACGCAAATGGCTGATAATGGTTTCGATGCGCACCAGGAAGACAAATACGAGGATTTCTATCACGAGCGAAACATCCCCATGCTGCTGTCACAGGAAGGCCCGAAAGCTGCGATAGGCGATGTGAACGGTGATGGTAATGCGGACATTTACGTCTGCGGCGCGAAAGGTCAGGGTGGACAGTTGTATTTGCAAAAAGGCGCTTCGTTTGTGAAATCCACTCAAAAAGTTTTTACGGATCTCGCCGGTTTTGAAGACACAGCAGCCACATTCTTCGATGCAGACGGTGATGGCGATCTCGATTTGATTGTGGGAAGCGGAGGAAATGAGACGTTAGTAACCAGCCCTGATCTGCCAACAAGACTTTATTTGAATGATGGGAAAGGAAATTTTGCGATCAACACACGCGCATTGCCGCCTAATTCCATGAACACGGCTGTCATTGTTGCGCATGATTATGACAATGATGGCGACGCCGACCTGTTTGTAGGAAGCCGCAGCGTGCCGCGCGAATACGGTTCTAGTCCGCGGAGTTATTTGTATGAAAATGATGGCAAAGGTGTTTTCAAAGAAGTTGGAAAGACAATTGCGCCGGAACTGGCCAAACTAGGCATGATACGGGATGCTTCCTGGGCGGATGTGGATGGTGATAAGTCTAAAGAGCTGATTATCGCTGGTGATTGGATGGCGCCGGTCATCTTGAAATTCGGTGGCGGCAAGTTCCAGAAACTCCCCACCGGCCTTGAACAATTTGCCGGTTTCTGGGGATGCCTGAAAGTAGCGGATATGGACGGAGATGGCGATCAAGACGTTGTTTTTGGCAATATAGGTGAGAATTTTTCACTGAAAGCATCGGCTAATGCGCCGCTGAAAATCTGGATCAATGATTTCAACAAAAATGGGACCATTGAAAAAGTGGTAACCAAAACGGTCGACGAGCGTGATATGCCGATTTTATTGAAAAGAGAACTCACAACCCAGTTTCCGTTTTTGAAAAAAGAGAGTTTGAAACATTCCGAGTATGCCAACAAATCGGTTCAGGACCTTTTTCCAAAAGATTTGATGAAATCGGCGGTTGAAAAGTCGGTGAATTATCTTAAATCGGCGATAGCTGTGAATAATGGTAAGGGGCAATTTACATGGAAAGAGTTGCCGCATATGGCTCAGATCTCTTGTCTGAACGCCATTCAGAGTGAGGACGTGAATGCCGATGGCAAGCCGGACCTGATTGTTGGGGGTAATTTCACGCATTTTATTCCGCAGCTGGGAGCATTGGATGCCTGTCGCGGCAATGTGCTGATCAACAAAGGAAACATGCAGTTTGACGTGCTGCTAAGCACACAAAGCGGTTACGCCATCGACGGTGAAGTAAAACAGATCAGCCCGATCAACATTCAGGGTGCGCCTTACCTGATCAATCTGGTGAGTAATGCGAAGCCCGTTCTTTTTAAGATTAACAAGCCGCAACCGGCCAATTTGTAGTCCATGCTTTTTCAAAAAATATTTTCCAAAATTTTGCTCTTCATCTTATTCCTGGCTGGTTTTGCCTGCTCGAAGGAAAAAGATATTTCGGAGTATGATTTTGATCTCCTAACCGCTGATAAAACCGGAATTAACTTTGCGAACACGCTGAAACCCACCAAGGATTTCAACATTTTTTACTACATGTATTTTTACAATGGTGGCGGAGTAGGAGCAGGCGACCTGAACAATGACGGGCTCGTGGATCTGTGCTTTACGGGCAATCAGGAGGCTAACCGCATTTACCTCAACAAGTCGGGGATGAAGTTCGAGGATGTGACGAAAAAGGCGAATTTTAAAGGGGATAAGGGCTGGTCAAATGGTGTTTCCATTGTGGACATTAACCAGGACGGCATGCTGGACATTTACATTAGCCAGGTTGGGGATTTTGAGTCGATGAAGGGGCATAACCTGCTGTATGTTTGCCAGGAAATCAAAGACGGCGTGCCTGTTTACGCAGAAAGATCGAAAGAGTATGGCCTGGATTTGGTTGTTTTTGGCACGCAG
The DNA here is from genome assembly GCF_023822005.2 of Dyadobacter fanqingshengii. Lineage (GTDB taxonomy): Bacteria > Bacteroidota > Bacteroidia > Cytophagales > Spirosomataceae > Dyadobacter > Dyadobacter fanqingshengii. The sequence goes on from NZ_CP098806.1 coordinate 5,551,252, forward strand.
GCTACGTTTTTCGACTATGATTTGGACGGCGATCTGGACATGTTCCAGCTCAATCATTCGGTTCACCAGAATGGAACATTTGGCAGAAGGGCGCTTTTTGAAAATGTGTACCATCCAATGGCGGGCGACAAGCTTTTCAGAAATGATAATGGAAAATACATTGAAGTGTCCAAAACAACCGGCATTCACAGCTCTGCGTTGGGTTATGGCCTCGGTTTAGGCGTAGGCGACATAAATTTCGACGGCTATCCGGACATGTACATTGGCAACGATTTTCACGAAAATGATTATTTGTATATCAATCAAAAAAACGGCGCATTTCTAGATATGACGGATTCGTCGCTCATGCATACGAGCCAGTTTTCTATGGGCGTGGACATTGGTGATCTCAACAATGATATTTTCCCTGAAATCGTCTCGCTGGATATGCTTCCGTCCGATTATGAAATCCTCAAAAAATCGGAAGGAGAGGACATGTACAGCATTTTTAAATACAAGATCAGACAGGGTTATAATTATCAGTTTGCGCGCAATAATCTGCAATACAACAATGGAAACGGCACTTTCAGTGAAATTGGGATGTATTCCGGCGTGCATTCCACGGATTGGTCGTGGGCCGCTTTGTTTTCAGATTTTGATAATGATGGTCTGAAAGATCTCTTCATTTCCAACGGGATTCCAAAGCGGATGAATGACACGGATTACATCAAATTTGTGTCTAATGACGTGGTTCAGGAGAAGATCAGAAATAAAAATTTTGATGAAAACGATCCGGGATTAGCGGATAAACTACCTGAAATTAAGCTGAATAACAAGTTTTTCGCCAACAACGGCGATCTGGCTTTCAAGGATATGGAAGGGCTCATCCGGAATGACCAGACTTCTTATTCCAATGGTTCTGTTTATGCGGATCTGGACAATGACGGTGATCTGGATATTGTGACGAATAACATCAATGAAAAAGCATTTATATACGAAAACCTGAATAGTAAGAAAGCTTCCAAAGGCGATTATGCACGGGTTTATCTCAAAGGTAAGGCTGGCAATGTAAATGCAATTGGCACCAAATGCCTGATTTTCAAGAAAGATAAAGTGCTGAGTTTTGAAAAATTTCCGGTTCGGGGATTTCAATCGAGCATGGAAGTTCCGTTAAACATTGGTTTGGGCAAAAAAGCAGATGTGGATTCAATGGTTGTAATCTGGCCGGATAACCGCTTCCAGGTTTTGAAACCCGCTGATTTGAAGGATTCGTTGTCATTGGAATATAAAAATGACCTGCCTGTTTTTAATTACCAGCAATTCAAAACAAGCCGCGAAACGAAAGACTATACTTTTGAGGACATAGCTGCACAACTCGGCGTTGACGTGAGGCACGAGGAAAATAATTTCGTCGAATTTGATCGTAACTCTCTCATTCCGTTTGAAGTAACTGCCGACGGTCCTGCCTTGGCGATTGCTGACATTAACCACGACGGACTGGAAGATATTTTCGTCGGCTCTTCCAAAAAGCATCGAAACCATGTGTTTCTTCAAACTAATACAGGCGTTTTTAAAGAATCGTTACAGCCTGCCTTGTTGAAGGACAGCACTTATGAGGAGATCAGCGCGGAGTGGGTGGATGTAAATCGAGACGGCCATCCAGACCTCGTTGTAGCAACGGGCGGCAATGAATATGTCAACAATTCGGAATTCCAGATGCCGCGTATTTATCTCAATGATGGCAAAGGGAATCTAAGTGTGAAGGCCGATGCTTTTACCAACATTTATGTGACCGCTTCGTGCGTCGTGCCGTTTGATTTCACGGGCGATGGCATTGTGGATCTCTTTATTGGCGGTCGTGCTGTGCCGCTCAATTATGGCGAGATCCCGAAGTCCTATCTGCTCAAAAACGATGGTTCCGGCAAGTTTACGGATGTGACAAGCCAGTATGCGAAAGAATTGTCGTCCATTGGTTATGTAAAAAATGCAAAGCTGGCCGACCTGGACAAAGACGGTGATCAGGACTTGCTGCTGGCGCTGGAATGGGACGGACTTGTTATGATGCAGAATAATGGCAAAAGCTTTTCCAGGAAAATGCTGACAGACAAAAAAGGCTGGTGGAGTTTTGTGATGCCTTATGATTTTGACGGCGATGGTGATCTGGATATTCTGGCAGGAAACCTTGGCTTGAATAGCAGATTAAAAGTCAATGCGGAACAGCCCGTGAAGATGTATATCAATGACTATGACGGTAATGGCCGCAAGGAACCGGTGCTGACCTATTATTTGAATGGAAAAGAAGCGCTTTTCCCGACGAAGCTGGAAATGGAAAAGCAAATGCCCGTTATCCGCAAGAAATACATTTTTGCAACCGAGTTTGCAAAAGCCGGCCTTGGTGATTTAGTGGGAGAGGACAAGCTGAAAGAAGCCCAGGTTTTATCCGCAGATTACTTCCAGAATGCCGTTTTGGTGAATGACGGAAAAGGTAATTTCAAAGTGAGACCATTGGGGTATAAAGCGCAATGGACACCTTTCTACGACGCACAGATCATTGATGCCAACGGCGATAAATTGCCGGATGTGCTGATCATGGGCAATTTTTATAACTGCAACATTCAAATGGGCCGCTATGACAGCGATTTTGGCACGATACTCATCAACCGTGGTAACTGTAATTTTACTCCTGAACCACTAAAAGGATTGCAGGTGAAAGGGCAGGTAAAGCATTTGAAAAACATTAAACTAAAAAGCGGTGACGCGATCGTGGCCGCTCGAAATGACGACAAGCTCGTCGTTATCAGAAGAAAAAAGTAACGCTTCAAAAAGTAAAGTTGTAGGCAACTGTCGCGATAGGCGTTGCGAAAATATTAAGCTGATAACTTTTAGTAACGGCGTTTTCTGTTTTGAAAAATACAGAATAAGCGTTTTTACGGGCATACAGATTGTAGATCGAGAATGTCCAGTGCCCTTGCCACCTCCGGTTTTTCATACTCGGATTGTAAATGTTCCAGGCGAAATCCAGCCGGTGATAATCAGGAATGCGTTTATTATTGCGCTTGTCGTAAAACGGATAGACATTATTCTGATAGTTGATAAAGCCAATCGGCTCGGAATAAGGCCTTCCCGTGCTGTAAGCGAAGGTGAAGCCAAATGAGTTGTGACTATCAACGGTAATGTCGAGTGACGCATTGAATGTATGCGGTTTGTCGTAATTGGCCGGATACCAGTCGCCCCTGTTGACCTTTTCGATTAAGGCAGCATCTTCATCGACAATGTTCAACGACCTCGCATATGTATAATTTGCCCAGCCTTTCACCTTCCCTTTTTTCTTTGAAAGCATCATTTCCAAGCCATAGGACTTGTTTTTGCCCTGAATCATCTGCGTTTCGGGATATTGCTGCAACAGGAAATCGGCTCCCGGTTTGTAATCGATGATATTTTTGGCATTGCGATAATAACCCTCCAATGTAACTTCATAAATGTTATCATTGAACGACTGATAAAAGCCCGCCGTAAAAAGGTGGCTGATCTGGGGTTTAATGTGTGTATCGCTCGTTTTCCAGCGCGAAGTCGGAATCGGCGTAGCCGTGTTTGAAACGACCTGGATATATTGCCGCATCAGGTTATAGCCAAATTTGAGCGAAATGCGATCATTCAGCGCATAACGCAGTCCCAGGCGCGGCTCCGGCCCGCCATATGCTTTTGAAACCTTGCCTTTTTGATAAACCGTTGAGTCAACAACTGAAAAATCGTCCCTCGGCTGATCTGGTAAGTAATTCCTGACCACTGCCGTGCCCGTTGCCATGAAGAACGAATAACGTAAACCCAGTGAAACAGCCAGTTTTTTAGAAAAATTGATCTCATCATCTGCATACCAGGCCACTTCATTGGCATGCTCGGTCGGTGTGGCAATGTAGTTAACGCTTCGGCTCAAACCCGGCTCCAAAGTCCCCGGCGCGATGATATATTGCGTGGCAATAAATCCGGTTTCAAACTTATGGTTGGATAGCTGATAATTAATGTTCGACTTGACCTGCCGTTGTTCAACCGCAGATTCCAGTTTCACCAAATTACCCGTTTCCTTTTCCTTGGTGCCAATATCCGGTGCATATTTCGCATAAATAGCCGTCGTTTGGAGGCTCACCTCGGGACTGATCACATGCAGCCAGCGCAGCATGCCGTTGGTCGTAATATGCTTATAATAAGTATCCGTTCCCACAACATTGGGCAGGTTGGTGAGCAGGTCTGTCCTGAAATAATCGTTGCTGTAATAGCCCATAAATGTGAGCGTATTTTTGTTGTTGATCTTCCAGAAAGACTTTGCAGAAAGCTCCCCGAACTTGGCGCTGATGTTGTTCAGTTGCTTGTCGAGTTTGGGAAGGATAAAGTCGTTGAATGCACCGCGACCGGCCACGTAAATGCCCAGTTTTCCCTTTATAACCGGCACATCCACCATTAATCTGTTCGAAACCAGGCTAATGCCGCCTTCCAGTTGTAGCTTTTCCAGATTGGGTTTTTTTGTTGAAATATCCAGAACAGAAGCAACCCGCCCGCCGAAACGTGCGGGCACATTGCCTTTGTACAGATCCAGGGTGTTGACCGTGTTCGGCGGAATGACCGAAAACAAACCAAACATATGCGTAGGATTGAAAATGGGGGTGTCGTCCAGCAAGATTAATGTCTGATCCGTGGTCCCGCCCCTGATATTAACGCCGTTAGAAGCTTCTCCGACGCTGGAAACGCCGGGCAGCATTTGCAGGCTCCGCAAAATATCGAGCTCTCCGAAGGCGGAAGGCAGTTTTTCAAGTGTCTTAATATTGATCTGCAATGAGCCCAGAATCGGCTGCCGGATGGTTTGGTCAAATCCTTTGCTGGTAATGATCACTTCTTCAAGCTGGCTCGAAGTCGTCGTCATTAACACATCAAAATGGATCTTAGGCGTGCCGCTTTTGATAAAAACTTTAAATGATTCATAACCCACATGCCGGATCACCAGCACGTGGTCATCATTAGGAAGGTTAATGGTGAAATTGCCTTTCGCATCCATCTCCACGGCTGACGCGCTTTTCCGGTAATCTATAACAATGGCAGCTCCGGGCAAAGGCGCAAGAGTAGCTGAATCACGCACCGTGCCCGTAATAATGAGGCCTTGTGCGAGCGCAGGAAAAACATTGACCAGTAAAAAAATAAGACAATAAAATTTTTTCATTCGTAGGCTTTATTTGCACCTATTGCGTCCATTTCCAGTCTTTTGGTAAAAACGGCGAGCGGGATCTGCTCTTTTTGCAAATGGCCAGCGGAATGTAAGGCCGCCCGGCAGAGCGTTCTTCCAAGATCGGGTCGCGGTTGTGAATGGTTTTGAAAAGTTGGTTTAGAACCGCTGCATTCTTGATATTTTTCCGCCAGAGCATGGTTCTGTATTCTGAAACGGACGAAGCCGTAAAGAACCCGATAATGAGCTCGTTTTTGTCTTTTTGGTTGGTAACATTGCCCTGAATCGGTGCTGGCGGCGTGTCGGCCAGCGTTCCGGAGTTATTCGCCTGGTCCTGGATGAGTTTCAAAAAGCGATAAGCATTGGGAGTGAGCGAATTTTGCTGCAAGCTTACCAGGCAAGGATTGGATTGTAAAAGTGGGATTTGCGCAACGAGCTTGTCTTTTTGCCCTTGTCCGTTGGTGTAAATGTCCGAGAAAATCGTGATGTCTTTGCTGTAAAAAATATCCCAGCAAAGGTCTTCGCAGGTGTAATCGTAAATGTTGTTGTATTTCAATGTAAGATCCTTAAAGCAGTCGCCATCGACGCCGTTCTCAGCATCAAAAAGATAATATTTCCCCTGATTACAGGTTGTGCAGGTTTTTTGTAATTCCCAAAGCGTCCATTGCCAGCGGTAAAAATTCTTTTCACCGGCTGGGTCGTCAAAATCCAGGTAAATGTCGTTGCTGGGCGTGAATTCACCATAATATTCGGAGAGTCTTGGGATTCCTTTTGGATTGAAGACGTCGTAAGCGCGTTTTACGGCGGAAACCGGCGGCATAATCTCGGAGGAAGATTTGTAATGTTTGCCATTTTCTGTCAAAAATTCCAGCTCATAAGCGTCACCAACTTTTCCCTTAAAGTTCGCAGGCAATTGATAGATGCCCGGCTCAACTTCCGTCACGTTAAGCGTTTGCGAGCCGTTTACAATGATCTTTGCCGTTGCTTTTTCCAGCGGCAATGTGGAAAGGCCCTTTGTCCAGATCGTTTGCGTAAACTCTGAGCTTTCGTTGGTTGCTTCGGGATTGGTTTTGGACAGTGTTATAAACTGAGGTCCATCCAGATCCGTGATCACCCCATCCACCACAATATATTCTTTGGCACTCTCAAAGTTGACACTATAAGGCTCCACACAGGCTGTAATGCTGGTTATGAGTAATGTTAGCAAGAATGAAAGCCTGTAATTCATGGCTATTGAATAACTATTTTCTTTGTAAAAAACTGCCCCTGACCGTTTCGTAACCTGACCAGATATGCACCGCTGGAAACGCCCAAATCCAAGTTCAAATGCAACACTTTTCCTTTGCTATGCTGTCCTAATGCTTTGTTATAGACTGCATTTCCAACGACATTATAGACTTCCAACTCATAAAAGCCTGTTTCCGGAACAGTTACTTTTACTGAAACAGGTGACCTGGAAGGATTTGGGAAGACGGTCAGCACATGATCATTAACATTCGGCTCCGATCCGGTGATGACTTCGAGACCGGCGCGCGTGACCGAAATGTTGGCCGTTGTATTGCAATCCCAGTCAAACTGCACGTTGAGCTGCTTGCCTAGCAAGTCGTAATAAGCTGTGTTGTTCTTGAATTCGGCGCTAAGATAAACAACCGGGAAACTTTGGCCGTTGAGTGTGACGGCAGTAGGATTGGTTGTGAAGTTTTTTATTTCAAATGTTAAATGCCTTTTATCAAGTGATTTATCAAAGCTTTTGGTTCGCTGAATTGTGACATTCACCTGGTCATTGGAAACTTTCCCTACAAAATCAATGAGTTCATATTTTGATTTTGCCAAAGAATTCGGATCAAGGCCGTCATCATGGAACATCGTGAATGAGGATGCCGGAACTGAAATGTCCTGGTAGAATTTCACAGTAAGGCTGTCAGAATTATAGTTGTCGGTCGACTTTTTCGTGGTTGAAGTGGATAGGGGAATGAAGCTGCCGCCTTTGGCGTAGACGGGAATGTGATCAACGGTAAGTTTTGGGAAAATGTTCGCGTTGCCATTGTAAACCTCATTATTCCAAAAATTAAACCATTTCCCTTGCGGCAAAACCACTTTCCGTAAAGGCATTCCATGCAGAAGAACCGGGGCAATTAGTAAATTTTCTCCAAAAAAATACTGGTCACCGAGATTCCCAAGTGCCCGGTCATTGTTGAAATAATCCATCGGCAAACAAATAGGCCGTCCTGAAACGCTGTTTTTCCAGGCTAACGAATAAATGTAAGGAAGCAGCTGGTAACGGACTGTCGCGTACTTTTTGACCGCGCTATAAAACGGCTCGCTGAGGTTAAATGGTTCTATATTGTCACGCTGGCCGGCGTTTCTCAAAATCGGGGTGAATGTGCCGAATTGAAACCAGCGCAGATCCAGCTCTTCGTCCTTATCTACCTTGTCGGACATTGTAATGGCCCCACCGACATCCGAATGCATGTAGCCAAGCCCGGACATGCCAGCCTGCAAAATGATTGGAATTTGCAGCTTCAACCCAGCCCAATAACGGCTAACATCGCCACTCCAGGGTAAAGCGCCATATCGCTGCGAACCGGCCCAGCCAGACCGTGTCATGTGGAAAATACGCTTCTCAGGAAAGTCTTTTGTAAAATTATTGTAAAAGGTTTTGGACCAAAAAAGAGCATATAGATTGTGGATTTGAAAGGCATTGCCCAGCTCATGCACGGCATCTGTCGGGTGCGGGTCCGGCTCTGTTTTCTCGCTCCACCAGCCGGCAATGCCCTGAACGGCCATTTTTTTTTGTTTTTCCCAAAGCCAGGTTTGGGCAGCGGGTTTAAAAATATCGAGCAACCCGGCCGTAGCAGTGCCTACATCCTGCGTGTAAGTTTCGGTGCCATTGGGTTTTTTTGCAAAAAGGGATTGTGTTTCGGCAGATTTGTAGTTGGTTGACTTCGTGCTAATGTAAGGATCCGTGACAAGAATGGTTTTGACACCCTTTGCATTCAGGCTTTTCACCATTCCAGCCGCATTGGGCCAGTTTTTTGCATCCCAATCCATGTTACCGCGCGCATTTTGATCGCCATACCAATGCTGGTCCAGAGCCAGTGCATCCACCGGAAACCCCTGATCTTGGAGCTTGGTAATTGCCACCGTCGCTTCACTCGCATTGTTGTAACCCGATTTTGACTGAATGTAACCGAAAGCCCAGCGCGGCGGGAGCGGCTGCCGACCCGTCAGGAGCGTATAATTGGCAAGAATTTCATCATTGTTGTTGCCATGGATCAGATAATAAGCCCACTTCCCGGTGCTAGCCGACTCCACACGCAGCAATGTCGAATCCACTGCGCCCACATACATGCGCATGGAACCCGGTTTGTCGCTATCAAAGAGCAGCCCATATTTGTGAGAAGAAACGATGAAAGGAACATTCAGGCTTTGGGATAAACCTGTTGCCTGGTCAAAATATTCGTATTCCCATGAGTTATAAAAGTCAAAAGCTTTCCTGCCAAGGTCCGGGCCGAATGGTCGGCCGCCTGCACCGTGAAAAACGTCTTTTGGATTAATGTTGAACAAGAAACTAACGGAATCCTTCGTTTGCACAAAACCCCTTGTTTCCTTGATTTTGATGTCCTTACCCGACTTCAAGGCAACATTCAACGGGAATTTATCGATGACCAGCGTGCACTTTTCGGAGCGTATTTCAATGTTATTATTGGTCTCGACAATGTTTTGAGCAGCGCTTGAAGGTGGAAGGATTACGGAGAAAGAACTATCGAGCGCAGGCGCATTTTTCGATGGAAGTAATTGGATCTTAAATATTTCCGGGCTGAATGCTTGAATAAGAAGCGCTCCTCTGGTCCCCTGGATGATAATGCTTCCTTTCCCCTTTTCAAAGCTTACATAATTTCCCGCACCCTGCCCAAAAGACAGTTTGCCAACAACCACAAAAAGCAAAGCCAGGAAGTATTTGTATATCATAAACTTAAAAACGACCGTACCCAGCGCACAATCCTAAATTAAGTTAAATAAATCAAATTTTCCTGGCTATTGTTTAATTATTTGGGAGTGGATTTAATTGCAGTTTTCGTAATTGAATTTTGTGATCCAGGTTGATTTGTCATTATCTGTTCCTGTTACAATCGTTGAGGTGGCTGGTAAGCCGTTCGCATGATAAGTCCAAACATTGGGCTGAATGCTGTATCAATCGAAGTTTGATAAACGCTCTTCCGTTCCCAATTATATGATCTGCCCAAGAACCGGCAATTTTCACCAGGCTTAACTGCTTCATCCTTTTTATTGCAAGAAATGGAAAGCGCCAAAACGGCAATTAAGGTAAATGTAGATCGATAGAGGCGCATTGGTGAGGTTTGATACATTTGGAGGTACATCCAAATGTATCAAAGTAAACGCAGATTTACTTAACTATTTATAAAATTAGTACTACAAGCTCTCTGTTCTGCCGCCGTCAACGGGCAAGTTGATTCCGCTAATGCTGGCAGCCGCCGGAGTGCATAAAAAAGCAACAGCCGCAGCCACTTCCTGCGCCTCACTGAACCTGCGAATGGGAATGGCGGCTTGCATTTCCCGGGCAACTTCCTCCTTCGACTTGCCGGCATTTTTGCTCCGCATATCCAAAACAGCATCCAAACGGGAAGTAACGGTGTAGCCAGGCAAAACGTTGTTGGAAGTGATGCCGAATTGACCTAATTCCAGCGACATTGTCTTGGACCAACTTGCAACGGCGCCACGAATGGTGTTGGAAACACCCAGGCCGACAATCGGCTGTTTCACGGAAGTGCTGATAATGTTGACAATCCGGCCATAACCAGCTCTTTTCATGGAAGGAACAACTGCTTGCGCTAGGAACTGGTTGTTAATGACGTGCATTTGGAAAGTTTTTAGAAACTGGTCGGTGTCTGCGTCAATGATCGGGCCGCCGGACGGGCCGCCTGTGTTGTTGATGAGAATGTGCACATCGGGCACGAGGCGCAGGTAATTCTCAATGGCATCTTTAACATTTTCGTGGTCAGCAAAATCGGCTACGACATAGCGGTGCAGCTGTCCGGCCGATGTATCGAGCGTATCTACGACTTCTCTTAATTTATCCTCATTACGCGCTACTAATGTCACATTTGCGCCTAATAATGCCAGTTCAATGGCCGATGCGAGGCCAATTCCCTGCGTGCTTCCACAAACCAATGCTGTTTTTCCAGTCAGATCAAGATTCATTACTTTTGATTTTAATGCTTGTAATTCGTGAGTTATACCTTCGATTTTAGCAGTTTCCACTTCAAACTTCGTACTTTTTTCGGCTATCTTTGCGGTTTATTTTTCAGTCAGAGAAATCATTAGTCTAACATCCCACAATGTCGAAAAAAATCCAATCCGCTCTTATATCTGTATACTATAAGGATGGACTTGAACCTTTGGTTCGCCTGTTGCACAACAATGGTGTCAAACTCTACTCCACCGGAGGCACTCAAACTTTCATTGAAAACTTAAATATTCCCGTCACAGCTGCGGAAGAACTGACGGGTTACCCTTCAATTTTTGGCGGAAGAGTAAAAACTTTGCACCCTGCAATTATGGGCGGCATTTTATACCGTCGCGATGATGCCGGTGATGTGGCACAGGCGCAGCAATATAACATTCCTGCCATTGACCTGGTGGTTGTGGATCTTTATCCTTTTGAAGAAACCGTTGCTTCGGGTGCCGGAGAAGAGGACATTATTGAGAAAATAGACATTGGAGGCATTTCGCTGATCCGTGCTACTGCTAAAAATTTCAAAGATACATTGATCGTTTCTTCGCGTAGCCAATATGCGGAGGTGGTGGAATTGCTGACTGCCAAAGCGGGCGCGACGGACATTGAAGATCGTCGTTACTATGCTGGTCAGGCTTTTGCTGTGTCTTCGCATTACGACGGAGCCATCAATCGCTTTTTTACAGCTGATAAAGAAAAAACAGACAAAGAACTTTTTGACTTCACAAGCCTGGCTTCTCAAACATTGCGTTACGGTGAAAATCCGCACCAGAATGCCACTTATTACGGCGATCTGGAAGGGATTTTTGATAAATTGCATGGTAAGGAATTGTCTTACAACAATTTGGTTGACGTGGATGCATGTGTGAATTTGATTGACGAATTCGCTGGCGCAGCCCCGACTTTTGCCATTATAAAACATACGAATGCCTGCGGAATAGCCACTGCGGCAACGGCGAAAGAGGCCTATGACAATGCATTAGCCTGTGATCCGGTTTCTGCTTTTGGTGGTGTGGTGATTACCAATTCAAAAGTGGATTTGACTACGGCTGAGGAGTTGAATAAACTGTTCATGGAGATCCTGATCGCTCCTGAATATGACGAGGATGCTCTGCAACTTTTAAAATCAAGGAAAAACAGGATTTTGCTGAAACGCAATGCGGTTGATCTGCCACAGATCATGTTCAAAACCATTTTGAATGGGGTTTTGGTGCAGGATAAGGATCTTTCCACCGAGGTTCAGGCACAATTTACGACGGTAACTGAGAAGGCACCCACGGCGAATGAGCTTACCGCACTTGAATTTGCACTGAAAGTTTGCAAGCATACGAAGTCCAATACAATTGTTCTGGCAAAAGAAAACCAACTGCTAGCCAGCGGAACCGGCCAAACTTCCCGCGTAGACGCATTACGCCAGGCGATTGACAAAGCCAATGCATTCGGCTTCGACCTAAATGGCGCTGTAATGGCCTCCGACGCATTCTTCCCATTCGCCGACTGCGTGGAAATTGCGCATTTAGCTGGGATTACAGCCGTTGTCCAGCCAGGCGGTTCAATTCGGGATAAAGATTCGACGGATTATTGCAATGCGAACGGCGTAGCAATGGTTACGACTGGCATTCGTCATTTTAAGCATTAAGAGCTGGCTAGGAAGCTATTTGCTTTGTCAGCCTGAACCGTAGAGGCGTTAACCTCCTCTGTCACGCTGAGCGTAGTCGAAGCGCGTTACCAAGGAGTAGCGCGCTTCGACTACGCTCAGCGTGACAGAGGAGGTTAGCTCTCCACTTCCGGTGAACTTGACAAGAGAATAAGCTTCATTGCTCTACAAACCTCAACACAATCTGTTTTGAAAACCGGTCAATCATCCCAGCATCGTTACATCAGACTGGGAAAGTTATTGATAACCGGATTAGCAGTCATTACTGCCAGCCTTTTCTTCCTCTACCCTCAGATTTTTTATTGTGAACTGATCCGTTTTTCAGGGTTCCGATCAGAGAAAGGCCAAATTTATTTCAGCCCGGAGATTAAACCCGTTCGTTACAAGAAGCTGAAATCGATCATTGGCCGCTCCGAGGCCCGGGTTGATTCATTCTTTGCGGGGAAAAAATCCAAACCGGTCATTATCGTTTGCAGCAATCCGCAGCAGTACCAAAAATATTGCAGCAGCACCGAAGGCGCGGGGTGCAGCCTGGGAACGCCCTGGGGCAACTCTTTCGTGATTTTGAACACCCAGGGAATGAATGTGGACGTGATCAGCCACGAAATGAGCCATACCGAACTGCTCGAACGGCTGGGTTGGTGGACCATCGCCACTGAAATTCCGCAATGGTTCAACGAAGGCATTGCCCTCATGCTCGACAGGCGTTTCGTTAATAATCCCGATAAAATTAGCCGCTATTTCGATTATATGGACGAATGGCTTTACTATACGGGTGGCGGGCAGCAGATCCTGGAACTCAGGGACATTGCTTCCATAAAAGGGTTTTTCAATAACAATCAAAAACAGGTTATGCTCGCTTATATGTCGGCCGGACTGGAAGTTTCCTATTGGCTGATCATTTCAGAAAAAGACGGTTTGCAGCGATTGATCAGCGATTTGGAGCGCGGCAAAAGTTTTGAAGAAGCGTATCGGAATGCCGAGGAGAAGCGACGCGCTTACTGGTTTAAGAAACTCCCCACCAATCCGCTCAGATTTCAGGACTCAAAGAAAATATTGGAATAAATATATGTCGATTTAACACTTGTAACTATATTTATGAACACAATTGAAAACAGGATAAATATTTTTATGTCCATTTTCATTTTGCACTATTTTCTGAAAATAATGTACCTTTCGATTTAAACTAATCAGCCTCATACATTCATCTATTTTATTATTTGAAATGCAACAATTACAAAGCCTGGATTATATTGTTTTCTTCTTCTATTTCATTGTCGTCTCCGGTTACGGTTATTGGATTTATCAACGGAAAAGGTCAAAAGTAGAGTCAACCAAGGATTTCTTTCTGGCAGAAGGTTCGCTCACCTGGTGGGCCATTGGGGCATCATTGATCGCTTCCAACATTTCTGCTGAGCAGTTCATCGGAATGTCCGGAAACGGGTTTTCAATGGGTTTAGGTATTTCAACATATGAATGGATGGCGGCCGCAACACTCGTGATTGTAGCCGTTTTTTTTATGCCTATTTATCTCAAAAACAAGATTTATACAATGCCTCAGTTTCTGAGTCAGCGTTACAATCCGACCGTGAGCTTAATTATGGCCGTTTTCTGGCTGGCGTTGTACATTCTGGTTAACCTTACATCTATCCTGTATCTGGGCGCGCTGGCTGTTTCGGGGATTTCAGGGCTGGATTTTCAATTTTGTATGATTGCACTGGCTGTCTTCGCGATCATTATTACGGTTGGCGGGATGAAAGTAATTGGTTACACCGATGTAATTCAGGTATTTTTCCTTGTAATTGGCGGATTAGCAACCACTTATCTGGCTGTAAACCTGGTTTCCGGAGAGGCTGGAATTGATGGTGTTATGACCGGGATTAAAATGATGCGTGAAAATCATGATGACCACTTCCACATGATCTTCCCCAAGACAAGTCCATTCTACATGCAGTTGCCGGGACTGGCGGTGCTTCTTGGCGGGATGTGGATTGTGAACCTGAATTATTGGGGCTGTAACCAATATATCACCCAGCGGGCTTTGGGCGCCGACCTGAAAACTGCCCGGAATGGTATTCTTTTCGCAGCGTTTTTGAAACTCTTAATGCCTGTTATCGTGGTTTTGCCAGGTATCGCGGCTTACGCATTGTATAGCAAAGGTCTGTTTCAGGCAGAAATGCTTGATGCCGATGGTCAGATAAATGCTGATAAAGCTTATCCGGTGCTGCTTAATTTGCTTCCAGCTGGTTTGAAAGGACTTTCTTTCGCAGCATTAACAGCCGCGGTTGTAGCTTCTCTGGCTGGTAAAGCAAACAGTATTTCAACGATTTTCACACTAGATATTTTCAAAAATTACATTGGTAAAAACGCGGATGAAAAAACGCTCGTACGCATTGGCCGTATCGTTGTTGTAGTTTCTATGATCCTCGCAATTGTCGTTTCCCCTTACATGGGCATTGACAAAAAGGGAGGTTTTCAATTCATTCAGGAAATGACCGGGTTGCTTTCTCCGGGTATTTTTGCCTCGTTTATCATGGGCTTTTTCTGGAAGCGCACCAACTCCGCAGGAGCATTATTTGCGATTGTAGGGGGTTTCCTTATCGCATTGGCCATGCACAACAATTACTTCCCATTCGCCGACTGGACGCAGGTTCCCTTCCTCGACCGTATGGGTCTTGTATTCCTGATATGTGTTGTGGTTATGGTGATTTTAGGACTGGTAATGCCTGATGAAAAGAAAGGCCTGGCCATCGATTCGTCAATGTTCATCCCGCACCGCAGCTTTATCGTTGGCGCCGTTGTCGTGATATGCTTAATCACATTCTTATACGCTCACTTCTGGTAAGAGGCATTGGGCAAAAAGAAAAGGCTTGGAGCGATCCAAGCCTTTTTGCTTTTGAAGACGGGCAGCGTATTAAGCTTGTTCTTCGATAATAGTAATTTTCTGAATCTTGTCACCCTGGCGAAGCAGGTCAACAGTATCAACGCCTTCTACGACTTTACCGAAACAAGTATGGTTTCCGTCCAAATGCGCGGTGTTTGTGCGGCTATGGCAGATAAAAAACTGCGATCCGCCTGTGTTACGACCAGCATGTGCCATCGACAGTACACCACGATCGTGATATTGGTTGCCACCGCTTAATTCGCAATCAATTTTATAACCTGGGCCGCCGCGACCTGTTCCGGTTGGATCTCCACCCTGAACCATAAAATCCGGTATAACCCTGTGAAAGATCAGTCCGTCGTAAAATCCTTTTTTTGAAAGATCAACAAAGTTTTTCACCGTTCCGGGAGCATCCTCATCGTAGAATTCGATCAGCATGGTACCTTTGTCCGTGATCATTTCTGCTTTTGTCATATTAATTTAATAGAGAATTTGAATAAAAATTAAAGTTGTTTTCAGGCCAGTTCAGCTGGCTCCTCATAACAACACAAAGAAAAGGATAATGTATCCTTTTCTTCAATTTTATACCAAATAAAATGATTGAATCAAGAGCCGGCGACTAGCTTGCCAGACTCACTTACAAGTTGCAACTCTTCTTTTTCCAGCAATGCAGCCTTTTCCGATTCTAATTCGGCTTTTTGCGATTGCAGTTCAGCTTTTTTCTGCTCTACCTTGAAATCTTCCAAACGTTCAACTACTTCTCCGCTTCCCCATTCTTTGCTTCTTTCGGGGTTGTTGAACCATTCTTTGACTGCCAGGATTTTATAAATGTAACGTGTAGTTTCTGAGTTTAAACGCAGCTTAAAATAATCGTCCTTGTTCTGTGCATCCAGTTTATTCTGAATGTGCGTCGGTCCTGCGTTATAAGCAGCCGCTACAAGTGTCCATGAACCAAGTTGACGATAAAGATTGCGGAGATATTTCCCTGCCGCATGCGTTGATTTGACGAGATGTTTGCGGTCGTCCCTGGTTTCATTGATAACCAGCCCTAGAGATTTTGCTGTTGCAGGCATCAGTTGCCAGTAGCCTCCCGCGCCTCTATGCGATTTTGCATCGTTAGTCATTGCGCTCTCTATTAATGGAAGATATTTAAAATCGGCTGGTACTCCGTACTTTTTAAGAATCGGTTCTATAATCTTGATTCTTTTTTGGGTCTTTGTCATCAGCTTACGAAAAGTGGGGTTGTCGTAATTTCTGATCATGTTTTGATATCGCTCAGCGATTCGAAGCTCTGTTAATGGAATGGCCTCGCCACAAAAGTCAATAGCAAGAAGATCTGAATTTATAATTGTTGTCTCTTTCAGTTCCTTCTTTTCCACCCCCACCTCGCTCATTGGTTCATTACCCATTATTGCGATTGAGAGGGCCATAAAGATAAGTTTAATCATTCATTTTTCATTTCGTGGAACATAGTAAAAGGCGTCAAGCCGAGGAGCAAAGATAACGGTATTTGAACTAATAATATTTCATTTTAAGCTAAAAGTTTGATTCATAGCACGTTATACAACCGTCGTGTAGTATTAATTCAAGACCATGTCGTTTGGACTATTTTGTTCATTTCCTGCGTTTGCTTTGCGTATAGCGTGATTTGAGGAATTTAAATTGGCAGATTCCAATAATCACAAAACGTCAATCTTCCTATTTTATAGAAATTAAAATAGAATTAATTGTAATAGTTGCATTTGTATAGCTGAATACCAAGCAATTATGTGATGAAACACGTCTAAAAATGCGGATTTGGCCCCATTTGTTTGTATTTGAGAAGTTTGGCTACATTAAAAAATTTATTTTCAGGCTTTGGAATCAGGGATATATTAACTTGCATTTCGCATTTTTTTGAAGATATGGTGACGGTAAACGAGGCTAAACAAAAGATTATTGCCAATGTGAAGGCTTTGTCCGCTCAGTCAGTGGATGTCCGTGATGCTTTGGGACATGTTTTAGCCGATGATATTTTGGCGCCCATGTCTTTGCCATCATTCAGGCAATCGTCCATGGATGGATATGCAGTTGTTGACACGGATATTTCGGAAAAAGATACCATCCTCAAACTCTCGGGGGAATCAAAAGCAGGACAAACCAATACACAAACATTGATTTCCGGCAGTGCAATGCGGATTTTCACGGGGGCGCCCGTTCCCGAAGGGGCCACAGCGGTTGTGATGCAGGAAAATACGTCATCGGAAAACGGAACTATCACCATTCACGAGTTCCCTGTTCAGGCAGGTAAAAATGTAAGGAACATTGGCCAGCAAATCCAGAAAGGCGCTATCGCATTGGAGAAAGGCACTTTTCTGTCGCCTGGGAGCATAGGGTTTTTACAGGGAATGAATATATGGGAAGCCAGCGTTCACAAAAAACCCAAAGTTGGCCTGCTCATAACAGGAGATGAATTGCTGCATAAAGGAGATTCAATTGTTCATGGAAAAATTTTTGAATCAAATTCTGCTATGCTTGCAGCCGCATTGCAAAAGGAAGGAATTGCAGATCTTGAAATAAAATATGCAGAAGATGACCTGGAATCGACGATAAACGGGTTGCATGAGTTAGCAGAAAACAATGACGTCGTGCTGGCTTCGGGAGGGATTTCGGTGGGAGACTATGATTTTGTGGGGAAAGCAGTAGAAGCAGTAGGTGCTGAAACAATATTCTATAAGGTGCGTCAGAAGCCCGGTAAACCATTATTATTTGCTAAGCGACGTGATAAGTTGTTCTTTGCATTGCCAGGAAACCCTGCTTCTTCGCTGGTGTGCTATTATGAATATGTGCTGCCTGCGTTGAGGATCCTGTCGGGCCGGAAAGATCCGTTTTTAACAACGCTGAAAATGCCCGCGAAACTTGCCTATTCCTTTCATGGTGAGCGCGACGAATTTCTCAAAGGACTGATCGTGAATGGTGAAGTTACCCCGTTGGATGGCCAGGAATCATTTGCATTGCGTTCTTTTGCAATTGCAAACGCGATCATTTATTTGCCTGTTGAGCAAAACAGCGTGAAGGAAGGTGATCTGGTTGAAGTTCATTTGCTTCCTTTCTGAATCAGATTCCCGCAAAAATTGTTAAGCCAAAGAATTGACAAAAATAGGAAATGAGCATTCAAATCATGTATTATGGAATGCTGGCGGAAATTACTGGCCAGGCTAACGAAATTTGGATCGCCGATCCGCATCTTACAGTTGGGGATTTCCGCAACCAGATCATGGAGCGATATCCGGCTATGCGCGAAAAAAAATTCAAGATTGCAGTGGATCAAAAAATCGCACAGGATTACGTTTCTATTGATAACGCATCGGAAATAGCATTACTGCCGCCATTTGCCGGCGGGTGACCACCAGCATTAGCCAAACAGAAGAACCACCATCATGGAAAAAGTGCATAAGCATAAAAAAGTATTTGTACAGGGGCCCATAAGCCCTGATTTTGTTTCAAAATCGATCGCATCCCACCAGTCAAAAACGGAGATTGGTGCGCACGCCATCTTTCTGGGCCAGATCCGTGCAGACAAAAAAGCAGACGGCGTTGTGACCGGAATTGAATATTCAGCTTACGAAGAAATGGCCGAAAAAGCATTTCATGAGATCAGGGAAGCCGCTTTTTCAAAGTTTGAACTTACTTGCATGCACATTTACCACAGCTTGGGCGTTGTTCCAACAGGCGAGATCAGTCTGTTCGTTTTTGTTTCTTCACCGCATCGCCGCGCCGCGTTTGAAGCGTCTGAATACATTGTAGAGGAAATCAAAGCAAATGTCCCGATCTTCGGAAAAGAGCTGGTAGGAGCGGGTGGAGCGTACGTTTGGAAAGAAAATAAATAGATTGTGGTAGACATCACCCATAAAAGCAACACATTACGCATTGCAACCGCCCAGGCAGTTGTGCAGGTAAGTAAGGCTGAAACAATTACAGCAATCCGGGAAAGGGCCGTTCCAAAAGGGGACGTTTTTGAAATGGCAAAAGCTGCTGGCTTCCTGGCCGTAAAAAAGACTCCCGACCTGCTGCCCGATTGTCATCCGATTCCTGTGGAATATACTGGCGTAAATTACCGGATCGTGGATTTGACGATCATCATTGAGCTGACAGTTAAGACCATATATAAAACTGGTGTGGAAGTTGAAGCCATGCACGGTGCATCTGTGGTCGCGCTTACCATGTATGATATGCTCAAACCCATCGATAAGGGCGTTGAGATCAGGAATATCCGGTTGTTGGAGAAAAAAGGCGGAAAAAGCGACAGGAAAGCTATTCCTGAAAATCTAAAAACTGCTGTGATTGTCTGTTCCGACAGTATCTCAAAAGGAATGGGTGAAGATAGATCGGGGAAGAAAATTATTGAAAAACTGGAATCATTAAAACTGACTGCCAGCGATTACAGCATTATTCCTGACGATAAAAACAGCATTCAGGAAAAAATCAAAAGCCTTTGTAACGCAGATTATCAGCTTATTTTGGTCACGGGCGGAACCGGGTTGTCTCACCGGGATGTTACACCGGAGGCAGTGTCGGAATTAATTGAGAAAGAAATTCCGGGAATTGCTGAAGCGGCGAGGAATTACGGTCAGGACCGCATGCCGACTGCCATGTTATCGCGGTCTGTCGGAGGCTTGATTGGTGAAACACTGGTGATTACAATGCCGGGAAGCACAGGCGGAGTTACAGAATATATGGATGCGTTGTTCCCTCAGGTGCTGCACGTTTTCAGTGTTATAGAAGGCAAAAAGCACGATTAAAATCTAAATAATGTCCTTACCCATTGTTGATACATTCGGTCGCAAGCACACTTATCTGCGGATTTCGCTGACGGATAAGTGCAATCTGCGCTGCACCTATTGTATGCCTAAGGAGGACATGCAGTTTATGCCTTCCAAATGGCTCATGCAGGCCGATGAAATCAAGGCACTTGCTGAGATTTTTGTTGGAATGGGTGTGGATAAAATCCGGTTGACGGGCGGGGAACCGTTAATCAGGAAAGACGTTGGCCAAATTGTTTCAGATCTCGGAAAGTTGCCAACCTCACTTACATTAACGACCAATGCTGTTTTCATTGACCAGTTTATTGGCAACCTGAGAGACGCAGGTGTCAATTCATTGAATGTCAGTCTGGATACATTGCGGGAAGACCGTTTTATAGCGGTTACCAAACGCGATCATTTCACGAAAACGCTTCATAATATCAGATTGCTTCTTGCTGAGGGATTTGTTGTTAAGATCAACATGGTGGTTATGAAGGGCATCAATGAAGATGAAGTCAATGACTTCGTGAGGATGACTTTGGAACAACCCAATCTGCATGTCCGTTTCATTGAATTTATGCCATTTAAGGGCAATCAGTGGGATATGTCCAAAATTGTTTCCTACAACGATTTACTCTCGGAAATCAATAATGAGTTCGATTTTCAACAACTAACCGGTGAATTACAAGACACCGCGCATCGTTTTCAGGTAACGGGCGGTGCCGGGACTTTTGGGATCATCGGAACAGTAACGCACCCATTCTGCTCGGGTTGCAACCGCATCAGGCTCACTGCTGACGGAAAGCTCAAAAACTGCCTCTTCGACACTTCCGAGGTAGATCTGTTAACGCCCTTACGTGCAGGCCAGGACGTCCGCACGCTTATTTACGCGCATTTCCACAAAAAACACTTCGCCCACGGCGGCCACGCAGACTTTACAGAGAAACACGCCAAATCAGACTACGAGCAGAACCGGAATATGATTGCTATTGGGGGGTGACTTTCGTTTGAGCTTAATGTTTGCTGTTAAAGTTAGTGATGTAAACGTCACCAATTCTTCTATTTTGTATACTTAAAACCATTCAACACTAATTTCTGCCGTTCAAATAATGCGTGCAACATGTGGTGCCTTGCGGTTATCATTGGTAAAATCTTTAAAAACTTTTACTCAAAGTAACCTTCAAGAGCCATGAGAACCGTGATGAAAACGATTGCCGCCGCAGCCTTTACACTCCTCTTAATTAGCAATAATGTATCCGCATCACCTCGCGTTGAGCCCAAAGCGGAATGTAAAAATAACTCCTGCGAAAAATTTAAAATTGGCATGTATCGGGTAAGAAATACGGTCTCTATGAATTTGTTGATGGAAAAGCAAAAAGGAGAACGTGTTGCCATTCGCTTAATGGATTCGAAAGGCAAAGTGCTTCATGAGGAGTATGTTCCGAAATATCTGAGCAAATTCGGCCGCAAGCTGAATTTTCAGGAAATCAGAGATGGCGTTTATACGCTGGAAGTCTCTAATGATTATGAAAAAATCGTTAAGAGCATTTACCTTGCTACCAACGAAGTAAGGGAGGTTGAACGGACTTTGGTAGGGACAAATTAAGGTTCACGGTAGGGACAAACTAAGGTTCACAAACGATGCGTTACAGGTTTGCCGCCGCAGCATTCCTGTGACGCTTTTTATTTTTCAAGCTCAATCGCTTTATTGATTCGTGGCAAAAGCTTTGCAAACAGCAAATCGTAAGTGATTTTGCCCCAAATTAAAATGCAGGGGACGGCTTTCACCACGTAAGGCTTCATCCATTCGTTTCTGATAAATCTTGGAAAAAGATCAGTAGGAGACAATGTTGTGAAGACGAATGCGAGCACCAAAAGCGCATAATTTTCTGGCTTCTGTTTTTGCCCGTAATACCAGAGCGCAACGCCGGTTATAGCAATAATAAATGTAGGCGACTCGGCCCGGTGGTTGAAAATAACCACCCAGATCATGATCGAAGCCAGCAATAGCATCCTGAAAACGAAGTTGCTGTATTGTTTTATCCTCAAAAGCGGAATACAAAACAGGATTGCTCCCGCAACGCTCACGTAAGTTTTATTCACATTCAACCCAAACCAGGTTTTCAGCCAGCCGATCACGGATAAGCCATCCGAAATGGAATGGTCATTTGCGAGTAAATTCGCCCAGCTTTTATAAAGAAAAATAAACTGCTCCATATCCACAACCAGCAGAGGAAGGAGGGTAAACAAGACAACCCAAAAAGCGGTCGTGTAAGTGAGTTTGAATTTGTTGGGATACAACAGGAACAGCGCCAGTCCGACAATCCCAAACAGCTTGATAAAGATCGTAGAAACGAGGCAAAACGAAGCCAGCCAATATTTTCCTCTCTCCAAAAAACCGAATGTGAAGAGCAAAAGCCCGGCAATCAATGCATTACTCTGCTCATTTTGAACGGCAGTAAGGAATTCAACGATTACAAAAACCAGGATCAACCCCTTCGTACGCATGTCAAGACGCGGCAAATAATAGACGGAAAAAAAGAGAACTGCGGCGTTCAGAATGTTCCATAATGATAAGCCGACAATGTCGGGAAGGATGGCGAAAATGCCGAAAATCAAGGCAAATGCAGGACTGTATTTGAAAAGATCAAATTGTTCTTCAACAAAATGCACATATAGATCCTTTCGCTCAATCAGGTGAAAGAAGGACTGTTTGAAAATGATGTAGTTATTGTAAGTTGTATAAAGCTTTCCGCCTTCATAAAAACTTTTAAGTGCCCCAAAATAGGATTGCAAGCTGGCAAAGATCACCACGCCCAAAAAAAGGATCAGCAGATATTTTTGATTAACTAAAAAACGGTTTACAGCACCCATCGCACACAGAAATGTCCCTCATTATGATTTCAGGTCAAAACTAGGGATAAATCAGGGCATTTATTTTAGTCTTTTGTCAAAATGAATGTCTTCTACGCGAATAATCCTGGCCAGCTTGTGGTCTGGGTGAAGGGGATTTAAAAGGTAGTTGAACTCTGTAAACGAATGTGCGGACGGGACTTTCATAATCCAGAATTGCCCTTGCCCGATCCATTGCTCTGTGAAGTCCGCTAATGTGTTCGGATATGGAAACTGCCACCAATTTTCGGGTAACTTCTGCTGCTCAATTTCCAGGATGGACGCGTCATCAGGTAAGTCAATCGTTACCAAAGCCTGATTTTTTGGAATAAATGAAGAGTTGGCCAGGATTTCCAGCTTCGAAAGCGAAACGTGCTCGGATGTGTAAATGATCTGCGTCCCTTTGTAATGCCAGCGTCCGGCAGCATACAGGCAGCCTGTTCCCTGCAAATCAGTTGCATATGTTCGGCTGGTAATGCGGAAAACGAGCATAACTTAGGAGTAAATGCCGTGTTCTATCCTGAAAAGCACATTCAGCACTTCTTCTCTTCCAATCGAAGAAGTCAATAATTCGAGTGGTTTTTTGCCGCCTAATGCGAGAATGGGGCTGTTAAGCCAGGTGTTAAAATCGTTTTCATCCTGGAAAACATCCAACCCTTTTGCTATTATTTTGGAGAAATCAATAACCTTTTCGCTTTCCGCAGGTGATAGCAGAGCCTTGTTCTTAATGCGACGCTGGAAAGTGCTTTCAGACAAATTCAGCATTTCACCAAATTGCTTATTCGACAAATTCATTCGTTTCTGAACCGTCTGGGCAATGGAAATTGGAATTCCCTGCTGCGTAACTTCAATAAATGACAAGAAGCTGTCTATTTTTTGTTTGAAAGCCTTTTGGCCTCCCATAACGCTGATGATCTGTGTATGCATACTGTCAAATGATTGAGATATAACATTCATTTGACAGTAAATATATGAAAAATCAATTTCAATTCTTCACATAACCCAAAGATTTCAACCACCCATCCATCGCTGCCGGCCAACCTGCCAGGGAGCCTTTTCCTTCAGTCCGCATGCCATAACCGTGACCGCCTTGTGGGTATAGGTGCATTTCTGCGGGGATTTTTTGTTTTTTGAGGGCGAGGTAATAGGCAATGCTATTTTCGGGTGGAACGCCGGTGTCGTCCATGGCGTGTACGAGGAATGCGGGAGGCGTTTCGGCGCTTACTTGCAGCTCATTGGAGTAGTATTTGATCAATTCGTCGGATTTTTCAGCGCCCAGCAGATTATCGCGCGAGCCGCCGTGGGCCAGTTCCGGCAGCAGGGAAATGACAGGATAGATCAAGATCGAAAAATTGGGTTTGCCGTCGGGTGAAGCTTTTTCGCCTTTGTTAAAATGCGTCGACAATGTTGCAGCAAGGTGACCGCCGGCTGAGAAGCCCATGACGCCGATTTTATTGACATCTATGTTCCACTTTCCAGCACTTTGACGGATCAGTTTCATCGCTTGCATGGCATCCATTAACGGCACTTCATGCTGGTGCGTCATCGTTTTTTCACTTGGTAACCTGTATTTCAGCACAAAAGCAGAGATTCCACGGTCATTAAACCATTTGGCAAAATCACTCCCTTCGTGGGAAGATGCCAGAATTCCATAACCTCCGCCCGGGCAGATCATGACAGCGGCACCCGTTGATTTTTCTTTTGGAACAATAAAAGCCGTCAAAGTAGGAACCGAAACACCACTGATCCTTAGAATGTTACTGGCATCCGTAACAGACTTTTCTTCAACAGTATTGGCTTTAAAATTGGGGACTTTGCCTTCCGGCCACAAATTAATCACTTCATTTTGAGCCATGGATTTATCGGGAGTAGCGTATAAGGCCAATGCAACCAGGAGACCTGTTAGTTTTTTCATCGATTGAAATTTCTAACAATAAGACGGTCCCCAGGCCAATATACCATGTATTTTGATCGGAAAAAGTGATTAAGGCTTTGCCGGATTGATCATAATATGCGCCCTGTGCGTGCCCGGGTCCATAATCCAGGGCATGCCCGGAACATCCGGTTTAAGCGGTAAGCCTGTGCTTTCAGCCGTCGCGAAAGGAATGTAAACCACATAGCGCAGATAACCATTTTTCAGGTCACCGCTGGCATTGTCATAGTTATCTTTGGATCCTGACAATGCAAAAAGTGTGGACGATTGCTTTGGCATCATCAGTTTTCCATCTTTCACTTCCTTTTCACGAATGTCAAAAATTTCCTTTGGATTTTTGCCCTCTTTGGCCAGCACGCGGCCTCTTTCCATAAATGCATCCAAACCTGAGAAATAGCAGGAAACATTAATATCCTCCTTTTTCGGATCATCTGCAATGCAAACCATATCATTGCTGCCATCGCGAAGCACTTTAAATGATCCGTCCGAAGCATAGCCGTACACTTTCGCGCCTTCGCGTTTGTCAGCAGGCGCGGCCAGCACAGCCGTCTTGATTTGAATTTCGGGAGATAGAACGGTGGTTTGTCCCATCGCTTGCGCGGCCAGCAACAGGGAAATTGCGGAAAAAAAAGTCTTGCTCATGGTAGTAAATGACAGGTGGTTTGTCTCTTATATGCTTAAAATTAGCAATCTTTAATTTAAGATTTGCACAAATCTACTTTCGCACAACAGACTGTAATTGATAAACCCCATGAACTTAAAAAAAACGTTGATGCTGATTCCGGCGGGATGTCTGATGGCAAGCCTGATGATCGCTTCTTACCAGCACGTTAACCCAAGCACTTTTCAAAGTTCAAAGCTGGACAGCCTATATAAAGACCTCACCGAAGCTCAAAAACGATCACCAAAATACGCAGTAGCGGGCCTTTCCGTAACAAACGGGTTGGAAGCAACACTTTTTGCCTCAGAACCAACCATTACCAACCCTACCAACATTGATGTGGATCATTTGGGGCGGGTTTGGGTTTGCGAAGCCTATAATTACCGGCCAGCGATCAATGGTAACCCCACCAAAAACGAAGGCGACCGCATCCTGATCATGGAGGATTCCGATGGCGATGGTAAATCGGATAAAACGACTGTTTTTTATCAGGGAAAAGAGATTAATTCTCCGCTTGGGATCTGGGTCATGGGTAACCGGGTCGTGGTTTCTCAAAGTCCTTACGTATGGCTTTTCACTGATGAAAATAATGATGGGAAAGCTGATAAAAAAGATGTGATCTTCGAAGGAGTAGGCGGTGAGCAGCACGACCACGGCATGCACGCATTCATTTTCGGGCCGGATGGAAAGTTGTATTTCAATTTTGGCAATGAGGGCGGACATTTATTGGATGGCAAGGGAAATCCGGTGATTGGAAAAGATGGGCAGCCGATTGATTTCAAAAAACTAAAACAGGGAATGGTGTTCCGCTGCGACCCAGATTTCAAGAATATCGAGGTTTTGGGTAATAATTTCAGGAATAATTATGAAGTCGCGGTGGATAGTTACGGCACTATGTGGCAGTCTGATAATGATGATGACGGCAACAAAGGCGTGCGGATCAATTATGTCATGCAATATGGCAATTACGGTTATACGGATGAGGTTACCGGCGCTGGCTGGCGCGCTAACCGCACCAATATGGAGGATTCAATTCCTTATCGCCACTGGCATTTAAATGATCCGGGTGTGGTTCCCAATTTGCTGCAAACAGGCTCAGGATCGCCAACGGGAATGGTCTTATATGAAGGTTCTCTTTTGCCAAAGGAATTTCAGAATCAAATGATCCACTGCGAGCCGGGGCATAATGTGGTTCGTTCTTACCCGGTTCAGAAATCAGGCGCAGGTTATACAGCCAAGATCGTGAATGTGGTTGATGGTAAAAGGGATCAATGGTTCCGGCCTTCCGACGTGTGCGTCGCGCCGGACGGGTCCCTCATCGTTTCCGACTGGTATGATCCGGGCGTAGGCGGCCACCAGGCAGGAGATCAGAACAGAGGCCGTTTATACAGAATTGCACCGACAAATACGCCTTACCGAATTCCAAAAACCGATTTAACAACGGCAAACGGTGCGGTCCAGGCATTGCAAAGCCCCAATCTTTCGGTTCGTTACCAGGCCTGGATGGCTTTGAATCAAATGGGTGAAAAAGCGATTCCATCATTAGAAAAGCTTTTTAAAGATAAAAAATCAGGCGACCGGATGCGCGCAAGAGCATTATGGTTACTTAGCAAATGGCCAGCTTCGAGCAAAAAGAACATTGATATAGCCATTAAAGACGCTAATCCTGATATGCGCATTGCTGCATTGCGTGCCGCAAGTGAGTTGAAAGATGTGGACATTACCAGTTACATTAGTCTGTTGGTTAAAGATGCTGAGCCTCAGGTGAGAAGAGAATGCGCATTGATCCTGCATCACAACAAATCGCCGAAAGCACCCGCATTATGGGCCGAGCTTGCATTGCAATATGATGGCAAAGATCGTTGGTATCTGGAAGCATTGGGAATCGGCGCTGACGATCAGTGGGATTCGTTTTTTAAAGCATGGCAAGCCAAAGTAGGAGCCAATGCAACGGCAACCCAGGCTGGAAAGGACATCGTTTGGCGGTCACGCGGTAAGGAATCAGTTCCTTTGCTGGCTTCACTTGCCGGTGATCCTAAAACAGATTTGAAAAGCAGGCTGCGTTACTTCCGTGCATTTGATTTCAACCCGGCTGCGAACGAAAAATCGATGGCCCTTTTGCAGATCATGAAAGGAAATTCACCTGAACAAACGCAGGTGAATGAGCTCGCATTAAGGCATTTAGATCCGGCATTTGTAAAACAAAATGCAGAGGCAATGGCCTCGCTCAAAAAGTTGCTCGACTCCTCCTTCGGAACGCCGGCATATCTTGAATTGGTGAGTAAATATGAATTGGAATCAGAGAACGCCAGATTGCTGGATATGGCGATAAATCAAGCTTCAACCAGAACGGGACCGGCTGCCGCCACGCAATTAATGAAACAAGGAGGCGGCAAAATGGTCCGGGACATTATCAAGGGTTCTGATGCTCCCAAAAGCGAAGGAATTGTGTCCGCATTGAGAGGTGTAGGAAGCAAGGAATCATTGGAAATATTGCAAACTGTTGCATTAGACGATAAATATCCTTCGGGTTTGCGCACAATCGCCGCCCGATCTTTGGGCGGGACTATGAATGGGGAAGATCAGGTTTTGGCTTTGTTGAAAGACGGAAAGCTAAGCGGCGAGCAAAAAGCAGCCGCTGTAAAGGGACTGAGTGGCGCATGGAGGAAATCGGTGAAGCTGGAAGCCGCCAAATACACCGACGGGGCAACAGTAGCAATCGCAAAACATCCGCAGGTGAAAGACCTGATCGGCATGAAGGGAGATTTATCCAAAGGAAAGCAAGTATTTACTTCCTACTGCTCAGTTTGCCACCAGGTAAATGGAGAAGGCATGGATTTCGGGCCGAAACTTTCTGAAATAGGAAGCAAATTGCCTAAGGAAGCCCAATACTCAGCCATTTTCGAGCCTAGCGCAGGAATTGGCTTTGGTTACGAAGGCTTTGAGGTAACATTAAAAGACGGCTCAACCGTCTCCGGAATCGTCGCCAGCAAAACAGAAACCGACCTGATCCTGAAATTTCCGGGAGGCTCAACCCAGGAATATAAAATGTCCCAAGTCAAATCCATCAAACAACTCAACGACTCCATGATGCCCGCTGGCTTGCAGGATGCCATGAGTACGGAGGAATTGGTTAGCTTGGTTGACTATTTGAGTGGATTGAAGAAGAAATAATGCCGTCGCGGGGATTTACCTTGCTGGATGAAATTTTCTTAAATAGAACAAGAAAATGATGTTCGCCGGTGTGTGGCTTCTCCGCAAACCTCAATATTCTTTTTTGTCAAGTCTCAAAGCGTATATCTTCTTTCAATCTTTGACAATCGTTTGGACCCTACCAAATATCCGAGCTAGTAAGTAAAACTAGTTGGAAATAAATCCCTCATTCTTTTCAAACTTCATTTCCTAATTCAGGAAACATCAGGTATTTTTATACGTTATTTGAGTAACCTGCATTATCAAATTTTGTTTTGAAACAATTCAATTTTACCAAGTCTGCATTGCTAGTTGCAGTTTTTACCGTTCTCCCCCATTTTTGTGGTTTTTGTCAACTTTCTGATTCATTAGTAGTTACCAACCCTGATAGCCTATACGCTACGCTGTCGGAACCCGAAAAAAGATTTTCCCGGAATGCAGTCCTCGGACTCAAAGTGGCCGACGGTCTCGAAGCCTCGCTGTTCGCTTCGGAGCCTGACGTGATCAATCCTATTAACATTGATGTAGACCACCGCGGACGTGTTTGGGCTTGTGAAGCTTACAATTATCGACCTGCTGTGAACGGCAAATCGGAGCTGGGACAGGGCGACCGCATTGTGATCATGGAAGATAAGGATGGTGATGGCAAGTCGGACTTGACCAAAGTTTTTTACCAGGGACCGGAGCTGAATGCGCCTTTGGGCATTTGGGTTATGGGTAACAAAGCGGTTGTTTCGCAAAGTCCTTATGTGTGGCTTTTTACCGATACAAATGGCGATGATAAGGCGGACAAAAAAGAGATTTTATTCAAAGGAATAGGTGGCTCGCAGAGTGATGCAGGCGTTCACGCATTTGTTTTCGGGCCGGATGGAAAGTTTTATTTCAACTTCGGAAATGCCGGAAGACAGCTTGTGGACGGCCAGGACAGGCCATTGCTCGATAAATTTGAAAGGCCAATCGATTTCAGACAGTTCAAGCAAGGCGTCGTTTTTAGATGTGATCAGGATTTTACCAAAGTTGAAATATTAGCTGAAAATTTCCGGATCGGATTTGAACTGGCTGTGGATAGCTTCGGAACTATGTGGCAGTCGGATCAGGAAGAGCCCGGCAATGGCGGCGACCGGGTTTCCTATGTGATGGAGAACGGAAATTTTGGATACATTGATGAAATGACGGGCGCTAGCTGGCGTCTTAACCGTACGAACTTAGAAGACGAGATCCCACGCAGGCATTGGCACCAGAATGATCCGGGCGTTGTTCCTAACCTCATTGAAACAGGCTCAGGTTTTCCAATGGGTATGACCATCTATGAAGGCGATTTACTGCCCCGGCGTTATCAGAATCAAATTTTACTCGCCGATGCGGGCCAGCAAAGCGTAAGCGGATTCCCGGTTGTGAATGATGGTGCAGGATACAAATCCACCGGCATACTTCCTATCATTGAAGGGACACGCGATAAATGGTTCAGGCCAACGGATGTATGCGTAGCGCCGGACGGTTCACTGATCATTTCAGACTGGTATGATCCAATAATTGGTTCGCATAAAATGAAGGACAAGAGCCGTGGCCGGATTTTCCGCGTTGCGCCGAAGGACTCGTTATATAAAATTCCTGTTTTTGACCTTTCCATTCCTGAACAGGCCGTAAAAGCATTACAAAGCCCCAATTTATCGATGCGTTACATGGCTTGGAATGCCTGCGTAAAGCATGGCTGGCAGGCTGAACCCTATCTGGAAGAGCTCTTTCGGTCTATCGTCGTGAATCCGCGGATCAGGGCACGGGCATTGTGGGTTTTGAACCGGATCGAAGGTTTTAATTACAGAAGTCTCGACATCGCATTCAGGGAAATGAACCCCAACCTGCGCATCACTGCATTGCGCGCTGTCAGGCAGCGAAACAGTGATCCAACTGAATACATTAAAAGGCTTACTGCCGATCCCGATCCGCAAGTGCGCAGAGAATGTGCGCTGGCGATTAATCACAACCATACTTACGAAGCATTGGACGTTTGGCTGCAATTGGCAAAACAATACAAAGGCAATGACCGTTGGTCGGTGGAAGCATTGAGCATCGGCGCTTTTGACCAATGGGAGCGGATTTTCCCCGCGTGGCTGGAAAGGGCAGGTACTAATCCTGTTGCCACAAGCGCCGGGAGGGACATTGTTTGGCTGGCCAGAACACGGCAAGCCATTCCATATTTAACAGCGGCGGCTTCGGATACAAGCGTGAGTTTTAAAAGCAGGCTGCGTTATTTCCGCGCATTTGACTTTTTCCATGCAGGTTACGAAAAATCACAAGCGTTGCTGAATGTGATGACAGTGAATTCATCTGACCGCATTGAAGTGAGCAAACTGGCATTGCTGCATTTGGATAAATCATTCGTTACCAACTCGCAGCAAGGGCTAACCGCATTGAACAAACTGCTCGACGAAACTTACGGCACAGAACATTACATCGACCTGATGACGCGCTACGAGCTGGAATCGGAAATGGACAGGTTGTTTAAATTGGCTTTGGACAAATCGGATGAGGTCGTTGGTCGCGATGCGGGCGCATTGTTGCTTGAACAAGCCGGCATTTCTTATGTTACGCAAAAGCTTGCCGGACTCAATGAAGCCAAGAAATCTTCGCTTTTGGCTTCTATACAAACGGTGGGAAGTCCGGAGTCCGTTTACTTACTCAGAAACACGGCATTGGATCCCAACGAAGCGCCTTCGGTCCGTAAGAATGCTGCGCAATATCTGGGTTCGAGCTGGCCCGGTGAAGAGGCGGTTGTGAAATTGCTTCGGGAAAACCGTTTGGCTGGTAATGTGAAAGAGTCGGCGTTGGAAGGAGTGAAAAATGCTTTCCGTGAAGAGATTAAAGTACAACTAGCGCCTTATCTGCCTCAGCCCGAAGTCGAAAAAAACACGGACCCCACAAAATCTGAAAGCAAAAGGGAAAAGAAAAGAAAGCGCAGAAGAAGCTAGGAATGCAAGTTTCCGGCTCAATTTGCGGTATATTTAGTTGCGCTGCATCTTTACATTTCTAAACAAAACTTAAAGAAATATGCTCCGCAGAAATTTTGTAAAATCTTCCCTTGGTCTGGCTGGTGCAGCAATTGCAGCAGGAGATGCTTTCGCAACCGCGCCAACGGCTAAAAATAAATTCAAGCTTAAATACGCGTCCCACTTCGGCATGTTTCAAAACAGCGCTGGCAAAGATGTGATTGATCAGCTGAAATTTATGGCTGACCAGGGTTTTATGGCGATTGAAGATAATGGCATGATGGGCAGGCCCGTGGAGCAGCAGGAAGCCATTGCCAAAGAAATGACGCGCCTGGGTATGCAAATGGGCGTTTTTGTGGTGGATAAAGGTGGAAACGGGGCCAATACACTAGCAGCAGGCAAGCAGGAATACATTGATATTTTCTTAAATGGCTGCAAAAAAGCGGTGGAAGTTGCCAAGCGCGTGAATGCCAAATGGATGACGGTTGTTCCGGGTGATTTTGAGAGAAATTTGCCTATTGGCGTGCAGACAGGTCATGTGATTGATGCATTGCGGCGCGGCGCGGAAATCCTTGAACCACATGGGTTAGTCATGGTTTTGGAGCCGTTAAGCGATTCGCCGAACCTGTTCCTGAGAACTTCCGATCAGACTTATGAAATATGCCGCGGGGTGAACAGTAAATCCTGCAAAATTCTGTACGACATTTATCACATGCAGAAAAACGAAGGCCGCTTGCTCTACAACATTGACAGAACTTGGAGTGAAATTGATTATTTCCAGATAGGGGATGAGCCGGGCCGTAAAGAGCCGACAACGGGTGAAATCAATTACAAAAACATTTTCAAATACATTTACGACCGCAGCAAAAAGGAAAACAAATCGTTCATAATGGGCATGGAACACGGCAATTTTTCGCCGGGTAAAGAGGGAGAAGAGGCGCTGATCAAAGCGTATGTGGAAAGTGACAACTTCGCGATCTAATGTTGTAAAAAAAAAGATTTTTAGCATGATATAAAAACAAAAACACCGGAGAGTAGCGATACTTCCGGTGTTTTTTTATGCCCGAGAGCAATAGTAGATTACAATACGACAACCGAGTTTTCAGCAGTTGCGTCAACGCCAGCAGCTACGTATTTATCTGCTGCCCAGTCGTTTTCCCATTTCGCGTCGTCAAGAATGTAACGGAATTGATATTCACCCGAAGCCAACTCAAGGCTAGCTTTGAATGACCCGTCTTTTTGTTTTTTCAATGCGATCGCTTCCTCAGGATTCCATCCGTTGAATTCACCAACCAGTGCAACTTTTTTTGCTTCAACTGCTGCTTCCGCAGGAACTGTAAATGTTACTTTATAAAGGGATTTACTCTTTACAAATTGTTTCGTTAATGCCATGATTATGTAGTGTTAAATAGTTGATGCGACAAATATACAATCAAAATTTATTCAAATCAATGAATATCAATATTATAAAGGAATTTCATCTTTGAATAATCATAATTAATCTTGGCAAGCGGTTTTCACCTTCAATAAAATTTGTCATGTAAAAATGCACTTGGGTACAAGGGTATGGTCTTTTTACGGTAAATCTTTTTAATTTCTGCATCGATAAGAGGCAAATAAGTAATCTATTTTTAAATCCTAAAACAGGAAGATCATGAACATTTCATTGGAACAAGCAGAAGCTATTATTGACGCGGCAAAAATAAAAGCAGCGGAACTCAATACCAAAATGAATATCTGTGTAGTGGACACGGGGGCTAATATTGTGGCTTTTGCACGCATGGACGGAGCCTGGTTAGGTTCGGCTGATATTGCTCAAAAAAAGGCCAAAACGGCCGTCTGGTTCACTATGGACACTGCCGCACTGAGTCCGCTGGTACAGCCTGGCGAGCCACTTTTTAACATTGAGCATTCTAATGGAGGGCTGATAACGTTCCCTGGCGGTGTTATCATTAAGAATTCCGGCGGAGAAATTATTGGTGCAATCGGTGTCAGTGGCAGCACAGTAGACGATGATCACGAAGTAGCGGCAGCTGGCGCAGCTTCATTATAAAAAAAAGTCCCGGCCGGAAATATCGGCTGGGACTTTTAACCCCATTTTTCAGAAATAGCTTCTTGGATAAAATTCTTGTTGCCTATTACCGTAACGTATAACGCATGCCGAGAAAACCCCTGATGCCTTGGTTCGGTGCAAAAACATAGGACGGGTCGAATGTCAAACGGTAAGGATTATCGGGCGTTGCGATCACCTGACCATGATCATCAAACTTTACACTCTTGTCGAACGGATCATTTGAACGCGCGATGGAATTGGCGGGTGGCGTGAAATTTAACAGGTTTTTCACCCCGCCGTATATTTCCAGACCATTATCAAATTTTTTAGTAACCTGTATGTTTTGTAAGGACCAAACGGGGGAAATCCTTGCGCGCGGATCCTCTTCACTTAGCACAGGAAGCCGCATGGGGCCATAAATGTTCCCCGTATAATCGAAGGAAATGCCTGATTTTTGAAACTCGTAGGAAACAGACCAGACGCCGGTATATTTTTCGGTCAGCACAGGCCGGAACCGGACGCCGTTTTCCTTTTGAAAATTCTCCATATAAGTGGCTCCGGCAATAATTTTTAATGGGAAGGGGAAGTTGAAATCCAGGTTTAGATTGATGCCCTTTGAAACTGCATAACCGTCCAGATTGTCGTAAATGATCTCATTGGGATTAGTGTCGTAATCGGGCAGGATCCGGTTTGTGAAATGGGTGTAGAAAATAGAAGCATCGAAGCCGATGAAAGAGCTTCCGGTCACGATCTTTTTGACATAATTCACATTCACATTCCAGCTTTGCTCAGGATCAAGGGCTTCTTTTAAGATAACCTGCCGTGAACCGGTTAATGCCGCGTGATCTTCGGTGAACAGGTTCACAATCCGGAAACCCCGGCCAATGTTCAGCCTGACGACATCGGTTTGGTTAAATTTGTATTTATAGGCCAGTCGTGGCGTAAAAATGCTTCCGTGGCGGCTGTTATAGTCATATCTGGCGCCCAGCAACAGCGCATGTGCCCCGGCTTTGATCTCGTCCTGGATGAAAATTCCGGGTAATAATATTTTGTCGGGATGATCTTTGCCGTCCAGAAATCGCGTCGCGGTGGTGTTATCATTATAAAATGTATAGCGAAAGGGCGTGCCAAAAAGCAGGTTATGCCTGCCGATTTCCTTATCCCACAAAAGCTGCGCAAATGCTATTTTCTGATCCGCATTAAAAATGACATTGCCATAGGTTGAATTCTGATTGTGAGAACTGAATGAATATTGCAAAGTCACTTTTTCGGACATGGGAAGCTGGTAAGTTCCTAAGACTTCAAAGCGTTTTGTATAAATGCTTTCCCCATAAACTTCGTTTCCGCCGCGAAATGTCTTGTTCCAATTCATTTGCCCGCCCCAGCGATCTTCGTAATAGTAACGTGCTGCGATGCTCGCCTGGCGGTTATTTTTTCTGTTAAAGGACCATTTGTTGAAAACTGAGATACGATTCTGTAATGTCAGATCCGTGAAGCCGTCTTTGTTGTTGTCGATGGGATTTTGATAATTGAAATAACTCACACCCAGCAGCGCACTGGCCTTTGAACCAGCTGTTAATTTCACGCCCAGGTCCACATTGTAATCCAGCCAGGAAGTGCTGAATGCATCCGCAGAAAATATAGGCGCTTTGGAAGGATTTTTTGTGATAATGTTGATCAAGCCACCAACCGCTTCCGAGCCATAAAGCGTTGAAGCCGGGCCTTTTACAATTTCAACTCTTTCGATCAGGCTGTTTGGGATTCCTGACAAACCATAAACTGTGGAAAGTCCGCTGACCATGGGCATGCCGTCGATGAGCACCATGGTGTAAGGGCCTTCCAATCCGTTGATGTGAATGTCGCCGGTGCTGCACACATTGCAATTGAGCTGCGGACGCACGCCGTTGACGTAGCTAAGGCCTTCGAAAATGCTGGGAACCGGGTTTTTGTAAATGAATTTGGCGGTAATAATGTCAACCGGAACAGGGCTGTCGAGTTTTGAAACTTCTTTCATTGTGCCGGTAACCACCACTTCCTCCAAAGCATTCGCGCCGGATTTCAGCACAAAATCACGAACCACATCCTTTTCAATGCGCACATTCTTCTCGGTAATGGATGGCATGGAAATGAAGCTTACGCGGATTGAATAATTTCCGTTTGGAATGCCTGCTATTTTGTAGTGCCCGAGCGAGTCGGCCGTTGCTCCGGTTTTCAATTCGTTAATATAGATCGAGGCACCAAATGCTGTTCCGCTGCCATCTTCCAGAATCACCTTTCCGGAAAGTGTGTGCTGCGCAATGCTTGGTAAGCTGAGTGTGCAAAAAAGCATTAGTATGAGTAACTTCATATATACTTAATCTTATATTTAATTGATCCTGAATATTAATTTAGACAAATCTAAAAATATAACTTGACAAACAGTAAATTTTAATTCGATTCATAAAAAAATCTTTTTGGAAACTATCCGGGCGTGACTTTCAGTTAGACAGATTGCTATGAACTGGAAAGATTTTTGTATCATTTCCACTTACTGAATAACTCATTATAACTATGCTGAAGAAATTTTTGAAACCAATGAAGCTTCCGGCGCCGGCCGATTGGGGTGTTTTGATTTTGCGTGTAGGCTTTTCGTTGCTCATGCTCACACACGGCTATGCTAAGCTGCAAAATCTGCTGGCAGGCGATCATTCATTCGCGGATCCGATTGGAATAGGGGAGGAGCTTTCACTTTATCTGACCATTTTTGCCGAGTTCGGCTGCTCCATTTTGCTGATCCTGGGACTTTTCAGCCGGGCGGTGTTGATTCCGTTGATTTTTACAATGGTCGTTGTGCTGCTCGTGATTCATGCGGAAGATCCATTTGACAAAAAAGAACACGCGTTGTCGTTTCTGATCGTATATGTGACCTTGTTTCTCACCGGGCCGGGGCGCTTTTCTGTGGATAGCGGTCTGTATAAATAAAAAAAACCTCTCCGGGAAGGAGAGGTTTTCAATGCATTCAATTGTGAAAAATCTATTGTGACCATTGCGTTGGAGAACGATCCCAACGGTGTTGTTTCAACTTTTCGGCCAGTTTAGGATCGAGTAACTTGCCATCGCTGGCGGAAACATTGGATCGTACGTGCGGTAACTTGCGCATACCCGGGATCGTGGTATGCACGTCCGGATTGTTCAGTATAAATCTTAATGCGAGCTCGGGCATTGTCATGCCTTCCGGGATGTCTGCTTTCAAAGCTTCGGCATGATCAACGCTGGAATTCAGGTTTTCAGGCACGAAGTAAGTTGAACGCCAGTCGTCGGCCGGGAATGTTGTTTCTTTGGTCAGTGTGCCCGTTAATGTTCCTTCATCAAACGGAACGCGGGATATGACGCCGATATCCAGTTTCTTGCAAAGCGGGAAAAGATTGTCTTCCGGTGCCTGATCAAAAATATTGTAAATAACCTGAACGGCGTCTATCAAGCCAGTTTCAAGCGTTTTTAGCACATTATCCGGCTCCCAACGGTTCACGCTGATGCCCCAACGTTCCACTTTTCCTTCCTGCGTGAGTTTTTGAATGGCTTCTTTCCACTCATCTTCCTGCGCCCAGCTATCTTCCCAAACATGGAATTGAAGCAAGTCAATGCGTTCTGTGCCCAAATTTTGAAGACTTTTCTCCGTGTATTCCACAATGTAATCCGCAGGGAACACATCTTTTAAAGAGGAGCCAGGCTTCGATGGCCATTGGCGGTTTTTTGGTGGAATTTTGGTGGCAGCATACAATTTGCGGTCCGGGTAACGGCGGATCAGGTCGCCTAGGATGCGCTCGCTGAGGCCTTCGCCATATCCCCAGGCTGTGTCAAAGAAATTAACGCCCGATTCAACGGCCAGATTAAGCGAGTCATCTGTTTCCTTACGGTCGGAGCCGGTCCAGCCTGCAAGTCCCCACATTCCATAACCTATTTCGCTGATCTGCCAGCCACTACGTCCAAAACGACGGTTTTGCATTGTATAGTAAATTTAGTGTTCATGGATTAAAGCTTCGGAATGCGTCTTTTTAATGTATATGAAATACATTTGTAAGATTTTAAGTTCAGAAAGCGCAGATAACTAACGTTTTTCAATTAAACCGATCAGTGAGACACAAAGGATCAATGGTAAATGCATTGTTGATGACAGTAAAAAGAATTGCCGGAATTGTCTTGATCCTCAGCATTTGCGGCTGGGTCAATGAAGACAAGCCTTCCGAAAAAATGACCGAATACTGTGCTGCATTCAACCAGATGCAGCTCGACATCCGGGACAATGTGATCTCGCCGGACTCTGGGCGCCTGGCTTTCCGCACTGTAATGCAGCAAATCCGAAGTGAATTTAAAAGAGACACTTGCCGCGCAATTGACTCGTCCTATTTTGTTTATCCTGTCAAAGGTTACACGCCGCGCGAATCCATTGGCGGTCGGGGGAGAGGTTACCGGGGAGATGGTTTTGATCTTTTTGACAACGAAGTAAAAGGAAGCCATCCTGCGCACGACCTTTTCATCAAAGACAAAGACCAGGATAATCTGGACGACCGGACATGGAAAGCCGTTGACGTCCTGTCATTTACCTCAGGCGTTGTTATTGCCACAGAAACGGGCTGGAAATACAACAGCGAATTTCGTGGCGGAAACTGGATCTGGATTTACGATCCCTGCCTCGACGGCCTTTTCTACTACGCGCACAACAACATGGTTGAAGTGCAGCCCGGACAATGGGTGAATGCTGGTGATAAAATTGCGGAAATGGGCCGCTCCGGTTATAATGCTTATCAAAAACGATCTCCCACGCACCTGCACCTGATGTATCTGCAACTGGATGAATATGCAATGCCGGTGCCCGTCAACACTTATGACTGGCTGCTTATGGGAACGGTGAAGGATGGGTTCGTTCTGTAATGATTGGGATTGACGCTATTAATTAATAAATTGTAGCTCACTCAATTACTATTCCTATAAATCATTTTTTATGAACAACCGCCGGTCCTTTTTCCGAAAGAGCGCGGCCATTGGCTTTGGCGCCTTTGGTCTCAACAGTCTTTATAATGAACTGCACGCCGAACATTTCAGCGAAGCCGAAAAGCTCTGGAATGATAACAGTGCAGACAATGAAGATTACTGGTCGGTGATTCAGGATGCTTACACGGCGAGCAAGAGCGAGATCATTATCCTCAATAACGGCGGCGTTTCACCTTCTCCGATTGCGGTGCAGGAAGCTTTGGGAAAATACAATAAAGCCGCCGCGCAGGGACCTTCCTATTACATGTGGCGGATCATTGATAAAGGTCGCGAACCCCTCCGCCAGCGTCTGGCCAAACTAGCCGGTTGCGATGCAGAAGAAATAGCGATTAACCGGAATGCGACCGAGGCGCTTAACACCATTATTTTCGGTCTGCCGCTTGAAAAAGGCGACGAGATCATTGGCACCATTCAGGATTATCCGAACATGATCCAGGCATGGAAGCAAAGGGAAATGCGGGATGGATTGGTTTACAAGCAGTTATCATTTGATTTTCCGATTGAAAACGACGAGCAGATTGTGAAAGCATATGCCGACGCGGTTACGCCAAAGACCAGGATCATTCACGTTACGCACATTATCAACTGGGTTGGGCAGATTATGCCGGTGAAAAAGATCTGCGATATGGCGCATAGTAAAGGCATTGAGGTGGTTGTGGATGGTGCGCATACATTTGGTTTGCTGGATTACAAAATCCCCGACCTGGATTGCGACTATTTTGGGACGAGCCTGCACAAGTTTTTGAGCGCACCCGTGGGAAGCGGCATGATGTGGATCAAGAAAGAGAAAATTGAAAAAATATGGCCGTTACTATGCAACAGCCAGCCCAAAAGCAAGAATATCCGCAAGTTCGAAACATTAGGAACACGGAGTTTTTGCATTGAACAAGCCATTGGTGAAGCCATTAATTTCCAGGAGGGCATCGGCTCCAAAAGAAAGCAGGAGCGGGTGCATTATCTGAAAAAATACTGGGCTGAAAAAGCACTGCAAATTCCAGGCGTAAAGATCCATACGTCACTGAAACCCGAATATTCCTGCGCCATTGCCGGCGTGAGCATTGATGGCATGAAGCCCGAGGAACTGGATAGCAAATTGATGAAAGATCACCAGATCCATACGGTGGGCATTAATTGGGAAAACATTCATTGTGTGCGGGTTACACCTCATGTTTATACCAAGATCAGTGATCTGGATAAACTGGTCGGCGCGCTGGAAAAGATCGCGAAAAAGGCCTGATAATTGAATAAAAGATTATTTTGAAGAGCATAATCAGCACCTGTGAAGGTTGGTTATGCTTTTTTATTTTATAGTATAAATGACATTAAACCGTTTATAGTAGATAAGGATTTTAAAGTCGGTAAATTCAACCATTCGAACGCATTAAGCTTTTTATCGGAGCCTTAAATCTTTATTTTTGATATCATCAGCTAAAAACCTAATCAAATGACGCAATTACGAAAGGGTTCTTTCCTCAAAAGGGCCAAAGATATAAGCATCAGCAGCGCATTGGCACTCACCATTTTATCGTCCGGGATCGGAATGACGGGATGCGGTTCCAATGAAGACGAAGAAGCTTACAGTTACGAAGAGACCAATTATTCCAAAGGCATCCGCTCGCACATTAAGGAGGTTAAGCCCGGAGAATTCAAGATCACAGATGAAGAAAGCGTTGAAGCAGACAAGTCCGTTGCCATTGTCACTTATCTCGATGGCCACACCGATTCGCTGAGCACAGCCGCAGCCAAAGCGTTGATCGACGATGAAATTCGCAACAACCAATCTTCCGTGGGGCACCATAGCGGCCTGTCTACCATGCTTTTATACGGCGGGATGGGTTATATGCTTGGAAGAAGTTCCAACAATGCCTACATGAACAACTATCGTGGAAACGGCAGTGCCGCCAGAGGATTTTACGCAGATCCTAACGCTTATAGCAAGTCGCAAGGCGCTGTGCAGCAGGCCAATGCTTCCCGCACAACCCGCATGGTGACTTCCCGTCCCAAAGGCGGCAGAAATGGTTTCTTCGGACGTTCCTCAGGCAGAAGCGGAGGTTAAAATCAGGATTATGATCAAATTAAAATCGCTTCCCAATCACCCGGAACAAGGGCTACAAAAAGTGGGCTGGGATTGGATGCTGGGTGCCGACACGGCTCCTTATGTGGTGAGCGACGTCGTTGTCGTTAACGAGGAGCAGGCTGTTCAATATTACGAGGCTGCCGGAACATTGTATGAAATGCTGGTTGAAGCCGGGCAATATGCCATTGATAACCAGCTTTATAAAGAAATGGGCATTCCTGAAAACCTCAGAGAACTGATCGAGCTCTCCTGGCAGGACGACCGCCACATTCACTTATATGGCCGTTTCGACCTGGCCGGCGGCATCGACGGCGAGCCTGTTAAACTGATCGAGTTCAATGCGGATACAGCCACCTGTATTCCCGAAACGGCTGTTGTGCAGTGGGCGCATTTGCGCATGAACGGGCTGGACGAATCGCAGCAGTTCAACACACTTTATGAGACGCTCATAAACCAATTTCGTTTCCTCAAAGAGGCAAATAATGATCTGGACGCCTCTATTCTGTTCTCCACCATGCGCGGTTACCCGGAGGACGACACCAATGTTGCTTTACTAACCGAAGCCGCAAGGGAGGCTGGATTTGACACGGATTTTGCTTATATAGAGGAAGTTGAGTTTTCCAATGGCGAAGGCATTTTCAAAATGGTGCCAGACTCCAATGACTTTCTGCGCTTTGATTTTTGGTTTAAGCTTGTTCCCTGGGAGTATATCGGCAATGATGAACCGGAGCTGGCTGTCATGCTTACTGAAATTGTGAAAAATCGAAAAGCTGTGATCCTCAATCCGGCCTATACGCTTTTGTTTCAATCGAAATATATTCTTAAAGTCTTGTGGGACCTTTACCCATATCACCCGCTGCTGCTTCAAACGGAGCGATATGCATTGCCGCATAAAAAATCAGTGCGAAAAGTGCTTTTCGGTCGTGAAGGAGCTAATGTTTCGATCCTCGAAAAAGGAGGCGAAGTGCTGGAAACCGTTGACGGTGAATACGATGATCAGCAAAAGATCTATCAGGAATACTTGGATTTTCCAACCGATGGGGCCGGAAATTCGTATCAGGCGGGCGTCTTCTACGCAGGCGAGGCTTGTGCGCTGGGCTTTCGCCGGGGTGGGAAAATCCTGGATAACAAAGCACAATTCGTGGGTCACCTGGTTGACTAATCCCTTGAAAGTGACCGCACACTAACTGAGACGACCGTTTGCTCATCTTTTTGGGAAATAATCATTTTGTCTGGCAAAGTTTGTAATGCTGTTGATGTATAACCACATCAGCGCATTCCGAAAATTCTTAAACATAGCCAGTCATGATACACGAGAAAATTTTTCAATTAAAAAGCGGACGAGAGGTCAAAGTCATAGTCAAAGGTTATTTCCTGCACGACAATCCACAACGCAGCACAGAATACGAAATATTGATCAGGGAGCCGAAGGAAAAATATTTCCGTGCACCCATTGGTATTAATCATCCGCAGTTTTGGAAGCTGAAAAGGCTGACAACGCAACAAGCAAAATTACTGGTGATGGAATATAGCGGGATCACACAGAGGCAGGTAAATCAAGCAGTTAATGAATTCAATTCCGTATTGAGTTTCCCCGCAGCCCACATTGGCTTGCAATTTGAAAGGGAATTAGTATAAAAACTCAATCCTGTTTATAATTTGCAAAAAGGATAATAACGGCTTCATTGCAAATCAATTTCTCTTCGGATTTTCACTTATAAAGCGGACAAATAACTTTCATATGAAAATGAAGTTGTTTAGTCCGCTTTTATATTTTTCATCGCAATTCACGGCTTGCAAACCGCCCGCGATTCTCCAATCTTACAAAATTTCCCTTCATTCGACCTGCATTTGTAGTATAAACGATTAAAAAGCACAAAAACAATGCTTTTAAACTTGGCCCATAGCCAAGTTACTTAACGTTTATAAAAAATCCATGAAAATCGGTTTTGATGCACAAGTTGCAATTATCACAGGAGCTGCCTCCGGCTTGGGACTTGTGATTGCCCATAAGCTTTTGAATGAAGGAGCTTATGTCGGTCTTTTCGATCAGAATACAGCAGCCCTACATGAAGAATTTATTGGCAATCCCGACAAGGAAGAGTTTGTCAGCGTTGATGTTACCGACCAGGAAATGGTAGAAAAAGCCGTGGAACAGATCATCGAACGCTTTGGAAAAATTGACATTCTGATCAATTGCGCAGGAATAACAGGCGCTACCAATGTCAAAAGTCACGAAGTGAGCACGGAAAACATTAAAAAGGTGTTCGACATTAATTTCATGGGCAGCTTTTATACTTCAAAGGCCGTTCTGCCGCACATGCTGGCCAATCATTACGGCCGCATTTTACACATTGCCTCCATTGCCGGAAAGGAAGGAAATGCCGGAATGCTGGCTTATTCCGCTTCAAAGGCTGCTGTTATCGGCATGACCAAAGTCCAGGGAAAAGAATATGCGGAAACGGGAATAACCATTAATGCGTTGGCCCCGGCTGTGATTGAAACGCCGCTGGTGCACGCTA
This sequence comes from Dyadobacter fanqingshengii, assembly GCF_023822005.2. Classification (GTDB taxonomy): domain Bacteria; phylum Bacteroidota; class Bacteroidia; order Cytophagales; family Spirosomataceae; genus Dyadobacter; species Dyadobacter fanqingshengii. Next base: position 5,594,373 of record NZ_CP098806.1, read on the forward strand.
TGCCCGATGCGCAGGTGAAATATATGACGGATAAAATTCCGATGCGACGCTGTGGAACGCTGGAAGAAGCTGCTAATATGGCCGCATTCATTGTTTCTGCGGAAAATAGTTTCACCACTGGCTTCACATTCGATCTCTCCGGAGGAAGGGCCACGTACTGATTTGAACTTAAAAGTAATGAAAAGGCAATGGGCTATTTGCTATTCCTGTTGCTTTTTATACATTTGCATATTCTGACCAAATTTTAATATTACAACATTGCGCAGGATTTTATCCATACTGCTTTTGGGGTTGCTGCTTTACAACATGGTAGGCTATTCGATAGTTTACCTGTCGGAAGAAACGCATACCATTAGTGAGCGCGGAAAGGACCTGATTCATCAGTCAGAAAATTCGCAGAACATTGTTATTAAAGTGCCGGTTGCCGTTCCTTACCAGACCAACTGGGATGCACCGGAACAGGTTGAAGGTCAGATTTTGCATGAAGGGCGTTATTATCAAATGAAAAGCCGCCAGCTGATCAACGATACGCTTTATGTGCAATGCGAGTTTGATCAGGGCGCCCGCGAACGTTTCAGTGACTTGGCTACCAAAATCAATGATCAGGTAACCGGCAATGCGCCCAATCCGCAGAAGGATCAGCATTCCAACATTCTCAAAAATTTTGTAAAAGAATACATGTCCCAGGACAGGAAACATGTATTTTATTTACTCGAATGGGCGCCTGCCCAGGAAGTTGCTGTATCATCAGCACATTTCACTTTGTCCGAAAGACATTTTACCATTCCCTCGCCGCCACCCGATCTGGCTTAGTAACATCATTTCAAGTCTCCTGTTTGACCGCATTTCTATGGAAGTGTTTCAAAGTTGAACCTTAAATCAGCATAGATTGGCTGTTTTTGGTCCGGCTGCAAAAGGAGAAGAAATCTTTTACTAACAACAGATTTTTTCAAAATGGCGCATATCACATTGCCTGACGAATCACTTCCGGGGATCGTCGGCCTATTCAATTTCCGTCCGGAAACGGCTTCATCGCTTCGCTGGCTTGCAGACACCCTGCTGCGCGGCGAGTCACCGCTCACCAGTGCCGAACGTGAACTCATTGCCGCTTACGTCTCCCATTTGAACGACTGCAAGTTTTGCCACATGTCGCATGCTTCGGCTGCGATGGCGCATTTGGCTTGCGATCTGGACCAAATCGCTGACATCCGAAATGGTTTTCAGGAAATTCCTGTGACGCCAAAACTGCGTGCATTGCTCAATATTGCCGCCAAAGTGCAGAAAAGCGGTAAGGAAGTTTCCGAAGAAGACGTTGCCGCTGCCCGCGCAGAAGGCGCCATCGACCGCGAAATCCATGACACGGTTTTGATTGCCGCATCATTCTGCATGTTCAATCGCTACGTGGATGGGCTGGGCACCTGGGCGCCTCAGGAAAACGAGGATTACCGTGCAATGGGTCAACGTATGGCCTTCCAGGGTTACATTCCTTCGGTTGAAAAAGTAGCTGAATAATTTATCCAAAATCACTTTCACTTAATAGCAATGCCACATATACCATTGCCGGAACATTTGCCGGGAATAACAGGTCTGCTGGAATACAACAAGGAAACCGCCGCGCCGATCCGCGAACTCACGCAATTTATCCTGAGAGGCGAATCCACATTGACTCCCGGCGAAAGGGAGCTGATCGCGACGATCGTTTCGCACAATAACGAATGTAAGTTTTGCACTGCTGCACACACTGCCGCCGCTGATCTGCTGATAGGCGACACCGAAACCTGCGAAATCATGAAGCAGGACATTGATGCCACGCCGGTAAGCGATAAAATGAAAGCCTTGCTGAAAATAGCCAGGCAAGTTCAGGTGAGCGGAAAAGCCGTAACGCCGGAAGCTATTGCAACTGCCAAAGACAATGGTGCGACGGACATTGAAATTCACGACACAGTGCTGATAGCAGCCCTGTTTTGCCTGTACAACCGCTATGTAGACGGAATGGCCACCATTGCGCCTTCCAATCCTGATTTTTATAAAGGCCTCGGCCAACGCCTGGTAGACAACGGTTACAACAGGCTGGCCAACGGTTACGACCATTTGAAACAACAAAAACAACCCTCATAAATTCAACTCCTCTATGAAAAGAACTCTACTTTTATTGCTTTCACTACTCTGCGTGTTTTTCGTGCAAAGCACATTGGCACAATCCACGCAGCTTTCAGGGCACATTATCGACAATGACAGCCAAAAGCCACTTTCGGGTGTTTCCGTTTCTGTAAAGGGCAAGAACACAGGCGCTGTTACGAATTCGGAAGGACTTTTTGAATTGAAAACCAACATCCCCGCCACGCTGGTGGTTTCGCTGATCGGTTATGCGCGTCAGGAAGTGGAAGTAGCTTCTGCTCAGGCAATTAATGTGAATCTTGTGCCTTCGGCAGAAGAACTTAATCAGGTGGTGGTTACAGCGTCGCGGGTGGAAGAGAGCATTCTGCGTTCACCGGTCAGCATTGAAAAAATGGACTCCCGTGCCGTTCAGCAAACGCCATCCGCCAATTATTTTGATGGATTGGTCAATATGAAATCGCTGGATATGGTTACCAGCAGCCTTACTTATAAGCAAATTAACACACGGGGATTCAATACAACGGGCAACAGCCGTTTCCTGCAACTGGTGGACGGCGTTGATAATCAGCCCTCAGGACTCGGTTTTGCGATGGGAAATCTTTTTGGCCCTCATGATATTGACGTAGAAAGCGCAGAACTTATTCCAGGCGCAGCCTCCGCGTTATATGGTCCTATCGCTTTCAACGGCATGCTTAATACACGCACTAAAAATCCATTTGAATATCAGGGGTTAAGCGCGCAAACGAAATTTGGCGTCAACCACATTGGCGACGGAACTGATCTGGGCGCAAAACCAATGTATGACCTGGCTGTTCGTTATGCCAAAGCATTCAACAACAAATTTGCATTTAAGGCAGCCGCATCCTACTTGAAAGGAACAGACTGGTATGCAAACGATTACACCGACATTGACCCCAACACACCAGCAGCAAACCGAGGCCCTAACAACCCCGGCAAAAACGCGCTGAACATTTACGGCGATGAAGTGGCACAAACAATTCCAAACATCGGACGTGTTTCCCGCACAGGTTATGAAGAAAAAGATCTGGCAACTTATGGCGTTTACAGCCTGAAACTGCTCGGCGCATTGCATTACCGCATTACCGACAAGCTGGAAGCCATTTATCAGGGGAATTTCAATCAGGGAACGGCGCAATATACGGGCAGTAACCGCTTCGTAATCAATGATTTCAAATTTATCCAACACAGGATCGAACTGAAAGGAAGCAACTTTTACATTCGCGCTTACTCCAATCAGGAGCGTTCGACAAACTCATATAATACCCGCGCATTGGGTCAGCAGATCAACAGAACCTGGGTAAAAGACCTTGCAGGAAACACAGTTACTCCCGACAAAGCCGATGCAACCTGGTTTGAAAGATATACGGCTGCTTACAATGGTGCCGTTGCCTCAGTAACGGGCAAAGACCATTCTCTGGCACGCGCTTTTGCGGATCAGGGCCGGATTTTGCCCGGATCCAGCGAATATAACACCGCCAAAGATCGCCTGATCCAGACGCGCGGATTGGCCGGTGCCGGAATTCTTAGCGAATGCAGCCTGCGCCATGTGGAAGGAATGTATGATTTCAGTTCAGTATTAAAGTTCATCAACTTCCAGGTAGGCGGAAATTATCGCAAATATTATCTGAACACGGGCGGGACGCTTTTTGATGATAAAGACAAAAACCTCACTAATGAAGAATACGGTGTTTTTGCCCAAGCTTCCAAATCGCTCTGGAAAGATGTTTTGAAACTGACTGTTTCGGGGCGTTATGATAAGAATGAGAATTTTGACGGCCGTTTTACGCCACGCGCATCGGCGGTTATTTCTCCGAATGAAAACCATCATTTCCGCGCTTCCTACCAGACCGGTTTCCGCAACCCGACCATTGGCGATCAATACATTAAACTGAATGTAGGCCCGATCATCATTCTGGGTGGTGCGCCGGTTAACTCTGCCGGATTGAATGCTTATGAAAACTCGGTGACCATTGCTTCTTTCGGGGCATTTGCAAGTGCTTTTGGCGCTGATATGGCGAAAGGAACGCCATTTCCACAAGCCGTTGCCAACAATAAAGACAAGCTGGTGAAATCAAATGTTCCTTATATCAAATCGGAAAAAGTGAAAAGCTATGAGTTTGGTTATAAAGGAATCATTGCTAAAAAACTGCTATTTGACGTCAATTACTATTATAGCCAATACACGGATTTCATGATCAACACCGTTGTGGCGAGGGCGAAATCAGACATTCTTTTGCCGGATGGAAAAGTGAATCCAGCTGCTGCTGCTGAATTGTTGGGAGCCGATAGACAGCTTTTTCAACTTTATACCAATGCAGCCGATAAAGTTTCAATTCAAGGCGTAAGCGCGGGACTGACTTACTCGCTTCCCAAAAATTACAAGATCAGTGCCAACGCAACCTGGATCGATTTCAACATTGGCGACGCAGATCAAAACAACGTTCCCGCATTCAACACGCCGGAATGGAAAACCAACGTGATCTTCGGAAATTCTAAAGTGACTGACAAAATCGGATTTAATGTGGCATGGCACTGGCAAAGCAGCTTCGACTGGTATGGCACATTCACCGAAATGCAGCCGGGCAAAGTGAAGAGCTACAACTTGCTGGATGCACAAGTTAGCTATCGCATTCCAAGCCTGAAAACGATCGTAAAACTGGGTGCATCGAATTTGACAAACCAATACATTGTGCAGGCATACGGCTCTCCGGCAGTGGGCGGATTATATTATGTGAGTCTCAATTTCGATCAGCTTTTCAGATAATATCAGCTTCAAAAAGCACATGGAAACATTGGAACTAACCAATCTGGAAGAAAAGAAAACAAGCTCGAAATGGCTCGCATTTGGCTTATGCGTAGTGAGTTACATGATGAGCGGGACGGTTTCTACATTGATGTCGGTTTACTTGCCCGTTGCCATTCCTGAACTCAAAGGGCAGGCAGTTTCCCAGGCTGAACTTGGTGAGATCGGCGCTTATGTGAATGCGATATTCCTGTATGGCTGGATGGTCGGCGGCCTTTTGTTTGGCTTTGTCAGCGACCGCATCGGACGGGTGAAATCACTGACATTGGTCGTTGGGCTTTATGGCGTTTCCACTTGCCTCGTAACCATTGTTCCGGATTGGTACAGCTTGCTGGCATTGCGGTTTTTTGCCGGGATGGGCATAGGCGGCGTTTTGCTGATCACCACCGTTTACATTTCAGAGATTTGGCAAGACAAAAATAAAGCGGTTATGCTGGGAATTCTGGCCGTTTTCTTTCCGGTTGGGATTGTAACAACAGGCAGCCTGAACCTGATTTTCTCAGATTGGAGAAGTGCTTTTGCAGTGGGCGTAATCCCGGTTGTTATTGCTGTGCTGGTGTTTTTCCTGCTACCCGAATCGGACAAATGGCGTTTGACAAAAACTAACACCAAAAAGCCGGAAGGCCTGTTTTTTGAAAGCAACCGAGCCAATTTGCTTTCCGGTTCTCTGATTTTCGGTTCCGTGCTGATCGGGCTTTGGGGGATTTTCTCATGGTTACCAACTTGGGTGCAGACATTGCTAGCAGCAGGTCAGGACGGTCAGAAGGAGCGGGGGTTGGTGATGATTTTGCTGGGCATAGGCGGCATTACCGGCGGGATTTTTTCCGGGATTTTGATTAATAAATTTGGTAAAAAAGCCACCTTAATGTTCACTTTTGGCACTTGTCTGATCATGTGCTGCATTTTGTTTTTGACCAACAGCACATTTTCCAGCATCATTTACTTTGAAACAGCCTTGCTGGCTTTCTGTTTTGGGATCAGCCAGGGCGCGTTGTCAAGTTATATTCCTGAGCTGTTCCCGGTTTCGATCCGGGGAACGGCAACGGGCTTTTGCTTTAATGTGGGAAGGTTCTTTACGGCCACGGCGGTGTTTTTCATTGGCTCGCTGGTGGCGGTTTTGGGAGGTTTCGGGAATGCATTACTTGTGTTCACGATCCCGTTCCTGGTGGCGCTGATCGTCACTGCCAGAAGCAAATAAAGATAGTATATTATCATAGGTTAATAATTAGGCAAACGGATTTGCCATATGGCGAATCCGTTTCTTTTTTCTTAAACTATCACTGATACAGCAATTCAGACCTTCCTATATATGAGAAAATTACTTTACCTGGGCATTGCGGGAATCATCCTATACGAGATCGCAAAGGTGTATTTTATTATGCCGATGCCGGGAAGTCAGCGGATGAACAGCATTGAAATCGCTTACTTTCTGCATTCGTGGCGATGGGCTTTCCGGATCGTTTTCTGGCTGATGATCATTGCAGGCTGCACCACGGCATTATCTGGAAACAAAAAGTGGGTAACATTGATTTTGCTGTTTGTTGCGGGGGCGGTGACCTATGGCACAAACTATGAAATGGCGGCTGATACAATGTTCTATCAGCCTTCCCAAGTGATTTTACACAATGCTTCTCAAAATAAAGTGAAAGACGAACGCCTCGTGATTGGCGTCGAAGCTAATGGTGAGGCCAAAGCATATCCCATCCAATTTATCGGTTACCATCATCAGGTGCGCGACGTGCTCGGCGGTAAACCGGTGATAGTAACCTATTGCACTGTTTGCCGCACGGGAAGAGTTTTTGAGCCCATTGTGGAAGGAAAGCCGGACGAATTCAGACTTGTGGGAATGGATCATTTCAATGCCATGTTTGAAGACAAAAATACCGGAAGCTGGTGGAGACAAGCGAACGGGGAAGCCATTGCCGGACCACTAAAAGGACAAATGCTGCCCGAACTCCCAACGACGCAAACCACCGTTTCGCAATGGTTTAAACTTCATCCCAATAGCAAAATCATGCAGCCCGACCCGACTTATCAAGCCAAATATGATTCCATGAGCCGCTATGAGTCAGGAAAGGGAAAATCAACGCTGACCAAAACGGATACAACTGCCTGGAAAGAGAAATCCTGGGTCGTGGGTGTGCAAGCCGGAAAAGACAGCAAAGCATTTGACTGGAATAAGCTGGTTAAGCAGCGCGTCATTAATGATCGTGTTGGGGTGACGCCGGTCGCCGTGGTGATAGCAGCTGATAACAAGAGTTTTTTTGCATTTCAAAAGCCAGCCGGTCAGGAGATTGCCGTTCGGAATGATACACTATATGCGCAAAATGCTGCTTACAATCTGCTCGGAAAACGTGTTTCGGGGGATGGCGAAGATCTGAAACGGGTGAATGCATATCAGGAATTTTGGCACAGTTGGCGGACTTTTCACCCTCATACACAGCAATATTGAATTTTTGAATTAGTATAATAAATGATGAACATTAAATCTACGCTTATTACGCTGGTTGTGCTTTCGGGATCTTTGGGAGTCGCATTTGCGCAGGAAAATCAAAATAAAAAACAGGATGCCGAGAAAGTGCTGGACCTGAACGAAGTAACGATTGAAGAACGTAAAAATGTAATCCATACCGAAAGCCTTCCCGATGTCCAGAACGCCTACATTCACGCGGGAAAAAAGAGTGAAGTAATCCAGCTGGGCGGTGTGAACGGCAACATCGCCGAAAAAACGGGCCGACAGATTTTCGCCAAGATTCCGGGCGTGTTTGTCTATGACATGGATGGAAGCGGAAATCAGATCAACATTTCAACCCGCGGGCTGGATCCGCACCGTTCCTGGGAATACAACATCCGGCAAAATGGCGTCATCACCAATTCCGATATGTACGGTTATCCGGCCAGCCATTACAGCCCGGCCATGGAATCCATCGAGCGCATTGAGCTGGTAAGGGGCACTTCTTCGCTGCAGTATGGCGCGCAGTTTGGCGGTATGATCAATTATGTGACCAAAGGTCCGGATACAACCAAAGCATTTTCCTTCGAAAGCATTAATTCGGTGGGGTCTTTCGGGCTTTTCAGCTCCTATAATGCCATTGGCGGCAAAGTAGGGAAGCTTGTTTACTCGGCATATTACCAAACACGACATTCAAACGGATACAGAAGGAATGCCAAATCGGATGCGGAATCTCAGTTTATAAGTCTGGCTTATGAATTCAACAGGTCACTGCGCATTAAAGCGGAACTAGGACGCTCTTCTTATGTGTACCAAATTCCAGGCCCGCTGACCGACGCCATGTTTGCGGCTGATCCGAGGCAATCGACGCGTTCGAGAAACTTTTTTAACCCCGACATTTACATTCCGTCCATCGTTCTGGATTGGCAGATCAGCCCGGAAACACAGTTGAAGTTTACCAATTCCGGCGTTTACGGATCGCGGAACAGCGTCATGTTTGATGCATTTGCCAATGTTTCCGATACAATTAATCCCGCAACGAAATCTTACAAAGCGCGTCAGGTTGATATTGATAATTTCAAAAGCTTCACCTCCGAACTTCGGATTTTACATCATTATGACATTGCCCGATTTAAAAACGTGCTTTCGGGTGGCGTGCAGATCATGCATAATAATCTGCGCAGAAGGCAACTGGGCAAAGGCACAACCGGCAGCGACTTTGATCTGACATTGACAGATCCGGCTTTTGGCAGAGATCTCTATATGAAGACGAATAATGTTGCGCTGTTTCTGGAAAACATGATCTATCTGACGCCAAGGTGGACCGTTTCACCGGGATTGCGTTATGAAAATGGCGCCACGGACATGACGGGAAAGATTAGTTATTATGATCCGGGAAACCTTCCCAACAAGATCAAACACAATTTTCCGCTTTTCGGAATAAGCTCGCAATACAGGCTGGATCCCCAGAACCGCATTTACGGAGGCATTTCACAGGCGTATCGGCCGGTTGTTTTCAAGGACATTATTCCAGGGTCTGTTTTGGAAAAAGTGGATAAAAATCTGAAAGACGCATATGGCTATAATGTGGAAGCAGGCATCAGCGGAGGCACGAAAAACCTGCGGTACGACATCGGCATTTTCCAGGTTCTGATCAACAACAGGATGGGAACCGTTTCCATGCGTGAAGGCGCAAACGCGTACATTCTGCGCACGGTAACCGGCGATACGCGCACACGTGGCGTGGAAGCATACATTGAATATGTGCCACTCCGCATCAACACGTCATCCACGCCCACGGAACTGTCTATTTTTACTTCAACCTCCTATTTTGACGCGAGTTACACGAAAGGAAATGCGGTTGTAAATGGCGAAAATACGAGCGTAGCAGGCAACAATGTAGAAGGCGTCCCAACCTGGATTTCCCGGAATGGTGTGCAGCTTTTGTATAAAAAACTGTCCGTAACCTGCCAATACAGCTACGTAAGCTCCAATTTTGCCAACCCCTTAAACACAGTTGAGCCTTCCGCCAATGGCACCATTGGTAAAGTGCCGGGTTACGGGCTCCTTGACCTGAATGCAACATTGCATATCAACGGCAATTACACATTGCGTATGGGTGTGAACAACATTACCGATAAACAATATTTCACCAAACGCCCCACCATGTATCCCGGCGCAGGCGTTTGGAGTTCGGATGGGCGGAGTTTTGGGTTGTCGTTTGGGATCAAGATTTAACACACTGGTAGTCTACGTCTGGCATTATTTTAATATCTGCTATTATAAAAACGACAAACAATCATGGCAGATAAAACTTTGAAAGATGTAAGCGAGGTAATGAAGGATATAGATCTCTGCATGCTTACAACCACCACTTCCGACGGCGCGCTGGCTTCAAGGCCAATGAGTAACAACGGGGAAGTGGAATACGATGGAAACTCTTATTTTTTTACGTGGGAAGGCTCCCGGATGGTCAGCGACATTGAGCTGGATAATGGGGTTAACCTTACATTCCAAGGCGGTACGGACATTTGGATCTCCGTTTCAGGCAAAGCCGAAGTAACGCGTGAGCGCGAAGACATGGAAGAACATTGGGTGAGCGATCTGGATCAGTGGTTTGAAGAAGGACTCGATACACCCGGCATTGCGATGATTACCGTAAAGGCCAAAAGAATAAAATACTGGCAGGGTGAGGATGAGGGAGAAGTAAAGTTATAATTTTATATAAATGCTTTAATTTGTGGATCATGTCGGTTTTCGATGTGATCCTCTTTTTTTGTATTCTTATGAAACCACTTCTGACTGCATTGCTCTTAATCATTTGCCTCACGAATTCGATGGCGCAGAATTACGATGAGGCCAAAGTTCCGCCTTATGTGTTGCCGGAGTTGCTGAAAACGACTGCCGGTAAGGAAGTGAAAAACAAAAAAATGTGGGAAGAGGTGAGAAGGCCGGAGATTCTCAGGCTTTTTGAAGAAAACGTTTACGGCCAATTGCCAAAAGACTATGACAGCATTCGCTATACACTGAAAAATGAGGATAAGGCTGCGATGAATGGGAGAGCAACGCTCAAAGAGGTGGCCGTGCAGGTTTACAGGAACCGGAAATCAGTGCAGATTAATGTGGCAATGTTCGTTCCTAACGACGCAAAAAAGCCAGCGCCTGTTTTTGTTTTGATCAACAACCGCGGAAAAGAAAACACTGATCCGGCAAGGAAGACGAAGAGCGGATTCTGGCCCGCAGAAATGGTGATAGACAGCGGTTATGCCGTGGCTGCTTTCCACGTGAGCGACCTCGCGCCGGACAATAAGGACACATTCATGAACGGGGTTTTGCAGCTTTATCCCGATCAATTGGCAGCCGATAATGGCATGCGGGCCATTGGTGCGTGGGCATGGGGTGCTTCACGGGTGATGGATTATTTTGAAAATGATAAAGATATTGACCCAAAAAATGTGATTGTGGTCGGTCATTCACGTGGTGGAAAAGCTTCACTATGGGCAGCGGCGCAGGATCAGCGATTTGCCGTTTGCGTTACGAATTGTTCAGGAAATACAGGCGCAGCATTGGCGCGGCGCCAGTTTGGTGAAAGAATTACCCGCATTAACACCTCGTTCCCGCATTGGTTTAATAATAATTACAAGAAGTTCAATGACAATGAAAACGAATTGCCCGTGGACCAGCATATGCTCATCGCTTTAATCGCGCCGCGGCCGTTGTATGCCACCAATGCTTCCAAAGACCTTTGGGCCGATCCGACCGGGACCTTTCTGGCGCTTAAAAAGGCTAAGGACGCTTATGCGCTCTATGGTATTACGTCAAAATTACCTGCAAACCCGCCCGCCGTTAATGCGCCCATTCCTGCTGCGCCGCTGGCCTACCACAACCGGGAGGGAGAACATGATCTGACGGCTTACGATTGGGGCAATTTCATCAGGCTTGTAAAATCCCGCCGTTGAAGGCATAAAATTTTTAGCTTCTCATAATCATCATAAGAACAACTGATTATGAAAAATAACAGCAATCAAGGACTCTTTTCGGGAAAGACAGCATTGTGGGCAGCGGCGGGCTTAGGCGTTTTTGCTGCTGTCAGACATCTTTACAGGGAGATGATCAAGTTTGATTTTCAGGATAAAGTGGTGGTTATCACGGGCGGAGCGCGTGGATTGGGACTGTTGCTGGCCAGAGAGCTGGCGGCGAAAGGCGCGAACCTGGTGATATGTTCGAGAAATGCAGAGCAGATCGAAGTCGCAGAGCAGGAACTCAAGCAAATGGGCTCCACCGTGCTTGGCCTGAAAGCAGACGTAAGCGACCCGCGGGATGCAGCGCGCGTAATAGAAGCTGCGGTTTCTCAGTTTGGAAGAATAGATGTGTTAATCAATAATGCCGGTGTAATGCTCGTAGGGCCTGAGAATGTCATGGATGTGGAGGATTACAAAACGGCGATGGATACTAATTTCTGGGCTGCATTGTATATGATCAAAGCAGCATTGCCCCATTTTCACGAACAAAAGGAAGGCCGGATCGCCAATATTTGTTCGATCGGCGGGAAGGTTGCCGTGCCGCATCTTCTGCCTTATAGCGTAAGCAAGTTCGCAATGGTGGCATTGTCGGAAGGACTTCATGCAGAATTAAAAAAAGATAACATTCACATTACAACGGTGATTCCCAACCTGATGCGGACGGGAAGTCCGAGAAATGTGTCGGTTAAGGGTGACCATGAGGCAGAGTACGCCTGGTTCAAGATCGCAGGTTCATCGCCGCTGCTTTCGCAGGACGCCGCGCAAGCCGCAACAGACATCGTGAATGCGATTGCCTACCGGGAAACAGAGGTTATACTGACCAAAACGGCAAAACTGGCCGTTGCCATGCAGGGCGCCAACCCAAGTCTGGTGTCATTTGCGGCGTCCATAGCAAATCGTTTTCTTCCAAAATCCGGGCCGGAGGGGGCGGTGATCAGGAAGGGCTATGAAAGTGAGTCTGAGAAAACAGCAGGCAAAGTAGCGTCCATCAGCGACCGCGCCGCTCTGGAAAACAATGAAATTTAATTAATGTATTGGGGAAGGGTTGTTTGGTTGCAAAGCGTTTAAATAGGCTTTGAATTGAGTAAGAAAAGAAGTGTAACAGTCCTTTCCCAAAATTTTCCCCATATTTCGTATTCCCCCATAACCGGCTGTGATAAAAAGGGCAACCTCTTTTGAATCCGTTTTTTCCTGAATTTTACCCGCCGCTTTCGCATCTTCAAGAACGAGCTGAATGGCGTTTTGCCATGCTGACAGCAAGTTCCTTAGTGCACTGCTGAACAATTCATTTAGTGGTCCCATTTCCTCAATTAGATTAACCGCCGGGCATCCATATTCGATTTTGAAAAACGGATCATGTAATAACAATCCTTCCATCATCTTATAAATCGCCCCGAGAGGCTCAGTAGCAGCCTGCAACGGCCTTATCATTGCTTCCTGCATTCCGGGCGATAAAACTTCCGTGATCAGGGCCAATCCCATTTCTTCTTTGTTTTTGAAATGATAAAAAAATGCGCCCTTAGTTACATTAGTTGAGGCAATGATCGCATCAATGCTGGTCGCTTGAAAGCCATTTTTATAGATCAGTTCAAATGATCTTTGCAGGATATCCAGGCGTGTCCCGGCAGATTTATTCATGTTTTTTATTTAAAATAACCGGATAAAAGGACGCTGGGATAATGGTGAAAATGGCCAGGGGATTGCAACGAAAATGATCAACAAAGCAATGCTGTAATAAATGGCCATGGTTTTAAACTTATCGCGATCAGCAACTTTCCGCTTCGCCAGCGCCGAACCGATTGTGATGATAATTATGGCAACAAGCATCAAACTGCCATGAATGATGCTGAAAAAGGAAATTTCGGATAGATCAAATGTTTTGGGATTGGTAAAATAATACTTCACCAATGGGCTTTGCGTATAAAGCGTAAAGCCGATCATTAGTTGGATATGAGCAATGGTTGCGGTCCAATGCCTTATCAAATCGGATTTTTTGGAGAAATTCAGATTTTTCGAAAATCCCCTGAATGCTACGAAGACTGCATTAACGAGGCCGAAAAGAACTAGCCATCTGAAAATGGAATGCAGGAAAATGAGTGTCGGAAACATGGCTAAACTTGCTTTTTCAAAAACATACTGATTAGTATGTTTTGCAAATATAGCGTATATTTTTAATTGCAAATAGACCTAATCATACTTCATTTGAACCGCCTTGATCTCACTTTTGCCAGAACCATTTCCCGAAACATTAACGCCAACCCTCGGCGCACGGTCCCAGCGCGGCAGCCAGGGCGTTTCTATCTGAACGGAGCTGGTCAGGGAATCGATCTTCTGGCCCTTTACATCCCAGCGGAATTCGTAAAAGCGGCCATAACGGCTTTGCAGACTGAGTTTGATGTCTTTGTATTTGTCAGGGATCTCTTGCGTTTTGATCACTTCATGGACGCCGTCCTTCACCTGCCACAACGAAATGTGATTATCTCGAATGCCGTAGCCAATCGCATTTTTGGCATCGCCGTAAACAATGATATTCTGTGATAGATCTTTTTTAGCAGTGACTTCAACTGTGAACGTGTAGCTCCCTTTTTTAACAGTTAAGCCGAGAAAATTTCCAGTGTTAATGCGGTTGGTATTTTCAATTTCGAGCGCTCCGTTTTGCACCTCGAAAGCAGGTTTCGGAAAACTTACATCATAAACCCAAGGCGCTTTGAGCGTGTCTTTATTATAATTGATTGAAAAATTATGATTAACCACCGCACCGATCCCTATGGGCGCTTCCGCCTGCGCTGGCGTCGTTTTTCCGTAGCGGAAAGCCGGCCACTTAGAGACTTCGTCCCAAACGAGTTCGCTGAGGACGCCCTGCCTTCCGGCAAACGTAAAATCGATGCCATTATAAGCGTGGTGTAAATAAAAATAGCGGTTATCGGGCGTTACAACCACTGTTCCATGCCCCGGGCATTTCCAGGAATCATCACCAAAAAGCGACGGGTTACCAGCATACTTCGTCCACGGTCCTTCAAGCTTTTCAGCCCGCGCGAACCCGACCTGATAATCGCAGTTGGCCCCACAGCAGGCATTCCCCGAATAGAGCATATACCAATAATTTCCCCGCTTGAATATGGATTGTCCTTCCGCTCCGCCGGATTCCCAGCCGGTAGGCTCTGCTTTGATCAGGCTAAATTCTTTGCCGATCACCTTTAAGCCATCAGGCGCGAGTTCGGCACCAAGAATTTCAATTCCGCGGTCTTTATCCAGTCCATAGGCCTTCCAGGTGATGAAAAGCTTGCCATTATCTTCAACCACAAATGCGTCAATGGCTTCTTTTGTCCATTCAATAATGACTCCGTGGTCTGTAAAGCCTTCTTTCAGATCCTTCGTGCTCGCCACGCCAATGAATGATTGTTTGTCGGATTTACGGCGGGCGGTGTAGTAACAATAAAAGGTGCCATTCCGAAAATACAATTCAGGCGCCCAGAAGCTGCCCATTGTCCATTCAGGCAAATCGGCAAATACAGGACCTACATATTCCCAGTCCACCAGATTTTTTGAACTATATATAGGATAAGCCGGTCCCCATTCCGAAGAAGTCCCCGCGGCGTAATAAGTATCACCCACCAGAATCACCGAAGGATCTGCAAAATCACCGGCAATAACGGGGTTCTTGTAAGTGACAACCAGGCCGGGAGCAGGTTTCGGCTTTGGTTTCTGCGCGAAAGCGTGGGTTATGAAAAGGAATGTGAGGAAGAAAATGGTGAAAGACTTCATATTATCAAGGTTGAGTAGGAATAAAAAAGGCCTAACAGGCGTCTGTTAGGCCAATCAAGCCGTTTAAATGTGGGCCCACCTGGAATCGAACCGCCCGGCGGCCAGGCAGGCACCTACTGATTATGAGTCAGTTGCTCTATTGTGGGCCCACCTGGAATCGAACCGCCCGGCGGCCCGGCAGGCACCTACTGATTATGAGTCAGTTGCTCTATTGTGGGCCCACCTGGAATCGAACCAGGCACCTACTGATTATGAGTCAGTTGCTCTAACCGAATGAGCTATAGGCCCTATTAATTAATGTCAGTTGCACTAACCGAGCGGGAAACGCTTTCCGGGAAACGCTTTCCGGGAAACGCTTTCGGGGCAATCGCTTTGTGAGCTACAAGCCCCTCAATGAAGCGCAAAATTACGCAATAGCGGCAATTCTCCAAATGATATTGATAAGAATAACTTCTTTTGTCCGTTGCTTGTTTATTACTTTTGCCAAAAAATCGAGCTTTGAATAAAAGGAAAATCATCAACGACCCGGTTTACGGGTTCATATCCATTTCTTCCGATTTACTTTACGACCTGGTTGATCACCCCTACTTTCAGCGTTTGAGGCGGATTAAGCAGCTCGGCCTGGCGGATGTCGTTTATCCAGGCGCGCTGCATACGCGTTTCCATCACGCATTGGGCGCGATGCACCTCATGACGCAGGCGCTTAAAGTATTACAGGAAAAAGGCCATTCCATTTCCGAACCTGAAATCGAGGCTGCGCAGGCCGCCATTCTTTTGCACGATTTGGGTCACGGGCCATTTTCTCATGTTTTGGAAAGCGTTCTTTTGCAGCATGTTGCGCATGAATCCATTACATCGGTGATGATGAAAGCACTCAACCAACAAATGGACGGTCGGCTTGATCTGGCGATCCAAATGTTCGAAGGGACTTATCCCAGGAAATTTTTCCATCAAATGGTTTCCAGTCAGCTCGATATGGACCGGATGGATTATTTGAACCGCGACAGCTTTTACACCGGCGTGATCGAAGGCTCTATCGGCGCTGACAGGCTTATTAAGATGCTCGACGTGAGTGATGATCAGCTTGTGGTCGAAGAAAAAGGATTACTTAGCATTGAGAATTTCCTGCATGCCCGCAGGCTGATGTACTGGCAGGTTTATTTGCACAAAACACTGCTAAGCGCACAGGGAATGCTCACCCAGATCCTTCTGAGAGCCCGCGAATTGTCGGAAAGTGGCGCAACATTGTTTGCTACGCCAGATTTTGCGAGGTTTCTGCACAATAATTACAGCCTTGAAGACTTTGATATACACCAGGATTTACTTGAATCGTTCAACGGTTTGGATGATAATGACGTATGGGCTTCTGTAAAGGGCTGGCGTACACATAGTGACCCGGTGCTGTCGATCCTTTGCACAATGCTTTTGAACCGCAAATTATTCAAGATCAATTTTTATGATTCTCCGCCGGATGAGGCATTAATAGCAAATTTGCGGAGTCAGCTCATGGAAGCTGGAATTGCTAAGGAGCAGACGGATTATTTTCTTGTTAAAGGCGAAACAACCAACTGGGCTTATGCAAAAGAACTGGATCCGATCCGGGTGAAAATGAAGAACGGGGCGCTGCTGGACATTGCGGATGCGTCCGATATCCCTACCATAAAGGCACTGACTAAGATTGTACGCAAGTACTATGTATGTTGGGCTAAAAATGTATCTTTGCGTGGTTAGTCAGGATCATAATTAGAAAAAGCCTTTTTAAAAATCCATAATTAGTACTCGATATTCGTTACCCGAAATTAGCCGAAAAAATATGAAATTTACTGTCAGCGAGATTGCTCAAATGCTTGATGGAACCATTGTTGGAAATGACACAATTATAATTGATTCGGCTGCTAAAATTGAAGAAGGGCGTCCGGGCTGTATTTCCTTTTTAGCCAACAGTAAATACGAACCTTACATATATTCAACACAATCTTCCGCAGTAATTGTCAGCAAGGACTTTGTTCCTAAAAAAGACGTTTCGGCCACACTGATATATGTTGAAAACGCTTACACCGCATTCACAATCCTGCTCGAAGAATATCAGAAGCGCATCGCCAACGGCAAATCCGGAATAGAACAACCTAGTTTTATCGGAGAAAACAGTCATGTTGGTGAAAATTGTTACCGTGGTGCATTTTCCTACATTGGAAAAAATTGCGTGATCGGAAACAGCGTTAAGGTTTATCCCAACACTTATCTCGGAGATAACATTGAAATAGGTGATAATTCCATCATCCATCCCGGCGTACGTATTTATGATAATACGATTATTGGTAAAAATTGTGTGATTTTCGCCAATACGGTCATTGGAAGCGATGGTTTTGGTTTCGCACCACAAGCCGACGGCACATATAAAAGGATTCCCCAGCTTGGTAATGTAGTCATCGAAGACGACGTGAGCATTGGTTCCAATTCCACAATTGATTGTGCGACAATGGGTTCCACAATCATCAGAAAAGGCGTTAAAATAGATAATCTTGTACAAATCGCACATAACGTAGAGATTGGAAAAAATACCGTAATTGCAGCCCAATCCGGAATATCAGGATCCACCACGGTAGGCGAACAATGTGTCGTTGCCGGACAAGTTGGAATTGTTGGTCATATTACGATTGCGAATAAAACCAAAATAGGTGCCCAGAGCGGATTGGGGAAATCGATCAAGAAAGAAGGACTTTCGCTGTCCGGCTCGCCAGCCAGAGATTTGAATGAACATTTAAGATCAATGGCTCTTGTCAGAAGGCTGCCTGAAATAGAAGAAAGGCTGAAAGATCTGGAAAATAAACATGAAACTTCGGATTTTCAGGGTCAATAGCACAACGCGCCTTTAAGAAGAAAAGGAAATTTATAATGAACGAAAAACAACAAACCATTTCCAAGTCTGTATCCGTAACAGGAGTGGGTTTACATACTGGTGTAGTGGCTACAATGACATTTGTGCCAGCCCCTGCCAACCACGGATACAAGTTTCAACGCATTGATTTACCCGACCAGCCAATCGTAGATGCAGATGTCGACAATGTTGTCGATTTATCACGCGGAACAACCATTGAACAAAACGGAGCAAGGATCCATACTGTTGAGCATACATTAGCAGCATTAGTTGGTTTACAAATTGACAACGTGCTTATCCAGCTCGACGGCCCCGAACCGCCGATCATGGACGGAAGTTCAATCAAGTTTGTAGATGCGCTGCTCGACGCAGGCATTGAAGAACAGAATGCATACAGGAATTACTTTGAAGTTCCTGAATATGTGCATTATATGAACAAAGAAACCGATACGGAACTTGTTGCGCTACCGCTTTCTGATTATCGCCTGACTGTCATGGTTGATTATAATTCGACGGTGATCAGCAGCCAGCATGCTTCGTTGAATGACATTACATTATTTAAAGACGATATCGCAGAATGCCGCACATTTGTATTCTTACACGAACTGGAAGCGTTATACAGACAAAACCTGATTAAAGGTGGCGATCTCACGAACGCGATCGTGATTGTAGACAGAGAAGTGCGGGATGGCGAGCTGGATCACCTTTCGCAGCTTTTGAGCAAACCAAAGGTTAGTGTAAACAAGTCGAAAGGCATTCTCAACAATGTTGACCTGCATTATCCGAACGAAATGGCGCGGCATAAGCTGCTCGACCTGATTGGGGATCTTGCACTTGTAGGTCGTCCGATTAAGGCGCAGATATTAGCTGCCCGTCCCGGACACGCGGCCAATGTGGCTTTGGCTAAGAAAATTAAGAAACTGATAAAATCCGGCAAAGGCGATATTCCACAATATGACCCGCATAAGGCACCGGTTTTTGACATTAACCAGATCGGACAGCTGCTAGCGCACCGTTATCCTTTCCAAATGATCGATAAGATCATTGCATTGGATGAAAACAGCGTGGTAGGCGTCAAGAATGTGACGATCAATGAGCAGTTTTTCCTGGGGCATTTTCCTGGAAATCCTGTTATGCCAGGTGTTTTGCAATTGGAGGCGATGGCCCAGACTGGCGGCATTTTGGTGCTGACAAGTGTGCCGGATCCTGATAATTACTGGCCATACCTGATCGGGATCGACGCATGCCGCTTCCGCCGCAATGTTTTTCCCGGCGATACGGTAATTTTTAAATGTGAATTTACGTCTCCGATGAAAAGAGGGATCGTGAAAATGAGTGGCCGGGGATATGTAGCCGGACAGTTGGTGTGTGAAGCGGATATGATAGCAAGCCTGGTAAAGAAAAAATGACTCAATCATTAGCATATATTCATCCTGGCGCTAAGATCGCTCAGAATGTAGAAATTGAACCATTCGCAATGATACATTCCGATGTAGAAATTGGCGAGGGCTCATGGATCGGATCACACGCTGTTATTAATTCAGGCGCGAGAATAGGTAAGAACTGCCGGATCTTTCCGGGAGCTGTAATCGCTTCCACGCCCCAGGATCTTAAATATAACAACGAGTACACATTTACTATCATTGGGGACAACACCACGATCCGCGAATACGCGACAATCAGCCGCGGAACCGAGGAGCATTGGAAAACGGTGGTGGGCTCGGACTGCCTCATTATGGCTTATGCACACGTGGCGCATGATTGCAGGGTAGGAAACGCCTGCATTATCGGTAATAATGTGCAAATGGCCGGTCACGTACATGTGGGCGACTGGGCAATTGTGAGCGCGTTAAGCGCCGTGCATCAGTTTGTTAAGATTGGATCGCACGCGTTTGTTTCGGGAGCAACATTGGTTCGGAAAGATGTGCCGCCATTTACAAAAGCTGCCCGTGAACCCATTTCTTATGCCGGGATTAATTCAGTTGGATTGAGAAGGCGCGGTTATAGCAATGAGAAGATCAACGAGATCCAGAATATTTACCGCTACATATATATGCGCGGCCTTAACAATGCCGAAGCTTTGCAAAAAATAGAGCTGGAATTACCGCCATCCAATGAGCGGGATGTGGTCATTAACTTTATCCGTAATTCGGAAAGAGGAATCATGAAAAGTCCTTTCCAGACAAACGGAACAACGGAAACAGAAGCGCAACCATAGGAAGCTTTTATCAAGATTTTCTTTATAAAATATACGACGCCCGGGACTTTCTCCCGGGCTTTTTTTACGCTTTTTCGTTACCGCTAACTCATAATTTCTCCTTTAAATAACCGAGACTCGCCGTTAATTCAATGGGCGGTCCCAGTGTAGTTTCGCCCACATTTGTTTGCTTTAATATTGCGATTGAACCAAAAGCAAAAACAAATTTCAATCATGAAACGAATCACACTTCAATTTTCTTCCCTGCTCGCAGCGCTCTTTCTATTTGCTTTTTCATGCCAGGATCACCGGGATCCGGACCCGGAACCAATTGCCGAGGATGCAAGGGTCAGAACATTAGAAATTACGAATCCAGGTCAGGTTATCAATGATCTTAATTTCAGGCTTTATATCGAGAAGTTAGGCACTGAGCCAATCGCAGAATATGGTATTTTACTGTCATTTAAATCAACCAATAGCGATGAATTTGCGAAGGTTCCCACCCTTGGTAACAAATTTAGCAGCCCATTGAAATTCGAGTATGGCGCAACTGCCGGCGAGCACATTCACTTGCAAGAATCAGTAGGCTTTGATGATTTCGAAACACTTTATTACCGCGCTTACGCGAAAACAGGAAACGGGAAAGTGGTTTATGGTGATCCGATGGAATACACACCACTGGATGTTCCTAAATTTGGATCCTTCACATTGTCAAAGAGTGAGAGTGTTCCAGCAACTGCAAAATTGGAAGTTGTTGGTTTGGGAACTGTTCAAGTGGAAGAATATGGCGTTGCTTATTCTTACAAAACCGCACCAAGCGGAGCAGTTAATGTTAGCCCAAAGCTAGCGGACAGAACTGTTTCTTATAAATTGCCAGTGAGTGTAAGCGCACATGCTGTTAACCTGCCTATCAAAGAAGGCAAATTTGACAAATTGTATGCAAGGCCATTCATGAGATTGAAGAACGCTAAGATTTACTATGGAAGCGTTAAAAGTCTGTAATTTGAACTAGTACTAGCGAAAAAAGCTCTCCAGGGAGCTTTTTTCGCTTACTCTATCACATTCAATTCATCCCCTTCCTTCACAGTCCCAAAATTACTAGCCACCAAATTTTGCCCAAACAAAACTTTGTTATTAACCCGCCGGTAACTGGCTAGCGTTTTTAGTGGCTCATGTCCTTTCTGTCCTGTGGACGGATCAACAGTGGTCAGCACGCAGCGGGCGCAGGGTTTTACAATTTCAAAATCCAGCTCTCCGATTCGGATGCGTTTCCATTGATCTTCCTCGAATGGCATTGTTTCGCTGATCACGAAATTAGGTCGGAAGCGAACCATGGAAATGGGTTCTTCCAGCTTGGTGTTAAGATCATCAAGTGAAGCCTGAGAAATGACCAGAAACGGGTAACCGTCCGCAAAACTCACAATTTCCCCATTTTTGGCGTATTTCGGATCGGCTTTTCGCTGTGTGGATTCAGGCATCATGACCAATCTTACCCTTTGTTCCAATTGCGCTGAAAGCCACGCATCCGCTTCATCCCAAACAGTGACCGCTTCCGCAATGTCATCCCAGATCTTAACATACAGCTTTTCGGCAGAAACAGGCTCGAAAGGAATCATAATGCTGTTGTCAGGATCATTTCTCTGAAAAATCCTAAATCCATCTTCTTCCAAAGCGACATCGATCAATGCCATTTGGTGGAAAACGCGTTGTGTGATGAAGGTGTTGGTTTCATCAATGATCAGCCAGCGACGATCATATTGCAATCCTTTTTCCTCGGCTTTTGCTTCTTTCAGCCTAATCCCGCCCAGGGATTTAACCGGATAGATCCAGATTTCTGATAAATGCATGCTTGATTTATTTTTTATTCATGACTATTCGATCATCAAAATTCCATCCGTGCCATCGGACTCACAGTCTGGTCCGTGAAATCATTAGCCTCGAACTTGTAATGTGCAGCCATAGCAATCATGGCCGCATTGTCTGTGCAATATTCGAAGGATGGAATATACACCTTCCAGCCTAGCTTTTCTCCCAGTTGAAGTAAAGATTTGCGTAGTCCTGAGTTAGCAGAAACGCCACCGGCGATGGTAATTTCCCTGATTCCTGTTTCCCGTGAAGCCTTTTTTAACTTTTTCAAAAGAATATCCACCAATGTAAACTGGACGCTCGCACAGATATCATTGATATTTTCACTGATAAAATTCGGATTTTCACGCACCTGTTTTTGCAGAAAATACATAAAGGAAGTTTTGATCCCGCTGAAAGAAAAATCCAGTCCCGGCATTTCAGGAAGCGGAAAAGGGTAAGCATTAGGATTCCCCAACGCAGCATATTTATCAATCAGCGGACCGCCCGGATACGGCAGATCGAGCAGTTTAGCTGTTTTATCAAATGCTTCACCCACGGCATCGTCTTTGGTTTCACCAATAATCTCCATTTCCAGCGGTCCCGTGACCTTTACAATTTGCGTATGTCCGCCGCTGACCGTCAGGCAGAGAAAGGGAAATTCAGGCTTGGGATCGTCAATGAAATGTGCCAGCACGTGCGCCTGCATGTGGTTGATCTCAATAAGCGGAATGTTGAGTCCCAACGCCATGGATTTGGCAAACGAAGTCCCCACGAGCAATGCCCCCAATAAACCCGGTCCTTTGGTAAAAGCGATGGCATCCAGGTCTTTTTTTGTTACTTTTGCATCATTCAGTGCATTATTCACAACTGGCAGAATGTGTTGCTGGTGTGCCCGCGAAGCAAGTTCGGGAACAACACCGCCATATTGTGTGTGAATCAGTTGCGTAGCAACAACATTGGAGCAGATTTTCCCGTTAGTGATTACGGCTGCGGAGGTTTCGTCACAAGACGATTCAATGGCGAGGATATTCATAATTGTTGAACTATAGTCGCAAAATTAAGCATTAACAATAAGATAAGCGGTATCCCGCCGCGAAGCTGTATATGTTAAAATTCCTTAAGGCGTTTGGTAATGGTCTGATCGTAGTTATCATCTTCGCGCTGCTGGCGTTGGGAATTATGACCATTGCGCTTCAACTTCCTTCGGTCCAAACCTGGGCAGTTCAGCGTGTTACAGCCAATATTTCCGAAAAGCTGGGTTATCCCATCACCATTCAAAAAGTCAACATCAAGTGGTTTGACGTCGTTTCGCTTGAAGGAATTTCTGTAAAGGACACGAGCCAGAAGGATATGATCGACGTCGGCCGGATCGATGTGAACCTCGATCTGAATAATATCATTGAGAATTCTGCGAAGGAAATTTATCTGGATGAGGTCAATGTGTTCCGGCCCAATGTGCACCTGGCCGTGGTGCCCAGTTCGGGATCATTGAACGTGGATAGTTTTATTGAGCGTATCAATGAACTTACCGCCCCGAAAGTCCCTCGTCCTAAAAACGCTCCTGAAAATAACACGCCTTTCATTATTGGTAAGTCGAAGGTCATCGACGGGACATTCCGCTATGACGATCCGCGCCAGCCCCGGAATAAAGGAGCAAGGACTTTTGATTACTCCCACTTTGAGCTGAATAAACTAAATGGTGATCTGCGGAATTTCCTGGTTCAGGGCGACACCATTTCTTTTCTGGCCAGAAACCTGGAAACGGTTGATAAGCAGACTGGCCTGACGATGCATGATCTGGAAACGCGCTTTTTGTTTTGTCAAAAAAAGATGGAATTGAAAGAGCTGGACGCGCATATCGGCAATTCCCATTTGAAAGACGAAGTCATTTTTTACTATAATCGGTCCGGAGAGCTAGGTGATTTCAACCATAAAGTTCGGATGAAAGGACATTTGGTTGGCAGCCGCGTGGATTCCAAAGATCTGGGCCTTTTTTCAAGTTATGTTGATGCCCTGAGTGAAACGTGGCGTATCTCAGGCGATTTTAATGGGAAAGTGGATGATTTCATGGTTTCCAATATGGACCTGCATTTTGGCAGAGGCAGCCGGCTCGTTGGTAATGTTGGTTTTGAGGGACTTCCAAGGATCGAAGGCGTGAAAATGGACATTCAGCTGTCGCTTTCGAAAGTGGAGCCGATGGACATTGTCCAATATTATCCTGAATGGGATATGCATCCTGAACTTTCAAAATTTGGCCTCACTTTGCTTGATGGGACATTTAAAGGCACGCTTGAAGATTTCGCGCTGAATGCTTCTGCGTCGTCGGATATGGGTGAAGTGGCGGGAGATCTCGTGTTCCATATTGCCGACGCGCAATCAACAACATACTCAGGGACGATCAAAACGGCCGCATTTAAGTTGGGCAAATTGCTGGATGACGAAGAAACCTGGCAGGAACTGGATTTTGACGGTAAGGTTTTCGGAAAGGGCACAGAATTGAAATTTGCTTCCTCGGACATGAATGCGACTGTGGGACGTATTGGTTTTCAGCATTATAATTACAAAAACATACAGCTCAAAGGGAATATTCAGAATCAGTATTTCAATGGGCAGGTCATTGCTCGTGATAGTAACCTGGTTGCCAATATGGAAGGCGAATTCGACCTTTCCAAGTCGCAGAATTCATTTGATGTGCAGGGGATTGTCGAAAAGGCAAATCTGAAAGAACTGGGTTTTGTAAAAGAGGGCATTACGTTGCGTACGCAGCTGAACATCAATTTGACCGGCAACACATTTGATGCGCTGACGGGCGATGCGAAGCTCCTTAACACGTATTTGCTGATGGCCGAAAAGGACAGGAACCTGGTGATGGACACATTGGTTTTCTCGTCGCGACAGATTGCTGAAAGGCGTATTTTGAAACTGGAAAGTGAGTTCCTAACCGCCAAAATGGATGGTAATTTCCTTCCCACGGCCGCCTATAAGGACATTAGCAACATTCTGGAAGAATATAAACTTTACTTTTTCGAGAACGAAGCCAGCAGGTCTGAGTATTATGCCAAAAAGCCTTTAAAACCTTCCTTGAACCGGTATCAGATCGATTATGCTGTCGAAACAAGAAATCTGTCGCGCTTTCTCGCATTTTTAAGTCCTGATGTTTATGTTTCCAGAGGTGCGACGGCGGAAGGTGTTTTTAAAATGGATAACACGGCTTTCCTGACGCTCGATGCCGTTGCGGACACCGTTCGCTACGGGACAAATGAGTTTGTGAAAGCGGAAGTGGACGTTACCACCTCCAAATTTGTGAACTCGGCAGAAGTTCTTGCTTCCATGCTAGTCACCTCAGAAAGGCAAAAAATAAGCGCCTTGGTCCCGACTGAGAAACTTGAAATTGAAGGAACGTGGGACGTAGACCACATTGATTTTAATGGTGCCCTTCATCAGGTCAGCAGCACGAATGATGCCAATCTGGCCGGAGAAATTCGGTTTCTGCCAGCGGGTTTGGACATTGTATTCAAAAATTCGAAACTCAATTTGTTAGAGGAAACCTGGAATGTTCCTTCTGAAAGCTTCATTTCCATTGTTGGAAGGGACATTACGATGTCAAATCTGGGTCTGGTAAGCGGCAAGCAACGGATTTTTGTGAACGGCACAGCGTCGGAAGATCCTGACAAAAGTCTGGTTCTGGATATCAAAAACTTTAAGCTGGCGAGTTTAAACCCCGTTTTAACGACGCAGCTGGCGGGAATTATGGATGGCTCGGCCAAGGTGAAAGATGTTTATAATAGCGTCGTGCTGGATGCCAATGTGAACATTGAAAGTCTGGGTTACGGTCAGTATGAGTTTGGTAACCTTTCCGGGACCGGTGAATGGGACCAGGCCAGGAGTGAGCTTGAAATTGATGCCCAGCTCAATAAAAATGCGCGCAGGGTTTTCAATCTCACCGGCGCTTACCGCCCCAAACTGAATGCCAACACACTAGACCTGAAAGCGATTTTCAACAATTTTGATTTCAAAGCATTGGAGCCGTTTGCCACCGGCCTTGTTTCCGACATTAGCGGCACTGCAAAAGGGGTGGTAACGATCAAAGGCGTTGTCAATGCACCGGTTCTGGATGGTTCGTTAATGGTCGATAAGGGCCGGATGAAATTCGATTATCTGCAATCGATCTTTACTTTCAGCGACAAAATCAATTTTACGGAAACGGAGATCACATCCGATAACATGCTTATCACGGACGCCGACGGCAACACTGCCAATCTGAGAGGAGGGGTATTTCATGACAGTTTCAAATATTTCTCACTCGGTTTCAATGCCGATCTGAGGAATTTTAAAATACTCAATACAACCGCAAAGGACAACACGACTTTTTACGGCACAGCCTATGTTACCGGGCCTGTTGCTGTGTTCGGGCCCATTGATAATCTGAACATTGAGGCGAATGTAACCAGCAACAAAGGCACCAAGATCCACATTCCGCTCGACGGTGCCACGGAAGTTGCCACGCAGGATTATATTCAATTTGTTAGCAAAATGCCTCCGCCCGACAGCACCGCCAGCACGGGTGACTCCGCGGCAAGAAATCAGGTTGTAGGCGGAATTAAAATGGATTTCAATTTTAATCTGACGCCGGATGCGACCTGCGAAATTATTTTTGACAGACAGACCGGTGACATCATCCGCGGAAACGGCAGCGGAAGGCTTAACCTCAACATTGATACGAAAGGCGATTTCACAATGGCCGGAACGTATGAAATCGAAAGGGGAGAATACAATTTCACGTTGCAAAACGTCATTAACAAAAAGTTTAACATTAAACCAGGAAGCCGCATTGTGTGGTCCGGTGATCCTTATGGCGCACAATTGGATGTAAAAGCTGGTTACACACAAATGGTTTCTCTGGCCGGTGTGCTGCCCAACACAAGCACAACAGAAACGGGCAATGACGCATTGTCGCGCCGTTATCCCGTTGAGGTGACGATCGCCCTTTCCGAGCAACTCATGTCGCCGCAGATCCGCTACGACCTTAAAGTGCTTGATAATCCTTCATTAAGCACATATCGCGGGCAGCTCGAAGCATTTCAGAACAAATTGAAGTCGGATGAACAGGAATTGAGCAGGCAGGTGAGCAGCTTATTGCTTGTGAATCAGCTGCTTCCCGAGGCCAGTCTCGCGGCGGTGGGAAGTCAGAATTTCCTTGGCAGTAGCATTAGCGAACTGGTTTCCAATCAGATCAGTCGCTGGGCATCGGGGATCAATGAGAATCTGGAAGTAGGCGTTTCGGGACTT
Organism: Dyadobacter fanqingshengii; assembly: GCF_023822005.2. Taxonomy (GTDB): domain Bacteria; phylum Bacteroidota; class Bacteroidia; order Cytophagales; family Spirosomataceae; genus Dyadobacter; species Dyadobacter fanqingshengii. The sequence continues at coordinate 5,621,766 of NZ_CP098806.1, forward strand.
TCGTTGGATCAGAATGCGCTTAATAACCTGCAATTGCGGTTTTCTTATCGTTTCCTCAATGATCGTTTCCGTGTGACGCGTGACGGGCGCTTCACGTCAGGAACGCAAAGTGCCAATGGTGCTTCGCAATACGATGCCGCAAGCTTACTGGGTGAATGGACTTTGGAATACTGGCTCAACCCTAGCGGCTCGGTGCGCGTGAAAGCCTATAACCGCAATGTGCTGAATTCACTTGTCCTGAACTCCGTAACAACGGGTGGTGTGAGCATGCAGTTTACACACAGTTTTAACCGCATTTCTTTGATGCCGAAGCCTTCGGTAAAAATCCCATATATGCCTGCTGATACGACCCGGCAAGACTCCACGGCCAATAAAATGATCTCCAAAAAAGATCCGACACGCTAATTTATTCACCGCGATATCTTACAGCCAGCCCGCTCAGCATATAGCCTTCGCTTTTTACGCTGGTGTAATACTTGTATTTGACATTGATAATCGCATCCGCGCCAATTTTTTGGGCTTTAATAACCAACCTGGCAGTCAGTAATTCCTTGGTTTTGGCATCATTACCGCGATACATCATGCGCTTATCCTGCGTCTGGCGCTCTGTAAGTGAATCTTCGCTGCTTATTTCCACGATCCCGATTTCCGAATAGGGCCGTTCCAGCGGCTGGTTATCATAAAGCAGTTCAATAGGATATTTTTTATTGGTTGAAATCGGAATGCCTGAGGCACAGCCAGCCAGGATAATGATAGTAGATGCGAAAAGCAGGCGGGTTAAATTTTTGAGCGGCGTCATTTATTCTGGTTAAATCATATAAGTTAAAACTGCTATTCTTCTCCCAGAATTCCTACTGAGGTCAGAAAATATGTGAGGCGGTTAAAACCTATACACCAAAACGTTGCCAATATGTTGCACCGGATTTTATTTCGCCATTTATCCCTAAGTCATTGCTAAATGATATAATCTGCGTTATTTTCATGCAATATAAATCTCACATAATCTTCCGGATATGGTCATGAATTTTAAAAGAAGAAATGCATTCCGCGGCAATGCTGTCATCGGTCTGCTGTTAACCTCCCTGATCGCCGCTCCTTCCTTTTCGCAGGAACTGCCGAAAGGCGTTAAAAAAGTTACTTCGGTGGAGGGAATTACGGAGTATAATCTGGAAAACGGGCTTAAAGTGCTCATGTTCCCGGACCCTTCCAAGCCTACAATTACTGTTAATGTCACCTATCTGGTGGGTTCCCGTCATGAAGGATATGGGGAAACAGGCATGGCGCATTTGCTGGAACACCTTGTTTTCAAAGGCACACCCAAGCACCCGAACATTCCGCAGGAGCTTACCGAGCATGGCGCCCGACCGAATGGAACGACCTGGTATGACCGCACCAACTATTTTGAAACCTTCTCTGCCACCGAAGAAAACCTGAAATGGGCTCTGGACCTGGAATCGGACCGAATGGTGAACTCCTTTATTGCTAAAAAAGACCTGGACAGCGAGTTCAGCGTGGTGCGCAATGAGTTTGAATCGGGTGAAAACAGTCCTTTCCGCGTTTTGATGGAGCGAGTGATTTCGGGTGCTTTTTTATGGCATAACTATGGAAAATCGACCATTGGGAACCGTTCCGACATTGAAAGGGTGCCCATTGACAATTTACAGGCTTTTTATAAGAAACATTATCAACCGGATAATGCAGTGCTAACGGTTGCCGGGAAGATCGATGAGGCTAAAACATTGGCAATGATCAATGATTATTTTGGCAAAATCGCAAAACCTACACGCGTGCTACCCAAATCGTACACTTCCGAGCCAACGCAGGATGGTGAGCGTTTCGTGGAATTGAGAAGAACCGGCGACGTACAAATGCTGATGGCAGCCTACCACATAATGCCAGGTTCGCATGCAGATTATCCAGCTATGGAAGTGCTCACGGAGCTTTTAACGGCTGAACCAAACGGAAGGCTTTATAAAAATCTGGTGAATACAAAAAAAGCATCTTCCGAATTCGGTTTCAGCTTCCAGTTGTTCGATCCTGGATTTGTGTTGTTTGGTGCTGAGGTTTTAAAAGAAAATTCTTTGGATGAAGCCAAAAAAGCATTTACCGCCACGTTGGATTCTGCTGCCGTCTTAAAACCTTCGAAAGAAGACATTGAGCGCGCCAAAACGACCATCTTGAAAAACTGGGACCTCGAATTCCGTAACTCTGAAAGGGTTGGATTGAGCATTAGCGAGGCGATTGCCACGGGTGACTGGCGGCTGGCGTTTCTGTTCCGGGATAACATCCGGAAAGTTTCTCCCGAGGACGTTTTCCGCGTTGCGCAATATTATTTCCGTCCTTCCAACCGCACATTAGGCACATTTGTGCCCGAAGCAAACCCGGTAAGGGCCGAAATTCCGGAAGCACCGAATGTAGCTGATCTGGTAAAAGACTATAAAGGCGAAGCCGTTGTAGCGGAAGGCGAAGCATTTGATCCGTCGCCTATGAATGTGGAAACCCGCACAACACGCGTTGAGAAACCCAACGCGATCGAAACCGCATTGCTTCCCAAAACAACGAGAGGAAATGTTGTGGCTGCAAAGATCACTTTGCGTTACGGAGATGAAAAGAGCCTGACAAACAAAGCAACCATTTCCGACCTTACCGGCTCGATGTTGGACAGAGGTTCAAAAACCAAAACCAGGCAGCAATTAAAAGACGAATTCGATAAGCTGAAAGCGCGGGTGAGCTTCTTCGGAATCAATAACCAGGCTGGTGCGAACATTGAAACAACCAAAGAAAACCTGCCTGCCGTAATGAAGCTGGTTGCGGAAGTTTTGAAAAATCCTGCATTTGACGAGACGGAATTTGAAAAACTGAAACAGGAAGAACTGGCAGGAATCGAGTCGCAACGCAGTGAACCGCAAGCGATTGCATTCAATCAGTATCGCCGCATCGTTACGCCATATCCCAAAGGGGATATTCGTTATGTGGCTACATTTGATGAAGATGTAGAGAGCATTAAGGCTACGACCATTGATCAGATCAAGCAATTTCATAAGGATTTTTATGGTGCTAATAATGCTTCTGCGACGGTTGTAGGGGATTTTGACAAAGCAGCGCTTCAAAAGATCATTAATGATGAATTCGGAAACTGGAAAAGCGCGAAGCCATTCACCCGCATTGCTTCACCTTATGTTGCTGTGAAGTCTGAAAGTAAAATGGTAGAAACACCGGATAAAGCGAATGCCATGTTTATTGCAGGCCTTAACATGCCATTGCAGGACACAGACCCGGATTATCCGGCATTGGTAATCGGCAATTACCTGCTGGGCGGCGGCTTCCTGAACTCTCGCCTTGCCACACGCATCCGTCAGAAAGAGGGATTAAGCTATGGCGTTGGTTCGCAATTCTCGGCAAGTTCGCTAGATAAAAATGGCACATTCATGTCTTATGCGATTTATGCGCCTCAAAATGCTGAGAAACTGGAAGCTGCATTTAAAGAAGAGATCGAAAAAACGATGAAGGAAGGTTTCACAGCGGAGGAATTAAAGGCTGCGAAATCGGGCTACCTGCAATCCAGACAAGTTGGAAGGTCGCAAGATGCTTCATTAGCTAACACATTGACCAACAACCTTTATTTGAACAGAACCATGCAGTGGGATGCGGATTTTGAGAAAAAGATCGAAGCATTAACCCCTGAGCAGATCAAAGCAGCATTTAATAAACACATTGATTACAACAAGCTCGTGATCATTAAGGCTGGTGATTTTGCAAAAGCCAAAAAAGGCGCTCCTACTACCGCAGCGCCGGCGCCGTTGGGTGGTAGCGAGAAAAAATAGCATCTTATGTTAATAATGAGTTAAACCGGTGGCATTTTGCCATCGGTTTCTGCTTTTAAAGCAGTACATCTTTATCTTTGCCGAGTATATAAGGAAACCTTTATCGCCAGAATGCCTCCAATGAAATTGATAAAAAACCTGACATTAAGATTACTGATTGCAGGACTCATCATCAGCCCTTCCGTTTTTAGTCAATCCAAAACAACACCAGCCACTGCTAACCCGGGGAAACTAGCTCGTCCTAAGCTCGTTGTGGGCATTGTGGTGGATCAGATGCGCTATGATTATCTCTATCGCTATTATGACAAATACAAAGAAGGTGGCTTAAAAAGGTTGATGAATGAGGGTTTCAACTGCCGGAATAACCATTATCACTATGCATTGACGGTTACCGCGGCAGGACATTCGGCTGTTTACACCGGATCATTGCCAGCGATCAACGGCATTGTGGGAAATGACTGGTATGATAGTCAGGCCGCGAAAACGGTTTATTGCACGGATGACAGCACGGTTGCAACCGTTGGAAGCAATAATGGTGCAGTGGGCAAAATGTCGCCGCGCAACCTACTCACCAGCACAGTTACGGATCAGTTGCGGATTGCAACCAATTTTCGCTCAAAAACCATTGGCGTGGCCATTAAGGACCGTGCTTCCATTTTGCCTGCGGGACATGCCGCAAATGGTGCTTACTGGTTTGACGCAAAGACTGGAAACTTTGTAACGAGCACTTATTACCGCGACAATCTGCCGGATTGGGTTACTGCTTATAATAACCGCAAAATGCCTTCGGAATATTCCAAGGCAGGCTGGAAACTGTTGCTGCCTGTTGAACAATACACGCAAAGCACGGCGGATGATGTGGTTTGGGAAGGGAAGATTTCGGGTGAGCCCAAATCCATTTTCCCGCATGAACTGATAGGAACTGCTGGTGATGCGTACACCGTGATCACGACTTCGCCATGGGGAAACACGATGACCAAGGATATGGCGATTGCGGCCATTAAGGGCGAAAATCTGGGAAAAGGAGCTGACACCGACTTTTTGGCTGTGAGTTTCTCAACGCCGGACCGCATTGGACATGCATTTGGCCCTAATTCGGTTGAGCAGGAGGATAATTACCTGAAACTGGATATGGAATTTGCGGATCTGTTCAATTTCCTGGACACATGGACCGGAAAAGGGAATTACACGGTTTTCCTCACAGCAGATCACGGAGCGATGGACGTTCCTGGATTTTGGAAAGAAAATAAACTGCCTGCGGGCCTGATGAGCGCAACCGCATTAACGCGCACAGTTGTGAAAGCATTGAATGATGCCTACGGCGAAGGCGATTACGTGGCGGCTTTTGAAAACTATCAGCTTTACTTAAATAAGGCACTTTTGAAAGAAAAGAAAGTCTCTGTTGCAGACGCTTATCAAGTTTTGCGCACTGCATTGCTCCCGATGGAAGGCGTTGCGGATGTGCTGAACCTCAACGACATTGGCCGCGCTCCTTTGAATACATATCAACTGGAAATGTATAAAAACAACATTCATGCAAAACGCAGCGGCGATATTCAGGTAATTGTGCAGCCAGGCTGGTTTGCTTCTTCCTTTGCCACCGGCACCGACCATGGAACGCCGTACAACTACGACACACACGTGCCCTTCCTGCTTTATGGATGGGGCGTGAATAAAGGTGAAACATTGCGCCGTACCACCATCGCGGACATTGCGCCTACCATTTCTGCATTGCTGCACATTTTGCCGCCGAGCGGAAACGTGGGTAACCCTGTTGAAGAAGCTTTGAAAAAATAACATTGTCCCTTGCAGACACCGTTTGTCTGCAAGGTTTTTTATTTCAATTTATATTCCTGAACCGTGAGAAAAATTTGCTTAAAAGCGTTGCTAATGCTGCTTTCCGTATCTGCATTCGCCCAAACTGCCAAGAAAGCCATTCCAAAATCTTCGTCGCTTGCCCGTCCTAAGCTCATTGTAGGCATTGTGGTGGATCAGATGCGTTACGATTATTTGTATCGCTATTACGATCAATATCAGGAAGGGGGTTTTAAAAGAATGATGAATGAGGGCTTCAACTGCCAGAACAATCATTACAGTTACGCATTGACGGTTACTGCTGCGGGCCACGCATCTGCCTATACGGGTTCAGTTCCCGCTATTAATGGCATTGTAGGCAATGAATGGTTTGATCCCATCGCGAAGCAAAGCATTTATTGCGTGGAAGACAGCACGGTGAGGACGGTTGGAAGCAATAACCCGACAGTTGGTAAAATGTCCCCCAAAAATTTATTGACCAGCACCGTTTCTGATCAATTAAGGATCGCGACCAACTTTCGTAACAAAACAATTGCCGTAGCGATTAAGGATAGGGGATCTATTTTGCCCGGCGGCCACACGGCGAATGGCTCCTACTGGTTCGATTCCAAAACAGGAAACTGGGTTACGAGCACTTATTACATGGACGACCTTCCGCAATGGGTGAAAGATTATAATGCCAAAAAAATGCCTTCTGCTTATTTGCAAAAAGGCTGGCAATTGTTGCTGTCTGCGGACAATTACGGACAAAGCTCGCCGGATGATGTGGATTGGGAAGGGAAGTTGCCAGGCGCTAAAAGGCCGGTTTTTCCTTATGATCTGGCTGGTTTGGCAGGTGATGCATTTGGTGTGGTTACAGACACACCCTGGGGAAATACCATTACGAAGGAAATGGCTATCGAGGCGATTAAAGGCGAAAATCTGGGCAAAGGAAAAGATACCGATTTCCTGGCGATCAGTTTTTCATCAACGGACAAAATCGGGCATAGGGTAGGGCCGAATTCCATAGAACAGCAAGACGATTTTCTTCGTCTGGACAGGGAATTTGCAGAGCTTTTCGGCTTTTTGGATGGCTGGGTTGGCAAAGGTGAATACACCGTGTTCCTGACTGCCGATCACGGTGTTGTGGATGTTCCGGGTTTCGCAGCGGCGCATAAGCTCCCTTCGGGCCTGGTTGAACGCAAAGTGGTGACGGCAACCATTGATAAAGCATTGGACGATGCTTTTGGGAAAGAAAAATACATTTTGAGCAGGGAAAACAATCAGCTTTATTTTGATCACAGCCTTTTGTTAAAAAAGAAATTAACCGTTGCCATGGCCACCGAAGTGATCCGGGAAGCATTGCTGAAAGTGCCTGGTGTTGCAGATGTTTTGAACCTGACGGATATGGGAAAAGCGCCTATGAACACCTATCAGCTCGAATTATACAAGAACAATGTGAATGCCAAACGCAGTGGCGATGTGCAGATCCTTACCGAGCCGGGATGGTTTTACGGAACCTCTACCGGAACTTCGCACGGCACAGGTTACAATTATGACACGCAGGTCCCTTTTGTCATGTTTGGTTGGGGAATTAATAAAGGTGAGACATTGCGCAGGACTTCTGTTTCTGACATTGCGCCTACCATTTCTGCATTGCTGCACATTTTACCGGCCAGCGGGAACATTGGGAATCCGGTGGAAGAGGCTATTAAGAAGTAAATTATTCAAAAAAAAAGAGGCTGCATAGCGGAGTTAATCCTTTGCTATGAAGCCTCTTTTTGCATTTTGATATTCAGGATTCCTCAACGATCAGCAGGATGCCGTCTGCCTGTTTTATTACAACTTTACTTCCGGCCGCTATGGAGGTATGATTAACCGAATTGGCTTTCCATTCTGCGCCGCGATAGTATATTTTACCTTCGCCTTCTGCCGGAATGTCCTTGATAACCATAGCAGTCTCGCCCACAAACTCATTGTATTCCGAAGAACCTTTGCGGTCCAGCAACCTGCGTGCATGCTTGCGTAACAAGAGCATGGAAACGAGCGAAATCACGGAAAAGGCGATAATCTGACTTTCAGTGCTGGTAAGCAGGCCCATGGCTGCGAACAGCGAGGTGAACAACGCACCAATCGCAAAAAATACGAAAACAAGTAAAACACTGACCAATTCTGCGATTAGCATGATCAGTCCAACGATAAGCCATATTTGCGGCAGCGACAAATCCATACTATTTCTTCGGTTCAGATTTAACAACGGTAAGTGCGGTGGCAATCAACGAGCTGATATCAGCCAGGTTGGCCGGCAAAATCAGCGTATTCCCTGCTTTGGCCAGCTTACCAAACTGCTCCACGTAATTTTCCGCCACTTTGAGCTGAACAGCCTCATAGCCGCCGTCCATTTGAATAGCCTGCGCTACGAGCTTAATACTTTCCGCAGTTGCTTCTGCCACGGAGCGCAATGCCGCTGCTTCCCCTTCCGCCTCGTTAATCTGCCTCATACGCAAACCTTCCGACTCCAAAACGGCTTTTTGTTTTTGACCTTCGGCCACATTAATAGCCGCCTGTTTCTCTCCGTCTGACTGCAAAATCACAGCCCTTCTTTCTCTTTCTGCCTGCATTTGTTTTTCCATAGCAATCAGAACGCTCTGTGGCGGTGTGATATTCTTGATTTCATAACGCAATACTTTCACGCCCCAGCCAATGGCCGCTTCATCTATGGACTCAACCACAGCACGGTTAATGGTCATACGTTCTTCAAATGTTTTGTCAAGATCCAGCTTTCCAATTTCGCTCCGCATGGTGGTTTGTGCGAGCTGGATTACCGCAAATGTGTAGTCTGCGATCCCATAAGCGGCTTTTTTTGGATCAATAACCTGGATAAAAATGACGCCGTCCATACGCACCTGCACGTTGTCGCGGGTAATGCATATCTGTTCGGGAATGTCGATGGCAGTTTCTTTGAGTGTGTATTTGTAGGCAATACGGTCAAAAAAAGGAATAATAAAGTTGATGCCGGGTTGCAGGACGGCGTAAAATTTACCGAGCCGCTCCATAATGTAGGCGGTTTGCTGCGGGATCACTTTCACGGTCATCAGGATCGTGAAAACAACGAGTACTAATAACACTAATAGTGGGGTCATATCAAGTCAGGTTATGGTCTATTGCGAAAATAACCATAACGTGACTTCCTTCCTACTCCTTCTAGCGTCAGTGCGTCGGAAACTTGCTCGTCGGTTTAAGCTGGGGATGGATGGTTATTGATATATCAATTTTTCAATATTTCTTTTGATATTACCATTTTTTGAATTTCACTTGTGCCTTCGCCAATGGTGCAGAGTTTGCTGTCGCGGTAGAATTTTTCGGCCGGATAATCCTTTACAAAACCATATCCTCCAAAGATCTGAACCGCCTCATTAGCTACTCTGACGGCCGTTTCTGAAGAATGATATTTAGCCACAGCGCTCGGCAGCGTTACTTTTTGTCCAGCATCTTTCAATGCTGCCGCATGAAAAGTTAACAATGTTGAAGCCTGGACATCCGTGTACATATCAGCCAGCTTAAATGCGATCGCCTGGAAGTCGCAGATCGCTTTGCCGAACTGTTTCCGTTCTTTGGAATAAGCCAGAGCTGCTTCATATGCGCCTAATGCTGTTCCCACGCCCAATGCTGCAATGGAGATCCGGCCGCCGTCCAGCACTTTTAATGATTGTACAAATCCATCGCCGATATCCCCCAGCCGCTGGCTGTCCGAAACGCGGCAATCCTGGAAAATAAGCTCAACCGTTTCCGAAGCGCGCATGCCAAGTTTGTCCTCCTTTCGGCCCGAAGAAAAACCGGGCGTGCCTTGCTCAATAATGAATGCAGTTGCGCCATGTTTGTCGCCAGGCTCGCCGGTCCTGGTGATAATGACCGCCACGTCTCCTGATTTTCCGTTGGTTATGAAATTTTTGGATCCATTAATAATCCAGTCGCTTCCTTCGCGGACGGCGACTGTTTGCATATTGCCCGCGTCAGAGCCTGTATTGGGTTCCGTGAGTCCCCATGCGCCTACATGTTGCCCGGAAGCGAGCTTGGGGAGATAGGTCTGTTTTTGCTCTTCGTTCCCAAACATTAATATATGATTTGTGCAAAGCGAGTTGTGCGCAGCCATAGATAAACCCACCGAAGGATCTGTTTTCGAAAGCTCAATGATGGCAGTGACATATTCTTTATATCCTAATCCTGATCCTCCATATTCTTCCGGCACCAACATGCCCATTAGCCCCATTTCACCCAGGCTGTGAAACAACGTTTTGGGGAATTGCTGGGCCTCATCCCACTCCCTTATGTAAGGCTTTATATGTATGGCCGCGAAGTCTTTAACCGTTTCCCTGATCAGGTCACAGGTTTGTTCACGCTGGCTTTCAACTGAATCCTCTTTTATTAAGTCCATTTTTGCTGATGATTATATAGTGATATCCAATGTTAGCAAGATTTGTATTAAAATCACCATCCGTAAACGAACAAATCCTACACGAGGAGGTGAAGATTCATTTAAAAAAATTACTTTTGCATATCATGACTGTTTACCGTCTTGGTTAAATACAATATTTTAACGTTAATTAATAAGTGTCATAACAGCTATATAATAATTATCACATTTTATGAAAATTGCAGTTGTAGGAACAGGTTACGTTGGTTTGGTTACGGGAACATGCTTCGCCGAGACAGGCAACCAGGTAACATGCGTTGACATTGATGTCAGAAAAGTTGAACGTTTGCAAAAAGGAGAGATTCCGATCTACGAGCCAGGTCTCGATGTCCTTTTTGATCGCAATGTTGCAGAGGGCCGTTTGGTGTTTACAACCAATCTTGCCGAAGGAATTAAAGATGCTGAGGTTATTTTCCTTGCACTTCCGACACCTCCGGGAGAAGACGGTTCTGCTGATTTGAAATATATACTTAAAGTAGCCGACGATCTGGGACACATTCTGGATAAATACGCGGTTATCATTGATAAAAGCACTGTTCCGGTTGGAACTGCCGAAAAAGTACACGCTGCAATCGTTGCCAATGCAAAAGTGAAATTCGATGTGGTTTCTAACCCAGAATTCTTGCGTGAAGGTGTTGCCGTAGAAGATTTCATGAAGCCTGACCGCGTTGTTGTTGGAACTTCCTCTGAAAAGGCGAAGAAAGTGATGGAGAAATTGTATGCACCGTTGGTACGTCAAGGTAACCCGGTTATTTTCATGGACGAGCGTTCTGCTGAAATGACGAAATATGCAGCCAACTCATTCCTGGCCATGAAAATCACTTTCATGAACGAGATCGCAAACCTTTGCGAAAAAGTGGGGGCTAATGTGGACGATATCCGTCGCGGAATCGGAACGGACAGCCGTATCGGAAAGCGTTTCCTTTTTGCAGGAATTGGTTACGGCGGAAGCTGTTTCCCGAAAGACGTGCAGGCGCTTGCCAAAACTTCAAAAGATTACAACTACGACTTCCGCATCCTGCAATCGGTAATGGAAGTAAATGATGATCAGAAGAAAAAGCTTTTGCCGATGGTAGATAATTATTTTGGTGGAAGTCTGAAAGATAAAACAATTGCTGTTTGGGGATTGGCGTTCAAACCTTATACAGATGATATCCGCGAAGCACCGGCTTTGGAAAACATCAATGCATTGCTGGAAGCAGGAGCAAAAGTGACCGTTTATGATCCGGAAGCGATGACCAATGTTAAAAACATCCTGGGAGACAAAGTAACTTTCTGCCACACGCCGTATGCTGCTTTGGATGATGCGGATGCATTGATGATCTTCACAGAATGGCCTCAGTTCCGTACACCTGAATTTGAAAAAATGAGTAAGCTGCTTAAAAACAAAGTAGTTTTTGACGGAAGAAACCTCTATGAACTGGAAACAATGCGCGAAATGGGTTATACTTATTTCAGCATCGGAAGAGAAAAAGTAGTTCCAGCCTGAGGCAGTCGTATATCAACATTAAACCTATCTCATTTTAAATGAAACGTGTATTAATAACCGGAGCGGCGGGTTTCCTGGGCTCACACCTTTGCGAGCGCTTCCTGAAAGAGGGTATGTATGTGATCGGGATGGATAACCTGATCACCGGCGACATGCGGAATATTGAGCATCTGATGCCAAATCCAAACTTTGAGTTCAACCACCACGATGTTACGAAATTTGTACACGTGCCGGGCGAGCTGGATTACATAATGCACTTCGCTTCACCTGCAAGCCCGATTGACTATTTAAAAATCCCAATCCAAACCCTGAAAGTGGGTGCGATGGGAACCCACAACTTACTTGGACTTGCCCGGGTTAAAAAAGCACGTTTCATCATCGCTTCAACATCCGAAGTGTACGGCGATCCATTGGTCCACCCGCAGACGGAAGATTACTGGGGCCACGTAAACCCGATCGGGCCGCGTGGTTGCTATGATGAAGCCAAACGTTATCAGGAAGCGATCACGATGGCTTACCATCGTTACCATGAGCTGGAAACACGCATTGTCAGGATCTTTAACACTTACGGACCAAGAATGCGCCTCAATGACGGACGCGTATTGCCGGCATTCATCGGCCAGGCGCTAAGAGGGGAGGACATTACCGTTTTCGGTGACGGAACGCAGACCCGCGCATTCTGTTACGTGGATGATCTGGTTGAAGGAATTTATCGTCTGTTAATGAGCGATTATTCTTTGCCTGTTAACATTGGTAACCCATCCGAGATCACGATTGGCGAATTCGCTGAGGAAATTATCAAACTGACCGGAACGGATCAGAAAGTAATTTATCAACCGCTTCCACAAGACGATCCAAAACAGCGTCAGCCCGACATTACATTAGCAAAAGAAATTCTCGGCTGGGAGCCAAAGGTTTCCCGCGACGAAGGATTACGCATTACATATGATTATTTCCGCAGCTTGCCGAAAGAAAGGCTTTACGAAGAATCAAACCACAGAGGCTTTGAAAGTTTCAGTGCTTCGAAATAGATATTTTTGAAATGTCAGTAAACAAAAAATCCCGCTCAGGCGGGATTTTTTGTTGGTAAGCCAATAATATAAAAATCACTAAACCTCCATAATCTCTTTTTCCTTCGCATTGAAGATCTGCTCTACTTTGGAAATAAATCCGTCTGTCAGTTTTTGAACGCGGTCTTCACTAAGTTTGATCAAATCCTCCGCAGCGCCTTCCTTCGTTAGTTTACGCAAAGAATTATTAGCATCCTGGCGAATGTTGCGAATGTTGATCTTTGCCGTTTCGATCTCGTTTTTCGCGCGTTTTACCAGTTCTCTTCTGCGTTCCTCATTCAGTGGCGGAACCGAGATACGGATCATCTCACCATCATTGGAAGGCGCAAAACCCAGGTTACCATTACGGATCGCCTTTTCAATCTCATTAATGATCTTTTTCTCAAACGGTCTGATCGCGATCGTCCTTGCATCGGGCGTGTTGATCGTAGCCACATTTTGCAATGGCGTCATTGAACCGTAATATTCTATTTGCAGGCCTTCCAGCATTTGAGGAGTGGCTTTTCCGGCGCGTATTTTACCCAATTCAATGATAAGGTGCTTAATGGCGCCTTCCATGGTGTCCTTGGCGTCATCCAGATATAATTCTATTTCTTCCATTATTTTGTAGTAAGATATTATATTACTGCTAGTTAGATATCAAAGTGCCCACATTTTCACCCATAACCAGATCATAAAGGTTACCTGGCTTATTCATGTCGAAAACGATAATTGGGACATTATTTTCTTTGCAAAGCGTGAAAGCTGTCAAATCCATGATTTTCAGATTTTTAGACAAAGCTTCGTCGAATGTCAGTTGGGTGTATTTTGTAGCCAGCGGATCTTTTTCCGGATCGGCTGTGTAAACGCCGTCTACACGTGTGCCTTTCAAAACCACTTCCGATTCCGATTCAATGGCACGAAGCCCGGCTGTTGTATCCGTAGTAAAATAAGGGTTTCCGGTTCCTGCACCGAAAATGACTACACGTCCCTTTTCCAAATGGCGGATTGCGCGGCGGCGGATTAGCGGTTCGCAAACCTGCTCCATCTTGATGGCCGACATCAAACGCGTGTTCACGCCATGTTTTTCCAGGGAACTTTGAATGGCCATACCATTAATCACCGTTGCCAGCATGCCCATATGGTCGCCCTGCACTCTGTCGATGCCCGATTTCTCGACTGATGCGCCCCGAAAAATATTTCCACCTCCGATAACGATTGCAATCTGAACGCCTACTTCGGCAATTCTTTTAATTTCCCTGGCGTAATTATCAAGAATGTTAAAGTCAATAACCTGGCCTTTGTCTCCGCCATTAAGTGCTTCTCCGCTCAGTTTCAGTAATAAACGTTTATATTTTGGTTCGGGCATGATTGTGATGTAGGTGTTTTCGACCGTAAAAATAAGCTTAGGAAGGTAAGATTACCAAGTATTTATTGAAACTCGAGCAACACCTGGTTTTTTTCAACGATTTCACCAGCCGCCACTTTCAATGTTTTAACCACCCCATTTCCGGATGATTTGATTGTGTTTTCCATTTTCATGGCCACAAGCACAAGCAAAGTATCGCCTTTATTGATTGTATCGCCCTCAGCAACCGCAACGGATTGAATGAGCCCGGGCATGGGTGCTTTTACATTATTGATCTTCGTGCTGGCGCTGTTTTGCAATCCCATTCCTTCCAATAGCAAGTCGAGCTCGTCTTTTGCTTTGGTATGAAAATGCTGACCATTGATCAAAAGATGAAATGTCTTCTCAGCAACATTGTGATCGAGCACTTCAATATTATAGGATTTGTTTTGCCAAATGGCGTGGAAATGGTTCGTACCAACGGGTACGATGTCCCCTTCGAACAATTGCCCGCCTATGGACAAGCTATTCTTCTCATTATTAATCTCAAAAACATTCCCAGCTGACGGGTCGTCATCATTTTCAGTTGCCGGGGAATCGGATACAGCGATTTTTAGCATAATGCTTCGCTGTATTCGTGGACAACTTCCTGTAAAATCCCGTCGAGCTCTTCATAGGTCATGCCTTCCACAAGCCGCATACGGAATGGTTTGAAATGATCGAGTCCTTTGAAATAATTGGTATAATGTCTGCGCATTTCAAAAACACCCGCAACCGGACCCTTCCAGCGGATCGAGAATTCGAGGTGTTTGCGGCAAACGGCCACGCGCTGTTCCATGGTAGGCGCCGCCAGCTTTTCACCCGTTTTCATATAATGTTTGATCTCATTAAAGATCCAGGGATTTCCTATGGTTGCGCGGCCGATCATAATGCCATCCACACCAAACCTGTTTTTGTATTCCAATGCTTTTTCCGGCGTATCCACATCGCCATTTCCAAAAATAGGAATGGTTATGCGCGGATTATCCTTGATCATGGCGATCAGTGTCCAGTCGGCCGAGCCTTTGTACATTTGCACGCGCGTGCGGCCATGTACAGACAATGCCTGAATGCCGATATCCTGCAACCGTTCCGCCACTTCCTGCACATTCTTAGTGTTTTCGTCCCAGCCCAAACGCGTTTTTACGGTTACAGGCAAATGTGTCGATCTAACAACCGCATCTGTCATTTTCACCATTTTAGGGACATCCTGTAACAACGCAGCCCCTGCCCCGCGGCAAGCCACGTTTTTTACCGGGCATCCGTAGTTGATGTCAATCAGATCCGGATTTACGCGGGAAGCAATCTCAGCGCAGGAACCCATGGTGTCTATATCACTGCCAAAAAGCTGAATCCCAACCGGCCTTTCGTATTCAAATATGTCAAGCTTTTGCACGCTTTTCGCTGCGTCGCGGATCAATCCTTCTGACGACACAAATTCTGTGTACATCAGATCCGCCCCGTTTTCCTTGCAAACCGCCCTGAAAGGAGGATCACTCACGTCCTCCATGGGTGCGAGCAGCAGTGGAAAATCACCTAACGCTATGTTTCCGATTTTTACCATTTCAAAAGGGAAGACCCCTAAGCCTTATTTTTAAATTCATAATTAACTGTAAATTTACATCAATTATGCAAAATAGTAACTCTATTCAGTTAGTTTCCCGTGTACCCGGCACAGGAGGCAGTTTGTTGGTCCTCATCGGCTTTGTGCTCATTGGTATGGCAGTGGGCAATATTCTGGCGGTAATGGTGCTTGCGCTTTATTTGCAGGTAGATACAAATAGCATTACCACCGTTTTGAACCAATTACTGAGCGATCCCGGCGGCGTGAAAAATGGCTGGTATGCTTTAATGATGCTTCAAGGCACGGTTCATTTCTTTTCCTATCTGCTTCCCTCGCTTATATTCTGGATTTATATAGATCGCAAAACCATTGCAGAATTCGATTTCAGGCCCAAACCGGCGTTTCGGATATGGTTACTTGCTTTTTTGCTTGTGTTGGCTTTTATTCCTGTTAACAGCAAGTTCATCGAATGGAATGCAGCCATGAAACTGCCCGACGCATTGTCTGGCCTGGAATTGTGGATGAAGGAAAAAGAGAATCAATTGTCGGTCATGACGGCTTTTATGACCGAATATACACAGTTCAGCCAGCTCCTGGTCGCATTGTTTATTGTCGTTTTATTGCCCGCGTTGGGAGAAGAAGTGCTTTTTCGCGGCGTTATTCAGACTAAGCTGATTAAGTTGTGGGGAAATCCTCACGCAGGGATTTGGGTCGCCGCCGCTATATTTAGTGCCATACATTTCCAGTTTTACGGATTTTTGCCCCGGATGATGTTGGGGGCAGTGTTTGGTTACTTATATTACTGGACCGGAAACATTTGGATTGCTATACTCGCACATTTTGTCAATAATGGCTTCGTGCTGGTGATGATGTATCTCAATAATATTGGTGTTATCAACATTAATATTGAAGAGACGAAGTCAATGCCGCTGATGCTGATCTTATCTTCATTGCTGGTTTCTGCTGGCATACTGTTTTCTATCAGGAAAGCGAGTGCGATGCAGAATGAAGCGGTTGTCGTGGATAAGGAATTTTAAATCAATCTTTTAACAAATAATATGGCTGAGAATTGGGTAAAGGCTTTTCAGAGCGCACAAATGATGCGTGCAGAAATTGCCCGTGAAATTTTAGAGCAGAACGGAATTGCGGCCGTCATTGTAGACAAAAAGGATAGCAGTTATCCGGTATTCGGAATGTATGAAGTGCATGTGCCGACGAGTGATATCTCGCAGGCTCAAACAATAATAACGAATGAGGGAGCGCTTAACGAGTCTGAATAATTTACAGCAAAGGACCATCACCGCGCTGGCGGGTGTATTTGTGATCATAAGTTGCATTCTTTACAATGAATTGACCTTTCTGCTTCTTTTTTGCACCATCAGCTCGCTTACCCAACTGGAATTTTACAAGCTCCTGGGCCTTGATGGAAATCAGCCGCTGACATATTATGGAACGTTCTGTGGCACAGTCATGATATTACTTGCGTATCTGATAGAGCAAGACATTGTGCCGTTTGAAAATTACTTCATAATCAGCCCGCTGCTATCCATGATATTCTTTATTAAGCTCTATAAAAAGAATGATCTGAAACCTTTTACGAACATTGGTTTCACATTTCTGGGCATTATTTATGTGGCGCTGCCCTTTGCGCTCATCATTGTGATGGCCATGCGCGGGGGAAATTATAACTATGAAATTGTTTTAGGAAGCTTGCTATTGCTTTGGGCTTCTGACATCGGCGGTTATTTTGCAGGGACAAATTTTGGTAAAAGAAAGCTCTTTGAGCGTATTTCCCCCAAGAAATCATGGGAAGGAGCAGTGGGAAGTGCGGTCTTTGCGGCTTTTATCGCGTTTGCGCTCGGTTATTATTTCCGTACCTTCGAACCCTGGAAATGGTATTGTATCGGAGCCATT
Source organism: Dyadobacter fanqingshengii (assembly GCF_023822005.2). Lineage (GTDB taxonomy): Bacteria > Bacteroidota > Bacteroidia > Cytophagales > Spirosomataceae > Dyadobacter > Dyadobacter fanqingshengii. The sequence goes on from NZ_CP098806.1 coordinate 5,639,261, forward strand.
ATCGTGGTTGTAGGCACTTACGGCGATCTTGTAGAGTCGCTTTTCAAGCGGAGCATTGCCATTAAGGACTCGGGAAGTAGTATTCCCGGTCACGGAGGCTTTTTAGATCGGTTTGATGGTCTGCTTCTTTCTGCTCCGTTTATCGTCACTTTTTTGAAGCTCTTTTCCTGAGCAGCAGGCATTAGTCTCAACACAAGGCAATCCCTTCAAGAGTATGTCGTTTTTAAATTAGGGACAGATTTTTAGCGATGATTACAAATGCATTTGGTTTAACATTGATTTTGGAATAACAATCTGGAAATGAAACGGAGTCTTTTTATATTTTTATTGATACTTGCAGGTGTAACTGGATTCCGGGATTCGTATGCGCAGGGTGAACAGAGTGCGATTGTATTTTCAGGAATGGTTGTAGGTGGTAAAACCACTGAGATTCTGCCTGGTGCTACCATTTTTATTGTAAATGCGGGAAGAGGGACATTGTCTAGAAGTGACGGTTCTTTTACGATCAAGGTTTTTCCGGGCGATAGCATTGTTTTTGGTTATGTGGGTTTCAAAAAGCAATATCACGTTATTCCAAGAAGCTATAATTCAGACATTTACTCCGCGATCGTAGCATTACGGGAAGATGTTGTAACGCTTTCCGGTGTAACCATTTACCCGTACTCAACAGAAGAAGAATTCAAAAAAGCATTCCTGGAATTGAAGCTGCCCGATCAGGCGGACCGCGACGCTTTGGCAAGAAGCACAGATCCTGACTATATCAACAGAATGGCCGCGCAAGTCCCTAATAATGCGCAAACCAATTATCGCTATTCCATGGATCAGCTGCTTTTCGGGCGTGAATCATCGGCCAATAAAGGCTTTGCGACGACATTCCCCTTCCTGAACCCATTTGCCTGGGCCAACTTTATCAAATCCGTCAAGAAAGGTGATTTGAAACAAAAAGACTGGCGTAAAGAGCTGAATGCGGCCCCGCGTGAGAACATTACCAAGCAGGATTTTATTCCTCCTATGCCTGAGAACGACATCAAGAAAAACGGCAGTAACTAAACTGTTTCCGGGTCAAATTTCTTTAAAACCACATTACTGCCATCAAAAGTGGCGAAATGCTGTTGCGTAACCCATTCTCCAAGATTAATGTAGCGCGACCGTGCATTGACCTGCATGTCCAGCACCAGATGCCGGTGTCCAAAAATGTAAAAATCGTGGTGCTGCGTTTGCTCCACTTCGCGGCAATATTGGAATAGCCATTCGTGATCCGCACCCATAAAGCGCTCCTCACCTTTATTAATATTGGCAATCCGGCTCCTTTTCGACCATTCCATCGCAATCCACATGCCTACATCGGGATGAACGATCCGGAAAATCATCTGGAAAAAACTGTTTTCAAAAACCTGTTTCAGAAACTTGTAAGTGCTGTCGCCCGGCCCCAGTCCATCACCGTGGCCAACTAATATGGTTTTTGAAACGCCTTTTGTATCGAATGTAAACGAGACCGGATTCCGGTAAATAACCGCCCCAACTTCCTCCGTCAGGTAACCCGACATCCACATATCATGGTTTCCGGTGAAAATGATCAGCTCAATTCCTTTGTCTGAAAGCTCCGCCAGCTTGCCTAGTAACCGTACAAAACCTTTGGGGACTGCCTTTTTGTATTCAAACCAAAAATCAAAAATATCGCCTACCAAAAATATCACCTGCGCATCGTGCTGGATGGATTCCAGCCAGCTTACAACACGTTTTTCTCGCTCACGGCTTTGTATCTGGGAAGGGACGCCAAGATGATAATCAGATGAAAAATAGGCGCGGCGGCCGTGTTGCAAGTGAATCGTCTTTTTCTCAAAATGAAAGTTCATGCGGAAGTTTAAATGCGCTGCAATTTACAATCTTCCTTTTAATTGACACCGCAATTAAGCCTTCGGATTGGTTTGGCGCCGCTAACTCAAATAGTTTCATACCCGATAACTAAATGATTATATTTAATATAATGTTCATCCAACTAAAAATCAGCACATTATGAAAGGATTATATGTAATGTTGGTCGCGGCGGTTGTTATGGCTTTTTGTTCTGTGACAGCATTAGCGCAAATACGGATCAATGAGCCCGGGCGGGTTGTTGAAAGGCAGGCCGAGAACAGGGCTAACAGAAAAATTGATCAGGCGGTAGACAAGGGTTTTGATTCGGTGGAAGAGGGGATCGGTAATCTCTTTAAAAAGAAAGATAAAAAAGCGAAGGAGGTAGAAAGTGCCAATCCGGATTCGAATGGTGATAAAAAGCCGGAAAGTAATGCTTCTTCCAATGCTGGTAATGAGGCAAATATTGAGAATGGGACGCCAGTCAAAGCCGGAAAGCCCAGTTTGAAGTCTTATAGTAAGTTTGATTTCATCCCTGGGGAAAAGGTCGTGGCGGTGGAAGATTTCGCGCAGGATGCCGTTGGAGATTTCCCGGCCAAATGGAACACCAATTCATCCGGCGAGGTGGTCACCATTGAAGGAACCGAGGGGAAATGGCTGATGCTAGGCCCGGAAGGCGTTTTTTATCCGGAATTTGTAAATAAACTTCCCGAAAATTTCACGCTGGAATTCAATCTGGCCACAACATCCGAATTCAGTTTTTATTCGGGTTATTTAAGGACGATTATTGCCGAAGTGGCCAGCCCGGCCAAGGATTTTACAAACTGGAAAGGGTTTGATGGCGGCAAAAAAAACGGAATCGAGCTGGGGCTGCATCCGCATGACGCAGGCGGCACTCAGGGAATTGCAATGTTTAACGTCTTTGGCGACGAGAATGCTGCTTCGATCATGAAAAATGAAAAGAGCTTTCCGGCTTTCCACGTGCCCGAGCATAATGTTGTAAAAGTGTCTGTTTGGCGGCAAAAGGGCCGGATGCGGCTTTATGTGGATGATTATAAGGTGTGGGATCTGCCCCGCGCATTCAATCCCGAGAAAAATTACAACTTCATAGCATTCTCCAACCAGGGTTACCACGAAGAAGCCAACCGTTACTTTATCTCCAATCTCAGGATTGCAGTCGGTGCGCCGGATACGAGAAGCAAACTCATCACAGAAGGTAAATTTTCCACGACAGGCATTTTGTTCGATGTGAATTCTGCCAATATCAAACCTGAATCTTACGGCGTGTTAAAAGACATCGCCAATGTGCTGACCGAAAATGGCACGGTGAAGGTCAAAATCATCGGTCATACCGATAGTGATGGTGACGACGGGAGCAACCTGGCATTATCCAAGAAGCGATCTGAGGCTGTGAAAGAAGCATTATCCAAAGATTTTGCCATCGATAAGACACGATTGGAAACGGACGGAAAAGGGGAAAGCGAGCCTGCTACACCCAACACAACCTCCGAAGGAAAGGCCAATAATCGTCGGGTGGAATTTGTGAAAATGTAGTCGGGGCGTGGTTTTTTAGCAGTCTCTTTCTAGATTGCGCACCGTTTACAACCCATAGTAATGAAAAGATATTTTGCTTCCCTAATGATCCTTTGCGCACTTGCTTACAGTGCGCCCATTTTTGCTCAGGCCCCCAAAAAGATCCCGGCCGACAAACAACGTGCTGCCCAATGGCAACCCGCCAAAGGTCAGTACTATTTCAGCCATTCGCTGGTTTATGATTATGAGAATAAAGCGGATCAAACCAAAGGAACAATCACCATTTACATTGATCCGGTGAGTGGCGGAATGTGTTTCAAGAAAGAAAGCAGCTTCGGAGTCGGCGGTAAAGATTTCGATTTCGTGATAGGCTTCCCGGATGGAAAATACATTTTTTGCGGCGCAGATGATAATGGTAAAAAGATCAAAATCAATGAAGCAGTGGGCGCATTGAAGCCCGGACCGGATACAAAGGCACAAGCGAGAGAAGATTTCTCGACTTACTGGGCAGCAACAGGAAACAAAAGGGATGATTTTGGTTTTGAAAGTCTCGAATATAACGTGAGTTTTGCCACTTCCGAGAATAAGGATACAGTTTGGATTGCCAAAACACCGTTTAATGTTTATCCGATATATGGGCTGGAATTCGTAGAAAGCGCAGTTGCTCTGCCCATTTCTTTGGATTATATGCACCTTTTGGAGCCTAATCAGCTGGTGGCCGAAATCAATTCTAAAGACATTGTTTTGAAATTGAAAAGCTTCGGCCGTGATCCGCAAACTGTTACAACAAAAGGATACACCGAATTTAAAACAGAATAAAAAAACATTTGCCGTCCCTATAAAGAGACGGCAAATGTTTTTTTTATTCTGAAATTGCTTCTGCTTCTGCTTGTTCTGCTTTTACTTCTGATAACGGGCGCATATTAGCGGGAATTTCCTGCTCATCCTCTTCCGAAGTGTATGGGAAAACGTCCAGAATCGGGGTTAATACAATATCCGTAGTTTCGTAAGGGATCAGGAAATTGCGCATGCTTTCGTTGATCCTATCGAGCGCTTGCTGGATGCCATCCGCGTTCACAAGCATATAATTCACGATTTTCTTCTCCTTACCGCTTTTCTCATCCACTGAAAAGTAGATCACTTTTGCTTTAAACCACTGTTCGCCTTCCTCAAATGCGAACAAATCCGCAAGCCGCATACGCGAAATGCTCATCACGCTGAACTCGCTGGCGCCAGTTACAATTTGCTTGTAAAGCCTGGCCTCAGACTCTGTATATGAAACGGCGTCTACCAGATAAACCTCATTGATTGTTTTAAGACTCCCTGCCTCATCCTCTTTTTGATACCGAATTTTCCCTAAATACCAGCTCGCCATATTTGTAGTTTTGTTTTTCTTAAAAGTAGGCAAATGTAAACGCTTGGGTGAAGGCGTGCAAAAAATATAGTCACAAACTAATAATCGTTGTGCGGTGCATGCGTTGTGATACCTACTGTTTAACTTGCGAAAAATATTTTGATAATGAAAAAGAACATTTGGGTCCTTGTACTCATGATTGTAGCCGGTGTGGCTTCAAGTTGCGGAGTGGGCCGCCAGGTTGCCGATGCCAAAACTTTTGGAGATTGTAAATACGACATTGCGTCCGTGGATAGCGTTTATCTGGCCGGAATTGACATCAGGGAATTCCGTAACATCCGCAGTTTCAGCGATTTTGATCTGGCCAAATATCCGGGATTGGCAATGGGGCTTTTGCGTAAAAATGTGCCTTTGGATATAAGGGTTAACATTGATATTACAAATCCAACCAAAAATCGCGCAGCGATTAACCAGTTGGAATACAAAGTGTTGCTTACCAATAATGAGATTTTCAATGGTTTCCTTAGCCAGCTGATCGAAGTTATGCCGGGAACAAGTCCGACAAGAGTTCCGGTGCGGTTGAATACCAATGCTTACCAGTTGCTATCCAACGACAAAACGCGTGACGAGTTCGTCAATATGATTCTCGCGTTGACGGGTAAGGCCGATGCAAAGCCTACGAAATTCCAGGTGAAGATCCGGCCAACGCTTGATGTGGCCGGGAAACAAGTTAACTATCCAGGATACATTACATTTGAAAAAGAAATCACCAGCAAAATGCTGGCACGCTAAGATCTAAATCACAGAGTTTTGAGAATACTTGTAAACAACCCTTACCTTTTTCAATATTTCAGCCTTGTCGTTCTCCTGCTTGTTTTGTTTGGAATAAGCTTTTACAAAGGTCAGGTTGCATTAAGGAAATGGTCTGGAATAGCGCTTATCGTTACGCCGGTTGTTTATTTCTATCTCATTCTGGAAGCCTATACATTGAATATTCCTTACACGGATGACTTCAATCTGCTGGAAACGATCCATCATTTTCATGTTGCCAATGGTTTTGTAGGTAAAATTGAAGTGTTGTTTGAACAGGTCAATCAGCACCGTTTTGCATTTGAAAGAACTGTCATGCTGATCATGTACTTTTTTACGGGTACGGTCAACATTAAAACACAAATTTTGCTCGGTAACCTCGCGTTGCTGGGCATTTTTTATTTATTATTCCTGACATTCAAGAAAGAGCAGATCTCCTGGTATTACTTCATTCCTGTTCCGTATGTACTTTTCAATCTGATTTATTTCGAAAATGCGGTTTGGGGAATTGCCGCGATCCAAAACACACCACTGATCTTTTTCGCACTCCTTTCCGCTTATGGAATGGGTAAGAATGATCAGAAAGGCTGGTATCTGGGAGTTGCCGCCGCGCTTTTGACAACATTTACCAGCGGAAGCGGCATTCTCACATGGATCATCGGAACGCTGATTCTGGCTTTACAGAAAAGATTCAAATTGCTGTTTGTGTGGCTGGCAATCGCCTTTGCCATTGTGCTTTTCTACTTTTTGTTCGATTACCAGGTCATTCCTTCGCATACCGGGTCCATCTGGCCGCACCCGATTTTTAACATCATTTTTGTCTTCGCTTTCTGGGGCAATGCACTGTATCTGGACGTTATCCACCCGATCGCTAATTCATTTTACGTGGACATGATCTGGTGCGTTTTGCTGGGCGCGGGCATTTTACTCATTTTCTTCATTTGGCTGGTAAGGCTCATCATGGCCAGGACAACGCTTTGGAGCGACTGGTTTTTGTGGGGCGCCATGATGTTTGCAATGGGAACGGGCGCAATGTTCGTGATTAGCAGGCCTATCAACACGTATGTCATGTATGGCGGCAACATTTTTTCGCGGCGTTACATGATTTTCGGGGTGGCTTTGCTGGCAACGGTTTATGTGTGTGTTGTGATTTTGGTCAAAAATTTCAAAAACGGAAAGAACATTGTCGCAGGACTTGGTTTGTTATGTTTCCTGGCGCTGAATTTTGTGAGTTATTATTTGTCGGTGACCAGCATTCGCAAATTCCATGAAGACCTCGCGATAGACAGTTTTTACTGGACAAACCACAAAACTTTCCTGACAACAGGCGACAATTTTGGCGACATTCCTTTCTGGAACCACCCGACCAGGATGAGCAACATGATTGATACATTGGATGCAAACGGTCTGCTCGATTTTGATCAATTCAAACAATTGCCTGAACACAAGCGCATCATTACAGAAACAGGAGATAAAGCGACGCGCTATAACGGGAGATTTGATTTAAAAATCAGTTACCTGAACGACCTTAATAATGTTCCCTCCAAGTTCCTGCGTTTTGAAGCAACGCATAATGGGGCCTCTGAGCCGGTTTACTTTGTGCTTGCTTCCGCTAATCGCACCATTTTGCTGCCCGCACTTCCTGTGCCTAACTCAGTGGGTGATTTGATTCAAAAGCAAACCTATTACAGCTCCAACTATCAATATTCGTTATACCGGACAAAGCTTCCGGCGGGTTTATTTGAAGTCTGGATGATGGAAAAAGATCCTGCTGCGCCGGGAAAATGGAAATCGTATTTTACGGGTAAAAGCATTTCCCTACTTGACAGTACATTAGCCATTAAATAGCTGATATGAAGATACTTACTTACAATCTTAACGGGATCCGGGCCGCATTGCGCAATGGTCTGGTTGAATGGTTAAGCACGGTTTCCGCCGACATTTTATGTTTTCAGGAGGTGAAGGCGACGCCTGATGTGGTGGATTTGTCTGGTCTTGAAGCGCTGGGTTATGAACTTATTGGCTGGCATGCTGCGGAAAAGAAGGGTTACAGCGGCGTCGCCATGTTTTCTAAAATCCAACCTGATATGGTCTCAGCAGGTTGCGAAATTCCAGCTTATGATGCGGAAGGACGGATTTTACGAGCAGATTTCGGAGACATAACCATTTTGAATTGCTATTTTCCATCCGGGACCAGCGGGGAAATTCGTCAGGGGGTGAAAATTCAGTTTCTGAGTGACTTTTTCGATTGGGTTACTGCGTTGAGAAAAGAACGTCCTAACCTGATCATCTGCGGCGACTACAACATTGCGCACACGGAAATTGACATTCATGATCCCGTCCGGAACAAGAAAATGTCCGGTTTCCTGCCCGAAGAAAGAGAATGGATGACCAAATGGTTTGGTAATGGTTATACGGACGCATTCCGTTTTAAAAACCCCGAGCTTCGCGAATATTCCTGGTGGACTTACCGCGCAGGCGCCCGCGGCAACAATAAAGGCTGGCGGATCGATTACATTTCGGTAGCGGATAGCATTAAAGATCGGATCATTTCGAGCCGGCAAATAAATGATGCCGTCCATTCGGATCATTGTCCGGTGTGGTTAGAAATTGAATCGCCATATTCACGGAGCGACTCATAAATTTTGTATTTTTGATCAAAGCAAGATTCAAACAAAAGCGTTATGGACATGCCAATGCCGGTGACAATGAAGATGGGAGACCTGATGAGTGAGGAAGAATTCTTCCGGTTTTGCCAAATGAACGACACACTAGAGTTCGAAAGGGACTCGCAGGGAAATATTATACTTATGTCTCCAACAGGATTATTTACAGGAGGATTCAATTCCAGAGTTACCATGGAGTTAGGAATCTGGAACAAAGAAAATCAACTAGGCGAGGTTTTTGATTCGTCAACAGGTTTTACATTGCCTAACGGTGCAGTAAGGTCACCTGATGCTTCCTTCGTGATAAGCGAAAAATGGGATGCACTTCCCGAAGACCAGCAGGAAACTTTTGGCCATGTTTGCCCTGATTTTGTAATCGAAATTCGCTCCAAGTCAGACGAGCTCCGTTATTTGCAGGATAAAATGAAAGAATTCATCGCCAATGGCACTAAGCTGGGCTGGTTGATCGACCGCTTTGATAACAAAATCCACATTTACAGAGCTGATCAGTCCGTTTTCGTTCACGAAACATTGAACGTGACGCTTTCCGGAGAGAACATTTTGCCAGGCTTTTTCCTGAATCCTGGCTCGCTTTTGAAATAATGTTCATTTAGGTTAAAATCAGTTAGTTTGTTCCGTTACTTCTTCATTTACAAGCCGTTTGGAATGCTTTCACAGTTTACGCGCGAAGGTGATCATCCGACGCTTGGTGATCTGGGTTTCGAGTTTCCCAAAGATATTTACCCAGTAGGTCGCCTGGATGCGGATAGTGAGGGATTGTTGTTGTTAACCAATGATAATTTTCTCAAAACAAAGGTTTTAGACCCAAAGAATAAGCATTCAAAAACGTACTATGCGCAAGTTGAAGGCGTCGTTACCGAAGAAGCCTGTGAAATGCTTCGCAGCGGCGTGCAAATTTCTATTAACGGCAAAAAACACCTCACGCTCCCTGCGAAGGTTGATGCAATTGCCGAACCTTCACTTCCCGAACGTAACCCACCGATCCGTTTCCGACAAAACATTCCCGTTTCCTGGGTTTCCATCTCCATAGGCGAAGGCAAAAACAGGCAGGTAAGGCGTATGACCGCTGCCGCAGGTTTTCCCACATTGCGACTCGTGCGCTGGTCGATTGGGAAAATTTCTCTGGCGGACAAAACCGGTGAATTTCCTAAACCAGGGGACGTATGGGAAGTTACGGCCAAAGACGTGCGCGGCGTTTACGATTGAGTTAATTGCTGCTTTCACAAAACCTTTGTGCAATGTTGCCAAACCGGAGAGAAGGCTTAATTTTGTACATATCCTTTTCTTAAAATAAGGCTGATAGTTGGCAAAGGCACAAAAAGAAACTCCGCTTAATAAACAATACAATGAGATCAAGGCCAAGTATCCGGGGGCGCTGCTGCTTTTTCGTGTAGGGGACTTTTACGAAACCTTCGGAGAAGATGCCATACGCGCTTCGAAAATCCTGGGCATTGTGCTTACCCGCCGGAATAACGGTGGTGCGCACGAAGAACTGGCCGGTTTTCCCCATCATTCGCTTGATAATTATCTTCCAAAACTGGTCCGTGCAGGAGAGCGTGTGGCCATTTGCGATCAGCTGGAAGATCCCGCTACTGCAAAAGGCATCGTAAAAAGAGGCGTTACCGAACTGGTTACACCTGGCGTTTCGCTTAATGACAATGTGCTCGATACACGGAAAAACAACTATCTCGCTGCGGTCCACATTGGTCCTGACAATCTTTACGGAATTGCCTTTCTGGACATTTCGACAGGAGAGTTTATGACGGCGCAGGGCAATGCAGCTTATATCGATAAAATGCTGCAGGGTTTCAGCCCGGCCGAGGTGCTTTTTTGCAAAAGACATAAACAAGAATTCAATCAACTTTTCGGCGGAAAATATCATTCATTTCAGTTAGACGATTGGTGCTTCGGCTACGAATACGGTTATGAGCAGCTGATCGGCCATTTCCAGACGACAACATTAAAAGGTTTCGGGATTGAAGCGCTGCCAATGGGCATCATTGCGGCGGGTGTAATCCTCCATTACCTGCGGGAAACCGAGCATAAGGAGGTGGGTCACATCGGGCGCATAACACGTTTGGAAGAGGAAAAATACGTTTGGCTCGACCGCTTCACAGTAAGGAATCTCGAACTCGTTTATCCGCAGCAGGAAGGCGGCGTGCCCTTGATCCAGATCTTAGATCAAACCGTAACACCGATGGGTGCACGCTTGCTTCGAAAATGGATCGTTCTGCCATTAAAAGATAAATTAGCGATTGAAGATCGGCTGAATACAGTCGAGCATTTCCTGGAAAATGAGGATCTGCATGACACAATAACACAGCATTTGAAGCAAATAGGGGACTTGGAAAGGCTTATTTCCAAAGTCGCTGTTAAGCGGATCAATCCACGTGAGCTTGTTCAGCTGAAAAAATCGCTGAAACAAATCGGTCCCGTGAAGGAGCTGATATCCGGGATAATCAATCAGGAAGAAGAAAAATCAAAAAAGGCGGGCAAGAAGCAAATTTCCACGCAGGCCATTGAAATACTCAAAAAATATGCGGATCAACTCAATCCCTGCAGTTTTTTGGTTGACAAAATTGAAAACGAGATCCGGGACGATGCGCCAATCCTGACAAACCAGGGTCGCATTGTAAAAAGTGGGGTTAATCCCGAACTGGACGAGCTGCATGCGATTTCTTATGAAGGGAAAGATTATCTGATCAAACTGCAAAACAGGGAGATTGAGCGGACGGGCATTGGATCGTTGAAAATAGCCTATAATAAGGTTTTTGGCTATTATCTTGAAGTGACGCACGCTCATCAGAACAAAGTCCCCGCCGATTGGATCAGAAAGCAAACATTGGTCAACGCTGAACGCTACATTACGCCCGAGCTGAAAGAATACGAGGAAAAGATCCTGAATGCCGAGGATAAAATTTCGGCGATCGAATACCGGATTTTCAGTGAGCTGATGGCAATGGCGGCTGAATATGTGGGCACGGTCCAGCAGAATGCACTGGTGATTTCCACACTGGACGTACTAAGTTCATTCGCCACAGTTGCAAGGAAAAATAATTATACAAAACCCACCATCAGCGAGGGTAATGAGCTGGATATCAAGGATGGCCGTCACCCGGTTATCGAACAACAGCTTCCGTTAGGCGAAAGTTATGTGCCCAACGACCTCTTCCTGGACGATGTGGTGCAACAAATTATTATTATTACCGGCCCAAACATGGCTGGTAAGTCGGCGCTTTTGAGGCAGACTGCATTAATCGTGCTGATGGCGCAAATGGGTTGTTATGTTCCCGCAAAATCGGCCAAGATTGGGTTGGTCGACAAGATTTTCACGCGGGTTGGAGCCAGCGACAATCTGAGCCGTGGCGAAAGTACATTCATGGTGGAAATGACTGAAACGGCCAGCATTTTGAATAATTTGAGCAACCGGAGCCTGATCCTGATGGACGAAATCGGGCGGGGAACCAGCACTTATGATGGCGTTTCCATCGCATGGGCCATTGCGGAGTATCTGCATAATCAGGCGGATTGCAGGCCAAAAACGTTGTTTGCGACACATTATCATGAATTAAACCAGCTTACCGAAGATTTTCCTCGCATTAAAAATTTCAATGTAGCGGTGAAAGAAGTGGATAATAAAGTGATCTTCCTGCGCAAATTAAAACCAGGCGGAAGCGCACATAGTTTTGGTATCCACGTGGCGCAGATTGCCGGTATGCCGCAGCTTATCGTGTTGAGAGCCAGTGAGATTATGCAGCATTTGGAGAAAGATCATGTCACGCACGAGCATAAGAAAAGAGTTAAGGAAATCCCAAAAAATAACTTTCAGCTCAGCATTTTCGAACCGGCCGATCCGCGTATGGAAGAATTGAAGGAAAAATTGTCGCTCGTGGACGTAAACACATTGTCACCCATTGAAGCGCTTTTGAAGCTGAATGAATTTCAGAAAATAGTCAGGAAATAACTCAATGCACTTTATAATTTACCAATTTAATCTCCTATCCCTTTTATGAAAAACTCGACGCGTTTTCAATTGATGGCCATGATGTTCCTGCTCTATTTTATATGGGGATCATGGTACGGGCAAATGAGTAAATACCTGTTTACGGCCCTGGGGGCAAGTGGAGCGCAGGTTGGAAATGCTTATGCTGCTTTTTCGATTGCGCAGATCATCGCTCCATTTTTCGTCGGAATGATCGCCGACCGTTATTTTGCCGCGCAAAAAGTGCTGGGCGTTTTGAGTCTGGCCGGTGCAGCCCTTCTTTTTGTACTTACGGGCGTTGACGATCCGGACAACTTTTTTTGGATTATCCTGGCTTACTGTATTTCTTTCGCGCCGATGATGTCGCTTACGACTTCAATCGCCATGCAGCAGGTGACTAATTCCGAGAAAGATTTCCCTGCTATACGCGTTATGGGAACGGTTTCCTGGATTGTGGTTTCCAATATTATCGGCTATTATGGCTTTGGGGACAATGTAATGATATTCAAAATCTCAATGGTTGCATCCGCATTCTTGGGTGTTTATTCATTCTTTTTGCCAGATACCCCTCCGAAACCAAGTACAAAAACGTCCTTTTCGGACATCTTGGGTCTAGATGCATTCAAACTTTTTAAAGACCGTTCCTTTGCGATATTTTTTATCTCTTCCTTGCTGATCTGCATTCCCTTGTCGTTTTATTACGCCATGGCTAACCCCTCACTCACCGATTCGGGTATGACCAATGTGGAGAACAAAATGTCGTTGGGACAAGCTTCGGAAGTTGTTTTCATGCTGTTAATTCCACTCGCTTTTACGCGTTTGGGGGTTAAATGGATGTTGGTTGTAGGTTTGATAGCGTGGATTATTCGTTTCATCGGTTTCGGTTATGGGGATGTGAATAATGAATGGCTGCTTTACATGGCAATTATCCTGCACGGAGTTTGTTACGACTTCTTCTTTGTGACCGGGCAGATATATACTGATAGCAAAGCGGGCGAGAAATACCGTTCTTCTGCCCAGGGACTTATTTCAATTGCCACTTATGGAATTGGAATGGGCATTGGTTCATGGCTTGCCGGCATCGTTGCCGACATGTATACCGTTAATGGTGTTAAAGATTGGACAAGCATCTGGATGGTGCCTGCCGGTATTGCGGCGGTTGTATTAGTGCTTTTTGTGCTGTTCTTTAAAGACAACAAAGTGAAAGCGGCTGCGTAGATTCCGTTTAGCATTCCAATAAAAAACCCTGTAAGATTTCGTCTTACAGGGTTTTGCTATTTTTGGCAATTATTAATCGTCATCATCATCGTCACCAATGTTGCGGGTGTAATTTTTGGATCCGCCTCCTCCTTTTTTGTAATCCCCGCCACCTTTTCCAAAACGGTCGTCAGATCTTGATTTTCCTCCGAATCCGCCTTTATCGCCATAACCGCCGCTATGGCTACGGTCGCTGCTTCTATATCGGTCATTACTTCCACCTCCTGAACTTTTGTCACCACCAGAATAGCCTCCACCGCCACTGTATCCACCGCCTCCGCTATATCCGCCTCCTGTGCTGCTTGGGCTGCTAGGCCTGTCGGTGCCGGTGCTGCCACCTTCCGTGCGCGGAGGTCTGTTAAACCCTCCTTCTCTTCTTGGCGCAGGCGCATCACCTCTTGCTTCTTTTTTCTGCGATTCGTTTACTACCAGCGGTCGTCCGTACATATCGGCGCCGTTCAAATTGTTGATAGCCAGCCTTGCTTCTTCTTCATCCGGCATTTCAACAAAGCCGAAACCTTTGCTTTGACGTGTAATCTTGTCAATGATAATTTTCGCGGAGCTCACTGTTCCAAATTTTTCGAAAGCTTCACGCAGTTCGCTTTCCTTCAATTTAAAAGAAAGACTCCCAACAAAAATGTCCATGGAAACGACTTGTTTGATTAATTTAGTTTATAAATATATTTATTTTAACTGATAAGCTACAACACCATTTTTAGCGAATGTTGGCACGTAAACGATTTTGTTAACCGAATCGTAGCCAATGTCTGCCGAATTTGTTTTGTCAGCCGTGGTATCCAGCAACTTTTGCGTAGTGCCATCTGATTTTACATAATAAACTACGCCAGCCCAGCACGAAACGATGTATTCGCCCGGAACTACCTGCTCAATCCCATCCGTGCTTTTATCCATTCCTTCGGCTATAATGGTTACCTTTTTATCCGTGCCAAGCCGTTTCAATGTGCCGCTATCAGCAATCAGCAGGTCTGAACCAACTGCTAGCAAGCCATTTGGACCGTTTAGGCCTTCCATATAAGTTGAAACTTTCCCGTCCTTGATCAAGTGAACTTTCTTCGTGCTGGAATCTGAAACGTAAATATTTCCTTTTGCGTCAATTGTCAGGTCATTAAGGAACACCGATCCTTCAACCGCATGTTTCTTTAAAATTTTACCTGTTTTGATATCTATTTCCACCACATCCGTGACGTCGGAAACGTAAAGCTTGTTACCCGCAACGCCCATGCCTTTCGGCGCATGCAGTCCGGTGATCCAGTCTTTATTTATAATCTTGCCATCCAGCCCCACTTTTCCGATCGCGCCTTTTCCATCTTTCTCGCCTGGTTTTCCATCAATCTGCGCTACATACAAGATCTTGTCTTTGGCACTGTAAAGAACAGATTCAGGAATCGGAAGTGATGCTTCACTTGCCCAAATCTGTGTAAGTGAGTGCTGTGCATTTGCGGATATCGCAGCCAGCAGCAATGATGCAGTAAGTAGTATTTGACTGGGTTTCATGTGATTCAGTTGTATTTTTCGATACTTACTCAAAGCTAAATAAAAATGGCCAAAACAGTTGGTTATGGCCATTTTTAAATTTTTTTTATAATTAGCTTCTGTTCTCTCTGATTTTCAGCAAGGAATAGAGCAAACCTTATTTTTTTCTCTTCTTCTTTGAAGCCGAAACACTTGGTTCAGCAGCTGTTTTCGTAAGGTCCGCGATCCGGATGTTTCTGAATTTCAGTTCCGAGCCGTGGCCTAGAAAGCCCAAATGTCCGCTGGTGCGCTTCAATCCAGGATGTTCTTTGTGGTCCACTGTGCCATTCTTGCTTGCTTCAGCCAAATCTCCGTCCAGGATGACGGTGCCGTTCAATGTTACTTTGATCTTGGAACCTTGCACGCGAACTTCTTCATAGTTCCACTCGCCCATCGGTTTCAAAAAACCTCTTTTCGCAGGGATAATGCCATATGCCGAGCCATGATACTGATATTCGTGCAGGTCTTTATAAATGTCGGCATCATTGTCCAGGATTTGGATTTCCGTTCCCACATAAGCCGCGTCGCCTTCCATCGGCGTCCTGATTCCGAGCCCATTATTAGCTCCCGGTGTTAGTTGGAATTCAAAACGGAAGTCGAAATCGCTGTATTCGTCTTTGGTATACAAATTTCCCTTGCCGCCTTTCTTGGGATCAACAACCAATGCGCCGTTTTCGATGAAATAATCGGTGCGGTTTCCTACCCAGTTGAACATATCCGTTCCGTCGAAAAGTACTTTAAATCCTACTTTTTGCTCAGCTTCCGACAATGTAAAGGGTTCAGGACGAGCGATCTCGCGCACATAAACATCCCGGTAGTTGATCTGATTTCCATGTGCCTGCAACTCGATCTGTTCTTTGGCGAAAATAGGCAGGTTACGGTCCCAATAATTTTCCAGGATCACATTATCCACCACATTCTCGCCATTCAGATCCACAGAAACGCGGTCGCCGATCATGGTAATGTGGAATGTGTTCCAGTCGCCAATGGCGTTATCAGCGAGTTTGGACGGTTTGCTTGGATTTTTTTGGTTGTTATACAAGCCGCCGGAACCCACTTGCGCGCCCACGCTCACACGTGACGTGTCCCAGATCTGCACCTGAGGCGTTCCACGCAAATACACACCCGCATCGCCATCTTTTTGAATTTTCCAGTCCACAAACATTTCAAAATCACCATATTGCTTCACTGTGGCCAGGTTGTCGCCATGTCCCGAGAAAACCAGTTCTCCATCTTTGGCAAACCAATCCTTATTAGCCGCCTCGTCCGCCTTTTTTTGTTTGTAAGCCAAACTATCCGCGCTCATCTTGCCGCGTGCAATCGGGTTTTCAACAAGACCTTTCCAGCCGGAAAGATCTTTTCCATTAAACAATGCTACAAAACCTTCGTCTTTTGGAAGCTCAGACAAATGTCTTTTAATCGATTCTCTCTGATATTCGGCATCTTTTCCTTTCAGCACAGATGCTGTTTTGGTAAGCAAATCACGAATTTCGGCGCTGTAAAAATTCTTGTTAGCAAGCGCGATTGACATCACAGCCTGTGCAGCCGCCTGCTCCGTTGCCGGGTTAGCCAGATATTTTCCTGCAAAAAGCAATGCATTGAATGTTCTCAAACGAGGCAGTTCTTTCAGGATAGCTATTTTTTGAGAATCCGTTTTTGCCAAAGTCATTGCCTCGCGAAGCATCAGAACCTTGTTAACAGGCGTCCTGGTCGATTTCGCAGTGGCAGCAACATATCCGGTCAAGGCTGCATTAAACTCGTCGGCATCCGTCGCCTTTTTTGCAATGTTCAAAAGCTCACTGGCAACGCTTGCGTCAGACCAGGCCGACAATGCTGCAATTGCAGCTTTCTTTGATTTAGCATCGCCGCTATTATATGTAGAAACGACTGAATTCGCCGCAGTTTTGCCTCCTATGCTTGCCAAAACGGCCAGATAATTCGAATGTTTATCAGCCGGAGAAGCCTGCATTTGTTTTAAAATCGCATCCGTCTGCGCCTTTGTGTCGCCAGCTCCTTTCACGCCAGCAGCCACCGCTTTTTGAATGGCAGCCATTTGCTCCGCATCGCTCACTGTGTTGAGCAAAGTGTACATCTGAGGCAGATCATTCGTAGTAGTCAGCGATTTCAGCGCGGTGTAAGCAGATTTTGAAACTTCTGCATTCGGGCTTTTGAGCAATGCAAACACATTACTCAGCTTGGAACTGGCTTCGCGTGCTGCCAAAACGTCGATGGCCGCGGATTGTCCTGGTGCCGGAAGTGTTGGTAAGGCTGCCGCCAATTGATTTACAACCGCATCGCCTTTAATAGTTAACAAACTGCTTTTAACCGCAGCAACTTCATCTGCATTCGCAGTTTTTAAAACAGTGATCAAACCTGGAAGACTTTTCTCCTGACCAATTTTTCCCGCTGCCCAAATCGCAGCCATTTTCACTTTGCTATCCTTGGAAGTCAACGATTTCTGGATTGTAGGCAATGCATCGACGGAGTTGGCATGGCCCAGCATGGTGATAATCTCAGCCTGCACTTCCGGTTTGGCTTTTTTCATGGCATTAAGCCAAGGTGTTGTGCCGTCTGCCATCAGGTATTTTTGGCCCAATTTTAATGCAGCAATCCTATATTCAGGATCTGCATTTTGCAGTGCGCTCACCAGAACAGGAACGGATTCACGCTTTTTAATGTCGGAATAAATTTTCAAAGCCGATGAACGTGTTGGCGTTTGCTTCACGTCCGGCGTGATTTTAAGCAATGCTAACGCCGCTTTTTCAGCGGCAGGCGCGTTGCCATTTTCAGCTAAGCGAGCC
Organism: Dyadobacter fanqingshengii; assembly: GCF_023822005.2. Lineage (GTDB taxonomy): Bacteria > Bacteroidota > Bacteroidia > Cytophagales > Spirosomataceae > Dyadobacter > Dyadobacter fanqingshengii. Next base: position 5,657,072 of record NZ_CP098806.1, read on the forward strand.
AGATATTTGAGATAAACGGCCGTTGCGTCCGATTCGTCGTAACCGAAATTTGCCTTTTGGGCAGCAGCCAATAATATCTGTTCGGAAGAAGGTGCGCCGATTTCCGACAATGCAAATAAGCTCACTTTGCGCAAAAGCAGATCTTCGTTCACCGCCATTTTTTCAATGATTGAAGAGGCTTCTTTGTAACGTGTACCACCCAATGCTTCAATAATCGCGATTTTCGTGCTTTCGGGAGCGCCTTCCAGGCTTTGTAATAATGCAGCCCCGGCAGCAGGCGAACCAATCCGGGCCAATGTTCTCGAAGCCGGACCTGAAAGTCTTTCGTCCTTCAAATAAGATTTCAAAACCTCGACAGACTCATCTTTGCCGACGGTCTGCAATTGATAAATCAGGAAGTTTTTGCTATCCAGATCGCTTACTTTGGATAATGCTTCTCCATAAGCCTCAGCCGCTATTTTACGAAAATCTTCTTTTCCTGCCTGTGAAGCATAGTAAGTGAACCCGCCGATGGCATATTGAATTTTGGTGTTATCCCCTTTGCCCAGCGGCGTCAGCATGGATGCAATCTGGACCAATCCCGGCTTGCCGAGCTGGCCAAGTTCTTCCATGTTTTTCTTTAAAGCAGCCTCGTTCTGGGAAGGGAATTTGGACAATAGTGCTTTGGCTTTTGTCGCCAGCGCGTCGTCCGTTTGGGCCCATGCCTGCGAGAGTAACATGCAGAGGGCCAGAATGGTATATATGTTTCTTTTCATTAAATGTCAAGGATGGAAATGAGTGGATGCAGGTTTTAGAATAACACGGATCAAATGGTCCATGGGCCGCGCATGGGCTGATTAATCAATCGGTTTGCACCTTCATCATCGATAAATTCCTGTTTTTCAGGGTCAAATTTGAGAGAACGTCCTAACCGGAGCGCCGCAAGTCCCATGTTCACAATCGTGCAGGAACGGTGGCCATTCTCTTCGTTCAGCGCAAATTTCTTGCGGTTTTTGACAGCATCCACAAAGTCGGTTACCTGTGGTTCGGGATCGGGGAATGCAGCCAGTTTCTTTTCGAGATCAGGAATGTCAGACTGGAAATTAGGGAAAAGCTTGCCCTTCGGACCTTCAATGTAAGCCACTTTTTCATCTTTTGCTTCTCCGTCCAGAACGATCTGACAGCCATCGGCATAGGTGTAAGTGATTCGACGCCAGGTTCCTACTGCTTCTGTATGTTGCTGAGGAGCGTCCACTTCCACGCTTACCGGACTTGTATCGTCTTTTCCGAGGAAATATTGGATCGGGTCAATGTAATGCTGGCCCATATCGCCGAGTCCGCCGCCGTCATAATCCCAGTAGCCCCGGAATGTCTGGTGCACACGGTGCTCGCTATAAGGTTTGTAAGGCGCAGGTCCAAGCCACATTTCGTAATCCAGCTCGGCCGGAACGGGCTGCGGAACATTGTTTGTGTTGCCTACCCAATAAAATTTCCAGTCAAAACCCGTGTGCTTGCTTACTGTCACCTTCAATGGCCAGCCTAGCAAGCCGCTTTGAACCAACTTTTTTATTGGTTTCACAGGCGTTCTCATGCCGTAAAAATTGTCTTGAAACCGGAACCAGGTGTTCAAACGGAAAATACGTCCGTGCTGCTGAACCGCTTCCACAAGTCTTTTTCCCTCGCCTATTGTGCGTGTCATTGGTTTTTCGCACCACACATCTTTTCCGGCGCGGGCGGCGTCCGCGGCAATGATCCCGTGCCAATGCGGCGGCGTGGCCACGTGCACAATGTCAACTTCGGGAAGCTGGATCACCTCACGGTAATCGGAGAAGGTTTTAACGCCTTTATCTACCATGCCCACGGCTATATCCAGGTGTTTTTTGTCCACATCACAAAGCGCAACGACTTTGGTGCCTGCGTAGGGAATGTGTCCGCGACCCATGGAACCCGTGCCGACAATGGCTTTGGTCAACTGGTCGCTGGGTGCGATGAAACCTTTGCCCAAAACATGGCGGGGAACAATGGAAAAAGTGGCCAGCGTCGCCAGCGAGCCTTTGATAAAGGTCCGTCTGGACGCAGAAGTGCCCGTCTTTTCTTTCATTAGTTAAGGATATTTAGGAAGTAAAATTAATTAGCAGAAGGTGAATTTAGGATAATAATCAGAATGTAGCAAAGCAGCAATTTGGAATGGAAATATTAAAAGCCGATTACTTTATAATGAACCAGGATTTCCTTTAACATTCCTATTTCATGCTCAGAGCGGAATATTCCCGTGTTTTTTTCGGGGCAAAACGTCGACTTTATTTTCCAGCATTTCAAAAGCCCTGATCAGCTTTTCGCGCGTCTGTTCGGGATAAATTACTTCGTCAATGTAACCCCGGAAAGCAGCCCGATATGGGTTTGTGAATTTCTCTGTATAGTCTTCGATCTTCTCTTTCAGTTTTTCAGCCGGATCTTCTGCCTGCGCGATTTCGCGCTTGAAAATTATCTCAGCTGCTCCGCTTGCACCCATTACGGCAATTTCAGCCGTCGGCCACGCGAAGTTCAGGTCTGCGCCAATGTGCTTGGAATTCATCACATCATAAGCACCGCCATATGCTTTTCTCGTGATCACCGTAATGCGTGGAACGGTGGCTTCGCAAAATGCGTAAAGTAACTTTGCGCCGTTGGTAATGATCGCATTCCATTCCTGATCCGTGCCTGGTAAAAATCCCGGAACATCTTCCAAAACCAGCAGCGGAATGTTAAAACTGTCGCAAAACCGCACAAACCGCGCCGCTTTCTGGCTGGAATGAATATCTAGCACGCCTGCAAGCACAGCTGGCTGATTCGCCACAATGCCGATGCTCCGGCCTGCAATTCTCGCAAAACCAACTACAATGTTCTCTGCAAAATTCTGGTGGACTTCCAGGAAACTTTCCGGATCCGCAATTTCCAGGATTACCTCACGCATATCGTAAGGCTGATTGGCATTGTCGGGAATGATAGTGTTTAATACAGGACGTAATTCATTTTTTGCCTCATAAGGAAGGCTGGGCGCATTTTCCTCGCAATTCTGCGGCATGTAGCTGAGCAGCTTTTTAATGTTCAGCAAGCATTCCACCTCGTTAGGAGAAACAAAGTGCGTAATGCCCGATTTGGTCGCGTGGGTCATCGCGCCGCCCAGTTCCTCGGCGGTAACCGTTTCATGGGTTACGGTTTTAACCACATTGGGGCCGGTCACGAACATGTAACTCGTGTTTTCGACCATTAATATAAAATCGGTGATCGCAGGAGAATAAACTGCGCCGCCTGCACACGGCCCCATTACAGCGGAAATCTGCGGAATGACGCCGGAAGCCAGTGTGTTTTTATAAAAAATATCCGCATAACCAGCCAGCGAAAGCACGCCTTCCTGAATCCTGGCTCCACCTGAATCATTCAAACCAATCAATGGCGCACCGTTTTTCATGGCCAAGTCCATGATCTTACAGATTTTCTCAGCATGCGTTTCAGAAAGTGAGCCGCCAAAAACGGTAAAATCCTGCGCAAAAACGTAAACCAGCCGGCCATTGATTTTACCATAGCCGGTAACCACGCCGTCGCCCAGATAATGTTCCTTATCCAGTCCGAAATCCTTGCTCCGGTGCATGACAAACTTCCCGATTTCTTCAAATGTGCCCTTGTCGATCAACACCATGATCCGCTCGCGGGCGGTGAGCTTGCCTTTGGCGTGTTGTGCTTCAATTCTTTGCGCACCTCCACCCAAATCGGCCTCGGCATTTTTCTGATCTAAAAGTTCTTTTTTTGAAGTCGCGGAAGATACTGATCCCATGTAATACGGACGATATGGTTACATTTGTTCTTGAAGAGAATCTAAATATAGTGTCATTTTACTGATTCGGGAAATTATTGCGAACTATGAGGCAGATCGGATTGTGCGCTTTGTTTTTGGCGGGGATCATTTTTGGTTGCCAGCAAACAGCACATTCGCAATCCATCGGCGGCAGAAGCAAGCTTGATTTCCTGCAATTACCAGCCCAAGCAAAAAGCTCCGCATTAGGCGTCCATCACCTCACAATTTCAGGCAATGATCCGGCGCTATTTATCCAAAATCCCGCGTTGCTCGATTCTTCCAAAGCCAATAATGTCTCTGTCAATCTGATGCCTTATCTGGCTGATACGCGATTCGTGAATGCTGCTTATGCGCGGCGGGTTGGCAAATCTGCGGGTGTTTGGGCGGTGGGTTTGCAATATCTCAATTACGGCACAATGGTCGAAACGGACGATATTGGCAATGTAATAGGGGAGTTCCGGGCGGCGGATTATGGGTTGTCGGCTGGTTATGGGCATACATTAGGCGCTTTCACATTAGGCGGAACATTAAAATTGGTTGGCGCTTCGGTGCAATCTTACAATGTGTTTGGTCTGGCGCTGGATTGGGGCGGGGTTTTCAAGCATCCTACTCAGGACCTAACGATTGGGTTTGTTGTCAAAAATCTGGGTTTTGTCAAACAAAATTATTCGGGGTTATGTGATCCGATATTGCCCCTGGATGTCCGTTTGGGATTAACATTCAAACCGGAATATATGCCGATCCGCGTTTCGCTTACGGCGCATCATTTGAACAAGTTTGATATGGTTTACAATGATCCCGGCCTGTTTTTTACTTACGATGATAATGGCAATAAGGTGCCGAAAAAAGTAGGCATAGCAGAAAAATTAAGCCGTCATCTTTCCTTAGGAGCAGAAGCATTGCTCCATCCGAACTTCCGCATTATGTTGGGTTATGACCATTTGCGCAGGCAGGAACTCAGGCTTTCCAACAGAGGCGCATTGGCGGGATTTTCCTTCGGTGCCTGGCTTCGGATCAAGCGGTTTGAGGTGGGTTATGGTCGTGCGCAATATGTGCCCGGTTTCGGAAGCAGCTCATTATCAATTGTTATGAATTTGAGAAATGGTTTTGTCAAAGAAGCTGCCAATATGAAGCGATAACCTCCCTACTGATCATTTCCATATTAAGTTTTGTTCATAATTGCTTAATCTTTAGGTAAAATCATAGCGCCTTGGTTCGCCTAGTTTTGTTAAAAACTATCTCACCATGGCGATGAATTTTAGCTCTATTCCAAAAAATGCCCTTACCGCGCTGGTTTGCGGCGCAATGACTTTTTCTGGCTGCATTAAGGATCACAACGATCCGCCTGTGGACTCTTCAAAACTGATCGACCGCTCGGTTAACCCGTCGTTGGTGCGTTCACTGCCAGGGTTTGAAGATCTGAAAATCACGACGTTGATCAGTTCTGACGACAAATTGCAGGATTCACCAGGCTTCATTTACGGTGCCCAGCCGGATGGCGGCGCATTTGTGAAAAACCCGAATGGCGAAGGTTTTGTGATGATCAACAACCACGAGATTCTTTTTTCGGTGTCGCGCGTATTTCTTGACAAAGAATTGAAGCCTGTAAAAGGTGAATACATTGTGGACGCAGAAGGCGGACAATGGAGATTGTGTTCGGCAACATTGGCCACGCCGCAGGAACATGGTTTCGGACCATTGTTTTTGACAGCAGGTGAAAGCAGTTCTGAGTCGATGACGCATGCGATCGACCCTTTTGCGCCAGCTGACAAAAAGAACCAGACAAGAACCGTAAGCGCATTTGGGAAATGGAATGCAGAAAATGCGGTGCCGCTTCCTAAGGATGCATTTCCAGGCAAAACAGTGATCATTATCGGTGAAGATGACACGAATGGCCAGCTTGTGGCCTACGTTTCGGATGTGGTTGGCGATTTGAACAATGGTAAATTATATGCACTACGCCGCACAAACCAGGAAAGTGTGGAAACGGATATGGTAAAAGGACAGACATACGACGTTGAATTTGTCCCTTTTGATAATGTAAAAACAAGCACAGGCACGGAGCTGCAAACGCAGACGGTTGATAAAAAAATGATCCAATTTGCCCGCGTGGAGGACATTGATTACCGCAAAGGTGGAAACGGCGTAGGTCGCGACATTTATTTTACCGCAACGGGTGTTAGTCAGGCTGATAAAGTTACTCCGGTAGCTGGTAAAAACATGTGGGGCCGCGTTTATAACCTGAAATTTGATGAAACCAACCCGCTGAAAGGTAAGTTGCAGATCATTATGGACGGCGAAGACAAGCCAGGCAGCTTCATTGTGAACCCGGACAATATTTGCGTGACCAAAAACTTTGTTTACGTGCAGGAAGACGGTGATTCATTCTATAAAAACAATGATCACGACGGTACGATCTGGCAATATAACCTGGCTACGAAAGAGAGCAAAGCGATGCTTCAAATGCACCACCGCAGAGAAGATCCAACATTCAATGCAAAATATAACTCAGTAGCAAATAATTCTTTGAGCAGCTGGGAATACGGTGCAATGATTGACATTTCGGATGTAGTTGGCATTCCAGAAACATTCATGATCAACCTGCACCCGCACACGTGGCAGGACGAAAAATACAAAGGTGCTGACGGCAGCGGCATTTCTACAAATAAAGAAGGCGGACAAACGGTGATCGTTCGCGGAATTCAGCAATAACACATCTCAGCAAGCTTATAGAAGGCCTTTTTCGGAGGGCCTTCTATCATTTTTTTATCACACCATGAAAAATATTGTCTTCGCGATTTTCGCGGGCATTGTTGTTTTTGCTATCCATTCGTGCGCGCCGGAAAGGCAGCCGCATGAATGGGTTTATGAAAAATTCGTCTCGGATCTGGATTCGCTGATTTTGATGAATGATGCATTTTTAAAAAGAGTAAAGTCAAAACCTGCATCCGCCACCTTGCGTCAGGATTTTCTGAAACTCAGGATTCAATTCAAAAAGACAGAAGCATTTGCCGAATATTTCTTCCCGACAACAGTTAGAATGATTAATGGCGCGCCGCTGGATGAGATTGAGGATGAGGAAAATGCGGTTTTCGAGCCGGGTGGACTGCAAGTGATCGAAGAGCTGATTTTTACCGATGAGCCTGTTGATCAGGAGGAACTGGTGCGGCATACGCGCAAAATGCAGGTGAATGTGAAGCGGATCAAGATGCTTTGGGTGGATATTCGCATCACGGACTCGCATGTGATGGACGCGCTTCGACTGGAAATGTTCCGTTTGATCAGTCTGGGAATTTCAGGATTTGATACGCCTGCTTCCGGCAATGCATTGGCCGAAAGTGAGGTTGTTTTGCAATCATTTCAACATTATACACAGTTTTACAAATCAAAATTGCCTGCATATGTCGCGCTGGACAGCATTACCAATGGCGCCATTGCTTTTTTGAAACAAAATAAAGACTTCAATGCATTTGACCGCGCTGCATTTATTTCGGATCATATTAATCCATTATGCCGCTCATTGTACAAAAACCAGGAATTGGCCGCAATTCCTTTTATGAACAGCCACAAACTTTTGAAAGGAAATGTGGCGACGATTTTTGATAAAAATGCTTTTGACCCGGAAGCACTTTTGTCTGACTCAAAATTCAGCGCAACTGCCGACCGCATTGCATTGGGCAAATCATTGTTTTACGACAGCCGGATTTCGGGTGATGGGAAAACCAATTGCGGATCTTGTCACCAGCCCGAAAAGGCTTATGCGGATGGATTAAAAACGAGTAAAGGGTTTGATAGCAAGTTTGTTAGCCGCAATGCGCCATCGATCATGTATGCCTCGTTGCAGCAAGCATTATTTTACGATTTACGTGCTCCTTCACTGGAAGATCAGGCGGCGGATGTGATTCATAACAAGCTGGAAATGCATGGTTCGATGGATGAAGTTGCGAAACTGGTTGCGACCGACGCGGATTACAGGCGGGATTTCAAAAAGGCTTACCCGGAACTGGATTCGATCAGGCCGGTTTACATTCAGAATGCGATGGCGACTTTTGTCCGATCATTAAATCCATTCAATTCACCTTTTGACAAATTCATGCGAGGCGATAAAAAAGCGCTGACGGGTGATCAGGTCGCAGGTTTTAACGTGTTTATGGGGAAAGCTAAATGCGGAACTTGTCACTTTGTACCGCTATTCAACGGCACCGTTCCACCGGATTATCAGCGCACGGAATCAGAGGTTTTGGGTGTGACGGTGAATGCGCAATGGAAAAATCCTGTCCTGGATAAAGATCCGGGAAGAGGCGTTCATGACCAGTTTCCGCAATGGAAAAATGCTTTCAAAACAAGTTCGGTAAGAAATATCTCGAAAACGGCTCCCTATATGCACAATGGCGCTTTCGCGACTTTACAAGAAGTGATGGAGTTTTATAATGAAGGCGGCGGCGCCGGTTTAGGACTGGACGTGCCCAATCAAACGCTCGCGCCTGATAAGCTTAACCTCACCGAAAACGAGATCGCAAGCGTGATTTCTTTTATGGAAGCATTAACCGATGCGCCGGAATGATCACACGATGACTTTGCCCTGATCCAACCGAAGCGTTTTGGTCACGCAGCTTGGAATTTCATGAGGGTAATGCGAAACGTAGATCAATGTGCGCTCCGGCGTGTCGCAAATTGCATCGACGACAGCTTTGAAATACGCTATGGCATCCGCATCCAATCCCTGACAAGGTTCGTCCAGAATCAATAAAGGCGGATTTTTGACCAATGCCCTGGCCAGCAAAACCATGCGCTGCTGACCTTTGGAGAGCTCTGAGAACTTCTTTTCAATCAAATGGGCTACATGCAGGAGCGCCGCTACTTCATGCACTCTTTCTGTTTGCTGTTCTGTTAACTTCTTGAAAAAAACTCCGGTTGCATCGAAAAAACCGGAAGCAATGGTTTTGAAAACGCTGGTTTCTCGGGGGAAATAAAGGTGCAATTCAGGAGAAACGTGGCCTATTTTCTGTTTAATATCCCAAATCGAAGCGCCCGTTCCGCCTCTTTTTTTATCAAATAAATCGTAATCATTGGCAAAACGTTGCGGATTATCGGCTGTGATAATGCTCAGCAATGTTGACTTCCCTGAGCCGTTCGGGCCGGAAAGCGCCCATTTTTCGCCTTTGGCAATTTTCCAGTTTACATTTTCTAAGATAGGCTGATCATGATAACGCACATTGATATTCCTCAAATCAATCGCATACTCAAAATCAATGTGTTGCGGCAGTCCGAAATGTGCCAGTTTCTCAGGATCTGGTTTGGGATTATGCGGGTGATTTGCAAATCCGGTTTTGTATTCCGTTACATGGAATGTGCCTGAAATGCGACCTTCATTTAATTCCAGCACATTGGTAATACATGGCGGAATTTCAGTGGCTGTGGTCGCCATAATGATGGTCACACCGGATGCCGCCAGCTCGCTCAGTGCGTTGCGCAACACTTCTCTCGAATGCACATCCAATCCGCTGAATGCATTGTCGAGTATTAAAATTTCAGGTTTTTTTAATAGAGATTTTGCTAAAAGCATCCGCCGCGTTTCTCCGTTGGATAGTGTTACAAACGGATGATCAAGCAAATGCGTGATGGATAAAAGCGCAGAAACTTTATCCAGATCTTTATCGCTGACAGTTGGCGGTCCGAGCTTCACGGAATTGTCATTCACCGTTCCCACCGGCTTCAATTGATCCGTCAAAATGGCTCTCACGGAAGGTGCCCGTTCGCTTTCATATGCATGGAAACGCTGTTGATAATATTCCGCCCCGGCATTTACGATGCGGTTAAAAGAATAATCATTGGAAACCAGCTCAATTGCCTGTCGCAGTGGGACTTTCAAATCATAACTGATTTTTCCCTTCGAAACCGGCCATTTCCCAGCGATAAGGTCTAATAAAACTGTCTTACCGGAGCCATTAGGCCCGATTACCGCCCAATGTGTGTCAAGCTCAACATTCCAGTTAATATCAGATAAGACCGTAACATCATATTTGCGGGCAGCAACGCCCAGAAGAGAAACAAGTGCCATGAAATGCCAAAAATCAATGAGCGGGCAAAGATAGCACGTGAAAGGTTTAACTAATGATGAAATTCCATATTGAATTCTTTAATCATTGCAGTTGTGAAGGCGGATAGGTCGTCGGTGGTTCGGCTGGTAATTAGCCCGTTGTCTGTAACCACTTCCTGGTCGATCCATCTTGCACCGGCGTTTTCCAGGTCATGTTTAATGGCTGCGTAAGAAGTCATAACCCGGCCTAAGACCACATCTGCATCGATCAATATCTGCGGGCCATGACCAATCGCTGCAACCGGTTTTCCCGACGCGAAAAAGGATTTCACGAATTCCAGTGCGCGGTAATTCATTCTGAGCGCATTCAAGCCGAGCACGCCGCCAGGCAAAAGTAATGCATCATAGTAATCCGCACGTGCCAATGCAAGTGGAACGTCCACGTTATGTCTCTCACCCCAGTCCAGATGACTCCAGCCTCTAACAAAATTTTTGTTAGGAGAAATGAGATGAGTTGTCGCACCTTTCTGGTTTAGGACTTTTCTGGGACAGGTCATTTCAACCTGCTCAAATCCATCGGCAACCAGAATTGCTATTTTGTATGAATTTAATGACTGTTCCACTGGATTTGTGTAGAATTAAAGGGTTAGATTATTTAGATAATTAATTGAACAAAAATTATGCCAAAATGCTAACGCATCATTACGCAGTATTTATACAATTCCAATGTTGATACTAAGTAACAGTTGTGGTGTGAATTTTAAAAAGTGCGGTCTCAGCCCTAAAACAAAACGAGCGACATTGCTGCCGCTCGTTGAAATATAATTATTCAGAGATCATATCTCCACACTGCCTACGTTTTCGAAGATCAGGTCACCTTTTGAATTCAGCTCCATCATAATCACCGAATCCCTGGCAACTTGTCCGCTTAATATGCCTTTGGACAACTCGTTCAGAATCCTGCGTTGCATTACACGTTTCAAAGGACGCGCTCCGAATGAGGGATCAAACCCATCCTCGCCCAACTTAGCAAGCGCTTCATCTGTGGCGTCAAGGGTTATTCCCTGTTCCAACAACATTTTTTGAATTCCCTTAAACTGAATGTCAACGATCTTACGAATGTTTTTCAATGTAAGCGGTTCAAAAAGGACGATTTCATCGATACGGTTCAAAAACTCAGGCCTTACCGATGCTTTCAAAAGATCGAGGACAGCCTGTTTTGCTTCTTCCACAACCAGTGTATGGTTCCAGCCTTCGTCTTCCGCAAACTTCTCCTGAATAATATGGCTTCCAATGTTCGAAGTCATGATAATAATGGTGTTCTTGAAGTTCGCAACACGGCCTTTATTATCTGTCAAACGACCTTCGTCCAGCACTTGCAGGAGAATGTTCCAAACGTCGGGATGCCCTTTTTCAATTTCATCCAATAGGATCACACTATAAGGTTTGCGACGAACTGCTTCGGTCAATTGCCCGCCTTCGTCATAGCCCACGTATCCTGGAGGCGCGCCCACCAGCCTGCTTACGGAGTGCCGTTCCTGATACTCGCTCATATCGATCCGAACTATGGCATTTTCGTCGTTGAACAAATATTCAGCAAGCGTTTTGGCCAATTCGGTTTTTCCCACACCGGTCGGTCCCAGGAAAAGAAAGCTGCCGATCGGGCGTTTTACATCCTGCAAACCTGCGCGGCTGCGTCGAACAGCGTCGGCAACCAATTCAATGGCTTCGTCCTGTCCGGCAACGCGGTGGTGCAAGTGATCTTCGAGCTGCAATAGTTTTTCTCTATCGCTTTGCAGCATTTTGCTAACCGGAATGCCCGTCCATTTTGCAACCACTTCCGCAATTTCTTCGGGCGTAATTTCTTCCTGCATTAAGCTGGCTGAATCTTCCGATTGCTGCAATTCATTTAATTTATTTTGCACCTCGGGAATGCGACCGTAACGGATCTCGGCAACCTTACCAAAATCACCGGCGCGCTCCGCCTGTTCGGCTTCGAGACGCAATTGTTCGCTTTGCTCTTTTAACGTGCGAACCTCATTTACCTTGCCTTTTTCGTTTTCCCACTGTGCTTTCAGGGTGTTTCTTTCTTCGCTAAGATCAGCGATTTCCCTGTTAAGCACGGTTTCCTTGTCTTTATTATTCTCACGTCTGATCGCCTCGCGCTCGATTTCAAGTTGCATAATGCGGCGGTTCAGCTCGTCCAGCTCCTCGGGAACGCTGTCCATTTCGAGCCTCAGCTTGGAAGCTGCTTCATCCATTAAGTCAATGGCCTTGTCAGGCAAGAAACGGTCGCTAATGTAGCGGTTCGATAATTCAACAGCCGCAATAACCGCGTCATCCTGAATCCGCACGCCGTGGTGCAGCTCATATTTTTCCTTGATTCCACGCAGAATGCTGATCGCATCCGGAATATCTGGTTCATCGACCATTACAGACTGGAAACGACGTTCCAGCGCCTTGTCTTTCTCCATATATTTTTGATATTCCTTCAATGTCGTCGCGCCGATCGCGTGCAATTCTCCCCGTGCAAGGGCTGGTTTTAGCAAGTTGGCAGCGTCCATTGCGCTTTCGCCGCCGCCACCAGCGCCGATCAAAGTATGGATCTCGTCAATGAAAAGAATGATCTCACCTTCCGAATCCGTCACTTCTTTGATGACCGCTTTCAGTCTTTCTTCAAACTCACCTTTATATTTAGCACCAGCGATCAAAAGTCCCATATCCAGGGATACAATAATCTTCGATTTTAGGTTTTCGGGAATGTCGCCTTGCACAATGCGTTGTGCGAGCCCTTCCACAATAGCCGTTTTACCCACACCGGGTTCACCTAACAGGATCGGATTGTTCTTTGTTCTCCGGCTTAAAATCTGCAAAACGCGACGGATTTCCTCGTCCCTGCCGATGACCGGGTCTATTTTACCGGCTTTCGCCAACTCATTTAAATTTTTGCTGTATCGTTCCAGTGAGCGATATTTAGCTTCTGCATTTTGATCTTTCACAGGATTATTTTTACCTCTCAGTTCTTTAATTGCGTTAATCAGTTCATTTTCCTTGAATCCTACTTCCTTCATAAGCGTCGCTGTGGAGTCTTTTCCAGCCAGGATGCCAAGAACGAGCAGTTCAATGCTTATAAATTCGTCGTCAAATTCTTTGGTATAGTGTTGCGCTTTTGCACTTGCAGCAGCCATATCATTGCCTAGATAAGGCTGGCCACCGCTCACGCGCGGATATCCCTCCAATATTTTTTCCAGACGATTGTTTAAAACGTCTGGACTGATATTTAGCTTATTTAGTAAAAATAGTGAAGTGTTGGGGTCCTCTTCCAGGATTGATTTCAGTACATGACCCGTTTCGATGGCCTGTTGCTGGTTTCCCTGGGCCATTTGCGCAGCATGTTGTATAATCTCCTGCGCCTTAATTGTATATTGGTTGAAGTTCATGGAGATGATTGCTATGTTCTACATCACTCCATGAAAAATCGTATGCCTGATCAGAAAGTCTGAAATTTTGGCATTAAAAAAGGGGAAAGCGAAATTTTCAGGACAAAATGTCCATTATATTCAAAGATTCGTCTGCGTTTTCAGCAGGTCTTCCAGTGTTTCACGTCTTCTGATCAGCTTTGCCTCGGCTTGATCAACCAGCACTTCTGCGGGTCTAAGGCGTGCATTGTAATTGGAGCTCATGGTCAGGCCGTAAGCACCGGCATTTAAAAACGCAAGCAGGTCGCCGGCTTTCACTTTTGGCAAAGTGCGATCTGTTGCAAAAGTGTCCGTTTCGCAGATATAACCAACCACATTATAAGTTTTGGGTTCACCGGAAGGGTTGGAGACATTTAAAATGTGATGGTAAGATCCATACATCATCGGACGGATCAAATGATTCAACCCCGAATTTACATGAACAAAATTCCGCGCCGGATCTTCCTTCACTACGGTTGCATTCACCAGCAAATAACCGGACTCGCTCACCAGAAACTTGCCCGGCTCAAACCATAACTGCAATTCTCTTCCGTATTCGCTACAAAACTTTTTGAAACGCTCGGAAATTTTTCGTCCCAGCAAATCCATATCCGTGATCTCGTCTCCCGGCAAGTAGGAAACCTTAAAACCACCTCCTAAATCTACTATTTCAAGATCCGGGAAATGCTTTGCTGCTTCGAAAAGAATGTCTGCCACTTTCAGGAACGGCTCGGCATCCTTAATGTCCGATCCCGTATGCTGGTGCAAACCGATAATTTTAATGTCGTATTTTTTTACAACTTCAAGGATCTGTTCCAATAACAAGACGGAGATGCCGAACTTGGAATCAGCATGTGCGGTCATGATTTTGGCATTGCCGCCTGCTGCTACATTGGGTTTTATTCTGATCAGGCAGGGCTTGGTGTTCCCGTAAGTCTGGCCAAACCATTCCAGCAACGGAATGCTATCCACATTAACGATCGCGCCCGCATCTACGGCCTCCCGAACTTCTTCGAAAGGAACGCCGCTGGGTGTGAATGTGATCTGATTTGCCGAATAACCTGCTATTAAACCCATTTCCAGCTCACCCGGAGACACAACGTCCAATTCCACGCCGATTTCCCGCATCAACCGCAAAATGGACAAATTTGTATTCGCCTTACAAGCATATTTGATCTTCATATTAATGCCTGGAAACGCGTGTTGCAATTCCTGCACTTTGCGTCGGATCGTCGCGCCGTCGTAAACGTAGAGCGGGCTGCCGAAGGTTTCAGTTAACTGGTGCGGATCAATGTTTTGAATCGAATATGTATTTTGAGCGGAAAGTTGCATGGAGCAATTTAATGGAATGACGAAAGAAGATTTATGGTGTTTTTGAAAGGGCCTACTGGCAATATTTATCCAGGTAAACGGCCATTTCCTGTTGAAGCAGCTGCGCTTCTTGTTTTGCTTTTTGTGCAAAATCAACACCGTTTCCAGCGTAAATAATGCTGCGGGATGCATTTACAAGGAGTCCGCAATGTTTGTTCATGCCAAATCGGGAAAGTTCTTCAAGATTCCCGCCCTGTGCACCAACGCCGGGAACCAGCAGAAAATGATCCGGGATAATAGTTCTTATCTTTTCAAATTCTGCGGCTTGCGTAGCGCCTACCACATACATCATGCGGTCCGGGCCTGCCCAGATTTGCGAAGTTTTGAGCACATGCTCATATAAAGGCTTGCCGTCCACTTCCAGGCGCTGAAAATCACCACTGCCCGGATTGGATGTCAATGCGAGCAGAATAACCCATTTATTTTCAAATTCCAGGAAAGGGGTTACCGAATCGCTTCCCATATAAGGTGCGACCGTAACGGCGTCAAAATCAAGGCCGGAAGCCGATGGATCAAAAAATGTTCTGGCGTAAAGGCCGGATGTGTTCCCAATGTCGCCGCGTTTGGCATCCGCGATTGTAAAATGGCTTTTAGGAATGTATTCAATGGTTTTTTGCAAACTTTCCCAACCTCTTACTCCCGATGCTTCATAAAATGCAATGTTTGGCTTGTAGGAAACACAAAAATCCGCAGTGGCGTCGATGATCTGTTTGTTAAACTCAAATACAGGATCGGCTGCTTTGTTCAGATGCGCAGGGATTTTCCTGATATCTGTGTCAAGCCCTATACATAAATAGGATTTTTTCTGGGAAATTTGTTCAAACAGCGCTTCGTACGTCATGATTTCGGAAATAATGCGCCGAAATTACAACCTCTATCAATAGATTCATAAATTTGTGACAAGATTAAGGCTTACCATTACCAACCAACAGAAATAATATTTTATGCAGATTCGCGAAACTTCCATTGCCGGATTAGTTGAACTTACCCCACGTGTTTTTCATGACGATCGTGGAATGTTTTTTGAATCTTATAATGAGCAGATCTTTAAGCAGTTGGGCTTGCCGACTAATTTTGTGCAAGACAATCAGTCATTCTCAAAAAAAGGGGTGGTAAGAGGTTTGCATTTTCAAAAGGCGCCCTTCGCACAAGGCAAGCTTGTGAGGGTTATTTCCGGTAAGGTTTTAGACGTTGCCGTTGATATCCGTCCCGAGTCACCAACATTTGGAAAACATGAAATTTTCGAACTAAGCAGCGAGAAAAACAACATTGCTTACGTTCCGGAAGGTTTTGCACATGGTTTTGTTGCTTTGGAAGATTCTATTTTCTCTTACAAATGCACGAACATCTACAATAAGGAATCTGAATCCGGGATTTTATGGAATGATGAGGATCTGGCGATCAACTGGGGAATTGAAAATGCAAACGTTTCGGATAAGGATCAAATCCTTCCAACGTTCCGCTCGCTGTTTGGCGATCTGATAAAGATCTGATCCATTCAAAAGCGGATATCTTATTTTTCAAATAGTTCTTCCAGCGCCTTGGAAGCTACTTTTTTTGCGGAATTTGGATTTTGGCCGGTAATTAACCTTTCATCCATTTCAATGAACTCCATAAAAGGAATCATTGATTTGGTATAATGTGCGCCGCGCTCTTTCAGTTTGTCTTCCAGATAAAACGGCACTTCGCTTACAAAGCTCATGAGGGCTTCTTCTACATTGGAAAAGCCGGTGACGTATTTGTCCTGGATCAGATAGGAACCGTCGGAAAGTTTTACATTCAGCAGGCCGCAAACGCCGTGACACACCGCGGAGACCATTCCATTGCGCTCGTATATATTTCTAACAATGTCTTGCAACACGGTGTTTTCGGCTAAGTCCCACATGGCCCCGTGCCCGCCAGCGAAGTAAATGAGGCGGTAGTCGCTAGGGTCAATTTGAATAGGGGACAGGGAGTTGTCTAGTTTTGCCCGGAACGAAGCGTCTTCCCAGTATTTTGCATTGCATTCATCTTTCAATTCAAGACTGCGCTCGTCAATCGGAATCTTGCCGCCGAGCGGGCTGACAATGTCCATCAGAACCCTGCGTTTAGCCATCACATCATAAAAATACGTCAGTTCACTCAGCCATAAACCTGTTTTCCCGCCTTTGGTGGGGAATGCGTCATGATTGGTGCAAACGATAAGGACTTTCATAAGATCTTCCGAAGTTACTGGCTGAAAGATAAATAAAATCAAATGAGATTCCAGCTGAAAAACAGAATGACATGCACCGTAATGCATGTCATCTTTCAAGAGCTGCGATATGAAGAAGGGTTTTAATTCAATAATTGGTTTTTGTATGCAAATGCAACTGCTGCTGCTGTGCTTTTGGTGCCGGTTTTTTCTAAAACGCGTAACCTGTGACCTTCCACTGTCCGCACACTGATGAAAAGCTTATCGCTGATCTCAGCCGTTGAGAAGCCGTCGCATATCAATTGAAGGACTTCTTTTTCTCTCGAAGAAAGGGCAACATTGCAGGCATTTGGGAAGAATGGATGCTTATTAACCTGCCGTGTGACCATTTTCCGATGCATGGCTTTGGAGACGAAGTCGTTATAATAAAAACCTTCCTCATCCACCCGGCGAATTGCTTTTTCAACTTCGTCGGGACTTGTATCTTTTAATAAATAACCCTGAACCCCTTTTTCCAGCATGTGAATGACGAAACGATCCTCATTATACATCGAAACCACGATCACTTTAATGTTGGGAAATCGTTCAAATGCAGCTTCCGTGGCCTGAATGCCATCCATAACCGGCATTTGCAAGTCCATAAAGACGATATCAGGCGTGTTGGCGGGCAAACGGTCTAGTAATTCCTGGCCATTGGCCGCTTCCAGTATAAATTCGAAATCGGGAATGCCGCTCAGCATAGAGATAAATCCCTTTCTGAACAATTCGTGATCATCGGCAATTCCCAGTTTTAAGGTTTTCATATTGATTTAAATGTTCACGCGCTCACGACGAAATGGATGCAAAGGTTCCGGTTTGCTGTCTGAAACCGGTATCATAGGGATCTGTGCAAATGCACTAGCGCCGCCTTTTTCGGGTTTTTCGTATTGAACTGTTCCGTTAACAATTGCCAGGCGGCTTTCAATTCCCAGTAAACCCAATCCGGCGAGGTTGCTTTCTTTAATTTTTTCGGGATCGAACCCTACACCGTTATCGGTCACTTTCAGGCCGATCATCTGGTCATTGATTTCCAGCCTGATGTCAATTTTCGAGCAGCTGGCATGCTTGATCGCATTATTGACCAGCTCTTGCATAATGCGGTAAAGCGTAAGTTCGAGTTTCTGGCCCTGACGCGGAAAGTCGTCCGTGTTAGCCTGAAACGTAATTGCGAGGTTATTATCCTCTTCTAATTTATGGATAAATTCTTCAATTGCCTCCATCAGACCAAACCTTTCCAATGTTGTTGGCACCAGATCGCGCGTGATGCGCCTTACATGCAGGATCGTTTCTTCAACAAGCGTCTGCGATTTCTTCATGATCTGATCTTCCTTCTCATTCCCGCTGTTGCCGACCATTTTACTAAGCTGGTTGAGACTCAACTTCGTGAGAGACAGCATTGTGCCGATATCATCGTGCAAATCCTGCGCAATACGGCGCCTTTCCGTTTCTTCCGAATTTAAGGCCGTGTCCAGCAAAAGCCGATTGTAATTTTTTTCAATGTCGCTGATCCGCTTTTCTTCCTCGAAGCGCCTTTTTTGATAGTACATTACAAATGAGATCATGCAAAATGCCATGGTCAACATTGCCAGTGAGGCAATGAGTAAAGCCCATTTCAACTCTTCACTGTTTTGCATAATCGGCCGCCGAAAAATGATAAATACCAACGCTAAAAAACAACGCGCACACTATTTCAAAAATGGTGGGAATGGTTTCGGTGATACCCATGTCAACCGAGTGATTCCAAGTGGCTGTATAATGTAAGACCGGGGCAATAAATATAAAACTCGAATAATATAAGAGTAATCCTGAACACACCCAGAAAAACGGGAAAGTCAGCAGATTGGGGATTTGTAACGACTTAATGATTTCGTAGAAGAACAGCAAGATCAATGTAATAATTAAAACTCCTTCGACTGTTTTTGCAAATAAAACCGCGCGATGGTTGTGGAGGTCAGTGATTTCTGAATTTGAATTAAATACATCCCATGCTGTAAAAGCAAAAAAACCAACTATGGAAGCCAATAGTCCTTTCTTCAATGAAGACGAGTCAAACTTAAAGTAAAACATTCCTCCTAAAAACGCATAGTTGACTGGAATAGCCAGGTTGAAATATAGTATGTTATTTTCATGATTAGCAGCTGAACACAACATTGCAATATCAATTAACAGCTTGATAATCAAATAAAAAAGTAACAATTTAAATGAAGGGTCTATATAAGCTTTACGAAGAATAATTAAAATTAGAGGTATCAGGGTAATGAATACTGCAATACTTGGCAACGGATTTCTGAAACAATATGAAATATAGATTTCAAGCATATAGTGTGTATATTATTACTGCTTAACATTGATGCGGGCAAAGCGGCCCACCTGTCATTGCTTCTTTTTTAGCAGGCATGTCCTTCATTCCGCCTAACCGGGCAGTTTTTGTAAGGTCGTTGCCGTAAGCATCAACGGGGATGAGCACGAGTCTGGAAGTTGGTCTTTTCGATCCAATGCCCAAGCCGGATTTTTGGTCCACTACATTCTCTTCTTCCTCTGTAATGCCATAGTATACCCGGAATCCCACGCAGGTTTCGCCATGAATACTCATTAATTCGTTGAATGTATGTATTCCGAAGAACTCGGCTTTTACATAGTTTTCGCCACGAAGCGTGATCTCCTGCTCCCTTTTCTGGAAAGGTTCTGTAATTCTTAATGCTTGTTCGGCTGAGATCAGCTGTCCTTCTTTACCTGTAAATTTCCGTGAATCCATAAACTGTATTAGAGAATTTAAAAATTTCTTGATATACGTAAATGTAACCTTCGCCAGCCTTAACACCAAGCCGTTTTGATTGTATTGAGTTAACGGTTTTTTGGTAAAGTATTGCATATCAGATGTTTCTAAAATGGTCTCGGGCTTAAAACACGTAATTCTACCTATTACATTGGGGATTATTACCAAGGTGTCAAAAGCCGGTTACGCATTTTACAAATCAGGGGTTATGACGCTAAAAAGAAAGTGCTTGGCAGGCGACATTTGTAAAGCGTTATGGGAGAAATGTTTAGAGCAATTTCTCGCAAAGATTAAGGGTTAGGTTAACATTCGAAAGCCGTGAGGGACATCCATCACGGCTTTTTTGATATCTTGGAAGTCTTAATCATCATCCCTTTCATAATAATGAAACCCACGATTAATATTGAATACTGCCCTAAATGTGGCTGGCTGCTGCGATCCGCTTGGATGGCGCAGGAATTACTTACCACATTTACTGATGATTTATATGCCGTTCAACTCATCCCATCGGAGGTTGCCGGACGATACATCATCAGTATGGGCGACCTTGTTTTATGGGATCGAAAGCGGGAAGGGCACTTTCCGGAACCAAAGGAAATCAAAAAACTGGTCCGTGATCAGATCGATCCGGAGCGAAGTCTCGGCCATTCTGATAGGTAATTGCTGGAATCATCGCATAGTAGGACAATATGTCGCCCTATGGGGAGTGGTTACTGCAATTTTGGCATTAGGCTATTCCCTGTTTAATTGGGATAATTTGGTGCTTTTCGAGAAAAGTAGTGCTTTAAATATTGCAAGGGGCTATTACGCGAACATCCTGAGACAATATATTTTCGAATTTTAACCAAAAAATAATCTTTGGCACGTAGTTTTTCGTTAATGTATAAAACTTGTGAATCTTAAACGCGATAGCTATGGAAAGCAAACTGAAAATACCCCAGGAGATGTTGATGAATATTGATTTTATCAACACGATCAATGGTGGAATGAGTGAGCCCGCTATAAAGCTTGATAGAGGATCGGACGGTTTTGAAGTTGTTGTGAAGGTTCCAGGCATCGAGGTTGAAGATCTTCAATTGGAAGTAGTAAAAGGAAAAAAGAATACTAATAATCTCAAACTATTTCACTTGTTGCCCATATTTTCTCAGGAAAATTTGTCCGATGAAGAGCAGTGGCGAACAGTACGTTTCATCAATACATTCGTTATTCCCGACGGGGTTGACGTTGAAAATATAACAGCAAAATATGACGATACTTTGCGACATCTGGTCCTTTTTCTTCCTTATGGGGACGAACAAGGTGATTACCACAGAAAGGTAAATATAGAACGCTGGTAACAGCGATTTTGCATTAAATAAAGTCACCCGGTAGTTACAACTATCGGGTTTTTTTATGTGTCGTGTAGTAAATTGCATGGCAAAAAGCCACGTTACCATGCGTTGAAGCTTACTAATGAAGCACATGGAACTTGGTTTATTTAAAATTGTACACTTCCAATAGATAATATTAACATAGAGTAAACATTTCAGTTTTTAGTAAAAAAAGGGGTTCCATATCTGTATCTTAGCAACCATATTTTATATATTACTCCTCCAATCTCAACGTTATGAAAAAATCAAATATCTTCGCTTACATTGAGCTCACGAAACTTGTAGAAGAACTTAAGGTTTCGAATGCGTCCGGCCAGCTCAAACAAAAGTTAAAATCACAATCGGCATATTTCAACATTATAGAGCCGCGGTATTTCTCGGATAGCCTGATCAATGAGTGGGAGGGGATCCTCAGCCTGATCAAGCAGAAAGGTGTGAAAGTGAACGACGAAGGCAAAGTTGTTTCCAATGCTGTCAGCAACACAATCGACCAGTTATCGGATAGAGAATGCGAAGTCCTGGTGCATAAGGTTTACTCTTTATATGATCAGGTGAAGCAGGAATTTCAGTAGCAATAAATCAAACAAAAAAACGGCTCCTGGTTTCCCAAGAGCCGTTTTTGTATTGGCTGATATAATTAGTTTACAGTTCCGCCGTTCCAGACTTCTTTTCCGGGTTGCACAAAGGCAAGGCTTCCGTCCCGGTCTTCTGCCATCAGGATCATTCCGTGACTTTCCAGTCCCATCATCTTCCGCGGAGCAAGATTTGCCAGATACAACACTTTCTTACCAATCACTTCTTCTGCAGAAAAATGCTCTGATATCCCGCTGAGCACCGTCCGCTGCTCAATGCCGATGTTTACAAGCAATTTGAGTAACTTTTTACTCTTGGGAACATTCTCCGCCGCAACAATTGTTGCCACGCGAATATCCATTTTTCCAAAATCATCATACTGGATTTCCGGTTTGATCGCCGTAACTGTTTTTCCTTCCAGCTCATTCATTCGTTTTGCGTCGTGCAGTTTTTGGATCTGTTGTTCAATCACGTGGTCTTCAATCTTTTCAAATAACAATTTTGCTTCCAAAACCGGTTGTCCGGGAGAAAGGAGGTCTTGATTTCCAGCGTGTTCCCAGGTAATATTCGTCATGCCAAGCTGTTCCTGGATCTTCGCGGCCGTGAAAGGAAGCACAGGCTCCGAGACAATGGACAATGTCGCCGAAATTTGTAAAGCAATGTTCAAAATGGTGTTAACCCGCTCAGGATCAGTTTTGATTGCATGCCACGGCTGCGTCTCTGCGAGATATTTATTGCCTGATCTGGCCAGATCCATGATTAAAGTAAGCGCTTCCCGGAACCGGTAAGTTTCCAATGATTCAGCGATACGCGCCGGGAATTCCGCCAGGTCTTTCAGTGCAATTTCGTCTATTTCCTGCAAAGCTCCTCTTGCAGGCACTTTGCTTTCGCAAAATTTCTGGGTCAGGACAATGGCGCGGTTGATGAAATTGCCGTAAATCCCAACCAGCTCGCTATTATTTCTGGTCTGGAAATCCTTCCATGTAAATTCGCTGTCTTTGGTTTCAGGCGCGTTGGCCGTTAGTACATAACGCAGCACATCCTGCTTATTGGGAAGTTCATCAAGATATTCATGAAGCCATACGGCCCAATTTCTGGAAGTGGAAATTTTATCGCCTTCCAGGTTCATAAACTCGTTTGCAGGCACATTATCAGGCAAAATATAGTTGCCCTCTGCCATTAGCATGGCAGGGAAAATGATGCAATGAAAAACAATGTTATCTTTTCCGATAAAATGGACGAGCTTGGTTTCTTCACCCGGAGCAGTGGGCTGCCACCATTTTTTCCAGCCTTCATCCGTTCCATTCTTTTGGATCAACCAATCTTTTGTGGCAGAAATATAGCCGATAGGCGCTTCAAACCACACATATAAAACTTTTCCTTCCGTATCAGGAAGCGGCACACTAATTCCCCAGTCAAGGTCGCGGGTCATGGCGCGCGGCTTTAAGCCGTCTTTTAACCATGATTGACATTGCCCGAAAACATTGGTTTTCCACTCAGTATGGCTGTTAATGTAATTTTCAATATCAGGCTGCATGGTGTCCAGTGGCAGATACCAGTTTTTGGTCGCCTTCAAAATAGGTTTTGCACCGGAAAGCATGGATCGCGGATCTTTCAGTTCCAGGGGACTCAATGTTGAACCGCAACGCTCGCACTGGTCGCCGTACGCATTTGGATTTGCACAAACCGGACAAGTCCCGACAATGTATCGGTCGGCCAGGAATTGCTCCGCCGTTTCATCAAAATACTGCTCAGTGGTTTCCTCAACAAAGACATGCTTATCGTAAAGATCCTTAAAAATTTCCTGAGAGGTTTCGTGATGAACCGCTTTGCTGGTCCTTGAATAAATATCGAACGAAATGCCCAGATCTTTGAAAGCAGCATCGATTTGCGCGTAATATTTATCAACGACCTGCTGCGGTGTCAACCCCTCTTTTTTGGCACGAATGGTGATGGGGACGCCATGCTCATCGGTTCCGCTGATGAAGGCAACTTCTTTCCCTTTGGAGCGCAGGTAACGAACGTATATATCTGCCGGTATGTAACATCCAGCCAAATGACCAATATGAATGGGGCCATTGGCATAGATCAGCGCGGCGGTAACAGTATATCGTTTTGGATCGGGAATGGGCATCTTGGTAATTCGGGTAATATAAAAAAGGTTTAAAACGTAAAATTAGCAAAAAGGCCTTCAGTCACGCCGTCGATGGATGAAAATCATAATCTCTCGTTAAAACTGCTGGATTGTTTTGTCCGTACTTTTTTATTGAGAACTTTGGCAATGACTATTTGTTTTTAACACATGAAAGTTCTCATTACAGGTGCGACGGGTTTGGTTGGAAGTGCGACTGCAAAGAAGTTTCTTTCTGAAAATCATGAGGTTTTTGCATTAGTGCGGCCTGGTTCTGATCGCAGCCTTCTTGCGGACCATGTGTCAAAAATACATTGGATAGAGGGTGATATACTGGATATCAGCTCTTTGGAAAAAGCAGTGGAAAATATGGATATGGTTGTTCATACGGCCGCAGTAGTTTCTTTTATTCCGAAGGAGCGGAAAGCCATGTACAAGGTGAATGTGGAAGGAACTGCGAATGTTGTGAATGTGTGTCTCAAATATCATGTTGGTAAACTTTGCCACGTGAGCAGCATTGCGGCAATTGGTCGCCCGGATGCCCGAAAAGCCATTCCCGGGAAGAATGTGATCCTGGATGAAAATCATCGATGGGAAGATTCTCCCGAAAATTCTGAATATGCCAAAACAAAGCATTTAGGAGAGCTGGAAGTCTGGCGCGGGATCGCGGAAGGGCTTAATGCAGTGATTGTTAATCCTACACTGATCCTGGGTGAAGGAGACTGGAGCAAAAGCAGTACGCAGATATTTGGCTACGTTTTCAAGGAAAAACCTTTTTATACAGAAGGCATTGCAAATTATGTAGACGTAAAGGATGTCGCAGACATTGTATTTCAGCTTTTGTTATCGGATATCTCGGGAGAAAGATTTCTGTTGAATGCGGGGAGCATTTCCTATCAGAATTTGTTCAATACTATCGCGGATGCCATGCATAAAAAGCGGCCATCATTTAAAGTTGGCGCCGGACTGGCGGGAATTATTTGGCGGTTCGAAGCGGTAAGGACGTGGTTGCTGGGAACAAAACCTTTGATTACCAAGGAAACGGCCAAGTCTGCGGCCAGAAAGGTGAGTTATGACAACGGAAAGATCAGGAAAGCATTGGGTTTTCAGTTTCAGCCCATTGAACGAACGGTTGCCAGAGTAAGTGAAAGTTTGCTCGGCAAGATTTGAATAACGATTATTTATTTTATAACTTTCTCTAATTAATTAGTGGTGCGTTAGCCCTCAAATCTAACCTGACAGTTCGTATGATGGAGAAAAATTTTGGGGAAAGAAAGGATTATATGAAAGAAACATTGCTCAGGTTTGAAAGAATGCTTAAAACAAGTGAGCCGGTTTTTTTTGATTTGGATACTTATGAAAAAGTAACGGTTCACTACATTGAAGAAGGAGATTGGGATAAGGCTTATAAAGCGTGTGAGTTAGGTTTGTCGGACTATCCTTATTCGCTGGACCTTTTACTTAATATGGTGCAGCTTCATGCCAACCGCGGCGAACATGAGCTCGCGCAGGAAATTCTCGAAAGGGCTTCACTTTTCCATCCCGGCGACATTGAAATTTCTTTCATGCAGGTTGCCATTTCCAATATGATCGGTGAATTTGAAGAAGCCATCGAGGTTTTGGAAAATTTATTGCAGCGTGTTGAAGATCAGGATGAAATATATTTTCAAATAGGACAGACTTACCAGAATTGGGGGAAATATGATGATGCGATCAAGTTTTATAAAAAGTCGCTTCGGAATAACCTGAATAATGAAAGTGCATTATATGAACTCGCACATTGCCTGGATCTGGTAGGGCAGCTGGAAAGCCATCTGGACTACTATAATGAACTCGTTGACCGCGATCCGTTTTCGCATCATGCCTGGTATAATCTCGGCATCGCATTCAGTAAACTGGAACGTTACGAGGACGCGGTGAATGCTTACGAGTATGCAACATTGGTGAAGGAAGATTTCGCTTCTGCGTTTTTCCAGCTGGGTAATTCGTACATGAACCTTGAAAAGTACGAGGATGCGAAAGAGCAATATCTGAAAGCAATTGAGCTGGAAGGCGAACAGCCGGAAACTTGCTGCTGCCTGGGCACTTGCTATGAGAAGCTGGGCGAATTTGAAACAGCAATTAAATATTATCGTCAGACCGTTAAGCTGGACAAGCAATGGGATGATGGCTGGTATGGGTTGGGGATTTGTTTCAGTGAGCTTGGGCGGTGGTATGAGGCTGTTGGATTTTTGCGTAAAGCAATACAAATCACAGAGTTAAACCCGGATTACTGGCTCGCGCTGGCTGAAACCGAATTCAAAGTTGGTAACGTCATTTCAGCGTTTGAAGCATTTGAAAAAGCAGCCGAAATTGAGCCGTCCAATCCGGATATCTGGCTAAAATGGTCTCATGTGTTATTTGAACAAGGCAATTACGTTCGCGCTTGTGATCTTTTGCAGGCTGCTATTGATGAAATGCCTGAGGAAGCGGATCTATATTACCGCATGGCCGTTTATCAGATCCATGCAGGCACATATCGCGAAGCATTACTGAACCTGGAAACGGGCTTAACCTTGGATTACGACGCTCACATACAGCTTTTCGACTTTTTCCCTGATCTGGAAAAACAGAAAGCATTGTTCAGGATCATAGAACAATACAGAGAAAAATAATTAGCGTAGATTTTCATATAAATCTACAAGCTGACGAGCAATATTTTCGCCCGAAAACTGACTGATATGTTGTTTTCCGGCTTCTACGAGACGTTTTCTTAGAGCGGCATCAGTGATCAGTTTGTTAAGCTGATGGCTGATGTCTTCTTTTTGATAAGGATCTGCATACAATCCTCCGGGGCCGCCGGCTTCTTCGAGGCACGAACCTTTCGCTGCCAAAACGGGTGTTCCGCTGTGTAATGCTTCCAGAATGGGAATGCCAAAACCTTCGTAAATGGAGATGTATGCAAATATTTCAGCTTCCTGGTAAAGCGCAGGCAAATGTGCCGTAGGAACATCCCGGAGGATTTTTACCTTAGTTTCCAGATTATATTTTTTAATGTATTCCAAAATTTTGGGCGTATAACGCGTAGGTTTCCCCACCAGAATAAGCTGAAAATCATTGCTGGCAACATTAGCAAATGCCTCTACTAACCTGTGCTGATTTTTGCGCTCTTCCAATGTTCCTACGCACAAAATGTATGGTCCCTGAATGTCATAAATGCGCCTTATTTCTTCCTTTTGGCTATGCGCAATTTGGCGTTTAAAAATCGGATTGCAATCCTGATAAACAACCTGGATTTTTTGACTATCCACATGATAAAGCGCTACCAAATCGCGTTTGGTCTGCTCACTAATGGCAATAATTGAATCTGCCCGGCGGCATGCAGACTGGAATTTATTTCTGTAAATCAACCGGTCGATAGGCTTGAACAAATGCGGCAGTCGTTCGAAAATTAAATCATGAATGGTCACCACAGACTTAATTCCAGCTTTTTGCAAACCCTGCGGAAGTTCGTTGCTTAGTCCATGAAACACATCAATGCCATCAGCCTTTAATTGGTGGGTTATAGAAGCATATCGCCAGTAAGCGGATAGTTTCTTGTCCAGGAAAGTTTGCGGAAGGCGGATGTTATCTCCCGGAAATTCGGTAAAAAGTTCTGCCTTGTTTTTGGGCGCGTAGGCGAGGTAAGTTTGGGTTTTTTCGTTTGTCAGGAGCGCATCGAGTACAAAGCGGCTGTAATTTCCAAGTCCGGTTTTATTGGCAAAAGCTCTCTTAGCATCAAATCCGATACGCATAACTGGTGCTTTTCAAGGGTTTCAGAGCAAAAGTCTGTAATTTTGTGGATACCACCGAAAATTATTGGTGTCTATTTTGTGTTCAAAAGGAATGAAGAGAGATAACGTCCGTAAACAGGGTAACCCCAAATCCACCACGCTACCAATCACAGAAGATTACCATTTACATACGCTTGCTAACGGAATCCGCATTGCTCACAAGCAGGTTCCTTATACGCAAATCGCGCATTGCGGCATCATGCTCGATATTGGAAGTCGTGATGAATTGCCGCATCAGCAAGGTCTTGCCCATTTCTGGGAACATATGGCCTTTAAAGGAACAGAAAAGCGCAGTTCTTACCACATTATCAACAGATTGGAGAATGTAGGCGGCGAGCTGAATGCTTACACGACCAAAGAAAAAATCTGTTTTCACGCCTCGGTCCTGGACGATCATTTCGACAAGGCAATGGACTTACTTGCGGACATTACCTTTCATTCTGTTTTCCCTGAAAAGCAGATCGAGCGCGAGCGGAATGTGATTTTGGAGGAAATGTCCATGTATATTGATTCTCCCGAGGACGCCATTCAGGACGATTTTGACCAACTTATTTTCCCCAACCATGCTTTGGGAAATAACATATTAGGCGTCGCTGAGACAGTCAATTCCTTTGGTAAAGAGGATTTAATGAAATTCATCAATGACAACATTGACACAGAAAACATTGTTGTTTCATCTGTAAGCCGATTGCCTTTTTCAAAAGTGATCCGTGTTGCAGAGAAATATTTGGGCAACGTTCCGCATCGTAAAACTTCCAGGATCAGGCAGGCGCCGTTGGCGTATGTTCCTGTGAGTCAGCAAAAAGAGCGCTCGATTTCACAGGCGCAATGTGCGATGGGTCAGCCGGCTTATCCGTTGCTCGACGACAGAAGGTTATCCTTTTTTATGCTGGTCAACTTGCTTGGCGGGCCTGGAATGAATTCCAGGTTTAACCTGTCGCTGCGTGAAAAATATGGTTTTGTTTATTCTATTGAGGGAAATTATACGCCTTATCTGGACACAGGTTTTATGGGCATTTTCTTCGGAACCGAGCAAAAACAATTAACCAAAAGCATTTCCCTGATCCATAAAGAGCTGAAAAGAATACGTGAAGTGCCTTTGTCCGTGCTGCAACTGCATCAAACCAAGGTGCAGCTCATGGGGCAGCTGGCTATGTCTGAGGAAAGTAACATGAGCTTTATGCTGATGATGGCCAAAAGTCTGCTTGACACAGGCCGTGTGGATTCACTTCCGGAAATCTTTACGGAAATCGAACAGATCACCGCATTGCAGTTACAGGAAATTGCGCAGGAAATGTTCAAAGAGGAGAATTTCAGTTATCTGACTTTTCTTCCCGAAGATTAGGACAAAAAACTGTTTCCCTCAACATGATACGCCGTAGCTGCCTCCTTTGGATTGTTTGCACACTATTAATCGCTTGCGACCGCAAGCAAACCGACGAGCAACCAGGGGAATTTCCAGAAGAGCTGGTCAGTTTCGAAGCACATTCAGGCAATCCACTTTTTGAAGGAACAGGTGATTCCACAACCTGGGACGAAAAGATCCGTGAGCGGGGTTATATTCTGAAAGAAGACAGCACTTATTATTTGTGGTACACCGGCTACACCAAAGCCACGGGCGATTCCATCAAATACCTGGGATTAGCCAGTTCAAACGACGGCATTACATGGAAGCGATCAGGCCAAAAGCCCATTCATTCGTCATTATGGATTGAAGATATCTGCGTCCTAAAATCTGACAGCACTTATTATATGTTTGCCGAAAGTCGCGGCGATACAGCCCATTTGCTGACATCTTCTGACAAGATCAACTGGAAAGACAATGGCGCATTGGATGTTCGCCTTAAAAATGGACAGCCGCTAGGGAAGGGGCCTTATGGCACGCCCGCTGTATGGAAAGAGAATGGGACCTGGTATCTTTTTTACGAGCGCAATGATGCGGCCGTCTGGCTCGCGACTTCCACTGATTTGAAGATCTGGACTAATGTGCAGGACGAACCCGTGCTCAAAACCGGTCCTGAAAAATATGACCAGTTTGCGGTTGCGTTTAACCAGATCATCAAGTATAATGGCCTTTATTACGCCTATTACCACGCATCGGCTTTCAAAGACTGGCGGGAATGGACAATGAATGTTGCAGTTTCAAAGGATCTTGTGCATTGGAAAAAATACGCAAAAAATCCCATCATGGGCAGTGATAAATCAAGCGGAATACTGGTGAATGACGGTAGCAAATTCCGGCTTTACACTATGCATCCCGAAGTCAATGTTTATTTCCCTAAACAGTCTGCGAAATAAAACATTAAGCAAGTGCAACCTGCTTTTCTTCTGCCCGATAATATAATGTTGAGGAGTTTTCCGGCCTTAAAATCGATTTGGCTGCTTCGTGGATGTCGTTAGAAGTAAGGTTTCGGATGATTTCTGCGTCCTCGTTCGCCCAATCCACATTACCGGCATTGGCTGCGAAAGCCAGGTTCATGGCGCGATTCAGCAACTCAACTTCGGAGAAAGCCAGCGAAGCCTCCGAC
This sequence comes from Dyadobacter fanqingshengii, assembly GCF_023822005.2. Taxonomy (GTDB): domain Bacteria; phylum Bacteroidota; class Bacteroidia; order Cytophagales; family Spirosomataceae; genus Dyadobacter; species Dyadobacter fanqingshengii. The sequence continues at coordinate 5,687,157 of NZ_CP098806.1, forward strand.
TGGTTTTTGACCTTGTTCACTTCGTCATCATTAGCACCGTTTGCAACCATTTCGCTCAATATTTCGCCCACAGCTGCGTCTGCTTCTTCGAGGCTGACATTGGGATTTAAATTTCCTTTTATCAAAAGCAGGCCGGGATCAAGGGACGAAGTAACACTGGCGCTTATGCTATTAAAAATAGACCTTTCTTTCAAAAGACTCTGGTACAAACGCGAGGATTTCCCACGACCAAGAATGTCACTCAGCAAATCGGTTGCATAAAAGCCCTTTTCATATCTGCCCGGCATGTGAAACACTTTTATCAACGAATTTAAAGGCACTGCTGCGGAAGTTTCCAAATGCCGCGCTTCAATTTGCGCAGGCTCTTTTGGAACATTACGCACATAAGGCGCTCCTGCAGGAATATCACCAAACCATTTCTTTGCCATTTCACGAACCTGGGCAGTCTTAATTGCTCCTGCAACCACCATTACCGCATTATTGGGCCTGTAAAAACGGAAGAAGAAGTTTTGGACGTCTTCCATAGTTGCCCTTTCGATATGGTCAATGTCCTTCCCGATCGTGGCCCAGCGATAGGGATGTTGCCTGTAAGCCAATGGTCTTAATTTCAGCCACATATCGCCATAAGGCTGGTTCAGATAACGCTGTTTGAACTCCTCAATCACCACTTTTCGCTGCACTTCCAGCACATTGGGGTCAAAAGAAAGGCTCATCATCCTATCCGATTCCAGCCAAAAAGCCGTTTCTATATTATCTGCGGGTAATGTAATGTAGTAATTGGTGATGTCCGGGGAAGTGAAAGCATTGTTTTCTCCACCCACATTCTGGACGGGAATATCGTAGTTGGGAATGTTTTTGGAGCCGCCAAACATCAGGTGCTCAAACAAATGGGCAAACCCGGTGCGCTCTTCATCTTCATCCCGCGAACCCACATTATATAAGATGTTTACGGCAGCCATTGGTGTTGAAAAATCTTCATGAACAAAAACCTTCAAGCCATTATCCAGGGTAAACTGCTCGTAACGAATCATAATATCAGTGAGTAAAATAATTTTTTTGATCAAAACCGCCCAAATAAAACTTTGGAACCGAAACCCGCAATGTTGTTTTTGGGTTATTAACAAAGCTAATGTTCAGGTGCGGTTCCACCAAACCATTTTGAGTTTATAGTAAATGCCATGCAAGATACGCTTCGATTCCTTTTCTTTTTTACACTCTTATTTTCCTCGCTTCCGGCCCCTGCGCAACTTTTGAATGATCGGGCGTCATTAAAAAACGTTCAGAACAGTTTGGACAAAATATATAATTACGAGTTTGACGAGGCTCAGGTTTTCATGGACCAGGTTGATAAAAAGTATCCTAATCACCCCGTTTCACACATTCTGGATTCATTTGTTCTTTTCTGGAAATACTTACCCATTAAGGATAATCCTGCCAAATCGAAAGAGTATATCCATAAGCTGGATCTATGTCTGGATGCCATTAATAAGAAATATGGTAAGAATAGCCTCGATCCGGAGGCCGTTTTTTATACCATGGTGGCACGCGGTTACATGGCCATGATGTACAATTACAAAGGCGAAATGATGAATGCGGCAGGGGAGGGCAAAAAAGCGTATAATGCATTCGTCGAGGGCCTGAAACTAATTAATAAGAACCCCGAATTTTACTTCACTTCGGGCATGTACAACTATTACGTTGAAGTGTATCCCGAAGAACATTCGATTGTAAAACCGCTCATGTTGTTTTTTAAAAGCGGGGATAAGGCGTTGGGTTTAAAGCAAATAGATAATGCTACGAAAGTGGGGACAATCACCCGCGCAGAAGCGAATTTTTACATTTCGCACATTTATCTTAAATACGAATCCAAGCCTGAAAAAGCAGTTTTTTATACGGACAGGCTAATAGATTTGTATCCCAAAAATCCGCTATTTCTTATGAAAAACATCGAGTCCTTGCTGTTATCTGGAAAATATGAACAAGCCGGAAAGGAGCTTATGGCTTTAAAAAAGGTCAATCATGGCTTTTATCCTGTTGCCTGGCGGACATTTCAAGGCCTTATGGACGAGAAACACGAGAAAAACGACGCTTCCGCGCAACGGGAGTATCTTCTTGCGTTGAAAACGCCGCATGACGATCAATACACTAAAGAATATCATGCAATGGCCTACGCCGGACTGGCCAGGATTTCTGCACGCGCCGGTAACAAGGGAAAAGCCAGGGATTATTATAAAAAATGTCTCGGGAAAGCGGAGTACAGATCCGTGATTAAGGAGGCCAAAGCCTTTAAATGAACTGGTTATTTTGGGAAAAGGCTCTTGTCTAGTCCGGGAATAATTTTCAGTGCATTTTTGTAATAAAGCTTTTTCAAAACCTCATCAGAAAGGCCCATTCCATACATTCTCCAAAATGCGTGGTATTTTTTGTGGTAAGGAAAATATTCATCTTCCGTTTCCAAAACCCTGAAATAGGTCGCATATTCCGCAGGCACCCAGCTATCTTTTCCAAATAAAACCCGGTCCTGATATTTATCGAAAAACTGCTTTGCTGCTCTCGGCTGGCGGCCCAGTTCTGCGATTACTGCTCCAATTTCCACATACATATTTGGGAAAACGACCATTAAGCTGTCCAGTTTTTTTAAATTATTGGGATACCAGCCCATATGCGCGTTAATGAATGTTGTTTTTGGATTGCTGCGGAAAATGTGATGTTGCTCCGCGATTAAGGAGTCGAAAGGAACGGGATCTTTTGCGCCTCTCCTCCGGTTAGGATGCGTTTTTAATTCGAGCCAGCGTTCATTATAACGGTCCATCGGATCCCAGAATGACGGCACATCGGCAGTGTGGATCAAAACCGGAATTCCCAGTTCACCACATTTCTGCCATACAGGCTGCAAACGCGGATCGCTAACCGCAACACGGTTTCCTTTGTCGTCCTTGATGCCGCTAAAACCCAGGCTTTTGTATATTTTAAGCCCTTTCGCACCCATTTTTACATCTGCTTCCAATTGTGCCACCGCCTTTGCAGACCAGTCTTTCTCACCAAAACCTTTGAATTGAAGATTTGTAAATATGGCAATGCGTTTCGGCTGGTTCTTCGCCACATTTTCCAGTGACCCTTTCAAGGTAGCCGTTCCTTCCTCCCATTCCTGTGACCATCCCCGACCACTCAAATTGACCATTATCCCCATATTCAGCGCATCCATTTGCTGCGTCAGCGCTTTCAGATCCTGGGTCTGCATCTGATATTGATGATTGTGGACGTCAATAAAAGGAAACTTAGCCCTCTTGGTAATGTGTTCCTCAACTTTCAAAGTCGAAACCGGATCGTACTCCTCGAAACCAAGCGGTTGTGTGAGCTGTCCGCCTTCCTGTGCGCAAGCGATAAAGGTAAAACCAATGGTAATGGTGAGGGCAAGAAGAATTTTTTTCATGAAGGCGTTTTTCAGGGGTTTTGGTTTAATGATCCTGATTTACAGGAAAAATATTGGGTAAATATATCAATGCTATGCAGTGGGCGGCAATTCCTTCTTCACGGCCCACAAATCCCAGATGTTCGGAAGTGGTTGCTTTTATGGAAATGTCTTGTTCAGGAATATTTGTAACCGACGAGAGGCAGGCCTTCATATCAGGAATGTGCGGATTTAGTTTTGGGTTTTGTAAAACGATTGTAACATCAACATTGCCCACTTCGAAACCTTTCTCACGGATCATTTCCAGCACTTTTGCCAATAAAATTTTGCTATCGACGCCTTTCCATTGCGGGTCTTTGTCTGAGAAATGATAACCTATGTTTCGCATGTTCGCGGCACCCAGCAGCGCGTCGCACATTACGTGGCAAACTACATCGGCATCGGAATGGCCTTTTGCACCGTGAGAATGCGGGATCAAAATCCCTCCAAGCCAAAAAGGCCTGCCTTCTACCAACTGATGCACATCATAACCCTGACCAACGCGAAACGGAAACATGTATTTATTTTAAGATTGAGGAACGTAGTAATTTGGCGTTTTAGTGGAGCAGTTATCTGGCTTTTAGAATGTTTACATCTTGCCGCAACAAAACCATTTCGTCGTGCATTTTGGCGAATTGTTTGTCCGTCCGGTCAAAGCCATTTACCATTGCTTCTAACAGACTGGCAAACATTTGTTTCGTTGCCATGTTTTCTTTCAGATATACCACATCTTCCTTTAAGACTGCGACATCTTCCTTCAAGACAGCCACATCGCTCTTTAAGACTGCGACATCTTCCTTCAAGACTGCCACATCGCTCTTTAAGACTGCGACATCTTCCTTCAAGACTGCCACATCTCCCTTCAAGATTTTACTATCACCCTTCAAGGCCTCGATGTCAGTCGAGTTCTTTCTAACTACCTTAGTCAGATCGGTCATGCTTTGTAGAAGAACGGTTTGCCCGTATTTCAGTTCAGACTGCCCAACTTCCAGTCTGTCCAAACGAATCAGGTTTTCTGACATTAACTCTTCGAGGGTACTAATTCTTTCTCTGTCTTTCATAAATTGTATAATGTGTTTTTTTCCAAATATAAACAAACAAGCCGGAAGATCACGACGTGACTTCCGGCTTGTTTTATGAATGTTGTCAGACTATTTAACCTGCTGTATTTCTGTTTTCAGTTTCTGGATTTGCTCTTCCTGATTAACCGCTTTGAAATAATAATACAGCCCGGCGATCAGGAAAATTTTTGATAAAATAAATACAGCTATGAATGCCGGACGCCAAAATTTGTGGACCTTAATGTGCGTATCATTAACCTCAACATCCAGAAACCTGGTATTTTGATCTTCCTCTGCTGCCTTCTTTTTAAATGTATGCTTCTCTTTGCGGAAGTTTTCCTGAGTGCTTCTTAAATGAATGATTTCGCGTAATGCAGGTGGAGGTGTAACCGCTGAACCATTGAAATAGCGGGTTATATCCGACTCAATATCAACCAGATGCTCCTTGATTTCCTGATTTTCTTCCACCATTTGTTTTACGAGTTCTTTCTCTTCTTCATCGGACAACCCCAACAAATGCGCCTCTAAAATGCCGCTCTCAATAAAATCCTGTGTTTCCACTATATGCCTCGATTGTTACGCGTTACGGTATAATTTAAAATATTCATGAAAAGAACGAAGAACCTCGGATTTAGATATATTCAATTTACCGGCCACTTCTTCCGGTGTGAAGCCCTGGCAGAAAGACAGGTCAAAAATTTTCTCCGGTGTTGCGTCCGACGCATTGGTAGGATCCGCCACCGGCGCAATGGCCATTAACTTCCGTTTGGCTTCCACGGCTTTTGCCCTTGCCAACTTTATAATGCAAGCAGCGAAGCTGAACGGGTAACTGTTGCAAGCCTGTAATTGCGGCGAAGAAAACACACTAACCAACACTTCCTGAGCCAGATGAACCTGCGGCAAAATTTGTAGAATTATACCGTACGCCATTGCTCCGTATTTATCATAAACTTCCAAAGAAGTCATATTACCATTCGCTTTGGTAACTCCGTTTTTGATTGGCTCTAATTCACTCATACATTAGTAACGTATCATTATTTTGCAAAGAAAACCACCAGTAATTACGTTGTGGCAGGTCCTGCGTGCTATTTCCGGAAATAGCCAGGGTAAGTATAGTAAATTTAATAGAATAACCTTATAAACTGCAATCGGTGACATAAAAAGTAGAATTATATATCAGTTCCGACTCAAAGTTCTCCCTCGTTTTGCCCTAAATATCGGGTTCGTACTGCGGTATAACAAGCTAATTTGGAAAGAATAATTGTTTGTGTTGCCTGAAAAGTGCCGGGATGCATATTGGGAAAATGCTGAATGTTTAACTTTGCACGATGAAAGAAGAAATAGCAGTAATTTTTGATATGGATGGCGTGATCTGCCATACCAACCCTTATCATTCGATGGCGTTTCGCGAATTTTTTTCCAAACGCGACTTGTCACCTACGGACGAAGAATTTGCAATGCACATGTTTGGCAAAAGCAACAGTTACATTCTCAGCCATTTTCTGCAAAGGGTCATTGAAGGAGAAGAACTTTTGCAAATGGAGAATGAAAAAGAAAGTCTTTTTCGCCAGATCTACGAACCATATATAGATCCCATTGAAGGGATCGTCGCTTTTATTCATGATTTGCATAGCAATGGTGTCAAATTGGGCGTGGCCACCTCAGCGCCGCAAGCCAACCTGGATCTTATCCTGACAAAAGTTCCGATCCGTTCACATCTGGGCTCCATAATGGCGAGCGAAAATGTGAAAAAGCACAAGCCGGATCCCGAAGTGTATTTGACCAGCGCGAAAAATCTGGGCGTCGAGCCCGATCAATGTGTTGTGTTTGAAGATTCTTTTTCCGGCGTTTCAGCTGCTATTAATGCTGGAATGCGTGTGGTCGGCGTATTAAGCTCTCATACCAAAGAAGAATTACCTCCCTGCAATCTTTACATTGAAAATTACAGGGAGATGACTTATCAGAAAATCAAAGCTTTGTTCTGAACCGGTTATAATGTGACCGCGTCTTTCACCGTCACATCGTAAGCGCCGGTAAGGACTTTTGCATTTCTTTTCAATTGCAGGAAGATCCTGTAACGTCCCGCTTTTGGAAAAGAATAAGGGAAAGAAATACGGTTGCCATGGTCCATGCCGGTCATGGCGCCGTCTTTTATGTCGTACATACCCATTTCAGTCATTAAAAAAACTTCCCTCTCTTCCATGGGCATAGCCTTTAATTTGGCCAGATAACGATCAATGCTATCTCTGAACATCGCGGGCGCAGGCGCTTTTGCAGTCGTTGCAGTGTCGGCCATGCGGTCTTTAAATGTCTGTTCGGCAGCCATTGCAAATGTTCCTGTTGGGTGTAAATGAATGTAAACCGAACCGTCCGTACGCACCACTGCCACATGTCCGGTCATGCCGAGATATGGTTCGGGATAACAAGCGCTGCCATCGGGATTGAAAAATTCAAATGTAAGCTGATACGGCTTTCCGGCATCCAATGGCTTGTTAGACATTCCCTCCCACACCGCATAGGAGCCGTCTTTAAAGACTGTTTTGGTTCCTGGTTTGCCACAAATGACAACATTCTCATCCAGTGGCACATTGCCCGGGGCATTAATAGGGTCAGTGACAACGTAAGTATCTTCTTCTGCTGTAACAAGCAAAGCTTTCGCGTCGCGTTGTTCGGGAATGTCAATGGTGTCTACAATGGTTTCAGCGAAGCCTGATCGCTGTACAATGTCGCTGTAAACGAGATATTTACCAGCCGGCAATTTAGGAAGGAATGCTTCGAATGTGGTGCTATCCTTGCGTTCGGGATGAATGTGCGCGAATGCGTCCAGTCCCGGCGTGCGCACGAGGAACGTATGCATAAGCTTGCCATGATCGGGGATCAATGTACTGAGCATGCTGCCCCGGCGCTGCACGTTCCAGCCTGTTGTATCGATCTTTAATTGAAAAACCCTTTGATCATTGGCTTGCAGAATAGCCGCGCTTCCTTTAATGGGTTTGTAAAGCCACTGTTTGTATTCGGCCGCCCAGCTATCCCACCAGCTGCTTCCTCCATATAAAATGAGCGAGCATATCACAGTTGCAATGCCCATATTTACCCAGCGTTTTCTTCTTTGAACGGGCGTTAATGTCTCCCCTGGCCTTAAAATCCCATCGCTGACGCTTGCGCCAATGGTTGTGATCATTAGTAAAAAGAGCAAAACACCCAAAATGCTCAGTCCAATGCCCAGATTTTTCGGCATGTCGCGCTCGGCGGTGGATACGGCAGCAATAGGGACAACAAGCTCGCCTTTGCCCTGATCGCCCTCAATTTGGATCTGTGCACCGGAAGAACCCGATTCCATTAGCCAAACCACTCCCTGAAACTGGCCTGTTTGTCCTGCCACTTGTGTAAGTTCATCCGGCGACGGCGCGCCTTTGTCCCCGGAATAAAAGTAAATGGGCCGGGCCAGGACTTTTTTAGCATTGCCATTTTCGACGAAAACAGTAATTTTTGCAGTTCCCGGAATAACGTCTGGCGGTTCAATGCTCACCAGCACTTTATATGGACCGGCCTGTCCCTGCATTTGCACGCCGGCGCTTCCTACGTGTGCTTTTGCAGTCACACAGACCGCCAAAAGCAGGATGATTAATATAAAATTTTTCATCGTTGAATTTTATGCATCCAGTTGCCCCAGGCCAAACCAATGCGTGTTGAAATCAAACTGGCGATCAATGCTATGCCCAATCCTTTTAATAATTCAGGCGTCGTTTCCACCATCCACGGGCCAAATTTGTAGCGATATTCCCAATCCGGGCTGTTCCCGAAATACCAGTAATGGCTTCCAAAAAACCAATTTCTCGCATAAGGTGATTCCATCAGAAATGACCCTAAAAACCATTGAAAAAAAAAGAAAACCAATAAAAAGGCAGTTCCTAAAATCACAGCCAGCTTCCAATCATTCATATAACCGTAACGATGGCGCAGGAAATCAATCGCAATGGCCGGAATGATGAGCAGCAACGGGAATTGGAAACCCTGATAATGATCGATATGATTCAAAATCGGGCCTAATTTCGGTTCGGCTGGAAACAAAGGGATGATCCAGAGTGTGAGCAGCATTAACGATGTATAAACGCCGGTTGCAGCAGTGATCGCCCATTTTTGGCGCACGGCTTTGCCTACTGCCATTAACAAAATTGGAAATGCTGCGGAGGAAAATATGTAAAGGCTCGAACGATGCATGCGCATGCGCCCAAGTTCTTCGGAAAGCAATGTATACCAAATGGTTAACAGAAAGCCAGCCGACAAAGCGAAAAGCCAGAACAATGTTTTATCCAGCGCTTTTTTCTTGTCGACAAATTGTGCCGAACGCAGTTTGAGCTGATTTTTGACCGCGATGACGCTGATCATTGCACCAAACTGAATGCCAATGATACCTAAAATCAGCACCGTATGAGGCGGTGAGAGAATGGTAACGTCCAGTCCGTAAGTGTTATGCCACCAGTCGTCGAATGGTGCAGAAGTAAGCATAGCCAATGCGCCCCAAACGCAAAAAAGAGATCCTAATGAGCTATAAAAAAAGCCCCAGATTTTCACGCTGGCTGCTTTTTCCAGATCCTTTCCCCAGAATGTTTTTCTCAAAATCTCAAACCCGGAAAAGAGACCGGCAACAACGGCGCCGAGATAAATAACGAGGTGTGGAGGAGACAAAAGTCCGTCACGGCCAATGCTCATATGCCAGCAAATGTCCCATATCAGGCCGGTAATGACGCAGAAGGACGCAAAAACTGTGGCGTAAATGTAGATAGGGATGTCAGGACTGGTATTAAGCCGGACAACCCGGCCTCCGACATTTGGCGGAGGGCCAATAGTAGTTTCCATAAAGTTGAGAAAGGATTTAATGCTTCAATATAATATTTATCATGCAGAACAGACAGTCGTCGAGTGCTTTACCCCTATTTTACACGAAAAAATACAATGTCAATGACTGAACGGCTTAGAATGGGCGCATTGCTTTGACGAATCTTCCTTTGAAATAATTGGAAAAAAGATTGTCCTCCCGCACGCCGCGCGATGTGGAAGCATGAATAAACATAATCTCGTCCTGATTTCGGACGTCGGTCACAATGCCCGCGTGGGAAACATAGCCTTCTTTTCCAGCTTCCGGTACAAAAAACAGCCAGTCACCGGGCTTAATGTCCTTAATGCTGCCCACTTCCTGTCCAAATTCAGATTGCTGCCACGAAATCCGTGGGACTTTTACACCGATTTCGGAATAAACTGAGCATATCAGACCGGAGCAATCAATGCCATTTTTATCATTTCCGCCTGAGCGATAAGGAGTTCCGGCATAGGTGCGGGCAACCTGGACCACTTGCGGAACAGCGGATGCGGGCAGATCTCCCGGCCTGCTATATGTTGGTTTTGAAGCAGTAGCAGGTTTTCTGGCAGGCGTTCTTGCCGGAGGCCTGCGCGCCACAGCTCCCCGCGATTTGGATGACCTTGAAGGTGCGTATCTTGAAGACTTGGATCTTTCCGGGGTTTTACGAAGCGTATCGCAGGCAGATAAAAGTATGGTTAATGCCAACGTGCAGATCGTGAATTGAAAACAACGGGTAATGTGGTTCTTCATGCGCAAGCTTTCTGTTAGTAACGATACTTTTACCAAAAATAGTAAAGATTTATGAAGCGAACTGATGGAATAACCAACGAATATGTCACTCTGGATAGGGTGAACAGGGTACGATTTTGTATGAAAAAATAGGCTAAATATTATGTCCCTGACCGCTTTGTAAGTAGTTTTGTTGTGTTTTAATCGAATCCAAATTTTATTTGCTCCTAATGAAAATTATTTGTGTAGGAAGGAATTATACCGAGCACATTGCTGAATTAAATAACGAAAAACCGGACGCTCCCGTAATTTTTTTAAAGCCGGAGACAGCGCAGGTCAGGGCAGGGGAGCCATTCTTTTATCCTGATTTTTCGAAGGACGTGCATTACGAAGTAGAACTTGTGGTGAAGATCAATCGTGTAGGAAAGAACATTGAAGAGCGCTTTGCGCACAAATATTACGAAGAGATCGGTGTGGGCATTGACTTCACGGCGAGAGATTTACAATCCGAATTGAAAGCAAAGGGCTTGCCCTGGGAATTGGCGAAAGCATTCAACGGATCTGCTCCGGTTTCTGAATTCGTCCCTGTTTCAGATTTTGAAGACATTCAGAACATTAATTTTAGTCTGGATGTAAATGGTGAAACGCGCCAGAACGGCAATTCTTCCATGATGCTTTACCGCATTAATTACCTCATCTCTTTTGTTTCAAAATATTTTATGGTCAAAAAAGGTGACCTGATTTTTACAGGAACGCCAAAGGGCGTGGGGCCCGTGCAGATCGGGGATAAGCTTACGGCGTCCATCGAGGGCAAGAAGATGCTCGAACTGTTCGTTAGGTAAACCTGATCTTTTCGGTCGCAGGACCAGTCATTCATACACTTCGCTTTCATGCATTATCTTTTCCGGACAATGGTCCGTATTGGTTTGTTTTTTTCGGGCTTGATGGGCTTATGCTCGCTTTCTATTGCTCAAACACAAACTTATCCAAAAGGTTATTACCAGTTTCCGATCAGGCCGGGGCTTGCCAATTCGCTGGCAGGCGGGCTGGGTGACTTGCGTACAAACCACTTTCATGCGGGCCTTGACATTCGTACGGAGCAGCGCGAGGGCCTTAATGTGTACGCAGCGGCGGAGGGATATGTTTATAAAGTAGCCGTTCAGCGGAGTGGTTACGGCAATGTGATTTATTTACGCCATCCCAATGGTCAGACCACGGTTTACGGTCATTTGCTGAAATTCAGCGATCCCCTGGCCACTTATGTGCGGGAAGAGCAGTATAAAAAGCAAACTTTCGAGATCGATCTTTTTCCGGAAGCGGGAAAATTTAATTTTAGAAAGGGTGAAATTATCGCTTTATCAGGCAATACAGGTGGTTCTGCGGGGCCGCATTTGCATTTTGAGATCCGCGATTCCAAGGATAATTACCTTAACCCATTGTATTTTGGTTTCAATGAGATCAAAGATGTTACACCGCCGAAATTTGTGAACCTTGCAATAAGGCCACTGGACATTAATGGTCGGGTGAATAGCCAGTTTGACCGTAAAGTTTACGCGCCGGTTAAGCTAAAAGATGGCTCTTACCGACTCCCGGACACTGTTTCTGCAACTGGGATTATAGGCATTGATATGGTAGCGCACGACCAGATGACGGGCACGGGGTTCCGTTACGGTTTACAATGCATTGAAATCAAAATGGATGGAGATGAAGTGTTTTCTTATAACATTGAGATATTCCCCAATTCCGCGACAAGAGATTATAACAACCTGATCGACTATGAAACCGAGCAGAAAACCGGGCAGCGCTATCTGAAATGCTATGTTCCGGACGGCAACAATTTTAATTTATACAAAACCAATGCAATCAATGGCAAGCTGAACATTGCGGATACGTTGCTGCATGAAGTGCGTATTAAGATCACGGATTCTTACGAAAATGCCTCCGAGCTTGTCTTTACAATCAAGGGTGAGCCTAAAAATCCGCCGCTTCCGGTTTATGATGTTGAAATAAATCCTGAATACATTCAGACGGACGTGCAGGAAAACACATTGATCGTGAAAGCAAAACATTATCGCAGCACCATTCCATTTGCGACCTATTATTCCAATGGAAAGGAAGTGAAAAAAGACCCGGATTTTTATGCAAGTGAGACAGCGGTTTTCCTGACAGACCTGAGAACATATACGCCCGATTCGGTTCAAATTGGCAAAACGACTGTGAAGACTTACCTGCGAAGTCAAATTTATCCGGCGGTTGCATCGAGTTATAAGGCTGAAAAATGGTCGGTTGATTTTAAAAACACCAGCATATTTGACACATTGTTCCTGACCGGTCAGCAGAATTTCAATGCATTAACCATCAATAATCGCGGAACGGCGCTTAAAGATTATATTTCTGTTGCATTCTCGCCGGAGAATGTCCCGGAAAACAAGGAAAAAACGCGTGTTTACCGCTATTTGGATGGTTATTATCGCTTTTTAGGAGGAACGTGGGTGGATAATGAGATTAAGTTTGAAACAAGGGAGCTCGGAACATTTGTTATCCAGGCTGACACTGTTCCTCCGAAGATCCGGCTGGTGGAGCATAGTAAGGACAGGATTCGCGGATTTATCGGCGACGCCACTTCCGGGGTTGATCATTACAAAGCATTGGTCAACGGGGAATGGGTGCTGATGAATTTTGATTCCAAAAAAGGCTATATCTGGTCAGAAAAGCTGGATCCTGAGCTGCCGTTTGAAGGCGAACTGACGCTGGAAGTGACAGATAGGGCAGGAAATAGTACTATCTTGCAAACCGAATTGAAAGATCTGCCGGTTGTGCGGAAAAAAACGAAAAAACGAAAAAGGTAAAAGTATGGGACTTCAAGTTGGCGATCCCGCCCCCGCATTTTCTGCGAAAGATCAGGACGGTAAAGAGGTGAAACTTTCTGATTTTAAAGGAGAAAAACTCATTCTTTACTTTTATCCAAAGGACGATACACCCGGTTGTACGGCGCAGTCATGTAACCTTCGCGATAATTATGATGTTCTTTTAAAGAGAGGTTATAAAGTGCTGGGCGTAAGTGTGGATGATGAGAAATCGCACAGGAAATTTATCAAAAAATATAACCTTCCTTTTCCGTTACTGGCTGATACTGACCAGAAATTGGTAAATGATTATGGCGTTTGGGGCGAAAAGAAATTATTTGGCAAAGAATATATGGGTATCATCCGCACAACATTCGTCATTGATGAAAAGGGTGTGATTGAAGAAGTGGTGCAGAAAGTGGATACGGAAAATCACACTGATCAAATTCTTAACAAAAGTGAGTAATAAACAGTCATTCGGAAAGCCGTAATAATAGGACATTTACGTGCTGAAAATGAACGCATGAAGAACGTATTTGATAAATAGAAAATCGATAAACATGGAAGTTGAACAATTAGAAAAAGTAGCCTCACAAGTGCGCAGGGACATTGTCCGTATGGTGCACGGCTGCCAGTCGGGACACCCCGGAGGTTCTTTGGGCTGTACAGAATTACTTGTGGCGCTTTATTTTGAGCGTATGCAATTGAAAGAACAGGATGGTAAGCCGGTTTTTGACATGAATGGCAAGGATGAAGACCTCTTTTTCCTTTCTAATGGACATATTTCGCCAGTTTGGTATAGTACGCTTGCGCGCAAAGGATATTTCCCGGTTGAGGAAATGGCAACTTTCCGTAAGCTGAATTCGCGCTTACAGGGTCACCCGACCACGCACGAGCACTTGGAAGGCATTCGTATTGCATCCGGATCACTAGGACAGGGAATGTCTGTGGCGATCGGTGCTGCGATGGCAAAGAAACTGAACGGTGACAAGGGTCATGTTTACGTGTTGATGGGCGATGGCGAGCAGCAGGAAGGCCAGGTTTGGGAAGCAGCAACATTTGCGCCGCACCACCAGGTTGATAACCTCGTTGCATTCATTGACTTAAACGGTCAGCAAATTGACGGCCCGACGGTGAAAGTAATGAACAACCGCGATCTGGGTAAAAAATATGAAGCATTCGGATGGGAAGTGATTTCTATCGAAGAAGGCAACGATATGGCAGCAGTGCTAAAAGGTCTTTACGAGGCAAAAAGCAGACTTGGACACGGCAGACCGATCATGGTTTTGTTGCACACAGGGATGGGTTATGGCGTCGATTTCATGATGGGCAGCCACAAATGGCACGGCGTAGCGCCTAATGATGAGCAACTTGCGGCAGCGCTTGGCCAGTTGGAAGAAACAATGGGAGACTATTAATTATATACAATGAAAAAATACACCTTCACTGAGAAGAAAGATACACGTTCGGGCTTTGGGGCTGGGATGCATGTGTTGGGGCAGCAGAATCCTAATGTGGTGGCACTTTGTGCTGACTTGGTTGGTTCGCTGAAACTCGAACCATTTATAAAAGAAAATCCGGACCGTTTCATCCAATGCGGTATTTCGGAAGCCAATATGATCGGCGTTTCTGCCGGTTTGACCATTGGCGGTAAAATTCCTTTCGCTACAACATTCGCAAACTTTGCTACTGGCCGTGTTTATGACCAGATCCGTCAAAGTGTTGCTTATTCCAACAAAAATGTAAAGATCTGTGCTTCACACGCAGGTTTAACATTGGGAGAAGATGGCGCTACGCACCAGATCCTTGAAGATTTGGGGATGATGAAAATGCTGCCGGGAATGACCGTTATCAATCCTTGCGATTACAACCAGACAAAGGCGGCTACCATTGCGATCGCTGATTACGAAGGTCCTGTTTACCTGCGTTTCGGTCGTCCGGTAATCCCGGTTTTCACGGATGCGGATCAGAAATTTGAGATCGGTAAGGCGTGGATGGTGAATGAAGGAACGGATGTGAGCATTTTTGCAACGGGCCATATGGTTTGGGAAGCGATCCAGGCTGGTGAACTTCTGGAAGCAGAGGGCATCAATGCGGAGATCATTAACATTCACACCATTAAGCCTTTGGACGAAGAGGCGATCCTGAAATCTGTGGAGAAAACGGGTTGCGTTGTGACAGCTGAGGAACATAACCGCATTGGTGGTTTGGGAGACAGCGTTGCGCAGGTTTTGGTTAAAAACAAACTGGTTCCTCAGGAATATGTGGCTGTTAATGATAGCTTTGGAGAAAGCGGAACGCCTACGCAACTGATGGAAAAATACGGCTTGACAGCGAAGCACATTGTGGAAGCTGCGAAACGTGCAATTGAAAGAAAATCATAGATTTTTAAAGGTTTCTGGACGGTTTTTGCTGTCGGAAATGATTGAGTCTTGCGAAAGGTTAAAACCATGTTTTACTTTTTGCAAGACTCAAATTTTATTTGCCCTGAACCAAAAAATGAACTATTATTGACGTGTTTTGATTCGGGAATTAGTATTGATTAAATGTCTGACGAAGAATTATTATCCCTTTTTGAAAATCCCGAAACGCGCCGGAACGCTTTCAGTCAGCTGGTGCGGAAGTATCAGCAAAAAGTATATTGGCTGGTAAGGAAAATGGTCGTTGACCATGATGATGCGAATGACATTACACAGGATGTTTTTATCAAAGCCTGGACTGCGCTGGAAAATTTCCGTGGCGATTCCAAGTTCTACACGTGGCTTTACCGGATCGCAAGCAATGAGGCCATCAACTTCCTTAATAAGAAAAGAAAGCGCTTTTTCATTTCAATCAATGATGTAGAAAGTGAGCTCAGCGAAAAATTGGAAGCGGATCCATTGGTAAGTGGTGACGCCATTCAGCTCAAATTGCAGAAGGCATTATTAAAATTACCAGAAAAGCAAAGGCTGGTTTTTAACCTTAAATATTTTGAAGAGCTTCCCTACGAGGAAATTTCCGAGATCACCGGGACGTCGGTGGGTGCGCTAAAAGCTTCATACCACTGGGCTACAAAAAAAATTGAGGATTATTTAAACGAGACGGATTAAACCATTTCAAATTAGTTTGGTCAAATATTTACAAGAGTGGAAATATAAATAATCATGGATAATAAGCGCATACGACTGGATGATCTGAAAAAGGAGGTTCCTTTTACAGTTCCTGAGGGCTATTTTGACAAACTGCCTCAGATGATCCAAGCAAGAATTCCGTCGGAACCTGTTCGCAAGCCGGTAATAGGCTGGTCGTGGCAGCGTTCACTGGCGCTTGTGTCGGCAATGGCTTTGATCTTAGTGCTGGTATGGGTAACCGTTCCGGAACGTCAGGGATCGCTTGGACAGGAGCCATTAAGCGGCATCAGCAATGCATCCATCGTTAGTTACCTGGAAGATCAGGATATGAGTTATTACGATTTAAGTGAGCATAAAGTTGTTCAGAAAGCATTTGACACGGATTCCACTGTACTTTTTTACCTGGACGGACTTGAAGATGACATTCTTCGCCAGCAATTACAGGAATCGGTTTCAAGTGCTGAGGCGATTTGACCCTAACAATAATTATAAAATGAACTTACAAGCTATTACCAGACACCGAAATTTATTGACAATCCTCGTTGTGGCCCTGCTTTCGATTACAGCAGCTAGCGCGCAAAGGAAATCGGAGGAAGAGATAAAGAGAATTCAAGACGCGAAAGTTGCCATTATCACCAATCGTCTGAACCTGACACCCGAACAGTCGACGGGATTCTGGCCGGTTTACAATGAGTATTCTCAGAAAAGAAAAGAAATTCACAGGGCGCAGCGTAAGATCATTAATGATAAGAAGGCGGAAGGCCAGACCGATGATCAAGTCCTCAACAACCTGAAAGAAGTGCAGGAATTGCGTCAGAAAGAGCTGGATCTTGAAAAAGAATATCAAAACCGCTTTTTAAAGGTAATAACAGCAAGTCAGGTGATCGAATTGTATAAGGCGGAACGTACATTTAATGATATGCTTATCCAGCGCCTTAAGAATAAATAGAACATGAAGCGTTTTTGACCGACCTATCGGCTTATTACAAAGCGTTATCCCACATTGGCCACGGCCGGTTGTGGGATTTTTTATGTAAAAAAATAGCCGGAAATTTTCCGGCTATTTTTATTGATATCATTACTTAATGTTGGCATTATCAATGGCCGCCGACCACTTCCACGCCGCTTATGCCCTTGGTTTCCACGGTTATGTTCCGCAGCGGAGCCGCATGCTTTTTGAAATCCTGGATAATTTCCAGCACATCATAATCGATATTCATGGACTTGCTGCCGTCGATCACGACGGTGGCATTATCGGGCAAGTTGTCTAAGGTTGCGCTAATACTGCCTTTGTTCAGGAATGTAACTTCCTCAGACAAGATCAGCGTAATTACGTCTCCATCCCTGTGTTTTTCTTTCACATAATGGTAGGAATGTTTGTAATTTTTGCGAAGAATAAAATATATAGCAACCACCATTCCAATCGCGATTCCTTTCAGTAGATCGGTGCTTAAAATGGCGATAATTGTTACTATAAAGGGGATAAACTGTTCTTTGCCCAATTGGTACATTCCTTTGTAAAGAGAAAATTTGGACAGTTTATAACCAACCACTAAAAGTACAGCGGCAAGTGATGCCAATGGGATGTAATTCAAAAATGCCGGAATAAAAAGAGCAGAAAGCAACAAAATGGATCCATGCGTAATGGTTGCCATTTTAGTTCTTCCGCCTGAATCTATATTGGCAGAGCTTCGCACAATCACCTGCGTAATAGGCAAACCCCCGATCATACCCGATGTAATGTTACCGATTCCCTGCGCAATAAGCTCACGGTTTGTGGGCGTGTTACGCTTGAACGGATCTAATTTGTCAGTCGCTTCAACGCATAACAATGTTTCAAGACTGGCCACAATCGCCAATGTTAAGCCGATTGTATAAGTTTCAACCCGTGTAATGGCGGAGAAATCAGGAGTTTTGAAAAAACTGAAAAACTCGCTTGCAGAAGATGCAACGGGTAATTGTACCAAATGCTCACCCGACAATGCCCAGTCCGGCATTGATTTTGAAAATAAAAGATTAAGCAAAATTCCGGAAATCACCACGAATAAAGCACCTGGTACGAACCGGAAAAGCTGAATTTTTTTCATAAAAGGCCGGTCAAACAGGATTAGCAAACCGAGCGAGATCAATGATATAATGATGGCTCCGGTGCTGCTGTATTTCACCGCGTTGAAAAGCTCAGTAAATGTATTTTGGCCGTCTTTTTGAGCAAACGCCTCATCACCCATAAAATCAGCATCATAACCGAATGCGTGAGGGATTTCCTTAAGTATAAGGGTTATTCCGATGGCTGCCAACATTCCTTTGATGACAGACGATGGGAAATAATAACCAATGATGCCGGCCTTCATAAATCCGGCGATGACCTGAATAATCCCTGCAATGACAACCGCCAGAAGAAACGCCTCAAAGCTGCCCAGCGTATCCAGGGCATTGAGTACGATCACGACAAGCCCTGCCGCAGGACCAGACACCCCAAGTGACGATCCGCTGAGGAAACCAACGACGATCCCGCCGATCATTCCGGCAATTATACCTGAAAATAGAAGGTCCGAGCGCCCGGTTGAGGCCAGGGCCACACCAAGGCATAATGGTAACGCAACCAGATAAACGACCAGCCCGGCAGGGATATCAAACTTAAGGTTGGAAAACAAATTCTTTTTATCTGCTGACATACGATTATTTCTGATAAGTCAATTTGAAAACAAAAGCTAATGCGAAATCAGGCGAGGGGAGGAGTTTCCATCTTGTACACATTCTCCATGTCGTTCGCACTGTCCATCGTAACGCCCAGATCCTGGAGAACGCCGGTCCCAACTGCGTAAACAACCCCGTGAACCTGTAAAGCCTTCTTATTTGCCCAAGCATTCTGCACAATTGAAGTTTTCGCAAGGTCCATAACCTGCTCGATCACATTCAGCTCAACAAATCTGTCGGTTCTCTTCTGTCTGTCTTCAATGCTGTTAAGCTCGTCCTGGTGAAGTCTGTAAACGTCCTTAATGTGGCGCAGCCAGTTGTCTATGAGACCCACTTGCTTGTTCCCCATAGCAGCAGCAACGCCGCCGCAACCGTAGTGGCCGCAAACGATAATGTGTTGTACACCAAGCACATTTACCGAATAATCAAGCACGCTTAGCATGCTCATATCTGTGTGAATGACCATGTTGGCAATGTTGCGATGCACGAAAATATCGCCGGGCATTGTTCCGGTCAAGGCATTGGCGGGAACGCGGCTATCCGAGCAGCCGATCCACAGAAACTTCGGGCTTTGTCCGTTTGCAAGCTTTGTGAAGAATTCAGGATCCTGCTCGTTTGTTGCCGCGACCCATTTTTTATTGTTTTCAAATAGTTGGTTATATGACTTGATCATGATCTTTTTTTGAATAAAATTTATTTGAATAGGAGAACTTGAATGACACGCCCGGCGGGATGGAAAATACACATCCGCGGGAGCACCATGCTCACAGAATAAATAATGTCGAAAAAATCAGATCAATTCGGGTGGCGGAGAGAGCAGCTTTAACGATATCTCGTTTTGGAACCCCGAAGAATAGGAGAAAGTATTTTTGAGGGGAATTGATAAAGTGTTTTTATCAACATTGAAGTAATGAGAAATCAGCAACTGGTCGTCACTGATTTTCTCAACTTCGGTCTTTTCATTATCACAAGTGCCGGTATCGCAAACCACAGATGACTTTTCCTTGGCCAGCAAAATGCTGGCGACATCTGTGGCTTTACAGATGAGGAAGGCCGTAAGTAATATGAGACAAAGTGACTTAAGCAATTTGAGATGTGATTAGGTAAAGGCTTTTACTTAGCTTTCCATTGTTTTTCATTGTTTTCCAGCCAGCGTCCTACAAGGAACGCAGAACCGAGAAGAACCACATAAAAAACGATCATTATGATTGTCATTTCCATAAAAAAGCAATTTATACACTACTTAACGTTAACAAAATTAACTAAAAAATGTCTTAGCCCGCTCAATAAATCAAAAAATTAAAGAACTCCTTTCGTCGAAGGCATGAAATCCAGTGCCTTCAAATCACGTCTGACGGCCATCTTTATTGCCTTTGCGAACGCTTTAAATATCGATTCAATCTTATGATGCTCATTGTCACCGCTTACCTGAATATTTAAATTAGATAGCGAGGTGTCTGAAAAAGATTTGAAAAAGTGAAAAAACATTTCCGTTGGCATTTCGCCGATCTTCTCTCTTTTGAATTCGGCATCCCAAACGATCCAGGGACGGCCGGAGAAATCAATGGCAACCTGCGCCAAAGCTTCGTCCATCGGAAGTAAAAATCCATATCGGCTGATGCCGCGCTTGTCGCCAATCGCCTGTCTGTAAGCTTCGCCCAATGCCAGCGCAGTATCCTCAATGGTGTGATGTTCATCAATATGCAGGTCGCCTTCGACCTGGATCGAAAGGTCAGCGCCTGAATGTCTGGCCAGTTGGTCCAGCATATGATCGAAAAATCCGAGTCCGGTGTGAATGTTGGCCCGGCCGCTTCCGTCCAGGTTTAGCTCCACTTTTATCTGCGTTTCCTTAGTATTGCGTTCAACGGACGCTTTTCGTGCAGGTAATTTTAAATGTTCGTAAATCGCATCCCAATCTTTTGAAACGAAGCTGGTAACCTCGTTCATTTTCTCTGATACGCCCGTTTCAGGAACGTTATCCAGCACTAAAATGGCCTTAGCACCCAGATTTACAGCCAGCTGAACATCTGTGAGTCGATCGCCGATCACGTAACTGTTTGCCAGGTCATATTCTTCTGAAAAATACTCGGACAGCATTCCTATGCCTGGTTTCCGGGTTGGCAGATTGTCTTCCGGAAAGCTGCGATCCACGTGAACATTGGTAAAATGTATGTTTTCTCCCGCTAGTGTCTGCAACATTTTATTTTGCGCCGGCCAGAATGTGGGTTCGGGGAATGAATCTGTTCCCAAGCCGTCCTGATTGGTTACCATGACCAGCTCATAATCAGTTTCTTCTGCAATCTTGCGGAGTGCGGATATTGCTTTTGGTAAAAATTCGAGTTTTTCTAATGAGTCTACCTGAAAATCCGTGGGAGGTTCAACGATGATCGTTCCGTCCCGATCAATAAATAAGACTTTTTTCATTAATGGTTATAAAAGATATGTTAGGCAAAAGGAATGTCTGTTCCCGCGTTCCTGCAAAGTTCGCAAACTATGTGGATTTGAAAAGATTTACACACAGCAATAGCGCCTTTTGTACAGAAAAGAGTAATGTTAAATTGTAACTTTGTATTTAAAATTTCGACTAAGATAATGTTTACAGGAATTGTAGAATCCGTTGCAACGCTTTTAAAAGTAGATTCAGAAGGCACAAATAAAACTTTTTCGTTTCAATCACCGATTGCACCTGAACTTAAAATTGATCAGAGCGTAAATCATAATGGCGTTTGCCTTACCGTGGTGGCTGTGGAAGGGGACACTTATAAGGTGACAGCCATTGAAGAAACATTGATCAAGACAAACCTGGGCGACCTGGCAGTTGATGATAAAATCAATCTGGAACGCTGTATGCCGGCCAATGGCAGGTTCGACGGCCACATTGTGCAAGGGCATGTGGACCAAACCGGCGTGTGCACTGCCATTGAAGAACGCGATGGAAGCTGGCTTTTCGACTTCGAATATGACGCTTCTACAGGAAATCTTACAGTGGAAAAAGGTTCTATATGTATCAATGGCGTGAGTCTTACCGTTTTTAACTCTGAAAAGAATGCATTCCGGGTCGCGATCATTCCTTATACCTATGAATTCACCAATTTTCACAGCCTTAAAGCGGGCGACCGCGTTAATCTTGAATTTGATATTCTTGGTAAGTACATTAAAAGAATTCTTGGCTCATATACAATGTAGTATATTGGCATCCTGAAATATTACGTTTATTTTTACCCGTCTATACATTTCGAGCATCATTAATACATGGCCAAAATAAGTACACAGTCCAGAACGGATCTATTCATACACATCGGAATTATAGTTTCACTGCTTTTGGTTCTTTTCCTGGGTTTCTTTTTTGTTTATCTGCCTTTCACAACCAATCATGGTGAGGCAGTAACCATCCCGGATTTAAAGAAAAAGAATGTTGAAGACCTCGAAGAATTTCTCGAAAGTCGTGACCTGCGTTACGAAGTGGATTGCACTTTCGTGGCCAATGTGCCTCCGCTGACAATTATTTCTCAATATCCATTGCCGGGTGCCAAAGTAAAAGAGGGCCGGAAAATATACGTTACCGTTTCGTCAAGGACAGCGCCATTGATCAAAATGCCCAAGCTGACGGATATGACGCACCGGAGCGCGCAAATGTTATTGAAAAGTGTCGGACTGGAAGAGGGAAACATTTCTTATGTGCCCGATATGGCGCAAAATGCAGTTTTAAAACAAATGTATAATGGCAAGGAAATCCTGCCTGGGCAGGCCATTGCCAAGGGCACGAAAATAGACCTTGAATTGGGAGAAGGGCTTGGTACTGCGCAATTTGAGGCGCCTTCCGTCTTGGGCTTACCGCTGGACGAGGCGAAAATCGCGCTGATCGGAGCCGGACTGAAAGTTGGTCAGCAAATGGAAATACCAGCAGAGGAAGGACAAGCAGCAGGCACGGTGGTGAGACAGAACCCCGACGCTGGAAATAATGTAAGAATAGGAGATGTAATCGATCTCTGGATCACACCACAGGCAGTTGAATCAGCTGGGAATGAGAATATATTACCGGAACAGTAAATTTTATTTTTATAATAAAAAACGTATAATTCTGACATTGCTGCTTGCGCTTTTTCAGTGTCAGTTGCTATATGCCCAATTGAAAGTGGTGCCCATCGACGGTTCCTACACCGAAGAGGAAGCCGAAACGCAAAGCACATTGCGGACGGAGGCGACCTTAAACCTGCCGTTTTTTGATGATTTTTCAACAACAAAAACAGCTAACCCGGATACCAAAAACTGGTTGCCGGGGAGCGGGGTTTACATTAACAACACACTTTCCAGCTCGCCGCCATCGCTCAACATTGCGACTTTCGACGGCCTTAATGCGACCGGCACGCCCTACAATCTCGTTAATCCGCTCACGCAAAATTTTACCGATACACTAACATCCCAACCGATAAATCTTGCCGGTAAAAAGGCAGCTGATTCGCTTTACATTAGTTTTCACTGGATGGCGAAAGGTTTAGGAGAGCTGCCTGATTCAAGTGATTATTTTCAACTGGAATTTTTGAGTAAGACCAATGGCTGGGTGACGGCGTGGCAACAGGTTGGTTACAAGCTGGATACGATTTATAAGAACCAGTTTGTGAAAATTACGGATCCGGCTTACCTCCATGATGCATTCCAGTTTAGGTTTCGTGCATATGGGCGGAATTCGGGTTATTATGACACCTGGCATCTGGATTATGTATATTTAAATGCAAAACGATCGGTCAGGCAGCCTTACATTTTCGATGTTGCGGTAAGAAAAGCTGTATCGCCTTTTCTAAAAAAATATACGGCCATGCCGCTCCGGCAATATCGAGCTAATCCGCAAGCGGCAACTGCTGATTCTGTGAGAACAGATGTCGTAAATAATTTCAATAATTTTAACATCCTGGCCAGCACATTCACGATCCGGGACGCCGCAAAGGGGACGGAATTGTTCCGGAATGTGCAGCGGTCTATCTATGTAGAGGCGCTCAAATCTAAGGCTTTGGCGGTGAAAACCGCACCGCTTGCAATAAATGCGAATCTTGATAGTTTAAAATTAATTACCAAATTCGTCGTAACGACAACGGACACCATTCCAGGGGTTAATTTAAAAACAAATGATTCCATCACGTCCAGAACTGACTTAACGGATTATTATGCATACGACGATGGAAGCGCGGAGTATGGCGTGCAGGTCAATCAAAAATTGGGGCGTGTAGCAGTTCAGTTTACACTCGCTAAGCCGGATACGATAGGAGGGATCAGGCTTGCCATGGTGCAGTTCAATAAAGACATTGCCGGGCAGGGATTTACGATCCAGATTTTTGACAATAAAAATGGCAAGCCGGACAAGGTTATTGCGCAAAGATCTGTGGGCGCACGATATCCCGCTCAGCGAAACGGATTTATCGACTACCCTTTTAGCGCGCCTGTTGCCGTTCCAGACACGTTTTACGTTGGCTGGCTCCAACTGAACGAGCAGCCAGTCACTGTTGGATTTGACAGGAATTCAATGCTGGGAAAGAATGTGGTATTTTATAATTTAGGAACGGAATGGGCCCGGGAAACTGCATTGAAAGGCAGCATTATGATCCGTCCCTATCTTGGAAAGAAGGCAGCAGGCATCGTTACTGGAAATGAACCCATCATTACTACTGAAATCCATTTTTACCCAAATCCAAACAGAGGAATTATTAATTGGGAAAATGCGTCTTTAAAACGAATCGAAATTTATTCCCTGCAAGGATATCTGGTTCAAACCATTATCCCGGAAACCGGCCAGCGATCTGCTGAGGTGCATGTTAATGAAGGAATTTATGTCGTTAAATCATCGGACGGGAAACGATCGTACGCGCAAAAAATGTTATTTGTCCAATAACCTCATTAATCAAAAAAGCAGAAATATGGATATTACCGTGGAAGAACTGAAAGAACGTCTTGACAAAGGTGAAGACCTGCATTTTTATGACGTTCGGGAAGAACACGAATACGAAGAAGATAACCTGGGCGCAAAACTGATCCCGCTTGGAGAATTGCCCGATCATCTGGACGAACTCGAACCTTTGAAAGATGAAGAAATTATCATTCATTGCCGTTCAGGCGCGAGGAGCGGTAAAGCGGCCCGTTTTTTGGAATCTCAGGGTTTTAATAATGTCAGAAATGTGCTGGGCGGAATTCTTGCCTATCGCGAATTGGAATAATATTCGGATTATTGATCCTTATTGTCACGAATCCTGGCCTGAATGTAGGTCAGGATTTTTTCGTATTCATCGGCCTGGAACCATTCAAAATTCCCCTGATGACGAAACCAGGTCAACTGTCGTTTGGCATATCGCCGTGAATTCTGTTTCAGCAGTCTGATCATTTCTTCTTCGTCATATTGCTTATCCAGAAAGCCATAAACTTCTTTATATCCCACGGTTTGCAGCGCATGGTGGGATCTGTAAGGCAGCAAATCTTTCGCCTCCGTAATAAGCCCATCTTGCAGCATGTGATCCATCCGAAGATCAATCCGGTTATACAATTCGGAGCGATCCCGGTCGAGCGCTATCAGTATTTGTTCAAAGGGCCGCTTTTGCGTTTGTTTTAAATGAAATTGAGAAATCGGAGAGCCGGTTGTATAAAAGACCTCCAACGCCCTGATTACGCGCTGCGGATTGTTGATTTCGGGTGTCAAGGCAAATGTTGGATCTATTTCGCTGATTTCGGCTTGCAGAGGAGCGAGACCATTTGCATGAAGCTTTTCTGTCAACGATTCTCTCAGGCCCGGCAAAGGCGCTGGCAGGTCGTCCAAACCCTCTGAAACTGCTTTAACGTAAAATCCGGAGCCTCCTGTCATTACTACGTAGTCATGTTTCTTAAAAAGGGTTTCCAACAGTTTCAAAACGTCACGTTCGAAGTCACCGGCACTGTAAATTTCGGAAATGGAATGTGAGTTGATAAAGTGATGATTTACCTGTGCAAGCTCATCAAGCGTTGGCTTAGCTGTGCCAATGTTCAATTCCCTAAAAAATTGTCGCGAATCTGCGGATATGATTTCAGTATGAAGCGCTTTGGCTATCTGGATGGATAATGCAGTTTTTCCAACCGCCGTTGGACCGGCAATGATGATCAGATATTTCCTCGGGCTTTCAGACATTCGGCGCTTTTATTTCAATTGTTAGGTCACCGCAAAATTACATATCAGGGATTTCAAGACACTACTTTTTCTCATATTTCAGCAACCGATCGTTGCGGACTTTTTAATCTTTTGGCGGCATGAAGGATTAGTAAATTTTTTTGTATAATTTATGGGTAAAACGCCCTTGTTCTCGTCAAATTGGAATTGGCCAGCGTACTAACTCTTAAAGTTTTCTTCTTAATTCTAAACAATTTCAATTCACATTCTAACCATTAAACATTATGTTCAAAAAATTATTACTATTTGCCTGGATCGGATCGATGGCTTTTCTGGTTGGTTGCGAGGGCGAGCAGGGAGAAGTAGGGCCGAAGGGAGATGCGGGTGTTGCTGGACCAGCCGGGCCGGCGGGACCTGCCGGACCAGCTGGTGAAGATGGAACCGGCTCGGGTGGGGGAGCCATTATTATATCTTCCGGTGCTGTTAAAACGGACACCTCCGGAAGCTTTAGCCTTGGTTACAACGATTTGACGCCAGCGGAGGACAGTCTTTTTCAATCTTCTGCAATATTGGTTTATATCAAATCGCAAAATGTGTACTGGCCGCTGCCTGGGGTAGTCGCTTTTGGATCTGGTGCCACTAGCGCAGTGAGTGAATTCACCTTTGTTCATGGAATTCAGGAAAGCACATTTTTCGTCGATATATTTCAAAGAGGTTGGTCTGAGGAGAACGTTCCTGCACCTGACAGATCTTTTCAGGATGTACGTGTTGTAATCATCCCGGGCATCATGGCAGGTAGAATGGATGCTGAAATTCTCAAAAGTTATGAGAAAACTATTGCAGCTTTAGGGCTGACAGAGGACAAAACGAAAATGTCAAAACCGTTGAAATTCAGGCTCCCAAAGAAGTGAGAAGACATAATAACAAAAAAGGTTATCCGCATCGGATAACCTTTTTTTATGCTTGAACATTGAGATTAATATTCCCAAAGTCCGTGTTCCAATTCCATTAACTCTTGCTCGTAGTTCAAAGACTTGATAAGAGCTTCTTTTTCGCCGTTATAGATGTCAAGAAACGCTCTGTCATTTGCATTGGAATACTTGGTGATACGTCCGTAAAACAAGCGCAAATCGAATGCATCAGCCAGGTTTTTATTCTGAGCAGTGTTATGTGTATTGTACCAGATATATTTCTTAGGATCACTTCTGAACAGTCTTTCCACATCTTTATAACGGAAAGAAGCAACTGGCAATTCAAGACCAGTAGCAGTTTGCTCAGATGGAAGAATGATCGTCAATGTTTGAATGTCATTATACAACCGTGATCTTTTCTTGTCAAATGTCCAGTCTTCTTTCACTTCCAGAATGCTCAATTGATCCGGGAAATATTCTTCCTCTGTGGATGCAACCTGAGTTTGGAAACTGCTATCAACCTTCGGCTGTTCAACAACTGGCTCTTCCGCTTTTGCTACTTCTGTTTTAGCACCTTTTTTGGTTGATTTTTTCTTTGGAGGGCCCCAGCCATCATCTTCTGCTGCTGCTTCCGGCTTTGTTTCTTTTTTTGTATTTCCCCATCCGTCGTCAGCTGCAGCAGCTGATTTAGTAGGATCAGCCTTAGGCTTGGCGCCCCAGCCATCATCCGCTTTCGCAGGCTCGCCAAAACCAGCCGCTATTTCTTCTGCTGATAGGCCGGCAGTTTGATTAGGGATTAATATACGCTTATGCAGTTCGTCAGCATCAATTTTTGTAGCGCATGAGTCATTTGTATAAGCATCAATCAAACCCGCTTTTGCAGCCTCCAGCAGATAACGTGTGATCTCATTATTTTTTGAGAACATAGAAACATTTTGTTTCTCTTTCAGATCGACCCTTCTCCAAAGCGTCCTTTTCATCAAAATGTCGCCGTCAGCGATCGGGCGTGATGAAAACTGGTTGGCCGTGGAATCTTCCTTTTCCTGGGCGAAGGCTGCGCCTGTACCCAATGACAAAGAAAGTAATGACCATGCAATCGTTTTTCCGTTCATTCTTCTCATAACATACATAAAGTGTATTGTCCAATCAACGATTAAAATTGATGAATTAGTATAGTGGTACGGTTCTGTATTGGTTACCCATCTCTACTTCGTTTACAGCACCCTTGAAATTCTGGCGCTCTACTTTTAAGATTGTAACCACATAACGATCACCTGGTTGTGCTTGTTGCGCAAGTGACGATATTGATCCGCCGCCTCCGTTCAATGTCACACCACCAATTCTTCTGTTTCCTCTTGCCAGTGAAATCTCAACTTGCGACACTCTGAATTTTGCATCTTCAGGAGAGAAATTCTTAAAACTTTCATCCGGCACAGCTATAACCTGAATGCTACGGGCTCCGGATGCCGGTGCGCCTTTACGTTCGTCATAAACAGCACCGTTAACTCTTACTTCAAGTGACGGCTTCGGCACCTTATTTACTCTAAATGGTTCAGAACCCAACACGTTACCAGCATTGCTAACCGTAATGTTAAGCTGTGCTTTGCTCGGAACGATTGTAAACTTTCCTTTTTGTCCGCTCTGGATAATTTCCCCGCCGTCGGTTGAGAAGCTAGGCGCCCAAAGAGGGCCCAATGCAGGACTTTGAATGCTTAATTTATTCGCGCAACCCAAATACAATGGTGGAAGTGTTCCTGTTTCAATCTGGTAGGAGGGCTTCACAACGAAGTATTCCTGGTTCATACTGTAAGTTGTATCCTTTCCTGAGGGCGTAGGAATCGTAATGCGGGCCTGCAATTCTTTGCGAACTACACCTTCTGCATTATAACCGCCACCCTGTGCAGTAAATTCAATCAAACCTACACCGTTCTCTACCTTAACAGGAGAACCGTTTAAGCTCATGCGAGGTGTAATACCCGAAGCAGAGGCCGCGATGAACATTTGTCCTTTGAATTTGGTACCAGCTACCACGGTTTTCGCATCAGCGCTAACCATTGCAAGCACGCGGTCAAATTTTACGTCAGCTGCACCTACTTTGCTGGCCAGGTAATTTAAAACTTCACCTTCCATACGGCGAATGTCTGTTTGTTTCTGGCTCAAAACGGCCAATGCAGCCGCAACAGGTGTCGATTCAAAATTCAGCTCTGCAAAATCTTTATTTCTTTGTTCCTTGTTTGCCTTAACACCAGGATCCTCTCTGCCGTCCATGGCAAGCATCTGAAATTTATTAGGAGACAATGCATTTAATTGAGTGGTATAGGCATTAAGCGTTTGTTTCAAGCCGTATGCCTTTCCTCTTTTTCCTTGTGCAATCATCAATTCAGCAACTTTGGCTTCTTCCTGAGGATTTTTGATTCCACCTTCCTCATTAAGTCCACCACCGGCTTTGGTGATGATTTCTTGTTTTAAGGAATTGATCTCGTTGGTAATGTCAGCAGTGAATTTGCGAACCTCTTCTGCTTGTTTGATTACCGCAACGTCAGCCGACCGGTTTCCCGCCTTTTCAACGGCTGCTTTAATTTTCAGTACAGTTTCCTGGTTTATTTTATTAGCTGCTCCGGAGGATAGTTCCAAAGAATTGTTCAGAAGAATGAATTTTTCTATGATGGCTGAGCTTACCTGCAATGCAAGCATTGCAGTAAGTACCAGGTACATCATGCCAATCATCTTTTGACGGGGTGTTTCTTTTCCACCTGCCATATATTCAGTAATCAGTTATCAGTGATTGAATAATTTATTGATAACAAACAATTAATAACTCTCAGAAGGATTTACTATATGCTTGCTAAACTGATATTATGCATTACCACCACGCATGGCAGTCAGCATATTACCGTAAATGCCATTCAAAGACGAAATATTTGTCGTCAGCTTGGACATTTCATTTTTAAACACTTGTGATTCTTTGGTAGCATCGGCCATGTTTTCCATCGCAGCTGTCAGGTTACCGTAGAATGCATTCATTGCTTTCAAATGCTTCGTTGTGTCCTGCAATTCAAGTTCATAAACCGCATTAAGCGCGCCCATGTTCTTTGTAATTTGCTGGAATTGTTCACGATATGATTGTGCATCTTTGGTAGCATCGGCCATAGAACTCATCGCACTGATGGCAACACCGTAAGATTTATTCATATCATTGATCGCAGTTGACGCACTTTTCACATTTCTTGCGTAATCATTAGTAGCAACAGTTGCATCGGTAAGATCGCTGATTTTGCCAACTGTTTCAGAAAGATTTCTGAAACCTTTTCCAAGGCTGTCAAAAACCTCAGGTCCAAGTTTAGCATTGTCAAGCATGTTGTCCAATTTAGCAGTTACACCACTTGAAGATGTAGAACCACGTGTGATGGCAGGACCGTTGTAATTATCGTCAAGCTCAGGATAAACGCGCGTCCAATCCGGCTCGCGGTCAGAAGATTGTGTCAGTGTTTGAAGTGCATAAAGTAAAAATATAAGTACCTCAGTACCCAATCCGGCAGTTAGTAAAGGGCCGCCGAAATCCCAGTGTTGAATTTTTGCTAACGCTCCCAAAATAACAACGGCAGCACCTGCGCTATATATTGTTGGTACCAGTTTATCCCAAAAAAAATTAGGTCCGCTATTCTTAGCCATACTTATTGAAATCAGTTACAGTGAAAAAATTAGATATTGATATGAAAAGTGTTTTGAGCAGGTCGTAAAAAAGAAGCAGTGTTCAAAACGCTGCTTCTTTTTCGAAGAGATTCTATCTAGCGACGGCGTGCACGGGCACCTCCGCGATCATTAACATTGTCCATTACGCAGCGGAAGCCGATGAAAGCACGACGTTCTGTTTCATATTCGAAAGTTCTCGTGCCAGTCTGTAAGTAGTAAGCGATGTCTTTCCATGAACCGCCTTTCACAACCTTACGAGGTTCATCAGGATTGTCATATCTTGGGTTCATATCCCAAACGATTGCCGTTGCATTGTCTGTATAAGCATCCGATGTCCACTCTGCAACGTTTCCAGCCATGTTATAAAGACCGAAATCATTTGGGTTGTAAGCGTTAGCCGGACCTGTATAAGGATAGCCATCCGCATCATAATTTCCGCGTTGTGGCTTGAAGTTCGCTAAGAAACATCCTTTGGCGTTCATCGTGTAAGGGTTACCCCAAGGGTATTTGGCAACTGCACGTCCGCCCCTTGCCGCCCATTCCCATTCTGCTTCTGTCGGAAGACGGAAACCTGTGGAATTGAATTGTCCTTCTTTGTTTTGGAAATCGTGCAAAAGGTTGGTACGCCATTTTGAGAAATACTGAGCTCCCTGCCAGCTAACACCTACAACAGGGTAAGTATCAAAACCCGGGTGCTGATAGTAATATTCAACAAACGGATCACCATTAGAATAAGCAAAGTCTTTTTTCCAGGCTGTTGTATCAGGATAGTATTTGGACATAATTTCTTCTTCTCCCAAAACTGAAACAGAGTCAACCAGCAAGGCATTCACAAACTGGCGATATTCGTTGTTTGTGATTTCAGTGTCATCCATAAAGAATGAGCTGATCGTCACGCGACGGTTCATGTTGTTCATGGACGAAGCTATATCTTCATCGGCCTGTCCCATTACAAAGGAACCAGATGGTATCACCACCATTCCAGCCGGAGTTGTCTGCTTATAACCTTTACGGGCTGTCGCTGTAATTTCCCCGTTTTGAATCCCGCTTTCCTCTTGTCCTCCCTTGCCAAACTTACTTTTGATAAACCCGCAACTTTGCATGAGCATAAGAGCGGCTATCAAAAGCAGACTTTTGACTCCATCCCGATAGAACACTTTCACATTCATAGTGTTTTTGTAAAATTTGAATAATAAAATGTTAGCCTAAAAACGTCGACTGGTGATATATAGTATACTTGAAATACAAACAAAAATAACAATCTCACGCTCAGCAGGATTCTGGGAGAAATCATATTGTGGAGCTCCCGTATCCGTCACAAAGCCTGCATTTATCGAGTTAACGTAAGAATAAGATAAATGGTATAAGGCAAGATTATTTTACAAATATAAATTAAAGTTTTGCAAACTGCTTAACTACAATTACCTACTGGTTTACAAAAACCGTTTAATAAATGGCAAATTGGCCACTTTTTTAATAATTTCCGGATTCCATAGTACTATATACGGAGCATTTTTCCTTGCCGTCTAAAATCTGAAACGCGGCGTCCGAATAATAGTCTTTTTGCCAAACTTTGGAGAAGGCAATGCATAGGACAACATTACTTCGAAAGATGACGGTGCTTTTGATTCATTTCCTCCCAGTACAAGATCATACGCTCCCGAGAGCTTGAGCGATTGATCCGGCAGCAAATAAATCCCCCCCATTAAGATAAAATACGTGTCCTGCTGTCTGTAAGTTCCGCCAATCCAATAACGCTTATTATAGGTTACGGTTGCGCCGCCCTCACCTGAAAACGTGCTAATGTCTGATTTTAAAAGGACAATAGGCTGTATATCAAGCATGTAACCGAGTTCAATGTTTATGCCAGCATTAAAATAGAGCGTTTGGGGTAACGGATTGGTCGCCGTTGTGGATCCCAGTTGATATTTCGGCTCTAAAAGGTGGTTTAAAGAAAGACCGGCGTAGAAGGTTTCATTTTCAAATCGTGCGCCGATAGAAAAGTCGGGGTTGATTTCCGAAATGTTGCCGGTTGGAATCAAAGGATCATCGAGATCCTGATATCTTAACTTACTGTAATCAATAGACTGTCTGAATAAACCCGCGCTCGCACCAACCTGAAAATTGCCTCCGAAAGCGGGAATGCGGTAAGCTGCCGAAACTTTAAAATCCTGGTCTGTACGCGGTCCACTGCGGTCATTCAATGCATAGAACCCAATTCCAAAATTCTTGATAGGCATACTGAATGCAAAAAGCTGGGTTGAAAGCGCACCGCCTTCGTCCGTAACATTTGTGCCCTGATAGCCTGCGTATTGCGTTCTGTGTGTGAGCTGGAACTTGGTGAGCCCGTCCGCCCCAGCTGCTGCCGGATTAAGATATAACTGATTGAGAGAAAATAAGCTGAATTGTGCGTCTTTCTGAGCCATCGCACCGGAGGTGGTCAGGAGTATTATTGCAAGCAGCCGGTTATATTTAATACTTCGAATAATAAACGTCAAAGTCATGCCTGTGGGTTTGGTTAAGGAACACGCCGGGAGTTTTCGGATTTTATTTATAACGCATATTGCTTAAAAAAATTGATAAAATAACAAAAAAGCCCCGGAAATTTTCCGGGGCTTTTTTGGGGGAAAAACGACTCAAACATTGTTCGCTTGTCTGATATAAAGGTCGAGCGCGCCGGTCATAGACGGGGCATTCGGCAATGGTGCCTGAATGTCCAGAAAAAGACCTGCATCTGTCACTGCTTTTGCTGTTGTTGGGCCGAAAGCAGCAATACGCGTAGAGTTTTGCTTGTAATCAGGGAAGTTATCGTATAGCGACTTTATCCCCGACGGGCTGAAAAATGCAATGATATCGTAGTAAACATCCTCCAAGTCAGAGAGATCAGCAGAACCGGTCTGATACATGGTTGCCTCAACGAAATGGAATTCTTCTGTATCTGCAAACTCAGGAATGTCATTTTTACGAACGTCCGAGCACGGATAAAGGAATTTCTCCTTCTTATGTTTCCGCATCAGCTCGATCAGTTCAGCGGCTGTTTTAGTGCCTGTGAAGATTTTACGCTTGCGGATCACAATATATTTCTGAAGATAATTGGCAGTCTGTTCCGAAATGCAGAAATATTTCATCGTCGCCGGCACTTCCACTCTTCCTTCATTACAGATCCGAAAGAAATGATCAATGGCATTACGGCTGGTAAAAATAACCGCAGTATGATCCAGAATGTTGATTTTTTGCTTGCGAAACTCTTTATAAGAAACTCCGTCAATTTGTATGAACGGCCTGAAATCTACTTTAATATTATACTTTTTGGCCAATTCATAGTAAGGTGAATTCTCGTCGGCTGGTCTGGATTGACTAACTAAAAGGCTGGTTACTTTTTTAAGCCGCTCCTGATCAAAATGGATGGTATCACTCATGTATAATCCTCATTAGTTTAAATTCCGTTTCATGTTCTGCAATTACAAAGCAAACTTTATGCCGACAATGAGCGGGATTATTTCAATGACGCAAAGGTACGAAAATAAATACAGATTAATCAACGAACCCGGAGGCTTGGTTACAATGTATAATGCCAGGA
The DNA here is from genome assembly GCF_023822005.2 of Dyadobacter fanqingshengii. Taxonomy (GTDB): domain Bacteria; phylum Bacteroidota; class Bacteroidia; order Cytophagales; family Spirosomataceae; genus Dyadobacter; species Dyadobacter fanqingshengii. The sequence goes on from NZ_CP098806.1 coordinate 5,721,219, forward strand.
ATCTCGCTGAATAGAACAGTAAAAATGGGGCCAGAACATAGGTTCTCATCTCATTTAGCCAGTTTATGTGGTTGAAACTGAGCATGAAAACCAGCAGAAACAGTGCTGCATAAAACAGGTAAGAGGATTGTATTATTTTAAGAAAGATGATATCGACCGTCTTGTCCAGATTGAGCATGTTACCGGCCATTACCATGCCTATATATTTGAGATATGTAAGCAGGAAGAAAATGGCGGAAAGGATGAAAAAGTCTCCCACAATTTGCAGCGTATTTGACTTTTCAGATAATATCGTGCTGACAGAAAATACATTAAGCTCATTTGCCGAAAAGAAAACCACGATAAAGCTCATCAGCATCGAAGTGATGATAACGAAAAATATAACGGTGTTGCTGTAAGGTTTGTTAATTTTAGAAAGCTGATCCCTTGGATCGTTATTGAAAAACTCAATAGGATTTATCAAACGTATAAATGACAAGGGGTTAGCATTGAAAATCCAGACGGTCAGTATGAGAATGAGAATGAGGGAAAGGGCTGCGAAGTTACCGAACGGCGTAAATGTGATGGGTTTAATGTTAATAAAATTGCGTCCTGCCTGCTCAATGGTCATGGGATCATTGCGTTTCTTTTTGTTACAAAGCAGCACAGATTTGTCCCCAATGCCCGAACTGCCGTAAACTGTAAGCAGCAATTCGTCTTTTTTGTAGAGCTTGTAAAGGCTATCAATGTTGAGTTCCTGCCACTGGTCTTTGGCCACCTTGTTCTGAAGGGAGCCTTCTAAAAACAGATAACTCTCATTTTCAGCTTTTACGAGCAGCACATACCGACGGTTTTTAACGAGATCAATGTATAAGCTGACATAACGCGCGCCCTCGTTCACGCCCTGGGAGAATGGGACGTAGTTTTTGTATTGAGGATTGTAAACGAGCCAGTCGTTCTGGTAATCGTATACCGGGAAATATTGCTCGGGAGGATTAACTTCGGCCGCGCCGGAAGCCATTGTTCCGGAAACGGAAAAAGCGATGAGAAAAGCCCAAAAAAGCGTAAAAGAAATGGACTTCATTGGTATAAAAAAGGGCGGGGTTTCCCCAGCCCTCTTAAAAAGTTATATGTAAGCAGGTTACTATTTTCTTCCAAGAGCGATCAGCATCGTTTCGCCGATCAATGCAGGCGATTCAGCTACAAAAATACCTGACTCCTTCATAATTCTGATTTTAGCTTCTGCTGTATCGTCAGCACCACCGATAATTGCACCCGCATGGCCCATTCTGCGTCCTTTCGGAGCAGTTTGTCCGGCGATGAAACCTACGACCGGCTTTTTGTTACCCGTTGATTTAATGTAGTTGGCAGCATCCGCTTCCATGCTTCCACCAATTTCGCCGATCATGACGATTGCTTCCGTTTCAGGGTCGTTCATTAACAATTCAACCGCTTCCTTCGTTGTTGTTCCAATGATAGGGTCACCTCCGATTCCGATGGCAGTCGTTTGTCCAAGTCCTGCACGCGTCAATTGGTCAACAGCTTCGTAAGTTAATGTTCCTGATTTTGACACAAGACCAACCGTTCCTTTTTTGAAGATAAAACCTGGCATAATGCCCACTTTACATTCCTCAGCAGTGATAACACCCGGACAGTTTGGGCCGATCAGACGGCAATTTTTGTTTTTAATATATTCTTTTGCCTGCATCATGTCCTTGGTAGGGATACCTTCGGTGATACAAACGATAACGCCAATTCCAGCATCAGCAGCTTCCATAATAGCATCAGCAGCAAAAGCCGGAGGAACGAAAATGATAGATACATCCGCACCAGTCGCACGAACAGCCAGGTCAACAGTGTTAAAAACAGGTCTTTCAAGATGTGAAAGGCCGCCTTTGCCCGGAGTTACGCCACCTACGACATTAGTACCGTATTCGATCATTTGCTGGGCGTGAAAAGAGCCCTCCGATCCGGTAAATCCCTGAACTATAATCTTAGAATTTTTATTAACTAAAACGCTCATGTTGGTAAATCAGTTTTTTTGGTAAAAGTAGAACGAAAAGCACGAAGTAGCAAAATGTAGCCAGAATTTGTAAATTGCTTTTTTGACAATACTAAGCAGGTTTATGCAGATACTCAGCAGCCCACATATATTTTCCAACTTAGTTCTGAGTTTTACCAGTTTATTTATTTTTTCAAGGTATTTCAGAATGCAGCCGTTTATCAGCAAGTGGCTCTGGGGCATATTTTTGTTTTTTATCGCCCTTGTCGCACTTACGGATCTGCTCGTGTACGCAGGCGTGGAAAGCCTGGAAACCATCCACGAGATCGCCATCGCGGGCGAAATGACATTGGGCGCATTTTGCCTGGTGTCTGCGTCGTGGTGCCTTATCATGCGTTATAAAGCAGGTACCTACTTCTTTGCATCCACCATTGGGCTGGGGTTGCTGCTGATGTATTGTATAACCTGGTTTGGCGTCGAATACGTAGGTCTCATCATTAAATCCCTCGCGATACTGATCACATTGCTCATATCATGCGTCGGACTGGCAAGCCGTCAAAAAAGTGCGTTGTGGGTGATATTTTCCATGATGTTGCTGGCATTGTCCACCAAATCTGGGAATCTTCCGATTCCAATGGACCCGGTGGATATTAACCATTATATGATGGTGCTGTCCGTTATTTGCGTTGGCAGGGCCATGCGGGATCAGTATAAAATCCTTTTTTAAACCTATTTATCAAACAAATGTTAATGGATTGTTTTTTTTAAATACCGCGTCGTAAATTGCACCAGTTAATTATCAAACAATCAAGTTTACTAATACTCTTAATATGAAAACGACGAAGTATGGCGTAATGCTTCTTGCCTCAGTTTTGGCTTTTGGAGCTGTTACAATGAACACTGCTGAGGCTAAATTGCCAGCCAAAGCAGTTGTTAGCGATGTGAAACAAGCTAAAACCATCGTTATAAAAGGAAGTGATGCAATGCAGTTTGACCTTAAAGAGATCAAAGTTAAAGCTGGACAAAAAGTGAAACTGACTTTGACACACTCAGGTAAACTTGCAAAAGCTGCAATGGGACATAACTGGGTTTTGTTGAAGCCAGGAACTGACGTTGCTGCATTCGGGTCGAAAGCTGCTGCTGCAAGAGAAACAGAATACATTCCTAAGGCGGAAGAAGCAAGCATCATCGCGCATACCAAGCTGGTTGGCGGTGGCGAAAGCGACACAGTGGAATTTACTGCACCTGCAAAAGGAACTTACACTTACATCTGCAGTTTCCCTGGTCACTATGCTTTGATGAAAGGAACATTCATTGTTGAATAAGTAATTTAGAAATACAAAAAAAGCGCTGGTCTCTATGATCAGCGCTTTTTTTATGTCCTTTCGGTTTTAGATTTCCGCGAGTTGCTTCTCGATCAGATCCACGATTTCCGGCCTGTCCCACTGCGACGCGCCGACTTCTTCCACTAATATCTTGCCTTTGTAAATAATGTAAGTTCTTGGAATTGCATTGCCGTCCAGCGCAGGAGGATAAGCGCCCGCAAACTGATAAAAAGGTAAATTGTAGCCTTTACGTGCGATGAATGGATTTACTGTCTCAGCATCTTCATCAGAAATAATGTAGAACGATACTTTTTCGTGTGTTTTGTATTTATCGTAAAGTTTCTGAATGCCCGGCATTTCCATGTTGCAAGGCCCGCACCAGGTAGCCCATACATTTAAAAACACCAGCTTATTTTCATCCATCGCCACTGGTTTGCCTTCCAGGTCTCTCAGATCAGACAAATAAACAGACGCTGCTGCATCTTGCCCAGGAACAGCATTTTCTACATTAGCCTCTTTACTGTCTATCGGTTCAACGAACGAATAATACACAGCTCCCGCTGCAATGAGTAGCAAAATGACGACAAAAATTTTCTTTGAAGTGGCTGTCATAACTGGTGTAGGATTGGTGAATAAAAGCGATTCCGCAGGCGGAATTGAAATGGTAAAAGTAACCATATTCTGCCAAAAGCACTTTAAAAACTACGTTGGAAAAATAGGGCGTGCGATTTTTGATGCGTAGTAGGAATTTGAATACTTTTATAGGATAAATAAAAAACAAATCTGATTTGAGGAAACGGTTTACATTCATGAAAGTTCTAATTTTTGGTCTAATTTCCCTCTCTGCAATTTTTTTCTCTAACTCCACTTTTGCTCAACGATCGGCTGCGGAATTTTTTGAAGAAGGCAATACCAGGGCAGGAACCGGTGATTTCAACGGTGCACTGCAAGCTTATTCTACGGTAATTTCAATGAGTCCGGAACATGCACCCAGCTTTTTCAACCGTGGACTGGCCAAGGCAAACCTGAAAGATTTCAGAGGAGCCATTCTGGATTACAACCGCGCTATTGAGCTCAATCCCAAAGAACCGCTTTATTACCAAAGCAGGGGCGTGAGTAAAAGTTTGCAGGATGATTTTTCGTCAGCCATTGAGGATTATTCCAAAGCTTTGGAATTAAATGCAGATGACCCGAAGATCTACTACAACCGGGGTGTGAGCTATGCCAAAATGAAAAAGCACCGCAGCGCGCTTACGGATCTCGATAAAGCATTATCCCTCAACCCGGACGAGCTTGCAGCTTTATACGCACGGGGAAATTGTAAGCAGGATTTGCAGGAGTATGCAGGCAGTCTGGCCGATTTCACGAGAGTGATTGAGTTAAGCCCGAAAAGAACAGGTGCTTATGCAGGCCGGGGATTGGCAAAAATAGAATTAGGCGATTTCCAGGGAGCCGTCGCAGATTTCACACGTGCCATCGAGCTGAGTCCTAATGAGAGTGATTTTTATGAAAAAAGAGGCTTTGCGAAAAACAAGCTCGAAGACTTTCAGGGAGCAGTAATTGATTTTGATAAAACGATTCAGTTGAATGCTCAGAATTACCAGGCGTTTTATGGAAGAGGTTATGCCAAAGGTAAACTCAATGATCCAAGGGGCGCCATCGCTGATCTTTCTACGTCAATTGAATTGAAAAACACCTATGTAGGCGATCCAAAAAAGGTAGCATATACTGGCAAAATAAATCGTGAGACGCTCGATGCATTGAGAGATCAGGTTCAGCATAATATTAAAATAGATCATCTGAGTGCCGACAGGGCCGAGGCTTATTTTGTAAGGGGCGTCAGCAAAGCCAAGGTAGGGGAGGTAAAAGGAGCGATTCAGGACCTTACAGCCGCAGTTGAACTAAACCCAACCTATTCAACTGCATTCTTCTCGCGCGCAATGGTACGCTCGGCAAGCGGCGATCAGATGGGCGCGGTTATGGACTTTTCCAGCTCTATCAAATTGCGTTCCGATTACCCGGAAGCGTATTATTTAAGGGGAATTTTGAAAAATAGTCTGGGCGAAGTCCATGATGGTTGCCTGGATTTAAGTAAGGCGGGCGAATTGGGTTACCAGCAGGCGTATAAAGTGATTGGCAGTTATTGCAATTAATCTTAGTAAAAAACAAAAAAAGGAAAGGGTTAACGATCATGATCATTAACCCTTTCCTATATAATGCCGGCTTGTAAGTTAAGCCTTTTTCAATTTCTCAGCTACCTTATCCCAGTTCACTACATCCCAGAATGCTTTGATGTAATCCGGGCGTTTGTTTTGGTAATGCAGATAATAGGCATGCTCCCACACGTCAAGTCCCAGGATCGGCGTTCCTTTGAAATCGGAAATGTCCATTAACGGGTTATCCTGATTCGGCGTCGATCCGATCGCCAGTTTACCATCCTTCGCAACCAACCAGGCCCATCCGGAACCGAAACGCGTTGTTGCCGCTTTTGCAAACTCTTCTTTGAATTTATCGATGGAACCAAACTGACCATTAATCGCATCCGCAACAGGTCCGGCAGGAGCAGCAGCTTTTTTCGGCCCCATTACTTCCCAAAAAAACGTATGGTTCCAGTGTCCACCACCGTTGTTTCGAATGGCAGCGGGCGCTTTGCCAATGGTTTTTATGATATCGTCCAGCGATTTTTTCTCGTATTCGGTTCCTTTAACAGCGTCGTTGAGATTTTTTACATAAGTCGCGTGGTGTTTCCCGTAATGGATTTCCATGGTCATCTTATCAATGCTGGGTTCCAGCGCACGAAAGTCGTAAGGAAGGGGAGCTTGTTTGAATGGGGCCATTTCGGCTTGCAGGCCTTCTGCTGAGTTTGCAAATGACTGGCTGGACAACGCGCTCATAGCCAGGGAACTTCCTGCTAATGTCTTTAAGAAGTCGGTTCTATTCATAACAGTCTTTCGGTAAAGTGTTTAGTCCTTAATCGTAGGCCACCCGGCTTACGATACTGCGCCCGAGGGTAATCTCATCCGCGTATTCAAGGTCGCCCCCGATTGGGATTCCACGGGCAATTGTACTCATTTTCACACCGGTCGGTTTCAGTTTTTTTTGCAGATAAAAGGCGGTTGTATCGCCTTCCATCGTCGGGCTCAAAGCGAGGATAATTTCCTTCACGGGCTCCGCGTCTTCCGGATGCTCTATTCTTTTTATTAATGAATCAATTTGCAGGTCTGAAGGCCCTATGCCTTCCAACGGAGAAATAATTCCTCCCAAAACATGATAAAGCCCTTTATATTGATTGGTCGACTCAATCGCCAGCACATCGCGCGTATCCACAACTACACATATGATCGAATTATCGCGTCTTGGATTGCTGCAAATGTTACATAACCGGTCGTCAGCAATGTTGTGGCACTTTTCACAGTACGAGGTTTTGGTCCGCATGTTGATAAGCGCCTCCGAAAGAGACCGGGTTTGTTCTTCCTCTCTCTTAAGCAAATGTAATGCCAGACGCAGCGCTGTTTTTTTTCCTATTCCCGGCAGACGGGAGATTTCACTTACGGCTTCCTCAATAAGACGTGAGGGGTAATTCATGTGAAAAGTTGAGTGAGACTAGTGGATTTCTGCGGAGATTCCGCGACGGCAAATTTCATTGCGCATGCCGGTCAATTCTTCAAAAGCACCCTCCTTCACAGAGCATTTGCCTTTGTAATGTATGATCAATGTACATTGTTCAGCTTGTTCGTTGGTGTGGCCGCAAACTTCAATTAATGTATCAATGACCCAATCAAATGTATTTACGTCATCATTGTAGATAACCAGTTTCTGAAGATCGGTTTCTACAGTTTTATCCAGAATTTCTACCTCAGTGTCTGTAAGCGCTTGCATAACAACCAAATTTCTGTTTGATTAGCAAATCTAAACAAAAACGCAGATTAACGGAAGTTTTAAGCGCCTTTTAATCCGCTGCTAAAATTCACAAATAACCCGCTTTAATGAATCCATATATTTCTTTGGTCATCCTGATCGCGTATTTCGGGATGCTCATTACGGTCTCCATTTACACTTCAAAAGGAGCAGATACCAATACATTTTTCACTGCAAACAGGCAGTCGCCGTGGTATCTTGTGGCATTTGGAATGATCGGGACTTCACTATCCGGCGTGACATTTGTTTCGGTCCCGGGAGCGGTTGTTAACATTCAATTTTCCTATTTTCAAGTCGTTATAGGCTACATTCTGGGTTATCTGGTCATCGGCACAGTGCTGATGCCGCTGTATTACCGGTTGAACCTCATATCCATTTATTCTTATCTCGAACAGCGCTTTGGTTTTTGGTCTTACAAGACGGGTTCCGGCTTTTTTCTGCTTTCGCGTACAATTGGTTCAGCAGTAAGGCTTTATGTTGCCGCGCAGGTTTTGCAGATCGCGTTGTTCAAGCCGCTGGGCATTCCGTTTGAAGTTGCAGTGGCCATTACAATCTTCCTGATCTGGGTTTATACATTCAAAGGCGGTGTTAAAACGATTATTGTTACGGATACTTTACAAACGTTTTTCCTGATCACCGCCGTTATCCTGACCATTGTGCTGGTGTCTAATGAGCTGAATCTGGATGGCTTCGGCGATATATGGAACCGGGTGCAAACGAGCGGATATTCCAAGATTTTTTACTGGGATACCAATGACCCGAAGAACTTCTTCAAACAATTCTTCGCCGGCGTGTTTATTGCCATAGTAATGACGGGGCTGGATCAGGATTTGATGCAGAAAAACCTGACTTGCAAGAACATAGGAGAAGCGCAGAAGAATATGTTCTGGTTTACGGTTGTGCTCGTAATTGTGAATTTCCTATTCCTGTCCCTGGGCGCACTGCTTTACGTATATGCGGAAGCGCAAGGAATTCCGACGCCAGCGAAGTCTGATGATTTCTATCCCATGCTGGCCCTCAACCATTTAGGCCTTGTCGTGGGAATCACATTCCTGCTGGGGATTACAGCAGCCACCTACGCAAGTTCCGACTCTGCATTAACCGCATTAACTACGGCTTTTTGCATCGATTTTATGAACATTGAAAAACGGCCGGAGGCGCAGCGCTCATCCATCAAATTCTGGGTCCATATCGGGTTTTCGGTGGTTTTCTATCTGGTGATATTGGTTTTTAACCGGCTTAATAGCAAAGAAGTGATCACAGCAGTGTTTGATCTGGCAGGGTATACTTATGGGCCGTTACTGGGGCTGTTTTCCTTCGGAGCTTTTCTTAAACGACCTGTAAAAGATAAGTGGGTGCCGCTGGTCTGCATGCTCGCACCTGTACTGACTTACATTATCAATGATCATTCGGCAGAATGGTTCAATGGTTATAAGTTTGGTTTTGAGAGGTTGATTATCAATGGTTTAATTACTTTCATAGGGCTTTGGCTACTGCACGATCCCAAAGCCAAACGTTACGCGCCCAATCCGCTTGTTAGATAAAAGAATTTCCTCAAATAAATCGTCTTTTTCTTTGAAATCGGTGACATGTTTTCCGATTTATATCTTGCATTTATGCAAAAAAATATTAACTTTCTGATAAATCTGACGCCCTTTCGCGCCTTTGATGGATGCTTACTGAAAGATTGAGTTGAGTTAAAAATGTTTTTAACAAACTAAACTTTTATAGTATGAAAACATTGTCAGTATTTCTATTAGGAGTCCTACTGTGCATCTCATGCACCGACAAGACCAAAGAAGAAGAGGCTAAACGCGAAGCAGATTTCGCAGCGAACCTTGAAAAGGAAAAGAAAGCGATCAACGACGTAATTGAAAACGAAACCAAATCATTCTTCGCCAGAGATTACAATGCATGGAAAGCTAACTATGCACAAACAGACTACGCATTCCAGGCTTGGAGCAACAATGATGGAACATTCGATTCCAATGTAGGCTGGGAGGATATTAACAAGCAGATTGGTAAATACATCGCGGACAACCCCGAGCCTGTTTCAAGCCATCCGATTGTTGAAAGGAAAAATGTAAAGTATAAGTTCTTCGATGACAATGTGGCCTATCTCACCTGGGACCAGTTTAACAGCGATAAAATGGAAAAGAACTTTCACCATAGCAAGGAAGTCAGGCTGATGGAAAAGATCAATGGTGAGTGGAAAATCGTTTGTGTTTCGGCTTTCTGGGATTACAAGCATTTGATTCCGGCGAGCCGTTTGCCGATGATCAAGAAGATCGCTAACGAAAGCAGAGGCAAAAATAAAATCTAAGGTGATGCAACCTGTGAGCGTGCAATTCTGGTTTGATTTCGTTCGGTTTTAATAGGAAATGTTCGGTTATGAACAGCTTTTAAAAAAGGGAATGACTATGAAAAAAAATTGAAAAGTATTCTTAACTTACTGATATAGAGTTTATTACAATCGGAATGTGTCGGTTAAATTTTCTTCGGAAATGAAACTGGCACATTCCTTTTTTGTATATAGTCAACTGTGCAGATGTACGGTCATAACTAGAAAACTATATTAGCCATGAAAATTTCAAACATTTCAAACCTGTTCTGCGCACTGGCGCTTACTTTGTCTCTTGCTTCATTTACAACAGACAAAAAGAAAAACAACGAAGAAAAAGCCGCTGCTGATGCGGTGGTTTTTGATGCCGCTCTTTACAAAGTGAAAGAAACCAATAAAGTTAAACTGTCCGTTGACAAGGCCGCTGACGAAAGATTGAGAATCATCTTGAAAGACAAAGGCGGAAGAGTATTCTATTCAGAAGTGTTCAATGATAAAGACTCGAAATATCGCCGCGTATTTGACCTTGAAGAAATGAATGACGGTGTTTATTATTTCGAGTTGTTTTACAATAAGAAAAAATTGGTGAAAGAAGTGCAGATCCAAAGCACCAGCGAGAAATTGATTTCCCTGTAGTAATATAAGGTTCGAATAAGAAAAAGGCTCTTCATCCACTGGGTGAAGAGCCTTTTCTTATTATCAGTTGAGCTCCTTTTCAGGATCCCAAAAACATTCGTTCCAATTCTGAATGCGGTCGTCTTTCACGACAACGCCTTCACTTTCCAGTCTTTCCTGCATGGTTGTCGGCGTTTCGAAAAGATGCCGGGCACTCAGCTCACCTTGTTTGTTGACGACACGGTGCGCGGGTAATTCATATTGCGTAAAACTGTTTCCCATGGCCCAGCCCACCATCCTGGCACCGCGTTTTGCACCCAGGTAGGCTGCAATTGCACCGTAGGAAGTAGCGCGGCCTTTTGGAATTTGCCTTACTACATCGTAAACATCAGTGAAAAAATCATTTTCCTGCTTCATGCGCTCTCAATCGGCTTTGCTGGCGTTCATCAATTTCCCGCGTCAGTTGATCATACCAATTTGGCCCATAGGCACGCATGAGCGGTTCTTTGAGAAATTTATAAACAGGAACGCCTAATTCCTGACCCAAGCTGCAAGCAGGGCTGCATATTTCCCAGCGATCATAATTGAGCGCATGATATTGTTCATATTTGGTGACCCTTATCGGATACAGATGACAGGAAATCGGTTTTTTATAAGAGATTTTTCCATCATTGTATGCTTGCTCAATGCCGCATTTCAGAATGCCTCTTTCATCATAAAGAGCATAAGCACATTCCTTGCCGTTAATAATGGGCGTGACATAATCACCATCCCAATCTTTGGTATAAGTCCCTTCTTTGGCAATTACATCCTTTCCGGCCTGGGTTAAATATGGTTCAACGTGCGGGTAGATCTCATCCAGAATAGCAAGCTCATCTTCGTCCAGCGGCGCACCCGAATCTCCCTCCACACAGCAAGCACCTTTGCATTTGTCCAGATTACAGACAAAAAACTGGTCTTCAATGTCATCACTAATGCATGTATTCTCAATGAGTATCATATCACTTATTGTTGCGGGATTTTTAGCTTTTGTCCCACCATAACACTATTTCCCGACATATTGTTTAATCGTTTGATGTCTTCCACATTCGTATGGTACGTTTGGGAAATGCGGAAGAGCGTTTCACCGGAAGCCACTGTGTGCGTTTTCGTGCCTGACTGGCTCGAACCCGATGATTGCGCAGATGCCGGAGCTTCTGAGTCCACTTTTTTCACACGCAATCTTTGTCCGGATTTCAATCGGGACGATTCATTCAGATCATTAAGCTCATATAAATCCTTCACAGACAATCCGTAAGCCTTGGAAATGCTGTAATAAGTCTGTCCCCCCTGGACCACATGGAATTCCTCTCCTGAACTGGCAGTTGTGCGGATTTCATGCTTGATTTCTTCGGGAGTTTTGAAGGTTTCCGTCGGTTCGGTGCGAACAACCGTTATTTTTTCAGGTTCACGCGTTGTTTTTTCGGGCGTTTCGCTGGTTGTTGCGGCGCTTGCAGCTTCGGCAGCAGCTGGTGCTTTGCTCACCACCATTCGCTGCCCTACAACAAGCCTGCCCGGTGTATTTTTGTTCAGAGCAATCAGCTCCCTGAGCGTCAGGTTGTATTTGCTGGCAATGCTAAAATACGTGTCACCTGATTGCACAGTGTGAAACGATGCCTTTTCCGGTGAAGACGCTTTTTCCGGTGTAACAGCAGTTTTAGGTGCCGCAGACGCTTCTCTGGCAGCTTTTTCCTCAGCCGCAGCCCGTTGCTTCATGTATACCGACGTTTCGGAAGCAGCACGCGTATCATTGGGCGTAACCACCTTGGAAGGAGAACTTGAACTGGCTACAGGCCTTTCCTCAGCCGACTTAAAGGAAGTATCCGCATTGTCCTGCGTGATGATCACCACACGGTCGCCAGCTTGCGTGCTAACCGGTTCAGTAGGGACAGAAGCAGGCACTTTTGTGGCTGTCGTCACAGAAGGGTTTGTTTGAATGTTAGCGGCCGCAGCCGTTGCAGCTGCAACTGGGGCATTTGTAATCGGAGGCGCAACTGTTGCTGGCGCACTGGCAGTTTCCTCTTTCTTTTCAACAAGAACAGGCGTGTATTTTTTTCGCCCCGATGGCTTGTCCGGAATTGCATTGGCATTAGCAGCAGCGGCAATCACGTCCGTTTTCGGCGCGATTACAGAGTCTTTTTTGCCGGGCGATGGCTGCGGCGGTGCAATAATCTCTATCGGCTGTTTTTTGGGTCTCTTTTTGGTAAGGAATAAAACCTGTCCGGTTTGAATCGGGTAATTGCGGCTGGTGGTCCGGTTATATTTCAAAAGGCTCACCAAACGGATCCCGTATTGCTGAGAAACGCTGTGCCAGGTGTCGCCAGGTCGTGCTGTGTGAAATGGTGTGGATGCTTTTTTGTGTTTTTTGGCCAAATAATAAACCTGACCGGGGATCAGCTGCATTTCGGCAACCATATCATTGTAGCGCATGAACTTGGGAGCGCTCATATTGCCCGCTTTTGCAAGCACTTTGGGATTGTCTCCTGCACGCGCCTGCGCCCCCGGCAAGCCATTGATCTCGTACAGATCAGGACTATTGGGATCGGAATTTCCAGGCTTTTTCTTCAAAACCGGATAGCCGGAGTCCTCATATACAGACGCCACGGCTGTTTGCTGAGGCGGCAATGATAATTTCTCGCGAACAAAAGCTAGCTGGTCAGCACGGACCGGAATGGTAACCAGATATTCACGGTCGCTCGGGATCTTGTCGTCTGTGAGCCATCTGTTATAACTTTTCAAATCCGCCACGCCTACGCCCAGGGATGCGGAAATTTCATCAAATGTCTTTCCTTTTCCATAATCGGCTTCCAGCAGTACAAGTTTGTTGGCAGTTCTGTGTCTCTCAATGCCTGCTTCCAGTGCTATTTTATGCGCGAAAAAACGGAGCATATAGCGATCCGTTTTGCCGTTCAATGTTACTTCGCGAGCATATGCCCAGTTGGCCGGAACCACTTTTTTTACACCGCCAGCACCCTGATAGTAGGAGTAAAGCGTCGTAACCCAGTTATTGAATTGCTGATTGTTCTTTTTCAGATACCAGGCAGCTGCATGTGTGGAGGCACTGATATTTTTCCTTTCGTCCACATCGTCATCCACCCGCAAGTTCAACTCTCTTGCTGTTTCAGGCTTGAATTGCCAGTAACCCACCGCATTAGAACTGGAAACTACATCCGGTCGGAAAGAACTTTCCTGAACGGCCAGATATTTAAAATCAATGGGTACTTCCTCGTCCATCAAAATGCCTTCAACAATAGGGAAGTGGAGCACGGCGCGGTCCATTTTTTCTTCCCAAAACTTTTTATTGGACATCAGGTTCTTCACATCTTCTTCAATGATGTCCTGGGCGCTCCTGTCCAGCTTCACCGTAATTCCACCAAAAGAAATGCTTGAAGGAATTTCCGGATAATCTTGGGCAAAGACGTTGCTTTTCGAAGTAAGCAGCAACATCCAGGCAACTGCAATGTACTTGATGTTTTTAATGAAAGTCCTGGCCATAAATTGTAAATGCTTGGCTGAATGTGTTTTGTGTATTATAATTTCTGAAGAATCATCAACCCATCCCGGATAGGAAGCAGAATGTTGGAAACCCTGCTGTCTTCGTGGACCATTTTATTGAAGTCCAGTAATGCTTGAGTGTCTTTGTCAATTTTGATATCGTCCTGAATTACCTTGCCGCTCCAAAGTACGTTATCGGCAATTAAAAAACCTCCAGTCCGCACTTTTTCTATGCAAAGATCAAAGTAATTCTTGTAGTTTATCTTATCCGCATCGATAAAGACCAGATCGAAGGTCTCTTCCAGCGTTGGTATGATCTCGGTTGCATTACCGATCTGGTAATCAATATAATCGGCGAAGGGAGAATCGGCAAAAAAGCGGCGCGTAAAAGTCTCCAACTCCTCGTTAATGTCGATTGTGATCAGTTTGCCTCCTTTATTGAGCCCTTCACAAAGACATAACGCAGAATATCCGGTGTAAGTACCGATCTCGAGAATGCTGTCTGGACGGACCATTCGGGAGATCATTGATAAAAACCTGCCTTGAAGGTGCCCGGACAGCATACGAGGGTTAAGAATGTTCGCATGCGTCTCGCGGTTTAAAGACTTCAGCAATGCACTCTCATCTTCCGTATGTGCTACGGAATATGCCTCAATTTCCTCTGCCAGAAACTTCATTTTTTATTCCGATTCTTAAATCAAACACAATGTGATCGTGCAATCAGACATTGGCAACAATGCGTTCAAGATAGGTTCCATAGCCGCTTTTAACCAACGGCTTGGCGATTTCACGCAATTGCTCTGCATTAATAAAGCCCATGCGGTAGGCGATCTCCTCAATGCAGCCAACCTTCAAGCCTTGCCTTTCTTCAATCACTTGAACAAACTGTCCAGCTTGCATCAGTGACTGGAATGTACCCGTATCGAGCCATGCAGTTCCGCGGTTCAAAACGCCTACTTTCAGTTTGCCGCGTTCCAGATAAACCCGGTTCACGTCTGTGATTTCCAGCTCACCACGTGGGGAAGGAGGGATCGTTTTGGCGATTTCCACTACATCATTATCGTAAAAATAAAGACCCGGAACCGCGTAATTAGATTTGGGCTGCTCCGGTTTTTCTTCAATGGAAAGTACGTTATTGGCCTTATCAAATTCCACAACGCCGTAGCGCTCGGGATCATGCACCTGATATGCGAAGATCACGCCGCCATCCGGGTTGTTGTTGGATTGAAGTAACTGGGAAAGGCCCGATCCGTAAAATATATTGTCGCCCAGAATGAGGGCAACTTTATCGTTTCCAATAAATTCTTCACCAATGATGAATGCCTGGGCAAGTCCGTCCGGGCTTGGCTGGACTGCATAGGTAAATGTGCAACCCAGGCGGCTCCCGTCCTCCAATAGTTTTTCAAAATGGGGCAGATCGTGAGGCGTTGAAATGATCAGTATTTCGCGGATGCCCGCCAGCATTAAGATCGATAACGGATAGTAAATCATTGGCTTATCATAAACAGGCATAAGCTGTTTACTAACTGCCAATGTCAATGGGTGCAACCTAGTCCCGGATCCACCGGCCAGAATAATTCCTTTCATTTTTGAAGATCGTAGTAAGCGTAAGTAATTTGTCTGTGCTTCGAATTATCTGTCCGAATACATTTCGGTGTAATATTTCTGGTAGTTGCCTGATGTGACGTTGTTCAGCCACTCCTGGTTGTTCAGATACCAGTCCACTGTCCTTTCAAGTCCCTCAGCGAATTGCAATGAAGGTTTCCAGCCCAGTTCTTCCGAAAGTTTGGTTGCGTCGATCGCATAACGAAGGTCGTGTCCGGCGCGGTCTGTCACGTAGGTGATCAGTTTTTCTGTTTCTCCTTTTTCGCGGCCCAGTTTCTGGTCCATAATGCTGCAGAGCAACAGAACCAGATCCAGGTTTTTCCATTCGTTATGACCACCAATGTTATAGGTTTCGCCGTTTTTGCCATCGTGGAAAATCACGTCAATGGCAATGGCGTGGTCTTCTACAAAAAGCCAGTCACGGATGTTTTCGCCTTTTCCATAAACAGGAAGCGGTTTTTGCTGGATAATGTTGTGGATCATCAGCGGGATCAGCTTCTCAGGGAAGTGGTTCGGGCCGTAATTGTTGGAACAATTGGAAATGACGATGGGCAGCTTATAAGTGTTATGATAAGCACGCACAAAGTGGTCCGAAGACGCTTTCGAAGCCGAGTAAGGCGAGCGTGGATCGTAACTGGTCGTTTCCACGAAAAATGTGCCCGGGTCGTGCAATTCACCATAAACTTCATCCGTAGAAACATGGTAAAAACGGCGGTCAGTGAAATCATCTTTCCAGGCTTTCTTGGCAGCATTCAAAAGATTCACTGTTCCAACCACATTGGTCATCACAAACGACATCGGATCAGAGATAGACCGATCCACATGGCTTTCGGCAGCCAGGTGGACGATGCCGTGGAAATCGTTTTCACTGATGAGCTTGTCGATGAATTCAGCATCAACGATATCACCCTTTACAAATGTATAGTTAGGCGCATTCTCAATGTCACGAAGGTTTTCCAGGTTTCCTGCGTAAGTAAGTGCGTCGAGGTTATATATATGATAGTCAGGATGGTAGTTTACAAAACGGCGCACCACGTGTGAACCAATAAATCCTGCACCACCTGTGATTAAGATCTTTTTCATTGTTGAGTTGTTATTTTTAATTGCCAGTTCCATGCGTCTTTTAATGCATCCGCCATGGTTTTTTCGGCATGCCATTTCATTACATTATTCACTTTATCCGACTGCGCATAGATTTTTTCTACGTCTCCTGCTCGGCGCGGCCCGATCGTATAATTTAGTTTTACGCCATTTACTTCTTCAAATGTATTGATCAATTCCAGGACGGTATATCCTTCACCAGTCCCTACATTAAAGACATCATAATAATCGGCATCCGTTTGTTCCTGCAACAATTCCAATGCTTTCACGTGCGCTTTCGCCAGGTCTACCACATGGATAAAGTCACGGATACAAGTTCCGTCAACGGTATCGTAATCACTTCCGAAAACGGTGAGCGAAGAACGGAGGCCAGCGGCAGTTTGCGTAATAAATGGCACCAGATTGCTGGGAACCCCATTGGGCAACTCTCCGATCAGTGACGATTCGTGAGCGCCAATTGGGTTGAAATAGCGAAGTGAAATGGCTTTTACACCCGATTTGGCATGCACATAGTCGCGGATAATGTCTTCCCCGATTGCCTTTGTATTGCCGTAAGGTGAATTTGCAGGTTTGCGGGGCGTGTTTTCGGTTACCGGAATGGCATCTGGCTGACCATAAACCGTGCACGATGAAGAAAATACAAAGTTTGGCACTTTAAATTCCTGAGCGGCGCGCAAGAGAACAAGCAAGGAGATCAGATTATTCTCGTAATAATTAAGTGGCTTTTCTACTGATTCGCCGACAGCTTTATAAGCAGCAAAGTGAATAATTCCGTCAAATTTTTCCTTTTCAAAAAGTGCCCTGACTTTCTCTGAATCGTTGCAGTCGATCTCATAAAATGGAAAATCCTTGCCGGTAATTTTTTTGATCCCTTCCAGAACTCCGGGATTTGAATTGTAGAGATTGTCGACGATGACTGGCTCAAACCCTGCTTTATCCAGCTCAACAACCGTGTGAGAACCGATAAAGCCAGCTCCTCCCGTAACAAGAATTTTCATGTGCTCTTTGCTTAATTTAAAAAAATATTGTGGTATAGATGATGTGAAAAAACAAGCTCAAAAATGCATTTGTATACAGAATTTCGTGCATTAACAAACGAAATTCGCTCCGTTAACCAGCTTTTTTCCCGGGCAAAAGTAGAAAATTTGATGTCCATTAAAAAAAAATGTTTTTATTTATCCGTTGGTTGTTAAATGCAGATTTGAGGAAAATGAACCAGAGAGAAATTAAAGCACTGATATCCTTGCTTGATGACGAAGATCATGAAGTGAGCCAGCACGTGGAGGGGAAAATCTTGTCATTAGGAGGCAATGTCATACCGTTTCTCGAAACTGAGTGGGAGGAAAGCTTCAACCCGATCGTGCAACGCAAAATTGAAGAATTGATCCACGAATTGCAGCTCAGCATTATGATTGAGCGCTTGCAATCATGGAAAAATGGTGGTGCGCTGGATTTGCTGGAAGGCATGTGGATCATTTCAACTTACCATTATCCGGACCTTTCCATGGAGAAGCTCCGGACAAATATTGAGCAGCTTTATTACGATATATGGATCCAGTTTCAGGAAGAAATGAATGCTGTGGACCAGATCAAGCGCATTAACAGCATCTTTTTCGGGGTGATGAATTTCGCTGCGAACACCAAGAACTTTCACTCACCGTCCAATTCCATGGTGAATGTGGTGCTGGAAAGCAGAAGGGGAAATCCGATCACATTATGCGTGATCTACCTTTTAATAGCCAGGAAGCTCGGCATGCCCGTGTATGGGGTTAACCTGCCGAACCTTTTCGTGCTGACTTACAAAAACGACAAGACGCAGTTTTATATCAATGTCTTCAACAGAGGGATTATTTTCTCCAAAACAGACATTGACCATTATATCGCGCAGCTGAACATTAAATCGAAGGAGATTTTTTACCAGCCTTGCACTAACCTTGAAATTGTGCAGCGGGTGTTGCGTAATCTTATTTTGTCTTACGAAAAAACGAGTGAGCAGGATAAAATAAAAGAAATTGAGAAGATCCTGAAATCGACATTGGACGATATGCCCGATTTGTAGCTATAATGCAATCGCCAGGCAATGGTGATCAAACCACCTTACAGTAACATTGGCCTCAATAATCCTGCCCAGGTCCGTAAGCCTTCCTTTTAATAGTAATGCGTCTTTATCAAAAGGTTCTATATAAATGGAATCTCTGAAACTAACCTTTTTCTTGCCGTACAACTTGTAAAGAGCCTCTTTTGCGCACCAATACATGCATAGGAGCGCTATTTCATCGCTGGCGTGCTCGAATTCAGGTTGAGATAAATACTTTTTAGATGTGCGTTGCAGCTTCGCATCCATTTTCTCCATATCAATGCCCACAGCCGCCGGAGGGTTTATGGCAACAGCAACAAAGTCATTGGTATGCGTGATGGAAATGTGCGAGTCGTTGTCGATCAGGAATGCCTTGCCGTGTTCATCCTTGAAAGTCCCGATGTAATTAATGTCAAAACGCTCGGCAATGATCTTGATCAGCAGCCTGCTTGCGAGCCATTCACGCAGTTTTTGAGGATGTGAAATTGCTGAAAGTTCGTCGGGGTTATACGCAGTGCCTAGGTTTTCCCTGAGCTCGGTTTCAGTTTCGGTAAGCTTCCAAAGCAGCAGCGTACTGGATTCTTCGATCATTTCGGAATGAACGAGCGGCATAATATTTCTGTTTACAATTTCTATTTTTGACGCTTAATCCCTATCGCAAGTAAAGCATGAACATTCGCAAAGTAGATACTTTTTCCGGTCATAGAGACAGTGTTTATACAATTATTTCTGACAGCACTTCTCATGGCTTTTACTCTGCTGGCGGCGATGGTTTTGTAATTCAATGGGATCTCAATAAACCCGATCTGGGAAATCTTGTGGCCCGCGTAGGCGTTTCCGTGTATGCATTAGGACTCGAAAAAGCGAACAATGCGCTGTGGATCGGGCAAAATTACGAAGGGATCCAGGTGCTGGACATTGCTGAAAACAAGATTGAACAAACCTCAAAAATCACGACAGCGCCTATTTTCGACATTCAATTTTATGATAATAAAGCATTGATAGCGCTGGGCGATGGCGTTATTGTCGTGATGGACATTGCCTCATTCGCGGTGCAAAAG
The DNA here is from genome assembly GCF_023822005.2 of Dyadobacter fanqingshengii. Taxonomy (GTDB): domain Bacteria; phylum Bacteroidota; class Bacteroidia; order Cytophagales; family Spirosomataceae; genus Dyadobacter; species Dyadobacter fanqingshengii. The sequence goes on from NZ_CP098806.1 coordinate 5,740,777, forward strand.
CACATTAAGGTTTCTAGTAAGAGCATCCGGACGATTGCGATCAACCAAGAAACGCGAGAATTTGCTGTCGGGGACAGTGATTGTAATGTCAATATCTTCGATTTAGATGGTTTTGTGTTAAAAAAGACGATCCAATCGCATGGTAACTCGGTATTTTCCGTTAAGTATTCACCGGACGGCAAATATCTGTTCTCAACCGGCCGGGATGCACACATCAAAATTTGGGATGTAAATGACGCTTATGGGATGGTTTTAGACATTTCGGCACATTTATATGCGGTCAATGACATTACTTTCAGCCCCGACCGCACATTATTCGCCTCCTGCAGCATGGACAAATCGGTAAAAGTCTGGGATGCTGTTACTTTTAAACTCAAAAAGATCATTGATCGCGCAAGGCATGCAGGACATGGCACTTCGGTGAATAAACTGCTCTGGACGAGCTATGAAAATCAATTGATATCATGCAGCGACGACCGGATGATTTCGGTTTGGGAAGTGGCTGATTAGTATACTTATAATATGGTATTATTGGTAAATACTTTGAAAAATGATACATATATCTTTAACTTACACGACCGTTTTTAACTAAGTACCAAAGCATAGAATGCATCATGAAAATATCCGCTATAGACATACGCAAGCATACTTTTGAAAAGATTTTCAGAGGTTACGACCCGGACGAAGTAGATGCTTTTCTTAACTCGTTGTCGCAGGAATGGGAGCGTTTTTCCAGCGAAAACAGCTTATTGAAAATGCAGCTTGAATATGCCGAAAAAGAGCTTAGCAAGTTAAAAGATATCGAATCCACGCTGTTCAGAACATTAAAAGCGGCAGAGGACACCAGCAAGCTGATTGAAAAAGAAGCAAATGAAAATGCTGAAAAGCGGATTGAAGAGTCCCGGACCACAGCCAATGATCTGGTATCCGAAGCTGAAAACAGGACTAACCAGGTCATCCGCGAAACGGAAGACAGGTTAAAGCGTTTCAAGGAAGATTTTGCTGCCGAAGTGAAATTGCAGGAACGTGATTTCAGGGCTATCGAAAACTTCCGTGACAATTTGATCGTACAGCTTTCGTCGCTGGCCAACAACACCATTGAAACGGTGGAAAGGTTCGAACAGAAATATGACAAACAATCCGTTTTGAACAAAATGGAGGAAATTAAACAGCATATTTCCGAAATTGAAATCCCTAAAAAAGCAGTGTTTCCCGTTGAGCCAAGGGTCGTTTCGCAGATAGATGAAGCGCCTGAGCAAGAAGTAGAAGTTGTGCTTCAGGACGAAAAATCGGAAGTTTTGTTCGAGGTTGTTGATTCGGAGGAAGAGGTTTTGGTGGACGAGGAGGAAGAGTTTGTTCCTCAGTTGACATTTGAAGATGAGGAACCGGAAGTGGTCAGCGAGGTTACAGTTGAAGCGGAACCAGAACCAATTGAAGAGCCGGAGCTTTTAGAAGAAGAAATAGAATATAGCATAAAAGAAGAACCCAAAGGCGCTGCGGAGGAATCAGCAGCAGCGTTGGCCGAACTTCAAAGAACCGAACGGGCCAGAGAAATTGAGCGTGCAAGGGAAACGGAGCGTGCAAGAGAAAGAGACAATGCTCCGGTCAACCGTCCGCGTGTGCCTGAAAACACGCCCAAGAAAACCAGCGGAGGCTCATTTTTTGATCAAATCTAAAATACATTGGGAACAATAAGCCTCGAAGGTCTTGAGTTTTTTGCTTACCACGGCTATTATCCTGAGGAGCAACGAATTGGTAATAAATACGCATTGGACATCATCATTACAGCCGACTTCATCAAGGCTGCACAAGAAGATAAGCTCAGTGAAACAGTGAATTACGAAACGATCTACCAGATAGCTTCAAAAGTAATGCAGGAACCAGCTAAATTACTGGAACACATTGGCTTCACGGTTATTGAGAAAATAAGGGAACATTACCCGGTTGTGGCAAACATTACAGTCCGGGTTTCCAAGTTCAACCCACCCGTAGGAGGCGTCTGTACAAGGGCGATGATCACGATGGAAGGGTAAACGAAAAAGGTCCTGCTCAGCAGGACCTTTTTCGTTTATATCAATATTCATGCGGCAACGGAACGTTAATCCGCTCGTTCCAGGGCAAGCCATGCTGATTAAGCAGGTCCATGAATGGATCCGGATTCAGCTCTTCTACATTGTAAACGCCTGGTTTCATCCACTCCTCATTTGTCAGCATCAGCATAGCACCAATCATGGCTGGAACACCGGTTGTGTAACTTACTGCTTGTGCGCGTACTTCGCGATAGCATTCCGCGTGGTCGCAATTGTTCCATACGTAATAGGTTTTTTCCTCACCGTTTTCAATGCCTTTAATCTGGCATCCAATCGAAGTCTGACCTGAATAATTTTCTCCCAAAGAATCCGGCGCAGGAAGCACAGCTTTCAGGAATTCCAGCGGAACAATGTCCATTCCATTGAATTTGATCGGCTTGATGCTCGTCATGCCCACATTTTCAAGCACGTTTAAATGCGTAATGTAAGCCTGTCCGAATGTCATCCAGAAACGCGCGCGCTTCAATGTTGGGAAGTTTTTTACCAGCGATTCAAGTTCTTCGTGGTAAAGCACATAACTTTCTTTCGGCCCGATGCCCGGATATTCGATCGGTTTATGGATTGACATGGCAGGAATTTCTATCCATTCGCCATTTTCCCAGTAACGTCCGGGTTGCGTAATCTCCCGGATATTAATTTCAGGGTTGAAGTTCGTAGCAAATGCTTTTCCATGATCACCGGCATTACAGTCGATGATATCCAGGTAATGCATTTCATCAAAATGATGCTTGTTGGCATACGCTGTATAAACCTGCGTCACGCCGGGATCGAAGCCGCAGCCTAAAACGGCCATCAAGCCCGCTTCCTTAAATCTTTCCTGATAAGCCCATTGCCAGCTGTATTCAAATTTGGCAACATCTTTCGGCTCATAATTGGCTGTGTCCAGATAATGTACACCTGTTGCCAGACAGGCTTCCATAATGGTCAGATCCTGGTAAGGCAAAGCAACATTGATCAGCATTTTGGGTTGAAAACGTTTGATCAGCAGCACTGTTTCAGCGACAATATCTGCATCAACCTGTGCCGTTTCAATGGTGACGCCATGCATTTCCTTAATTTCAGCAGCGATCTTATCGCACTTCGACTTTGTGCGGCTGGCCAGCATGATTTCCGTAAAAACATTGCTATTCAGCGCGCATTTATGGGCTACAACACTACCAACTCCACCTGCACCAATGATCAGAACCTTAGACATCTTATTTCGTTTGAATTTTCGGCAAAGATAGAATGACCGGTTAATTTTTCAATTTAAATTTCCGTTAACCAGCTTCATTATCTTCCCTTCGCCGTAATTCAAATAATAAACCTCTCCGCTGATATCCTGCGCGAATGAGGAAACAGCTCCTTTATTTTCAAACAAAATAGCATTGCTCTTTTTCTGATCGCCATCCAGTTCCAGCGCCCAGATCCGGCCACTGGCAAAGTCGCCATAAATGTATTTTCCCTCCAGACTCTTGATCGCATTTCCTCTGTAAACATAACCGCCGGTTATGGACCTGTCGCCATTATTCTGGTTGTAATCATGGATCGGTTCAATAAGGCCTGCAGCATTGCAATTGGAAGCCGGATCGTAACAATCTACGCCTTCTTTGAGTCGCCAGCCGTAGTTGCCGCCTTTGGTAATGAGGTCAATTTCTTCCCGCTTATTTTGTCCTACATCGCCGGCAAATAAACGGTCATTATCCATATCAAAACTGATCCGCCAGGGATTTCTCAGGCCGTAAGCATAAATTTCAGGAAGGAAACCATCATTATTACCGACCGGATATGGGTTGTCAGAAGGGATTCCGTAGTTGCCTTTCGATGTTCCGTCCACGTCGACACGGAGAATTTTTCCCAGCATGCTTTTGCGGTTTTGCGCATTATTCTGCGGATCGCCTCCGCTGCCGCCGTCACCTGTGGCAATGTATAAAAAGCTATCTTTGCCAAATTGCAGCGAGCCGCCATTGTGGTTATCGTAAGGTTGATTAAAGGTAAAAAGAACAGCTTCGCTGGAAGGATCAGCCCGTTCCGCTGCTGGGGACGCTGCCTTGTAGCGCGCTATGACCGTTTTTAGAGGGCTTCCTGCCGTGTAGTTGACATAAAAATAGCCATTGGTCTTGAAGTCGGGATGAAAGGCCAGGCCCAAAAGCCCGCGTTCGCCGCCATCCTGCACTTTATTTTGTATATCCAAAAAAACGGTGCTGGTTGTCGCAGCAGCATTGTTTTGAAAAACTCTGATCACACCAGCCTGCTCCACAACGAAAAATCGGCTGCTATCGCCCGGAATTTGCTTCATTTCAACAGGATTTGTAAAAGTCAGGCCTGGAAATGCATCCTTTGTTTTGATGGTTGTATCGGAATTTGCAATCGTCCCGGGATCGTCTTCCATGTCCTTATCTTTGGAACATGAAACACTGGCAAAGCCTATTGTTAAGAGGAAAAATATCGGAAGTGCGTTAAGTGTCATGACGTTGAAGTTTTATCTTACAACGTCATGAAGCTCCTTTTGTTTTCAGCAATGTATTTTAAGTCAGATGTTTCCAGATTACATCATAGACATCAACGGCTTGGATTTCAGTTTTTTCCAAAGCAGAATCTGTAATGCAGATCGGATAGTATTCTGCGGGCACATTAATGCTTCCATGCGAGCCTTTCACTAATGTTGCATCGAGTGGAATGACATTCATTAAATATCTGAATCCCATTAGTTTACGAGCTAATTTGTAACCGGCACGAAGCTTAATAAGCGGATTTTTAGGATCCATAAACATTTCTACAGGATCGTAGCCCGGCTTGCGGTGAATGTCGACCAAATGTGCGTAATCCGGTGCCTTCGCGTCGTCCAGCCAGTAATAATAGGTGAACCAGCTGTCAGGCTTGGCAACCACAACCAGGTCGCCGGAGCGTTCGTGGTCAATATGATAAGCTTTTTGTGCTTCTCTATCTAAGATCAGATCAATGCCAGGGACTTTTTTCAATGCATTAACAACCTGTTCTTTAACAGATTCGTCATTCAGATAAACGTGCGCGATCTGGTGATCGGCAGTTGCAAAGGCTTTCGAAATTCCGGCATCCAGCAATTCATACCAGCGCTCAGTCCGCACCGAAATAAGGCCTTCATTTCTTAAAATACGGTTGATATGGATGGGATTGCTCACCGGATTAATTCCATATTCCGAAAGCAGAATGATCTTCGCATTGCGTGCTTCGTAAAATTGGATCAGTTCAGCGACCACGTCGTCAATCTCTTTCAGTTCATTGCTGATCTTTGAAAAATCCGGCCCGAATTTCTGTAAACAATAATCCAGATGCGGCAGATAAATCAGCGTTAATGTTGGATTATGCTTCTTTTCAACCCACATGGAAGAATCTGCAATCCATTTTGTGGACTTAATGTTCGCATTCGGTCCCCAGAAATTGAAAAGCGGAAACTGACCTAAATCTTTTTGCAATTCATCGCGCATTTCGGGTGGATATGCGTAACAATCAGGTGCTTTTACACCATCTGCGTGATATTGCGGACGCGGCGTTACCGAAAAGTCGGCTGTTGAATACATATTATACCACCAAAACATTTTCGCGCAGGTGAAATTAGGATCCAGCTTTTTGGCCGCATCCCATATTTTCTCGCCCTTGACAAGCTTGTTAGATTGCTTCCAGAACTTTACTTCCGAGTCTTCACGATCATACCAGCCATTACCCACAATCCCGTTCTCGGCGGGCCATTTTCCTGTAATGTAGGTGCTTTGTGAAGTTGTAGTTACAGCGGGCAGAACAGGCTTAATCGGTGTTAAATGTCTGTCTTTTAAATATTTGGCAAGAAACGGAGTATGTTCACCGATCAGGTTTGCACTTAAACCTACGATGTCAATAACGACTGTTTTATTCATAACTGAGTATTTTCTTCACCCATTCAATTTCGCGAACGATCGAATCGCCGATGGGTTTTTGCATGTCTTCGGGCAACACGCCCCAGGTGTAGGTTTCCACTTCCAAAAATGATGAAAAAGGCTTTTCCCGGTGGATAGCAAGTGTTTTGATAATGTCGCCTTGCGTTGATTCCAGCACGCCATAGGAATGAATGAAAAGTGGAACATGAAAATGGACACGCCATTCTTTCTGCTTATCATTCCAATCCGTCAACGCTTCTCTCAGATCAGGGTAATGTGTTTTGGTTTCATCCTCATTCAATGCCACAACTTGATGCAAATAAACCGGCTCATCGAATGTTTCGATTGCTTTCAGCTTAACCTCGCGTTCGTTGGAAAAATTAACTTTCAGCGCAGAACTTACCTGAATCCTGCCGACCTGAATGCCGACTTCATCCAGCGACGCAAGAATTTCTTCAGGATTTTCGTAACCCACCGCCGCATGGCAAATGTCGTAGCAAAGTTGAATGTGTTTTAAAATTATTGCCTCAGCTTGCTCAGCTGTTACGTTATATTTCTCTGATAAATAAGCAGTTCCTCTTGGCAAAAGCACATCGCGATACCATTTCACAAAATCAACTGCATTGTCCAGAATGCCGTCCGGCTCCGGTTCAATGTCGAGGTGTAGCAGTTTGCCCGTTTCTCTCTCAATTTTGATCAATTCGTCCAGCAATTGCAAAACATGGTCGGTCGCCTGCTCGGTCGCGTTGATGTTTTCTTCCATGGTTGTCCACCACAAGCGGTAAGACAGCGGGGGAGTTGAAACGCCGCCATGCATCCCTTCGGGAAGCAATTCGGAAAGAATGTTAAAAAGGCGAATTGTATAGTTTAACCGATCAGTCGTTGTCCAGTCAGGCGTATGCACATTGTCTTTTACAACCGTGTTATGAAAGCCGCCATAAGGGAAGCCATTGATAACAAATACATAAACATCCTGTTCTTTCAGCCAGATTTTGAATTCGTTTAAAACCTCGGGCTTACTCAGTTCAAGAGACGCTTCATTCGCAACCCGAAGGCCAAGGCCAAATGATTGTCCGGGCGCAAGTTGCTGCCTGATATAGGGAATGTTATCCCGAAGCGACTGAAAATGATCCGCCCATTTTTCACCGGGATGAATGTTGCTGCAATAGGTTAAATGTCCGTAAGGCGTGATCATAATGCATGAATGATTTTTGTTCCTTCCAGATAATCAACCGATTGCGCGATAATGTCTGCATCCAGTTCGTGCACTTCGATGCCCTTTCCTATTTTTTCCAACAGCATAATGGTAAGCCTTCCGCCTAAATGTTCGCGGAACTCGTTGAGGCCGTTACGCAGGTTTATTTTATCGTTTTCAGATAGTTTTGGGTGGAAAAGATCAAAGCCCAATTTGCCCAAAACGTCCAGAATTCTATTCAGTTCCTTTTCCGATAATTGCCCGATTTTGGTTGCGTAAACACAGTCCAGCGCAATGCCTATGGCCACCGCCTCGCCGTGACGAACCTGAAAACCTGTCAAAAATTCGAGCTTATGCGCCGCCCAATGTCCAAAATCCAAAGGCCGCGAAGAACCAAATTCGAAAGGGTCGCCGCCTGCAATATGGTCTGTGTGCATTTCTGCGCAGCGGTGGATGAGGTAGGCCATGGCTTTCTCATCGCGGTTTGCCAGCGCGGAAGCATGTTCTTCTATCCATTCAAAAAACGAAGCATCTTTGATCAATGCAACTTTGATCGCTTCGGAAACGCCCCCCCGCCAATCGCGGTCATCTAATGTTCTCAACAAAGTAAGATCATTAAATACAGCAACCGGAGGCGCAAATGTGCCCAGGAAATTCTTCTTCCCGCGGAAGTTAATGCTGTTTTTAACACCAACACCCGAGTCGTTTTGGGATAAAACGGTTGTTGGAATGCGAATCAGTTTAATGCCTCTATGCGAAACAGCCGCTGCATAACCTACCAAATCCAGCACCGCGCCGCCGCCTATGGCTATGATAAACGAATGTCTGTCAATGCCATAAGTGTCTACGGCTTCCACGAGACTATCAAAAAGAGCAGGATCATTTTTACAAGCTTCACCGCCAGGGACAATAATGATTTCCGGGGCAAGCTGGATATGGGGAACAGACGCAGTAAAATAGGACTGAATCTGGTTGGATAAATCGGAATGATGCTGAGCAAACCCCTCGTCCACAATCACTAAGGCCTTACGCTGAAAGCCCTGTTCCGTATATTCATTGAAAAAGTCTTGGAGCAAAGGGTTTTTTGTATCAAATAAATTTTCAGTAAAGAATACGGCATAATTGTATTCTACCTTGAAACGCTGTTGTATGGTTTGCATTGAAATCGACATTGAACACGCAAAAAAGTAATTTTTAACACTAAGTTACCGCAAAAACCTTTGCCAAAAGCATTGACAAGGGCAATAACGCCAAAACCAGCAACGCCAGCGGCCACAATCCGAAGGCAACGCACCAGGAAGCATTCATCACGATCAGGGAAATGACGCCCGCCTTCACCGCCTTACCAATCAACGGCCCGATAGGATTTTGCATTGCATTCCATAATGGCCTGAATATGAGCCAGGCATGCAACAAAACGAAAGGCAATGTATAAAGCAAGTTACCATGCTCATTGGCGAGCTTTACTTGCGAAAACAGCACTACTAAATACAAAAGTGCTGCAATGTAAAGCGTAGTCTTCTTCCCTCCGTGCACTTCATCCTGGCTGATCAACGTGATCGCGCCGATGTACATAATGGGAAATAGGGCAATCCATGACCATTGTTGAAGTGATTCCGGAAGTACGCTCATGCCGAGAATGAGGTTTCCGCCTCGGCACATGCCCATGGTTAGCGGACCAAAAATGCGGCTATGCTTTGCAAAACGATTGTATAAAACGGCCAGCATAGCGACGATAATTGCGATCATTCCGCTTAAAGCACTAAACATTGCGGCCGCCAGGATCCCAAGAAATAACAGCGATATGCCGAGCATAGCAGCCGATTTCAAAGGCACCTTCCCGCTTGGGATCGGCCGTTCGGGCCGTTCAATAGCGTCGAGCTTTGCGTCAAAAACATCGTTCATAACCACGCCACCCGCATATAAGCCTAATGTTGAGACAAGAAGCAGCGCCGGATTGTAATCTGAAAAAGCAAATTGTACAATGGCCATTCCCGCAAAAATATCGGTGAATGCGGTGACGACATTGGCAGGACGGGTTAGCTGCAGATAGGGTTTTAAACTGCTCACTTTAATTAATTACTAATGAATCTTTGGCAGGAGAAGGCTGCTGTCCGCCCCGCAGAATGCTGTTTCCATGAAACTTTTCGGTGTGGTCAATCGCATATCCCGACTCAAAATCGGTCACGTCAATCTGCCCGCTTTTGCCAAAAGCGTCAATCGCATTTTGGTAAGTTACCAATCTGATCGTTTCATCCGAAATGCCACGCATCTTCATTAATGCAGCCGTTTTCGGAATCGCAAGCGGATCGGAAATGCCCCAGTCGGCCGCAGAATTGACCATAATGCGTTCGGGACCATATTGTTCCACTACTTTAACCATTCGCTCATTACCCATTTTTGTAAAAGGATAAATCGTGAATGCCGCCCAAAAACCTTTGTCCAAAACACTCTTGACCGTTTCTTCATTATTATGATCCACGATCACCCAAGAAGGATCAATACCGTGTTCCAATGCAATGGCCATGCTGCGCTCCGTTCCTTTTTTCTTGTCGCGGTGCGGAGTGTGGATCTGCACCGGAAGCTTGGCTGATTTAGCCAGTTCGAGCTGTAATCGGTAATATTTTTCTTCGGCAGGCGTCTGGTCATCAAAACCAATTTCGCCCACGCCGACAACGCCTTCTTTGTAAATGTATAATGGCAGGATTTCCATAACCTGCTCAGCAAGAGGCTCATTATTCGCTTCGCGGGAGTTCAGTCCCATTGTGCAGTAATGTTTAATGCCAAATTGCGAAGAGCGGAATCTTTCCCAGCCAACCAGACTACTATAATAATCCTTGAAGCTCGAAAGCCCCGTGCGGGGCTGCCCAACCCAGAAAGCCGGTTCGATCAAAGCCACAATGCCGGCTTGGTGCATGGCCTGGTAGTCGTCTGTCGTGCGAGAAACCATATGGATATGCGGGTCAAAAAAGCGCATTCCTTTGATCAGGTCTTTATAGTCGTTCCAGGCAATGTCGCGGTGCGCAGGGGCAGCGACGGTTTCTTCGCTGTCTTCAAAATGCGAAGGATTCGGTGCTGTATCGTTATTGTTGAGGCACATAGGTTCAGGTGTCAGTGTTCAAGATCCGCCCAGGTTAAAGCCCCGGACTTAACCGATTTTTCAAGATCAATGTATTTAGCCAAAAGATAATTGGCCTGAGCAAGCGACGAATCATTGCAAGCCAAAGCGGCTGCCCTATGATCATCCACGTTTTCAGAATCAAGTAAATGCTGCATATCAGCCAGCAAAATGGGGTTCATGAATTTACCCGCCAGCCGCCAAACCTGCGCCGGAACACTCCTTCCTGCTGCCCAGCGTTCGTGCGCAAAGTCGGAAAGCGTCATTGCCAGTTTTTCGTTGGCTCTATTTTCCAAACCTTCAATAAAATGAATGGGCTTATCATTGAATATGGTTTTTAAAACCAGCTGATTCCAGGCCAGTTCGCTGAAATATTTCTCCGGATAAGGATTATGCAGAGCAATGGCATCAAACACAAAACCCATATTCGAGCGAACCGCGTCGGTCGCCCTGAAAAGCCATTGATCCGGATAAGAAAGGACTGGTAATGCTGAATAAAGCGCCACCAGCTCATTCATTTCAGCCGTGTCGAAGAGCGTTTCAATGTTTTTGACATATTCCTCTTTATCAGAAGGATCGAGATGTGTCAGCAGCCAAACGCGCGCCAGCCTTACCAGTGACCAGCCGTCAACGGAAAATCCGGGAATCTCAGCATTGAGCTCCCATTTTTGATCTTGATCTAATGAAATGATTTTTTTTACGAGAAACCTGGGCGCAGCGACAAAAGCGGTCATCAGGTCCATAGGACTTGCACAAGCCCGGTTTTGTAACCAATCTGCCTCAGGTCCGGAGGTGTTCAGGGCTAGTATTTCCCAAAGCTTTTGTTTAATGATGTCAGACATAACGAAGCAATGTAATTCCGATTTACATGGTTGTAGCCCTGCAAATCTTTCTTGAAAAGTGGGTTTGTTTTATTTATAAAGTAATTTTCAGATATAAAGTTTCCCTCGCCTATGTTATAACGTTCCCCTGTTCTCAAAAGACGCGTAGGAAGGGACTTTACATCTGTTTTTAATCAAAATCTAATCCTGAAAGCACATTCCGAATTTTGCTAAAAGTCGAATTCTATGATTCCAGAGTCATTCAGCAAATGGTGCGTGAGCTTTTCGTGCTTCTTTTCCGAGCCTTGCAATGTCCAGCTGCCGGTAATCTGGCCGCCAGAACGGCTTTGCTGGCCTTGCAAAATTTTAAGATCATTATCCTTAAAAAGCTCCTCATATCGTTTCAGGGTTTTTCTTTCATAAGGGCACACGAGCCTGTAATTCCTGATCTGGCTTTTTTTGCGGATAAATTTCTGGATAGGGGCCAGGATAACCAACGACAAGCCGGAAATAATGAATGTTGCGATCGTTACCTCGTAAAAACCAGCACCAATGCCCATTCCCACCGCTGCCGTCACCCACACAATCGCCGCCGTTGTAATGCCTACGACCCGGTTATTTTCCCGGAAAATGATCCCCGCGCCAATAAAACCGATTCCCGTCACAATGTTAGCAGCAATCCGCCCCGCATCCGAACTGATCTTAATGGAAATAATTGTAAATAATGTAGAGCCAACCGCAATCAGGATCATGGTCCGCAACCCAGCCGACTTGCTGCGGTATTCCCGCTCGGTGCCGATAATGGCACCTAGAAAAAACGATATCAACAGCTTATAAACGTCTTCCGGCAATAACTCCATTTCCAAAACCAAAGGTTGTTAAGACTCAAAAGCCGGAAAGACGCTAAATCTCCCGGCTTTTGATGGATGTGGTATTATTTTACTGTGTTCTGTCAATAGCGTTGAGCAAGTCTTCAAGCTCTTTTGCATTGATGTTCTCTTTTTCAGCTTTGTCATAAATGCTAAGGAGCACCACTTCCTCCTGCAAAGTAAAAACACAGGTAATTACCCTTGCACCGCCACTTTTTCCTCTGCCTTTGCTCTTAATCCCCAAGCGGATTTTAAAGCAATTCTTTCCAATCGGTGAGCCCTGAGCAGGATTATCGGCTAGGCTTTCACCAAGCTCAAAAACGTCTTCTTTTAATGAGGCGTATTTTTTGGCAAGCCGTTTTAATTCTTTTTTAAAGTGTGTGGAAACAATTAATTCATAGTTCATTCAACACCTCTTTTAAGGGCCAAGTTTTTAATGTTCCTGCCTTTAAAGCAATGTAATCCTGCTTCAAATTTTCAAGAATTTGAGCTTTGGTCGGTTCGTCTTCATCCAGGTCCTCCTCTCGAATAGCTGTAACCAGTTTTTCACGCTCGGGCCTTGGCAACTGCCTTACCAAATCGACGAGCTGCTGAAATGACAACGGAATGTTAAAATTGATCGTGTTTTCCATTTGATTCAATTTGATCTGAACAAATTTACAAAAAGAATGCTTCAAAGCATTCAACTTAACGGTTCATCATCTCCTCAATCTCCTCTGCTTCAATCGGGATATGCGCCATTAAATCCAGGTTTCCGTTTTCTGTAATCAGAATGTCGTTTTCCAGACGAATGCCCAATCCTTCTTCGCGAATGTAGATGCCGGGTTCGCAGGTAAATACCATTCCTGGCTCGAAACGGCGGTATTTGTTGCCTACGTCGTGAATGTCGAGGCCCAGAAAATGCGAAGTGCCGTGCGGGAAATATTTCTTATATGCAGGCGTTTCAGGATCTTGCTTGGCAATGTCGTCTTTTGTAATCAATCCCAGGCCGATCAACTCACTTTCCATGATTTTTCCGACTTCCAAATGATATTCATCCCAAATATTTCCGGCAACCAACATGCCTTTTGCCACTTTGAAAACCCTTAAAACAGCATCGTAAACGTCACGCTGCCGCTTCGTGAAACGACCATTCACCGGAATGCTCCGGGTCAGATCCGCTCCGTAATTGGCATATTCAGCCGCAACATCCAGCAAAAGAATGTCGCCATCGTTACAAGGCTGGTCATTTTGAATGTAATGCAGCACGCATGCATTTGCACCGGACGCGATAATGGGTTGGTAAGCAAAGCCTTTGGAGCGATTACAAATAAATTCGTGCAGCAATTCGGCTTCAATTTCGAATTCCTGAACACCCGGCTTTACAAATGTCAAAAGCCGCTCGAAACCAAGTTTGGTAATGTCGCAGGCTTTTTGAAGCAATTCAATTTCCTGAGGCTGCTTAATGGCCCGGAGCTGGTGCATCAGCGGCGCCAGCCTGGCCAATGTATGAATGGGATACTTTTCCCTGAATTCATTTACAAAACGCGTCTCGCGGGTCTGCACCTGGGAGTCGTTTCTGGTGTGCTCATTCGTATTCAAATAAACATTGTCGGCTTCAAAAACAATGTTCCTGAAAACGGTTTCGTATTGATGCGTCCAATAAATAGTTTTGATGCCCGTTTGTTCGCGTGCTTGCTCTTTGGTCAGTTTTTCACCTTCCCAGACGGCGATTGTTTCATTGGTTTCTCTCAAAAAAAGGACTTCCCGGAGCTTTTCATCAGGGTGTTCGGGAGAGAGAACGAGGATGGTTTCCTCCTGATCCACGCCAGTAAGATAGAACAGGTCTGAATTTTGCTTGAAACCCATTGAGCCGTCAGCATTAGTGGGCATAACGTCGTTGGAATTCAATATAACCAATGATTTTGGCTTCAATAATTGGTTAAGTCGGCGGCGATTTTCTATAAAAAGGTCCTTGCCAATAGGATCATAACGCATAGGTGCTAAATTTTGTAACTGGTAATTTAATTTGTAAAATTACGTTTATCTTGTTCAAAAATAGAGCGACAAAACTGCAAAATTCCTTTTGTTTGGTTCTGAGCGTGATATACCAAAATGTTGATTTTTTCGATCGACGATATAACCTAACTATGATAATATTCATGAAAAGATTGTTTCTGCTTGCGTTTGTTTTTGCTCCTTTTATTTTGTCGGCAAGTCCGAAATATTGGATTTATCTCAAAAACAAGGACCTGAACGCCGCACCGGCTGTTTCTGCATTAACGCTTGAAAACCGCCTTAAAATGGGTCTCGTCGCTTCTGACGAAATGGACCTGCCTGTAAAAGGCGATTACGAGCGGGCGTTGCGCGAACAATCTGTCAATATTATCAACCGTTCCAAATGGCTGAATGCGGTTTCGGCGATCTTGACGAGCGAACAGGCGATGAAAGTTCGTGAACTGGATTTTGTCCAGGAAGTGGTTCCTATCGATCCCGGATTTTACATTGCCCGCACCAAGGCCATTGAAAAGGCACAAATGGCGCCGGTAATGTCGCAAGTTCAGGCTAATGCATTTACAAAGGAGAATATTTCAGCCAAAGACGTGACCATAGGCGTGATCGACGCCGGTTTTTATGGCGCCGATTCTTCCCTTTCCCTAACACAGATTTTTTCCAACAAAAGAATATTAGGCATCCGCGATTACGTAAAGCCGGGCCGCTCGGGTGAATTGCTCTTCAGCACCGCTGAATCATTTTCGGACATGCACGGAACAGAGGTTTTGGCTGCCATTGCAGGCATTGATTTTCAGGATGAGATCCAATATGGCATGGCCACCAATGCCAAGTTTTATTTGGCCAGAACTGATTATTCATTGCGCGAATACAGGGGCGAGGAGGATAACTGGATCGCAGCCATGGAGTGGATGGACAGCCTGGGCGTGCGTTTGATCAACACATCCTTGGGTTATGCCAAAGGATTTTCAGACCCAAAAGAAAATTACATTCCTTCCCAAATGGACGGCAAAACCTCCGCCATTTCAAAAGCCGCACAGATTGCCTCGGACAGAAAAGGCATTATGCTGATCGTCTCAGCTGGAAATGAAGGCGATGATAAAAGCTGGGAAATTGTTTCGGCCCCGGCGGATGCAAAAGGCGTTCTTGCCGTAGGTGCAACCAATGGAAAGCTCTGGAACAGAATCGGTTATAGCAGCGTAGGGCCCGAGTTTTTATCTTATGTAAAGCCTAATGTTTCCTGCTTTTCATTATATGGAACTTCATTATCCGCGCCGGTCATTACTGGTTTTGCGGCTTGTCTTTTACAAGCAAATCCAAAATTGACAAACAAAGAGCTGATCAGCCTCATCGAGAAATCAGCGCATTTATATCCTTATGGCAACAATTTTGTGGGCTATGGCGTGCCACAGGCTTCCCGTGCGCTTGCCCTGGCCAAAGCGCCCTATTTGCCTGATAATGCGAAGCTAATCAATGCAAAAGGACGCAGCATCGACGTTGATGTTGATAGTGAAGATCAAATGGTCGCGATTTATAGAAAGAAAACCGATAAAGATGTCATCGCGCAGCAAGTGGCCAAAATTCAAAACGGCAAAATTGCGCTGAAACGTCAGAACGGCGAGCGTTTCACGACCATTGACCTCAAAAATTTTGTGATCGAAGTGGCTTGGGATTAATGTCAGCCTGAGTTTCTCAGCCTTGCTTCTTCCAGGTCCAATTCCCTTTCCTTTGTCCTTATCAATTCGTCGGAACACACCTGGTCCCGGCGAATTTTTCTTATCTCCTCACGCTTAATGCCTACAATTTCCACGAGCATTTTCCGGTAAGCCCTTGCAAAGCCAATGGTTGCGTTGTTGTCAACATCCATATAACGCGTATCGGCCAGCTCGATGATCTTTTCGTAGCGGTCTTTCAGAAGTCTGAAAGGCTCGAACTGCGAGATTTCGCCTTCATAATTAGACTGCATATATTCCAGACTAACCGTCGCCAGACGCGCATTGATAATCGCTTTTTGCTCGGTCATGTTCTCGCCCGGATCCTCAATTTTGAGCACACGGATGAGCCAAGGAAGGCTTAATCCTTGTAAGACGAGCGTAAAAAGGATCACTACAAAAGTGATAAACAAAATAAGATCACGGTTTGGATATGCTCTGCCGTCCAGGGTTAGGGGAATGGCTAATGCAGAAGCGAGCGAGACAACGCCACGCATGCCGCTCCATGCTACGATAAAGGTGGTCCGCCAGTTTGGCCGAACCTCTTTCTCCCTTACTTTTTTGGACAAAATGCGGGGAAGATAAGTGCCCGGATAGACCCAGATAATGCGGATAATGATGGTAACAACGCTGATAATAACGGCATATGAAATAAGCTGAAGCAATGAGTAAGCGCCAAGACCCTTCATTACTTCCGGCAATTGCAGGCCTATCAGAATAAAAACAATGCCATTCAATAGAAAAATCACCGTTTCCCATACATAAGTGCTCTGCATCCGCGATTGATATGCAAAAACTTCGTGCGCCCGGAAGCTCAAAAACAAACCGCCGCTCACGACCGCCAATACACCTGAATATTCGAAATGCTCCGCCGCGATGTACATCATATAAGGCGTAATGAATGTAAGCGCCGTGTCGATGGCCGGTGTGGTCGGGAAATATTTATGTACAAAGTAAAGCACAGTGGCAATGGCAAGCCCCACCACGATCCCCATGCCCGCTACCAGGAAAAAGTCCAGCCCCGCCTTCCAAAGCACAAACTCGCCTGTGGCAATGGTCGCCAGCGCGAAACGGAACACGATCAGCGAAGAAGCATCATTGACAAGACTTTCGCCTTCAAGAACTGTAACGACTTTTTTGGGCACTTTAAGTCCCTGAAGAACAGAAGTGGCCGCCACAGCATCCGGCGGAGAAATAACGCCGCCCAGCAAAAAGCCCATAGCCAATGTAAATCCAGGAATGATCGAACTGGAAAGATAAGCGACAGCGGTTGCTGTGAAGACAACCAGACCGATAGAAAGCAGTCCAATGGGTCGCCGCGATTGCCAGAAATCTTTCCAGGAAGTATTCCAGGCCGCCGAGTATAAAAGTGGGGGCAAAAAGATCAGAAAAACCCAGTCTGGTTCGAGCTGCATATGCGGCATGCCCGGGATGAAACTGATGAGTAAACCTGCGATAACCAAAAAGATAGGATAGGAGACTCCAATTTTTTCGCTCAGCATCGTGAGCATTGAGACAATAAAAAGCAGGGAAATGATTAATAGTAAATTATCGTGAATCATAGAGGAATGTGAAGTTTCGGAATATAAATGTATGCAAAAATGAAAACAGACGTTATAAGATTTTGTGTGTTATCGAGCACGCAAAATGATTTTTTGGTTCATCTTTGCTGGAAAAATAACAGAACTTTCTATCTTTATTGCTCCGAAAGATCATGTATGTATCATAAATTTTATCACCTAATCCTTAATTCCCAATGAGTACTTCTCGAAGAGATGTTCTGAAAATGGCAAGCATTGCGCTGGCAGGCAGCACTTTACCAGCCATTACGATCCTCAATCCAAACCGTGCATTTGCAGGGGTTAATGCTGAGACTTTGAAAATAGGTTTGATCGGTTGCGGCGGACGTGGTTCCGGTGCAGCTAACCAGGCTTTAAAAGCTGATCCTAATGTTGTTCTCCACGCAATGGGAGATATATTCAAAGACAAAATGGATTCTTCGCTTGAAAACCTGACGAAAGTGCATGGTGCAAAAGTGAAAGTCGATGATGGTCATAAATTTGTAGGATTTGATGCTTTCAAAAAAGTACTTGATTCGGGTGTTGATGTTGTAATTCTTGCAACGCCTCCACATTTCCGTCCTGAGCATTTAACGGCTGCTATCAATGCCGGTAAGCACGTTTTCTGCGAAAAACCAGTTGCAGTTGATGCACCGGGCGTTCGTAAAGTACTTGACGCGGCCAAATTGGCAAAACAAAAAAATCTTGCTTTAATGTCCGGCTTCTGCTGGCGTTACCATGAGCCAAAGCGTGCAAGTTTCGGAAAGATACTGGATGGCGCTGTTGGTGATATTTCTGCAATTTATAACACTTACGACACAGGCACATTGTGGTCTTTCCCACGCGTGCAAGGCTGGACAGACGCGGAATATGTGTTGCGCAACTGGACTTACTATACATGGCTGGCAGGTGACCACATCGTAGAGCAGGCCGTGCACAGCATTGACATGATGTCGTGGGCAATGGGCGGCAAATTGCCGGTTTCCGCAGTAGGAACAGGTGGTCGTCAGGTTCGTACAGATTCTCTTTTTGGTAACATTTTTGATCACTTCTCTGTCGTTTACGACTACGAAAACGGAGCAAAAGGTTTCCACCATTCAAGACAGCAAGCCAACTGCGAAAACAGTTATCTGGTTGAAACGATTGGAACAAAAGGCCGTGCAATGGTAAACTGCGCAAGAAATGTGCATGAAATCTTTGGACAAAATCCATGGAAGTACACAGGTGCGCAAAACGACATGTACCAGACTGAGCATAACGAACTTTTTGCCTCTATCAGAAGCGGTAAACACGTGAACGATGGTGAATTTATGGCGCAAAGCACGCTAATCGCCATCATGGGACGAATGGCTGCGTATACTGGAAAGCGCGTAACCTGGGATGAAGCAATGAACTCGACAGAGAAACTGGGGCCAGACACATATAGTTTTGATATGAAGCCGCCGGTTGTTGAAGTTGCTAAACCTGGTATCACCGCGTTTTCATAAGATCTTATGCAAAGAAGAGATTTTCTGAAAAACTCAGCGCTCGCTGCAACCGGCGCTGCTGTTGGTGCGGCC
The DNA here is from genome assembly GCF_023822005.2 of Dyadobacter fanqingshengii. Lineage (GTDB taxonomy): Bacteria > Bacteroidota > Bacteroidia > Cytophagales > Spirosomataceae > Dyadobacter > Dyadobacter fanqingshengii. The sequence goes on from NZ_CP098806.1 coordinate 5,759,564, forward strand.
ACAGTAGGCACTGCATCGGCTGCCAATGCATCAATGCTTACAAATCCAGGGTCATCTATCCTAACACCTGCTAGTCCATTGGCCAGACCAATGGTGAAAAAGAGCCTGATGTGGGGGATGGTGAAAGAGGATTTGTCAGTAATGGACAAGTTTAAATTACTAAAAGATCTTGGTTACGACGGAGTGGAACTTGATTCTCCCGACAAACTGGATATGAAGGAGGTCCTTGCGGCCAGAGATAAAACCGGTTTGCTGATTCCCGGCACTGTTAATTCGATGCACTGGAAGCTGCCATTATCGGATCCTGATCCAAAGAAAAGGGAAGAATGTGCCAAGTCCATTGAAAAAGCATTGTGGGACACCAAAGAATATGGCGGGAACACCGTGCTGGTTGTGCCAGGTGTGGTTAATGCAACTGTAACTTATGGAGAAGCCTATGAACGTTCGCAGGCAGAGATTCGCAAACTGCTCCCCATAGCGGAAAAAACAGGTGTTAAAATAGCGATTGAGAACGTTTGGAACCAATTTTTGCTAAGTCCGCTGGAAGCAGCAAAGTATGTCGATGACTTCAAACACCCCATGGTTGGCTGGTATTTTGACGTTGGAAATGTGCTACGCTACAGTTGGCCGGCTTCCTGGATCGAAGCATTGAATAAGCGCATTTTAAAGCTTCATTTGAAAGAATTCAGTTTTAAAAAACAGAATGACCTGGGTCTTTGGAAAGGGTTTGATGTAGAGTTTATGGAAGGTGATAATAATTGGCCCGAAGTAAACAAAGCCCTCCAAAAAATCGGCTACTCAGGCTGGGCCTCGGCGGAAGTCGCAGGCGGCGATCGGAAACGGTTGCTAACCATCCGGGAGAAGATGGACGAGGTTTTTAAAGCATAAAATCATTATGCTATATAATAAACAAAGAGCCTGGGAAACCAGGCTCTTTTGCATTTAATTCAATCAATAAAAATCGTTATTTCTTCACTTTATACAAAGTTCTTGCGTAATGCTTAATGGTGGAGATCTTCAACTCCTGATTTTTTACCTGAACAAGCTTGTATTCTTTAAATTCACCGCTTTTGTCCAGAAAACCAATGATGCAGGAAAGCTCTTCTTTGCCTTTGCGGACCTCCACTTTGGGCATAATGCCGAAGTTGGGGATCTTGATGTTGTCTTCGGCATCGAGTTCTTTGTATTTTATTTTAACCAAAAAATTAAATGTTGATTTCGTTTCATACACGTCCACGGAAAAGCGCCAGTCGTTGAGCGGGTCTTTAACTTTTTCGGTATAACTGGCTACTGCGCTGTTTTCAACCACTTTTCTTTCCGCAGGGATGGTGTCATTGACAATTCCGGATTCCTGGCCGTCTTTATTTTTGGTATTCTGGTTACACGCAAACAATGTTAGCAGGAGAAAAAGGCTGCAATACTTCATTGGAATCACTATTTGGTTTGAGATGCTGCTACTACTTTGCAATATACCTTTGTTATTTACATTAAATAAAATATTTTACTTTCGGCATTCGAAACAAATCGTTACCTAACCTGCCTGTCACCCCGAACCTAACTCATGGCGTTAAACTATATTTTCGTAGGATTTTTTGTCATTGCATTTGTCATTGCCTTTTTGAAATTTATCCTAACCGGGGATGTGCAGACTTTTAAGGCAATTACGGAGGGAATGCTGGAAATGGCCAAAGTTGCGGTGATGGACATTGCTTTGCCTCTTACCGGTGTGATGGCGTTTTTTCTGGGGATTTTGAATGTGGGTGAAAAAGCCGGGATTATTAATGCGCTGGCGAGGTTTATAGGGCCGTTTTTCAATAAGCTCTTTCCGGAAGTTCCTAAGGATCACCCTGCGAATGGTCAGATGATCATGAATTTTTCCGCTAATTTTCTCGGGCTGGATAATGCTGCTACACCTTTCGGATTAAAGGCCATGCAGAGTTTGCAGGAGCTTAATCCGAGTAAGGACACGGCTTCCAATGCGCAAATCATGTTTTTGGTTTTGCACACTTCCGGTTTGCAAATTATCCCGCTATCTATCATTGCACAAAGAGCCATTCTTGGAGCGGAAAGCCCTTCGGATGTTTTTATCCCCTGCGTTGTGGGCACTTATATTACCACGGTTGTGAGTATGCTGATCACGGCTGCCTGGCAAAGGATCAATCTCTTCAACCGGACTGTAATGCTCGGCTTGGGTAGCATTACCACCATCATTGCATTGATTTTGTGGTATTTATCAAGTTTGCCAAAAGAGCAGATCGAAACAGTCTCTATTTTCGTAGGCAATTCTGTGCTGCTGGGTGTTGTGGCTGGATTTCTATTTTGGGGAATGTATCGGAAGGTGAATGTTTTTGAAACATTTATAGAGGGGGCAAAGGCCGGATTTACAACCTCTGTCACGATCATTCCATATCTGGTAGGACTTCTTGTTGCGATCAGCGCGTTCAGGGCGTGCGGCGCGATGGATTATCTGATTGACGGACTGAAATGGATGTTTGCCCTAACCGGGATGAACACGGACTTTACAGATGCTTTACCCGTTGCGCTGATGAAACCACTCAGCGGGAGCGGTGCCCGGGCATTAATGATCGACGCCATGAAAGAATTCGGCCCCGACTCATTTATTGGGCGCCTGGTCTGTATTTTCCAGGGCTCGGCAGACACAACGCTCTATATTGTTGCCTTATATTTTGGTTCGGTAGGTATCAAGAACACCCGATACGCCATTGTAGCCGGATTAATCGCCGATTTGATAGGCGTTTTGGCTGGAATATGGCTTGGTTACTTATTTTTCCACTGATTTTCAGCGATCCAACACGAAATACCCTTTTACCCCCGATATGCAACCGTCCGTATAAAATGGATGGCTGTTTTTTCTGGTAAACACTAATATTGATCATCTAACTCTGAACCGCTTATGTTTAAATCCTTACGCAAATCCGCAGTTCTTTTCATTGTATTTTGTGTATGTGTCGCGGGAAACACAGCTTTTGCACAGAAAGATACCAGCCAGGCGGCCAACACCTATTCACTCGAAGATTGCATCCGGATCGCGCTTGAAACCAATCCTTCGGTAAAAATTTCAGAGCTTACCGTTCAGACGAATGGCAATATTTACGCCCAATCCAAATGGCAACGCTGGCCAAGTATCAGTTTCAGCGCCAGCCAGGGTTTCAGTTCCGGTAGAAATATTGATCCTTTTACCAACCAGTTTGTTCAGCAGAATGTAAATTCGAACAACTACCAGCTCGGCGGACAGATCACATTGTTCAACGGCTTTCAGATTAAAAATAACATCAAGTTCAATAATGAAAATTACCAGGCAAGCGCCAAGGATCTGGATGCTGCCCGTAATGACATTATGCTCAATGTTGCACTATCCTATTTGCAAGTGATGACTAACGTTGAACTGATCGAGGTGGCGAAACGACAAGTGGAAGCGTCTCAGTTACAAGTTGAACGCACCGGAAAACTGGTTGACGCCGGAACATTGGCAGAAAGCAATTCGCTCGATCTGAAAGCCCAGCTGGCCAATGACGAGCTAACATTGGTAAATGCGGAAAATAACCTTGAAACTGCCAAGCTGAATCTGAAACAATTTATGAATATGCCCGGCAGCGAACAGATCAATGTGGTGATGATCCAGGTGGCTGATCCGACATTAAAGACCTATGATGCCACAATCCAGGAAATATTTGATGTAGCCCGCGGAAGTCTGCCGCAAATGCAAGCGGCGGAATTGCGCATTGCGGCAGCGAAAACAAACATTGACCTTGCAAAAGGAGCGGCTTTGCCGTCATTAACATTAAACGGAGGAATCTATACCGCATTTTCAAGTGCTGCGCCGGATGAACGTTTCGTTGGAGATGGAACGGGCTTTACGACAAGAGATGTGATTTCCCTGACAGACTATGTTGTTATTGATAATAAGCAAGTTCCTATTGTACAGAAAATAAGGACCCAAAATGGTGAAATGCGCACTTTTCGCTATCTGGATCAATTGAACTTCAACCGTAACTCGGCCGTCAACCTCAATCTGACCATTCCCATTTTCACCAATTTCAGGGTGAAATACAATGTTGCCAACGCCAAGATCCAGCAAAAAACCTATGAGTATCAGGCTCAGCAAGTTCAGCTGACCATTCGCAAAAATGTAGAACAGGCTTACATTGATATGACGAATGCAGCCAAGCGTTACTCCGCAACGGCCAATCAGGTGCGGGCGTTACAGGAAACATTCCGCGTTTCGCAAGTACGTTTTGATGTGGGCTCAATTAACTCCGTTGAATACAGTATTGCCAAAGCAAACCTGGACAGGGCAAACGGAAACCTCGTTCAGGCTAAATATGATTACGTTTTCAGGACAAAAATCCTTGACTTTTACATGAACCGTCCTTTATCGGATTTTTAAATAGTGCTTTATCCCTGCGCTTAATGCCCCATTATCCTCAATCAACAATTAATCGTAACCAAAATAAATATGGCACGTAAATCTTCGAAACGAATCTGGTGGATTACAGCAGGCATTGTCGCACTTCTTGTAGCGGGTTTATTTGGAGCAAAACAGGCCGGTTACATTGGCAAACCCAAAGCCACCGAGGTGGAATATACCAATGTTAAAAAGACGGATATCATAGAGCGCGTCAGCGCGTCGGGGAAAGTTCAGCCGGAGGTTGAGGTAAAACTCAGCCCGGACGTTTCTGGGGAAATTATCAGTCTGAATGTTGCAGAAGGCGATTCCGTTGTAAAAGGACAGCTTTTATTGAAAATCCGTCCCGACAACTATGAATCGTTAATGGCTCGCGCGCAGGCAGCAGTGAATTCCAGCAAAGCCAATTACGAGCAAACCAAAGCAATGGTTTCGCAGTCGGAAGCGCGTTTGATCCAAGCCAAAGCAAACTTTGACAGAAATAAGAAGCTTTACAATGATAAAGTGATTTCAGCAGCAGATTACGAGCAGTTTGCATCTACATTCGGGGTTGCGCAACAGGACGTAGAATCTTCCAAGGCCAATGTTTCGGCAGCATTGTATAACATTAAAAGCGCGGAGGCGAGCTTGAAAGACGCTGCTGAGAACCTTCGTAAAACCAGCATATTCGCGCCGGTAAGCGGCGTTGTATCTTTATTGAATGTGGAAGCCGGTGAACGCGTGGTAGGAACTTCCCAGATGGCCGGAACGGAAATGATGCGCATTGCCAACCTCAGTAACATGGAAGTGCGTGTGAATGTGAATGAGAACGACATTGTGCGCGTTGCGCTGGGCGACACAGCCGAGATCGACGTGGACGCATATAGTGCTTCCGGGCGCAAGTTCAGGGGTATAGTAAAGGAAATTGCAAACACAGCCGCAGGCCTCGCTTCCTCCACATCCACAAGCACGTCTGTTTCAAGTGCATCCGCTGATGCGGTGACGGAATTTGAAGTGAAGGTGAAAATCTTAAATGAATCGTTCGCTGATCTGCTGATTTCCAAATCAAAAAAATCTTACCCATTTAAGCCTGGAATGACTGCGTCTGTGGAAATTATCACAGAGCGTAAAAATGATGTGATTTCGGTTCCTATCGCTGCTGTAACCACTAGAAGCACAACGCCCCCCGTGGCAGCAGGCGCGCGTCCCGGAGAGCAATCGGATCAGGCGCCTGCCGAAGAGGATGAGAAAAAACCTAAGAAAGTGGAATTGATCAAAGAAATCGTGTTCATTGATGTGAACGGGAAAGCGGAAATGAAAGAAGTGAAAACCGGGATCAGCGATTTTGAAAATATTGAAATCCTTTCGGGCCTTAAACCTGGTGACAGAATTATCTCCGGACCTTACATTGCAGTGTCGAAAAACCTTAAGAATGGTGACCTGGTAGAAAAAAAGAAAGAAGAAGTGAAAAAAGACGATAAAAAATCAAATGAAAACGCAAACTGATACGTTGTAAAAATGTAATAAGTTCGATTTAGTTTAGGTTAAAAAAGAAAATCCTTGCGGCTTTGCTGCAAGGATTTTTTATTTTCTGTCAAAATCTTCTCATTTTTGGAAACATTCAATCACATCCAAATTACGCCTGAACAGCTTTTCAGGCTTCCAAATGAGTTTTTTAAACAACATCAAGATCGCGGTGATAGGAGGGGGCAGCTGGGCAACTGCGCTGATCAAGATCCTTTGTGAACAAAATAATGTCCAGATCCGGTGGTGGTTACGCAACCAAAAAGACATTGAGCATATCCGGAAATTTCATCACAATCCGAGCTATCTCAGCGATGTTGTCCTTTCTCCCAAAAAAGTAAAGGTTTTTGAAAAGACCACCGACGCGGTAAAAGGAGCAGATTACGTGATCCTGGCTGTTCCCGCGGCATTTGTCCAGGAAGCATTGCGTGATCTGTCCGGCAAACATTTGCAGGGCAAAAGGATCGTTTCGGCCATTAAAGGAATGGTCCCGGACAAGAATATGCTCATTACCGACTGGATTTCAAAGGAATACGGCATCGATCTGCACGAAACCTGCGTCATTGCCGGACCTTGCCATGCGGAGGAAGTTGCTTTGGAAAAACAATCCTATTTATCCATTGCCTCCACGGAATGCCCCAGCGCTGAGGACTTTGCCAAACTCATGACCTGCCGTTACGTAACAGCCAACCCGCTCGACGATCTTTACGGCGTTGAATATGCGGCTGTTATGAAAAATATCATTGCACTGGCCTGTGGGATTACGCACGGTTTGGGTTATGGTGACAATTTTCAGGCGGTGCTCGTCTCCAACGCCATGCAGGAAATTGGAAATTTCGTGACCGCCCTCGATCCGCGTGAACGCAACATGAGTTCTTCTGCATATCTGGGGGATCTGCTCGTAACGGCCTATTCCCAGTTCAGCCGAAACCGCCTTTTTGGCAACATGATCGGCCGTGGATACAGCGTTAAGGCGGCGCAATTGGAAATGAAAATGATCGCAGAAGGTTATTATGCAACCAAAAGCATCACCGAAATGAACAAAATCCACCTCGTAAGCCTGCCGATAACAAATGCTGTTCACCGCATTTTATATGAAGAACAGGCACCAGGCATGGTGATGGATGAATTAAAGAAATTATTGAAATAAATAGCCTGATCGGCCCGAGATAGGGTACTTTTTAAAATCATTACTTTCTCAAACGAATTATGCACGTTCCGAAAATCTTGTCTGCAAGTTTACTAACCGGCTTTTTCCTCTCCTCGATCATGTTAACTTCCTGCGGTTCCAAAAAATCGGAGACTGCGGAAAATGAGATAAAAGATTCATTAGCAAGTAATAAGGAGTTCGTTTTTGGTGATAAGCGTGATTTTGCACAATGTCACGCGTCTACGCTTGTAAGGCTCGACAATGGCCAATATTTAATCGCTTGGTTTGGAGGAACGGAGGAAAAAAATCCGGATGTGGGCATATGGGTTTCCAAAGGTGAGCCGGGCAATTGGAGTGCGCCAAAAGAGGTTGCCAAGATCAGGGAAGACGCACACTGGAATCCGGTGTTGCAAAAAACGGAGGACGGGAAAGTGATTTTATATTTCAAAGTAGGAAAAGAAATAGCGCATTGGGAAACATGGGTGAAAACTTCGACGGATAATGGTGAAACATGGTCGGACGCATACGAATTGGTGAAGGGGGACAAAGGAGGAAGAGGTCCTGTAAAAGATAAGCTCATTGAACTATCCAACGGCGATTGGCTGGCAGGCGCATCCAACGAGGTGAACCGCTGGGAAGTTTTTGTGGATAGGAGCACAGACAAGGGCAAAACCTGGACTGCAAGCCCATATTTCAAAATTGACACAACAGAAATAAAAGGAAAAGGTGCAATTCAGCCAACATTGTGGGAATCCAAGCCTGGCAATGTGCATATGCTGGTTAGAACCACCGGCGGGGTGATCGGCAGAAGCGATTCTTTCGACAATGGGAAAACCTGGACGCCTATCAAGAAAACAAGCTTGCCGAACCCGAACAGCGGAATCGATTTAGCCAAACTGACAGACGGCACATTGGTGCTGGCCTACAACCCGGACGACGAAGACTGGGGATCAAGATCGCCGCTTTCACTCACATTATCTTACGACAACGGCCAAAACTGGACTGATAAACTCGACATTGCAACGGGCAAAAAGGAAGACGAATATTCCTATCCGGCCATTGTTAGTTTCGGAGATTCGGTTGCTGTAACGTATACATTCAACCGCCGGAAAATCGCATTCTGGTCGGGTAGTAAGAAAGACATTGTGGAACTGGCAGCTAAAAGCAAGAGTAAAGTAGCTCAGTAACCCATTAATTCCAGGTCATAAGATTCATGCATTTCGACGCGTTTGCCCATTTTCTTCTGGATAATCGTGAAATGGTGAACGTCTTCCGGGCAGATCAGGGAAATCGCCTCTCCCGACGCTTCAGCCCGGCCGGTTCTGCCTATTCTGTGCACGTAATCTTTTGGTGATCGTGGCAGTTCAAAGTTGATCACATAGGGAAGGAATTGAATGTCAATCCCGCGGGAAACAAGATCGGTGGCAACAAGCACCGTCAGTTTACCTGCTTTAAATTTATTTAGTGCCTCTGTTCTGGCGCCCTGGCTTTTCTTGCTATGCATCGCCATCGCCTGAATTCCATTTTTATTTAGTTTTTCAACCAGATTATCAGCCGTTCTGGTTGCAGAAACAAACACAAGAACCTGCTTCATTTCCTGTGTTTTGATCAAATAGCGAAGCAATGGTCCCCTTCGGTCGGGATCAACAAAATAACCCGTTTGCTTGATCAGATCGAGGTTTTGTTCCTCTTCCTCAATCTCAATGCGCACCGGATTTCTGAGTTGCGTTTTATTGATCTGGTCAATTTCTTCACCCAATGTTGCTGAAAACAGAATGCTCTGACGCTTTTTGGGCAAAAGAAAAAAGATGTCCTTCATTTCTTCCGCAAAACCCAGATTCAGCATTTTATCGGCCTCATCCAAAACCAGGATCTGCGTCTCAGAAATGTTAAGTGCCTTGTGTGACAACAGATCGATCAATCGTCCGGGCGTCGCCACGAGGATTTCAACACCTTGCAAACTAATCATTTGCGGGTTAATAGAAACGCCACCATATACTGCCAGCGTCTTCACTTTTCTGGGAAGCCTTTCGCCAAATGTTTGAAACACAACCGCAATCTGCACCGCCAGCTCGCGTGTGGGAACTAGGATCAATGCAGAAATGTGCCTGTTGGCGGCCGCAGGTTTGTTTTGAAATAATTCCAAAATAGGCAGCACAAAGCTGGCCGTTTTCCCTGAACCCGTCTTTGCAATGCCCAGCACATCATTTCCTTTCAAAATAGCCGGAATTGCTTCCTGTTGGATCGGATAAGGTTGAGTATAATTCTGTTCGGCAATGGTTTTTAATAATGGTTCGGACAAGCCAAGCGATTCGAAAGACATAAAGTGCTGCGCAGTTGGTCAAAAAATATTTTTGTAAGCACAAAGATACTATTACCGCAGACAAATCGTCCATGACCTGTCCACAGCCACCCGACCATTTGACTTTTCTGAACATTTATTCTCCATAGACATGTCGTACAATCGCAGGGAATTTTTACAACAACTTGGATTTGGTGCATTACAATTAGGCATAATCAGTGCAATTCCGGCATCGGCCTGGGCTGCAACACTACATTCCGGGCAGTTACCGAGGAGCTCGCCTGAATCCCAGGGATTGTCGGCAAAAAATATTCTGGATTTCACCAAGGCTGTGGAAGTGGACAAGCTGAATTTGCACAGCTTAATGATCCTGCGGCAGGGGAAAGTCGTTGCGGAAGGATGGTGGGCACCTTATGGCCCGGATATGAAGCATACGCTGTATTCACTGAGCAAAAGTTTTACTTCTACGGCCATCGGACTGGCGGTTGCAGAGAAAAAACTGACCGTTGAAGATAAAGTTTTATCGTTCTTCCCGGATGACAAACCTGCAACCGTGAGCGCGAACCTGGCTGCTATGCGTGTGAAAGACCTGCTCACCATGTCCACCGGGCATGACAAAGACGCTACGGGACGGGTTAGGGAATCCAATGAAAAGAATTGGGTGAAAGCATTCCTTTCGTTACCTGTTGAGCATGAACCCGGGACATTCTTTGTGTACAACAGTGCGGCGACGTATATGCTTTCCGCGATCATTCAAAAACTCACGGGACAAACCTTGCTGCAATATTTAACGCCACGTTTGTTCGAGCCGCTCGGCATTGACGATCCCGATTGGGAAGTGGATCCGAACGGCATTAATACAGGCGGCTGGGGACTCCGGATAAAAACAGAGGATATTGCCAAATTTGGGCAGCTTTATCTGCAAAAAGGTGAGTGGAACGGCAAACGCATTTTGCCGGCAGCATGGGTGGAGGAAGCGACGCGTTCACACATTATGTCCAAAGGCGGTTCCAGAAAACCGGAAGAAAATGACTGGCTGCAAGGATATGGTTATCAGTTCTGGCGTTGCCGGAATGGCGCTTACCGGGGTGATGGCGCTTATGGGCAATACTGCATTGTAATGCCCAAAGAAGACATGGTGATCGCAATTACCAGTGAAACGGGCGATATGCAGGCCATTCTGGATCACGTTTGGAATAACATTTTGGCGGCTGTAAAAGCAACGGGCGTTCCTGCTGATAAGGAGATCCAAGCTCAGCTGCAAAAGAAATTGACCACGCTCGCACTGCCGCTCACTTCGGGAAAGCCAACTGCTGAGTTGACTGCGAAACTGAATAACAAAAGCTTTAAAGTTGCAGATAATAGCTTGAAAGTGAATAAAGTATCATTTGAATTTGCAAAAGGCTGGTGCCTTTTCAGGATGTATGATGATAAGGGCGAACATTTAATCGTGAATGGATTAGGCAATTGGAAAGTGGGATTAACCGATCTTTCAGTGATGCCTCTGAAACTCGTACTAACGCCTGTTCCGGGTGAAAAACTGACAAAAGTGGCCGGAAACGGGGCCTGGGTTGATGATAATACATTTGAAATGACCTGGCGATTTATCGAAACAGCACATTATGAAACCGTAACTTGCAAATTCGAAGGCGATACTGTCCAGGTTGAATTCAAGCGCAGCCTCGCTATTTTAGCCAAAGCAAAAGACGCACGACCTGTTTTGAGTGGCAAGATGCTGGCTTAACCTGTGCGTGACGCTCGATTTTAAGTTTAATTTTATTTTCAAAATCAATCCATTTTTATGAAAAAAGCATTTTTCCTTTCCTTGACATTGATCATTGTTGCATTTGCGGCGCAGGCGCAGAAATTCAGGCCGCTGGATAAAAGTCCGCGTGACATTGCTTACTTTCCTGACCATTTTGCCCACGACCGCAAAGACGGCGAAAAAGCGTTGGTGAAAGTTTCATACAGCCGTCCTTATTTAAAAGGAAGAGAGGCTTTTGGTAAATTGGAACCTTATGGAAAGGTGTGGAGAACGGGCGCGGACGAATCCACTGAAATCAAATTTTATCAGGATGCAACATTTGGCGGCAAAAAAATAAAGGCAGGCACCTATTCTCTTTTCACCATTCCGGGCGAAAAAGAATGGACAGTTATCCTGAGCTCGGACCTTGATTATTGGGGCGCATACAAGTACAAAGAAGCAAATGATGTGCTTCGCATAACAGCTCCCGTGAAGAACGCAGAAGCGCCGATCGAAAATTTCTCGATCATTTTTGAGAAGGTTTCAGACACTTCGGCCAAAATGTTCATGGGCTGGGCTTCATCTGTGGTAGAGGTTCCTGTTAGCTTCTGACCAGCGCATTAGTATAGTTCCTGGTTGCCTAATGTGCTCTTTCAAGCAAACTGGCATCATTATTGTAAAAAAGCAGATCAATGGTTGAGAAACCGATGATCTGCTTTTTATATTAAAATCCATCAACAAATGAAGAGAAATAGCCTCATACTCGCGTGCGCCTGTTTGGCCGTATCACTAGCCGGGTGCAGCAGCAAGGTTAGCGAAGAAGAAAAGGAAGAAGCCGCAAACAGCGGATCAGATTCAGTAGCAACAGTTACAGACAGCCTGAAATTACCCGCGCCATTCACGACCGAATCGGTTGAAAACAGGCCCGAGGAAGCCGGATGGCCGGATGGAAAAACGCCGGTGGCCCCGGCAGGTTTTACTGTTACCAAATATGCCGATAAGCTCAAAAGCCCTCGTTGGACATACGTAGCACCCAATGGTGACGTTTTCGTTGCAGAATCCAATACAAAAAAGAGCGCGGACAGGATCACACTTTTGCGTGATGTAAATAAAGATGGCAAGCCTGAGATCAGGGAAATTTTCATGGAAAATCTGAAACAGCCGCTCGGAATGCTTGTGTTGAAAGATCACTTCTATGTGGCCAATACGAATGGCCTTTACCGATATCCTTACAAAAGCGGTGAAACAAAAATCACAAGCAAAGGAGAAAAGATCGTGGATTTGCCTGCTGGCGGATATAACAATCACTGGACGAGGAATTTGGTGGCAAATGCAGACGGCTCCAAAATTTACATTTCGGTTGGATCTGCCAGCAATGTGGCAGATCACGGAATCGATGAGGAAAAGCGGCGGGCTAATATTTTGGAGGTTAACCCGGACGGATCGGGTGAGAGGATCTATGCGAGCGGCTTGCGAAATCCGGTTGGAATGGACTGGGCTCCAGGCTCAAATATGTTGTGGACGGCTGTGAATGAGCGTGATAAGTTGGGTGACGAGCTGGTGCCGGATTACATTACCAGCGTGAAGGAAGGCGGATTTTATGGCTGGCCATATGCCTATTTTGGTAAAAACGAAGATCCTAGAAGAAAAGGCGAACGGCCTGACCTGGTTGCAAAATCGCTCGTGCCGGATGTGCCTGTTGGATCGCATACGGCTTCATTAGGGCTTGCATTTTATGACAAAACACAATTCCCGGCCAAATATCAGAATGGCGCATTCATCGGCCAGCACGGTTCCTGGAACCGCTCGAAATTGTCGGGTTACAAGGTTATTTTCGTGCCTTTCAAAAACGGTAAGCCTGCCGGTAAGCCGGAAGATTTTTTGACGGGTTTCGTAGAAAACGAAAAGAAGGTTTACGGTCGCCCGGTTGGCGTGACGGTTATGGAAGATGGTTCTATGCTAGTCAATGACGACTCCGGAAATACGATATGGCGTGTAAGCGCGAAATAGAAATAAGCTTTTGGAGATGATTAAGCGGCCTGGTCACCAAACCAGGCCGCTTTTTTGTTTTGGTAAAATAATATTAAAAATAAATGAGCGATTACTTGCAAAAATATACCGAACGGTATATTTTTGCATTGTTAATTTGAAGCACATGAACAAGGCAGAAAAAACCAGACAATTTATTATTGAAAAAACGGCACCGATTTTCAATGTAAAAGGCTATTCAGGCACTTCAATTAATGATATGATCGAAGCAACGGGCCTGACGAAAGGAAGCATTTACGGGAATTTTCGGAATAAGGACGAAGTGGCCCTGGCGGCTTTTGATTTCAACCTGAAAAAAATGTTTACAGCCGTTCAGGCTGAGATGGATGCGCAGAAATCGGTGAAGGAGAAGTTGCTGGTATATGTGCGCATTTATGAAAATTTTCTCACTTATCCTTTTCCCGAAGGCGGTTGCCCCATTCTCAACACTTCCATCGAAGCTGACGACACGCATCCGCCACTCCGCCAAAAAGCAGCCGACGCCATTTATGCCTGGAAAAATAAAATTGAAGCATTATTAAAAAAAGGTGTTGCAGATAATGAGCTAAGCGCTGACATTGACCCGGAGGATGTTGCCATCACATTGATCGCGCTGGTTGAAGGCGGCATTATGATCAGTAAAGTAACCGGGAAGCTGCAATACAGGAAATCCATAATGAGAGCCGTGAAAAAAATGATTGACGATTTGTAACTATTTTTTTAACCATAAATATACCGATCGGTATATTTAATATTTGATAATTCAATTAAACAAAAGCAAAAATGAAAACTACAGGGAACACAGTTCTGATCACAGGAGGAAGCGCAGGAATCGGATTTGAGATTGCAAAGATCTTTTCCGAAAAAGGCAACAACGTTATTATTACCGGCAGAAATGAGGCGCGGCTTGCCAGTGCGGCATCGAAGCTTAAAAATACAACGGCGATTGTAAGTGACGTTGCTAACAAGCAGGATGTTGACAAACTGGTTGCGACTTTGAAAAGCGATTTTCCAAATATCAATGTGGTAATTAACAATGCAGGAGCGGCCTCTTATTATGTGCTTGATAGTGTTGACAATGCTTATGAAAGGGCAGAAGAAGAAATCGTGACTAATTATCTATCCATTGTTGGGCTTAACCAAAAACTGTTGCCATTGCTGAGCGTGCAAACAGAAGCGGCTATCGTAAATGTATCAAGCATTGTGGCATACGTACCAAATCACGTGATCCCCACTTATGCTGCCAGCAAGGCCGCATTGCATTCCTACACACAGTCGCTGCGCCTGACATTGGAAAAATCAACGGACGTTAAAGTTTTTGAACTGATGCCGCCGCTGGTGAACACCGATTTTTCAACAGAGATAGGTGGAGAAAATGGCATTCCTGCCCGTGAAGTGGCCGAGGCTTTGATCCATGCATTTGAAAATGAAACATACGAAATCCGCGTTGGCCGGACAGCAGACTTGTTTGGATTATTCCTACAATCTCCCGAACAAGCGCTTGCGGCGATGAATCCTGTGCCCGTTGCTTAATATCAAGTATCCGCCGGTAACAATTATAAAACTTAATAAAAACAGAAAATGAAGCAGAAAATTGCGTTTGCGATGATTATGGGAGTGATCACCACGGGTATAATTTCCTTCAGTTTGGTTTCTATAAATATTGGATTTGTTGCCAATTTTTTGGTGATTTGGCTGAAATCCTGGATTATGGCCTATACGATAGTCATTCCGGTGATATTGCTGGTAGGTCCAAGAGTGCAAAAAATGGTGGAAGCCTTATTCAAAGATGCAGTGACTCAGGAGTTTGAAGAATAACTTCTGATGTTGTCGAGAAAATTCTAAATTTTTATGAGAAGAGTAGTTGTTACTGGTTTGGGAGTTATCTCTCCCCTCGGAAATTCGGTAGATGAATTTTGGGAAAATATTGTGAATGGTAAAAGCGGTGCTGCTACCATTACGAAAATGGATGTTTCTAAGTTTAAGACGCAATTCGGCTGCGAAGTCCGCAACTTCAATCCGGAAGATTATATTGAGAAGAAAGAGCTTAAAAAGTTTGACCTGCACACGCAGTATGCGATAGCCGCTTCAGACACAGCAATTAAAGACGCCGGACTAGATTTCAGCACCATTGACGTAGAAGACCGCTATGATATGGGCGTGATCTGGGCAACAGGAAATGGTGGAATGGGCACTTTTGAAGATCAGTTGCTGGAATTCCATGCATCGAATGGCGTTCCACGTTTCAGTCCCTTCTTTATTCCGAAAATGATCGTGGACATTGCAGCGGGCGTTATTTCTATTCGTCACAAACTGCACGGACCCAATTACTGCACCGTTTCAGCTTGCGCATCGTCCAACACAGCGGTGATCAGCGCTTTTGATACCATTAAAATGGGAAAAGCGAAGCTGATGGTTGCGGGAGGATCGGAAGCAGCCATTATTTATTCAGCACTGGGCGGTTTTGGCGCGGCGCAGGCATTATCCAAACGCAATGACTTGCCTGAAAAGGCATCCCGTCCGTTCGATAAGGACCGCGATGGATTCGTCATGGGCGAAGGCGCGGCCGCATTGATCCTTGAAGATCTGGATTATGCAGTGGCACGCGGTGCAAAAATCTACGCAGAGATCGTTGGTGGCGGAATGGCAGCAGATGCTTACCACTTAACGGGCACGCCGCCGGACGGAATGGGCGCCGCTTTGGGAATGAGAAAGGCTTTAAAAGAAGCGGAAATCACGCCGGACAAGATCGATTACGTAAATGCGCACGCAACGTCAACCGGACTCGGTGATATGAGCGAACTGAACGGAATTAAGACTGTTTTTGGCGACCATCAGGTTGCGATCAGCGCCACAAAATCGATGACAGGGCACTTGTTAGGTGCAGCCGGAGCCATTGAGGCCATTGTTTGCGCGCTGGCTGTAAAGCATGACATTATCCCGGGAACGATCAATACGGAGACGCTGGATGATGCCACGCCGGAAGGAATGAACATTATCTTAGGTGATTCCGTGAAGCAAACCGTGAATTATGCACTGAACAACACATTCGGTTTTGGCGGCCATACGGCAACTTCTATATTTAAAAAATACACCGACTAGCCGGCAGGCTAATCGGTAATTTCCGAAAGGATTTCAACAACCCCGTTTTCATCGTTACTCTTAGCGATGAAACGGGCTATTTTTTTGATATCCGGATGCGCATTGGCCATGGCGTAAGAATAATGTCCTTTTTGAAGCATTTCGAGGTCATTAAGGTAATCCCCGAAGATCATGGTTTGGTCAAAAGTCACATTGAATTTCTCCTGCAAAACTTCCATAGCACGCCCTTTATTGGCTTTTTTATGTGAAATATCCAGCCAAATCGGCCCGGAAACTTTCACTTGCAACTTGTCCTCAAAATGCTTGTAATGGGGATAACTGTTCGCCTCGGAACCGGCCAGGTCGCAAAGTGTGAATTTGAGAAACTGGTCATCCGTAACTTCCGTCAGATCTTTAACGACCTCATATCTTTCGAAATAAAGTTTTAAATGATTGATAAATTCAGGTTCATCATTTTCGACGTAAGCCTTTTTCTTTCCGCAAATCACCGCGTAAGTGTCTTTGATAGGGCGGGAAATTTTTACCAATTCCCTCACAATGTCCGCGTCTATGGCCTGAATATGAATTTCTTCGTCTTTAAAAACAACATAGCTGCCATTTTCCGCAGCAAAAATTACTTCGTCTTTCACCTGTTCCAATGCTTTGGCCAGATTGAAATATTGGCGTCCGCTGGCAGCAACAAATATCACGCCGCGGTCTTTTAATTTTCTGAAAATGGGGAAGAAGGATTCGTGTATTTCGTGTTTGGAGTTCAAAAGCGTCCCGTCCATGTCGGTCGCTACAAGCCTGATATCGGAAAAAGTCATATTCAAATTGTATCGTTAACACTTAAATCAAGCCAAAAATGTCGGCTAAGGTTCCGTGTTTTTGCATTATTAAAACATCATAAGTTGAGAAACGAATGATTTTCAGTGCCTCCGAACCCGTGTTACAATTTTGCTGTTTTCTAAAAACAGTCCATCCACGCCATTTGATACACTTTACCAGCTCCATGAAATTTTCAAAATACTATCTGGCAGCATTTATCTCGTTTGTAATCTGGGGATTTTTTAGTCTGGCTTTGAAACCGCTTAAAGCTTACGCTTCCCTTGACATTCTCTTTTACCGCGTCCTTTTTTGCGCCGTTATCATGGCGGTCATCAGCCTTTTCGTTCGGATTAAAGTTTTGAAAGAAAACATCTCAATTTTCCGTCAAATGCCTGTGGCGCAAAGAAAACGGGTTACTATACTCACATTGGCAGGGGGATTCTTGTTGACGGCCAACTGGTTTTTCTTTATTTACGTGATGAACCACATTAGTGTAAAAGCAGCATCATTCGCGTATCTGGTTTGCCCGATTATGACGACCGTGATTGCCTATTTTGTATTAAATGAAAAATTAAGCAAATGGCAATGGACGGCCGTTTTAATGAGCGTTGCGAGTTGTATGTTGTTGTCGTTCAGTAATGTAGCAGACATTGCTTACAGTCTCATCGTAGCTGCTTCGTATGCATTCTATCTGGTTAGCCAGCGGAAAAATACGGGTATGGATAAATTCCTGGTATTGACGGTGCAGATCCTTTTTTCAGCTTTGCTGCTCCTTCCATTTTATCCGCAATACAGCGAAGCATTACCCACAGAATTCTCATTTTACGCACTCATTTTCCTGATCGCCGTGCTGTTTACCATTGTGCCGTTGTATATGAACCTGTATGCGTTGCAAGGCGTGACGTCCTCGACGATGGGCATTTTGTTGTATATCAATCCCTTAATGAACTTCGTGATCGCACTGTTATACTTTCACGAGCCTATCAATGCAATCCAGATCACAGCTTACTCGTTGATCTTGATCTCGATCGTCGTTTTCAATGAGCGGTTTATTTTCGGAAGAAGGCGGGCAGCATTGGGTTAAGGTTTTTGGTATACCAATGATTTGATAAAATTCCGGTAAAACAATTTCTGAAAAACCACTTTGTATCCTGCATTAGCAAACAGCTTTTCGGTCTCAGGAAGCTTGCTCGCTTCTACTTTCGAGAGGACTTTGAAAAAGAGATACATAGATTTCAAGAGCCATTTCTGCCAGATTTTACTGTGATTTTGATCAACATTAAAGTCAGTAAAAAGCCAAACTCCGTTTGGAACGAGCAGATTATCAAGCACATTAAAAACAACTTCTGCTTTATCCTGTTTGAAATTATCAAACAAAAACGAAGTAATGATCACATCAAACCGTTCATCTGACTGGAATGATTCGATTGCGACATTCACAAACTGAACATTATTTTCTCCTACATTCCGTTTCTTCGCCACCTCAATCATTTTCTCCGAGATCTCGACGTAAGTAATGTTAATGCCAACTGGCCTTAAACGCGTGATTTCCTCCAAAATCACACCCGTTCCTCCGCCCGCAATAAGGATTTTCGCTTTCTCTGGAATGAACTTCAAACCAGAACGCTGAGCCTCCATTAATGCATCTCCGAATACAACATTTGAGAGCGTGTCGTAAAACCCTGCCGTGCGATCATAGTTGTTATTCATGGCTCAATGCAAAGTGAAAAAACTCCCGGCAATGCCGCAAATGGCTTTTAATAATAATAATCCGTCTATCACGATCAGATAAAACAAGACACTTTTTGGCTTTTGTAAAGCAAATGCAACGCTTAGAAGACATACGAATGGAAGCATGTTCAGAATAATGCTTGGGCCGCTCAAATGCCTGAAATAGGCAAAGGCAAGGAAAGAAAGCAAGCCAATAAGTGACAAGGGCACCAGCACATAAACGATGGTGTTCCCGAGGCCCATCCGCACCGCGAACGTTTTCAGCTGAATGTTCGCGTCATCTGCATAATCTTTCATATCGAACATGATAGCATTCACTGTGCAGAACATCCAGTTTTTTATAAATAACCAAAACATGAAAATGGGCTCATGAACGACAATGTCCTGCTCAATCCGCAGCATTGTGATAGGAAACACATTCACGAATCCAGCCCAAACAAAGCCGATCACGAACGCTTTCAACCAGCCCGTATGTCGTAAATTAAATGAGATAATGGATTTTGGGAGCAAGCCGTAATACAGGATCGCAGCGGTAGGAATGCTTAAAATGAGCAGCCAGTTTGCGACGGGTAAATGGAGCAGTTTATTAAAATCACGAATTAAAAGCCAGCCAGCGATCCCTGCACAAATGGTAAAAAGGACATATTGGCTCACACGTGTAAACCGGTAATGCGTTCGATACCACTCAGTTCGCGGGTTACTGGAAAATGTGGAACCCGGCGGAATGGAGTAAGCAATGGTGTAATAAAACACCGTAGCGCAAAAAATCAGGATATAGTAGGGAACCGCATTGAAAGGCAAACCAAGTTGAAACATCGTCTCCAGAGACAACGCGACGGCCAGCAGGCCAACGAAGTAATTTGCAAAGAAGACGAATGAAACAATTTTTTTTACCATATATTAGGTAACCGATCAATTCTTAAACCAACATTTTCATGAAAAGAATCTCCTTCCTTTTCCTATTGTTTTCCATTATTCAGATACAGCACGGTTTCTCGCAGAGCAAAGATCCGATTGTTGAAAATATAGTTAAAGAAGCAACCGAAAACTCACAACTGGAAAAACTGGCGCATGAATTAATGGACGTGATCGGGCCAAGGCTCGTAGGGTCGCCGCAAATGCAGCAGGCGCACGAATGGGCGGTGGCGAAATATAAAGGTTGGAACATTACGGCGAAAAACGAAAAGTGGGGTGAATGGCGTGGTTGGGAACGCGGCGTGTCGCACATTGATATGGTGGCGCCAAGAGTGAAATCGCTGGAAGGAATGCAATTGGCCTGGAGCCCGGGAACGGGTGGAAAAACGGTTACGGCCGAGGTGATCATTCTTCCCGACGTGGCAGATTCGCTGGCTTTCCAGAAATGGCTTCAGACAGCGAAAGGCAAATTTGTGATGATCAGCGTGAACCAGCCAACGGGCCGGCCGGATTATAACTGGCAGGAATTTGCGACCAAAGAATCATTTGAAAAAATGAAAAAAGAGCGCGACGTGCAGACGGAGGCCTGGGCAGATCGTTTGAAAAAAAGTGGTTATACGGCACGCACTTTGCCACTGGCGTTAGAAAAAGCAGGAGCGGCAGGCGTTGTAATGTCTTATTGGTCAAAGGGTTTTGGTGCCAACAAGATTTTTGGTGCTTACACCAAAACGATTCCAACTGTTGACATTTCACTGGAAGATTACGGCCTGCTATATCGCTTGTCGGAATCAGGGCACACGCCGAAGATCAGCGTGCGTGCAGATGCGAAGGAAACAGGCGTGAGCCAGACATTTAATACAATTGGAGAAATTAAGGGCTCAGAAAATCCCAATGAATACGTAATACTCTCCGCTCATTTCGATTCATGGGATGGCGGAACAGGCGCGACAGACAACGGAACGGGCACAATTGTGATGATGGAGGCCATGCGCATTCTCAAAAAAGTGTATCCCAATCCGAAAAGAACGATCCTTGTTGGACATTGGGGGAGCGAGGAGCAGGGACTGAATGGCTCGCGGGCGTTCGTGGAGGACCATCCGGAAATTGTTCAGAACATTCAGGCGGTTTTTAATCAGGATAACGGCACAGGAAGGGTTATTAACCTTTCAGGACAGGGTTTTTTGAATTCCTACGAATATCTTAGCCGCTGGCTGG
Source organism: Dyadobacter fanqingshengii (assembly GCF_023822005.2). GTDB lineage: Bacteria > Bacteroidota > Bacteroidia > Cytophagales > Spirosomataceae > Dyadobacter > Dyadobacter fanqingshengii. The sequence continues at coordinate 5,780,487 of NZ_CP098806.1, forward strand.
CCAAGGTTCCTGACAACATTAAGGCGCCGATTGAATCCAAATTTCCGGGTGCACCGGGCGCCGGCGGATCTGATTTTGCTTCATTTGTTGCAGCTGGCGCGCCTGCATTCTCGTTAAGCTCTTTGAACTGGTCTTACGGGACATATACATGGCATACCAACCGCGATACTTACGATAAGATCGTGTTTGATGATGTGCGCAGCAATGCAATTCTGGCTGCGATCATGGCTTATCAGGCCAGTGAAGATCCTGCCAAGACTTCACGTGAGAAAAGTGTTTTACCATTAAATTCAAAGGGCGAGCCAGGAGCTTGGCCTGAGCCGAGAAAGCCAACACGTCGGGGCGGACTGGATTAAGCATTGTCACATTGAGCGCGTTTTGGGGAAGGCATTTGAAATATTTTTTATTGATTGACAACATACAATGCAGATAAAACAATTATCGGAGGCAACGGAAGAATTGTTGCTGATCCGTCCGTTTGAGCAAGGTTTTGAGCCTGAAAATCAAGCCATGTTCAAGGCTGAGAAAGGTGAAATATGGTGGTATTCTTCCCGTGAACTCTGGATTGGGTTAGGGAAATCACCGCAGCTTCCGGGTATCATCAAGATTTTCAGATCACTGTTTTTCAAGCGCAAAGATCGCTGGCCGGACGAAATCGTCTTGGATTGCAAAGGACGTACACCCGATTGGATCGAAAATGCAGTGAACGGGATCATTTTGGGGGGCTACGATCTCCAACTCTACAAAACAGAACCCAAGCCATTAAGCGCTTTTTTCAAAACCGGAACATTATCCGTCCTAGCCGAAAAGCATTCCCCGGAAATCGACGATGCATTATATATTGCTCAAAAGACTGCATTGGTCCAGATGCGGATCATGGACTTAATGAATGCGCCTTCTAACTACAAAAATCCTGCAACGCTGGCTGAATGGGCGACTGAATCAGGAGAAAAAAACGGTTATAAGGTGACTGTGCTTGATAAATCCAGGCTTGAAGAGCTCGGTATGCTCGCATTGCTGGCAGTCGGAAAAGGCAGTGAAGCTCCGCCGCTGATGATCGTGTTGGAATATGAACCGGAGCATTACACCAGAACAGTTGCATTGGTAGGAAAGGGCGTAACGTTCGATACGGGCGGGATTTCCATCAAAACTGCTGCCAATATGCATTTGATGAAAAGCGATATGGGCGGCGCGGCGGCTGTTTTGGGAGCGGTTGAACTGGCTGCGCAACTGAAAATTCCTGTGCGAATCATTGGGGTAATTCCATCAACCGAAAACAGTGTGGACGGACTTTCGATGAAGCCTGGTGATGTCATTGGTTCCTATTCAGGCAAAACCATTGAAGTGATTGATACGGACGCCGAGGGGAGGTTAATCCTCGCGGACGGACTCAGCTACGCGATCCGGGAGTTCAAACCAGACACAGTTATCGATCTGGCAACGCTTACCGGAAGCGTGATCCAGACATTGGGTTACGAAGCCGCCGGACTTTTTACGCCAAACAATGCGCTCGCAGAATCATTGGCCCAAGCGGGAGACATTACCGGCGAAAGAATGTGGCGGTTGCCGATTTGGGATTCATATAAAGAAGAAATCGCATCCGACATTGCGGATGTGAAGAATTATCATGGAAAGCCCCTGGCCGGCGCTATCGTCGCGGCTAAATTTTTAGAAGCATTCACGGACGAGCACCCGGCATGGGCGCACCTGGACATTGCCGGAACAGCATTCGGTGATACAGAATTTGCGCCTGGCCGGGCGGGGACGGCTTATGGCGTTCGATTATTACGCGTTTTCTTGTCAGGGATAATTTAAATGGCCCTTCCCTTGCTAAATTGGTTCTTTTTGCTAGATTTGAAAAAGCAAGTTTTGGGTTAATCATTCAGAATTTTTGTCAGCTACTTTCCACGAAAGATCATTTTTATGGCCCGAGCGCTTACGTTTCTTTGCATATCAACATACTTCAAGGGAAACGATTTTCTGAAAGCTTTAAAGGAGTCTGGTAACAAGGTCTTCCTCATTACAGCCAAAAAATTGGAGCATAAGCCATGGGTTAGGGACGCGGTTGACGAGTTTTTTTATGTGGAGGAAGGGGAAGACGGCACTTACAACATGAACGAGATCATCAACGGTCTCGCCTACATCATGCGCGAAAGGCCCATCGATCGTGTGGTGGCGCTGGATGATTTTGACGTGGAAAAAGCGGCGCATATTAGGGAATATTTCAGGATTCCGGGCATGGGGCAAACAACGGGAAGATATTTTAGAGATAAACTGGCTATGCGCACCAAGGCGGCCGAATCGGGGATTTTAGTTCCGGGTTTTTCTGCACTTTTTAATGATGACGCCATTAATGCATTTATAGAAAAATATCCTGGTCCCTGGATGATCAAACCGAGGTCTGAGGCTTCGGCTACGGGGATAAAGAAAATGGAAAATGCTGCGGAGTTGTGGGAAACCATTCATGAGCTTGGTGATAAAAGACATGCTTATTTGGTGGAGCAGTATAAGCCCGGCCATGTTTACCATGTCGATTCTATCTCGTATAATGGCCGGGTTATCTTTTCCTGGAACAGCAAATATCTGGCGCCGCCTTTTGATGTGGCGCACGGAGGTGGCATTTTCAGGTCGGTAACCGTGCCGTTTGATTCCTCGGAAGAGCATGCATTAGAAACGCTCGCGGTGGATCTTTTGAAAGCATTCGGGTTGAAGCACAGTGCATCGCATACGGAGGTAATACGCTGTCATGATGATGGGAAATATTATTTTCTTGAAACGTCGTCCCGCGTAGGAGGGGCTAATCTTTCGGAAATGGTGGAAGCGTCTTCGGGGATTAACCTCTGGAAAGAATGGGCCAAAATGGAGACGGCGGAGGCCAAGGGGGATAATTATAAATTGCCGGCTGTCAGAAAAGATTATTCGGGCATCATTATTTCCCTGGCAAGACATGAGTGGCCGGATCTTTCCGTTTTCAATGATCCCGAAATTGTCTGGCGCATGCATGAGCCTTACCATGTTGGGTTGGTCGTCAGGGCGAAATCTCGCGAGAAGGTGATAGAGTTGTTAGATCAATATGCGGACATTATCCAGAGAGATTACCATGCGTCGGCACCCGCACCGGACAGGCCAACACATTAGCTAAGTCATAAATAACATTGCATTAAAGCATTCAGGTTGTATTAGTTACGCGTACAACCTGAATGCTTTTTTATTTAAAATTTGCATCCCAATGTTTAACCTAACCATCTTGAACAATGTACAATTTTACAAAGTCGCTCTGCGTCATTTTGTTGTTGATCCTGACATTTGCCGGTTGTAAAGATGACAAAGAAATTGAGCCAAAAAATGCCTTAATGCACGATGGAAGGGAATTTGAGATTTCAAAAGGACTTTTAATCCATTTAGGAGAATATCCGGAGGGCGAAAGCGGGCATGTGCTGTTTTTATCCTCAGACGGCGTAAAAATCCGCGAGTCAGGCGGTCATATAGATTCCATCTACGGGATCGGACATGGAATCTACTTCGAACTGATCAGCGCCACAGGAAATGCATTGGATGAGGGCGAATACACATTTGACAACGACTTCACCATAGAAGTGAAGACTTTTTTTGATTCCTATGTAGTCTTCAACAGCGATTTTGCCACCGAAGACGGCGAATATTACGCATTAAATGAAGGCAAACTAACCGTAAAAAAAGACGGCCCCAACTATATCCTCGACATTGACTGCATCGAACGAAACGGCAAACACGTAACCGCTCACTACAAAGGCCCGCTGACGTTTTATGATGAGGAGTGAAATAATCTGAAAAATTTTTCGGGAGACCTGTGACCTGATTGATGCAGCTGCGTCTAAATGCATAAAAGTTAGAAAACTAACCAAATGTATTTATGAACGAGGAAGTAAAACCAACTGAGCTAATTTCATCTGTTAGGCAACTCATCAAGGAAAGCAGGTCCAGAGTTGCTGTCGCTGTAAATGCGGAGATCACAATGTTGTATTATCAGATTGGCAAAAGGATTAATGAAGACGTGCTTAGGAATGACCGTGCAGAATATGGCAAACAGGTCATTCGTATTTTAAGCTACGATTTAGTATCAGAATATGGAAGTGGATGGAGTGAAAAGCTGATACGGCATTGTATGCATTTCGCCAGCGTATTTCCAGACAGCTCAATTGTCTCCGCGCTGCGGAGACAATTGAGCTGGACACATTTAAAGTCACTCATGTATATTGAGGATCAGCTCAAGAGAGAATTTTACATTGAGATTTGTCGTCTGGAAAACTGGTCCTCCAGACAGTTAGATGAACGCATCAAATCCATGCTCTACGAGCGAACAGCCATCAGCAAAAAACCGGAAGAAACAATCGTCAATGACCTTAACCTGCTGCGAGACAAACAGAAGCTCAACCCGGACCTTGTTTTTCGTGATCCATATTTCCTTGATTTCTTGGGCTTAAAAGATGTTTATTCAGAAAAAGATCTGGAAACGTCTATCATCGTGGAGCTTCAAAAGTTCATCATTGAACTTGGCAGCGATTTTGCGTTTATGGCGAGGCAAAAGCGTATTACAATTGACAACTGCGATTATTTTATCGACTTGCTCTTCTATCACAGAAGGTTACGATGCCTCGTTGCGATTGACTTGAAAATGGGCGCTTTTGAAGCAGGTTTTAAAGGTCAGATGGAATTGTATTTACGCTTTCTCGAAAAATACGAACAGGCCGAAGGCGAGAATGCGCCCATCGGCCTGATATTGTGTAGTGGTAAAAACAAGGAGCATGTAGAGCTGATGCAACTGGATCAGGCAAACATTCGTGTTGCTGACTATCTTACAGCGCTGCCTTCGCAAGAACTTTTGCAGGAAAAACTGCATAAGGCCGTCGAGATTGCGCGCCAGAAAGTGAATCTTAAACCAACTTAAACGCTTGTCTTCCAATCAGAAGCCATTGTCCTTTTATTTTTTGCCAGACTGTGAATACGCCCAGCCGGACGGGAGCGGGATCTTTGCCTTTGTTGTGCGTGTCACCGATCAGTTTATGGCGGACCATGGCCACATCACCGGAAATGGTGATGGTTTGCTCGGAAAGGTCGATTTTTGTGAATTTTGATTCGCCGCTTGTTAATGCACGGATGAATTCTTTTTGATCTTCCAGAAGACCATTTGAATGTCCGTATGTCAGAGACGAGGACGTGAGTTTCAATAAGTCGGGCTCGTTTGCGGCAATGATAGAGACGCGAAGTTTTTCAACAGCTTCGGCTACTGCTTTTTCGTCGCTGCTTTGTGCGGAGGCAATGATATTTCCCAGCAAGAGAAATACGGCCAGTAAAAATGTTTTTTTCATTGTAAAAATACTGTTGGTTAACGATGCAGGTTCTGTAAGCTTCTAAATATCAACTCTTTCCATCTTAGGCGCAAACAAATGCATGACACCCCAGGCGAGCAGATAAGCGAAGCCGCATATGATAAAAATGAGGTTATAACCGCCGCCGATATTGCCCGCAGCCTTATAATTATCTAAGATTATCCCTACCAAAAGCGGAAAAAGGATGCCTCCTACTGATCCCGCCATCCCACCGATCCCCACCACGGAGCTTACTGCCTTCTTAGGAAACATATCCGAAGCCGTGGTGAAAATGTTTGCGCTCCAAGCCTGATGCGCCGCTGCCGCCAAACTGATCAAGACCACCGCTTGCCAAATGTTAGTCGTGTATTGTGCAAGCATGATAGGCGTTACGAGGAATGCAAAAATGAGCATCGACGTCTTCCTGGCCCTGAAAATAGGCCAGCCTTTTTTGATAAAATAACCTGAAAGATAACCGCCGCCAATGCTTCCAATAGTCGTAGCGGTGTAAACGATAACGAGTTCCGGGCTTGGTTTGGAAAGATTTAGCTTGAACGCTTCGGCGAAGTAGGAGGGAAGCCAATAGAGGAAAAACCACCATATGGGGTCTGTAAGCATTTTACCAAAAACAAAAGCCCAGGTTTGTCTCACTTTGAACAGGTCCAGCCATTTAACAGGCGCTTCCTTGCTCGTATCAGGTTCATTGTCACTATGAATATAGTCAAACTCAGCCTGATTAACCCGCGCTTGTTTGGCAGGAACTTCATAGTAGCGAAACCAGAAAAATAGCCACACAAAACCAATGGCACCGGTAATCAAAAACGCTTCCTGCCAGCCATAGGAGCCCAGAATCCATGGAACCATGATCGGCGCGACGACTGCGCCAATGTTCGCGCCGGAATTGAAAATTCCCGTTGCCAGTGCGCGTTCACGTTTGGGAAACCATTCTGCTGTTGCCTTAATGGCCACAGGGAAATTTCCCGCCTCGCCAAGTCCGAGCAATGCCCGCATGAACCCGAAGCTGAATGTGCCCGTCGCAACGGCATGCAACATGGCCGCAATGCTCCACACGACCACCGAAATCGTATAGCCTAATTTGGTTCCGATTTTGTCAATGATAGCCCCGAACCCAATCAGCGAAATGGCATAAGCCGTTTGAAAAGCCATTACAATGTGACTGAAATCCTGTTCCGACCAGCCAAAATCGGCCTCCAATGTTGGTTTTAATAATCCCAGAACCTGCCGGTCCAGATAGTTGATCGTAGTTGCGCAAAAGAGCAGGGCCACAATCCGCCAACGGTATTTGGTCATTTGGTTTTCCATGTAGGGATTTTGCAGGTTAAATTAGGCTGATAAAATTCGGCGCTTGTGATTCAGGCGTATTCGGTTTTTTCAAGAAATAATTTCAATGTATCTAATGCACCCAGCTGTTTCAGGGATTCGAGATGAGAGACGACATTTTTGCGGATCGCCTCCGATTTGGAAAGATCTTTTTGCGAGATTGATTGATCTTTTAAAATGGCGATAACCATATCTTCCAGCGACGCAATCTGCCATTTCTGATGAAAATAACCAGCTTTTTGGTCCTGAATCAAATAATAAGCACCATTAGCGAGCCCGTAATAGTTATCACCATCTTTTCGCACAGGCTTCATATAAAAAATGTAAGCTGCAAATCCGAATGTAATGTGTTCCGGAAAAGTGTCGCGGGTTTTTTCATATTTTAAAAAAACCGGCATTACACGCGAAAGCATTTTGGCAGAATAATTTTGGGTAATGTTCAGCCATTTGTGCCTTAAATGCGGATTATGGAAGCGTTCGAGCACACTGCGGCCGAATTGCATGGCCCGCTCTTCGACGACCGGATAAGGAATCGCAGGTGCAATTTCCGTTTCCATTAGATTAGTCAGATAAGTAGCGAAAAGCGGGTTTTCCATCGCTTCATCCACGGTTTTGAAACCACATAAGTGAGCCAGGCCGCTTCCGAGTGTGTGCGCACCATTGAGCAGTCTCAATTTCAGCTCACGATATAATTCAATGTCCGGTTCAATGATCAAACCTGCATCGACTTCGTGGAATGGCAGCTTTTTACGGATGGTCGCGTCACCTTCTATGGCCCACAAATGATAATGTTCCGCAGTGATCAGCAAATCGTCCTGGTAACCGAGTTCAGCGGCCAGCTCTTTGCATATGTTCTCGTCAGGCCTTCCCGGTACAATTCTGTCCACAAGTGAATTGCAGAATGAATTGTGATTTTCAAGCCAGTCTATAAATGCTGCTTCCAGCCCGTTCCTATGTGCTAATTCCAGCACAATGGATTCGAGTTTTTTACCATTATCGGTGATCAGCTCTGTTGGAATAATGACCACGCCATATTCCGGATTTCCGCCAAAAGCTACATAACGGGCATATAAAAATGCAAGTAATTTTCCTGGAAATGAAACGGGAGGCCATTGATAAATATCATCCTGAACAAGCTGGATACCAATTTCCGTGGTGTTAGAAATCACAATGCTGATCGCAGGATTTTTCGCAAGATCCAACACGAGCGACCATTGCGTTTTAGCCGACAAAACCCTGCTAATAGCCGAGGAAATGATGTTTTCCTCCCGCACGACACCATTTTGGCTGCCGCGCAAACATATTGTGTATAGATTATCCTGTCGCTCAAATGCTTTCAGGTCGCCTTCGTCCGTAGACTTCACCACCACAATGCGCCCGTTGAAAACGCCTTGTCTGTTGGCCTTATCAATGAAATAATCGGCAAGGCCCCGTAAAAATGCGCCTGTGCCAAATTGAAGCACTTTTTCAGGCAGTTGGAAAGTACTATCGTCCGGGACAACAAGCCCTGGCTGATTTCTTAACTGGCCAAGATTTTCGCGAAAAAGGCGGCTCATAACATTTCGGTTTTACTTTTTAACAACCTGTTTTAGTAACCAATCGGCCAGATCTTTTCCTGCCTCAAAATTCTCAAAGCTCGTATCAATCCTCCGTCCGTCGAGATATTCATTGTAAAGCCACGGGTCGCCCACAGCGAAAACAGTTCCTTTTCCATATTTGGAAATGCCCAAAATAACGTCTCCCTGGTCCGTCAGGGCTGATTTGGCCGGAGCAGATAGGAGGAGAGGAGAAAGTTCTTTAATGTATATTTTGCTGGCCGTCTTAAAAATGGCCTTGTTGTCCGCCGGGATCGTCAATTTGCCTTGTTCAAACTGCGTCCCTTGCACCATATTCCGGTTTTTATTGCTGAATTGCATGCCAAATTTCTTCGCCAGCTCATTGAAATGCGGGATCTCACAATTGGCAGTGTCATTTGCCATCATTACCAACACACCACCATCCTTCACCCACTTTTCGATCACATTGATGTCGTTTGGCTGAATGAAATTGGGCTTAGGCGACTCCTTTTTTGTGTCCGGGTCCACGATAATGTAAACATCTACATTTTTCAATTTTGCGGCAGTCGGCGCGCCCGAAACGGCGACTGTTTGGGCACCTAACTCTTTGAATGTTTGGCCCCATAACCAAAACCCTGAATGCAGCCGATCTTCCCAGGTGTAATGGAATGGTTCACTTTTTCCATCAGCCAATTTTTTACTTTCTTGGTTAAAATGATAGTCTAACCCAACCGTTTTGCCTTTCCCAACTGCATTTTCAGCAGCAATTTCCATTTCAATACTGGCAAAAATGAATGGTCCGATTCCTTTCAAGTCGTTTTTCCGGATGGGTTCGCTCAGGTAATATTCGTAGGTTCCGTCGCGGTAAGGCGTGCCGCCGAGTCCGCCTACACTTACTGTTTTGTTCAGACTTAATAATCCATCTGCTTCTTTCTCAACGAATTCCTTCAATGCTCCTGCGTAACCGCGCTTTGCATTGGCTGCAAAAGATTCATCAATATAACCCATCCTTGAACCCTTCGCCAGGGCATATATGAACATGCATGACGCGGATGCCTCGAAATAATTTCCTTTTCTATTTCCCTGATCTATGACCTGATACCATAATCCTGATTGCTTATCCTGGTATTTGGCCAACACTGGCGCAAGCCTTTTCAGATATTGGATTAGTTCAATTCTTTTCGGGTGACCGTTCGGAAAATAATCCAGCACGTCCACCAACGCAATGGCATACCAGCCAATGGCACGCGCCCAGAAATTAGGTGAACGACCAGTTGTTTTGTCTGCCCATTTTTGCTCACGGCTCTCATCATACGCATGATAAATCAAACCCGTTTTTTCATCAACTGCATATTTTTCAATCAATGCAAATTGTTTCGCGATGTCATCAAAATGTTCTGGATGATTGAATAGCAGGCTGTATTCTGCGGCAAAGGGTTCACCCATGAAAAGGCCGTCCAGCCACATTTGATTTGGATATCTTTTTTTGTGCCAATATCCACCTTCTTTTGTGCGCGGCTGCTCTTCCAGTTGCTTCCAAAGCAAATCAGCAGCCTTTTTGTATTTGTCTTTGTCTGGTAGTGTTTGTTGATAAAGTGTAAGTAATGCTCTTCCCGGCGGAATGTTGTCGATGTTGAACTCGTCAAATTTGTATGTTCTGATGCTTCCGTCTGGCTTTACGTATTGGTCAATGTCTTTTCTGATGTATTCAAAATACTTGCCTTCCCCCGTTCTATACCAAACTTTTTCGATGGCTTTCAGCATTAATCCCTGCTCGTAATCCCATTTCGCCGCGGTGTTTTTTCCTACTAAAATAGAATCCTTATGACGCGCCATGAACGAGTCGGTCATTTGCCGCGACAAGGGAAGTTCCTGCGCCCAAGCATCCACAATCATGTTTGGTGCAGAGAAGAAAAGTGCAATAAGTTGAATGCCGCGTAGCAGTTTTTTCATCAGAAAAGAAAGAACATTAGAGACTAGGTTTTTATAAAATCGGCTCTCATCGGATTGAAAATATCCACGAGCATTCCCGCTTCCAGGCATAATGCGCCATGAACAACATCCGGCGGAATGTAATAGGCGTCGCCACCGCCTAGTATGCCCGTTTTCGGGCCAATGGTTATTTCAAATTTGCCACTTTCCACATAACTCATTTGCGTATGAAAATGGCTGTGCAACGCGCCCACGCCTCCCTTCTCAAAAGTCACTTTGACCATCATCAGATTATCATCATAAGCCATGATCTTCCGCTTCAAACCGCCGCCCAACTCTTCCCAGGGAATGTCCGAATCGTCAATAAATTCTCTTCCTTTTATATCGTTCATTTTATCTCAAATCAGTTATCGCTACTGCGTCCATATCCGTGTAATCTCTGTTTTCGCCTGCCATTCCCCAGATGAATGAATAGCTCGAAGTGCCACAGCCTGAGTGAATTGACCAGGGCGGGGAAATGATCGCCTGTCGGTCGGACAGCCACAGATGGCGGGTTTCGGTTGGTTCGCCCATTAAATGCAGAATGCGCTGACTGGCAGGCACATCGAAATAGCAGTAAGCTTCCATGCGCCTGTCGTGCACGTGTGCAGGCATGGTGTTCCAAACGCTTCCGGTTTGCAAAACGGTGAGGCCCATCACGAGCTGTGCGCTTTGAATGCCGCCCGCGTGAATGTATTTGTAAATGGTCCTGTGATTGGAGGTTTCCATACTGCCCATTGTCGTGGGTGCAGCGTCTTCCTTTGTATATAATGTTGCTGGAAACGACTGATGTGCAGGCGAGGATAGGAGATAAAAAACCGCAGGATCACTCTGATTTTCACTTGAAAAAACAACTTCTTTTGTTCCTTTTCCCAAATAAACACAGCCGAGCTTACTGATTTCAAAGGTCGCCCCGTCCGCTTGAACCTGGCCTTTGCCGCCAATGTTAATGATCCCGATTTCCCTTCTTTCCAAGAAATATTCAGCTTTCAGCGGGCCATAAGTTTCCAATGTAAGCGGGGCGGTCATCGGAATGGCTCCTCCGATCATAACGCGGTCATAATGCGTGTAAACGAAGTTGATCTGGTCGTTTTGAAATATATTTTCAATTAAAAAATTCTCGCGTAAAGTCGCCGTGTCCATCTGGGAAACTTCTTTACGGCTACTTTCAAATCTGATTTGCATGAGCTTGGTTTTTGCTGGGTTATTAAACATTTTGGAAAGATTACCGGCCCATCCAGCCGCCGTCAACGGTTAATATGGTGCCGTTCACGTAACTAGATGCATCTGACGCCAGGAACAAAGCCGGGCCTTTAAAATCCTCCGGCATCCCCCACCTTCCAGCCGGGATGCGGTCGAGGATGGATTTGCTTCTCACAGGGTCGTTTCGCAATGCTTCCGTGTTGTCTGTATTGATGTAGCCCGGCGCTATGGCGTTCACATTCACCCCCTTTCCGGCCCATTCGTTGGCTAATGCCTTTACAAGACCGCCGATCGCGCTTTTGGATGCCGTGTAACCGGGAACATTAATGCCGCCCTGAAATGTCAGTAACGAAGCTGTAAAGATGATCTTGCCATATCCACGCGCGATCATATCGCGACCAAACTCCCTGGAAAGAATATAAGGTGCATCCAGATTAATGTTCAGCACCTGATCCCAGTATTCGTCTGAATGTTCCGCTGCAGGCTGCCTCAGAATAATGCCTGCATTGTTGATGAGAATGTCGATGCGATTATGGGCTGTTTTCACTTTTTCAATGAATGCATAAATGCTTTCACGGTTTCCTAAATCGGCCTGATAAGGATAAAATTTCCTGCCGGTTTTTGTAACAGCATGCTGTAAGTCGCCGGCTGACTGAATGTCGGATGACGAAACGGCAATGATATCCGCTCCCGCCTCTGCGAGTGCCTCGGCCATTGCCTTGCCTATTCCGCGGTTGGCACCGGTTACCAGTGCGGTTTTGCCCGTCAGGTCAAATAAATTGATTGTACTCATTTAAGGAATGGCAAATTGTGTTTTTCGGGGTAAGCCCTAAATTACGCGTCGGTCTAAGAAGACCTTTCACTTCGGCAGTTTAGGCCGAATAGTTAGAATTATCAAATATTGAATTGTCTTTTTTTGTGCAATCGTTATCGGGAACGTTATCAGTTCATGCGCGGCGGTAAACATCTACCGATCCGTTTCGATATTCATTTCTATTTTAGTACATTGACATGATGTTCGATAAAGTATATCTTATCAAACATTAAGTTGGAATAAACCAATTTTTCTTTGGAGACTATCACAATTAAGGACATTGCCAAAGCGCTGGGACTTTCGACTTCGACCGTCTCCCGTGCCTTGCGAAACAGCTATGAAATAAACCCGGAAACCAAGAAATTGGTCATGGAATATGCCGAGCGGATGAATTACCGGCCTAATCCCATTGCGCTGAGTTTGCGGGACAGTAAAAGCAAGTCCATTGGGGTCATTATTCCTGAAATCGCCAATCATTTCTTCTCGCAACTTATCAATGGCATTGAATCGATAGCCTATAATCTCGGTTATCATGTGGTTATTTTTCAAAGTCATGAATCGTACGAAAGGGAAGTCGCCAATACAAATTACCTGGTTTCCCGGAAAGTAGATGGCCTTTTGATCTCGCTATCCAGCCTTACCACCAACCTGTTCCATTTTCAGGACCTGATGGAAAGAGGTTTACCAATCGTTTTTCTTGACCGCGTGCCGAATGCGATTGAAACGCACAAGGTCGTCGTGGACAATTTTGCGGGAAGTTATGAGGCCACGGAGCATTTAATCAAATCCGGCAGAAAGCGCATCGCACATTTGACTAGCCCCATTTATTTATCCATAACGACCGAGCGCTTAGCGGGTTATAAGCAAGCCTTGGAAGATAATGGCCTCCCATTCGATGAATCGTATGTCAAATATTGTTACCATGGGGGTAAAGTAGCCACTGAAAACGAGGCTGCTGTGCAGGAAATGCTGGAAATGCCCGAACCGCCTGACGCCATTTTTACGGCAAGTGATCGCCTTACGACGGGTTGTATGTCTGTTTTGCAAAAGAAAAAGATCAGGATCCCGGAGCAGATCGCGATTGTCGGGTTTACGAATATCAGCGTTGCAGAGTTGCTTAATCCGCCATTAACAGCTGTTGTACAACCCGCGATGGAAATGGGCCAGCAAGCAGTTGAATTGCTGATCAGGCTCATTGAGCATCCGCAAAAGACGGATGTCTTTGAAACCAGATCATTAAAAACCTCGTTGATCATCCGCGAATCGTCCGTTGGAAAAGCGGAAGCATTGTAATCACCAAATTATTTGATTAGATGATCAGCCTGGCCATTGATGGAGCATTGTTTAATTACCGCGTTGCGGGCGTTGCGATCGTGGACGGGAAAGTGCTTTTACATAAAACGCCGTCAGACAAATTTTGGAGCTTGCCCGGCGGCCGCGCTTCCCTGTTTGAGTTTTCCAAGGACACATTGATCCGCGAAATGCAGGAAGAAACCGGAATGGACGTGCTGGTGGGGGAAATGCTCTGGGTTTCAGAGAATTTCTTTGTTTATAACGACAAGAAACACCACGAGTTGGGGTTTTATTACAAAATGGAAATCCCGTCATTAACAGATCTGAACGATTTCATAGGCGTGGAAGGTGACAGTGAATTGCTTTTTAAATGGCATCCAATTGCCGAAATTTCCAACCTAAGGCTTTATCCCGAATTTTTGGTTGCCGAACTTGCGCAAAATCCGCTCCGTGTAAACCAATTTACCTCCGGTTTCACAGATCTGGACAAAGCCTGATCATTGCGTCATAAAGCGCCAGGTAACATTGCCGACTGTACTTGGTTTACCAATTTCTGCATTCGAAATGTTGCCTTTGAATTTCCCGTCTGCTTGTTTTTCAACTTGAATGTCGCGCCAGGAGAAAATGCCCTTTTCATAAGCAAATGTCTCTCCGTCATCGTCATATAGCTTATAACTTCCATTTTGGTCGCCGTAATGCCTTATTTCCAGGTCCACTTTCTGTCCGGCTTTTGGCGCGTGCAGCAATGCGGGCATCATGGGAATGATCGCGCCGTTTTTTACGAAAACCGGAATCTGGTCGAGGCCTGGTGAGATGGTGATAATTTCTCCGTCGCCCACCAATTTTCCGGTGTAGAAATCAAACCATTTGCCTTTTGGAAGAATGACTGTGCGGGATGTCTGGCCGGTAAACAGGGGCGCAACGAGCAGGAACTCCCCGGCCATGTATTGGTCTTTCACTTCCTTAACAACCGCTTCTTCGTATGGATTCGCTTCCAGGTCTGTGGCTGTTTTTTCTTTGCTAACATTGCCTGAAAAGCCTTCTTCCAGGCTCATTCCGCGGAATGGCGGCGTGCCGTCGTAATGATATTTGGCAAATTCGGAATACCAGTAAGGCATCATGCGCATACGCAGTTCAGCAACAGCTTTTATTTGCGGCGCAACTTCCGGGAATGTCCAAGGCTGCGTGCTACTTGACCAGGCATTGATCATTGCCATGGGCGAAAAGCAAACCGTTTGGAAACGCCTCAACCATTCTTCCGCGGTTTTGGATGCGCGCACCTCAGGCGTCCATAAAACGCCTGCATAACCGCTGTTAATCAATGCCGTAATGAAATCTTCATGGCTGTAATTGTCATTATAAATCACATAGGGGAAAGAAGCTCCACCTGCATTGGACGCGCGCACGAGCCCGTATGTGCGCACATTATTTCTCCGGAACATTTCAAAACTGTGTTTTTGGACGAGCAATCCATAAGTCTGGCGGATCTGTTCCGAGGAACGTCCCGATGGAAACGTGGCGACGTCAGGCCATAAATAAGAATCAAAACCGTCCACTTCATCGATCTTATAGCCACTCACGCCGATTTTTACATGTTCTTTTTCAAATTGATCAAAAAGGATTTTTCGCGCTTGTGGCATGGAAAGGTCAGGCACAATGCCATTCCAGACCGTATGCGAGCCGGTAAACGGCAACATGGGTTTATAAATTGCAGCGTCAGGAGAAACGTAAGGATTGGTCCATAAATTGATTTTAACACCCATCGCATCCATTTCTTTCACAAAACCCGCCGGATCAGGAAAACGCGATTTGTCCCATTCAAATGTGCAGGGGTAGGATTTACTCTGCCAGCCCGGTTCCAGGCCAATGAAATCGAGCGGAAAACCTTTTTCCTCAAATGCTTTGGCCTCCTGCTTCACTTGCTCGGATGTGTAAAGTCTGTGCACGCGCTGCGTAAAACCCAGTCCCCAGCGCGGGGGCAGGCATCCGCCGCCGCTCAGCAAGTTGAACCGCTGGACTGCATTGATGGGTTTGGGGCCTGCAAACACGTAAATTTCAATGCCTTGGGCTGGGATCAGCATTTCCACGGCATCGGAATAAGGGTGCGCGCTCCAATTTTTATCCGTGTTACGGTCCATCACCTCCGGCGGATTTTTGCTGTCTTTGCGCACATTGGAGCCCGCGTATACATCGATGTATTTAGCTGAATTAACAAAGACACCATAACCCAGCGACGACACATAAAAGGGCACAGGCGCGTGTGTACGGCCATTATCGGTCTTTCCATAATGATCTGCGTGCAGCTGCATGATCCTTCCGCGCTGATGCACAGTCTGAAAATTTAACCCAAAACCAAAAAGCTGCTCATTTTTGACCAACGGAAGCCTGAGATAAGTTTTGCCATTGTTCTGCTCAACGCGGATCTCGGCCTTATCCAACGGAAATGGTTCCTTTGAAAGCTTTTGCAGTGTTGACGAAGGCGTTATTTCTGCGGCTTTGAGCAAGTCATAATCGTCCGGCTTACCAGCCACTCCTTTCCAAACGCCGGGATATATTTCCTGCCATTGAATGTTTTGCGCGGCCAATGTTGCCGGAATCAGGTAAAGCAGGATGAGTAACGAGCGCAGGCAGAAGACATTAAGCATAGGGAACATGGTTTTGAATTAATATAAGCTCAGGGGCGCATTTTATACTAAATATTGCGGTAAAATTTCGGGCAAATGGTTGCTATACTGCGAAGCGACGTTGCTATAAGCTATATTTAAAGCTTTTAAAGATCTTATATGCATTTGAAGGCTGCCTTTCGCTCCAAACTTCCACGCGTTGGAACCACAATTTTTACAAAAATGTCCAGGCTGGCCGAAGAACATCAGGCTATAAACCTGGCCCAGGGTTTTCCGGAGTTCGATTGCGCGCCGGAGTTGCAGAAACTGGTTGGTAAATATATTGCGCGAGGTAAAAATCAATATGCGCCTATGGCTGGCGTGATGGCTCTGCGGGAAGCGATTGCAAAGAAAGTATTCGCTGCAACTGCAAAGGAATATCATCCCGAAACCGAAATTACCATCACCAGCGGCGCCACGGAAGCATTATATGTGGCGTTGTCCACGGTCGTTCACCCGGGTGACGAGGTGATTGTTTTTGAACCGGCTTACGACAGTTATGTCCCTTGTATTGAGCTAAATGGCGGCATTCCGGTTTTTGTAACATTGCATCCGCAGTATGAAGGCATTGACTGGCAAGATGTAAGATCAAAAATCAGCCCGAGAACGAAGGCAGTGATCATTAACACGCCACATAACCCGACTGGAAATGTTTGGAAACTGTCTGATTTGCACCAGCTTGCAGACATTGCGGGGCAGCATGATTTAATGGTGATCAGCGATGAAGTTTATGAACACATTATTTTCGATGGCCGGGAACATATTTCCGCTGCATCCATTCCCGCGCTGGCTGAGCGCACATTCCTGTGCGGTTCTTTTGGTAAAACATTCCATACAACCGGCTGGAAATTAGGTTATTGTCTGGCTCCGAAAGAATTAACTGCCGAATTCAGGAAAATCCATCAGTTCCTGGTCTTCAGTGTGGTAACGCCCATTCAGTTTGCCATTGCCGAATATTTGGAAAACCCTGAGCATTACTTAACATTATCGGCATTTTACCAGCGGAAGAGGGATTTGTTTGTGCATGCAATCCAGGATATTGGCTTTGGTTTGAGGCCGTCCGAGGGAAGTTTTTTCCAGAATGTTTCTTATGAAAATCTTACCGGGGAAAATGACCGCGAACTGGCCGAACGACTGACCATTGAAGCGGGCGTGGCGTCCATTCCTGTTTCCGTTTTTTACGATCAGATCACGAATTATCAGACCCTGCGTTTTTGTTTTGCCAAAAATGATGACACGCTGTTAAGAGCAGCGGAACTATTGAGTAAAGTTGTTTGGTAAAAACAGACCTTTAAATCTATTATTTTTTAAACAAAAGGGCTTTAATAGGCGTGATTTGCGAGATGATCAATGTTGGGATCAGCAAAATGAGTCCGGAAATAACAATGGTGATCACATTGACCATAAAGAAAATAGGCCAGTCGAAGACGATAGGCACAGTGTCCATGTAGTAATTAACGGGATCGAGGGAGATGACATTAAATTTATATTGAATCCAGCAGACCAGCAATCCGGCAATGTTTCCAATGATGATGCCTTTGCGCACCATATGAAGGCCAACTCTGAAAAAGACCATTCGGATCTGTTTATTGGGACTGCCCAATGTCTTCAAAAGCCCTATTAACGGCGTCCTTTCCATGATCATTACCAGAAGGATCGAGATCATGTTGAAGCACGCGACGAAGAGGATTAATGCTAAAAAGACGGCGGTATTACGGTCTAGCAGCAAAAGCCAGTCGAAAATCTGCGGAAAAATGCTGGTGACGCGTTGCAGATAAATAGATGGCGGAAGGGTCCGTCTCAGCAGCGCTGCGACTTCATCCAGCTTCTCAAAATCTTTCAGATAAACTTCATAAGTCCCGACGGAATCCTTTCCCCAGCCATTGAGCCGTTGCACAAGACTAATGTCACCGATGATCAGATTATTGTCAAACTCCTCCATTTGTGTGTCGTAAATGCCCACTACGGTCAGTTTACGCGGTCGGGGAGGGTTTTGCATGGAATACATGATCACATTATCCCCGGATTTGAGCCGGAGTTGCGATGCGATTTTATGGCTGATCAGGATTTCGGAGGAATATCCGTATTTGATTGAAGTCGAATCTTTATTAGTAATCAATTTCCCGTCAATGAGACTTCCCTTGAATGTATTCCAGTCATAATCCTGGCCTACGCCTTTCAGAATAACCCCTTTAATCTCATCCGCGGTTTTCAGGATGCCAGATTTGTGCGCAACGCCTTGCCAGCGAAGGATTTCGGGTATTCTGGGCAATGCTTCTGTAATCGGGTTTTTGACAAAAAGCGGTGCTTCCTCGTAAGTGTTACCAACGGCAAACGAGGAAATATTAATGTGCGCGCCGAACAGAAAGATCTTCTGGCGAATGGTTTGTTTGAAACCCAACAACACGGCAAAAGCAATGATCCCGACCGCAATCCCGATGGCAATACTGGCAACGCCGATGCGTGAGACGGTTGCAGAAAACGAGCCTGCTTCGTTGTGGCGGATGCGTTTTGCGATGAATGAGGGGAATTGCAAGAGGAATCTACCGGTTAATTTTTATGTTTGGCAAAAATAGGGAAAAACATTTGCCGGTACGCACAAGCAATTTTATTAAGTTGCCGGCACAAACCAGAATCGTTTTTATGCCATTGATCAAAGTAGCTTCCGGAGTGGTGAATCAGACGCCGATGGCGTGGGAGGGGAATACGAAGAACATCATTCATGCAATAAATGAAGCCAGGAAGCAACAGGTCAGCCTGCTTTGCTTGCCCGAATTGTGTATTTCGGGTTACGGCTGCGACGACTATTTCTTTGCACCGGATCTTGTTGAGCAGGCCAAAGAATGTCTGCTTGAAATTGTGCAGGAAACGGCCGGAATGGTTGTGGCTGTGGGCTTGCCGGTTCGGCATAACGGGAGTGTTTACAATGCTGCCTGCCTTATTTCCAACAAGCAGATCCTGGGTTTTTATTGCAAACAAAACCTCGCGAACAACGGCATTCACTACGAAGCCCGGTGGTTTCGTCCCTGGCAGCCAGGCATTGTGGAGTCCATTGAGGTGAACCAAATGCTGTATCCGATCGGGGATGTGCTTTTTGATCTGGCCATTGGTCCTATCCAAGGCGGTACCACTGGTGTGAAAGTAGGTTTTGAAATTTGTGAAGATGGCTGGGTTTCGAACCGGCCCGCGCGCAGACTTTATGAAAGGGGCGTTGATATCATTCTGAACCCAAGCGCCAGCCATTTTGCATTTAATAAATTCATGACGCGCGAAAAGCTTGTTGTAGATGCGTCAAGGGCATTTTCATGCAGTTATATTTATACCAATCTGCTTGGTAATGAGGCTGGAAGAGCGATTTACGACGGCGACGCAATGATTGCTACCAATGGCGATCTGCTGGCGTCGAGCCCGCGTTTCAGTTACGAGGATTTTCTGATTACAACCGCCGTTATCGACACGGAATATACACGCCTGAGCCAGGTGCAAAGTAAGATTACGGTTGGAAATAAAGACCGGACCTGGCGCGTTGGTGGCCGTTTCGATTTCCCCGATATCGATCCCGTTCTTCCGCAGGTTCCTGACATTGAGCCGTTTGAAAAAGGCGGAGCGTTGAAAGAAGAAGAATTTGCACGCGCAGTTTGCCTGGCATTATTTGATTATTTGAGAAAAAGCCGATCAAACGGTTTCACGATCTCCCTTTCCGGCGGCGCGGATTCCTGCGCTTGCACTGCCTTATGCGGATTGATGATCAGGCTAGCAGATGAAAGCATTGGAATGGACCGTTTGAAAGAAAAATTATCCCACATTAAAGACATTCAGTCTGCCAAAACCGAGGAAGATCTGGCTTTGGTTTTGATCCATAACATTTATCAGGGCACAGAGAACAGTTCCACGGACACCCTGGAATCGGCGCAATCGCTGGCGGAATCCATTGGTTCTACATTTTATAACATTAATATCAATGGTCTTGTCGAGACGTATAAAGGCCTTATTGAAGATAAAATTGGTAGAAAGCTTTCCTGGGAGCAGGACGACATTGCGTTGCAGAACATTCAGGCGCGGGTGCGTGCCCCGGGTGTTTGGTTGCTAACCAACCTTTCCAATCATTTGCTATTGGCCACTTCTAATCGTTCCGAGGTTGCCGTGGGTTATGCCACGATGGATGGTGACACGGCTGGCAGCATTAGCCCGCTGGCAGGCATTGACAAACATTATTTGCGGCAATGGCTGCGCTGGCTGGAAACAGCAGGCTGTGAGGTGAAAGGCAAGCACATTAAGATCGAGGGGTTGAAAAAAGTGAACAGTTTGCAACCGACCGCCGAGCTAAGACCGCTTGCCCAAACGCAAACGGACGAGGCGGATCTGATGCCCTATGAATTTCTGAATGCATTGGAAAAACTGGCAATCCGCGATAAAAAATCGCCTTTGGAAGCCTACCGTCATTTACAGGTGCGTTACAAAGGCCTTTACGAGACCGAACAGCTGCTGGCCTGGACCGAGCGTTTCTTTAAGTTATGGAGCCGAAATCAGTGGAAACGGGAGCGTTATGCGCCTTCTTTCCATTTGGATGACCTTAATCTGGACCCGAGAACGTGGTGCCGCTTCCCGATCTTGTCAGGCGGTTTTGAAAAAGAATTGAAAGAATTGAAGGAATATGCTGCTGGCGCAGCCATGCAAAATGGCAGCAAGCGGATTGGTTTTTAACTAATTACAAAACCTGATCCCGGCTTGTACGCCCACCCAGCCATAGGTTCTGCGGGAGTCATCCGGTCTCCCGCAAAGCCAGATGGGGTTCAAGCCTCTTGACTTTTCCGTGTCCATTAAGCCGGAATGTCGGCTGGTTAGCAGGTTGACAGATGGCCCCGCAAATAGCGCGAACCGTTTGCCCAGCTTTTTCTCAACAGCTATCGCCACTTTAAAAAGTCCCGTGTTGACGTCTTCGAGCGGGTCACCCTTAAAAATGACCAGGTTGGCGGTAACATCCGCATTAATTCCCCAGCCTTTGCCCAAATTTTGTGCTGTCCCAAAGCCGTAACCCAATGTCAGGAGCGGTTTGTCATCCATGGTTCCGCTGGTCCCTAGGCTGAAAATATTATAAAATGCACTTACGCCTGTTTTGAAGGCTGTGTTGAAATAGTTGAATTCATCGGTCGAGAACTCGTAGCGGCGGTAACCATTCGTGCGGACGTAGCTGAAAATCCCGAAAGGAGTTGTGGCCGAGGAATCCGCATAGTTGACAAAACCGATCTGATGGCCGCTCCGCACTGTATTTGCATAATTATAACCCGCAGAAAGCTGGTAACCTTCAAGAGTCCCGACCACCACATTGCCGATGCCTGCAATCTGGAAGCCTCTCAAATTTCTGCCAATGTAGTTGATGAAGTTTGTTCCCTGAAAGCCGTGAATGCTTCCTAATGTGATGTTCAGGAAGTTGGCATATTGAAAGCCGGTCACATCCTTGCCGACAATGTTGCTGACCCCAGCCAACTGAAATCCATTCACATTGCCACGCACAACATTGAGCAAGCCGCCAACTGCTAATCTGTTGACACCCAGGGAATAACCGGCAATCAGGTTAATGGAATAATCATTGATAATGTTCCCGCTCAGCTCGTGGTTCGTGCCCAAAAACGGTAAAATTGAAGCCTGGAATTGTTGGTATAAGGTGTCCTCAATGTTGCGGGTGTGAATCGCCTGTTTTGCAGATGCAAACGCGCTCACAACCCGGCTCTGAACTTTGCGATAAGTTGTCCTGAACTTTTCGGATTCCCTGGCCATGTTAAATTCCGGACGGCCGCCCACTTGTCCGATAATGGTGTCAGCTCCGAAATCCGCTTCTGACGCGACCTCAAACTGCGGAATTGCCACTTTGTGATGCAACGAATCTTTGATCGAAACGGCGCGTGCAGCTTTTCTCGAAAGTGGTTTTAATGTGTCCGGATTAAGTTTGATTTGTAAATATTTATCCTCTCTGCTCGCAATTGAAATGGTTTTGCCGATATAATCCTCTTTTCTGACTTCCAGCCGAACGGCCGTCAAAGAAACAGGCAAGCGGATTTTGTAATAACCATATTGATTGCTGACTGCGGACGCTAGCGTGGCCGATTCGTAAATACTCGCATTCGCCAGCTTTCTGCCCGTTTTGTTGTCGATGATATAGCCGTTGAGGTTGAAATTCTCTGGCTTTTCATCTTTTGGGACTTCTATTTTTTGCAGGATAATGTATCTGCGACGTTCTTTGAAGGATACTTTGTCTTTAAAAAGGGTCGTTAATATTTCCCTGACACTCAAATTATTGGCCTGAATAGACACCCGGACCTTAACATCCACCATATCCGGGCTGTAAGAAAAGCTGAATCCCCCCAGATCGCCTATCTTCTGCAACGTTTCATCCAGCGGACGATTGGTAACATTGAGCGTAATCTTTTTTTCGAGCAGGTCTTGCGCAGATGCAAAACCGGCCATTAAAAAAAGCCAGACAAAGAGAATGCTTGTTTTATGTTTGAAAAAACTATTGGCAGCCATTTCCGTCGAGCCAGTAAACCTTTCCTTCTTTTCTCAGGTCAAGATCCAATGTTTCAGCGATGACGGAGAGCGTGGCATCCAATGGTTCTTTTTCGAAACGGATCGTAAGCCTGCATTGCGCGATCTGCTGGTTGGACAGCCGCACATCAACATGGTAACCATCACGAATTGAAGTGATTACTTCGTTCAGATCGGCTGCGTTGAAATCATACACTTGCGTGTGATAACTCAGCATATTCATATTGGCTTCCAGCCCTCTAATCGTGTCGTCCAGCACTTCGGCGCCTTGTCCTTTTATGAGCTGGATCTTTTTGGCGGCTTTGCTAACCTCCACTTTTCCGGTTGAAACATCCACCCGTACCGGCGCTTCTTTGTAAGCCTTTACATTGAATGAAGTCCCCAAAACGCGTATTTCCGTTCCGTTGGCGTTGATCACAAACGGATGCGCGGCGTCCGGCTTCACATCAAAAAACGCTTCTCCCTGTAAAGAAACAGTCCTGAGATCGCCATTGAAATCGGATGGATAAGTTAATGAGGAATTATAGTTCAGGAACACTTTGGTGCCGTCAGGCAGCTCGCTGTCGGTGGTGTTATTAGTTGTTGCAATGCGCTGTGTTTCATCCGATTTGTTGGATTGGAAATGAAACCATCCGAAAGCAAGCAAGGCCAAAGCGACCACTGCTGCCCAAACCTTTATCGGGAGTTTTCGCCTAGCATTGTTTGGAATAAACTCAATTTCACGCGCAGCAGGTTTTGGAATGTCAGGGACGATTGCCGGAGCCGGCTTCGCCATTTTGGCTTTCATCTTGTTCCAGGCTGCGTCCGTATTAACCGGGAAGCTGGTTTTTGCTGCATGGGCAGAATGGTCCCAGATCAGCTTGTAAGTTGCCAGTTCGCGCTCATTTGCAGGCGATTGCGCCAGCCATGCATTCACTTGTTCTATTTCTTGTTCTGAAGCGGTTTCTGCCAGGTAACGTGCTAACAGCTCCTCCGATATGTTTTCATGAGATAGGTTCATGGTTACGATCTGGTTAGCTGTTCAACAATAAGATAAACCGGCCAAAGCATTCCGGGCAGATAATCTGCAAGTTCAATGCGTAATATTTTCAACGCCTTACCAATCTGGTTTTCAACTGTTTTTATTGAAATGCCCAGTTGTTCTGCTATTTCGTGGTATTTCAGTTCTTCGAAGCGGCTGAGCCTGAATGCTTTCTGACACTGTTCTGGTAATGTGCTCACTGCTTTTTCTATTCGTTCTTCCAGTTCATTGGCATGGATCACTTCTGTTACCGATTCGTAAGATTGCGCACCGAAGTTCAATGTGTGTTCCTTATGAACCTGCCTTACCGACGCGTGTTTGAAGCGGTTGAGGCAGTGGTTGTGAACAGCACGATAGAGGTAGGATTTTAACGATAATGTTATTTCAAGATCTTCTCTTTTTTCCCAAATGGTTAAAAAAACAGTCTGTACAACCTCTTCCGACTCTTCCTCATCTTTGAGTAGCGTGCACGCATAATTGCAAAGTCGCTGATAGTAATGTCGGAAAGTCTGCTCAAAGGCTTGTTCGTCGCCCCGCCTTATCGCATTGACAATATCTGGATCGGAAGAGTACACCGAGTTATGTTTTTGATTTTCGGTCAAAAATAAATAATCTCTTTCGATTAATGGTTCCCGATAAAGAAGAGCGGTCGCTATCAAGTTTAATTCGCTTTTTCATATGACAACTGACCCCCTCACGCCCCCCTATGCCAAAAAATTTTTTTTGTGAATAGGGGGACAACGGGGCGTGGTTGTCTTAAACCAAACGCCCTTATTAGCGTTCATTAGCCATATTCATAATTATATTTATTAGCCATGAAACATTTTATTCTTTCCATTACGCTTGCCCTCTTTGCATTCATCATTCAGTCTTGCGTCTATGTGGATTCGCAGGACGACATTCCGCCACGCGGCGAGGGAACGAGAACTTATGATTTCCGCAATTTTGACGAACTCGAAATGGGCAGTGCGTTTCGGGTGAATGTTAAAGCAGGAAGTTCCTTTTCTGTTTCTGCAAAAGGCGAGCTGAATGATCTGGACGACCTCAACTTATTTGTTGAAAGTGGAAAGCTGGTTGCGCGCTACAACAATTCGTGGCGCAACCGCCGGGAGCCGATGTACATTGACATTACAATGCCTGACATTCAAAAAGTTGATTTTTCGGGTGCGGTGAAGGCGAAGCTGGAAGGATTTGAAAACTTGCCAGAGCTTGAATTTGAATTATCGGGTGCGTCGAAGGTGGAGTTTGAAGGCTCAGGACGTGATTTTAAGTTTGATCTTTCAGGCGCGTCTCAGCTCTTCATGTTCGGGGAAGGCAAATATCTGGACGGCGATCTTTCCGGCGCTTCGCAACTTGATGCTTTTGACCTCATTGCCCAGCAATCAGATTTGGAACTGTCGGGAGCCAGCACAGCAAGGGTCTGCGTTTCCGAATTCCTGAAAGTGGATGCGAGCGGTGCCAGCAATGTGCGCTACAAAGGCAATCCGAATGTGGACAAGAAAACATCCGGTAACAGCACGGTAAGGCAGGATTAGTCTACTTGATCATGCCGTATTTCGCTCGCGCCTGGGCTTTTGACATGCCGTCAAAATGCCACCATTCAGTCGTATTAGTGGCAAAACCGGCCTGGTTCATCGCTTTTCTTAAAATCTGGCGGTTATTGATCTGCTGGATTGTCAGCTTTCCCTTTTTCAACATTTCCTGCTCTGAACGGGGATAGGCAAGGGGGCCGAAGAAATCATATTTGGTCCCCATATCCAATGGTTTTCCGTTCTCGTCAACCACAGTCAAATCCACTGCGCAGCCAAAGTTATGGTTAGAACCGATCTTCGGATCAGCGACGTACATTTTCTTATTTTTTGCAGGAATTTTGAGATTATCCAATGCATCCCAAAGCGCATATTGCACGGAATTCGGACGAGCAGCATCGTAAACCAGCAATGTGTAACCGGAGTGATTCTTTCTTAAAAGTGCGTTCGCTTTCGCCAATCGCTTCGCCATTTCGGGTTGTAGATAAGCGCGACTCAGATCTCCGTAAACGTCTTTTCCTACAAAATTGTCGGTTGTGGAATATTTCAATTCAACTTTAATGCTCGGATCCAGCTTTTGAATATCAACCAATCCCTGCCCAATCATTTTCTGTTCAATCGGAGGAATTGTTAATTTCTTAATAGGTTCTTTATCAGGTTTTTGGGCAACACCTGCTATGGAGCATAGAAGCAGGAAGAGAATTAGAAAACGAAACTTACGAGACATAAAAAAATGAATATCGTTGCGATAAGCTGCAAAGATATTCATTTCTATTTTTGGGGTGTATTTAGTAACGTTTGATATTAACGCTGGTCAGGCCGCCTTCGAAGTGGATAATGATCTTCTTGGAGGCGTTGTCAAAATCAGGTGAACGATAAAGGCCGTTGCTGATCTTGTCGAGATCGTCCATGTTTTTTGCATTCAATGCACCATCCATATGCATTTCGCAACCCACAGAACGAGGCAATTCCAGCGTGATGGAAGCAACGCCTGCTTCAATATCAATGTTGGAAGTGGTCATTTTGTCGCCCATTTTAATGTCCATATCAGCAACGCCCGTGCTTACTTTCAGTTTTTCAACTTTGTAATTACTGAAATCAAAGTCGCCTTTTCCAGCGCCTATTCCCAGGTCAATGTTCCAGATCGGCTTTTCATTCAATTGAATTTTTGCCTGGTTGGAAATTTCACCCTCATTGATCTTCACATTGCCTTCCTCCATTTTGAGGTTGACCGTTGCAGAATTATCCAGTTTGTTAATGGACGTGTTGGATAAAAAACCCACCATTGTGCTCTTCGTGTTGGCTTCGAAAAGTTTCTGCGTGTTACCATTCAAGGTAAAAGAACCTGCACCGCCCTCAAGATGAAAATTGGCTTTTTGAATAAAATCTTCCATTTCATACTTGTAATTGCCATTTATCGGCCTTTTTCCATCCCGGTTTTTACGATCGTTTTCATAGTTTTCGTCGTGCTCACCATTGTCGTCCTCGTCGTGATCATTATTATCATGATCATTGTAACCAAAGTTCCGGTCATCGTCATCGTCGTCCCAGTTCCAATCCCAGTTTCCAGCGTGCCTATCAAAGGCTTCGTCAGTTTTGTTGACAATCCCGCCAAACACTGCCAGTGTTATCAGCAAAGCAATCACTCCGCCGAATCCTCTGCTTTCGTTACCCGTTGCAAGTAGTAATGCTCCTGCAATTATCAGTAATACAGGCCAGTAGGGAAGAACCTCGTCCCAGTTAATGTTCAGGAGGTTCATGTTCCGCAGAAGCCAGAGCATTCCAAGTATGACCAGCAATCCACCCCAAACTATACCGCGTGAGTTTTTCATCGTTTTAAATGTTTGAACGGTTGGAAATATCAGAATTCAAATAATTACGCAATAGCAAAAGTGCGCCGGTTGTGATCAGAATTATTGGCCAGAAAAAGCGGCCAAAATCGAATGAGGTCAGTTCTTCAATTAAGAAAAGTGATCCGGCAATGATGAGGATAACTCCCCAGAAAATGTTTCGAAAGTTCATGGCTATGTTTGTTTAATATGTGAAACCGAGATGGTTAATGCGCTTTATATCAATTCACTTTGATCACCTGATCGTCCTCATCATCCGGTTTTTTAGCCTCCGGATCTTCGGGGAAATGGGTAGTCGTCGTGGTTGATGAAGGTGTAAATGGCGTATACGGTTGCGGCTCAGGCTCCGGGGCGATCGGATCCACCGGAGGCGGAGGGGTTGTCGGATACACAGTTGTATTGGTTTGATATTCCTTATCTCTCTGGCGAAGGATCAGAAACGCACCAATCGCGATCAGCACGATAGGCCAGAAATATTGTTTGAATTGATACCAAAGCGGGAAGTCATCAACAAGCATCACCGCTCCGAAAAATATCAGCACACCGCCCAGGATCATCACTGTCTGGTCCGACTTCTTTTTATCCGACACCGGATCCAATGGCCGTGGAGGGTTTGAGTCAAATGATGTGTTGGTTGTGTAAATCGTTTCGACTGGCCCTGTCGGCAACACCGCCCAAAGAATGATGTAAATGAATGCAGTCATTCCAAATGTTGGCGGAATGGGCAGCAGCAACATTACAACGAACAGCACGCGGACTATAACAACATCAATTTGAAAGTATTGAGCAATTCCGGATGCGACTCCTCCAAAAACTGCCTGGTCAGGTATGCGATGCAATTTCTTTTCCATGATTAGCTTAGCGTTTATTTGTAATCAAAGGTAGTAGGTAATGCAAGATACTGCAAATCGGAAAATTATTATCGGCGGGAGGGCGTGTTGAGCGGGTCTTTTTAGTGAGAACTACAAATTATTGACTTTTGGGAGGGATTTTGAGGGCTTATTGTTCTTCCAAAGCTTCAAGAATGTCCATCATGCTGCCGAAATCTTTATAACCCGGGCGGATTTCTTCGCTTCCGCGTAACGCAATGCCAATGTTGGGGAAAAGTTCTGTTAGAGCGCTTACAGTGTATTCATTATCAAGTCCGAAGCCAATCAGGATTGGATATTCGCCAGCCAGGTTTCCCAGGACTTGCATCCAGTTTTCCGTAAGCTCTGCTTCATTGTCACTTTCCAGCAGGAAATGCGACACTTCTCCTTCGTAACGACTTAGTATGGAGTTGATTTCATCGGCTTCGTAAAGGTCAACGCTTATTCTGAGAATCAGCGGGAGGTTCAGTTCGCTTTTCAGATAGTTCAACAGTCCGGGCGCTTCCACTTGCACGGAATGTACGGGATAACTGGCTAATGTCTGAATGATGGCCGCAGGGTCCGTTTGTGCGGTTTCGGCGATCAGGTTCACGCCTGCCAGCCAGGAGCAGATATCTTCGAATTTTTTTGGAGAAATATAATTGGGAGAATCTTCATCAATTGAAAAACCAAGCATTTCAACTCCCATCCCCGCACAATAACGCGCATCGGACAAATTAGTAACATTGCTGATTTTTACTGTTCTGGTAAGCATTGTGGGTATTGTTAATCGTCGATGTCATGAATGTATATGGCCGGCGTGAAGCTGTTCAACGGGAAATATCATATCCCAATCTTCACCCCAAACTATCGTTCCGTTTTCAATCTTAAATTGCTGGAACTTCTTATGATCCAAGTATTTGTCGTGCTGCGGATGCGGATTATTTCGCAAAAAGTCTCCAAAGTCCACAACCTGCTGTTTATTATCATTGAATTTGACTAAAATTTTATACTCAGACAGATACTCAGCAGCGATAACATGAATGGCTAAGGTCATAACCTCTTCGTTATTTTAAGAATTGAAACCTTCTTTTTTAATACAAAAAAATCTGTCCAGCTATTCACAATGACTTCCGCGTAAGCTTCAATTACTTTTTTAGCCTCTTTAAATTGAACAGCTGGTAAAGCTTCAACGCCTGAAACTTCACGCAACCGGACTTCCTTCAACTTGCCTTCTTCGAAGAATATTTCAAATACGGTTTCAAACTCGTTATATGATACATGCACATGAATGGGCAAGTGGTCATTTGAATAGAAATAGAAAACAATTCCGAAATATTCCAGGATTTTAGGCATACAAATCGCATAGTGTGTAAGTCAAAATTACTCAAAAGATTCTAAAAAATAAGGACAATGACTACAAGGCGGTTATGCATCTTGTTGTCATTGTCCTTCTCAAAATAATCCGAGCGCAGTACTACTTAGCCGAAAACCGATATTTCGTTGTCGTCTGATACGTATCCCCTGGGTTCAAAACCGTGGTTGGGAATTGAGGTTGGTTTGGGGAGTCTGGGTAATGTTCTGTTTCGAGGCAGAAGCCAAATCTTTTGACGTAAGTGGCGTTTTTGCCTTTTAATGTTCCGTCCAGGAAGTTACCGGTGTAGAACTGAACGGCGGGTTCGGTGGTGAAAGCTTCTAATTTCCTACCACTTTCAGGATCTGTTGCCGTTGCGAACAAAACCAAGCCTGGTTCTGAGCGTTTCAGCACCCAGCAATGGTCGTAGCCGCCGCCGTTTTTGATCTGCTCGTCTTCAACTTTGTTAATCCCTGCCGAAATTTTAGTAGGCTTTCTGAAATCAAATGGCGTCCCTTCAACAGCACGCAGCTTTCCGGTCGGGATCAACGTCGTGTCAACAGGCACAATGCTGTCAGACTCAATTTGGATTTCATGATCAAGAATGTCCCTTTTCAAACCCGTAAGGTTGAAATAAGAGTGGTTCGTAAGATTTACAACGGTCGCTTTGTCTGTTGTTGCCGTATAATTGATGGTCAATGCATTATTGTTATCCAATG
The DNA here is from genome assembly GCF_023822005.2 of Dyadobacter fanqingshengii. Taxonomy (GTDB): domain Bacteria; phylum Bacteroidota; class Bacteroidia; order Cytophagales; family Spirosomataceae; genus Dyadobacter; species Dyadobacter fanqingshengii. The sequence goes on from NZ_CP098806.1 coordinate 5,810,540, forward strand.
TGTAAACCACTTTTACAGTTAATGTTCCCGGATAACCTTCCTCCATATCCTTACTAACATATTCGAGTTGAAGACCCACAACCGAATCCTGATTGATCTCCGTTGCCTTCCAGATCACTTTATCAAAACCCTTAATGCCACCGTGCAGGGCATTCGGGCCATTATTTATTGCCAGTTTATACTCCTTATCATTCAGCTTAAACTTCCCTTTCGCAATCCGGTTACCATAGCGACCAACCAATGCGCCAAAAAACGGATGACCAGCCAGGTAAGGAGCCAGCGAATCAAAACCCAGCACGACATCAGCAAATTCGCCGTTTTTATCCGGAGCAGTCAATTTGGTAATAATGCCGCCATAATTGGTAATGTTGACCGTCATTCCCTTTGCGTTGGTAAGCGTGTAAAGGTCCGCTTCCTGGCCATCGGAAAGTTTGCCGAAAGATTCTTTTGAAATCGTACTGATCATTTCTTCTTTGTTTGATTTGGAGCAGCTGAAAAGGTAAAAGCTGGTCAGCGCGGTGAGTAAAAGGAATATCTTTTTCATGTCAGTGGTTAAAGGTTTGCCTTAGAATAGTTTTGCAAATTCAAATAATCTCTTCCGTGCCTGTGGTAATTTTTACTTTATAGCAAGGCAGGTCAATCTGATATTCTTCCTGGTAAGCTGCTTTCATTTTTTGTTCAAAAGCATCAACTGCATCTTTTTTAACGAGATTAATGGTGCAACCGCCAAATCCGCCACCCATCATTCGGGCTCCCAACACGGAAGGATCCGCTATCGTCTGGTCTACCAAAAAGTCAAGTTCCGGGCAGCTTACTTCATATTCGTGCTGTAATCCCTGATGCGTTGCGTACATTTTTTTGCCAAAATCTACCAGATTTTCTTCTACGAGCAAATCGCAAGCATCCTGAACGCGTTGAATTTCTTCTGTGATGAACTTGCATCTGCGGTACACAATGTCTCCCAGTTCATCCTTATGTGTTTCAACCAATGCCGGAGTCGCGTCTCTAAGACTATGCACTTCCGGATAATATTTTTGCAGGATTGCAGTGCCTTTTTCGCATTCAAGGCGGCGTGTGTTGTATTCCGAGCTGGCCAGGGAATGTTTGACGCTCGTGTCACAAAGCACCAAAAGATAGTCCTGCATCGGAAACGGGAAATATTCGTATTCCAATGAGCGGCAATCGAGCCGGATCACGGATTCTTCTTTACCGAATGCCGAAGCAAACTGGTCCATAATGCCGCATTGCACGCCAACATATTCGTTTTCGGCCTTTTGAGACATTTTTACAATGCTGAACCGGTCAAGACCCAGCTCATACAATTCATTCAATGCAAATAAAAGGCAGCATTCTAATGCCGCTGAGGATGATAGCCCTGCGCCTACCGGCACATCTCCGCCAAAGGTGGTCTGGAAACCGCCTATTTTAAGTCCTTTTTTATAGATCTGCTCAATAATCCCCAACTGATAATGCGGCCAGGATTGCGCTGGTTTGGAAAGATCTTCAATAGAAAATGAATAAGTTTCATCCAGATCGGCTGCGTGTAAAATGACCTGATCGTCTTCTCTTGGCTCAATCACAAAATACACTGCTTTATCCACACTGGCTGGAAGCACAAAACCATTATTATAGTCTGTATGCTCGCCGATCAGGTTAATTCTTCCGGGCGAACGAAAAGTCCTTACTTGTTCAGGATTTGAGGTTTCACCAAACTTTTGGAAATACTTTTCCTTTATTTTTTCTACTATATCTGATTGTTGCATTAATCTTCTGATCTGATGATGGCTTAATAACCTTTGCGCAGGTCCACTTCATTGACAATATTTCCTCCATTCTCCATTGCAAAAATGTTATTAAGGAATAAATCCACTTTTCCCATATGCTCGTTACTGTGCCCACCGCCCGTGTGTTGCGTAAGGATCACATTTTCCATAATCCAAAGCGGGCTGCTTTCCGGCAAAGGCTCAATTTCGGTCACATCTAAAACAGCGCCATCCAGGTATCCGGATTGAAGCACGTCGATAAGTGCATCTTCGTCCGTTGTGCTGCCTCTGCCTACGCTTGCGTACACGCTGCGTTCTTTCATTTTGGAAAAGAATGTCTGATCAACAAAATGCTGCGCAGTTCCGGGAAGCGTGTTGATCACCAGGTCTGCAAAAGGCAGTTCAGTGAAAAGTTCTTCTTTGCTATGCAGGTCGGCCTCGCGAGAAGTACGGGCCATTAAATGCGTGGTGCAGCCAAATCCTTTCAAAATCGCATTGACAGCCAAACCGATTGTCCCTGCCCCCAAAATGACCACATTCTGCTTATAAAGGATTTTCAGCTCCGCCCTAAGCTTTGCTCCGATCCATTCTGATTTTTGTTTGAGCAATGTCAGTGTGTCCAGTCCGCGGTATAGTGCAAGGACGCCGCCCACGATGGACTCGGCACAGGGACGCGCAAACCAATCACCCATATTGGCCACTTTCACACTTTCATTAATGGTTACAGATGCATATTGGTCAAATCCAGCCGAATCCAGCTGCCAGAATTTCAAATTATCGGAAGCATTGGAAAACCATTCAACCGGCGGGTTCCCAAGAATATAATCTGCTGTTTTAAAGGCTGCCAGGCTTTCGTCCACAGTCGTCGTCTCGGTACGAAATTGAAGGTTATGATGGGGCTGCAGTGCTTCACTGAGGTTATTTCTCAGCGATTCATCCAGCAGGGAATAACAGTATATGGTCATTTGCTGTTTTAGTTTTAAAGAAGTAAAGTAAAGAGTTTTACCTGTGTTAAGATGCTTTTGCCTTTTTAAATCTTCTTAAGGATTTTCTTTCCCCGCGCAACAAAAGCGGGTTTTTCATATTCCAATGCTTCTTCAATGATGATACGCAGTTCCTTTTTTATGTCCGGATAAATGCGTGAAAAGTTGTAAAGGATAGTCAGGGAAAATGCCCTGATTGCGATAGCAACTTGACGGTTTTGGATAAATTCAAAACACACATCCATTAACCTGCCGTGCAGTTCTTCCGGAATTTCAGCCTCCTGTAAAATCCGGACACTGTTGCGGATAACGGCATCATGAATATCTTTTCTTTCGAGCTGATCAACCAATGAACCAATGTGCGGCTCCATCAGGTCCGGTCGCTCCCTGCCTGCCATGCTGACGCTGTAAGCAGCGCGCTGGGCCAGCCTGTAATCGTCGGAAAGAAAGCAGTCCATCAATTCGGCAAAATACGCGCTGTCCAGGCAAGCATATGCGGCTACTTCGGCTGCACGCCTTTTGGATTGCATCGGATCTGCCATTAATGTGCTGCGAATGTTCATGAGCGTGGTAATAATCAAAATAAATGCTCCACCGGTCCGGCAGAGCATTTATTTAAATGTTTGTCTCAAACTATTTGTTATCGCCAACCATTTCTTCCGGTTTTACCCACGCGTCAAACTCATCCGGCGTCAGGTAACCCAGCGCAACAGCGGTTTCTTTTAGCGTCGAGCCGTTTTTATGGGCAGTTTGCGCAATTTCCGCTGCTTTGTAATAACCAATTTTCGTATTTAAAGCGGTAACCAACATCAGCGAGTTATTTACGTGCTTTTTAATGTTCTCGTGCAAAGGTTCGATGCCCACCGCGCAATTATCATTAAAGGAAACGCAGACATCGCCGATCAGACGCGCCGAATGCAGGAAGTTGTAAGCCATAAGCGGCTTAAAAACATTCAATTCAAAATGTCCGTTGGAACCGCCAATCCCGATTGCCACATCATTGCCCATCACCTGCGCCGCAACCATTGTCATCGCCTCGCATTGCGTAGGGTTTACTTTCCCCGGCATGATAGAGCTTCCGGGCTCATTGTCAGGGATATGAATTTCGCCAATCCCCGAACGTGGGCCTGACGACAACATGCGAATGTCGTTACCAATTTTCATCAGGCTCACAGCAACCGTTTTCAGTGCGCCGTGCGCTTCCACGATCGCGTCGTGTGCTGCTAATGCTTCAAATTTATTTTCGGCAGTGATAAATGGCAGTCCGGTTAACGCGGCAATGTGGCGTGCAACGTTTTCGGAATAACCCTCAGGTGTGTTAATACCCGTTCCAACAGCCGTTCCGCCCAATGCAAGTTCTGAAAGGTGCGCCAGTGTGTTGTAGATCGCGCGTAAACCGTGATCCAATTGAGAAGCATAACCCGAGAATTCCTGCCCTAATGTCAGTGGGGTCGCATCCATGAAGTGCGTACGACCGATCTTAACCACACTTCTGAAAGCCTCTGATTTGGCCTTTAATGTATCCCTGAGCTTGATAATGCCCGGAATGGTCACATCTACGAGAATTTTATAAGCGGCAATGTGCATGGCCGTCGGATATGTGTCGTTAGAAGACTGTGACTTGTTCACATCATCGTTGGGATGAAGGAATTTTGATTTATCAGCCAGCTCGCCGCCTTGCAATACATGACCCCGATAAGCGATCACCTCATTACAGTTCATATTGGACTGCGTTCCCGAGCCGGTTTGCCATACAACAAGCGGAAACTGGTCGTCGAGTTGTTCGGTCAAAATTTCATCACAAACCTGACCGATCAGGTCGCTTTTTTCTTTCGCAAGAATGCCGACTTCGTGGTTGGTAATAGCAGCGGCCTTTTTCAAATATGCAAATGCCTTGATGATTTCCTTAGGCATTTTATTGATATCCTGGGCAATAGGGAAATTCTGGATCGAGCGTTGCGTTTGTGCGCCCCAGTATACATGAGCCGGCACTTGCACTTCACCCATGGTATCTTTTTCTATACGGTATTCCATTTTTTTATTAGTGAGAATGAACAATCGGGATTATGCGGTAAAGTTAGGATTGGACTTTCAGTTTTTGGTGTTTTTCAAGGATAAATGTTTATTAGGCAAAAAGAATGTATGAATCATGAATTTTCAAATCACTTTTTATTTAAATTATGAAACCAAAACTCAACGTTTACCAGGATTATGAAACAATGAGCCTTGCCGCGGCCGAGCGTGTAATGGCTCTACTTTCCAAAAAACCCACCGCGGTTATTTGTCTGCCGTCCGGCAGCACACCTCTTGGCATGTTTGAAATTTTGGTAACTGCAAACCAAAAAGGCATGACAGATTTTTCCCAATGCGTTTTTATCGGCCTCGATGAATGGATCGGTTTCGGAGCGGAGGACGATGGGGGATGCAGAAATTTACTGAACAAGGATTTTCTCAAACCAATCGGTTTACGCGAAGATCAGATCGTGTTTTTTGATGGAAAAGCGATTGATCCGGAGGAGGAATGTGCGCGTGTTAATAAGGTTGTGGCAAGTCTCGGCGGCCTGGATCTGATCATCCTCGGCGTGGGCATGAACGGTCATCTTGCTCTTAATGAGCCGGGAACGCCCTGGGACAGTTATGCGCATGTTTCAGAGCTGGAAAACGTAACTAAAGAGGTCGGACAAAAATATTTTAAGCAACTAACAGTTATTAATCAGGGGATTACGGTTGGGATCCGGCACATTATGGAAGCAAAAACGGCAATCCTGATGGCGTCGGGAAGTGCAAAAGCGGCGGTTATTCAGCGTGCACTGGCATTTCCTGTCACACCAGCGTTCCCCGCGACGGCTTTGCAAAACCACATGAACGCAGAACTGCTGCTGGATGCTGAGGCGGCGAAGTTGATAGAATATTAAAATGCGTAATAAAGAGTTGCTGATAATCAGCCAAGTGCAGAGAATTTCGTTTAAGTGGGATGTGATTTTTATTTATAGCGGCCTAATCCATATGAATAAATGCAAAGACAACCGGAATATTTCTCTCAATTGGATGGCCTGCGCGCGATAGCGATCATTTTGGTCATTCTTTTTCATTGGTTTCCCGAAGGTCAGGGAATTAATGTGCTGGCGAACGGACCGCTGGGAGTAACGCTTTTTTTTGTCCTGAGCGGATTTCTGATCACGCGGATCCTGCTGTTGAGCAGGGCCGCGGTTCACGAAACAGGCATTGCACAAATCTATAAGCACTTTCTGTTGCGACGGGTTTTGCGGATTTTCCCGTTGTATTACTTTCTGCTTTTCATTATCTGGCAGGCTAAATCTATCCCTTTTATTCCAGACATTAATACGGACTTTTACATCTATCCGGCACATTACATTCTTTATATTTCCAATTTTCTTTTGGAAAAAACCACAAACTGGTCAGACCTTTTATCCACATTATGGTCGCTGGCGGTTGAGGAGCAGTTCTATATTTTCTGGCCACTGGTGATCCTGAGCGTTCCGTTGCGTTACATGGAAAAAGTTATTGCCGGAACGATCCTGCTTGGGATTATCAGTCGGCTTGTGCTTTCCTTTTTTGGACATAATTTGGGCGTTTTGATGCCAACATGCCTGGATGCGTTCGGGCTAGGCGCTTTGTGGGCTTTTGTAATGATTTACCATGAATCTCCCGAAATTTTCCTGAGAAACTTGAAGATCTTTGCCGCCGGAGGGCTAGCATTTTTCCTGTTCTTCTGCTTTACGCAGGTTGATTCTGTGTTGTTAACATTGTTTTTCCGCACTTCCATGGCCGTGTTTTGCCTGTTTTTTGTCGCGCACGCCAGTTACAGGAAAGGCTTCAAATCCGTTTTTGGCAAGATCCTGGATAATTCGGCATTGCGATACATTGGCAAGATCAGTTACGGGCTTTACATTTATCACATGGTCGTGCCATCTATTCTGCTGCCGCTCATTCTCAAAATTGTACATCGGATTTTTAAAGTTGAGATCATATTAACCGATGCCGTAGGAAAGACATTAAGCCTTGCGCTGGTGATTACAGTTGCTTCACTTTCCTGGTTCTTTTTTGAGTCGCCGATCAATGGACTCAAAAAATACATTAATCTCCGAACAGTGCGGATGCGGTTGAACAGACATTAACCCCGGATTTTTGGGGCAATAAACTTTACTTTTGCGCAAAAGGAATGCAGGCCAAAACAGATATTTTATCCTGCCCGATTGCTAATTGTAACCGCTTTCACTTAAATCGTTGCCTCAATGGCGATCGGCAACTTTTCATTTTAATTTTACCATGTTCTTTGTGAACACCCATCAGTCTGGGTAGTTATTTTTCGCTGTTGGACCCCTCATTCAACAAGCTGAAATTAAAATTAAACCGTGCGTAATCACGGGTAAACGCCGCATGAGGGGTGTTTCACAGGGTTTTACTAACTCTTAAACACAAATGGTAATGTTATCACACAATCTTGGTTACCCACGCGTGGGAAGCCACCGCGAACTCAAAAAAGCCAGCGAGCAATTCTGGGCTAGAAAAATCGACAGGGAAGAGCTTCAAAAAACGGCCCGCAAAATCCGTCACCAAAACTGGGAAACGCAAAAGAATGCAGGCCTCGACCTGATCCCTTCCAATGACTTTTCCTTGTATGATCACGTTTTAGACACGTCGCTCATGGCGGGAGCCATTCCTGAACGCTATCACCAGCTGATCGATGGCAAGTCTAACCGCGAGCTGGATCTTTATTATGCCATGGCGCGCGGTGTGCAGCGTGACGGTCTGGACATTAAGGCCATGGAAATGACCAAATGGTTTGATACAAACTATCATTACCTTGTGCCGGAATTTACCAAAAACCAAAAATTCAGCCGCTATTCCGATAAGATCATTCTTGAATTTGAAGATGCGCTGCATAAAGGGATTTTGACCAAGCCCGTTCTGGTTGGGCCTGTTACTTATCTGTTGTTAGGTAAAGAAAAAGAGGCCGGTTTTGAAAGGATTGATCTGCTGGATAACCTCTTGCCCATATATATATCCATATTAAAAGAACTTGCCTCCCGCGGGGCCGAATGGGTGCAGCTGGACGAACCTGCGCTGGTTCTGGATCTTTCGGATAAAGATAAATTAGCATTGCGAAGCGCGTATGCACAGATCCGTGAAGCGTTACCAAAGCTAAAAGTGCTGGTAACTTCCTATTTCGGCGCATTGGAAGATAATTTGGCCACAGCCACGAGTCTGAACATTGACGCATTGCATATTGACCTTACACGTGGTGTTGAAACATTGCCGCAAATTTTGGCTGATCAAGATTTTGTAAATTCAACCAAAAAACTGTCCCTAGGCGTTGTAGATGGCAGAAATATTTGGAAAAATGATTTCAAAAAGTCACTGGGATTTATCAAAAATGCGGTTGAGGTTCTGGGAGAAAATCGGGTTATGATTGCGCCTTCGTCTTCGTTGCTGCATAGTCCCCACGATTTGGAACTGGAAAAAAATGAGGCTGTGCTAACGCCGGAAATTAAGAACTGGATGGCTTTTGCAAAGCAAAAATTGCAGGAAGTGGTAACATTGAAACGGTTGGCAACGATAAACTGGAATGACGACCAGGCTTTTATCGCCAATCAGCAGGCCGTTGAAAACAGGAGAAATTCACCACTTATTCACAAATCAGCAGCTAAGGCGCGTGTTCAAAATGTGAAGGAAAGTGATTTTGAACGACAAAATGCATTTCCGATCCGTCAGGCCATTCAGCTTGAAAAATTAAAACTCCCGTTATTCCCTTCAACAACAATCGGCTCATTTCCGCAAACGGATGATGTGCGCCAGTTGCGGGCGAATTTGAAAAAAGGCACATTAAGCATTGAAGATTATGAAACCAGGATCAAGAAAGAGATCGTAAACTCATTACGCTGGCAGGAAAAACTGGGCATTGATGTGCTGGTACACGGCGAGTTTGAGCGGAATGATATGGTGGAATATTTTGGCGAACGTTTGTCGGGATTTGTATTTACGCAAAATGGCTGGGTGCAGAGTTATGGCAGTCGCTGTGTCAAACCGCCGGTCATTTTCGGCGATGTGGAACGTCCCGAAGCGATGACCGTGAAGTGGTCGGCATTCGCGCAGGCTAACTCTGATAAACTGGTAAAAGGCATGCTAACAGGCCCGGTAACCATTTTGCAATGGTCATTTGTGCGGGATGACCAGCCTAGAAAAGACACAGTGTTCCAGATCGGGCTTGCGATCCGGGATGAAGTGGTTGAGCTTGAAAAAGCGGGCATTAAGGTCATCCAGATTGACGAGCCGGCCATTCGGGAAGGTTTGCCATTGCGGAAATCTGCCTGGAAAAATTACCTCAAATGGGCTGTCGACGCTTTCCGGTTGAGCGCAGCCGGCGTTGCGGACCAGACGCAAATCCATACGCACATGTGCTATTCCGAGTTTAACGACATTATCGGCTCTATTGCAGCCATGGACGCGGACGTGATCACGATCGAAACATCGCGCTCGCAAATGGAGCTTTTGGATGCTTTTGCTCATTTCAATTATCCCAATGAAATCGGGCCGGGTGTTTACGACATTCACTCGCCCAGGGTGCCTACGGTTGATGAGATGATCGTTCTGCTGGAAAAAGCATTGAAAGTAATTCCAGCCAGAAATCTTTGGGTTAATCCCGATTGCGGGTTGAAAACCCGTAAATGGCCGGAGACCGAAGCTGCGTTGCAAAATATGATCACCGCTGCCAATATCCTTCGGGAATCTGTTCCGGCATTGTATTAAGTCCGGGTTAGTGAGAGTCAGGAGCTACAATTCCTGACTCTTTTTTACATTTGCTAAAATAAATAACTCACGATTTTGACATTAGAAGAAAAGATCCTCGCCTCCGAAGCACGCGTTTTTAAAACGGTGTTTCCCAATAATACCAATCATTACGACACCCTTTTTGGCGGAACTGCATTATCCATGATGGACGAGGTTGCATTCATCGCAGCCACCCGTTTTTCCAGATTACGATGTGTCACAGTCTCATCCGACCGCATCGATTTCACGCATCCTATCCCAGCCGGAACCATTATCGAACTTGTAGGTCGCGTTGAAACGGTTGGGAACACGAGTATGAAGGTGCGGGTAGATATTTTTGTTGAAAAAATGTACGAAGAAGGCCGTGAAAAAGCCGTAACGGGCATCTTTACGTTTGTTGCGCTGGATGAGCAGCACAAGCCGACAAAAATTATTGTATAGCAATCCAAAATTAAATTCTGCACGTATATGGCAAGGTCGATACAGTTAAAGGGAAATTGTTCCTGTTTAACCAAAATTTCCGTATCGTCACTTTGTCAGAATGGCTTGGCGTTCGTTCCTCTTTTCAGTAATTCTCTTTGTTCTGCTCATTGTTGTCACTGAGATAGTCCTCAGGATAGCATTGTGTTTTTATGGCTATCCGTTTTTGAAACCAGGCAATTATATGTGCTCCGGGTTCTATCCGACGATTAAAGAAATGATGGGAAAGGACATTCGGAATGATGATGCCGTTCAGGATGTCCTCATTCTGGGAGGCTCGGTGATCAGCACGCCGTGGTCCAATATGGAAGTCCGGCTGGACACGATCCTGCGGAAGAAATACGGCAACAAGAAGAAATTTGCTTTTTACAACACAGCCGCAGCCGGGCACACTTCCCTGGATAATCTGATTAAATACAAATTGCTGGAAGACAAGCGGTTCGATCTCGTCATTTATTACGAGGCAATCAATGAAAACCGTGCTAATTGCATTCCTGACGTCGATTTTCGGTCAGATTATACGCACATTAAATGGTATTGCGACATTTATCTTCTGCAATCCCATCCGGAAATCAATTTTACCGTTATTCCGTACGTCTGCGATCTGGTAATGAAGGGAATAGAGGATAAAATGTCCAAAAAAATATATGCGCGCCAGGAGCAGGTGGATCCCGGGTTTGCGAAGTTTGGCGCAAACATTAAAACCGGTTCTTCTTACCGAAAAAATCTGAAAAACATCATTGACCTGTCCAGGAAGCGAGGGGATGAATTGCTTTTGCTCAGTTATGCTTCCTTTTTTCCAAAAGGTGTGAAGCTGACCGGCGAACAGAAGGATATGGATTATTTTGCGGGCTGCCATTATGCCTCCCCGGTTACGATTTGGGGTGAGGCGGAGTATGTAAAAAAAGGCATTTACATACATAACCAAATTCTGAGGGAGCTGGCAATAAAGAGTAAGACCCATTTCTTCGATATGGCCGAAAACATGCCGCAGGATGGACGTTTCTTTTGCGATGTTTGCCATGTGAGTGAGCCGGGAGCTCAAAATTTTTCAAAAAAATTGGCAACGTATATTGTGGATTCCAAGCTCGTAGAATAACTTTTTAGTTGATGATAGAAGACATTGAGGAAATTTTATTTCTTTATTCAAAGATATTTTATAATTATACCGTTCGTATAGTCATAATATTTTCGAATGTCTTCCCGAAAAGTATATCTTTCGTTAACATTAGCAGCGCTATTTCTTTTGTTCTCGGAACTCGTTTTCAGAGTTGCACTTTGCCTTTTTGGCTATCCTTTTTTCCTTCCTGCACGCTATCTGGAAAAGAAATATTACCCGTTTATCGAACCTATGGAACAGGCTGTGGTCGAACGGGGAGGTGATACGCGCAACATTCTCATTCTGGGCGGATCGGTGGTGAACACGCATTGGTCCAGGTTGGAGTTGCGGCTCGACACATTGTTTCAAAAAGCGTATCCTGATGTTAAGAAATTCAATTTTTTTAATGTTGCCATGCCCGGTCATAACTCGCGGGATAATTTGGTCAAATACAACCTGTTGAAAAACCAGCATTATGACCTGGTAATCTATTACGAAGCGATTAATGAGAACCGCGCGAATAACATCTCTTCGGACTTGTTTTATCCAGATTACAGCCATATTAAATGGTATGACGAGATAAACCTATTGCTTAAACATCCCGAAATGAATGTTACTGTTATGCCTTATGCGGTGCATTACTTATTCAAAAGCTTGAAGGACAAATTGGCGCACCGGAACTATATCAGCAACGAACAAGTAGACCCGAACTATGCTGTATACGGGAAGGATATTAAAACTGCCGGACCTTATCATGATAACATCAATGCCATTGCAAGCCTGGCCAACAAGAAGCACGACCGGTTATTATTGGTTAAGTATGCCTCCTATTTTCCAAAAGGTGTCACGCTTACAGGCGAACCGGTTGATAAAAAGTATTTCACGCCGTGCTATATCGTGTCACCCGTAACAACGTGGGGAAAGCCCGAGCATGTTGTGAAGGGGATTGGGGTGCATAATCAAATGCTGGAAAAGGTCTATCATGATCAGAAAACCTATTTTTTTGACATGTCGACCGCCATGCCAAAGGATTCGGCCATGTTTTGTGACGTATGCCATCTCAGTGAGCCGGGTGCCCAGCGTTTTGCCAAAGCGCTTTCAAGCTTCGTTGTATCCAATAAGCTTATCCGATAAAATCGTCAGACCGTTGGATTGTTCTTTTTTTGTAAATATGTATAATACCGAACTTGTGTCAACTTTTGCTAGCTTTGTCGTCAATTTAAGGGTATAGTGCAATTGATTTTCTGTAAGATATTGATAGTCAAAAATATAAGAGATTTTGTTCAGGAAAACACACTATTGCCATCTGGTTTAAATGTCTCCGGAAGCGTTCGTAGTGGTAAATTATTAAATAGGTAAATGAAAATTCTAGGTATTTCAGCTTTCTATCATGACTCGGCAGCAGCCCTTATTGATAATGGAGAAATTGTTGCAGCAGCGCAGGAAGAGCGCTTTACCCGAAAAAAACACGATCCGGGTTTCCCTTCTGAAGCAATTAGATTTTGCCTGGAATACGGCGGATTGACCCTGAATGAACTGGACGCGATTGTTTTTTACGACAAACCGCTTCTGAAATTCGAACGACTTCTTGAAACCTATTATGCCTTCGCGCCAAAAGGAGTGAGGTCATTTTTAACTGCGATGCCAGTCTGGATCAAGGAAAAGATGTTTTTAAAACGTCTGATCAATGAAGAGCTGGTGAAATTGGGTTATGACAAAAAGAAAAAGGTAAAGTTGCTTTTTCCGGAACATCACCTGTCCCACGCAGCCAGTGCATATTATCCTTCACCCTATGAAAAATCTGCCATTCTTACCATTGATGGCGTAGGTGAATGGGCAACGGCTTCCATTTGTTTGGGAGAAGGAAAGGATATCAGCATTTTAAAAGAGCTGCGTTTCCCGCATTCATTAGGACTTCTTTATTCTGCATTCACTTATTTCCTTGGCTTCCGGGTTAATTCCGGGGAGTATAAATTGATGGGTTTGGCGCCTTATGGCAACCCGACTTCTCCTGATATCAAAAAATACGAGGAGATTATTCTCAAAGACCTTATTGAATTGAAAGAAGATGGCTCCGTATGGCTGAACCAAGACTATTTTGATTATGCTACGGGCCTCAAAATGGTTAACGAAGATAAATGGGAAGCGCTTTTCGGCTTCAAAACAAGAAAGCCCGAAGATGCCCTTGAACCCATACATTGCAACCTTGGACTTGCCATTCAGAATATTACAGAGGAAGCAGTGATCCGGATGGCCAAAGAAGCAAAAAGGCTTACCGGCGCAGATTATTTGTGTATGGCCGGCGGCGTTGCATTGAACTGCGTGTCTAATGGTAAGTTGCAGAAAGCCAATATATTCAAAGATATTTTCATACAGCCGGCTGCCGGTGACGCCGGTGGTGCATTAGGAGCGGCACAAGCTGCGTATCATATTTTCTTCGGTCAGGAAAGAAAGATCACCTGGAAGGCAGATGCCATGCGCGGATCTTATCTGGGGCCTACATTCTCTGACCTGGACGTGGCATTAACTGCCAAAAAATACAAAGCGGTTTACACGCATTACGATAATTTCAAAGAGCTGGCTGGTGATGCAGCGAAATTGCTTTCCGAGGGAAATGTTGTGGGCTGGATTCAGGGGAGGATGGAATTTGGACCGCGTGCATTGGGTGGAAGAAGCATTTTAGGCGATCCGAGAAATGCTGAAATGCAGAAAAAACTGAACCTGAAAATCAAATATCGCGAGTCGTTCCGGCCGTTTGCCCCTTCGGTTTTGGCTGAGGATTGCGCAGAATATTTCGATTATGATGGGATTTCACCTTATATGTTGCTGGTTCACCCGGTCGCAGAAGGAAGACGCAAGCCTGTTCCCGCCAATTACGGCGCAATGGACCTGCGTGAAAAACTTTATTTCGAACGGTCAGACCTTCCTTCTATTACGCACATTGACTATTCGGCGCGTATCCAGACAGTCCACAAGGAAACCAATCCACGTTATTACGAGCTGATCGATTCGTTTAAGGCACTTACGGGTTATGCGGTCATTGTAAACACAAGTTTCAATGTGCGCGGCGAACCGATCGTTTGCACGCCCAATGACGCCTACCGCTGTTTTATGCGCACGGAAATGGATTATCTCGTTGTTGGTAATTTCATTTTTGACAAAAAACAACAGCCCGAATGGCTCGAAAAAGATAACTGGAAAGAAGAATTCGTTCTTGATTAATAGCCCCGAATATCAGTAACATACACAAATGACCTCTAAAATAGTTACAAGCGTAATCCGCATTTTATTTCTCGGCTTATTATTCATTTTCCTGTTCTATCCCGATAAGTTCGAGATCAAATTTGAATATCCAGGATTCCCGCAGGCAGACAGCTGGTATGTTCGGCTTGCGAAATTTGCATTCTGGTTTTTGTTTATCATTGAAATACTCAGGATTTTCTATTACGGCGTTGTAAAAAGTAAAGCGAAAGGGGTTTTGGCCAACATTGTTACAATCACAGTTCCGCTTATTGTAACGCTTATTTTCCTCGAAATTATTTTCATGTATATTCCTCAGAGCCACGAGGGCGTGCTTTCCAAAGCTTCGCAGATTTGGTGGGAAAAATACTGGAAGCCCATTAATTCGCTGGGTTATCACGATAAGGAAATTACAAAGGAGCCTGGCAAAAAGCAGATCCTGGTCATTGGTGATTCATTTGCTGCCGGTCACGGTTTGAAGGATGTGAATGAACGGTTTTCGAATCAATTGGAAGCATCATTAGGCGCCGATAAACACGTTGTTTACAACCTCGGAATGTCCGGCGCAGATACGCGGGACGAGGCAAAAAGGCTCGCATCGTTTCCGGTTAAGCCCGACGTCATTGTGCTCGAATATTTCCCCAACGATATAGAGAAAGTCGGTCGCGAAAAAGGACTTTCCCTTTCAGGAGCAGAGCCTTACGCCGACTTGAAAGGTCCGATGGCAACATTGGTAAAGCGTTTTTATCTGCCCAACTTCATTTACTGGCAATTGCCTCACACAGGTTTCAGCACATTCGAGAAATTTGTGCAAACTGCCTACACGGACACGACCGTCCTGAATGCGCACCTGAGAGATCTTTCAAAGATGATCGATTACAGGGACAGCACAGGCGCTAAAATGTACGCTGTTTTCATTCCTTTTCTTTTTCAGGTTGACAAAAGTGCAGGTTATACCAAGCCTGTTGAAGATTATCTGCGGTCAAAAGGCGTAACGGTTGTGGGTATTAATGACGGTGTTTTGAAGATCCCGGAAAAAGAACGGGTTGTTGGAAAAAACGACGGGCACGGCAGCGCAACATTAAACAAACTCATTGCTGACCGGCTTACGGAAGCTATGAAGAAGCCTTAACAATAATATAATTAGAATATTGTATTAAAAAATATTGAAATATTTATCTTTGAAATAAAAACAGAAAAGAAATGGATTTTTTGACAGACTTGTTTGCCTTTATGAAGGAGCGTAAGAAATGGTGGTTGGCTCCTGTGATTGTCGTTTTACTACTTATCGGTGTTCTGATTGTTATCGGTGGAGGTTCCGCGGTCGCGCCGTTCATTTACACCTTATTCTAATTCATCCGATCGATTAGACTTTTTAAATTAATGCAGTGGTTTTCATAGCCACTGCATTTAAATTATCCCCCATATAAAAATGAGTGAATCAGATAAGGCCAAAGCGCAGTTGGTCATCGTTACCGGCTTAGTAGTTCTTTACTTTATTTTCAAATCGCAATATTTCCTGATTGCAGCTGCGGCTGTCGGCGTGGTGAGCATTGCTATTCCCGCGGCCGGAGACCTGATCGTAAAAGGCTGGTATAAGATTGCGGAGATTTTGGGTGCTATAAACGGAAGAATCCTTTTGTCATTTGTGTTTTTCGTGATTCTTTTCCCGGTTGCAGCCCTGGCAAAATTGGGAAAGAAAAATCCATTAGCATTGAAACGCGAAGCGAAAGACTCCGTTTTTGTTGAAAGAAATCACAAGTATTCAGCAAAGGATCTTGAACAGGTCTGGTAACCTGGAAATAATATTACGCTGATAGAGGCCCGGGTTTAACCTCGGGCTTTTTTTTGCGGCAAGCCCGATCATATAATAATTGCAGCATGCCATCTTTCAAACCTACATCAGGCACGTGGATCACGCTGGCGCCTGCCCATTTCATGGCAGAAGTGTAAATGTCGCCAGCAGGAACAATAACATCCGCGCGGTCAGGGTTTAGTTGTAGTTTATTAATTCGTTCTTCCAGTGTAAAAGAAGCAATGTAGTCGCGCATTCTTTCAATCTCGTCCAGACTGGTGGAGCTTTCGGATAATTTGGAGGACAGATCGAAGAGCTTGTTAATGTTACCGCCTGTCCCTACGGCTTCAATGGGCAAAGAATAATCCACATATTGATTGATCCATTCTTTAATTTTCAGCCAGGAATTTTTGGATTCCTTTCCTTCCAGAAGCCTTACTGAACCTAGTTTGAACGATTTAGCAGCAATTTTTTGCCTGTCTTTATATACATTCAACTCCGTACTGCCGCCGCCCACATCAATGTGAATGTATTGACCATCACTCAGCGATTTAACAACAACATTATTAACAAGTTCCGCTTCTTTTTGGCCGTCAATGATCTGAATGTGAATGCCGGTGCGCTGCTGAATGTGCTCTCGAACCTCATAACCATTGTCAGCTTCGCGCATGGCTGAGGTTGAGCAAGCCATGTAATCGTCCACCTCATGAAGCTCCATCAACAATTGATAGGCAAGCATCAGCTTCATCATCCGGTCTTCGCTATTGGGGCTTATGCGGCCTTCTGTGAAAACGTCATGACCAAGCCTTAATGGAAAACGTACATATTCAACTTTCTTAAAACGGGAAATTCCCTCGTCATGCAGTACCGAAGATATTTGCATGCGGGCACCATTGGATCCAATATCTATTGCAGCGAATTTCAAAAGCTATGTCAGGTAGGGGAGTAAATAAAAGTCAAAAATAGAACTTTCAGGAACAACATTCTATTTATTATTCCTGAAAGTTGAGACTGGCTATTTACATTTTTCCTCCTATCTGATACATCAGCTTAACTTTGACGCCGGGTCCGGCTGACTGGCTTAGCGGTGTGAGCTGATTGAAGTAAGTGTACAAATATCCCTCCGCCTGAACTACAATCGGATACCAGGTTTTTTCCAGGCCCATTGAAAAATTAACCGAGTTGATCACCGGCACATCCGCTTTCGCTTCGAAACGCTGGCTAAAATATTCATAGTTCGGGGCTTTGCAATCAAAGGAAATTTTCTCTTTTGCAGAAACCGTAATATTCGTGCTTGCGCCCGCATAATAGGCCCAATTGTCTTTAATGTTGTTGCGGAATGCAACGGTTAATGGGATTTGAACAACTGTTGGGTCTACCTTAATGTTATAAACCTGAAATGCAAGCGGCACCTCGCCCGGATGCGTTCCTTTGAAATCCCGGCGATTTTTCTCTCTGAACAATTTCTCATTAAAGAATTCCATCGGCTTCACTTTCAGCCAGCTTATTCCTGCTGAAATAGAGAACTTTTTCGCAATTAAAACTTCTCCCGTTATGCTTTTAGTCCTGCCAACGCCGTCCGTAGCAATGCCCACACCGAAACGATAAGGCACTTTCAGATTTAATTTCGGGATAACAGTTTCTGCTTGCGCAACCTGCTCGGTTTTCTTTCCGGATACTGGTGACGCCGATTTTTGAATGTTGGAAGCCAGCAATGCTTGCTGATACTGACGTTTGGAAATGCGGTTGGCAAGATTATATTTCATCTTGTTCACACCAAAACTGCTGTTATGAATGTCAACGGGTTGCTGGAAATTCAGCTCAATGTTCGAAGGCATCGCAAACCGTTCCGCGCCAGCAGTATTCTGGCCAAAATCATCATTGTTAACCGCAATACCCGAACCGTCGCCATCAACCGTAAAAGGTGGAACGATAGTAGTTGAGACCGGTTGAGAGCTATTCTTAGCAAGCTGTTCACTTTTATTGAACGCGCTTGTACTTGGTTTATTAAGTTGATTATCACCAGGTTTATCAACGGCTGATTCGGTTGCATCTTCATTTACAAAGATCTTCCGACTTGCTATTGCACTGTTCGAAGTAACTTCAACATGACTATCAGCCTCTGAATTATCCGTTTCTGAAAGTGCCACCAATTCACCAGAACCGTCACCTTTTTTGATCAGATATACTGTATCGGATTTCTGAGCAAGCGCTGGCGTATTTTTGATAGCCTCTATCTGATGTTGCAGTTTCTTTACATCAGCGGTAAGGTGATTATTTTGCGTGCGCTGGCTCACATACATAAACGCCATAACCGTCGAAACCGAAGCTGCGGCGGCATACCCGATCCATGAACTGTGTTGTTGCCAGAAACTCGGAGGACTTTGGGATTGCATATAATCTTGCATTTTAGCCCAGTCCTTCTCCTGAAAGTCAGGTTCAATACTTTCTAATTTCCGACGTATAGTATCCTCAAATTTATTAGTTTTCATTTCCTCTGAATGACTTTACGGCCCAATCACTTGGGAAGAGATTTGGGTAATATTGTTTGATCAAATGCTGCAAACGCGCCCTCGCACGAACATAATGTGAGCGAACGGTGGCCTCGTTGATTTGCAGCAAATCCGCTATTTCGCGATGGTTATAGCCATCGACTACGTATAGTAAAAACACATTTTTATAAACCGGCTTGATTTTTTGGATCAGTTGCAGAATCTCGTCTGCTGTGATCTGGCCGATTATATCTTCTTCAAATTTGGGATAAGGAGCGTCTTCCAGGGCAATCACATCCTCGCTGTGTTTTTTATGCTTGCGATAATAACTGATGGCCGTGTTCACCATGATCGTCCTCAACCACGCCTTGAACGGGTGATTGGAATCGTATTTACCTAAGTTATTAAAAACCTTCAAAAAACCCTCGTTCAAAACTTCCTCCGCCTCTTCGGTTGTTGATGTGTAGCGCAAGCAAATACTTTTCGAATAGCCGAAAAACTGTTTGTAAAGATGTCTCTGCGCCTGATTATTGCCAGCAATGCACGCAGCAACGACTGTATCAAAGTCGTTCTCGTTAAAAGATATTTTTCGTCCGAAGAGCAAAGTTAGAGGATCAGTTTGTCAGGGATTGATTGCTTAATAAGGATTACGGATATTGCCATAATTCTGTTGCAAACATGGAGGATTAAATTTTCAAGTCGTTCAAAATCAATCTTAAAAAACGTTAAACGCTATTTTCGGGACAAAAATGTGGGCAGTTTTGCAACAGCGGCTTTGTGATAGGCGTACATGATAAAAGGAATGCGGCACATTCAAAGACATTTAAAATTTTTGTTAGGGGTGAGTTGGAATACGGCCTGGAATTTCCGGAGCCGTATTTATTTTTTCTGAACGTGCATCTCCAACGCAGAAGAATTTTTGATTTCCCCCATCACAAATAAGCTATGTGTGCTGCCGATATTTTCCAGCGAGCCAAGCTTTTGCATTAAAAACTGCTGATACTGAGACATATCGTCGACTACAACTTTTAACAAAAAATCATAATCTCCGGAAATGTTGAAGCATTCCATCACCTCTGGCATGGCCACAACGGCCTTCACAAATTTTTCACCCATTGATTTGGAATGTTCTTTCAAAGCAATGTTGCAGAACGCCATGAGCTTCTTGCCAACCTTTTCACGATCCACAAGCGCCACATATTTTTTAATGATCCCTTCTTTTTCCAGCCTTCTTACCCGCTCATACACAGGCGTATAGGATAGATTTAACTTTTCTGATAATTCCCTTGTTTTCAAGGTAGCATCCTGTTGCAGATAATGCAGGATTTTAGCATCCGTTTCGTCGGGATTATACATAGATAGAATATCTTTATTCACTTTTTCATTGGGTCGAATATAGATAAATAATTTAGGCATTCGAATTTTGGTAGACTATTAGTCTAAATTTTTTGAATTTATTGAACAAAACATCTATTAAGCTAAATTTGCTTTCCGGTTGACATTGGAACGCTTACGCATAAATTATTCAGTTAATACAAATACAACATAATGGTAGCAACGCAAAAAGCAGATATTCGTGAGATCCTGAAAAATCGTATTCTGGTACTTGACGGCGCTATGGGCACGATGATCCAGCGATATAAATTGGAGGATCATGATTACAGAGGCGACCGTTTTGCCGACTGGCCACGCGATGTAAAAGGGAATAACGACCTGCTTTCGCTGACTCGCCCAGACATTATAAAGGCCATTCATGCGGCTTATTTCGAAGCCGGAGCGGACATTGCGGAAACCAACACATTTTCTGGAACCACCATTGCCATGGCCGATTATGGCATGGAAGAGCTGGTTTACGAGTTGAACTTCGAGTCTGCCCGACTTGCGAGAGAAGTTGCGGATGAATTCACAGAAAAAGATCCCGATAAGCCGCGTTTCGTAGCAGGTTCCATTGGACCTACAAACCGCACCGCGTCACTTTCACCAGACGTAAATAACCCTGGTTACCGCGCTATCAGCTTTGATCAGCTTGTTGAAGCCTATTATGAGCAGATTAAGGGTTTAACCGACGGAGGTTGCGACGTATTGTTAGTGGAAACCATATTTGATACATTGAATGCAAAAGCAGCGCTTTTTGCAATAGATCAATTTTTTGTTGATGCCAAAAATGGTAAGGTGGAACGACTGGATTCGTGGAGAAATAATCCCGGCGAATCATTGCCGATCATGATCTCAGGAACGATTACAGATGCATCCGGAAGAACATTATCGGGCCAGACTACGGAAGCTTTTTTGACTTCTGTTTCGCATTTACCACTATTATCTGTGGGCTTGAACTGTGCATTAGGAGCGGATTTAATGCGGCCTTATGTGCAGATTTTAGCAAAAGAAGCTCCGTTTTTCACATCGGCGCACCCAAATGCAGGGTTACCGAACGAAATGGGCGAATATGACGAGTCACCCGAGCAAATGGGCGAAGTTATTGACGGGTTTTTGAGGGATAATCTGGTCAATATCATCGGCGGTTGCTGTGGAACGACGCCCGATCACATTCGTGTCATCGCGGATCTGGCAGTAAAATATAGCCCGAGGGAGCTGCCATCCAATGAAACGGTGATGAAGTTGTCTGGTTTAGAGCCGGTTAAGATCAATCAGCTGAGCAATTTTGTGAACATTGGGGAGCGTTGTAATGTAACCGGCTCAAAGAAATTTGCCAGACTTGTTCGTGAAGGGAAGTATGATGAAGCGCTTGCCATTGCCCGCGAACAGGTTGAAAGCGGCGCGCAAGTGATCGATATTAACCTGGATGAAGGGATGATCGATGGCGTGGAGGCCATGAAAACCTTTGTGAATCTTATAGTTTCCGAACCAGACATTTCCAAAGTGCCGTTAATGATCGACTCTTCCAAATGGGAAGTGATCGAGTCAGGGCTTAAATGTGTGCAGGGTAAGTCGATCGTGAACTCCATTTCTTTGAAAGAGGGCGAAGAAAAGTTTAAGGACTCGGCTAGAACTGTGTTGCGCTACGGAGCGGCTGCGGTTGTGATGGCATTTGACGAAAAAGGACAGGCGGATAATCTGGAACGACGCATTGAAATTTGTTCCAGAGCTTACCGCATCCTGACAGAGGAAGTTGGCTTTCCGGCAGAAGACATCATTTTTGACCCAAACATCCTGACGGTTGCGACCGGAATGGAAGAGCACAATAACTACGCGGTTGACTTTATCAATGCGGTGCGCTGGATCAAGGAAAACCTGCCGCATGCCAAAGTTTCCGGCGGTGTTTCCAATGTTTCTTTCAGTTTCAGGGGGAATGAACCTGTTCGTGAAGCGATTCATACTGCATTTTTATACCACGCAATTCGTGCGGGAATGGATATGGGCATTGTGAATGCTGCGCAAATTGGCATTTATGATGAAATTCCGAAAGATGTGCTGGAACTGGTTGAAGATGTGCTGCTGAATCGTCGCGCCGATTCAACGGAACGCCTGGTAACGTACGCTGAAACCGTAAAAGACAAAGGGAAAACGCAAAGCGGCCCTGATCTTTCTTGGAGACAATTGCCGGTTAAGGAGCGCATATCGCATTCCCTGGTTAAAGGGATTTCGGATTATATTGATGAAGACACAGAGGAATGCAGGCATTTATTTACAAGGCCATTGGAGGTGATTGAGGGCCCTTTGATGGACGGAATGAGCATTGTCGGTGATCTTTTTGGAGAAGGTAAAATGTTTCTGCCACAGGTTGTGAAATCTGCGCGGGTAATGAAAAAGGCCGTTGCTTACTTGCAGCCTTACATTGAGGCTGAGAAGAGCGAAGGCAACAATTCAGCCGGGAAAATCTTGCTTGCAACGGTAAAAGGCGATGTGCACGACATTGGTAAAAATATTGTCGGCGTAGTGCTTGGCTGTAACAATTACGAAATCATCGATCTCGGTGTAATGGTGCCAACTGATAAAATCCTGGCCGCCGCTATCGAGCACAATGTGGACATTATCGGTCTTTCGGGACTGATCACACCGTCACTGGATGAAATGGTTGGTGTTGCAAAAGAAATGGAGCGCAGAAATTTTAAAATGCCGCTCTTGATCGGAGGCGCAACCACTTCGCGTATACACACGGCGGTTAAAATTGATCCGAATTATTCAGGTGCTGTAATCCACGTTTTGGATGCTTCCAGATCTGTGCCGGTGGCTGGGAAGCTTATTCAAAACGAACAAAGTCAGGCAGATGTGTTGTCGGATATTAAGGCTGAGTATGCAAAGCTCCGCGATGATCATGCGAAAAGAGGTGGAGAAAAAGCACACGTCGCCATTGGCAAGGCGCGAGAAAATAAGGCAAAAATTGATTGGACAAACTTCAATGCAACCAAGCCGCAGTTTTTAGGAACAAGGGTTTACGACGATTACGACCTCGCCGATATTGCGAAATACATCGACTGGACCCCATTTTTTCAAACCTGGCAATTGCACGGGAAGTTTCCAAAAATCTTTGAAGACAAAGTAGTTGGGCCAGAAGCAATCAAACTGTATGAAGATGCAGCCGTTCTTCTAGGTGAAATTATCCGGGATAAAACATTGAAAGCCAAAGCTGTAATCGGTTTCTGGCCTGCGAATTCAATTCAGGACGACATTGTTTTGCATCACTTCCAGGAGGAAACCCGCGAAGTGCCTTGCGAAAGACATGGCTCGCACCAGCATATCGAATACAAGATCAGCCAGTACGCAACGGAAAATCTGAATGCTGGCGAACTGGTTGCTGATACCGCTGCCGTTTTGCATCATTTGCGCCAACAAAGCCAAAAAGCTTCCAATTTGGCTAATTATTGTTTGTCAGACTTTGTAGCACCATTGGAAACTGGCCAAACGGACTACCTTGGCGGATTTGCGGTCACAGCGGGCATCGGAATCGAAGCGCTTTTGGATAAATATGAAAAGGACCATGATGACTACAACAGCATCATGGTAAAAGCGCTGGCGGATCGCCTGGTTGAAGCATTGGCTGAGCTAATGCACGAGCGTGTTCGTAAGGAAATTTGGGGTTATGCCAAAAACGAAACATTCAGCAACGAAGACCTCATTAAGGAGAGCTATGTGGGCATCCGCCCTGCGCCGGGATATCCGGCCTGTCCTGACCATACCGAGAAGCGTATGTTGTTTGATTTGCTTGAAGCGGAGCAGCTGGGAATCACATTGACAGAAAGTTATGCAATGTATCCTGCGAGCAGTGTAAGTGGCTGGTATTTCTCGCATCCTGACAGTCGCTATTTCCCTGTGGGTAAGATATTTAAGGATCAAGTTGAAGATTATGCGAGGAGAAAAGACATGCCTTTGGAAGAAATCGAAAGGTGGTTGTCACCTGTTTTAGGTTATTAGAATAGTAATATTTAAGGTTCATTGGGAGAACTGGGCAACCGGTTCTCCCATTTTTTATGACTATTCATATACTTTTATTTGCTAAAACACGTAATATGCTGGTGTAATGTGCTGTAAACAGGTAGTACTACGCTATTTTATTAATTTTTTACATTGAATATTTGTATTACGATTCTAAGTAAGAATTAAAGTTTATTAGCCATGAAAAGAAATATTTCAGTATTTATCCTACTCATCCTCCTCGCATCGTCATTCAAATACAGATCGAAATCACGCGAGGCCGTTTTACCTTCTGATGCAGACACCAAAAAATTGGTTTCCAATGTTTCTTTACCATCGTCCACATTTGAAGAAACGGTGTTGAAAATGCAGCAGGGAAATCGGGAATTTGCGCAGGGAAATGCTTCGACATTCAAATCGCTTTGGTCTCGTTCAGAAGATGTTACCAATTTTTGCGGCCTTAATAGTCAGGAATCCAAAGGCTGGCTGGACGTGGAAAAAAGCATAGATGATTTTAATAAAAAAATCGTCCGCAAAAAGAGTTACAGCCTCGAAAAAATTGCAAGTCATGCGGGTCCTGAGCAGGGATATGTGCTTCAAAAAGAACATTATGTGCTTGCCAACGGCCAAAGCCTGGATCTCCATGTCACCCTCGTTTTGCGTCTCGAAAACAATCAATGGAAAATCGTACACCGCCATTCCGATGAGCTGGCTATGTCCGTTGGATCTGCCATTGCAGTTAAATAATTCCCGTCGCTTCTCTATATTTTATTCAATTCGTCGCTTCCAATTAATTTGTTGTTATTTTGCACCTTTTGGCAAAGGGCGACTTAACAATTTATGGAAAGATTTACGGGACTACTGGGTATTATATTGATCCTGGGCATCGCCTTTGCGATGTCGAATAACAGAAAGGCTATCAATTACCGGACAGTAGGCGTGGGGTTGGCACTTCAATTTGGTCTGGCTGTTTTCATTCTTCGCACAGAAACTGGTCAAGCCATTTTTCAATGGTTAGGCGATAAAGTTCAGAAATTACTTTCCTTTTCCGATCGGGGCGCGGATTTCGTGTTCGGGACATTGGTAAGGCCCGACTTAATGCAACGCGCATTTGGTCCCGGTAACGATTTCGTATTTTTCTTTAAAGTAATTCCTACGATCATTTTTGTCGCCGTCTTGGTGAATATGCTCTACCATTTGGGCATTATGCAGCGGGTTGTATCCATTATTGCCCGCGGAGTTTATTGGCTTATGGGTGTGAGCGGCGCGGAAGCACTTTCGAATGTGGCGAGTACATTCGTGGGTCAGGTTGAGGCGCAGATCATGATCAAGCCTTATCTCAAAAATATGACTAACTCCGAGTTAATGGCTTCCATGACAGGGAGTTTTGCATGTATAGCCGGAGGGGTTATGGCGGTTTACATTTCGCTGGGCGTTCCGGCGCCTTATCTTATTGCTGCAAGCTTAATGGCAGCGCCGGGCGCATTGGTGATTTCAAAAATCGTTTTTCCGGAAACTGAACATTCCAGCACGAAAGGCGTTGTTAAGCTCGAAATTCAGAAAACGCACGCAAATCTACTGGATGCAATTGCAGCGGGTGCAAGCGAGGGATTGAAAGTTGGCTTTAATGTAATTGCGATGCTAATCGGCTTTATAGCATTGGTTGCGCTGCTGGATTATTTGCTTGGTTTAATCGGTGGCCTGTTTGCATTCCCGCAATTGAGTTTTAATTTTCTTTTGGGAAAAGTGTTTTCAGTTTTCGCCTGGGCAATGGGCGTTCCGGGTAAGGATATAGAAGCCGCTGGCTCCTTGATGGGGACTAAAATGGTTATCAATGAATTCGTGGCTTATCTGGATCTCGTAAAAATGAAGGACACGCTCGACCATAAGACGATCGTCATCACCAGTTTTGCCCTTTGCGGTTTTGCCAATTTCAGCTCCATAGCCATCCAGGTTGGAGGCATCGGTGAGCTCGCTCCTTCGCGGCGCGCTGACTTGGCGCGGCTGGGTTTTAAAGCGCTCATTTGCGGAACATTGGCATCTTACATGTCTGCAACGCTCGCCGGATTACTGCTGTAATGCTTCAAATAGCCTTGCTTTGGCATGGATATTTGTGTCTAACCACTTATGTCGTCACACATAGGAATTGTTAGATAACACAAGTATGAAAAACGTAAAGCTGTATTTCTCTATCATTAAGGAAAGTTTTAATGAGTTTATGAATGATAATGGGCTGAAACTGAGCGCGGCTTTATCATATTACACCATATTTTCGTTAGCCCCAATGCTGCTGGTCATCATCTCGATTTTCAGCATTTTTTTTGGTAAAGATGCCATTCAGGGAGAATTGTTTGGGCAAATCAGAGGACTGGTAGGCGCTAATGCAGCACTTCAATTGCAGGAAATTCTGAAAAATGCAGAGCTTTCGAACAAGTCGGGTATTGCCGCCGCGATCGGAATTGGAACATTATTGATTGGCGCAACAGGGGTTTTTGCTGAAATGCAGGATTCGATCAATTATATATGGTCTATCAAATCAAAACCAAAAAAAGGCTGGCTGCAATATCTTAAAAATAGGCTTACGTCCTTTTCCCTTATTCTGACGTTAGGGTTCCTGCTGGTTGTGTCTTTGGGCGCAAGTGCGCTCGTTGATGTGCTTAGCAACCAGTTGAACCGGTATTTTTCGGAAGCGTCCGTCGTGATTTTCTATGTTATTAACCTTGCGCTTGTTCTTACAATCATAACAGCACTTTTCACAGTCATATTCAAGGTGCTGCCTGACGGCGACCTGCGTTGGAAGGAATGTATGGTTGGAGCTGCTTTTACTGCGATTTTATTCCTTATTGGTAAATTCGTAATCAGTTTTTATTTGGGCCAGTCGGATCTTGGAGCCGCATATGGCACGTCGGCATCCATCGTCATTTTACTGACCTGGATTTATTATTCCTCCATCATTCTCTATTTTGGGGCTGAATTTACCAAAGTCTATGCTAAGCAAGACGGCATCGGCATTGCTCCCAACAAGCACGCCGTGCTGGTCGTCAGAAAAGAGATCGATGAAGAAACGGGTAAGCTGATTGTGGATTAAGATTAGCGAATCACCAGTTCAAATGGCATTCTGGTTTGCATGCCGCCCATATTGGTAAGCTTCTTGTACATCTTAACGTAGGGAGCAAGATCACCGAGTGCTTTGGTCGTCGCTTTTTCTTCGTTATCACCCATTATTTTGGTAACAAATTCATCAAAAGGCTTTTTCTTCTCAGGATAATAGCGAACTCTGTAATCTCCCTCATTAAGCTTGGCAGCCTTTGCGGCTATCTTAATGGCATCATCAACACCGCCCAGAACATCAACAAGCCCATTTTCCTTGGCTTCAACACCAGACCAAACGCGACCTTGCGCAAGGCTTTTCAGTTTTTCAACCGACATTTTCCTGCCGGCAGCCGCTTTTTTGGTGAATGTTTCATAACCTTCATTTACACTCTTCTGGATCATTGATTTTTCAAATTCCGTCATATCGCGGGTTGCCGTAGGCCAGTCAGCATGCGGGCTTGTGCCTACGCCGTCAAATGTGATCCCAAGCTTGTTGTTCATAAAATCTGTAACATTAAATATCAGGCCGAAAATGCCGATAGAGCCTGTAATGGTGTTTGGCTGTGCAACAATTTTGTCACAACCCATGGCCATGTAATAACCGCCAGAAGCCGCAACATCAGACATAGAAGCGATAACAGGCTTCTTTTTAGCAGTAAGCTGAATTTCACGCCACATTACATCAGATGCCAGCGCACTTCCGCCCGGGGAGTTAATGCGGATCACGATGGCTTTAATTTTGTCATTCTCACGAATTTCTTTCAGTTCTTTTACGAACTTCTCGGAACCAATATTTCCATCGCCGCCTTCACCGCTTGTGATTTCTCCCTCAGCCACCAAAACACCGATTCTTTTATTGAAATCACCATCTTCGGATCTTTTTCCACCTTTCAGATATTTGTCAACACCCACATAAGCAATCTTCTTTTTCTCTTCAACTTTCAGGTTTCTTTTCAGATAGGCCTCTAACTCGTCCTGGTAACCAAGGTCCGTGATGAATTTGTACTGCAATGCTGATTTTGGATTGTCAACTGCAAGAGAATCAGCAAGTCCTTTCAACTCCGCAACGGGAATGTTACGGGAAGCAGAAATGTTTTTGAGGAAATTACCATTGATAGCGCCAATAAGCTCAGACGACTGTTTTTTGCTCGCCTCACTCATATCCTGGCGCGAGAACATTTCAATAGCACTTTTGAATTCACCTACGCGGAAAACCAATGGTTTGATTTCCAGTTTATCAAATGTGCCTTTGAAGAAACTATACTCGGCTGAGAGCCCGTTCCATTCCATGCCGCCGGCCGGGTTAAGGTAAATTTTGTCGGCTAATGAAGCAATGTAATAGCCTTTTTCTGAGTAAGATTCGCCGTAAGTGACGATGAATTTTTTCGATTTTTTGAATTCAAGAAGCTGGTTCCGGATTTCTTCCAAAGTGGCCCATCCTGCTTCCGGACCCTCTGTTTTAAGATAAATTCCTTTAATGTTATCATCTTGCTGCGCAATTTTCAGCGCTTCAATAATGTCCTTTAATCCAACCGCGTTTTCGTCACCACCAAATGGCCCGCCTATTTCAGCAAAAGGATTTTCAACACCCACTTCCTGGATTGGCTTGTTAAGGTCCAGTTTGAGCACTGATTTGTCTTCAATTACAACCTCATCTTCGGACGAAAACATGGATCCGATGCCGACAAGAATAAACATTGAAACGAAGAGGAATATGATTATGCCGACGAAAGTGGCCAGGACATATTTAAGAAATTGTAACATGGTATGCTGTATAATGGGTTTTATTTCATAGGTACGTAAGAAACAAAAATACGGATTAATTGTCGCGGATTGTAGAATAATTAATGTCGAAAGGTTGTTTGCGGGAGGTAAGTGGCAAAAAAATCCGGCTGATTTTTCATCGGCCCTCCAAGTGTATAAATGCGGGGAATCTGTATTTTTGAGAAAAAATAAAAAATGAAGAAAACCCTTATTCTCGTCCGCCACGCAACTGCGGAGGATCAAACTTTACTGACTAAGGATTTCGACAGAAATCTAAACAGCAAGGGGTTGGGAGAGGCTGCCGTGATGGGCGAGTGGCTGGCCGAAACCAATGTGAGACCCGATATTTTTATTACAAGCCCGGCTTCACGAGCTTATAAAACAGCGGTTATTACCGCGGAAAAGCTGGGTGTCAATGTTGGTTTATTGATTTCCAAGCGGGAAATCTACGATGGCGGACCAAAGGCTTACTTGAATGCGATCAATGGAGTGTCCGAAGAATTTTCTGTGCTTGCTCTTTTTGGGCATAATCCGGATATAACCTATTTTGCCGAATACATTTCCGGCACGAGTCTGGGTTCCATGAAGAAAGGAAGCGTTGCTATTATTGAATTTGAGAATTTCAAATGGGAGGAAATATCTGCCAAAACAGGAAATCTGACCTTATATAAAACGCCCAAACAAGTGCGGGACGTTGATTAAAATGGAAAAACCAAACAAAAGCCAGAGCATATTTATCGTTGTGACCATCCTGTTCATCGCGCTGTTTGCTTACATTTCGTACGACATGTCGAGCCGCACGACGGCTCCCTGGAACAAGCCCAAGCAACTGAACCGCGCATTGCCTGGTGCTACGCCGGACGCCGACTCCCTTTTGCTGGATTCATTATTGGAAGAGGTCAAGTAATCAACCCCGCGGGTGGAATTCGGTAATAACCTGACGAAGATAATCGCGATCCAAGTGCGTGTAGATTTCCGTGGTTGTAATCGACTCATGCCCTAGCATTTCCTGCACTGCGCGCAAGCTGGCGCCGCCTTCAATTAAATGCGTTGCAAAGGAATGCCGGAAAGTGTGCGGGCTCACATTTTTATGAATCCCGGCTTTCTCCACAATATCTTTAATCATTATAAAAATCATCACGCGCGACAGCTGGCCACCTCTTCGGTTGAGAAAAACAATGTCCTCAGCATCCTTAGCAGGGGCAATTTCATTTCGTACGTGATCCAGATAAATTTGCGTGTATTTGATCGCTTCTTTGCCGATTGGGACAAGTCTTACCTTATCTCCCTTTCCCAGGATCCGCAGAAACCCAATGTCGAAATAGCAGTGTGTGAGCTGCAAGCCCGTCAATTCCGAAACGCGTAAGCCTGAACTGTACAGCACTTCAATAATTGCCCGATTCCGCGTTCCCTCCGGCGTGGAATGGTCGATAGCGGAAAGCATCGTTTCGATTTCTTCGTAGGAAAGCACGTCGGGCAGTTTTCTTGGCAAGCGAGGGGATTCCAAAAGTTCGGTAGGGTCCTCTGTAATCTCGTTTTCAAGCAAAAGATATTTAAAAAAGGCCTTTATGCCCGAAAGCATGCGCGCCTGGGAATGTGCAGCGAGGCCAAGCTCAGACAAATATTTTAGAAATGCTGATAAATGTTCCTCATTAATCTTCGCAGGCGGCAATTCGATTTTTGCCAGTTCTAAATATTCTTCCAGTTTTTCAACATCCCTTACATAAGCTTCCACCGAATTGCCCGATAAGGAGCGTTCCAGGCGAAGATAATTTTTAAAATGTTTGATGTAGCTTTGCCACATAGAAGAACTGTTAATCTGATTATTGAATGAAAAAGATCCTGATCCTGAACGGCCCTAACTTGAATCTTTTAGGCAAGCGCGAACCCGGCGTTTACGGTAACCAATCATTTGAGGATTATTTCGAAACGCTGAAAGGTCTTTTTTCGGACATAGAACTGCATTACTTCCAATCCAATCACGAAGGAGCATTAATAGATAAAATCCACGAAGTCGGTTTTACATTCGACGGCATTGTGATCAATGCGGGCGGTTACACGCACACGTCCATCGCACTTGCCGACGCCCTTTCCGCAGTAACCACACCGGCCATAGAAGTCCACATTTCAAACATCCACGCAAGAGAAGCTTTTCGTCACCACAGTTACCTTACTTCGCGTTGCAAGGGGATGATTTGTGGGTTGGGACTCCGTGGCTATGAACTGGCGGTTCACTCATTCAAAAATTAACGAAACACCGCGTTACTAAACAGGATCTTGCCATTATACAGCATGGAGCGGAAAACGGGGTCGTCCATGAGGTAAACGACGTGGCCGCGGCCCATGTCCTGTACGCCCATTACCAATGTGTTTTTAAGCTTTCCAGTCATTTTGTTGCCTACAAAACCAGCTTTATAGCCCGTTTCCGTAAAGTAACCGACATTCCAACCGTCTTTCAAATAATCCGCCTCATAGGCATCACGAACGAGCGTGAAATATTCTTTTCCGCAGCCAAATGAAAGCGGGTGTGTCGTGTCCATTGTAACCTGGAACATGCTGCCCGGCGAAGAGTCGCCTGCATCTTCCCGCTCCTGATCGCCGTATTTCTTGAATGCATCTGAATCCTTCTTTTTGTCGGTGAATTTTTTGGTCAGATTAAATCCTTGCTTGCCTACGAAAGCGTCCGTGGCTCGCTCCATAGCGATTAGTTTTCCACCATTACGGATCCAGTTTTGCAGCGCTTCCAGCTGTTTCTCATTGATGATGTCAGCATATTTGCCGTCAGGAAGGATTAGTACGTCGATTTCATTCCAGGGCAATGTTGAAAGTCGTGCGCCATTTACCAGGGTGACCGGATAGCCGATTTGCTGCTCAAAATAATGCCATACAGCGCCGATTGCGGTCGGGCTTATGCCGTCGCCCGTTACTGCCACTACTTTGGGGGCTTTTAATGAAACAATGTAATCGCTGCCGAAGTCTGCGCCGTTGCTGACATAACCCGTTTGCACGGGTGTCAGTTTTACGAAATGTTTGGTAGCAATCGAAGTGACCAGTTTGTCAAATGCCAGATTTTCATTTCCTTTTTTAGGAATAATCAATGTTCCAGCTTCAAAAGTTGTTTTATTAATGTCGAAAGGAATGTTTGAGCTTTTTACCAAAACTCCATTTTTCAACAAATCAGCAAGAAACGCAGCATGCTCAACCTCAGACCATTGTGCCAGATATGCGTAAGGTGAAGTGGCAGGAACCGGATTCTCAATTTTCTCGGCTTGATATGCTGCGGGAGCCAATTTTTCCTTTAAGCCATAAGCCTTCAAACCATATAAATAGGCAAGTCCCCAGCTCGTAACATCATAAGTGACAGAGTCTTCCAGCACAGGTTTTGGTTCAAAAAGAATCCTAAGCAGGTTCGATTTTGGCTGATAAGCGCTGATTAATAAGTCGTTATTTTCGATTTTAAAGGCCTGTTCGTCCAAGGTTGTCAGTTCCGTTCCTTTTGTAGAAGCAGACTTGCCGGCTATGCCGTAAACAAAGCCCTGACGGGTCATCCAGTCGCCAAATGAGCGAATACGTTCTTCGTTTCCTTTCGCTTTTACAATGTATGTTTTGAAAGATCCGGCAGGCGCATTGGCCGCATCGTCGTGAAACTTAATAAACTCAGAGACAATGCGTTCCTTCTGAGAAAGCACTGCCTCAAGCGTTGCCAAACTCGTTGCGTAATGATGTGAAATGCGGCTGACAAGCGTCAGCGTATCATGTTCGTCTTTGCGTTCAATGCCCAACCCAGCCCTTCCGCCACCGCCTTGCTCATAAGTAACACCGATTGCGCCATTCACCGTCGGCCAGGTGTCGCCATAACTGGGATAGAAAAGATCGTAATTATATCTGGTGAAATAGGCCCAGTTGTTCTTGTCAAAATATTTGCGGCAGTATTCTCCAATAAGATCATTAAACTGTCTCTGCCAGGCAGTTACATCTTTGTGGAAAGGTCTGGCGGCAGGAGGGAAATAGTAACTTCGGGTGTGGCCCATTTCGTGAAAATCAGCGTGGAAATGGGGCATCCATTGATTATAAAGCGCAATCCGCTCTTTTGTTTCTTTTTGCGTTTGCCACGCCCAGTCGCGATTTAGGTCAAATAGATAATGGTTAAATCGTCCGCCCGGCCAAGGCTCGTCATGTTCCAGGCCAAAAGGCGTAACATCCGGTGTCGCATTCTGCACCCGATTATACCATTGCGAATAGCGGTCATAGCCATCCGGATTGATACACGGATCGATCATAACCACCATATTTTTCAAGAAATCCTGCGTTAATGCATTCTGCTTGTTCAGCAACTCATAAACCACTTTCATGCTCGTATTCGCCGACACAGACTCATTTCCATGCACATTATAACTCATCCAAACGATCGGCGGCGTTGCGGCGTCCGGTTTTCCGTCAAGCAGCTTAATGCTTTTCAAATGGTTTGTTCGGATTTTTTCAAGATTAGCAATGTTCTCAGCCGAAGAGATAAATGCCACCATTAACGGCCGCCCTTCATTGCTGCTGCCATATTGGACCAGTTTCACGCGATCCGTATTTTGCGATTGCAATAACTTAATGTAATCTACGATTTGATGATGAAATGCGAATTTGGAACCAAGCGGAAAACCGAGGAACTCATCCGGCGTTTTATTTTGCGCAACCGCGAATTGGGAAAAAAGCAACAGCAATGACCAGCAGAAACGTTTTAACATATTATGAAGGAAATGAATATAAAAACGAGCGAGTCCAAATTTAGAAAGTTACCTCAATTTAATGGCATTGGAAGTTGAATAAAAAAAGTTTTGGTTTGAATGTTCTGGAAATCAGGACGGTGTAAAATAACTTCGTTTTATTTCCGACCGAAGTTTGGAATTTAAAAACGCACCGTGCATCTTTGCACCACGATTTCGGAAAACGGAAACGAAAAGTGAAAGAAAGTGCTTAAAAAACGCGCGAAGTAGGAGACCAGTCGGCCCATTCGTCTAGCGGTTAGGACACGACCCTTTCACGGTTGAAACAGGGGTTCGATTCCCCTATGGGTCACATAACCGCGCGGAATGCGCTTTCAGAAACTACAAAAACCGTCTTATTTTAAGGCGGTTTTTTTGTTGTTTTATTAATTGGAAAGGCTCGAGGATGAACTGCGAATGAATTAATAGTCTAATCAGCGCGCATAAATATGAATATCAGAAAGCTGTTGTGCGAGTTGCTTCACGGCATTTTCAATTTTCTCGGCTTGTTTTGCTGAAGGATGCTTTTTTCCTGTTGCATACTGCCTGACCAGACTTCCATTTAGTCCTGACAACTCCGCAATTTTAGTCATTTTCAAAAAATCAAATTCCAGGAAAAAAGCCGTTAGGTCATATTCAATGAAAAACTCGTAGCTTTTTGGATCGAGATCATGAAAATCTAACAACAGTTGTTTCATTTGTTTCTGCAGCTGCTCAATAGAATCAGCCTCATCTACAATCAAATTATCCTCGTACTCGACTCTCCCCCAAAGAGAACCCTCTTCACCTTCCACAATCAGCCTGATTATTGATCTATCTTCTATCGCTTTTGAGTTCATGCCAAGACTTTTCTTGCTTTTCATATAGCGTTCTGTTATTTCAGCCCAGCTTGTCTTAATATGCTGTGCAATGTTGCTGGTTTCAGATCCCCACTGTGCATTGGAATTGTTATTTTGCCTCTTTTGAAAGGGTGGACCAATTGCAAATGACTTCCTTTCTGCATTTTCTCATACCAACCGTCGTGTTTAAGCAATTTGAGAGCTTCTCTTGAAGTCATCAGGAATCATTATAGTGTGTCAGTAATTTCAAAGTAACAAAAATGTTACTTTATTTGCAAGACCAGTTTTAAATTTGCGCCTGCAGCGCCACTTCCTTCCACCACTCCGTAAACACATTCTCCCCCTTTAAATTAACCTTCTGCCCGATCATAGGCGTCACTAACGGCATGTTTTGCTTTCTGGCTTCTATGGAGGCTCTTTGGATGGGTTCGTTCCAGTCGTGGAGTGCGAGGGAGAATTTAGACCAGTGGACGGGCATTAGCTTGGTGGCTTTTAGCTCGTGGGCGGCGGTTACGGTTTCTTCGGGCATCATGTGGATGTATTTCCAGGCTTCATTGTATTGTCCGCATTCGAGGAGTGCCAGGTCGAAGGGACCGAATTTTTCGCCAATTGTCTTGAAATGCTTATCATAGCCCGAATCGCCGCCGATGAAGATTTTCATGGTTGGTGTTTGCAGCGCAAAAGAGACCCAAATCGCTTTGTTTCTGCTTAATGCTCTCCCTGAAAAGTGCCTGCCCGGCGTAACATTTACTTTAAACCCATCGCCCAGATCAGCTTCCTGATACCAGTCTTTTTCTATGATAATTTTTGGATTGTAACCCCAATACTCGAAGTGTTCGCCGGTTCCGAGGCCTGTAACCACTTTTTTAACTTTTGATTTCAGTTTCAAAATGGTCTGATAATCCAAATGGTCCCAATGGTCGTGTGAAATCATGAGGTAATCAATGGCCGGGAAATCTTCGACGGCATATCTATCCGTTCCTTTGAAACTGGGCGTTGTAAAATACACCGGAGAAGCGCTGCCGCTGAAAACCGGGTCGACGAGGAACGTTTTTCCATCGATTTGCATGAAGTAGGAAGAGTGTCCAAGCCAGACCAGAACATTTTCTGACGGATCTAAATGCAGCAAATCGGTCTTTTGCGAAGGGATTGTTGCGGGCGGAGTGTTGTATTTACTTTTCCCAAAAAAGAATTTGATCAGCACTTTCGAATAACTGGACCCCTCTGCTAAATCAGGCGTAAAGCTTTCATTCTGAAATTTTTCGTCCCTGTAATTGAGCGATTTTTTGATTAACTCCAATCTTGCGCCGGAAGGCTGCCGCCCAAACTGCGGCTGTTGCATAAAAATATAGCCAGCAATGACTAGCAAGGCCAGCAAAATAAATAATATCATAAAGGATTTTTTAAGAATTCGGATCATTGAAAACGGGAAAGGGCAAATTTTGGGGAAGGTAAAAAGTTTTAGGTTTGACAAACACTTTCTTCTGTATTTTTGGTCAATATATTTTAATCACCAACAACCAGCCATGAATAAACGCTTTCTATTGCTCTTTTTGCTGCTTTCGACCTGCATTTGTCAGGCTCAGAACACGGTGGCACCCGACACCAATTGGGTCAGAGAAAACTACATTAAAACGGAGCAATACATTATGATGCGCGATGGGGTAAAGCTTTTTACCGCCATTTATTCCCCTAAGGATTCGTCTCAAACTTACCCGATCCTCATGCAGCGGACGCCGTATTCGATACGGCCGTATGGTGCAGATAAATATCGCCGCAGCCTCGGTCCGAATGCATATCTGATGCGTGAAAAGTACATTTTCGTCTATCAGGACGCCCGTGGTCGATATAAAAGCGAAGGGGATTTCAGGGAAATGACGCCTGCGATTGAGAAGAAATCCGGTATTAAGGATGTCGATGAGTCGAGTGACACTTATGATACGATTGAGTGGCTTTTGAAAAACACCAAAAACAATGGTAATGTAGGACAATCCGGTATTTCGTTTCCAGGATTTTATTCTTCGGCGGCGTTGCCCGATGCACACCCTGCATTGAAAGCCGTTTCACCGCAAGCGCCTATGTCTGATGAGTTTATCGGCGACGATTGTTATCATAACGGTGCATTTTTCCTGATGGATAATTTCGGCTTTTACAGTGGTTTTGATGGTCCGAAAAGTGCCAATGGAGAAAATTATGAACCGTTTTTCAAAGCCGAAATCAAAGATGCTTACAAATATTTCCTGGACTTCGGCCCTTTGAAAAAGGCTAATACGGACGCTTATTTTTCTGATCCCAACAGCATCTGGAGGCAGACAGTGGCGCATCCGGTTTACGATGAATTTTGGGAAAGCAGGAACATTAAGAAGCATTTGAAAAATATAAAACCTGCTGTGCTGGTCGTTGGCGGGTGGTTTGATGCAGAGGATTTATACGGTGCACTGAAAACTTATGCGGCCATTGAAAAGCAAACGCCAGGGAACAATAACCGCCTCGTGATGGGTCCGTGGACGCATGGTGGCTGGGCTGCGCCGCAATGGAAGTCATTTGCACAATATCATTTTGGCGGCGATTTGAACAAATATTTCCAGGAGGAGATCGAAACGAAATTTTTCAACTTTTATCTCAAAGGAAAAGGCAGTTTTGACCAGTCGGAAGTGACGGTTTACGAAACGGGCTCTAATCAATGGAAGAATTATGATGTTTGGCCACCTAAAAATAGTCAGCCTATATCTTATTATTTGAGTGCAAAAGGTTCATTATCAACAAAGAAGCCAACTTTGAAATCAGGTGAGACAGCTTACGAAAGCGATCCTGCAAACCCGGTTCCTTACACGAGTGTGACGGGTGGGCATAGGAACAATGCTTATATGGCCGAGGATCAGCGGTTTGCTTCCGAAAGGCCGGATGTGCTGAGTTTCCAAACAGATTCTTTGGCGGCAGATGTCACATTGACCGGTGAAATCATTGCCAATTTAATGGTTTCTACAACCGGTTCTGACGCGGATTTTATTGTGAAAGTGATTGATGTCTGGCCTGCTGGCACATCGGTTCCGGGAGCAAAAGAAGGGGATAAGCCTGTGGATATGGGCGGTTACCAGCAAATGGTTCGTGCAGAAGTGCTGCGGGGGAAATTCCGGAACAGCTTTTCAAAACCTGAACCATTTACAAAAGACAAAGTCGAAAAAGTGACCGTCAAACTTAATGAAACTGCGCACACATTCAAAAAGGGACATCGCATAATGGTGCAGATCCAGAGCAGCTGGTTTCCATTGGTTGACCGGAATCCGCAGAAATTTCTCAATATATTTGAAGCCAGTGAAGCGGATTTTCAGAAATCGAAAATTACAATTCATCACAACTCACAGCATAGCAGCAGCATAACATTACCCGTCCTGAAATAGGAACGGTTTTTGGTTCCTAAACACCTAGAATCATGAATGTATTTTCCGGGAAAATTCCCGTCTACCTGCTCGCGGGCTTACTTTTCTGCATCTGCACAGCCACATTTGGGCAAACTAAAAAACCACAATTCAGAGTTCTCGCCATGGCTGAGCCGGGCGGGCATCACATTGAATATTCAAAGAGGGCGCAGGTCTGGCTGGATTCATTGGCCGCAAAGGAGAATTTTTCCATTGATTATATTGATAAAACAGATCTGATCAATGATGCTTATCTGGTTAAGTATCAACTCATTATTCAGTTGGATTATGTGCCCTATGCCTGGAAACCGGAAGCTTCTGCGGCTTTCGAAAAATACATCAATGAAGGAAAAGGCGGCTGGATCGGGTTTCATCATGCCACGTTACTAGGTGAATTTGATGGTTATAAAATCTGGCCGTGGTTTTCGGATTTTATGGGTGGGATCCGTTACAAAAACTATATTGGCGATTTTGCAGCAGGAACCGTGGTGGTGGAGAAGAAAAATCATCCCGTCATGAAAGGTGTTCCGGCTTCTTTTTTGGTCAAAAAAGAGGAATGGTACATTTATGACAAGAGCCCGCGGCCTAATGTGGATGTGATCGCAAGCGTGGATGAATCCACCTATTCACCTGACTCCAAGGTTAAAATGGGCGATCATCCTGTCATATGGTCCAATCCGAAAATGAAGGCGAAGAACATTTACATTTTCATGGGACACTCGCCGGTCTTATTTGAAAGCGATGTTTACAAAACCATTTTCATAAACGCCATTTTCTGGGCTGCCGGAAAATAATCGTATGGTTCGTAAATGATATAGCGAGACTTCCCAACTTTGGAGACTCAGGAGTTCCAACCAATCTTCTACTTCAAGCCTTTCCGTTTCTTATACTCCAAAAATCGCTCGTTATAATGCTTCAAATCAGCCTCTTTGAAAGTTTTGAGATAACGCTCCGGCAATTCCAGTCTTTCCTTCATTTGCAGCGTGCCCTCTAACTCGACCAGGGTATTTTTGCCCTTATCATCTTTGTTAAGCTCAAAAGAATCGTACAAATCACCATTGACGGTAAATGCTTTAAATGCAAGTTTGCTTAAATCCACGGTTATAACCTGATACAGCTGCGTATTGGAAGCAGCGCGATCCATCCAATCCTGCAAACCAATGTCATACATTTTCGGCCCGCTTACTGACACTACGTAAATTGGTCCGTCCGGCGTTTGCCGGCTTTCGCCTGTTGGCATATTCAAACCGCGGCCATAACTGTGATCGTGACCCTGCAGCACGATGTCTACATTGTATTTTTTGTAAAGCGGCTCCATTTTCCGGCGCCAGCGATCATTGCTACGGCCTTGTTTGGTGGAATAAACCGGATGGTGATGCACGACGACGGTCCATCGGTTCGGATTGTTTTTTACAACATCTTCAAACCATTCTGCTTGCCGGTTCATTGCCCGGATGCTGTTATCAGCTTCTTCTGAATTCAGGAAAATGAATCGATTATTCTGATAATCAATATAATATGCTGTTTCAATAAGTCCTTCAGGTCCATTTTCAGGCAATGCGAATTGCGGCCGCCAATGCATGGAAACTTTCAGATCATTGTCTGTGTCTTTGAAATATTCATGATTTCCCGGCGTCGAGAGGTTCGGGATCATGCCGTTGATCCAGCCGCCTGCCTCAAACCATTCGCCCCATTCGTGGTCCGCATTGGAACGGTTGATCAAATCCCCCGCATGGATCATGAAATCGGCTTTGGGTAATGTAGCGTAAGCGCCGCGAATCGCCCGGGACCAAAGTGAGCGTATTTCAGTTTGGGCATCTCCAAAATAAAGGAAAGAAACCGGTTCGTTTTTATCCGAAGCCGTGGTAAAATGAAACCATTCACTCCAATTTTCCCCGTCCCCAACCCGGTAAACATACTGTGTCGAAGGTTTCAGATCCGTAAAATTCACCTCATGGTAATGCACCTGCCTGCCATCCAGTTTAATCGGTTGGGTCAATGCGTTCACAATCTTAGCATTAGGCACAAAATCCGGTGAAGGGTCCGCTTCATGAATAGCGGCGATTCCTTTGGTAACCGTCGAATCTGTCCGCCAGTTTACTGCTTGTGAAGTCGCCGGCGCGCCTTTGTAACCCAGGATGATGCGGTCCGGAAATGGTGATGGGGGGTAAATTTTGGTTTGAGCAAAAAGCGCAGAGCTGCTAGTTACGAAAAGGGATAATATAAGTCCTGAAAATAAGCTCTGAGAAGCGGCACGCATGTGAAAATTGAATGGTTGAGACGGTTAAGATACTGGAATCCGTGGCAATCAGGCTATAAATTGTTGATGATCTTTTTCTGCCAGCGTCGTACCTTTGCATTAACAAATATCACTTCACCTTGCATCAGAAAACGCTTTTCATCACGCCGCCGTTT
The DNA here is from genome assembly GCF_023822005.2 of Dyadobacter fanqingshengii. Taxonomy (GTDB): domain Bacteria; phylum Bacteroidota; class Bacteroidia; order Cytophagales; family Spirosomataceae; genus Dyadobacter; species Dyadobacter fanqingshengii. The sequence continues at coordinate 5,850,841 of NZ_CP098806.1, forward strand.
ACTCAGCTTAACACGCCATATCCGGCTACGGCTTATCTGAAAGGGTTTTTGAATACGCTTGGCAGGGAATCTTACCAGGCCGATTTGGGCATTGATGTGATTTTGGAGCTATTTTCTTCGAAAGGATTAAGGGCACTTTTTGCTAATCTGGATGAATCGGACATTGAGCTTTCCGAAAATAGTTTTCGCATTTATGCGCTGAAAGACGACTATATCACGACGATTGATCCCGTTATCCGTTTTCTCAAAAACCTCAACCCAACATTAGCACACAGCATTTGCGACCGGAGTTATCTGCCGGAAGCAAGCCGTTTTCAGCAATTGGAGGATATGGACTGGGCTTTTGGAACGATGGGGATTCATGATAAGGCGCGGCATTTTGCAACATTATATCTGGAAGATCTTGGCGATTTGATCCAGGAAGCCGTTGACCCGCATTTTGGTTTTAGCAGATATGCGGAGCGATTGGGAAGATCAGCTACGAGTTTTGACGAAATGGAAGCGGCATTGGAAGCGCCTGATACGCTTTTGTCCCAAACATTGACCCATGTTTTGGAACAAAAAATACAAAAATACCAGCCCGACATCGTATGCATATCTGTCCCGTTTCCTGGGAACCTGTACGGCGGTTTCAAATGCGGGAAATATTTGAAAAAACATTATCCCAACATTCAAATTGTCATGGGCGGCGGCTTTCCGAATACGGAGTTGCGCACATTGAAAGAGCCGCGCGTCTTTAATTACATTGATTTTATCTGTCTGGATGATGGAGAAGCGCCGTTGCTTTCGCTTTTGGAATATCTCGATGGGGAAAGGGAGATCACGCAGCTCAAACGCGTTTACTCCCGGGTGAACAATGAAGTAATTTATCACAACGGCGCGAAGGAAAAGGATGTGCCGCAACGCGATACGGGCACGCCGGATTACAGCGATCTGCCATTGCACGATTACTTGTCTGTTATTGAGATCGTTAATCCCATGCACAGGCTTTGGAGTGATGGCCGCTGGAACAAGCTGACATTGGCGCATGGCTGTTATTGGGGAAAATGTTCGTTTTGCGACATTTCACTCGACTATATCCGGCGTTATGAACCAATGACGGCCGCATTACTTTGCGATCGCATTGAAGAAATCATAACGCAAACGCAGCAAAACGGCTTTCATTTTGTGGACGAAGCTGCGCCGCCGGCATTGCTAAGAGATTTGGCATTGGAAATTATCAGACGAAAACTTACCGTTGTATGGTGGACCAACATTCGTTTTGAAAAAAACTTCACGCATGACCTTTGCCTGCTTTTGAAAGCTTCCGGCTGCATTGCGATTTCCGGAGGGCTGGAAGTGGCTTCTGACCGGCTTTTGGGGCGTATGAAAAAGGGCGTAACGGTTGCGCAGGTCGCGCGGGTGGCGGATGCATTTACACAGGCGGGCATTATGGTGCATGCGTATTTAATGTATGGCTTTCCCACGCAAACTGCGCAGGAAACGATTGATTCACTGGAAATGGTAAGACAGCTGTTTCAGGCCGGGATTGTGCAATCGGGGTTTTGGCACCGGTTTGCAATGACGGCGCACAGTCCTGTGGGTTTGTATCCCGAAGAATTTGATGTGATGCGGATCGGGCCGGATAATGGTAAGTTTGCCAACAATGACCTGGAACATGAGGACCCGACGGGCGCGAATCACGACCTTTTTGTAGAAGGTTTACGGAAATCGCTTTTCAATTATATGCACGGCGTCTGTCTCGATTTCCCTCATTCCAGATGGTTCGATTTCAAAGTGCCGCCAACCTCCATTCCGCCGAATTACATTGAAAAGAGCATCAGTGTATTGCCGGATTTGGGCAACAAACAGAATGCAATTGTAACCTGGCTGGGCAGTTTGCCGGAAATGTCTGTTTTTGAAGAGAAAAAAGGCAAAAAAGTTTACGAAATCGCTGAATTGGTTTTCTACAATAAGAAAAAAGAGTGGGCAGTTGAAACTGACGTTGCTGTGGGTGAGTGGCTTGTTGACATTATGCCTAAACTGCTGTCTTCCAATGCGGAAGCCTATCCGTTGGAAAAACTAAAAAACGATTTCGAAGCCGCCGGATTGGGCAGCTTCGAAACTTTTATGACTTCTATGACCTGGACGCAACTGCGCGCGGGCGGGATGTTGATTTTGTAACTACATTTTCAAAACTGAAAAATTTTCCAGATTATCATCAAATGTTGTGAATGTGGCGGGGTAACCAATGGCAATGCTGCCGATCTGTTTTTCAAGGCCCAACGCTCTTGCAGGCCTGATTGTGGCCATTTCAATTGCTTCTTGCAAAGGAATACCAATCACATTTACGGCATTTCGCACCGCGTCGGGCAATGATATTGTCGCTCCGGCAAGATTTCCATCGGAATTTGTATAGCGACCGTCTTTCAAATAAGCATCGAACTCTCCCCACTTGAATTCAGTTACTTTTTCACCTAAAAACAATGCGTCCGAAATCAGGAACAGCTTGTCTTTTTTGATCTTATAGGCTACGCTGGCTGCTCCGAAGTCACAATGGACGCCGTCGATAATCAAGGGCGCGTAGACGGATTCATTATCAAATGTGGCCCCAACAAGCCCCGGCGCACGGTGGCCGAATGCCGACATGGCATTGTATAAGTGCGTTACCAGCTGAATTCCCTGGTTAAATGCCGCCGTTGCTTCTTCATAAGTTGCATTGGAATGGCCAGCAGAAACGGTTATTCCCGATTCCAGCAGTATTTGAATCTGCTCTCTTGTGAACATCTCCGGTGCGATGGTGATGAGCTTGATAATGTCTTTACCATGGCGAATGATCTCTTCCAGATCTGCATTCGTCGGCTTGCGGACATAACCTGCCAAATGTGCGCCTCTTTTGATCGGGTTAAGGAATGGGCCTTCTAAATGCATCCCTAACACGCCGGATTGCGGGTTTTTGGCCATGTAATTGCGGGTGGCTTCGATTCCCTTCAATATATTATCCTGAGGCGAAGTGATGAGTGTTGGAAGCACATAGGCAGTGCCGGTTTTGACGCTGGCCTGGTAAATGTCGTCAATCGTCTCTTCGTCGGCACGTTCGGTGAAATAGAATTTCTCTCCACCATTGATATGACTGTCAAAAAGACCTGGTGCAAGATTGGTTACGCGTGTGACGGCTGGATCCGGTTCTGCGTATTCCATACCGGCAATTTGCCCGTCTATGACTTGTATAAGCTGATTTCGAAGGATTTCCTGACCGGTGTAAACGGTTTCGGCAAACAATTGGAGTGACATAAATGTAAAAGGTAGGTTTTGGAGCCGTCAAGAAACAAAAAATGCTCAGGCGTTCAAAATGCTACTTGATAATAATGTCAAATTTGGTCAACAAACCGGCCAGATCGGAGGAGAGGAATTTGGCTTTGCGAATGTTGTTGCTTGTTGGGTCAATGGTGAAGTTTTTGCTATTGGAAAAATCGACGCCTGCCAGGTTGGTGTTGGCAAAAACAGCGTCCCAGAAGTCGCAATTGAAAAATCTGCACTTGGACAAATCGGCCTGGGTGAAGTCTGCGCCGTGGATTTTGCAATTACTAAAAGCCGATTTATTCAATTTTTTGCGTTCGAATATCGCATAATCGAGAATGCAGCTTTCAAATTTTGCTGCGAAAGCAAAGTCTTTGGATTCAGCAAAATTAATACCCAGCAATTTGCAGTTAATGAACTCAATGTCAGAGATTTTGCAGTTTTTGACACCTGCATTACTCATGTTGCAATCCTGAAAAACGCAATCTATAAAGTCAATGCCTGAGAGGTCTGAAAATGTGCAATTGAGAAATTTAAACTGTTCGTACGCCGTTTCTGACAATTCTTCAATGCTAAAATCTTTGTTCTCAATGATTTCTAAATCGCTGCCTCTCAAAATTTGCCGGGTTAGGGTTAATGATTAGATGTATTTCTGAATAATGGATTTCAGCTGGTCTGCCTGAACAACTCCAGATTGTCTCCACATGGGTTTGCCATGTTTAAAGACGATCAATGTGGGCACGCCTTGAATTTTATAGGCGTTAGCTGCCGATTTGTTCTTATCAACATCCACTTTAATGATGGTGGCCGAATCACCCAACTCAGCTTTTACTTTTTCCAAAATGGGCTTCATCATTTTACAGGGCCCGCACCATTCTGCTGAAAAATCGACTAAAACGGGCTTATTGCTGTTGATAAGTTCTGAGAATGTGGCCATGATTTCTAATTTGTTGTTTTAGAATAACCCTTGAAATGGGCGAAAGGTTTACCCGGTTGCATCAAATTTCATTCCAACATTTTCTTCAAAAATTTCCCGGCCCTTTTCTCAATAAACTCATAAGTGAAATGGGAATAAAGGATCGTCAGTGAAATGGACGTAACCAGCGAAATAGCGATCATACCCTCATTGACAGGCGATTTCAACGCACGGAAGAGGATTACATTAACCAGAATGAGAACAATAGCATGGTTCAGATAGATGGAGTAAGATATTTTGCCCAAATATTGAAAGGCCTCACTTTTAAGCAATTGCGTAACAACGCCTTTCGAACTTGCAAAAATGATAATACCAACAGCGAAAATGAACGGAAAAACAAGTTTCCATAAGTTAAGCTCCCAATGATGAACGACATACATGGCAGCAATAAGGAATATCAGGAAAGGGATTTCGAATGCCGACAAGCTGAATGTGCGTTTACTTAACACCTGATTGGTAAAAATGCCGAGTGAAAAGCAAAGCAAACCACGCACAAAACCATAATCGTAAGCGAGCAGATATTCGCCTCTTGAAATAATAAAAAACCCTGATAACAAAGCGATTATACCAAAGGTCAGATATTTTAATTTTGGGACTAATAAAATAACAAGGCCAAATACAGCATAAGAGACCATTTCAGACGATATGGACCAGGCGGGGTAGTTGTTGCTGATCCAGGAACCAAAGACGGGCGTTGAACCCATAAAGGTGAGTGTATCAAACGCTGTGTAGGCATAATAGCGCAGGCCCAGCTCGCCCACATTCTTCATCGGGCTGCTTTCTCCGATCAAACTGGCGATAATGAACACGACCTCGGTGTAAAAAAGGAGCGGGAATAGGCGTATAATTCGTTTTTTAAGAAATATGCCAAAATCGCCCGCCGTATTGATCCTTCCTATGTAGTTCATCGCAATGACGAAACCACTCAGTACGAAGAAAAAGTCAACAAAAAGACTGGAATTGATGACAAAAAAGTTGTTGTAAAAGACCGATTCCTTGAACGCATTGTGATGGTGGGCGATTACGAGAATGGAAAAAATGCCTCTTAATCCATCTAATTGTTCAACGCGGTCTCTCATGAGCAGGGTTTCTCGCAGGCTTCATTCTTGAAAATTACCTTACGACTTGTTGTAAAAGAGGTTAGCTGGTAACCGTTGTAAGTTGAGTTTTAACCGGCCTTCTGGAAATGTTGTCGAGATATTTGATACCTAAAAACCGGATCATGACCAAGTAAGGAAACCAGAATGCAATGTCGTATGGCCTTCCACCAGTGAATAGCAACACCATCAATGACATAAAGAAATAGGCCAGGAATGTTGTCAACGGGTTGGTGTATCGCTTGATTTCACGCATGGCGTAAATGAACAGGAAAAAGTTGAATCCTGCGAAAAACACAAATCCAAATATGCCATGGCTCACCCACGATTCTAGAAGCGGAACGTCGAGATAATCCGATTTGTAGCCTCTGCCGAGGAAAACATCCCATGAAAACAACGTCTCAGTAAATTCTCCAAAACCACCCACACGGCCCATTGCTGACGCATCTGTGTCGGCTGTATCAGTAATCCTGACCCCGGTTGAGGTAAAAATTACGTCCATAATCCTGTTTTCGAAGATATCCCAGTAACCGAGCAGCATATCCAAAACATTGCCATATCGGATCAAAAAATATCGGATCCCAATCAGGATAAGCACAATGAATGCCATATTCCTCAATTTGAAAGCGCTGCCAATCGCAGAGAAGATATTTGAAATCTTAAAATGCAATATGAAATAAGCGGCTGCCATGAGCCCTACGGCAAGATAACTGGATTTGGCGAGGGAAATAACAATAACCCCAAGGCTGAAAAGAACGGAAAAGAACAGGAACAATTTGGTAAGGATTCCCGGTGTCCTGTTCAGCATTACCAAAGCGGTGAGCATGCAAATAATCCCGTTTCGGGCCGTAATGTGCGGATTTCCACCGGGTTGAGCGCCTTCGTTCGCAAAACTTACCGCAGCACGCATCCCCGGCGTCCAGTTCGGATCGATCAGGATGGAGTAAACCAGGGTTATATTGGTAAATAGCGACATTAAGAAGAGCGTCATTACCAGCGTGTCCTTTACATCGTTGGGCACATGCAGCAAGAGTATCAGAAAGCCGAAGATGAATACGTAGTTACCAATATCCGCAACGGCTTTTCCCTGCTTATTGATAAAAAAGAAATAATATAATGTGAGCAGAAGAAAGCCAAGACCGAGGTTCAACAAGATCGTATTGGGCTTGTAAAGTCTCTTAAAAAGGTGCATAGGCACCATCATAGCCAGCGCCAGACCAAAAAACAGGGCAGTAAATACGCTACTCGCCGGCCCGATTCCCAAAGTATCCCGGATAAAAAATATCAGCGGAAAACCGTTGAACATCATGGCGATGCCTACGGAATACCTGAGATTGTTAAAGTTAGTGGCTATGTTTAGTAGACTCCAATTCATCTGGAAAATCTGAAACGGATATATTGTAAATCTAGTCGCAACGCGAAATAGAGAATTTTACGAACTCGGCACCAAAGATACCTTATTTTGTTGGAAGCTGCTGAGCCGTTCGTTGAAATGTACAATTTTTGAATCTTTGCATGTTCCTCTTTCCCGACCGATGCAATCGTGGATGACTTCGCATCGGGGTGTACGCGCAATGCACCGCCCAAGCCTTCTACTTTTCTGACTTTGGTCGATTTCTGGTAAGTGTAACGCGTTATAAATTCGTAATCAAATGCAAACCGATAAGATTCATCGAATTTGCCATACTTTTCAACCAGTGCCCGTTTGAAAAAAAGCGATTGATTATGGATCTGCATTCCCTCTAAAATCTGGCAGTCAAAGCTGTACGACGTGGTTTTCAAGATTTCGGTAACCTCATCGTCAGGAGAAATCATATACAGATCGCCGTAAATGATATCGTCTTCCTGATTTAATGCTGCTTTTCCAAAACGCGAAAAAGTGCCGGGAAAATACACATCGTCGGAATTTTGAAAACCAATGTAGTCGCCAGTCGCTTTTTCAAGGGCTTTATTGATGGCGTGCACCTGGCCCCGATCTTTTTCAGAAACCCACCAGGAAAGATATTTTTCGTATTTTTTAATAACCTCGACGCTGTGATCTGTTGAGCCGCCGTCTACAATCATGTATTCCAGGTTGGGGTAATTTTGGTTTAAAACACTCAAAATGGTCCTTTCGAGGAAGTCTGCCTGGTTATAGGATGGCGTTATGATGGTTAACTTCGGGTAGTCCTGCTGATCAGAGGTGTTCTGAGAGCCGTTAATTTTCAATTCAGATATAAAACTCCGCAAGTCCTGCGTATTTCTTTCTAGGAAGTGCATATAGTCCTGATTTCCGCTGTGGTGATTTAAAACTGGTCGATGAAGGCTGTAATTGATTTCAATTTCGCTGCCATATTATTCCTTAATATCCTGTTTTCCCGGATCTTAGCAGGCTTACCATAACCTGGTACAAGGTCGGCAGGAAGTGATTTTTTATATTTGCCCAACGTTTTTTTGTAGCTGTTGAACAGCGCGTGGAATGCATTATTTGCCGGCATGAGGCCAATGTGATCGGACCATACGGGATCAAAAAAATCGAGTCCGGCAAAATCAAGCGATATCAATGGTTTGCCTTCAATATGATAATCTCCATTTCGCATTTGCAGATCGTTACTGAGAATTGAATGCAGTCCATAGTGCCAGCCAGGGTGCGCTATTTGTGTGGTTTCGGGAATCCAGACCAATGTATAGTTCAGCCACAACTGGTCCATATTCTTGCCATTGCAAAGGTCAAACTCCGCACGGTCCACAGTTCTTTCTGCCCACCAATGCAGCATTTGCAGCGTTTCCTCACCCGGTTTTAGCATCCAGCTTCCCGAATGGAACATGCCGATGTTCAGGATCCGCTTGTCGTCCAAAATTTTGGAAGGAGCAAGCGGCTTTTTAATGTTGGGTGTTAAATGAATGTCCGATGACGGGTTGACAACATCTTCAAATGGTTTTACCAAAAGCACCGAAGGAGCCAGGAAAACAAGATTTTCGCAATCATTATGAAGTCGCAGTAATGCTAATGCTAACCACGGACGGCAGGCCGCGAGTAATTCAAAGTTGTAATATTGAGCCTCCATTTCCTTCCAGGCTGGAATTTTTGCCTGCTCAATAGTCAGCAATTTCACATGTACAGGGACTTGTATAGGCGTATTATCGACCCAGCACAAATAAAATGTATGGTTCGGCTGGTGAAGCAAAACCGAATCCGCCAAAGCGAGCGCATGGGCGAGATTGATTCTGTTACAAACCGTGTAAATGATGTTCATGTGCAATTAATCCGCTTCCGGCAATGATTTGAAATAAGGCAAATGAGGAATATTCTCCTTCGAAATGCCGGTTAATGCAAAGGGTAACGTTTTGTTTAGGTTAATATTTGCTGCATCCATAGCAAAATGGTTGCGAACGATATTGGTAGGTTTTCGCAAATGCGGCCAAAACCGGTTTGCTTCGATTTCCCAAAAAACGGAATCCGCATGCAGTAAATCCTCGCTGTGCCGATATTGGTAAACCTCTTTTTGCTTCGCCTTTATCGTATTGATCATGCGTTCAATGCGGCAAAGATAAATCCCATTGTTCGTATATGCTTGCCCGAACAGCCGTTTTTCATCTTCTTTCAGCCCGGCGAGCCGCGAGACAATTCCGGAAAGGCGCTTAATATTGTCATTTTCCAGCGGTCCGGCTTTAAGATAGTCATAACCCTGCTTGCACCAATAATACAACTCGTCTCGAACCACCCAACTATTTAATTCGTGAATGAGAAGAAAATCACACCAGCTAAAACGGTCGTAGAAGTCCTCCATGAGCAACAATCCCGCAAGCGCGGCGCGGGACCGGAAATATTTTTTGGGAAAATAAATTACATCAATGTCTTCATTATGCTCCTTCACGATCGATAGATCGGCGCCTTCGAACGTGATGAAGATGATCGGATATTTTTCGAGCGTGTTAAGGCAATGATGCAGGAGTTTTTCTTCTGTCGGGTTGATCTGCGGATCTAGAATGGGAACAATGACGGATACAAGCTCTTTCATCAGGTTGTTTCCAGCTGATCAATAATGTAGTTCAAAGGCATTTTCAGCATCTTCCGCACGCGCTGATAACGACGGACTGGGGTAGGTTTGATGTATGCGCAATGAAAGTTCCGGTAATACGCATTGCCATTGTTGATGAGACTGTTGCGGTAAAGATCGAACAAAGCCGTCAAATCCGGGCGCGCCGACAGTTCGAAACGATCCTGATATTTGGACAAAACATCCGGTTTTTGTGGATCGTAACCGCTGTAATGGAAGAAAATCAAAGGATTTGTTTCATTCACGAAATGTATGCCATTGGACTCAGAAAAAACTCTTTCATGCAAATTCCAGTAGGCCGCATTGTAGCCCGGATTTCTTTCCAAATGCGTATTTGAAACAAAAACAGGCAGGAAATTCATCCAGTTTTGATCTACGAAAAGCCCGTTACAAAGGTCGATCAGACATTCATAACGCAATTTTTCCTCCCACCAATTGATGAACTCTGTGATCTCCGCGGATCGGCTGAAAGCCACAAAACCCAGGTTGTAAACGCCTGTATTTAAATGATGCAGTTCGTTGGGTTTAAGCTGATCTTCAATCGGCGTGTTAATGTGCGGGGTTAATACAGCTTTGTGTGTTGATAATGAAGACAGTAACCCCGTCAAAGGTTGGAATACAATAATGTCGGGATCGAAATAGATAACATTATCTGCTTCCGGGTAATGTTTGAAAAAATAAGTAAAATAAAATGGCTTTACGGCTGTGTTAAGCTCGGTAATGTTGTATCTGTCAGCCATTTCCTGAAAATCCCGGATCTCGATCTTGTCGATTTCGATCATCGGAAACTCAGTCGCGTATCCTTTTTCAAAAACCACACCTTGCAAGGAATCGACTAGACCGATAAAAAAAAGCACGTCTGGATTGGTGGATTTAAGTGAATCGCCTAATGTCCTGGCCTGCGCTAAATAATTGATGGAGCAAATGGTGAAGGCAATTGTCATTGATTCTGCTTTTCCGAAACCTGTAAAGGTAAATACTTTTGAATGATGGCTTCGACGCTTGCGACACTTTTGTCTGTATTATGCCTCTCTAAAACTTTCTTTCTGCCATTACGGCCCAGCGTTTCACGAAGCGAAGGATCGAGAACCAGCTGTATAATCGCCTCAGAAGCAGCAGAAATGTCCATATATGGAACAACAAAACCTGCATCTGACTCGATCAGTTCGGGAGCTCCGCCGGCGTCTTCAAAACATACCACCGGAATCTCCTGCAAAGCTGCTTCCAAAACCACAAGCGGATAAGGATCTTCGCGAGAGCTCAGCAATAATACATCAAACCGGTTAATGTAATCCAATGCATGTGGCGTCGGTGGAACAAGAATGATCTTGTCACTCAGTCCCATGAGGCGAATGTCGCTTTCGATCAATTCATAAATTTCATGCTGCGGACCAGCGCCAATCCACACGAAATAAACGGGCAACGGACTGGTTTTATGGATGACACGCTTGGCAATCCAGTTGAAAATGTCGTTTCCTTTGCGCCATTCCGCATTTCCGCAACCGCCGATGACGATGGCATCATGCGGCACATGGTATGTTTTTTCAAGAATATCACGCTGCACCGTTTTCAACTTCCGATCAATGTGTTCGTGATCGATCAATGTGAATGTGCTGACCTGATTTTCGGGATAATTGAATTTTTTGATATAATAATTAGCAACTGCGTTGGATACCGCGATCAGATGCCCGGTCTTTTTCAGCATGAAGTTTAATTGCTTTTCATGCGTATAAACTTTCACAGACATGCCCAGCTCGTGCACAAAAAGCACAAGCGGCAAATGATGCAGGAATTTCAGGAAATCGTAGTAAACACCAGCATTTGCAATTGAATTGATGAAAACAAGCCCAATGTTCTGATGTGCAAGTTCTGATGCAATCCTTTCGTTGATTCTGTGCGCTGAATGCTGCTGATAATATTTGTAGAGAGGGACTTTTTTAAGCAGCTTACCGGTAAGTGGAGTAGGGGTGACTTTAATATTTTGATACAAACGTGTTACACCAACAACTTCCTCGAAATCTTTTTCCAGCTCTCCGCCGCTGCAAAGCAACAAATGCATGGGAACACCCCGCTCTTTCAATAGTCTGAGCAATTGCAGCAGCAGCAACTGGCTTCCTGCCCGATTGGCGTCATGACTCACAAATAAGATTTTCTTCTGCTCCATTACCCAGTAAATTTCTGTCTCAAAATTCGGTTTACCCGATTACATCTTCACCCGGATATAAACCCTCAATAAGCCTCGAAACTCTTCTTGCCAGGCACTTTTTTGGCAGGGTTCCCAATGTAAATCCCCCATTCTTCAGTTTCTCGGGTGATAGCAGAAGCCATTCCTACCAAAGTTCCCTGCGCTATCGCGGTATAATCGCGAATTGTGCTGTTGACGCCAAAAAATGAATAAGATTCAACAACGCAATGGCCCGAAAGCACTACATGGGAAGTAAAGAATACATGATCTTTGATCTGACCGTGGTGGCCAATGTGATTTCCACTCCACATGACAACATTATTTCCAACTGTTGTAAAAGGCTGAATGGTGTTGTCTTCCAGGATAAAACAATTATCGCCAATTACGCTCCTGTCAAAAATGGTCGCGTGCGAACTGATATATGAGATGAATTGATAGCCTTTGGATTTTGCTTCGTTGTAAATTCCTTCCCGGTTCCGGTTCATATTTCTGCCGGTCATGGGAGCGAAAAAAGCATATTCAGCAGGAGAAAAAAGATTTTCAACATCTTCAAAGGCGACAACAGGCAGCCCCTTAAAAGATTCATCCTGAATATATTGGCGGTTAATAGTGAAAGCGACTATTTCATGTTCTGAATCGTGTGTCAGATAATAGTGTGCCAGTTCCGCTGTGTCGAGTACTCCAAAAACGATAACCTTAGCCATTCTTAAATCAGTTCGTATGCCTTTAATTGTTCCCTAATATTTTCGGGGTCGTTAAACATCAGGATATCTATAATTGACAACCAAGGTACGAAAGCATTTTTAAATTGGTTATACGGGCTTGAAACACTTTTAATGAAGTCAAGTTTGATCCCTTCCTTTTCAAATTTTCCTTTATCATACAATTCCATTCCTCCAATCGGATTAATGTAATGGCTGGCATTTTCCTGCTTACAGATATCCAGAATTCTCTCCTGACCTTTTAAGTGTGTGTTTTGATATATCGTGGATGAGGGGACAATTTCAGTCGTGATTTCCATGTATTCACATGTTCTTTTCAGTGCCTGAAAGGTCAGTTCGTTTATTGTTTGAACATCTAAATTTACAATTTCTTCGATCAGAACAAAAACCTTTTGATAATATGGGGCTTTCTGATACGATTGCTGAAGGGTTTTCAGGAACTTTTTTTGCCAGGGTTCGCTCTTCGAAAGTTCTACTTCATGAATCAATTTATTCTGGCTCGCGTCTTTCAGCGGGATGGTAAAAAGGTGCGACTGACCGGATACCAGCACATTATTTCTGTTGATCCAACCTTTGTTGATGAAATTCACATCATCGTAAATGATGAATTTGTCAACTGCGTTAATCAGTTGAAAATAACCTATATACGGAAATATATAGGGCTGCATAATGGCGATGGTCATGGATTGCTATTTAAGCTTTCTGAGATAATAATCTTCACCTCTTACCGCCACATTGGTGATGGTTGTATCGCTTCCTAAACGAATGTCTGTGGGTAAAGATTTGATGCGGCTGGTGTCATTGATCACGCTTTTAGCATAGAACAAATAGTCGGCCTCTTTCGGAATCGGTCGCAAACCTTGCTCAAACGGGTGAATGCTAATCAATTTCCGCGAGAGATCTTCTCCATAAAGCGGATATTCAAAATCATCATTAATCGTCGCTAACGCAACGGTTGCGTCTTTTGGAACGATCGAATCGAATGTCTGATAAGCTTTCGTAATGTCCGGGCGGGCGAATGTCTGCAACTGGATCCGGTCTGTTTCCAATGCTGATTTGTAGCCGTACGCTCCAATAGGCAAGCACCGAATGTTCAGATAAACCGACATCACCGCCGAAATACAAGCCAGCCCGACCACGATCATAATGTATCCTTTCCAAACATTCCTGCGCGGTTTAAGGATTGATAACCGGTGATTTGAAAACAACAATAAAAGGAAAAGAACGCCAAAGAGGCCGGTTTCTATAAAATATCTTCCCTTAAAAGGATCGTAAACGGCGGAGTAGGAAATCGCAGCGAAATGCAGACAGAACGCGAGCGCCAGAAACCAGTGCACCCGTGAGCGGAAAACGCGGATTAATGTCAAAAAAATCAGCGGCAATATCAGTGCAAAACCAAAAACGCCCCAGTAAGGATTGGCATTGAAGTTATCAAAACGGCGTTGAAATGAAAATGGGACAATGGCATACTCGGTTTCTTCATCCAGGCGCATGCGTAATTTATCTTCCAAAATCACAAGCGGCTTACGAATGACCGTATTCAAGTCATATCCCCACTGCGCATTGCGAATGCCATCCAGATTGCAAAACTCATAAGTATAGCGCACCACATTGCGGCTTCCCTGCTCCAACAGGTTCGAAAAGGGCCCGAAACGCTCAACCGACTGATGTTTTAATGCAGTAGGCGGCCCGATCGGGTGCCCGAAAACCATAATGTTTTTGATATAACCCGTTGGGAACGTATAAACGAGCATCGCTAGGAAAATTGCAATGGCCAGTTTCCAGAACCTTTGGAAAAACACTTTGAAGTCGGGTGCAAGAAAAACCGTGTAAAGCATGATCACAAAAACCGACGGCAAAAGCAGCGCAAAAGTCACCTTATGCCCGAAAACGATGCCGAATGCTAGGCCGGATAAATAAAGATATTTGTTGCTGCGCGTGCTGTAATAGGTGAAAAGGAAATAAAGCAGGCAGCTCAGGTAAGCCGTTAAAACAATGTCTGTTTCAGTGGTTACGGCCTGCATCAGGAAGTTCAGGAACATGCCGTATGCCAGTGCACAAAAGAAGCTGGCTGATAAATTTCTGCCAATGCGCTGCGCAATTCCGAACACGCAGACAAGCGTGATGTAGTAAGATGTATGATGGATCAGCTTAAAAGCATTCTCGATCTTTCCCGAGATCAGATAACTGTAAATCTGAATGGTCGTCAAACTTTTCGGATAGGTGTCCATGTTCCAGTTCGTCCCTCCGAAATGTGCCATTGTGCCGCGCTGAATGTATCGGATGGCGCGGTTTAAATGTCCGGTCATGCTGTCCCATTCATTAGGCGCCGTGAAAAGCACGAGAATAAGATTGGTCACCGCGATAACCGCAATGGTGCCAAACATGAAGAAAAAGAGTGTTTTGAGATAAACAGACAATTCCTTTGTCCAGAAACGGAAAGTTTCGGCTCTGTTAAAGATGACAGAACGAATGGAGTAGGAGGGTTGTGATTGAATTAGATAAGACCAAATCACATAATGCAGGCCCAAAGCGACAAATGTGGCCGCTATCCATGCCCAGGTTTGGGCGGTAAGGTCTAAGGCAGAAAGCACAAAACCGGCCGGGATAACGCTTCCCACAAACAGTATGAAACAAACGATGAGCCATTCTGCCAGGGAAGGCTGGGCTATTTTTTTTGCAACAAAACTGATGCTGTATAAAAACAGTAAGAAGGCAAGCCAGTAAACAAAACCCATGCTATTCTGGTGATAAATGAGCATTAATAA
Organism: Dyadobacter fanqingshengii; assembly: GCF_023822005.2. GTDB lineage: Bacteria > Bacteroidota > Bacteroidia > Cytophagales > Spirosomataceae > Dyadobacter > Dyadobacter fanqingshengii. The sequence continues at coordinate 5,865,908 of NZ_CP098806.1, forward strand.
TGCGGGAAATCCGTTCGATATCTGCATACGGAAGGCCAACATATAAAGGCAAACTTAACACTCTTAGCGCGATATCCTCAGAAACCGGGCAGGCAATTTGCCTTGGCATGAATGACAGCGTATTTAATGAAGGATAAAAATAGCGCCGCGGAATGACATCTTCTTCGCGCAAAGCATCCATAACGCGGAACATAACCTGCTCAGAAGGAAAGACAACCGGGTAATAAGCATAATTGTATTCAATGTCCTTGCTGATAACCGGCTTGTAAAGCACATCCCAATTCAGCATGCTGTCGTAAGCATCAAAAACTTCTTTGCGGGCAGCAATAATGTCTTTCACCAGGGGAAGATTTACCAAACCCATGGCCGCGTGAAATTCGGAATTCTTGCCATTAATCCCTGCATAGAGATAATGTTCATCTCCCTGGTGGCCGAATGCGCGCAATAGGTGCAATTTTCGGTCAAGTTCGGGATGGTTGGAGATCAGCGCCCCGCCTTCAATGGTGTGGAACACTTTGGTAGCGTGAAAGCTGCAAGTGCTTAAATCGCCATAGGAAAGCAGAGATTTGCCTTTATATGTAACGCCAAACGCGTGTGCTGCGTCATAAATTACTTTCAGGTTATGCTTTTTGGCAATCACTTCGATGGCCTCAATGTCGCAAGGGTTGCCATAAACGTGTGTGGCCAGAATTCCCGTTGTAGCAGGCGTAATAGATGCCTCAATCAACGCCGGATTGATATTGAATGTCTGCGCGTCAATATCAACGAAAACCGGTGTGCAGTTTTCCCATAAGATTGCATTAGAAGTAGCAACATAGGAAAATGGTGTTGTAATAACCTCGCCCGAAATTTCAAGTGCTTTAATAGCAATTTGAAGGACGATGGTTCCGTTTCCGCAAAAATATAGGTGGTCAACACCCAGATATTTCTTTAATTCTGCTTCAAGTTCCTGAAGAACGGGACCATTGTTGGTAAGATATCCGCGTTCCCAAATTTCCCGAACATACTGCAGATATTTTTCCTGGTCTGGTAAAAAGGTCTTAGTGACGTTAATCATTCACTACATGTTCAGTTTGGCGAATGGAAAAATTAAGTTGAGGGCGAATATAACCGGGCCATTTGCCATACCACGTTACATTTTCACGATAATCCTCAATATCAAAAATAAGGGCTTCTTCCATGTTGTAAAGCACGGTGCTTGTGTCTTTCACGATCATCATAGAAACCACGTAAGAACCGTCGTTCAGGAAGTGACCCGGAATTTCACAAACGCCGCTTACGAGGCCTTTGGCAAAAGTTTCTGCTTGTGTTCCAACATTGAAAATACACTCACCTGTAAACGTATACAAATGCATACTCAGGTTCAGGCTCGCACCTTCCACAAGATTCCAGAATTCAAACTGGAAATTGATCGGCGTCCGAACGTCAATGTGGTTCAGATCGTCCTGATATTCAGGGAAAAGCTTGAATCTTTTGACACGGACCTGATCATTACCAGGCGCATTTTCAATGTTATCCCAATGTTTTTCAAGGGTTTTATGAGACACCTTGCTCAAATAATTGGTAACAATATGCGTGGTCTCGCCCTGATCGATCAGCAAGCCTTTTTCAAAATAGAAAGACTTGTTGCAAAGGGCCTGAATGGCAGTGAGGTTATGGCTTACAAAAATCAATGTTCTTCCGCTTTCGGAAACATCGCGCATTTTGCCAAGACATTTTTTCTGGAATTCTGTATCACCAACCGCTAAAACCTCGTCTACGATCAGGATTTCAGGGTTAAGATGCGCTGCGATCGCAAAACCGAGCCGCACATACATCCCTGAGGAATATCTTTTTACCGGTGTATCCAGAAATTTTTCAACACCTGCAAAATCAACGATCGCATCAAAGGATTGTCTGATCTCGCTTTTTGCCATTCCTAATATCGCCCCGTTCAGGAAGATATTTTCACGGCCGGTGAGTTCGGGGTGAAAACCGGTTCCCACTTCCAGCAAGCTGGCAATGCGGCCTTCAATTTTGATCTGGCCTGTGGTTGGTTCTGTAATGCGGCTGAGGATCTTTAACAATGTTGACTTCCCCGCGCCATTGTGACCCACGATCCCGATACGGTCACCTTGATCAATGGAAAAGTTAATATCCTTTAATGCCCAGAACTCTTCTTTTTCGGCAAAATCGGAGTTATCCTGCTTGCGTGAGAACAATTTGTCGGTTGTCTCCTTAACAACGTCACGAAGGCTCGAAGACCCACTTTTGCGCTGGTGGTCTATGATATATTTCTTACTAATATTTTCAGCTACAATTACAGGCATGCCTAACGTAATTTTTCAGATGTGATCCACAAATGTGTTCTCTTTTTTTCGAAAATAGATCAAAGACAATACGAGAATCGAAAAGGAAATGATCACAGTTGAGTATAAACTTTGCGGATTGAAATATGACTTTTCTCCAAGCAAGCACCAGCGAAACCCGCCGATTATGCCGACCAGGGGATTCAAATTATAGTATTTTTCATACCAGGTATCTTTAACAAGCGAACTTGGGTAAGCAACTGGCAACACATACATCCCTACTTGGATTAAAAACGGAATTAACTGGCCAATATCGCGAAAACGTACATTCAGCACTGCAAAAAACAGTCCGAAGCCCATCGATGTGATAAATGTAAGCAAAACAAAGAAAGGAATGTATATGATTTGCCAGCTTATCGTGTAATCGAAAAATGGGGTAAGCACTATAAATATGCCGAGTGCAATCAAAAAATCCACAAAACCAACTGCTATCGAGCTCAACGGCATAAGGAGCCGGGGAAAGTAAACCTTGGAGACTAGATTGCCATTGATCAGGATGCTATTACTAATCTGCTGAAATGTGTTTGAGAAAAATGTCCAAATGGTAAGACCACTTAATACCATTAATGGGTATGGAACGCCAGGGTCACTGTCGATTCTTGCTACATAACTGAACACGAACACCATCACGGTCATGGTCATGAAGGGCCGTAGCACGCTCCATGCAACGCCTAGTAATGTTTGTTTGTATCGTACAGAAATATCCCGTTTGGATAAAATCCAGAGTAGTTGTCTGTGCAGCCAAAGGTCTTTCCAGTAATCCTTCTCGGATCCGCCTGCTTTTATTGTAATTGAGTGTTGAGTTGCCATTCTATTGCTTAACTACTACTGTGGGGGTTGCAAAGACCGTTCGGAAATAAATGAATATTAGCGCAAGCATTACACCTACCAACGCCCCGATTTTTGCATTCCTCTTATCTTCTGCTTTAATATCTAATGGCACTTTAATGCCTTCAATCTCTGTAAATAGTGGTGCTTCACGAACCATGGTAACACGCATTTTCTCGGCGCTTCCCATTGCTTCATAGTAAAGTGTTTGTAAGAAAGCCGATTTTCTTTCCATGCTGTTGGCTGAAACTTTGGCCTCAGGCAGCAAAATCTGAGCGCTGTAATCCAGTTGTCGTGCAAGCTTGTGTTCAGCAATTCCAAGCACAGCCGCCAGTGAATCTGCACGATGTTGCAGGAGGTTCAATGTTTTGCGTGACTTCTGTGTCTGGTTTTCGGTGTACATTTCTTCAACCGTCTCCAAAAGTTTTGTTACCCAAAGTCCTGCCAATGTGCCATTTTCCATGCTGGTCGACAGCGAAATAAAGGAAGATTTCCGATCCAAAGAAGCAATGTCCGTTGCGTCCGCTGCCTTTTGCACCAGCTCATTCAAAATTCTTCTTGACTTCATGTCAAGCTTTTTGATATCGCGATTGGCAAAATGAAAGTTCTGATTCTCAGGAATTTCTTCCCATTCCTTTCTTTTAATCCCACTTGAATCAATGAAGAAATTTGCCAGAATCATTTTCTGACCATTTACTTCCACCTCTTTCATTAAATTTCTTTCCAAAACAGGGCGCGACTTCACGAAATAGAAGAAGTTCTCTCCTGTAAAGATATTCTCATCAGGAGCGTTGCCTAAGCCTAAAAGGCCTGCCATATCGCCAAAACCAGATGACTGGCTTCCACCACCCAGGTTAAAAACAACCTCAGCTTCGTACATATTTGGCTTGTCAATAAAAGTATCCAGGCCATAACCAATCCCGAAACCAAGGATAGGCAGAAGTACGAGCATTTTCCAGTTACGGAGAATAGCTGTTTTAACGACGAGTACTTTTTCGATAACCTCTTTCGGGGTCAACTCATCTTCTGGAACTTGTTGTTGCGGTTGTAGTGTCGTAGTTGACATTTTATCTGATTGATCGGAAAGCCAAAACTGTTACAATTAATCCCATTACCGAACTCAACAAACCGGTTGCAGTTGCAATGGCTTGCTGCGTATTAAGCACAGGCGCGGCCCTTACAGGAACGAAGATTTCAGAACCTGGCTCCACTTTTGGGTATACATTGAAGAACAGGAATCTTCTTGTCCTGTCTACGTTTCCATTTGGATATTTTATATAAGAGCTCTTTCTGAGTGATTGGACCGTAAAGCCGCCTGATTGCGAAATGTAGTCAGAAAATGCCATTCCTTTACCATACTTAACAGTTGTCGGGTAAAGAACCGCTCCATTCACCTGAACTGTTTCCAGTCTCTTAGGGATACGGATAATGTCACCTTCCTGAACGATAAGGTCCTCGAATGAGCCTGGGCTTTTCAGGATATTTTTTAACTTAATCCCGATTGATTCTTCTTTTACATTCGGAACATCACCGATAATCGTCCCGGATTTAATGCTTTTTTCAGTTTGTTCCGCCTGATCGAAATCAGTTGGTTCATCCAATTCTCTTACCAATGTTCTTCTCAGCAATGTTGCGCCTTCTGGATAAGCTAGTTCTGTTAATCCGCCGGCTCTTTTAATTACGTCGCTGATCTTATCGTTTTTGTTAACAATGGTGTAAGGGCCTGCAATGAGCACTTCGCCTTCAACAAAGACGCTTTGTTGCTCAACATAATTTGGAGACTTACGAACAGTTACCTGGTCGAAAGGCATTAATGTGAAGTTGCTCCCTTTGCTGTTCAGCGACAGGTCACGGTCTACATCAAACTTGAAAACTTCCGAGATCTGCGCATTTGCAGCTCCCGCAATGCTATTTCTTTTTCTTCTGATCACTTCGATCTCAGACGTGTAAGCTGATTCTTTAAGTCCGCCCGCCTGAACCAAAAGATCTTCCAGCGTCATGTTAACCGTATAAGGAAACTTACCCTCGTTTTCGCCAATTTTTGTATTGTTGACTTCCCCGTTAACGCTTACATACGCGCTTTCGGCCATATCAAACTTGGATGGAATGATCACCCTGTCAAGCCTGGTCAAGATTAAGTCGGGCGTAACGTTGTTTAAAATGTCTGTATAGTTGATTGAAATGCTTTCCAAAACAAGATCCTGCCGTGTTCTCAAAACACTTACACGTCCTACGAATGCATCCTCGCGCAAGCCCTGGGCATTTTCAATCAGTTGTTTCAATGATGGGCTGTTGTCAAGAGCATAGTCACCGGGACGCATTACCGCGCCTTCGACGGTTACAATGTTTTCAAAACGGTCCAGAACGGTTTCAACATTCACAGAGTCACCGGTTACTATTTCGAAAGACTCGTAGTTAGCTTCCGCAACGTCAAGGATTTTGCGCTCTTTAGAAGTAATCCTCTGCACTTTTAATCTTGCGCGGTAGGCCTTATCATTGAAACCACCGGAATAACGCAGCATGTCGCCTAGTTTCTCTTCCGGTTTCAGTTCATATATACCGGGACGCTTAACCATTCCGGCAATTTCTGCGCGCTTCAAATAATAACCGACAACAACATTATCATTGTCCTGAACACGGATATCACCATCAATTTTACCGTTGACCAGGTAATCATAAATGTCAATATGCGACACAACCTTGCCTTGGCGAACTACCCTGACATCACGGAAAGATCCAATTTCGTTTGGTCCGCCAGCCTGATAAAGTGCGTTAAATGCAGACGATAATGAGGACACCTGATACGTTCCCGGATTAATAACTTCCCCTGTTACAAAGACCTTTACTGTGCGTACATCACCCAGGGTTACCATCAATTTGGTCCTGGCAGTCTCTCCGCCGGTTCCGATCAGCCCGGGTGTGAATTTCGAAAACTTGTCAATTAATATCTTTCGAACCTCTTCTATGGTGCGACCGGCCACATATACGTTACCTACGCGAGGTAGGGAAATGAAGCCATCTTTGGTTACATCAACCTCGAAAGTGCTTTCAGCATAGTTATAAATGAAGATTTTTAGCTCATCACCAGGCCCAACGATATAGTTTGTAGGCGTCGCAATCTGCAAATCAGGAATAGGATCCAGATTTTTGTCAGCGAAGAGCGCATAACCGTATATTTTCTGGCGCAATGCTTCTTTTTCCTGATCTTCGGGAGTAAGCTTTGCAGAAGTAGTATCATTTATCTTGCTCTGTTCGCTCTGATCCTGGCCTTGGAGTTTTGGGTCGCCCGGAGCTTTTCCCTTTTCATTGCCTTGGTTATCAGCATTTTGCTGGTTTCCCTGCTGTTGCTGCTGCTGTTGATTAGCGCCAGGCTGATTTCCCTGCGTGTTACCAGTATTGCCTGTATTACCTGCATTGCCTCTGGAGGTTCCCGTAGCATTACCACTTTGTGGCGAAGTACCAGTAGGAGCGTTCGGGAGAGACTGGGGAATGATTACCTGGGACAGGGCTGGTAAGGAAATGAATAAACAGAGAAGATAAAGGAGTATGCTTTTATAACTTTTTGCCAATTTGAATCTGTTCATATGAAGTATTATTGTACTATTGAAATGCCTATCATTCATTAAAACTATGTATAAGACTAGCGTTTTTGAATTTTGGATATGAGCATACTTAATTTTTGGATGTGTATAACATGGCAAAGTAAATTAGATTTTTCCTATTTTTAAAGAATTTCTATTAATCGTGCCCATGCTAATTTCCTGTAAAGTTATAACAGGGTAACGACAAATGTCTTAAATTATTAAAATACAATATTTAAAATCAACAATAGCCTCCAAAGGGATCATAATTTATGGAAAGTACCAACGTGCAATATGATGAGGATAGTATAAGGTCACTCGATTGGAAAGAACATATCAGATTGAGGCCAGGGATGTATATTGGCAAGTTAGGCGATGGATCCTCGGTGGATGATGGGATATATGTATTGGTTAAGGAAATCGTCGATAATTCTATTGACGAACATATGATGGGCAACGGAAAAACCATAGAAATCAAGATTTCCGAGCACCGGGTGGAAGTAAGGGATTATGGACGTGGAATACCGCTCGGAAAGGTTGTAGACTGCGTTTCCAAGATCAATACGGGTGGGAAGTATGACTCTGGCGCTTTCCAGAAATCCGTGGGTTTGAATGGTGTTGGGACGAAGGCGGTTAATGCACTTTCACAGTATTTCAAGGTGCAGTCATTCCGGGAAGGGAAGAGTAAAAACGCTGAATTTGCACAAGGGGCGCTTGTTAACGAATCCAAAGAAATACAGACCAACCAGCGTAACGGAACGCACATCGCCTTCGAACCAGACGGCGTGATTTTTAAGAATTTCCGGTACATTCCCCAGTATCTGGATAATATGATCTGGAATTACTGCTATCTGAATGCGGGGTTGACCATTAATTTCAATGGACAAAAATATATTTCGCAAAATGGCCTGCTGGATCTGCTGCAAAGTAAATCCGATGCTGACTCGCTGCGTTATTCGATCATTCATTTGAAAGGCGAGGACATTGAATTTGCTATGACCCATGGCAATCAATATGGAGAGGAATATTATTCTTTTGTTAATGGCCAGTACACAACGCAGGGCGGAACGCACTTAGCTGCCTTCCGCGAGGCTGTTGTAAAGGCGGTTAGGGAGCATTTCAATAAGGATTATGCGCCGGAAGATGTGCGCTCGTCCATTATTGCCGCCGTTGCAATTCGTGTGCAGGAGCCGGTTTTTGAGTCCCAGACCAAAACCAAATTAGGCTCAAACACCATTACACCCGACCCCAACAGCACGACCGTCCGTACATTTGTCAACGATTTTGTAAAGGAAAGGCTTGATAATTACTTGCATATGCATCCGGAAGCGAGGGACGCATTGAAAAAACGGATTGAGCAATCGGAAAGAGAGCGGAAAGAACTGGCGGGCATTAAAAAGCTGGCCAACGACCGTGCGAAAAAAGCGAATCTGCATAATAAGAAATTGAGGGATTGCCGGTTGCACCTAACAGACCTTAAAAATGAACTGCGCTATGAAAGCACATTGTTCATTACCGAGGGCGATTCTGCAAGTGGATCGATCACAAAATCAAGGAACATTCAAACACAGGCTGTTTTCAGTTTGAGAGGAAAGCCCTTGAATTGTTTCGGCTTAACCAAAAAGATTGTTTACGAAAACGAGGAATTTAATTTACTCCAGCATGCGCTCGACATTGAAAACGGTGTCGAAAACCTGCGGTTTAACCGCATTGTGATCGCGACGGATGCCGACGTGGATGGGATGCACATTCGTTTGCTGCTGATGACGTTCTTCCTTCAATTTTTCCCGGACCTAGTTCGTAACGGGCATCTTTTTGTGTTGGAAACACCACTTTTCAGGGTCAGGAATAAAAAAGAGACCATATATTGTTACAGCGAGGAGGAAAAGCAACACGCGGTGAACAAGCTGGGCAACAAACCTGAGATAACGCGTTTTAAAGGCCTCGGTGAAATTTCACCGGATGAGTTCGGGAAATTTATCGGGGAAGACATGCGTGTAGAACCTGTAATATTGCAAAAGGAAACCTCTATTCAGAAATTATTGAGCTATTTCATGGGCAAGAATACGCCTGAACGCCAGCGTTTTATCATTGATAATCTGAAAACGGAAAAGAACATTGAAGAACTCGCGCTCGCAGTATAGGCGGCTGTTTGTTTATCTTTGAGCGCACAAAGTAACATTAGGAGTGGCCGGGCCTTTAAGTATTTACCTGACCTCCTGATACATATTAATCACCGTTCAGTGGAATTACAAGACCTAAGAAACAGGATAGACTCGCTTGACGATCAGCTGCTTAGTATTTTGAATGAGCGCATGGAGCTCGTGAAAAAAGTAGGTGACCTGAAACGTTCATCCCAGTCTATCATTTATCGCCCCGAAAGAGAAAAGCAGATCCTGGACCGCCTCGAAAAGCGCAACGACGGTCTGCTTACCCGGCAAGCTATTGACGCTATTTTTTTCGAGATCTTCGCCGTTTCCCGTAACCTGGAATTGCCCGAAAGAGTGGCTTACCTCGGGCCTGAAGGCAGTTTTACACACCAAGCCGCTGAGGGCCGCTTTGGCGGAATGAGCGAATATCTCGTTTTGCCAACCATTCATTCTGTATTTGAAAGTGTGGAAACGGGCCGTGCCAAGTTCGGCGTTGTGCCCATTGAGAATAACCAGGAAGGCATTGTGATTGAAACAGTGGATTTTCTGCGCGAAAAAAATCTCTCGATTGTGGCGGAAGTGCTTTTGCAGGTACATTTTACATTCGCGTCACAATCCGATTCTCTGAAAAATATCCGCCGGATCTATTCCAAAGACATTGCATTCCGCCAATGCGGGAAATTTATCAGCGAATATCTGGAAGGAATGGACATTGAACTGATCCCCGTTGAGTCGACCTCGAAAGCTGCGAAAATGGCTGCTCAGGAAGTGGATGCTGCTGCTATCTGTTCCTCGATCTCTGCGAGGCTTTTCGGCGTTCCGATCCTTTACGACAACATTGAAGACAGCGACCAGAACAGGACAAGGTTTTTGATTTTGGCCAAAGATTTTGTCAACATTAAAAGTGATGATGACAAAACCACCATTATCGCCAACTTGCCTAATACAAACCGTCCCGGCGTTTTATATGAGTTTTTGAAAGACTTCAATGACAGGGGAATTAACCTCACTAAAATTGAAAGCCGCCCGTTAAGAGGAACCTCAACGTTCAGAGCTTGGTTTCTGGTTGAATTCCTGGGACATGTGGACGATCCGCCGGTGCAGGAAATTATGCACAAATATGGGTCACACCTGAAATGGCTGGGAAGTTATATCAGGGTTTCATAAAAAGAATTAATGCATTGTATTTTCATTGCCGGGGCCTTAGGCACCCGGCAATTGTTTTTTATTTTAATGTCCCTCTGTAAAGCGAAGGCCAGTTTCCGTAAAGTTCAATGGATGTTTCCGAGCCGTCCGGTAATTTAACTTTCACCACACGGTTAGCAGTAGGGGACTGGAACGAGTCCACACCCAAAACAACGATCTGATTTCCTTTGACAATGGACGTTACGAAGGGCTCTTTCTTGTCAATTGCCAGTAAAACCTGCTCCTTTTTAGGCTGCACCCAGTTTCCGTCTAGCTGAATGGCCAGGTCCTGATTTGTTCCTCCTACGATCACATCTTCCACCTGCTTGGCCATCCAGTTTCCGAGCGAATAAAACTCAGTCGGATAGTCCCAATAATAAGGCGCATCACGTTTTCTTGGCTTTTTGCCAATTTCGGTTTTCGGTGTTTTTCCATCTGCGGGATACCACTCGTTGCCCCAGGGAGAGGCGTCGGCTCCAACATTGTAAGCATTCGGATCATTGCTGCTTGGGCCGCTGTCATGCCATAAATAGTATCCGTCAAACAGGATCAGGGAAAAGAGCGACATGCTTAAAGCCTGGCTGGCTGGCATCATTTCAAGCTGGTTCATCACCAATTCGCCTTTTGGCTCGGTCAGCTGGAAGTTCCAGGGAACAATAGGGTCATGGTAAAGTGGCATGTAGCGGTTCCAGCCGTAGAAAATGAATTTGTTATTTTTCTGATAAGGGATAAGCTTGTTGATCCGCAGAGAATGAATGGCCGACAAAAGCACAAAATTGTTTGGTGTATTTCCCTTATCATCCATGACGAACATGGGTTTTGGGTACACATCAATAGGCGTCGTGTTGAAAAGATCCTGGAAACTTTCGCCATTTGGCAAAGGCTCAAAATTCGAATTATTGGATTTTGGATCATTATAATCGCCCATCAGCTCCTTCGGATTTTTTCCACCCATGGTGTTGATATGCGGATTCGTATAAGCACCTCCGCCCCAATAATCCAGCAGATACATATCCGGATTGTTTTTCCGGATCCTTTTGGCAAACCAGATTAGCCGCTGCTTTACTTCCGGAATGTAATGTTGGTTCCAAAACTCAAAATCCAGCGCGTAAACACCGAAGTTGGGAACGCCGGCCCAGGTTTCCACCTCGGATTGGGACAAAGAAGAGAACCATTTTTCATCCCTGTCTGCAAAATAGTTGGGCGTGACCGTATAGTGCATCCGCGGCGCAGGCGTGTCTTTTCCACCAGAAAGATAATTGATCCCGCGTTTGTAATAATTCTCCGTCGGGACGTAATCATTCAGGCGATACTGCATCACCATTTTGCCTTTAATCGGCTCAAATTCAGGGAATTTTGTGTCAAAATCAACATTAATGGTCCGCGACGGCGAAAACCACTGCGGTATTTCCACACGGGTGAGCTTTGTATCCTCCTTAGCACCGGGTTTTCCTGAGATCCAGATATTTTGCTGCCTTAATGAGCGGTTTCGCATTTTGTTCCACCAATCATTATAAGGCGCATCGATCCAGCGGGCAGTAATGGAGTATAAAAAGCCTGGCTTCACCTCTATGCCGCTTTCCAGCCCTTTTACCTCAATGCCATCGATCATGACGACTTTCGTACGGCCGTCGTCATAATTGCCGAAATCCTTTAAATGCAGCTTTCCGTTGACCATTACCGGTCTCACGTCCAGCCAGTTATCCTTGCTTCCCTGCCGGATCCAGCTCTGTGGATCCAGAATTTCCACTTTTTTATTTGTATCAAATTCAAAAGAAGCAGAGGTTTCGCAGCCGGGTTGTCCCAGACTTGTGATCTTAATCGTGGCGGGGCCGGTTTCCAGGCTTAATGGCATGATAGAAAGCCATATCCCGAAACGATGCGGGACTTCCTTGAATTGATAAATTTTGCCTTTTTGCGCTATTTCAACATTATAAGGAGAAAGCCCGCCTGCATTAGCGGCGAGCTCAAACTGCATTTCGTTTCCGATCTGTTTATATCGCCGCACCACAAGGTCGCAGGCGGAAGAGGAGGAATCAATCGTTTTTGCAACCGGATAGGCTTCCACTTTCTGGGGGTAATCTCGGCCAGTGGAAGGGCCGAAACGGTTCCAGAGCCAAAGGCCGGACCCCGTCAGAAAAACTAGTATTGCGGTAATCCAAAAGAAAGTTGATTTTGACAAAATGCTGTTATTATTGGGCACAGATTATTCAGGATTGATGAAAAGGATCAGACAAACTTACCACCACCGATAGAATAAACCAATTGACCCATTGACAGAAGAGATTCCTTTGTCAATATATTCATGCTTGTAGGAAACGCCGTCATACTTAACCCGGACGTCCACACCGAACGCTCCGTCGCGTTTGAAAAGGAACTTTGAACCCAGGCCAATGCCATATTTCGGCCTTACTTTCTGGTCCTGAGAAGCCAGGTTACCGTAGTACAATGTATAATCCAGAATGCTGACCCCGCCACTCACCTGCACATAAGGCTGGATGGTGGATGTTTTGGGCAAAAAATGATAATTCCCGAAAATTTCAACCGGGTACTGCGAAACCGTGCGCGTTTGAACCGCAGAAAGCGTTTCGTCCCCATTCTGATACAGTGTTCTTGGGATTCTTTTCTCAAAATAAGTCGAGCCGATTTCTCCACCGACGGAGATTGGGGAATTTCTCAAAACCCATTCAATGGAGATTGAATAGTTTTGAAAAGAAGCCTTATCAATGTAATTATCTGAAAATGATCCCAATGGCATTGCGCCCATTAGTCTGGCCGTTGCTAGGTAATGTGTATAGCGCTCAAATGGAGATGGAAGTGTATAAAGCTTGGGCGCTGGCTCCTGTGCATAAGACGAAAACCCACCAATGACGAAAAGGGCAATGATTATGATTTTTTTCATTTTAATTAATTTTTAAATAACCTGACTGACCAAAAATAGAGTCAACCATTGTGTCCACATATTGTCGTTCCCCGATTCCCGCGCCGCGGATCTGCGCATCCCACACTACTTTGAAAGTTTTGTCCACCGTATTCGGGTTTTTGAAATCCAGCATGGAAATCAGCCAGTAACTTTCGCTGGTTTGGTAATATTGGTAATAACTCGGATAGCCGTAACCATAACCGCCGCCGCCCCAGTATCCACCGTAATAGGATGATAACGGCTGGGAAACAACATTCAGGTAAGTATTCGTGATCCAGCTCGCGTTAATGCCAATGTCTGGCTTGCTTTTTGGACTTACATACTTATATCCCAGTTTTTCCATGTTGGAAATAATGCGGATCAAAACGTCCCGGTCCAGCTCGGTCAGTGCAGTTCCGGCTTGTCCGTTCTCAACAACGAGCACGGAATCGACGATGCTGAATGTTTTGTACTGCGTATAATTGGCAGCTTTATCGTGATTGGTAATGTAAACGAGGGTTTCTTCTGTTGACAAATCACTGATAGGATCTTTGGAGCAGGACATCATTCCTATTCCCGCCATGAGTATGAACAATGAAGCTTTTTTTAACATGTTTATTTTGAGTATTTAAATATGATAATTAAACGAAATTTGAAATTGAACATTTTATTTTTCGTTATTTCTCGGTTCAATTTTTTAGTTTTAAACGTTACAGATATTTTTCAGGACTATTATAAATCTAAATTGGTTGTAGCAAACCGGAAATCATTTAAACCCCGTACAAACTCATTTGTATATATATGGAAACGAAAGAAGAGATTTTAAGGATTATAGATGTACTCAACGACACCTACGAAAGTGAAGAGGCCTGGTATGGCCCATCCGTTGTGGAAGCTTTGCGAGACGTTACGCCGAAAATGGCAGAAGTAAGGTTAAGTACCAACACACACTCAATCGCGGAGATCGTTTATCACATGACCACATGGCGGATCTTTGCCGTACGCAAAATTCAGGGAGATGCTGAATTTGACATTAAAACACTGGATAAGGACTGGAAAAAATTCCCTTTGGTGGATGAGTTTGAATGGGAAGCCATTCAAATGGAGTTAAGCCTTTCGCAGGAGGAATTGGTTTCGGAGCTCGAAAAAATTGAAAGCGACAGTTTCCTGGAAGAATTTGTGCCGGGCCGGGATTACAGTTATTATACATTGATACACGGAGTTATCCAGCACGACGTTTACCATGCAGGACAAATCGGGCTGATCAAAAAAGCAGTAAAGGGAATGCGTCTGGAAGAGGATGATTATGGCGCATTTGACGACCGTGCCGATCTGGATAACGGAACTGACTATTACTGAAATACTTATATTTAATTTCGTGTAAATGGCAACTTGCCTATGTTTTATAATTAATAATTTATATTTTGCATTATAATAGAACGAAGTTGTAGATAGTTGCATACGTTCTAATGGTGTGGATATAGACAAAAAGGCTGCCCGATATTTTCGGACAGCCTTTTTTTAAAGAGAAAATCTGTGCAACATTTGGCAAAATAAAATTGCTCACCACGCATATATGAAAATTTTAATCGTCGAAGATGAACCCAAGCTGGCAGGTTTCCTGAAACGGGGCCTGGAAGAACAATCCTGGGAAGTAGAATTGGCATATGATGGGCAGGTAGGGAAAAAGATGGCGTCAAATTATCGTTTTGATGTTATCATTCTCGATGTAAACCTGCCTTTACTGAATGGATACGACCTCGCCCGCCAGCTCCGTCACGACGGCCTCGCAACGCCAATCCTGTTTTTAACGGCTCTGGGAACCATTGATGACAAGCTGGACGGTTTTGAAGCCGGGGGAGATGATTATCTGGTTAAACCGTTCGAATTCAGGGAATTAATAGCTCGAATTAAAGTTTTATCACAAAGAAACAGCAACCGGGAGCAATCCAATCAGATTCTAAGCCTGGCCGATCTCGAACTTAATCTGGACGAGAAGGTGGCACGCCGCGGAGGAAACCGCATTGACCTCACTGCCAAAGAATTTGCTTTACTCGAATACCTCATGCGTAACAAAGGCCGCGTGGTGTCGCGTGTAGACATTGCCGAACAGGTTTGGGATATCCGCTTTGATACAGGCACCAATGTGATTGATGTTTACATTAATTTTCTCAGAAAAAAAGTGGACAAAGATTATCCTGCTAAGCTGATCCACACCGTCGTAGGTATGGGTTATATTTTTAAGGAAGAATGAATATTAAGTCCCGCCTGACATTGCTTTTTACCATGCTGGTGGGATCCATCATGGCCTTATTTTGTCTTTCCGTTTACTATTTCTACGATCAATACAGGGAGAAACAGTTCTATTCTTTCCTGAACGAACGCGCGCAGACCATCGCCCAGTTGGTTGAAGCCAGTCAGGACATCAGCAAAGCAGACATTGAAAAGATTGAAAAAGAGAACAATACCATTTTTCTCAACGAAGAAATCACGATCTACGACGGCGCAGATTCACTGATATTCACGGGTGGGAACGAGAAGTTTACTCTTTCCAAAACCATATTAGCAGAGGCGCGGGCAGGACGGGAAATTCGCACGAAGCATGATAAGAAGGAAGCGATTATCATTCGTCACGTCTTGCAGGACCATAGGAAACCCTGGGTCGTAATGGCGGTTGCCAATGATGTGCCCGGCATGAACCAGTTAAAGCGGCTCCGCGAAATCCTGGTGATCGGATGGCTGTTATCACTCGTTTTAGTAGGCGTGGCCGGCTGGCAATTTGCCAATGATGCCATTAAGCCAGTTTCCGACATCATTTCGCAGGTGAACAACATTTCGGCTGGAAACTTGCATGAAAAAGTGACCGTAGGGCGCGAAAAAGATGAGCTGGCAGCGCTTGCGCAAACATTTAATCAAATGCTTGGCCGCCTCGAAATAGCATTTATAGCACAAAAAAACTTCGTCTCCCACGCATCGCACGAGCTGCGCACGCCCCTCGCACTCATCATGAGCGAAGCGGAGTTGAGCCTGATGAAGGAGCGCGCCAGCGAAGAATACAAAGTGGCATTGAAAGGGATCTGGTCGGAGGCGAAAGAGATGAATGAACTGGTGAGCAGATTGCTGGAGCTGGCCCGAACAGAAGAACACGCATTCAAGGTTACATTCTCAAAGATCCGGGTGGATGAGGTGCTCTGGCAGGCGAAAGCGTCTGTGCAGCAGAAAAATCCGGGCTATGAGGTGCACATTCATTACGATAAGATCCCCGAGGATGAGGAGCAGTTGAAGCGATATGGTGACGAAAGCCTCCTGAAAACGGCCTTTATGAACCTCATGGACAACGCTTGCAAATATTCCAATAACAAAACTGTCAATGTCTTTCTGGAAATTCAGAAGGACCTGATCAAGATAAATTTTAAAGACGTCGGGATTGGCATTGCTTCCGATGAACTGCCCTACATTTTCGACACCTTTTACAGGAGTGCTACCACGATCAGCAAAGCAGGTTATGGCATAGGACTGGCATTAACCAAGCGCATTATCAACATGCAGGGCGCCAGCATTGAAGTGGAGTCGGAGCTGGGTTCGGGAACTACATTTATACTTAAATTTCCTCCGTTTTAACGCTCTTTTAATTCGGTGTTAATGTGCATTTAACAACCTGAAATGTCATTTGCATTATAACATGCAATTGGCTATTCCGCGCAGTGTTAAACTTTAAATTGAGTTAGGTGAGTAGTAGGAAAAGAATGGCCTCCGAATATTTCGGGGGCCAGTTTTTTTATATACGATGCTCACTATCAGGCAGCACACTTTCCTGTTTTTTTACTTCCTCAATGCGGAAGCTCGGCAGCGCTTCGGGATATTCCTGCGAAATAAATTCTATCATTTTTTCGCGGACATAGCATCGCAGATCAAACGTCTCAGAAGAATTTCTGGCCGACATTAAGGTCCTGATGGTCATGAGTTGTCCTTGGGTATCAGTCACTTGCAATGCCCATGATTTGCCGTCCCAGAGCGGTGTCGTATCGAGAATTTCTTTCAACTTTTCTCTGAGTCGGGAAACCGGCGTTAAATAATTGAGCTGGAAAAAGGCAGTGCCGATGAGCGCACTGTCGTTACGTGTCCAGTTCTGGAAAGGTGTTTCAATGAAATACGTGATCGGAAGCACGATCCTGCGCAGGTCCCAAATATTGACGACCACGTAAGTCAGGTTAATTTCCTCAATGCGTCCCCATTCGCCCTCCACGATCACGACATCGTCAATTTTAATGGGTTGTGTAAAAGCGATCTGAATGCCGGCCATGAGATTGGCCAGGGATTTTTGGGCAGCAAAACCGATAATTACACTAAAAATTCCCGCAGATGTCAGGATACCGACACCATATTGCCGTACACTTTCAAAACTCAGCAGCAAAATCGAAATCCCAATGGTAATGATTAAAATGATCACCATTCTTTTCACAAACTTGATCTTGGTGAACAAGCGCCGCGCCTGATTGTTGTCCGGCGTGTTGAAGTCCAGCTGATCGATCAGCACCTTCTCAAAGATTATGACAATGCGCGTCATCAACCACGTGGTAACCGCGATAAGCAGCACTTTGCTGATCGTAAATGTCCAGTAGTAATCCTGATGGGTTAAAGAATAAGTTTTAAGTGCGGCGGTGACTAATACAAGCGGGATGAAGAAATATAAAACGCTCGTCAGGTTTTCACTTACGGCCTTAACTGCCCGCCATTCCTTTTTTGCAGCTGTAATCTTAATAATATTAATAACTATTGCACTGATTATCAGACCGATTATCGTCGCCGGCAGCACTATGAGCCACGGCGAGTTCCGATAATCGAGCATGTTAAAAAAATCGTTCATTGGATCAGATATCGTTGAGCCGCGCCACGATCATTCCCGTATGTTTCGGGACCGAGGCCACGTATTCAGCCAGCGGAACACTGGTCATAATCACCTTTTTACCTGTCAGAGAGGCATGGATCAGGTAAGCGCGGCTGCCTACTTTGGAAATAATGCCCATATGGTTAACGTCCAGCCCTTCTACCGAAGACGTAAAAGCTACAATGTCGCCGTCGTGCAGCATGGGTTCGGCTTTTTGAATCCCAGACTTTGGAATGTAACTATGCTCCCTCACATTGATCTGGCCTTCCTGCTCGCGCACTTTTTCCCAAACCGCCGTTTCTGCCATCGATGGATACAAATTAGCATGGTTGGACATAAAATTAATCTCCTTCTTATAAGGAACGCCGCCCACTTTGGCCGTAATATTTTCCAGCCGACCGCGTTTTTCATTTTCATACATCCAATCGAGCACATAATGCAGCCGCGAAGGATATCCGTCAATGATTCCTTCACGGTAACGCAGCTTGGTAAGTTCGTTTTTGAAGCCTTCGTATGTTGGATTTTCTGTTTTGGCAACCGCCAGTGCCACCGAACTTTCCACGAGTGTAGTGCAATCCAGTCCGTCAAATTTACAAACGAGTCGTTCTGTCGGATTTCCTTCCAATGTTCCGGCTACATAAGGCGTCCCCAAAAACGATTCCCCCATGCGCAAAACCTGCGTCCCGATATCCCTGCTCTCCGGTAAATCCATTTTTTGTGCAAAAACCTTTTGAACCGCCAACTGTGCAAATGACACGGTCGACGACAGGAGAAAAATGGATAGAACTATAACTCTGATCATGCTGAAATTTCCTTTTTTGCGTAAAGTTGCGTTTTATTTGACTCTTATCATGCTTATTTTGCCTCAATTTCGAAGACTGACACGGAGTTGGGCAACAGTCCGACCTGAACACCGGTCGACGTGATTTCGTTGGTCCGTAAGCTTGGCGAGGGCAAAAACGAAGGGAAAACCGGTTTCAATCTGTAAGCTGCTGTGTTACCAAGCTTTAAAAAGTTTGCCCAGGCGTCCTGCGGGATTTTTATGGATGTTTCAACGGTTTTTTCTTTGTCAAAATTATAAATAAAGAGAAGTTTTTGATTATCAGTAAATCGCAAATAACTGTATTGCAGTCGTTTATCGTAATTTTGCGACTGCCCGTCCACATTCACATATTGCAGGTCATAAAATGAGCCGGCATAAACGGCTTCATTTTCACGCACAAAACGGTTTAATGTTTCATAAAAAGCGCGCAACTTCTTTTGGTCTGCATTCAGCTTTTCAAGATCAAACTTCCCGCCATTCACCCACTGCTGAAATTCTGTGACGCCCCAATAGTCAAATATCGTGGTCCGGCCGTCTTCTCCTTGAAAACCTTCTGCTTCCACTGGATTAACGCCCAGTTCCTGACCAAAATAAATCATGAGCGGGCCCGTATGCAATGTTGCACTCAATGTCATTGCCGGGACCGCAGCCCAGGGATCGCCCGCAAAATAGCGGGATGCAATGCGTTGTTCATCATGGTTTTCGAGAAACCGGAGCATATTTTCACTGATATCGCCCGATTCCTGCTGCCAGATCCTGGTAATGTTCTCAACGGTTCCGTTTCCTTCAATCAGGCTCCGCAGCGTGTTGTACAAGCCTACCTTATCATACAGGTAATCAAACTTGCCTGTTTTGATATAGTGGTGATATTCAGCCGGGTTATAAATTTCAGCAATGAATATAACGCTCTCTTTCAGCTTTTTAATCTCAGGAATAACCCAGGCCCAAAATTCCGCAGGCACCATTTCGGCCATATCGCACCGAAAGCCATCCACCCCTTTTTCGGTCCAGAAACGGAGGATATCATACATTTTCAACCAGGTGGACGGGATCGGATCAAAATAGCGTAAGCCGCCATTTTGATAATCCACACCATAATTCAGCTTAATGGTCTCATACCAGTCATATTGGCTCGGCTGCGCCTGGAAAACGTCATTGCCCGTTGCTTTGGCCGGTCTTTCGTGATAAGGTGCCGTAATGTCAACAGGCGGCTTATGTCCTTCGGGAACTACAAAATCGTGGTTCGGGATGTAGTAAAAATTGTTTTCGGGCCTGAAACTAACCGTGGTATCGTCATCTTCGCCAAAATCCTTGACTCCCAAAGCCCTGACATTCGAATGATATTGACGCGCAACGTGGTTTGGAATAAAATCAATGATCACTTTCAAATCCTGCCCATGCGTTCGTGTAACGAGTCGCTCAAACTCCTCCATCCGCTTGTTAACGTCCACTGCCAGGTCCGGATCTACATCATAATAATCTTTCACGGCGTAGGGAGAACCCGCTTTGCCCTTGACGATCAGCGGATGATCGGCATTTATTCCAAATTCACTGTAATCCGTCAATGTTGCGTGTTCCAGGACGCCGGTGTACCAAACGTGCGTGATGCCGAAATCTTTCAGCGCGATGAGCGCTGTTTCGGTAATATCATTAAATTTTCCGCAGCCATTTTCCTCCATGGAGCCGTAAAATTTGTTGGTCGCGCACTGGTTCCCGAACAAGCGGGTAAACACCTGATATACTATGAACTTATCCTTGTTAACTACGGGCATATCAAGTTGAATTATTTATAAAAATCATTTCGCCAAACCCCTCCCGGCGCGTTCTGAGACGGCTTGCGGGGATGAGCTTGGAAAATTTTACTATTTTGCAAGATATTAAATTTGAAATAATATGCCCTCAATAGAAGCGTGCCTTTTTGATCTGGACGGCGTAATTGTTGACACGGCCAAATACCATTACATTGCATGGCGGCAACTGGCCAATGATCTCGGGTTCGATCTCACCCACGCTCAAAATGAACTTTTGAAAGGCATCAGCAGGATGGAATCGCTTGAAATTATCCTGGCCATTGGTGGCGTAAAACTTACAGATGAAGAGAAATTGCAACGAGCCACGGAGAAAAACAGCCGTTATCTCGCATTATGCATGCAAATGACGCCCGCGGACACGCTTCCGGGCGTCCGCGCGTTTTTGGATGAGCTTAAAAAAGGAGGAATAAAGATCGGGTTAGGCTCGGCCAGTAAAAATGCCAAAGTTATTCTGGAGCGCATTGATATGCTTTCCTATTTTGAAACCATTGTCGACGGAAATCGCATTACCATTGGCAAACCGGATCCCCAGGTATTTTTGATGGGGGCGGCAGACCTAGCTGCGTTACCGGCGCAATGTGTTGTATTTGAAGACGCCCTGGCCGGGATCCAATCGGCGAAAGCGGCAGGAATGCTGGCTGTTGGAATAGGGGAGAAGGCTGTTTTGACCCAGGCAGACATTGTTATCCCGGGCTTTGCAGATTTCCATTTCCAGGATATGGAAGCGGCTTTTGCGTAGTCCGCACTTGTTTATTTTACTAATACACATTACCCTGCATGAAAAATTACATCACCCATGATGAATGGTGTATCGTGGAAAATGGCTTCCACGCTGAATATAATGAGATAACCGAAAGCTTAATGAGCCTGGGCAATGGCCGGATGGGCCAGCGCGGGAACTTTGAAGAACATTATTCAGGCAAATCTTTACCCGGTAACTACGTGGCAGGGGTTTACTTTCCTGACAAAACACGCGTGGGCTGGTGGAAAAATGGTTATCCCAATTATTTCGCCAAAGTGCTGAATGCCTGTAACTGGATTGGCATTGATATCAGGATCGGCGCGGAAATGCTGGATCTGAACACCTGCGAGATCGAAACATTCAGCCGTGTCTTGAACATGAAAGAAGGCGTTCTCGAACGAGTAACAACCGTAAAACTGGCAGAAGGCAGACGGATCAAAATCCATTCAAAACGCTTTTGCAGCATGGCGGACGACGAATCCGGTGCGATCAGTTACAAGCTAACGCCGCTGAATTTCAGTGATAACATTACCATTACGCCATATCTGGACGGAAATATAAAGAACCGGGATGCCAATTACGATGAGTCTTTCTGGAATGAGGTGCACAAGGAAACGGGCTTTTCACAGGGTTACCTGATCCTCGAAACCAAACCCAATCCGTATGGCGTGGAATTGTTCCGGGTAGCGACAGGGATGGCGTTCGATATTAAGCTCAATGGGCTGAAAGCCGGGTATCAGTCGTTGCCTGTCAAGATGGATAAATATGTGGCCGGGACGGTTAAAATGGAGGTGAAAGAGGGCCAGGAGCTTAGCGTATATAAGTATGGGGTTAATCTTTCCTCTACCAATTATCCAACGGAAAAATTAGTGGAAGAATGCAAAGCTTATGTTGCAAGGATCGCTGAGGAAGGATTTGATCAGTTGCTGGAAGCGCATATGCAGGCATGGGCCACTAAATGGGAGCGAAACGACATTACCATTGAAGGCAACATTGCGGCTCAGCAAGGCATCCGTTTTAACATTTTCCATTTGGGACAAACTTACACCGGTGAAGACGAACGTTTAAATATCGGCCCGAAAGGATTTACCGGAGAAAAATACGGCGGCAGCACCTATTGGGATACCGAAGCTTATTGCATCCCGTTCTACTTGTCAACTGCTGAACAAAAAGTCGCGCGTAACCTGCTCGTTTACAGATACAAGCAATTGGATAAGGCCATTGAGAACGCAGAAAAGCTTGGTTTTTCCGACGGGGCAGCGCTTTATCCTATGGTAACAATGAATGGCGAGGAATGCCATAATGAATGGGAAATCACCTTTGAAGAAATCCACAGAAACGGTGCAATTGCCTATGCTATTTACGATTACACACGTTACACGGGCGATGAAAGTTATGTAAATGATGAGGGCCTTGAAGTTCTGATCGGCATTTCCAGGTTTTGGAAACAGCGCATTAACTGGTCTGAGGAGAAAGGGCAATATGTGATGTTGGGTGTAACCGGTCCGAATGAGTATGAGAATAATGTAAACAACAACTGGTATACCAATTACATTGCCTGCTGGACATTGCGTTACACGCTGGAAATCATCGGAAAATTATGGACGCAGGATTCCCGCAAGCTTAACGAGATCATTATCAGGACCAATTTCAGCCTGAACAGCGAAATGGAGGCGTGGAAGCACATTGTTGAAAATATGCATTTTCCATACGATGAAAAAAGGCAGGTTTATTTGCAGCAGCAAGGGTTTCTGGACAAGGAAATCCTGACCGTAAGTGACATTGCAGGCGAGCGTCCGATCAATCAAAACTGGTCCTGGGATAGGATTTTGCGTTCCTGCTTCATCAAGCAAGCGGATGTTTTGCAAGGGCTTTACTTCTTTGAAGATGAATTTCAAATGGCCGATATCAAACGCAATTTTGAGTTTTACGAGCCTATGACCGTCCATGAATCCTCGTTATCGCCTTGCGTTCACGCTATTTTGGCTGCCAGAATAGGCTTGAAGGAGAAGGCTTACGAAATGTATGTGCGCACGGCAAGACTGGATCTGGATGATTATAATAATGATACTGAGGACGGTTTGCACATCACTTCCATGGCCGGCACCTGGATGAGCATTGTGAAAGGATTTGCGGGGCAGCGCGTGAAAGATGGCTTGTTGGTCCTGAATCCTTATGTGCCTGAGCAATGGAGTTCTTATTCCTTCCGAATCGGTTTTCAGGGAGCAGCACTGCTGGTTTCGGTTTCGAAGACGGGCGTCTATATTCAGAACACGTCGGGCAAATCACTGACCATTATGCTTCGGAACCAGCGCTTGTTCATAGATGCATTTGGGAGCGCCAAGGTGTAAAAGTAGTTCTAGTTTCGATAATCTTATTTATTTAAAAAATTATATTTTAAGCAGATTCTATTAAACGGTGACCGGAAATATTGTAAATCTGGAAGTTAACTCGTAGGTTCGGTCTTTTGAGCCATCTTTTTTTGGTAATGGTACAAAAGATTCGCCTGCTGTTTAATTTAAGTATGTTGCTGATGCTGACGCTCTTAACTCGCGGAGCTGCATTTGCACAGGATTTTAATGAATGCCAGCGAATCCTTAAAGATCTTCTTCCCGTTTTCAACCGCTCTTTCGAAGAAAATAATCCCGCATTACTGCGCGACGAAGCATATCAGAGAGGCATACGCAACTTACAAGCAGCATACGCATTGTATCACAAACAGGCTTTCCAGCCGTCGGATTCCGTGCAGCGCATGAACAATGAAGCGGTGATCCTGGCCTTGCTTGGTAATCATCAAAAAGCCTTTCATATCATGGAAGAACTGGACCTGAGCACCCAGGATCCACATTTACATTACAACAGAGGACTTTTTAGCTTGCTATCCGGCAAGTACGACGCAGCCAGAAACGATTTTGCAGACGCGCCAGGCGGCACACAAGCCACATTGAATACACTGGTTTCCTACGCAAAACAGAAAAAATACGCCGACGCGCTCGGGTATGCAAATGGCAATAGTGCAAAAAACACACATGGAAAATGGAATTACAACCTGGGAATGGTTTATAAATTCAATAATCAATTTTCCGAAGCTGTGGACGAAATGGCGACGGCCATCCGCCAGAAAGACGAAATGGCCTACCGGTTGCAAAGAGGCGACATCCTGATGCGAACGGGCAATGAGAAGAAAGCAGTAAAAGATTTTGAAAAAGTCTCTCGAACGCATTTGAAAGCGCAGATCCGCTATGCCAATGCATTGTTATCACTCAACCAGTTCGGCGCGGCAAAAGCGGTTTTTGAAAAATATCTTGAAACAGACGACCGTACATTCCGGGGCGATGCCTATCTGGGTATGGCGCATTCATTTTACGGGTTGAAACAGATTAGCGAAGCCCAACGCTATTACAAGCTAGCGTCGACATTGAAGCGCGAAACGCCTGCTCTGCAATCCGGAATGGGTAACACACATCTTTCAAAACACGAGTATCAGACCGCTTTCACACTTTTTGACCGCGTAATTAAAAGGGATTCGACCTATCTGCCTGCCTATCTGGGCCGAGCTGTCTCTTATTACGGGCAGAAAAAATATGATCTGGCGCTAAAAGATTTCAAAAAGGCGGAAAAGGCGCTAAATGAAGACAACAAATTCTTTGCAGATCTTTTCGTTACCAAAGCATTCTCTGAATATTATCTGAAACAAACGGCCCCCGCACAGGATGATTTCCAAAAGGCGATTAAGCTGGACCCTACGCGTTATGAAGCATTGGCAGGAATGAGCAGCATAATGATCGATCAGAAACGCTATTCCGAGGCAGGGCAGTTTCTGTCGAAGGCACTGGTGTATGAGCAGGGTTATGACCTGATGTGGAGCAATTATGGAAATTTGCTGATGCACTTTGACATGTATAAAAAAGGTTATCAGGTTTTTAAAAAAGCGATTTCCTTAAACCCATCCAATGTCAATGCGCAAAACGGCTGGGGCATCGTACTGCTTGAAAACGACCAGCTCGACAAGTCTATGGCATTGTTTGACAGCCTGGTGAAGGAAAAGCCGGAACTGCCGTTTGTGCATAACAACCATGGGATCATTCAGGCTTATATCGGGAACAGACATGAGCAGCGGCATCAGGTAAATGAGGCCAATGCCAGATATGATGGCGCATTCAATGACTTCAAAACAGCCATGGACAATGCTCCTTCCCGAAAGTTTTATAATGTGAACCAGGGTAATGTTTACCGCTATCTGGAAAAATTTGATGAGGCGAAACTGAGCTATCAGACTTATCAGGATAAAAGCGCGCTCAACAATACTGCCGTTATGTATGCAGGAAAAGAGCAGATGAAGGAAGCAAAGTATTATCTGGGCGTAGCATTGCAAATTGACTCGCTACACCGTGTTTTTCAATACAATATGACCATTCTGGCCAAGGGAAAACAAAAGGAAATGATGCGGCTTGTTGCTTCCTCAGATGAAAATAGCCCTTTCTCGGACATCGGTATCAAATACAGTCGCGATGGATTTGTGACAATATATCTTTACGATTATGAATATGACGCTCTTACCTTTCCCGGGAGACATTATATGCCGCTTCCCGTTGCTGAATACAAGGAAGATTATTTCATACCGGAATACGATTTCAAGCTGATTGCTTACGAGAAGAAAAAAGGTAATAGTGAGAAGAAAAAACGCGTCCGTTATAAAAGCCAAAAGGTAAAATTGCCAGGATCGCGTGGGAAATCGGGGACAAAGTGCCCTGTTCTGTTCTGAGGTAATATTTGTTTGGTTGACAACAAAAAAATACCAGCTGAGAAATATTTTCTACGAATTTCTCAGACCAAATCCACAATTGAAGTAACATTTTCTACTGTTTCCCCATTAGGCCTCGCCCTGCTTATTGTTGTTGTTATTGCCGAATATGCCCTGTACTTCAACAAAACTGATCGGTTTATCAAGAAAATAATCTGCACCGTTTTTAAAAGCCTCTTCTTTTAAATTGGTCATCGCACTCATCATCACGATTTTCGCTCCGCGTAAGGCGTTGGCATTTTTGATCCGCTGAATTTCATTAATTCCTTTTCCGTCCGGTAAGTTGTTGTCAATGAATATCCAATCGGGGTTCATGTCGTAGATACATTGAAGGCCTTCTGCCAATGAAGAAGCAACCCTAACCGAAGCGTCTGGTGACTTGATATTTAACTGCCTAACTAAAAAATTGCGCATCAACAACCCCAGGTCCCTTTCATCTTCAATAATTACAATCTTCATAGCGATGTGTCAGAAATAGAATTTTTGGTCATTGGTATCGAAGGGTTGTTTAAATGTTCTTGTTGAGTTTTTAACCGGGCGCAATATGAGTCTGTTGTTACAATAATCCTGCCATCCTGCATGCTGGAAACGCTTTTAAACAAGATAATTAATAAACGGTTACAGCGTTCGCTGAGCCCGATGTGTAGAATGATTATCCCGTTTGAAGCAATTCCGGTACTGGTACAGGTTTTGGGAAACAGCACAGTTAAATGAATGTCTCACATTAAATGGAAAAGATTATGAATGGTAATAAAGCATTTTGGGGTATCGTAACAGCAGCAGCGGTTGGAGCAATTATCGGGTTACTTTTTGCTCCTGAAGAAGGTAACAAAACCAGAAAGAAGATTAAAAAGAAAACAAATAGCCTGGCATCCGACCTGATCGAAGCGCTTGAAAAAAGCAAAGAGAAAGCAACTGATGTTGCCGGTCAGATCAAAGAAGAAGGTGAGGAATTTAAGGATGCAGCCTGGGATAAAGCTGAGGAATATTCTGACGATGCCAAAACAGAAATTAACAAATATCAATAACAGGGTTTCCGGCAGCACATATGTTGCCGGAAATTTTCATCACTTCATTGCAATATGAAAGGTTCATCAACAGATTCTGAAAAAATGGAAGCATCGAAGCCGATCGAAAATACGGTCAATTATTTCAGGAACATGTTTCATGCCGGGCGTCAAAACGGCTCCGGGAAAAGCATCGAAATGGGTGTAAGTGCTCTCCTTGCCAAGACAGTATTGCGTCGCCTGCCACCGCCGCTTAATTATGTGGTGCCACTGGTTGTAAAAAATGTAATTGTTAAACACGGCGTCCCGGAAGGCAGGGAGTTGTTGCTGAAAGGACTTCGGTGGGTAAAGAAAAATACAGAGGAAAAGCCCTTCCCTGCGGCTTAAACACTATTGAGTCAGATTATTAGACTATGGAACCTGTCGGATGCGGCAGGTTCATTTGTTGTGCAACAGCACGAGGCAAGAATTTTGTTATAATTTATGTCGCGTCTCTCAATGGTTAGCAGTGATAACTCGTTGTCTGCCTGTATTTTTTCAGTCCTTGATGGTTGAATTTGCGGAGACCAGCTCTGGTGATCCGTCCAGTTTTTAGGGTAACTAAGTGAAATTGGGGTAGTTGTCGATTTAAGCAAATGTGCGACGTGTGCTGACCTCCGGTATGACGAAGTCTGTTCCATACTGCTAACCTGGTCGTTCAATATACATGAGTTGGCCGGATGTCTGCGTTATACGCGCAGCATTCTGAATATTTGTACTCAGTCTGTGGAAATAAGTACGCAATGTTCATAAACGCACCGATCATTGAAGAAAGATTGAATAAAGAGTCGTAAATTTAAACTTTAAGAATTCTAATTTTTTACCCTTGGTTGCTATATGCAAAGACAAACGCAGACGCAAAGACAGACCCTGAAATATTCTCCGTTGCAAATTCAGATGCTGAATTTACTGCATTTGACGACAATGGAATTGGAACAAAGAATTAAGGAGGAGCTTGAAGAAAATCCTATTTTGGAAGAAGGTAAGGAGGATAATGCTTCGGAAGATACTGTTGACGAGTTTCAAGATCCCGCCGACACCGGAGCCGGTGAGGATAACACCATGCAGGATTATTATGACTGGGACGAGTTCAGAGATGACGACGTTCCTGACTATAAAACTTACGCCAACAATCAATCTCCTGATAATGAGCTTTACACGCGTCCCATGGTGGAAACAATGTCTTTCCGGGACGATCTCAAACAGCAGGTGCATTTCCTGAGATTGGACGAAAGACAGCAGCTGGTTGCCGACTTTATTCTCGATTCGCTGGATGAAGACGGTTTCCTGAGACGTGAAAGTGATGTGATCGCAGACGATATTTCCTTCGCCAATAGCATGTTTATTGACACGGACGAGGTCAATCTGATGTTGAAGGTGATCCAGCAGCTTGATCCGGCCGGTATTGCCGCAAGTGATCTGAGGGAATGCCTGCAAATTCAGCTGAGCCGCATTGAAAATCAGGATGAAACCTGGAAATGGGCTTGCAAGATCGTTACTGACGCTTTTGATGAGCTGGGAGCGAGAAACTACGATAAGATTATGCGGATTACCGGTCTGGACGAAGAGTCGCTGAAAAAGGCCATCGCATTGATCACCACATTAAATCCTAAACCAGCGTCTGGCCTGCGCAATGATTCCATTGTTAACGAAAGCATTAAACCCGACTTTTCGCTGCGGTATACAGAGGACGGTGAGATAGAAGTGCAGCTTACCTGGGGCAATAGTCCGGCATTGCGGTTGAATAAATTATTCACCCAAATGGCCGAACAAAAAAATGATAAGGCTACCAATCAGTTCCTTAAAAATAAAATGAACTCGGCGAAGTGGTTCATTGATGCGATCAAGCAGCGTGAAAATACAATGCTGAGCACTTTGAGGGCTATTGTTAAATTGCAATATGATTATTTCCAAACCGGCGATATCAAGAAATTGCGCCCGATGATCCTGAAAGATGTTGCCGAGATCATCAGTATGGACATTTCCACGGTGTCAAGGGTGACAACGAACAAATATGTGCAGACCCCTTTTGGAATTGTGTTGCTCAAAGACCTGTTTACAGAAGGAGTAACCAACGAGGACGGCACCGAAGTTTCCAACCGGGAGATTCAGGAGGCCATCCGGGAAATTGTGAGTGATGAAGATAAAAGACACCCATACAACGACCAGCAAATTACGGATATGCTCTCTGAAAAAGGCTATTCTGTGGCTAGAAGGACTGTTGCGAAATACAGGGAGCAATTAAATATCCCTACTGCAAGATTACGAGTTACCATTTAAGCAGCTTACAAAACCAACTTGATTTAGCCCTAAAAACCTGGCATGAAAAAAATTGTTGTAGTTGATGACGAGGCAGATATCTGCTTCCTGTTGAAAAGATTTTTATCAAAGAATGATTTTATAGTAGAAACTGCGCAAAACGGTAAAGACGGCCTCGCCCTGATCGATTCCATTTCACCTGACCTGGTCATGACCGACTTCCGGCTGGGTGACATTACCGGAACCGAGTTGCTGACAGCGATTAAATCCAAACGTCCTAATGTTCCCGTACTCATCATAACCGGCTATTCCGACATTAAGGTGGCGGTGAATGTGATGAAACTCGGCGCTTACGACTATATCACCAAACCATTGTTTCCGGACGAAATATTGGTGACCGTTAAAAAGGCGATTGCAGACGCAGAATCAAAAGAAAACGAAGAATTTGAATATACAGCGGTCTCATCAGGCACAAGTGGAGGAACTACGGAAGCAACCAAACCGGCCCGCAAGATGAGCTCGCGGACAAAGGCCGGCTATGTCATGGGACAGAGTGAGGTTTCGGATAACCTTTTCCGCCAGGTGGACCTGGTTGCACCTACCAATTTCAGTGTGATTATTTATGGAGAAAGCGGTTCGGGTAAAGAAGCCATTGCGGCGGAAATCCATAACCGATCGAAAAGGCGGGATATGCCCTTCGTGGCCATGGACTGCGGTGCGATATCCAAGGAATTGGCTGGTAGTGAGCTTTTCGGACATGAAAAAGGATCATTTACAGGGGCTTTAAATACCAAAATAGGGCATTTTGAAATGGCAAACGGAGGCACTTTGTTCCTGGATGAAGTTTCCAACTTGTCATATGAAATACAGGTCGCACTGCTGCGTGTAGTGCAGGAGCGTAAGATGCGCCGCATTGGCGGTTCCAAGGAAATTGACCTGGATGTAAGGATCCTGGTTGCAAGTAACGAAAGGCTTCTGGACTCGGCCAGAAATGGCAAATTCAGAGAGGATCTTTACTATCGTTTCAATGAGTTCACGATTGAAGTTCCTGCTTTGAGAAACAGAAAAGACGATCTGATGCTTTTTGCAAACACATTCCTGGATACAACAAATGTAGAGTTGAACAAAAATGTGAGCGGATTTTCGGAGGAAGTAAAGAACGATTTCCTGAATTATTCATGGCCGGGAAATCTAAGAGAGCTGAAAAATGTCATCAAACGGGCCACATTGCTTTCGGATGGCGAGCTGATCGAAGAAAAGTCGCTGCCATTTGAAATTGTAAATTACAGAAAACTAAAAGACCTCGATGAGGAGCCTGCGACTTCTGTATCGGCACCCGCAGCAAGCATCACAGAATCATCGGACGGAGACGATTCCAAGCCAAGCCTGAAAACAGTGGCCAATGAAGCTGAATATGACATGATCATGCAAGTACTGCGAGATGTAAATTTCAATAAAAGTAAAGCGGCTCGACTATTAAATATTGACCGGAAGACACTCTACAATAAGATGAAGCAGTTTGACATTTAATTGTTGAATTACGTTTGAGATATAGCACGGAATGAATAGTAAATTGATAAAGGTTCTCCTCGTCGACGATGATGAGGATGATTATTTCCTCACACGCGAGTATTTTCAGGAATTGGTCAACTGGAAGTTTGAAATAACCTGGTGTTCTACATTCCGGGACGCGCAGCAGCACGTTAAAGACCATAAATACGATCTTTATCTTTTTGACTATCTGCTGGGTGAAAGCACAGGGATAGACCTGATTGAACTGGCTTGCCAGTTTGAATGCGAGGAACCGATCATTCTTTTGACGGGAAAAGGGGATACTAAGATCGCCGTGGAAGCATTGCGGCTAGGCGCTGCTGATTATCTGATCAAAAGCGAACTCGACTCAGAAAAGCTCGAACGAAGCATTCGTTATGCACTGGAAAGGACTTCCGTGCTGAAAGCATTGAAACATAGCGAGCGGCGTTACAGAAGGATTTTTGAGGAATCCAACGACTTTCTCTTCATCAGCGATCTTGCAGGAAACATTATCGATCTTAATACATCAGCCAGCGCGCTTACAGGATATTCAGAGGACGATCTCCGAAAAAAAAATATTCTCGAATTGCTGGAAGATGCACAATTTGATTCCTTCTGGAAAAATATAAAGGATCACCCGATCCACGATCAGGAAGTGAGGTTGCTTACGAAGGATGGCGAAAAGAAGTATTGCCTTTTCTCGGCTACATTGGAAGTGGACGATAACCATCCGTACATCCAAGGCAGGCTGCATGACATGACGGCCCGCAAGCAGTCGGAACGCGAAAGGTTATTTTCCGAAAAAATGGCGGTTACCGGGCGTTTGGTGCGGATGCTCGCCCATGAGGTGAGAAATCCGCTCACGAACGTGAACCTGTCGGCTGAGCAGCTGGAAATGGAGCTGGTGGATGAAGATCAGAAATTCTACACGCAGATCATTAAGCGTAATTGTAACCGTATCAATGACCTGATTTCACAGTTATTACAACCTTCCAGCTCAGCTGATATCGAGCTTGTTATCAGTTCCGTGCACACCGTGTTAACCCAGGCAATCGGGGCAGCTCTGGACCGCGTTCAATTAAAGCGGATCCAGATCGTGAACCAGTTTGCTGAGGAGGAAATGGCATTTCCGCTTGATCCCGTTTCGCTACAAATGGCGTTTTTAAACCTCATTACCAATGCGATAGAAGCCATGGAAGAGGACAAAGGCATTCTAAGCATAAGCACCAAAAGCCAGGGAGAGAACATTCAGGTGATTTTCACAGACAATGGCTGCGGGATCAGTGAAGAGCACATGGAAAAGATCTTCGAGCCCTATTTTACCGGAAAAAATAACGGAATGGGAATCGGGTTATCCACAACCATGAGCATCATCCACGCCCACCACGGCCGCATCGACGTGCAGTCCGAAGTAGGGGAAGGGACGACGTTTACCATTACATTTCAGAACGGGAAATAAAGCAGCCCACCACCACTTAGGCCGCCCGGCGGCCCGGTCCGCTCAGTGTGACAGGGCTTCGTATTGTCTAGCGTTCTCACACCGAGCGGAGCCGAGGTGCTAAGCGGCCCGAACAGCACGGCTTTTTCTATAAAAGAAGCCGTAAATGATCGGAAAGATCAGCAATGTAAGGACAGTTGCCGTTACCAACCCCCCGATAACTACAATGGCCAGGGGTTTCTGTGTTTCCGAGCCGATTCCGGTGGAGGTCGCGGCGGGCAGCAGACCGATTGCGGCCATTAATGCGGTCATGATAACAGGTCTGATCCGCGATTTAACTCCTTCCCGTATCGCATCATCCAGCGACATTCTTGCCGATAGATTTTTATTGAAGACTGAGATCAGAATAACCCCATTCTGCACGCATAACCCAAACAGCGCGATAAATCCAACTCCTGCGGATATTCCAAAATTCATATGCGTGACATGCAAAGCCAGGATCCCGCCAATCAATGCAAAGGGAACATTAATCAAGACCAAACCGGCATCTTTGGCATTGCTGAACATGATGAATAGCAGGATAAAAATCCCGATCAAACTGATAGGAACAACTTGTCCGAGCCGTTGCGTAGCGCGCACCTGGTTTTCAAATTCACCTGACCAGTTGACGGAGTAACCTTTTGGCAATGTTTTCAACAATGGCTTAACGCGGTTTTGCGCATCTGCAATTGTGCTTCCCAGATCACGCTCCCGCACGGAGAATTTAACCCCGATAAAACGTTTGTTATTATCACGATACACAAATGCTGGCCCCGTAACAGTCCGGATGGATGATATTTCCTTCAGTGGAATTTTGCCGCCGGTTAATGTGGGCACCATTAGCTGCTGAATGTCATCGACCGTTTTGCGATATTGTTCCTCGTATCGAAGCCGGATGTCAAATTTCCGCTCTCCTTCGTAAAGGATCGAAGCTGTTTTTCCACCAATGGCCATTTCAATGACGGCCTGCGCATCTGCCGTGCTAACCCCGTATTGGGCCATTTTGTGATCGTGCAAAATCACACTGATCTCCGGTTGCCCAATGTTCCGTAATATGCCCACATCCTTAATTCCAGGCACATTTTTGATCGCTTCCAGCACCTGATCCGCCTTTGCATTCAGTGTTTCCAGGTCGTCCCCGTAGATTTTAACTGCATTACTTGCGTTCATCCCTGCCACAGCTTCGGCAACATTATCGATAATGGGTTGGGAATAATTGTAATTAATACCCTGGAATTGTTTCAGCTTTTTATCCATTTCCTCAATCAGCTGATCCTGGGTGATCTTGCGCTTCCATTCGTCTTTTGGTTTGAGGTTAACCTGCATCTGGACATAGTAAAATCCGGAGGGATCGGTCCCATCATTGGAACGGCCGGTTTGGGATAACACCCCGTTCACTTCGGGAAACTCGTTCAATTTGGCGCGCAGTGTCGTCACCATTTTGATCGTTTCGTTCAGCGAGCTGCTCATGGGCATTTTTGCTTCTACCCAAAGCGCTCCCTCATTCAATGTCGGCAGGAACTCAGTCCCCAGGAATCGGGCCGAAAACAAGCTGAGCCCGAGGAACAATGTTGCGAAAACAACGCTCAGTTTTTTACGCTTATAGCACCATTCAAAACCGTTAATAACCGTTTTATCAAAGAACCGGACGACCGGATTACTTTTCTCGCGAACATTTTTATTCAATACTAAAGAGCAAAGCACTGGAACGAGCGTCAATGTATAAAGCAGTGCACCCAGCAAAGCAAAACCAAGCGTATAGGCAAGCGGGGTAAACATTTTGCCCTCCACTTTCTGAAAACTGAAAATAGGGATCAATGCGGTAATAATGATCAGTTTGGAAAAGAAAATAGCCTTTCCAAGCTCACCGCCCGTTCTTTTGATCAGCCCAAGTTTAGACAGCTTGTTATAACGGTCCATTCCGTTGCGATGCGCCAAATGGTCCAGTGCCACAAAAATCCCCTCAACCATCACCACGGCACCGTCGATAATGATACCGAAATCAATCGCCCCCATCGAAAGCAAATTGGCCGACATTCCCTTCAATTTCAGGCACATAAAGGCAAATAATAGCGCAAGCGGAATGATAATGGACACAATGACCGTTGTGCGCCAGTCGGCCATAAACAGGAACACGATCACCGTTACCAGCACAATGCCTTCAATGAGGTTATGCTTTACGGTATGCGCACAAAACTCGATCAGGTTGTCGCGGTCGTAAAAAGTGACCATTTTGACGTCTGGCGGGAGGATTTTGGTGTTCAATTCCTTAACCTTATCCTTTATACGCGCGAGCACTTCGCTGGGATTTTCGCCCTTTCTCTGCACTACAATCCCTTCCACCACATCATCATTTCCATCCAGCCCAACCTGCCCGACTCGCGGCATATCCGATTCTTTCACATCTGCTACGTCCTTCACAAGCACAGGATTGTCTTTAACAAACTCAACGATAATGTTCTGAATATCAGGGATAGAGTTTAACAAACCGATTCCGCGGACTACATATGCCTGCCCGTTTTTCTCGATCACATCGCCACCCACATTGACATTGCTTTTCGTCACCGCCTGGTAAACTTCCAGCGGTGTAATGTTGTATTTAACCAGTTTGGTGGGGTTAACCTGCACTTCGTAGATTTTCTCTCTTCCACCAAACGCAACCACATCCGCAACACCCGGAATGCTCCTTAGTTGCCTGTCAATAACCCAGTTGTGTAATGTCAGTAACTCGCGACTGTCGCGGTCTTTGCTCTTTAATGTAAAGCGGAAAATTTCGCCTGTCGGCCCGTATGGAGGCTGGACGTCGGGCTCGACGCCTTCGGGAAGCGAGATGTTACGGAGTTGATTATTAACCTGTTGCCGGGCAAAAAAGTCTTCCACATTATCATCGAAAATGATTTTGATAATGCTCAAACCGAACATTGTGGTGCTGCGAACATTCGATTTTTGCTGCACCGAATTCATCGCGACTTCAATAGGGACCGTCACAAAGCGCTCGATTTCCTCCGCGCTCCGCCCATTCCACTGGGTAACGATAATGATTTGCGTATTGGTAACATCCGGAAACGCTTCCAGCGGCGTATCGCGATAGCTGACGATCCCTGCGATGATCAGCAGACCGGTCATAAAGAATATGAAAAAGCGGTTTTTCAAAGAAAAGCCCACGATTCCGCGAATGAATTTATTCATTTTTTAATAAGTGAATGAGCGGGCGCCGTTGCGCTGAATGAGCGGGTGCCGTTGCGCTGAATGAGTGAATGAGTGAATGAGCGGGCGCCGTTGCGCTGAATGACTGAATTTCAATCATTAAGCGCGTCATAAACGAGCAATTGGTTTTTACTGATGACCGCTTCGCCATCTTTCAAGCCGCTGGTAATGTAGGTTCTGTTGGCCAGCGAGCGGTAAATCTCGACGGGGCGGGTTTCTATTTTGGAACGGCTGTGGTACACCATTACCCAGTTTTTACTTCGGTCGAAAATCACTGCTTGGGAGGGAATGGCCTGCATTTCGCCTCCTTCTTCAAAATTCAGGTTAACCGTTGCATGCATCTCCGGTTTTAGTTTCAAACCTACATTTTGAAGCTGGATGCGGATTTTCATGGCTTTTATGTCAGGATCGAGCACATTATAGATCTTGTCGACTTTCCCTTTAAAAACCTCATTGGAAAAGCTGATAGTCCTCACGTCGGCTGGCATTCCCAGTTTGATCCTGGGAATATCGCTTTCATTCACATTGGCCATCACCCACACATCCGCAATCTGCCCGACCGTAAAAAGGCTTTCAGCATTGTCTGAACGCAACTGCATGCCGCGATTCACACTTTTGTCGATGATGAAACCATTAATTGGCGACTTGACCGTGTAGTTGGTTGATTTACCCAAACCATAAATAGAGAAGATTTCCTTCACCCGGCTTACATCCGCCTGCGCCTTGTCCACAACCTGACGCGCCGTAATGACGTCCCTTTCGGGCACAAGCTTACTTTCAAAAAGATCCTCGGTAGACGACAAATTCTTTTGGGCAATGAGCAAATCAGATTGTGCCTGGATCATTTGTCTTTCAAAATCAGCCACTTCACCTGAACGTATTGTAGCCAGTTTCTGGCCTTTGCGAACATTGTCGCCCAATTCCACGTCTACTTCCTCCACATTGCCGCCTACCAAGGGATAGATCTTAATCACCTGATTCTCATCAGGAACAACTTTCCCGACCAATGTAAGCTCGTTACGCACCGCCTCCGTTTTCACTGTATCAAGGCTTATGCGGCTCATCATTGTGTCCGAAAGCATGAATGCTTTCGATTCTTCGGGATCTTCTTTCTTTGTATTGCAACCGGTTAACCATAAGCCCATTGCGGCCAGCATAACCATGCTCAGGGAATTTTTCATTGGGAAAATATTAGGGGCAAAAGCCGTGATGTGATAATTCGAATTAGTTAAAAAGCTCTTCGCCGACCACGAAGTTGAGCTCTTCGTAAACTTTGATGCGGTCAGCTTGTAAGCGGTTATATTCCTTAATGCTTTCGTTGTAGGTTTCTATGAAATCGATGAATTCGAGGAGGGTAATGTTCCGTTTTTGGAAATTGTCGTAAATCCCTTGGCTAAGGAGCTGGAATTGATCAGAAAACTGGCTTTCCACGCCCTGGTAAGCCTTTTCAGCCACATTCACCTTTTGCAACGCAGCATCAACCTGGTTGTTAATGCTGTTCACTTTTGCGGATTCCACGGTTTTGAAATAACTGATGTTGCTCTTGGCAGCCTTGATGTTTCCCTGATTCCTGTTGAAAAAAGGCAGATCCATCGTTGCCGAAACGCCCACGTAATTGTTCACATAATTACTCGCCTGGTCGTAAACAGCGCCAAGCTGGATGTTTGGCACGGCCAATGCTTTTTGTAATGTGTAGTTTAGTTCGGCCTGTTTCACTTCGGACTGAGACACTTTCAAGTCTGATCGGCTTTCCATCGCTTTGGCTTTCAATGCGTCGGCGGTGTATCGATCGAGCTGGTAACGACGGACATCAGCCGAGTCCACAACGGATTTAACAGGCCGGTCGGCATTGAGTAATGTGCGCATATCGCGTTGATTATCATGCAGTTCAAACAAAATGTCTGCGCGATCATTGGTTAATTGAAAGAGGAGGGCTTTAAGGCGGACAACTTCTTTGAGGGAGATATTTTTTCGGTTGTATTCTTTGTCAAATGCACTTACGGTCGTATTAAGCGAGGCAATTTGCGTGTCGTATAGGGCAATGGTCTGTTCCAGATAATAGGATTCAAAAAATATCTGGCGTAGCTCAAATTTTAATGTTCTGATCAGATCAAAGAACTGATATTCGCTTTTCCGAGTCGATTCTACGTCTAATGCAACTTGCTTGTTCCGTTTGCCGGCGCGCGTGATCAGTTGCTGAATGGTGAATGCTTTTTGTCCGCCGTTTCCTACATCCAGAAAACCTCTGGAAGGGTTGTAAGCGCTGATCTCGACACCGAATGTGGGGTTATTCCAAAGCTTGTCCTGTATTTCAATGGACTGGGCAATATCGATCTGATATTTTTCGGCAAGAATTTCGAGGTTGTTTTGCAGGAACAGGCTGTCGGCCTGTTTGATCGAGAGCCTTAATGTATCCTGTGCGTGCAGTTGGAATGCCAGGAATATCAGGATCGTCATGAAATAAGTTCGCATAATTTCTGTGTTAGAATGATGCGAACTTCCGGCGCCAGTATTACAGGAGGCTTAAAATAAAGTTAGAAAAAAATTAGAATGCCAAAAATGGCCCTACACGTGGTTTAAACGCACTTGAAACTCACTTCCGCGACCCACTTCACTCGTAACCGAGATCTCGCCACGATGCAGATCCACAATGCGCTGGCAAATAGAAAGGCCAATTCCGAAGCCGGGAACGGGCGTTGCATGGGACGATCTGTAAAAGGGATTGAAGATGTGCGGCATATCTTCGGGACTGATGCCGATACCGCGATCCTTGAACTTCACAATGCAGGATTTCTCGTCGGAAGAGATCAAAATTTTTGCCGCGTGATCCGACGAATATTTACAGGCATTATCCAGCAGATTGGAAAAAACCCTTTTCAATAATTCCTCATTTCCTTCGATAACCGTCTGGTTTTCATCTTCGGGAATGTTTTCATAATCAATCTCCACATGGTAATCCGGGTTGATGGAGAGCAATTCTTCTTTGGCCAGAAATGCAAGATCTTCAATGTGGATAGGCGCCATTTTCAGCTGTCCCGAATGCTCGTAGGAGCGCGCGAGGAAAAGTAAGTTATTGGTAATGCTTATTAATCTTTCGGTGTCTGAAAACAGATTGGCGAAAACTTCGTCGAGGTCGGGGTTGTTTTTGTTAAATCGCTGACCCAGTTGTATTTCGGATTTTAATGCTGCTAATGGTGTTCGCAGTTCATGTGAAGCGTGGGAAACGAAGCTTTTTTGCTGCTCAAATGCATTATGAAGCCGCACCAGCACTGTGTTGAAGTTAATGGCAAGTTGCGCAATTTCATCTTTCCGGTTGCCTTCGTCGAGTTTTTGAGAAAGATTTTGCGCCGTAATCAGGGAAACTTCATGGTTAATGCGACTGATCGGCCGCAAGGCGTTTCCCGCAAAATAGATCCCTAAGCCAATGGTAACTGCGATACCGGCCAAAAGTCCCCAGCCCAATGTTGCGCGTAAATTGGTAAGCTTGCTATGCCCGAAAGTGTCATAAGCCGACGCCAGCACGATCAACGGCTCGCTTTGTTCTTGATATAACAGACCGATCACCTCGCTTTCGCCTTCGTGGAATTCCATATACTCCTTCTGCCGGACCTCTTCGAGCAACGACTTTTGATAAGTCAGTAATTTGTCATCGACGCTGGAATAAATCAGCTCATTATCAGTATTAAAAATCAAAACTTTTTCGTCCAGCATTTCCGAAAGCGTGTTCTGGTCGATCGCTTTAAGCAGGTCCTTATCGATTCCTTTGACCTTTACGAGCAAACGGCAAGTCGTTCTCGCGCGCCCTTTTAAGCGGTCATAAAATTCTTCTTGTCTGTAATGTTCGGAGACGCTGTAAATGGCAATGGAAAATAACAACAAGACCGCCGCCACAAGGAGCGTGAATTGAAATGCAATGCGGTCTTTGATTTTCATTTTTATTCTTCCTTCATGATGTAGCCCATACCGGGCCGTGTGTGAATCAGTTTGGTGGAGAAGTCCTTATCCACTTTTTTGCGTAAATAATTGATATACACCTCCACAACATTTGTACCGGGATCAAAGTTGAGGTGCCAGACGTGTTCGGCAAGATCCATTTTTGAAACAACCCGTCCTCTGTGCAAAAGAAAATATTCGAGCAGCGCAAACTCCTTAGCGGTAAGGTCGATCAAATTGCCACCGCGGCTTACCTGCTTGGTTCCGAGGTTCATTTCAAGATCTGCAATGCGCAGGATTTTGTCCGTGGTTTCTGGATTAATTAATTCTGAAACGCGCAAGGCTGCATTGATTCTGGCTAATAACTCTCTGAAATCAAATGGTTTGACAATGTAATCATCGGCACCGCGTCCCAATCCTTCCAGCTTGTCCTCTATTTCGCCATAAGCAGTGAGCATAATGATCGGAAGTGACGGCTTGTAAATCCTGACCTGTTGGCAGACATCGTGGCCATTCATTCCCGGCAAGTTCACATCCAGCAGAACTAGGTCGAATTTCTTGTCCAGGGCCAGTTGCTTCCCCGTAATGCCGTCGTACGCAATTTCTGCTTCAATATTTTCGGAGGCAAGTCCGCGAAAAATGTTCTGGGCAATCCGGCGGTCGTCCTCAATAATCAGGATTTTTTTCATTGCAGCGATTCTTTTGATTCGATTATCGGTGCGATTGCCTCGATGGGTGGCTGGAACACAATTCCGGTTTCAAGGGAGTGAATAATAGCCTTGTTGCTGTGCGCAAAGTAACAAACATCAATGCCCAGTTCCTGAATGTTTTTCAAATTCGCTGTTGTCTCCGCCTTGCTTCTTTTTCTGGTTTGGCGGATATACACGGCCCGGATGTTGGCTGAAAATTCCCTGCAAATCTGTTCGTAAATTTCGGGATCTTTCTGAGAATCATCCCCTAGCAAAATAAATTGCAGCTCGGGGTAAAAGTTAATGATGTTGTGGATCTTGCGCAGCTTATGGTCGTGCGAGCCGCCGCCTGTCATCACAAAATCATCCAGTCCCGATTTTAGTGTTCTCAATTTTAAAACCGCCTTTGGCAAACCATTCAACTCCGCAAAGCGAACGATCATGTCATACAAATTCCATTCGCTACTCGACACATAAAAGAAAATATTGCTGTCCTTATGGGGATGTGTGCGGCTTGCGAAAGAAAGTAGCTGATAATGTTTGACAACATCGTCAAAAGGTTTCCGCGCCTGGACGTTTTTGGACAATAACACAAAAAGCTTCCGGAACGAGCGGCGGCTGTGTGAGATCAGGAAAGTGTCGTCAATGTCGGAAATGATGCCATAGGAGCTTTTGTAAGGCAAATAAAATTCCTCTTGTGCGCTTCCCTGGTAATTTTTTCCATTCCATTCTCCTTCTACGGCTACCTCATAAGTATGCCAACCGCTGGGGATCGGCTCCGTTAGTGGCACCTCAAACCGAAAATATCCATCTTCTTCCGCCGTTGTTTCGGCCGTCATATTGCCCACCCGGAGCACCACTTTCAGAAATGGAATGGGTTTAATAGAGAATAGTTCAATGATGGTCCGCGCATATCGGAACCCACTTCTTGTATATTTTTTATCACCGGAGGGGTATTTTTTAATGATATGCCCAAAGACCACCAGTTTATTTTTATTGGCATAACCCCGATACAATTTTATGTCACAACGTTTCATAACTATCTTTATCCACTAGACTATAAGTCCCTAATTTAGACATTATGTTTTCAGAACGAAAGGTTTTGTTGGTTGTTAATCCCATATCCGGCGATGTGGACAAGGATGAGGTTTTTGAAGAAGTGATTGAAACCGCCGCGGCAAAGGGTTATGATTTGCGCATTTACACAACAACCGGCGAACACGATCTGGAAACAATCCGGGAAATGGTCATTAACATCAAGCCTGAGCGTGTGCTAGTTGCGGGCGGCGATGGCACCATTTCGTTGACTGCTGAGGCCGTACAGGGTTCCGATGTGGTCATGGGCGTCATTCCCGTAGGTTCTGCAAATGGGCTGGCGATGGATTTTGGGATTACGGGGTCTATTAGTGAGGCAATTGAGGTTGCTTTTGGTGATAATGTGATTGGGATCGATGCGGTTTGCATTAATAATGAGATCAGCCTGCATTTAAGCGATGTAGGATTGAATGCATTGCTGGTTAAAAATTATGAAAGCAGCGATACGCGTGGGAAATTGGGTTACGCAAAAGAAATGCTCAAAACGCTGAGCGAGCATGAGAACTTCCTGGTTCGGATTACTACACCGGATGAAGTTATTGAAACTGACGTGCTTATTGTCATCATTGCTAATGCACAAAAATACGGAACTGGTGTGACCATAAATCCGACGGGCAATATGTCAGATGGGTTTTTTGAGCTGGTCATTGCCAAAAAACTGGACTTCATTGAAACCGCGAAGATTCTCGCTGGCAGCACCGATTTCAACCCCGAAATTATGCGTGTAATCTCCGTTGAGAAAGCCGAAATTGAATGTCTTGATAAGGAAGCACATTTCCAGATCGATGGTGAGTATAAAGGGACGGTGAGGAACCTGGAAGCGCACATTTTAAAAGATTATATCAAAGTAGCCATTCCTTAATTGCTGCTGAACAGTAATCCGAAACGTTTCTCCTCTTTTGTGAAAATCTATTCATTCTCATTCCTACTGACTGATGAAAGTTGTTTTGCTGTCTGCATTAAGTGTTTTTTGCTCGGTCACCACATTGTTTGCCCAAAATGCTGAGCTCTGCCAGGGTGCCTATTTTACCGAGGAGCAGGGAAAAGAATTTTTGGAAAAGCATGCTGTTAAGACCAAGCTGGAATGGGAAACAAGGGCTGCTGCTATCAGAAAGCAGATCCGGGAAGGAATGGATTTGCAGACAATGCCAGCCAAACCGACTTCGAAACCGATCATTCACAGCA
Source organism: Dyadobacter fanqingshengii (assembly GCF_023822005.2). Lineage (GTDB taxonomy): Bacteria > Bacteroidota > Bacteroidia > Cytophagales > Spirosomataceae > Dyadobacter > Dyadobacter fanqingshengii. Next base: position 5,908,394 of record NZ_CP098806.1, read on the forward strand.
AGAGAGAAATGGACGGTTATTCCATCGAAAATGTTGCTTTTGAAAGTATGCCCGGCATTTATGTGACCGGTAATTTGTACAAACCATTAAAAAAGCAAAAATCTTATGCAGGCATTTTGTGTCCGCACGGGCATGGAGAAAATCCGCATGGCAGGTTCAGGGAGCAAACCCAAAAGCGCTGCGCAACCTTAGCGCGCATGGGTGCTGTTGTGTTTGTTTTGGATATGGTAGGCCAGGGTGATTCCAAATATTGCGAACATAAAATGCCTAAGGCGCTCAAATTGCAGGCCATTAACAGCGTAAGAGCGCTGGATTTTCTAATATCCCAACCAGGCGTTGATCCCGAAAGAATTGGTGTTACGGGCGAGTCGGGTGGGGGAACGCAGACTTTCCTGTTGGCTGCATTGGATGACCGTGTAAAAGTGACGGCGCCGGTTGTCATGGTTTCAGCCTATTTCTTTGGCGGATGTGTCTGTGAAAGCGGCCTTCCAATCCATAAAAAAGGGGATTATCAAACCAATAATGTTGAAATAGCCTCCCTTACCGCGCCACGCCCCATGCTGCTTGTTTCTGACGGCGGCGACTGGACAAAGAACACGCCGAATGTTGAATATCCCTTCATCCAGAACATTTACGCATTATACGGTAAGAAAAATTTAGTCGAAAATGTGCACCTTCCTGACGAGAAGCACGACTATGGTCCTTCCAAGCGGAATGCAATGTATGTTTTCATGGCCAAACACTTGGCGTTGGATCTCAAAGCAGTTACCGATTCCAAAGGTAAAATCGACGAAACGCCTTCAAAGCTGATTGAGCAAAAAGATCTGGAAGTTTTCAATGCGGCGCATCCCCGGCCGGCAAATTCTGTGATGGGGGATGAGGCTGTTATGAAATTGCTGTAAATCCAGACATCCGATGATCATATTCATTGTTCTTGCTGCCGTTGTTTTCATTGTATTAAGCTCGACCGTCTTTAAAATGCACCCGCTTGTAGGCCTGCTGCTGGCTGCAATCGGCGTCGGGGTATTTGCAGGCCTGCCCATTGACAAGCTGGCGGAGACAATTGGCAAAGGCTTTGGAGAACTGATGTCGAAAATTGGGTTAATGGTCATTCTCGGCTGTGTGATTGGTGCGATCCTGGATAAATCAGGGGCCGCTATTAAAGTTGCTGATGTGATCCTGAGTCTGTTTGGTGAAAAAAGGCCTGCATTTGCAATGGCCGTGATCGGCGGCATTGTCGGAATTCCGGTTTTTTGCGATTCCGGATTCATTATTCTGCATAAATTGAACCAGATCGTCGCCAAGCGAACTGGAAAGCCGCTCGGAACTATTGCATTATCCTTATCAGGCGGACTTTTTGCCACGCATACGCTGGTCCCGCCAACGCCTGGACCATTATCTGCAGCCGGAAATCTGGGTATTGCGGATTCGGTCGGATTAGTGATTTTGATCGGCCTGATCGTTTCCATTCCGAGCCTTTTCCTTTCAACCTGGTTTGCAGGCAAGTTTGCCCGGAATGTTGAGATCACAGAAAGTTCAGCTGTTGAGCCGCCGGTGATCATTCACGAAAGCAGACTGCCCCCGGCCTGGAAAGCGTTCATGCCCATTCTTTTGCCCATCATTCTTATTACACTTGCATCCTTTGCCAGGATTTTAAATTTCCCGGAAATCTGGACAAAATGGCTTGGCTTTTTCGGCAGTCCGCTTGTTTCATTTCTCATCGCCATCTTTTTCAGCTACTCACTTTTCCCGGAGTATGCCTCAGAAAGAATGATGGCCTGTTTCAAAAGCGGCATCGAACATTGCGGAACAACATTGGTGCTGGTAGGAGCAGGAGGCGCCTTCGGCGCAATTTTGAAAGAAACTTCTTTGAAAGATATGGTCACCGAATGGCTGTTACACAACGAAATGTCAGGTGCTTACCTGCTCGGAATCGCCTTCCTGATCGCCGCATTCTTCAAAACAGCACAAGGTTCAACTACATCCGCGATGGTGCTGACAACCAGTATTCTGGCACCACTGCTAGCCTCGTTAGGCTTCATAACACCCATCCAAATCACATTAGTAGTCATGGCAGTAGGAAGCGGCGCCATGATTGTCTCCCATACAAACGACGCCTGGTTCTGGGTCGTGTCGCAGTTTACAGGCATCTCAGCCAGGGACACTTACCGGACTCATACGATTTTGACGGGGTTGCAGGGGGTTGTTAGTTTTTTGATGGTGATGGTGTTGTGGGTTCTGCTGGGGTGAAGGGTACAAAGCCCTGCCACCCTAAACGCTCATAAAACAACCTGTCACCCTGAGCGTACCGGGCCGCCGGGCGGTCGAAGGGGCGTTACTACCTAGGTGATAACGCCCCTTCGACTCCGCTCAGGGTGACAGTGTAAGTAACTCCGCTCAGGCTGACAAAGCTTGTATGCTAGCCTAATGCTTGTTTTTTTCTTAAACCCCCAGCTCAGCCAGAACTTCAGAAACCTTAGCAGCAGCTTCTTTAAACTCAATAGCGGAAGAAACTTTCAAGCCAGATTCATTAATGATTCTTGCTCCTTCTTCTGCATTCGTTCCTTGGAGACGTACGATGATAGGAACCGGAATCTCTCCGATGGCTTTGTAAGCTTCTACAACACCGGCCGCAACGCGGTCGCAGCGAACGATTCCGCCGAAGATGTTGATCAGGATTGCCTTAACATTAGGATCTTTCAGAATGATACGGAAACCTGCTTCTACGGTGCGTGCGTTCGCGCCACCCCCAACATCCAGGAAGTTAGCGGGCTCGCCGCCTGAAAGCTTGATAAGGTCCATTGTTGCCATAGCAAGACCAGCACCATTCACCATGCAACCTACGTTTCCGTCCAGTTTTACATAGTTCAGGTTATTTGCGCCTGCTTCTACTTCCAAAGGATCTTCTTCGTTCGTATCGCGCATTTCTGCCAGTTCCGGGTGACGATACAATGCATTGTCATCCAAATCCACTTTGGCATCAACGGCGAGAATTTTATTGTCAGATGTTTTCAAAACCGGGTTGATTTCGAACATCGCTGAATCACTTTCAATGTATGCTTTGTAAAGCGCAGTGATGAATTTCACCATTTCTTTGAATGCATCACCTTCAAGGCCCAAAGCAAAAGCCACTTTACGCGCCTGGAATGGCTGCAAACCCACTTTCGGATCAATCCACTCCTTCATGATCTTTTCAGGCGTATGCTCTGCAACTTCTTCAATGTCCATACCGCCTTCGGTGCTGGCCATGATCACATTGCAGTTTCTGCCACGGTCAAGGAGGATAGAAAGATAATATTCTTTCGGCTCGCTTGGTCCCGGATAATACACGTCTTCGGCAATAAGCACTTTGTTAACACGCTTGCCATCAGGGCCAGTCTGATGTGTAACCAGGACTTTACCCAAAATATTGTTGGATATGGTGCGAACATCTTCAACAGATTTCGCAAGGGCAACGCCACGTTGTTCTGTTCCAACGATGCGGCCTTTTCCGCGTCCACCTGCGTGGATCTGGGATTTTACTACATACCATTTGGTACCAGTCTGCTGGCTAAGCTCACGCGCAACTTCAACTGCCTTGTCCGGAGTGTCGGCTACGAGTCCTTCCTGAATACGCACACCGTATTTTTTAAGAACGCTTTTGCCTTGATATTCGTGAATATTCATGAGTATAAAAGTAAATTGGTATTTTCACGGCAAATTAAGGAATTAATCAAAACGGGCGTAGGTTTCAGTCCAATTATCTTCTTCGAAATATGAATTTACTGCGGGCGAGCGGGATCAGGCGCACATATGGTTCTTTACAGGTTTTAAAGGGGATTGATTTAGAAGTTGAGAAAGGAGAAGTTGTCGCAATCGTAGGCGCTTCCGGCGCGGGAAAAAGCACATTTCTTCACATTCTGGGCACATTGGACCGGCCGGATCAAGGACAAGTTTTCATTGAAGACATCAATGTTTTTACACAAAAAGACAAGGATCTCGCCCGTTTCCGCAATGAAAAGGTTGGTTTCATTTTTCAATTTCATAACCTGCTTGCTGAGTTTACTGCATTGGAAAATGCCTGTATGCCGGGCTATATCAATGGTTCTATGAATGAAAAGGACATTCTGGCCCGAGGAAAAGAATTGCTTGAAATGCTTGGCCTGGGAGACAGAGCGAATCATTTGCCTTCCCAGCTTTCAGGCGGCGAACAGCAGCGTGTTGCAGTGGCGCGAGCGCTTTTGAACAAGCCCTCCATTGTACTTGCAGACGAACCAAGCGGGAACCTGGATTCACATAATGCATTGGAACTGCATCAGTTATTTTTTAAGCTGCGTGATGATTTTGGACAGACATTTGTCATTGTAACGCATAATGAAGACCTGGCAGCAATGGCAGATCGGAGGCTGGTTATGCAGGACGGTTTTATGCAATCCTAGTATTTTTTGGTATTAATATTAAAGCAAAAGCCGCCCAGTTTCCTGAGCGGCTTTTTAAATATATGCCTAAAAGGGGATGAATTACATCATTCCACCCATTCCGCCGCCGTGACCATGGCCACCACCAGCAGGAGCTTCTTCTGGCTCGTCAGCAATTACACATTCCGTTGTTAACAACAAACCTGCGATAGATGCTGCGTTTTCCAGAGCAAGACGGGATACTTTCTTAGGGTCAATGATACCAGCTTCCAAAAGGTCTGTGTAAACATTGTCCTTCGCGTTGTAACCGTATGAGCCTGTTCCTTCTTTAATTTTCTGAAGAACTACTGAAGGCTCCTGACCTGAGTTAGAAACGATCGTTCTCAAAGGAGATTCAATAGCAACACGGATAATGTTGATACCTGTGGTCTCATCTTCGTTGCTTCCCTGCATGCCTTCAAGAGCGCTGGCAGCACGGATGTAAGCTACACCACCACCTGCAACAATTCCTTCTTCAACAGCAGCACGCGTTGCATGCAATGCATCGTCAACGCGGTCTTTTTTCTCTTTCATTTCAACCTCCGTAGCAGCTCCGATATAAAGGATAGCTACACCACCAGACAATTTAGCAAGGCGTTCCTGAAGTTTCTCGCGATCGTAATCAGAAGTTGTATTTTCGATCTGCGCTTTGATCTGGTTTACACGACCCTGAATGTCCTCAGAGTTACCTGCACCATTTACCAAAGTTGTGTTGTCTTTGTCGATGATTGCTTTTTCGCAAGATCCAAGATATTCCAAAGTTGCGTTTTCCAATTTGAAACCACGCTCTTCTGAGATAACTGTTCCGCCAGTGATGATCGCGATGTCTTCAAGCATTGCTTTACGACGGTCACCAAAACCAGGAGCTTTCACAGCAGCAACTTTCAAGGCGCCACGAATTTTGTTTACTACCAATGTAGCAAGTGCTTCTCCGTCAACGTCTTCTGCCAAAATAAGCAAAGGACGGCCTGTTTGTGCAACTGCTTCAAGAACTGGAAGCAATTCTTTCATTGAAGAAACTTTCTTCTCAGAAATCAAGATATATGGACGCTCAAGATCAGCTTCCATTTTCTCTGTATTGGTAACAAAATATGGAGACAGGTAACCACGGTCAAACTGCATACCTTCTACAGTTTTAACTTCTGTTTCAGTTCCGCGTGCTTCTTCAACAGTGATAACACCTTCTTTTCCTACTTTTTCCATCGCTTCGGCAATCATATTACCGATTTCTTCGTCATGGTTAGCTGAAATGGTAGCAACCTGAGCGATTTCTTTGGAAGTAGAAATATCTTTCTTTTGTGATTCAAGGTTCTTAACGATCACAGAAACTGCTTTATCAATTCCGCGTTTCAGATCCATTGGGTTAGCACCCGCTGCTACGTTCTTAACACCGATTGAATAAATAGCCTGAGCCAAAACAGTGGCAGTAGTTGTACCATCACCTGCGGAATCAGCAGTTTTAGAAGCTACTTCTTTCACCAACTGAGCACCCATGTTTTCGATAGGGTCTTTCAGATCGATTTCTTTTGCAACCGTTACACCATCTTTCGTGATGCTAGGCGATCCGAATTTTTTATCGATAACTACGTTACGACCACGAGGTCCTAATGTTACTTTAACGGCATCAGCCAATGTATCAACACCGCGCTTAATTTTATCACGAGCTTCGGTATCGAAGAAAATTTTCTTAGACATACTAATTAATCGTTTTGGATTTTTCTTGATTGAGTTATTTACTGGACTTGCTGATATTAACCAATAATGGCGTAAATGTCAGACTCACGCATGATAAGCACATCTTTGCCTTCGTACGCCAATTCAGTTCCTGAATATTTTCCGTATAATACGGTGTCACCTACCTTAACGGTCATCGGCTCGTCTTTTTTACCCGGGCCCACTGCTACAACAGTTCCACGTTGAGGTTTTTCCTTTGCAGTATCAGGAATAATGATACCAAATGCTGTTTTTTCTTCGGCTGGGGCTGGTTCTACAAGAACACGATCAGCCAGAGGTTGTACGTTCACTTGTATTTCTGCTAAAGTTGACATAAATATTAAACGTTTGTTTTTTGATTGTCAGTAATAGATTTGACTGAAACCAAGTAAGCACAATCTATGCCAGCAGATTCCGGCTGACATTTTTTCCGGCAAGTATGACAAATTTGTACCTTACCCTGCCGTTATATAATTATAAGAAGCAATGTATTGTCATGGACGGCAGCGAATTGTTTCACGATCTGAAAATGCGTAAATTTTATCGGCACCAAATTTAAAATCCTATGACAAACCTCCAAAAGAACTGGTTAACCGAAGGAATTTTTGATTTTGAGTACAAAAAATATGTCTTGCAGGCATATTTACAGCACATTGACAGCCAGTTTACATTAAATAAACTTCATCCTCATCTGCCAGACCTGCAATTTCATTTTGATTCCTGTATTCGTATACGCACCACCAAAAGTGAGATCAGAACGTCGTTTCCAAAGAATGTGACTGGGGTAAATTTGCAAACCTGGAAGCTGGAATACGAAGAAACGCACCAGGACGATCCTTATCTGGAAGAATTGAATTACATTCTTGATTTTGCTATTCCGCGTTTTTCGCGCGCGTTAGAGCAGGGCTCGGAGCGTTTCAGTGAAGTAGGGGAGAACATTAAAATTTCGCCAGTGGGCATCGTGCCCTTGCGGCTGGAAGAAGGTTACCTGTTGTTTTTACACACATTCCAGCCCATTGTCAGTGTTTTTGAATACCAGCTGGCGTTATACAACGAAATGAAAGAACGTTATTTAAAGACAACATTCGTGGATACGATCCACATTGGATTAGGAAATACAGTTTCGCAGATTAAAGTTGATTTAACCAAAAAGAATAAATCGCTGCCCAATCCGGCCACTTATGTCGTTGAATCCAAATATGATTATCCTTTGCATGAAGCGCTTTTGCCCGTTGCTAAGAAATTGATATTGAGGCAAATGAACATTGCCTAGCCAAAACCGTTAAGCGCAAAAAAGGCTCATGAAGTAAATCATGAGCCTTTTTTAATGTCTTAATTTAACTTATTTCGAGCTGTCCGCAGGTGCAGCTGGCGTCGTTGCAGAACCCGCTGGTGTTGTAGCATCGCCCGGAGTGGCGGCTCCTGGAGCGGTGGCTCCCGGTGCTTCGGCACCCGGTGCTGGTGCAGGAGCGATGTTTCCGCCTGGGATTACTGTATTTTGTGCTTTATCAACATTTACACTGTTAATTCCACCCGTTTGCGCATTTCCGCTCGCGATGATGTAGGAAGCAAGTGAGATTAGAATTACTGCCCCCGCAAGTCCCCAGGTAATTTGTTCCAATAAATCGGTTGTCTTTTTAACACCAAACATTTGGGTAGTTCCTGCTCCGCTAAACTCGCTGGAAAGTCCTCCGCCTTTTGAATTTTGTACCAACACAACCAGGATCAACAAAACAGCGATGATCGCAACCAAGATAATCAAACCCAAATACATGACTTATTAATTTTGAATGTTAGAATGAGTGAATGTTTGAATATGTGATTTCTTACAATCGATACAATTCACTCAATTTTTTCGCAAAGTAATTCCTTTTTTCTGGTTTTTTCAAGATCAATTTTTGATAGAGGTCAATTGCCTTCTCAATTTTACCCTGGCGTACCAAAATTTTCGCAAAAGCTTCGGTCTCAATGCTTCCAGCTCCGGACTCGGCAACTCTGCCGCTTACGTCAACGGTAACAGGTTCCAGATTGTTCTCCTGACGAATGATCCGCGGGTTCTTTTTCATGAAACCCTCAATGATCTGCTGCTGTCTACGCTGTTCCTCAGACCGTTGATTAGGGATAACCACCGTTTCCTGTTCAACGATGCTGATGAGAATATCTTCTCCATTTTGCGGAACCGACTTTTCCTGCGCCTCGATCACTTCCTCAATGTTGACCGAAGCATCGTAGCGCTCCGTATCACTTTCAACAAGCTGCTGCAAAGCAATGCGGCTTAATGCATATGCTGCCGCGCGCGGACGGGTTTCATCCAGTTTCTCACTTCCAGCTACACTGGATGCTTTTGCCAATAATGAATAGGAAATCTGGCAGTAAGGGAATGCCTTAATCGTCGCTTCAAGCTCTTCGATCACCTCGCTGCCAACGGCCTGAGGATGTTTGACCAGATTGCTGAATGCCTCCTTTTCAATGATGGACATATTGACCTTAATATTTTTGGAATAAAGAATGAAGTTATGCAAAAGGATAATCTACTACCAGTCGGCGGCAGATTTATTAAAGATCTGTTGCACTAAATTCTCCCGAATTGTAGGCAAAAGTCGCGCTTCATTTTGGTTAAGCGTTTGATCCTGAGGGAAATCGGCGTAGTATGTAAAAGACTGGTCAAAGTTTTTGGTTTCGTCTTTTGCATTGGTATACCGAACCTGTACTGTGACATTCAAACGGTTCAATCCGGCCTGGTCATTCGCGGTTGGTGCTGCTGCCAGCACGTCATAACCTGTAATGGAACCTTCCAAAATGAGGTCGCCGCCGCCTGGCTGGCTGATCAAACTTGTATTTCGCTGGAAATATTCTTTTAGTTCCTCTGTGAGTCGCTGCGGCAGATCGGACGGTCCACCAGCTGTGCCCATCGTGAAATTGAGCACACTGAATGTTTTGATGTCAGGCGATAAATTGGTTCCGGTAAAGGAATAAACGCCACAACCCGACATGAAGATGGAGCAATGCAGGACAAAAAAGAGGGTCAGGAGCCTTTTGGAATTCATCGAAACGCGCATGCTGGGAATGCTTTTAAATCTATTCTTCAATGTCATACTGCTTAATTTTCCTGTATAACGTGCGTTCCGATATGCCCAATGCACTGGCTGCATATTTTCGTTTATTATTATTTTTCCTTAAAGCTTTGATGATCATTTCCTTTTCCTTGTCTTCCAGGGATAGCGACTCCTCCTCAGCAGTTACGTGCATAACATCCTCAATTTCACTCCGTTCGTCTGAATATCTGTCCAGATCCACGGTCCGTGGGGGAACAGGTGAGAGTAAGCGTGCGGGTTCAATGGTGGGCGTGTGGGAATGCGAGTGGCTTGCCGGCTCAGCATTGTTCAGTGAGCTGAACAGTTCCTGATGATCTTTCAGGATCTCACCGCCGTATTTTTCATTTTCCAGCACATTACGGACAAGCTTTTTAAGCTCCGTCATATCCCGGCGCATATCAAAAAGCACCTTATAAAGTAACTCCCGCTCCGAAAATGAGGTGGCCGAATCTTCGCCGGAACGTAAAGTGATCAGCGCTTTTCTACCCGCGGGCTGCACGGGGTTCAGGTAATTGTTTAATGTTTCGTGGGATATGGGCAGCTCCTTATCCGTTTCCAGGATGGTGATCTGCTCTGCAATGTTTTTAAGCTGGCGAATGTTTCCCGGGAATGCATATTGCATCAGCAAGTCACGCGCTTCGGAGTCCAATCTGACAGGCTTTGTCCTGTATCTTTCAGAAAAATCATTGGTAAACTTCCTGAACAGCAGCAAAATGTCTTCGCCGCGGTCGCGCAATGGCGGAACGTAAATAGGGACTGTGTTCAACCGGTAATAAAGGTCTTCGCGGAATTTTCCGTTGTTCACAGCATCCAGTAAATTCACGTTGGTCGCCGCAACAACACGCACGTTGGTTTTCAGGACTTTGGATGATCCTACACGAATATATTCTCCGTTTTCCAGCACACGCAAAAGCCTCGCCTGCGTTCCCAAAGGCATTTCACCAACCTCATCCAGGAAAATAGTCCCGCTGTTAGTGGTTTCAAAATATCCCTTTCGTGAATCAAGGGCCCCTGTAAATGCTCCTTTTTCATGCCCGAAAAGCTCCGAATCAATGGTTCCTTCGGGAATGGCACCGCAGTTGATAGCAATGAACGGGCCGTGTTTGCGCGAACTGAGGCTATGGATAATTTTCGAAAAAGATTCTTTTCCACTTCCGCTTTCGCCTGTAATCAGCACGGTAAGGTCGGTGGCCGCGACCTGCACAGCAACATTAATCGCGTGATTAAGTCCGGGTGACGTACCAATTATTCCGAAACGGTTCTTTATTGCTTGTATTTCAGCTGGATTCATGAAACGGGTACTTTTTCAACCGCATAACCGCGAAGTGTCGCAGCGGTCGTGTCTGTAATTAAAACGTCGACATAATCGCCTACTTTGAAGTTTTCGCGGGGGAATATGACTCTTTTATTCTGGTCACTGCGTCCTGTAAAATCGTTTACAGATCGTTTGGATGTATTTTCAATCAGCACTTTTTGCACTGTGCCGATCAGTTTTTGATTGCGCTCGAGGGAAATCCTTTGTTGTATATCAATGATTTCCACGAGGCGCCGCTGTTTAATGTCCGCCGGAATGTCATCCGGATATTTCTTAGCTGCAAGCGTTCCCGGACGTTCGGAATAGGCGAACATATAGCCAAAATCAAAACGCACATATTCCAGCAAGGATAACGAATCCAAATGCTCTTCCTCGGTTTCGCTGCAAAATCCGGCAATCATATCATGTGAAATGGCACAATCTTCACCTAAGATCCGGCGAATGCTGTCGATTCTTTCGAGATACCATTCGCGGTCATAGGTCCGGTTCATCATTTCCAGCACACGGCTGTTGCCATGCTGCGCGGGTAAATGAATGTATTTACAAATGTTATCGTACTTTTTGATCGTGTAAAGCACTTCATCCGTAATGTCTTTCGGGTGGGATGTGCTGAACCTTACCCGCAATTCCGGGCTGATCTGCGCCACCATTTCAAGCAGCTTTGCAAAGTTTACCTGCGTTTGTAATGCTGCGGTTTCAACATTCGTAGAAATGGCTGTAACGCTATTAGGTCCCTGCCATTTGTAGCTGTCCACATTCTGCCCGAGCAATGTCACTTCCTTATAGCCATCATTATAAAGGTCTTGCGCCTCTTTCACAATCGAAAAGGGATCACGGCTGCGCTCGCGGCCGCGGGTCATGGGCACCACACAAAAGCTGCACATATTGTCACACCCGCGCATAATGGAAACCAATGCCGTTACACCATTGGAATTGAGGCGGATAGGCGAAATGTCTGCGTAAGTTTCTTCTCTTGACAAAAATACATTGACGCCTTTCTGACCTGTTTCAGCTTCTTCTACCAATCGCGGCAGGTCACGGTAAGCATCCGGGCCGGTGACAATGTCTACCATTTTTTCTTCGTCAAGCAACTTGGCTTTCAAGCGCTCTGCCATACAGCCCAAAACACCGATTAATGTGCCTGGTTTCTTCTTTTTTATAACATTAAGCTGCCTTAACCTGGTCCTTACGCGCTGCTCGGCATTGTCACGAATGGCACAAGTGTTCAAAAATATGAGATCTGCATTTTCAACGTCGGAAGTGGTGGCAAAACCGGCCTCGCGCATAACGGAAGCCACGATCTCGCTGTCTGCGAAGTTCATCTGGCAGCCGTAACTCTCTATAAAAAGCCTTTTCTTGTTTAAAGCTGGTTCGTTTTCTGAAACACGGACTGTCTCGCAGGCTACTTTGTCCTCCTCAGTCAATATTTTCAAAGTCTCTGCAATTCTATGTTCCATGGAAGGGATCTTAACACTATTTATTCAAAGAACCTGAGCGCGCAACGCCGCCGAATTTAGGTTTCAAGAATGCAAATATAGAAAGAAATCGATAAAAACTGACAAACTGTCATACTCTTCTGGGGCCAAACGACGCTTCAAAATGGATATCCTACACCGAGATTTACATTGAGAAAGTTGGACTGTGTTCTTTTGAAAAGCTTGTTAAATTCGAGCTCGTCCAACACAAATCGCTGCAACGCAGGATCATAGACTTTGATACCGAAATCAAAGCGAAGGATAAAAAATGAAAGGTCATAACGAATCCCGAAACCGGTTCCGACTGCGATTTCCTTGAAAAATTTATTGGGTTCAAATTTCTGAGATTCGGTTGCGGTGCTGCCGAGGTTCCATACATTTCCGGCATCAATAAATAATGCATAATTGATATCTCCGAAGAATTTGGCCAGGAAGCCACGCCATTCCAGATTTCCTTCCAGCAAAAATTCGCCTGGTGATTCGATGGTCAAACCCGTGTCTGTTCTTCGTGGAGCGGCAGAGCCCGGCCCAAGGCGCCGAGGCAGCCATGCGCGAAGGCTGTTGGATCCGCCGGCAAAGAAATATTTTTCATAAGGCGGCACCTTGCTGTCGCCATAGCTGTACACTGCCCCGGAATTGATCCGGGCAACGAACGCCGAACGCCTGCCCGCAGGCCAGTAACGCCGGTAATCTGCATTCCAGCGCACATATTTGTAAAATTGCAAGCCATCACCGAACACATTCTTGATCAAATTTTCCTGTTTTGGCAGAATGTTCAGCGATGTCCCGCCAGATTCCAGCGCAACCCGAAAGTAATGTGCATTTTTCTGCGGGCCGATTAGCGCATTGGTGTTATAGGTAAAGTTAAAATTGATATCCGACACAAATGACCGCTGGAAACTATTGAAAAGGTTATTTCCCTGGTCTCTCAGCTCATCAAGAAGTGACTGAAAATCGGAGCGGATGTTTTGGGTGTTCAGAATGTTGAGATCAACGAGCGATAGGTTGAACAATGTTTTGTTTGTTGGCTGCCACGAATATGTCATCGCCACCTTCACGTTCGTTCGCGTGTATTCCGGCCTGTTTACGTAATTATATCCCAATCCCACCTGCGTTCTCGGGTTAGAGCTAGCCGTCTCCTTTTGCAGCATGTTCGCTGGCGTGAGCAATCTTGGGAATATCAGGGAAGTATTTAAACCAATTTCTTCACTGCGGTAAATGGAGCTGTTGCCCAGGAAGCCAGGCACGAGTTCAATGCCACCCCTCAGGTTTGCCTCAAAGTTTTCGAGGCCGTTGAAGACGTTACGGATTTTGTACGATAAGTTTGCAAATGGCCCGGGCGCGCCCTGAAGCTGGATCACATTCAAGCCGACGTCGGTTGAAATCTGATATTTTTCCAAAGGGATCACTTTGAAATAACTGTTGATCCCGTGACCGGTCGAATCGAGCGTATAGGAGTAATTTACAAATCTGAACTGATCGGTTAATGAGAGCTGCTGCTGCGTGTCGCGCTCTTTTTGCTGGCTGTAAATTGCACCGGGACGCACTTGCATTTTGCTATCCAAAATCCTGGTAGCGAAGCGTTTATCTGAAAAAGTGTAATTTATTCCGCGGAAATTAACTGTGTCTTTCCTAGCATAAAGCGAATCCGGCGATCCCGATGGTGGCAACACCTCAAAATGCACAGAATTGATCTTATAACGTTCGCCGTTTTTGATCGCCCCGGGCATATCCACCCGCACTTTTACATCAACCGACTTGAAAAAACTGTCCGTGGCAGCATTTGTGAGCGTATCATTGATCAAATAGGAAATGTTCTGGCGTGAAAAACCCAGATATCCCTGGTTCCGCAGCAATGTCTCAATCCTGATCCGCTCCTCTTCAAATGCATCGCCATCATAGCGCTTCCTGGCTTGCAGGGCCGGATTTTTATTGTTTGAATTGATAATGCTGTCCGCCGTCAAGTTCCGCACCTGATATTCAACGTCGCGGATCATTGTCGGGCGCTTTTCCGTCACATAATAGTTAACCCTGATCCTGTCGAAGATTGTGTCCGGTTTGTAAGAGACCGCAGCTTCAAAAAAACCATTGTTATAAAGGTATTTCTGCATTTTCTCGGCATTCAGGGCAACTTCGGCAGCAACAAAATACACCGGCGCTTCTCCCAGGACCCGCATCCAGAAATTTCCCTGATCCACACGCGTCTGCGCTTTTTCAAGTTTTTTGGCATAGCGCCGCTGAATCTTTTCCAGCTTCCGCGGAGAATTTTCGTTTAAGCGGGATTCATTTTGATATTTTTGCGTGATTTCAATTACTTTCCGCTGTTTTTCCTCACGGTTATAGAACAGTTCACCAAAGCGGTAAAGACCGACATATGGAAAGAAAGGCAGCCCGAGAAGGCGCCTGTTGGGTTTTTGAGGAATCAATGCTTCCAGCTCGGAGTCATTAATGATCTGGTTGCCTTTTATGGAAGAATTGCCAAGATAATAGCTCTTGGACTGGGAGGCGGGCTTTCGTGCGCAAGACGACAATCCCACTAAAATCAGGAAGAAATACCAGCTATATGTAATCTTAGAATGGATATTCAATGCTGTCAAAAAATCGTATAAAGTATATTAACTCGCTTAAAATCAAGAAGTACAGGCAACTTCACCAGTCATTTATTGTGGAAGGCGCCAAGAGTGTGCTGGAATTGCTCGATTCCGATTTTAACATGGAGTTCGTGTTAACAACACAGGAATTTGAACAAAAATACGCAAGTATTTTAAGCAGGCATAACACAATCACAGAAACGGTCACGTTACAGGAATTGGAAGGCTTAGGTTCTTTTCAAACAAACGATTCTTGCCTGGCTGTTGCTAAAACGAAGCAAAACGATTTTTTGTCTCCTGAAAAATCAGAATATGTGCTTGTTTTGGATGATGTCCGCGATCCGGGAAATTTGGGTTCCATTATCAGGATCGCCGATTGGTACGGGATCAAAAAAATTATCTGTTCCAATGATACAACCGATGTTTATAATCCTAAGGTCATTGCCGCCAGCAAAGGATCATTTACAAGAGTCGATCTTTTTTACACGGATCTGACTTCCTATTTGGCTGAAAATGCTGCTGACAAGGCTGTTATCGGTGCTTTTCTAGGCGGGGAATCACTTTATACTTTCAATTTCTCACATTCGGGCGGCTACATTGTAATGGGCAATGAGTCGAATGGGATAGGAAATGCGGTTGAAAAATTTGTTACCAGTAAAATTACAATTCCTCGGGTAGGAGAGGCGGAATCGCTTAATGTGGGCATTGCAACGGCTGTAATGCTGGATAATCTAAGGCGGCAGATTAACGTCTAACCTTTTACTCGTGCGCGGCTTTGTGCGACAGTTCTTCTGCGTATTCCTTGCCCAAATAGTTGTCAATAAAATAATGCGCAACGTAAAGAAGGGGCGTAAGCAGGATCGCAATAAGACCTTTGTATAAATAATTGATTGTCCCGACAGAGAAAACCTGGTTGAGGTCCCAGTTTCCAAAGACGTAAAATGCAATGGTGATCACTACAAAACTGTCGATCAGCTGAGAAAACATGGTGGATCCGGTTGCACGGAGCCAGATGAACTTGCTGCCTGTTTTTCTCCTTAACCACGAAAATACGGCCACATCCAGTAATTGACCCAATAGAAACGCCACGATCGACCCGATCATAATGCCCAGTCCCTGATTGAAAATCTTCGAAAATGCGTCGTTAATGTTAAACACATTCCCGGCTTTGTCGGTGTTGTTAATGTCCAGCCAAAATTGGGCAGGCGGCAACAGTGTGGCTACAAGGATGGTGATAAAAGTGTAAGCAATAAAGCAAGCGGTCAAAAATGAGATGCGTTTTACACCTTTTCTCCCGAAATATTCATTGATAATATCAGAAGTCACAAAAACGACCGGCCAGTTAATGACACCAGCCGTCATATTAAAGTCGAGCCTTTGACCGCCTATAAGCAGTTGTGCTGGCGGGATCCCGAGTAAAGTTTCCACCGAAAATATCTTACCGCCAATGATCTCGGCGATCAGTGCGTTGGTCAAAAATATCCCACAAAGCAGCAAAAACAAACGTTGCCGCTTTGCTTCCTGAACACTAGTATTTTCGATGGTCATTTATTTCGACAATAACTGCTGATAGGGATCGGTTACTTGGTCTGCTTGCTCAGGCTATCACATCTTCCACAGTCCGCGTGGACAGAATGCGGCGGTTTTCGAAAAAGAACTCAATCTTATCCATTGCCTGGTTCAGTTCATCGATTGTTGGTAAAAACACAATCCTGAAATGATCATCGCTAATGTAATTGAAGCCAGTTCCGGCCACTACGAGTACTTTTTGATCGCTTAGCAAGTCATAGACAAACTGTTCGTCCGTTTTTAGACCGAATTTTTTCAGATCAATTTTTGGGAAAACATATAAAGAACCTTTTGGTTTTACGCAGGTTATGCCGGGAATGGAGGTCAGCCTGTCGTAAACGAGGTTCATTTGCTTATGCAATCTGCCGGTTGGAACAACCAGTTCTTTAATGCTTTGGTAACCTCCCAAGGCAGTTTGAATGGCATACTGCGTGGGAACATTGGCGCAAAGGCGCATGCTGGCGAGCAGTAAAATCCCTTCGAGATATGACTTGGCTTTTTGTTTAGCGCCGCTAAGGATCATCCATCCCCCACGGAAGCCAGCCGACCTGTAATTTTTTGAAAGTCCGCCGTATGTCACACAAAGCGTTTCCGTTACGAGCGATCCCATTGGGTAATGTACAGCTCCGTCGTAAAGGATTTTATCGTAAATCTCATCCGAGAAAATGATGAGGCCATGCTCTTCTGCAATTTTGGCAATGCGGATCAGCACGTCTTTTTCGTAAACAGCGCCCGTTGGGTTATTAGGGTTGATCAGGACGATTCCTTTTGTGCGGGAAGTAATCTTCTTTTCCAGATCGTCCAGATCGGGGTTCCAGTCCGACTCCTCGTCGCATACGTAATGCACGGGCGTGCCTCCGCTTAACGCGATAGCGGCCGTCCAAAGCGGGTAATCCGGCGATGGGACCAATATTTCGTCTCCCGGGTTCAGCAAAGCTTGCATAGAAAGCAGAATGAGCTCGCTTACACCATTGCCTATGAAAATATCATTTATTTCAACATCCTGAATACCAATTGTTTGCGTGTAGTGCATGACCGCCTTTCTGGCGGCGAACAATCCCCTGGAATCTGAATAGCCCTGCGCGTTGCGGAGATTCATGATGATATCGTGAACAATCTCATCCGGAGAGTCAAATCCGAACGGGGCTGGATTACCAATGTTCAGGTTATGGATTTTATAACCGAGGCTTTCCAGTTCCAATGCTTTTTGATACGTAGCGCCGCGAATCTCATATTTGAGGTTATTAAGGCGCTGGCTTTTTAAAAATTCCATTGATTTCAGATAGGATAACCACCAAAGTTAAAGAAAATCGATTAAAAAATTAGCTGGCCCGAGCCGGACCAGCTAATTTCAAACTATTACGTAATAAGGAAGTGTATTCTCTTGAATGGTGTATTATTTTCTTACCAAAATCTCCTCCGTAACCCGCCATCCGTTGGCCCCCATATATCCATATCTCAGATAAAAGGTTTTGGTTGCCGGATCATAAGTGTTATTTGCCTTTGGGGCACCGGTCCAGGCAGCTTTGTAGGGCGCAGGCAATTCTTTGTCAAATTGCGTGTAAGGCGCTCCTGCCGCTCCTGCTGCGGGTGTGATGGTTACCTTATTGGTTTTTGGATCAACCGTCAGATTAGCATTGTACCCCGATCCTCCTAAGTCACCCAGCTCTACCGAAACGGTTGTTGGCGATACAGTTACCAAGGGTTTGTTCTTCGCAACGGCTCTTGGTGCAGTCGGGTGATACACATATCCGGTTGCTGCGTAAGTGGCGTCGTAAATGTTTTTAGCCTTCACTCCCAGCAGGATCGTTCCGAAATTGCCGCTTACAATGCCACTGGAAACCGACTTGATCTGGATCGGAAGCACGTAATTTTTAGCAAAATCGAATTTCGAAGGTTTCAGTTTGATCACCACCTCCGCCCTGCGCTGTCCTTTTGGAATGACTACTGTCGCAGGAATTGTATAAAGATCCGGCGTGATGGCGTCAAATTCTTCTTCTTGCTCGGTGTTGTACTGCGTTACCGCAGCTGTGTCCACGCCCAATGTTACGGTGATGTCTTCAGGCGCAACATCCGCTCCGGAGTAACTGACAGTAACCGGATAATCGGCTTCATCAGCCAGGTCAAACGATTGGGAATAAAGTGAATACGTGCTGCCGGAAGGCGATGCAAAGCTGGACGGATTTTTAAATTCAACCACATTGGTCGACTTGTCCGGGTCAAGGGAAATGTCGTCTTTGAGGCAGGATGTCATGGCCACACCAAACAGGAAGAGACCAGCTATTTTTATTGAATAGTTCATATCAGATTTTTCAGTTAGGATCCCAGAAGATCAAATCAGTAAATGGGTTAATCACTCTGTAATTTCCAGCATTGTACGATTGCTCGGAAGTCGGATAGAGAATTCTCGAAGGAAGCTTGTCAGCACGGGTAGAGGTTGACAGTAAAGAGGCAATGTTGTGGTAACCATCACCATTTGGCACAGTGACCGGATAACCTGTTCTTCTGAATTCATTATAACCTTCCTCTGAATTGATCATATTCACCGCAATCCATTTTTGAGTAATGATTGCTTCCAGTCGCTGAGCAGGCGTTGTGGCGAGTTTGATGTTCACCAGATACCGGGCTGCATTGCCTGTTTTGTAAGCTGCTACATCTGCGGCTACATTCTTTCCTGCTGCAACCACGTTGGTTACATCTTTATACAGGTAAGTGTAGGATGCGGCGATACCAGCATCAAAGCTTGCGATGTAGTCACCTGTTATAAATCCTTTTAATCTTGCTTCGGCCTGTAGAAATTGCGCTTCGGCAAGCAGCATAAGCACTTGTCCCTGGCTTGGTCCCTTTAATACACCTAGTGCATTGCTGATGCTGGAAGCGCTGTTGAACTCGCCGCTATACCAGCTTGAATAGTTGGTAATAATGGTAGGAGCTTCCACTTCATTGCCCAGCTGGTTTACAGGCGTGCCACCGTCAAAATTTACGTAAGTCACAGATCCGCGTCCTTCATCGCTCAACTTTTGGCCCCCGTAAAAACCAAAAGCAAATTCAGTAGGAAGGCGGGAAGAGTTGGCAAGGGTTCCTGTTGACTGGTATCCCCAGGTATTCCAAAGCGGGTTTGGCTTGTCTTTCACATATCCCGGATTCACCATGGCATCATCCGTAATGAAGCCAAGAGTTTTGTCCAGCGCAGCAAATTGTGTAGTTGCAAAAGCAGTCAATGCGGGCACTCCCGAAATGCGGATTAAAATGCGAAGCTTAATTGTATTCGCGAACTTCTTCCATTCCTCCATATCCCCGCCAAACATCGGATCCGACGATGAATTCAATGCTGTCGGAAATTCTGCCGCATCGATCAGCGCCATTGCCGCATCCAGTTTCGTGATCAGATCCTGATAAATGATCGCAGCGTCATCATATTTCGGGGTCAGGTTCGCGTTGTTCTGCAAGGCTTCTGTGTAAGGCACGTCGCCGAATGCATCTACAAGTTTCTGGAAGTTATAAGCAACCATAATGTTCGCAGCTGCATTGGCATAAGCCTGCGTATTGTCTCCTTCCGTCTGATCGATTACATATTTGTAATCATTCAGGTTGTCATAAGCATTTACCCACAGGGCATTGTAGTTATCTGGGATCAGCTGGTAATTGAACAAATTGCCAAAACCGGAGAAACCACCTGCATTGGCCATATAACCGCCAAAGTGTGCACCGTAACTATTAAACTGGCTCGATACCGAAGCCGTCCCCGTTATAGCAGCAGGTAAAACAAGCAATGGTTGTACACTTGTCGCCTGGTTAGGGTTGTTATTTATATCTAGATAATCACTACAAGATGAGAGAACTGTGACTAACAGCACCAGCATCCAACTGATGTTATATCTTTTCATTGGTTTTTAATTAAAATGTTAATGATAATGTTCCGCCGAAGTAACGCGCAGGAGGCGTTTGTCCAAGGCTTGTGAAACCAACCGCATTGTTGTCAGCACCATTTGAGCTATACTCAGGATCTGTGTACAGGTTTGACTTTGGAGCCCATATAAAGAGGTTTCGTCCCTGAACACTGATGCTTGCACCTTTGATTACTTTTGTTTTGTCAAGCAATCCGGCGGGCAGCTCATAGCCAATGGATGCCTCACGTAATTTCCAGAAGCCTGCGGAGTTTGTAAAGTTTCTGCCAATGTCTCTATTTCTCGTTCCATCTGTCCAGAAATCAGCACCGCCGCTTCTTACGGCAATGTTGGTGTTCTCCACATATTCGCCTTCCGCATTTTGATAAGAAGAGTTCGGAATTACGAAACGATCCCTGTTGTACCAGCCTGTGCGAACACCAGCACCAGAAAAGTCAAATCCTCCGGAAACTGAATTGAAGATGTAATGTCCGTTGCGGTACTCAAACAGGAGGTTTAGTCTTATCTTTTTGAAGCTTATGCCTCCATTTACGCCAAGGATGTGTGGCGGGTTGGTGATGCCTATATCGTGGTAAGTGCCATCTGTCGACGGATAACCTGTTTTCGCATCAACGATAATTCTTCCTTGGGGATCGCGGTTGTAATCGGTTACCTGAAGAAGAGGAAAAGGAGAGCCTACTTTTGCAATCACTTTTGCAGGAGAACCGGAAGAACCAACACTTAACTCATTGGATTGTGCAGACAGGGAAAGCACTTCATTCTTGTTGTAAGTATAATTAGCACCCAAGTCAACGCGCAGTCCCGATGCAGTTTTAATCGGGGTAATGTGCAATGTTGCTTCAATCCCTTTGTTTTCAACCTCTCCAATGTTGGTTCTTAAAGATCCGTAACCCGTAGAGTTTGGAATCAAAACGGTAATGGTTTGGTCAACCGTGTTGGTTTGGTAATATGTAACGCCACCACCAATGCTCCATGGACGGAATTCGAAGTCAATACCGCCTTCTATTCCTGTTGTGATCTCAGGTTTCAGGTTGGAAGAAACAAGCACGTTATCCTGCACAAATCCAGCACCACTTGAATATGGGTAACCAAATGCTTGCGAGAATGTGCTGCTCAAAGAGTAAGCGCCAAGATTGTTCAAAGGAATAGGGCCAAAATCCCTGTTAGTGCCCAAATTAACCTGTCCAACTTGTGAGTAACCCGCGCGGAACTTCAAGCTCTCCAGGAATTCAGAATTCGCAAGTCCGGGAATCGCATCGCTGGCAATAAACGAGATATCAGCGGAAGGATAGAAGAACGAACGGTTTTCTTTCGCCAGGATCGAGCGCCAGTCATTTCTACCGGTAACATGCAGATAAAGGAATTCTTTAAAACCAAGACGGGCTTCTCCGTACACACCAATCTGACGTGCTTTGTAATTGCCTTCATTTGCAATCGGCGGGTTCAGGCTGTTACCGATATTGTAAAGTCCGTCGATCACCAGACCGTTTGCTACAACGCCCATTGCTTTTGTTGCGTTCTCACGCACGGTTGTTCCCAAGGCAATATTCAAGTTGAAATTCGGGCTCAGATTGGTTCTGAATTCAGCCAAAAAGTCATTTACAAATTGCGTTGTGTAACCTGCATAATCGATAACCGTTCCAGCAATGTCCGTTTTAGAGCTTCCCGAAATGCTTTTCGTATAATCGGTAAAAGTGAATTTGTCAGTATAAACCTTGCCCGACAAATTACGTCCGCTCATACCCACACGGTAAGTGAATGTCAGTGGTTTAACCGGATTCCACTTCAATTCCATGTTACCCTGCAAATAGTCGTTGCGCTGATCCCAGCGGTTGTTAGACAATGTGAAGTAGGGATTATGGTAATATTCGTTGAAATATCCATTGGGGTTAGCATATGGATTGTTTTGCCAATCTTCATAATTCGTAACATCTACTTGACCAGGCGACATTAAAAGGTTTTCATAAGCGGCTGCTGTTGCACTGCTTTGTGCGGTACGACCTGCAATGAAGTTTGTGTTAAATGAGGCTGTCAGATTTTTGTAAATGTGACGAACAACATTAGCACGGACGCTGTAACGCTTGTACTTATCGTAAGGAACAGTTGATTTTTGATCAAAATACTGTGCTGACAAGTAGAATGTGCCTTTCTCGTCACCTGATGTAACGCTTAGGTCAGTTTGGTTGGCCACGCCGGTGTTCCAAAAATCTTCACGGAAATTCTGTGTCGAATAAGGGACAGACTGGATAGAACCATCCTGCAACGGCTTTCCAATGTTTACCATCGAACCGTCAAATGCCGGACCATATTGCTGGTTTTCGTATGGCGTGTAAGCTGGGACATCATCCGGCGTCGTTCCCGATCCAAATCCGTTTTGCAGCTGAGGCAAAAAGCTTACTTTCTCAAGTGTTGTCGTGTTTGATATCTTGAACTGCGTTACGCCCGATTTTCCTTTTTTCGTGGTAACAATTAGGGCTCCATTGGAAGCATCAGAACCGTATAATGCGGCGGCACCAGCACCGTTCAGAACCTGAATATCTTCAATGTCTTCCGGGTTCAAATTCCCAAGGATATCATTGGTTGAGATAATGTTATCAATGACAACCAGTGCCTGGTTGTTACCTGTAAGTGAGCGGTTACCGCGCAGTACCAAACGGTAATTCGGGTTCACCCCGCTGCTTACACCCATTACGAGCAATCCAGGCACACGTCCTGCAAGGCTTGCTGCGACACTGATCGGTTTTCCCTGAACAATGTCCTGCGCTTTTACAGTGGTGGATTGGTTGCCAAGCTCACGGCGCTGTGCAGTAAGACCACCTGCGGTAATTACAACTTCATTCAACGCCAGTTCGTCCAGCGTCATGACCACGTCCAGGTTCCCGGACGATGGTGCTTTCAGTTCCTGATTAAGGAAACCGACAAAAGAGAAAATGAGTGTTTGATCCGGGCGCGCGTTGATGCTGTATTCACCCCTGTCGTCTGTGAGTGTTCCGGTGTTTGAGCCGGCAATTCGAATGGAAACGCCGGGCAGCAATGATCCGTCGTCTTTGGAAGTAACCGTCCCGGTCACCTCCCTGCTTTGGGCGAAAGCCTGACTGCAGAGCAGCAGCACCCCTCCCAAAAGGGTTAGTAGATTTTTTCTCATCAAGTTAGGTTTGTTATAAAAAGCTTGCTGTAAAAATAATTATTGTTTTGACAATTGCAATTAATAAGCCACCTTTTCTAGATTAAAATTTTGTCTGTATAGCAGTTACCGTATATTATATTTTACATCAGTGGTGTTATTCCAAATTAAAACAATGTTATAATGTTTTTGTCAGGTAAACGGCATAAAAAAAGGGGACAAATTGTCCCCTTTTAATGTATGTAAGCAAGCTTAATTAAAACTTATCCCACCATAGTTTAGTAGTTGCAAGGTCACCACCGATTGCGCTTGCGGCAGATTCACGGTTAGCGGGGTTCAACGTTTGCTCGTTGATCGGATAGATCATACGAACCGGAATGGCAAGTCCTGCTGGAACGTTTCCGCCTGATGGAGGAAGCAGTTTCGGGGAATCCAATCTTCTCCATTCAACCCATGATTCCCATCCTCTGTTGTAAAGAGCGATCCATTTCTGGAAACCGATTTTCTCTTTCCAGGTAGCAGCCGCAGTTGCGTAAGCCACTTTTGGTTGCGCAAGGTATGCTGTCGCCTGCGCCGCTGTTCCACCCCAGTAAGTGATAGATGCAGTTACAGCTTTGTTGTAATGTTCAGCAGCAGAACCTGTGATAAAGCCTCTTTCGATAGCCTCAGCCAGCAAGAACTCAACTTCTGAATAGTCGAGCAGCAAACCTTCAAGATCTGGTTCAATGATCTTGTCAGCAACGTGAGAGAACGCAGAGTAAGTGTTCAGCATTCCATATTTTCCACCAATATATTTACCGCCAACCGCTGTGAAGAATTGCTCTCTTCTCGGGTCATTCAGTTCATTCATTGGGTTAACAAGCGTCTCCGAAGCAACAAAATCCTGACGGGTTGAATACAATGGGTTCAGGTTTTGTGAAATTGGATTGTAGTTCGGAGGCGTACCAATGTAAGGGAATGCAGCTTTGTCGGCATTGGAAGTAAATACATTAGTTGCAGCCTGTGCAACCATTGTTTTCGCTTTTGCCGGATCGCTGTCCGCAATGATCATTGCCAGTTTCAATTTCAGAGAATTTCCGAATTTTTTCCACAGTGCAATATCTCCTTTGTAAAGCAGGTCGCCATCTTCGAAAGGGGTTCCTGTTGTGTTCAACTTTGGCAAAGCTGCGTCCAGGCGTGCAAGCAGGTCGTCGTAGATCGTTTTTGCATCGTCGTACTTAGGCAGCGGGTTCTCAGGATTCATTGCCTCTGTATAAGGAATGTTTCCAAAAGTGTTTACAAGGTCAGCCCAGGCCAACACTTCAATGATCTCGATCTGAGCCAACTGAACTTCCTTGGACGGAGCAGACAATAATGCATCCTCGTTCAATAGTCTTTTCGCTTCGGTCAAATCCGAAATCACACCTTTGTATAATCCCTGCCAGAAAGCCTGAGGAATTGTACGAGCAGTCAGGTTATATCTTGGTTCATCAAGATAAGTCGTTGTAGACCAATGTTGTACGTATAAACGATAGTTGTTTACGTTTACGTTCGGGCTGGTCAATGTATCTGCCAGGCCTTTCAATGCATTCGAGAAAAGCGTTACCGGCGGTACGACCGTCGCACGTTTCTGATCTACATTGTAGTCGTCCAGACTGTCGACGCAAGCGGTCAGCAGGAGAACGGGTAGAAAGAAAATGATTAGTTTTTTCATATTGCTTATTAGAAACGGAATTTAACATTGAAACCATAACTTCTTACAGCCGGATATGCACCACTTTGGTATCCACCTGCACCGTTGGACAATCCTGAACCCAATCCTTCTTCCGGATCAGAGTATTCCATGTTTTTGTGGATGATCCAAAGGTTACGTCCGATCAAAGAAAGGTCGATTGATTTGAATGCGCGAAGTTTGGTAACGATTGACTGAGGCACGCCGAAAGTCAAGGCAACTTCTCTTAGCTTCACATAGCTACCATCGTAGATATACATAGCGCGGGGAGGGTTTCCTGGATATCCGTATGCAGTTGCACCGTTTCCGTCTACGTTCGCAGCACGAACTGTGTTAGGAGAACCGTCAGCCTGAACACCTGGGAATAAAACACCGCCGCCTTGTGCAACAGGAGCTCTTTTCTCAACACCATTTTCGTTCAAGCCAGCAGTGATCGGGTACAAACCTGTTCCTTCACCATACCATTGGTCAAGTGACCAAACATCTCCACCGTGACGTACATCAAGCAGGAAGCTCAATGAAACGGATTTGTATTTAAGTGTATTGCTCAAACCACCGATCCAATCCGGGTTTGGGTTACCGATCACCTCAGCAGAGCTGGCAGATGCCTGATAAAGACCGTTTGGTCTTACGATTTTCTGACCATTTTCGTGGTAAACAAAGTTCGTACCGCGGATAATACCGAATGGAAGACCTTCAACTGATCCGTCTGGGTTTTTCTTGATCGCAGCGTTCAAAGTAACACCACCCTGAGGTGCTGCGATCTGAACATTCTGTACATCTCCGTAAAGGCTCAACACCTTATTTCTGTTACGTGCGAAGTTAACATTCACAGTCCAGGAGAAGTCTGCTGTTCTAAGCGGCGTTACATAAGCAGAAATTTCAACCCCTTTGTTTTCAACTTCACCCGAGTTCACATAACGGAATGCATATCCAGTGGCAGTGCTGATCGTCACAGGAAGGATTTGATCCAATGTGTTCGATTTGTAGTAAGTAACATTTAAGCCTACGCGGTCATCAAGGAATGCAGTTTCAAGACCGAATTCAAGGTTTTTGGTACGCTCTGGCTTCAAGTTTGGATTGTTCTTCGTGTTACGCAATGTAAAGTATGGCACAGAACCGATACCTGTAGGTTTGTCATACACGTCAAGCACGCTACCCCAAGGTGCATCATTACCTACCTCAGCATAGTTAGCGCTCAATTTACCCATTGTCAACCAAGGTGTTTTAAACATTTCCAGGTTGGAGAAGTTGAAGTTAGCACCGATTGCAGGGTAAAAATAGGTATTGTTACCATTTGGAAGCGTAGTCGATTTATCTTGTCTGGCAGTCAAATCAAGGTTAATCAATTCTTTGTAACCAAAAGAAGCCTGTCCGTAAAGACCATCCACACCAATTCTTCTGTAAACTTCACTTGGTGCTTCGATTGGGTTCACGCTGTTTCCGAGAGAATAAAGGTCAGGAACAACCATTCCACCATTTGTTTTTGCGCGGATAGATGTTTCTTTCGATCTGCGCATGCTTCCTCCCAATAAACCGGAAAAGTTGATATCCTTTGTAATCGCCTTGCGGAAATTGAAGATAACGTCAAGGTTGGTTTCGTTGAACGAACGGTTGAACCTGCTGTATTCCGCAGGACCAGCGCTTCCGAAAGCAATTCTTTCTTCCTGCATGTCATTTGTACCATTGTAAGCGAAACGACCTGTCAAATCAACCCACGGAGCAATTTTGTAAACAGCTTGTGTGTAACCGAAGAAGTTATCACGGCTGTCGTTGCTGTAATTTTTGTAGCGGGAGAAGTATGGGTTTTCAGAATAAATCGGGCCGTTCTGATCGATTGGCGCTGTTGGGTCACCCCAGTTCCAGGTTACATCCTGTTCGTTTCTGAAAAAAGCATCTTTTTGTTCCAAAAGGTCAACGTTTGTCTGGAACCACTGTCTGAACTGCTGGTTAGGGTTTTTACCATCGTAACCCGTTCCATATCTACCCATACCTTTAATTTGTGAGTAGTTGGCGTTAGCAGAAATAGTCAGTTTTTTAGTCAGATCATAAGAAGCTGAGAAGTTAAAAAGGTTTTTACCCAACTTACTGTTTGGCAAAACTCCTTTTTCATCATTTCTTGTAAAACCAACCTTGAAAGTTGAGTTGTCACCACCACCTGTGATGCTAACGCTTTGGTTAGAGTTTACAGCAGTTTCATAGAATTTGTCAGGGCCGTTAGCAGCTGCAACCCATGGACGCATTTTTCCGAAGTTCGGAGAGAATGGGTCGATTGCATCCCACTGGTAAACCATACGGCTTGGATCGAATTTCGCTCCAAAAGAAGCATCCGCATCGAAAACAGCAATATCGCCTTCGCCTGAGCCCAGGTCGCCGCGATAGAATTGATCAGCAGAGCCATTTCCACCGTAACCAGCACCATATTCTTTCTGGTATTTAACAAATGTTGATTTGTCAATTTTTCCCCAGGTCACGCCGCTGTTAACTGTTACGTCAAAGCTGTTTTTACGACCTTGTTTGGTAGTGATCAGGATTACACCGTTAGACGCACGTGAACCGTAAAGTGCAGTTGCAGCAGCACCTTTCAATACGTTGATAGAAGCTACGTTGTCAGGGTTAATATCTGATGCAGCATTACCGTAATCCGTTCCCGCGCGACCTGTTTGCTGATCCGTAGTGTTCGTGTTAGCGTTGGTAACAGGCACACCGTCAATTACGAAAAGCGCCTGGTTGTTACCTGTAATGGATTTGTAACCACGAATGATCACGTTTGTTGAACCACCCATGTTGTTGTTGGTTTTGATATCAAGACCTGCAACTTTACCTGAAAGGGCATTCATAAGACTTGGATTCCTTGCCTGGGTTATCTGTTCAGCCGATACTTGCTGGGCAGCATAAACCAACTCATTTCTTTTTCTTTCCTGGCCTAATGCCGTTACAACAACTTCCTGTAACTGGCTTACATCATTCTTAAGAGAAATGTTGATAGTGGTTTGACTTCCTACGGCGGCTTCCTGAGTCTGGAATCCGATAAAGCTAAATACCAGCGTAGAATTCGATTCTGCATTAATCGAGAATTCTCCCTGGGCGTTGGTGGTGGTACCGCGATTAGTACCTTTCAAAGAAATGTTCACACCCGGCAGCACTGAGCCGTCTTCAGCGCTGACTTTACCTGTCACGGCGCGATCCTGAGCAAATACCTGTGCCGTCAATAGCAACAAGCATCCCAGTAGGGTTAATAGAGTCTTCCTCATACGTGTTAAAAGAGTTAGATTTGTTATGTTAACATAATGTTGCAAAAATAATTATTAGTTTAACCATTACAACCTTTTAATTGCAAATTTTCAAAATATACTTTGGTATCCTCTGGGTTTTCGGCGAATTTTATACCTGGAATACGGCATTTTTTGCGATATTTTAAATGTTTGAATTTTCTGAAAAATCGGCTCTTGTTATATATTTGTTAACAATAAGGTGCTTTCTTTAACTTTTTCGTATCATTACTGGTAACTGGTTTTAAGAATAGTAAATGGCTAACTAGTTTGACGCTAACCCTATACGTTTCCGTAAACGAGAATGAATCTAAATTAAATTTTTTTAGAATTTATTCGCTCCAAACCGTTAACTAAGATCTTATTATATAGGATTATTCCAATAAATTAGAGTTCCCATAACCTTTCATTTATGCTCAAACAACTACTTCCGTTCGCGTTTGTTTTGTCGTTCCAGCAATCCCATGCGCAGTCCGATTTATCCTCCTCAATTGATCAGAAGGCACAATCACTGGAAAAAAAGCTCGTTGAATGGCGTCGTGATTTCCATCAGAATCCGGAGTTAGGGAACCGTGAATTCAAAACCGCTGAGAAAGTGGCTAACCACTTGAAGCAACTGGGCATTGAAGTACAAACCGGCGTTGCGCATACAGGTGTTGTGGGGCTGCTGAAAGGCGGAAAGCCGGGCCCGGTTGTAGCACTGAGAGCGGACATGGACGGGTTGCCTGTAACTGAGCGCGTGGATGTGCCGTTCAAATCAAACGTAGTGGTGGATTATAATGGTCAAAAAACAGGCGTAATGCATGCCTGCGGTCATGATACGCACGTCGCGATCCTGATGGGCGTTGCAGAAGTGCTGGCAGGAATGAAGAGTGAAATCCCCGGAACGATCAAGTTTATTTTCCAGCCGGCCGAAGAAGGCGCGCCGCAAGGAGAGGAGGGCGGGGCAAAGCTGATGGTGAAGGAGGGAGTGCTTGAAAATCCAGCTGTTGAAGCGATTTTCGGGTTGCATATTGATGCTTTGATAGAAGTCGGCAAAATCGCCTATAAACCGGGAGCGACGATGGCGGCGGTTGATTTTTTCAGCATTGATGTGAAAGGAAAGCAAACCCACGGCGCCTATCCCTGGTCCGGCGTGGATCCTATTGTCACTTCTTCGCAGATCATTATGGGATTACAAACCATTGTAAGCCGCAACCTTAATCTCACGCAGGCACCAGCTGTGGTCACTGTCGGCGCGGTGAATGGTGGCATCAGAGAGAACATTATTCCGGAAAGTGTGAAAATGATAGGCACAGTACGCACATTTGACGAGGGCATGCATACCTATGTGCACAAGCGTATGCATGAGATCGCTACTAACATTGCAGAAAGCGCTGGCGCAACGGCGAAAGTGAATATCAATGTAATGTATCCGGTGACGTTTAATAACGAAGCCTTAACGGCGAAGATGATCGGAACGCTGGATAATGTGGCAGGGAAAAGCAATGTGTATTTAATTCCCGCTAAAACGGGCGCGGAAGATTTTTCCTATTTTCAGCAAAAAGTCCCGGGTTTCTTCTTTTTCCTGGGTGGCATGCCAAAAGGTAAATCGGTTGAAGCAGCAGCGCCGCACCATACACCCGATTTCTATGTGGACGAAAGCAGCCTTGTACTGGGTGTTCGTTCGCTCAGCCGGTTGGCCACGGATTATCTGCAAATGGCTAACACAAGTAACGTGAAGAAAACGAAAAGCAAATAATCAGCTTATTCCGGAATGTTCTTGCGAACCTGATCAAAAAGCAGGTTTGGTAAAAAACGCTTTACATAAATGGCGGCAACTTCTTTTAGTCCGCCAATGTAAATTTCCTTCTTGTCCTTTTTTACCGCTTCCAAAATTCGCCGTGCACATTCTTCGGCCGGAATTCCTTTTGCCTGATTGGAATCCATTTTGCCAAATTTACTTCCGGAAGCATCCATTGCATTCAGCGAGATATTGGTGCGGATATAACCCGGACAAATCGTCGTCACTTTGATATTATCATTGTAACCTTCGGCCCGTAACGAATCGTAAAATCCATGCAATGCATGTTTGGCAGCATTATAACCGGATCTCATAATCGTCCCGATCTTCCCGGCAACGCTGCTGATGACAATGAAATGTCCGCTTTTTTGCTTCACCATGTAAGGCAAAACGGCTTTGGTAAGCGCCACTGTGCTGAAAAAATTCACATTCATCAGCTTCTGATACACATCCAGCGTTGTATCATTAACATAGGACCTTTGGCTAACCCCCGCGTTGTGCACCATTATGTCGATGCGCCCGAAATGTGCAATCACTTGCTCAGCAGCACCTTGCGCTTTGTCGAATTGGGTAACGTCAAGCGGAAGCACCAGCACCGAGGCATCCGGTAAGCCGGACAGTTGTTTCACTCTTTGTAACTCATCTTCCCGGCGGGCAGTGAGCACGAGTTTGGCGCCATCTTTTGCAAACGCAAGTGCAATCGCCTCACCAATCCCGGACGACGCGCCGGTTATCCAGACAACCTTGTTATTAAATGTGTCCATAATGGATGGTCAGATTGTGGCGTTGGCAAAGTGAAAGGAAACCTCTTCGTTTGTAACATTCAAGACAGCTTCCATACCAACGCCCATTGCACGGTTATCGCCGACATGGCCCACTGGAAAATTAAAACAAACCGGGTAATCGAAAGCTGCAATGTGTTCGTGAATGATCTCGTAGTAAGTTTTACCAAATGTCGGGCTGTTATTATCCTTCATATCCGTGAATTGTCCCACAATTAAGCCAGCCAGTTTGTCGAACTTCCCAGCCCGTTTCATCTGGATCATCATGCGGTCCAGGTTGTAGAGATATTCATTAATATCTTCAATGAAGAGTATTTTCGCATCCGTATCTACATCCGTTTCAGTTCCGATCAAATGCGCCAATAGGCAAAGGTTACCACCTACAACCTGGCCGTTCGCGGTTCCAGGCCTGTTCAGGTCATGTTTTGAGATAGCATAATGTGGCATTTCACCAAACAACATTTGTCGGAGGGATTCTTTTGCCAATTCTGCTCCATCAGTCGTGATCGACTTGGCCATAGGCGCGTGCAGACTGGCATAACCCAAGCCAAATATTCGCGAGAGGATCACCGTAAGGTCGCTGAAACCCACGACCCATTTCGGATTCTTCAGAAATTGATCAAAATTAAGCTGATCCACGATCCGGGAACAGCCATAACCGCCTCGGGCTGCGATCACAGCCTTAATAGAAGGATCATCCAGCATCGTTTGCAGATCGGCAAGGCGCACATTATCAGGTGCCGAAAACTGGTTCGAAGCCGTTTTCAAGGTTCCCCCCTCAACCACTTCAAGCCCCCATTCATTCTTAAAAATTTCAATCCCCGGCAAAATATCCTCATAATTCAAAACACTAGCCGGAGCCACAATGCCAATCTTATCACCTGGTTTGAGGAAGGGAGGGAGGTTGATTTTATTCATTAAAAGATAATATGCTAGGGTTCGTAGTGACCCTTCATGGAGATAATAAAAACCGTTTGGTCTTCTATTTTGTAAATGATTCTATGTTCCTTATCTATTCGCCTCGAATATTTGCCCGCAAGATTATAACGCAGCAGTTCAGGTTTTCCTATCCCCGAGGTAGGCGTTTCCCTGATCGACTGAATTAATCTTTCAATTCTCTTAATGTGCGCTTTCTGACCAGATTTATGCCAGAATTCTAAGTGATGAAGAGCGAGATCGGTAAACTTTATTTTGAAGTTACCAGGTCCCATAGATTTTCACCTTCTTTTAGTTCCGTAGTCCGACCGTCCTTAATTTGCTTTTCGCCCTCTTCGACCATGGCCACAAAATCAGCGTTATAAAACTTTTTGCCTTCAAGAATATC
Source organism: Dyadobacter fanqingshengii (assembly GCF_023822005.2). Classification (GTDB taxonomy): domain Bacteria; phylum Bacteroidota; class Bacteroidia; order Cytophagales; family Spirosomataceae; genus Dyadobacter; species Dyadobacter fanqingshengii. Next base: position 5,940,492 of record NZ_CP098806.1, read on the forward strand.
CTGCCGCCCTTGCTTTATTTTTTTTACAAATTCAGGGTCATAAGGACTTTCTTCCCTTTCTTCAAATGCCACCTGGAAGTCTTTCAACAGGTTTTTAACAGCTGTTAAAATTGCTTCATCTTCTGTTTTAATCAATAGTGTTGTCATGTGTTTATTTTTTTTACCAAAATTAAAGATAACGGACTTTACCCTTAAATAAAAACCACCTCTTCCAGCAGCTCTGAACCCATTTCCCGGTTGATCAGTTCGATGATCTTGGCTTTGGCACGGAAGAGTTCGTTGCGTAGGGGGGCGGATTCTATTTGAAGAAAAAGGGTCTTTTCCTTGATGTAAACTGTTTTTGTGCGGGTGGCGATTGCGGAACCCATGATTTTTTCCCAGTGTGCGACAACATACGATTGATCAAAGCGGTTGCGCAGCCGGTATTTTTCCAGCATTTGATCAATGGCATCTTTCAGCGGCGTGACGCCAGGCCGCCGGGAAGCTTTTTCTTTGTCAAACCGATAATGTTGCGCCATAATTGAACTTGTGAATCTTGCAAATGTAGGAAGTTCTCAGAGTCCTGCCGTCGCTTCCGGGTTTACTTTTTTCAACAATTCCTCATAAACAACGTCCATGATCGCCGTGCGAATGTTCAGCTGCGAGATCTTATTATTTTCCCTCGTCGGGTAAACGCGGTTGGATAAGAAAACATAATTCAACTTCCACGCCGGATCCGCCCAGGTCATAATTCCCGTGTAACCTGTGTGCCCAAAACTCGACGGACTCGCGTATTTAGGCGCATTTCCTGAATATTTGAATGTGGGCTTGTCGAAACCAATTCCACGGCGACTGCCCAATTCCGGATATTGGTAACGTGTAAATTCAATCAGCGCGTCTTTGCTCAACAACTGCTGACCCCCATAATAACCCTGCTGCAAATACATTTGCCACACTTTCATTACATCATTGGCATCCCCAAACAAGCCCGCATGCCCGCTCAATCCGCCTAACATGGCAGCCGCTTCGTCATGAACCTGACCGTGTAATTGCGTCATCCTGAAAAACGTATCACGCTCGGTAGGAACAATGTCTTCCAGCTTGTAAAAACGTTTTGGGTTGAATGTTAATGTGTTAGCACCCAGTTTATGGTAATAATGGTTTTTAAGATAATCTTCAAAGTTCTCGCCTGATAATGATTTTACGATCTGTGGGTAAAGGATAAAGGAAAGGTCGCTGTACACATAACCCTCTTTTTCATTCAAAGGAGAGTCGCGGATGGCTTCGAAAATCTTTTTATCATAATTCTTGAAGATAAAAAGGCTGTCGCCAACAACGGATGTAGGATATCTTTTCGACTGTTTCGTGCTAAAAGTCTTCTTCTTCCACGATCCGTCCGCATCCTGAGCTTCTTTCCAAAGGACAATAAACGCTTTTAACCGCGCGCTATGCGTCAAAACGCGCCGCCATGGCAGGTCCGCCTTGTTCGACTTCCCAAAATCAGGCAAGTAATCCTTCATTGTAGCGTCCAGATCAAATTTTTTCTGATCCCACAGACTCATTAAGGCCAATGTGGAAGCCGTAATTTTGGTCACGGAGGCCAAATCGTAAAGATCTGTCAGTTTTACATTCGTATTTCCTTCATAGGTGTGTTTTCCATAAGCCTTTCGGAAAAACACTTTCCCATCCTTTGCAAGTTGCACAACGCAGCCCGGTGTCGCTTTTTGGGTAAGCGCATTATTTGCGATGGAGTCAATTCTATAAGTAAGGATCTCAGAATCAAGTCCGAGTTCTTCTGGAATGGTGTATTTCAATCTTCCTATGGCAGGTGTTTCAATGCCGGAATTGTATGGAAATTGTGCATTCACGGTAACCGGCAGTTTTCCCTGTGCAGGAATGGCGCCAAAAATCAACTGCGCCGAAAGATCCTGTGTGTAAGGGGTTAATTGATAAGCCATTAACAAAGCGCGCGCATTTTCCGGCTTTTGTATTTTATTCAAAGAATAGGGATTGCCGAAAATAGAAACCACAGCCTTATTGGAAGCGATCAATTCCTGCAAAACGGCATTCATTTGTTCTGTTAAGCCATAATTCGTCCGGGGCGAAATGCTGCCCAAATGCACGCCTACCAATAACAAATTGAATGCTTTCAACTTTTCGCGCAACTCAGTCACCTGCGTTTCGGTTGCTTTGGCGGGGATGTAGAAATGCTCAACGGTTGTGTAAAGGCCCAGTGTTTTCTGGAAAGTAGTAATGGTGTCCGCACCCAACGAAACAGAGGCAATTTTCAGCGTGTCCAGATCGCGCAATGGCAATAAGTCCTTGTCGTTTTTGAGAATTGTTAATGCTTTTTCTGTCAAAAGACGGTTTGTCAGTTCTGCCGATTTCGGGTTAAGGTCTTTGTATAAATTATTGAGATCGATCGGTTTGTAATGATTCAAGCCCGCCCATGCCTTGGCATGCAGCACTTTTTTGCAACGCGCATCAATTTCCGCCTGCGTTATTTTTCCTTCGGCAATGCTTTTCTTGATTTCGGCAATCGACTTGGAAACGTCTTCGGTAAATTCCAGCAAATCCATCCCGGCTTCGAGGCCCATCGCATCGGCCCGTCCATTCGGGAAATATTTGGTAACCCCTTTCATATTCATTGCATCGGAATAGATCAGCCCATCAAATCCAAGCTGTTTTCTTAAAAGGTCCGAAACGATAGGTTTGGAAAGTGTTGAAGGTAAATTAGGCGTTTTATCCAGCGCCGGAATGCTCAAATGCGCAATCATCATGCCGCTAATTCCATTCGCAATCAATGCTTTGAAAGGATACAATTCCAAAGAATCCAGCCTGTCTGTATTGTGAGAAATTAAAGGAAGGTCATAATGCGAGTCTACGCCTGTGTCACCATGTCCGGGAAAGTGTTTGGCGCTGGTTAACAGGCCATTATCCTGCATTCCTTTCATATAGGCCACGGCTTTATCCGCAACTTTGTATTTATTTTCTCCAAATGAGCGAAAGCTGATAACCGGGTTATCGGGATTGTTATTCACGTCCGCAACAGGCGCGAAATTAATATGCATCCCCAAACGTCTGGCTTGTTTCGCAAGTTGCGCACCCATTTCATAAATCAGATCATTGCTGCCCTGGATCGCGCCTAATGTCATTTGATATGGATAGCGAACCGTGCTATCGATCCGCATGGCCAGTCCAAATTCCGCATCCATCGCAATCAGCAGCGGCACTTTGGAAATGGATTGGTAAAAATTAGTCAGCTGCGCCTGCGGAACCGGCCCGCCCTGAAAAAACACAATCCCGCCCACCTTATTTTCCCGGATCAACTTCTCAACCACAGCCGGATTGCTCGTTTTGGGGTCAATAACCGCCCTTTTCACATCCGAAACCGCCGCAACCATAATCAACTGCGCAATCCGCTCATCCGGCGTCAACGTAGCAAAAACCGAATCAACCCATTGCCGAGACTCGCTAGCCGCATTCTGCTGCAAAAAAGCCGGTGGCGCGGCGATTTGGGATTGGGAATCAGTGCTTGAAAGTCTTAACAAGAAAAGGAAAAGCAGTAGAAATGTGAATTTTTTCATGAATTGGGACATAATAGGAATCAGTTTCCAAAGTTTGGAAAACCAATTGATTAATCCAATGGAAACTATTGTCTAACTAAATGTTTGACGAGCGTTTATTCAAAAAACCAGCCCCAAAACAAGCCCTCCGATAATGATCACATAGGACGGAACTTTTGAAAAAGTGAGAACCAGGATCGTGCAAATGACTGTGAACAGTGGTTGCCAGTGATTCATCATGGGTTGGAAAAGGGAGATGGCGGCGGCGATGGTGAGGCCGCAGCTGGCGGCGTGGATGCCTTCGAGCGAAGCGCGGATCCCTCTGTATTTTTTGAGCTGGGCCCAAAAGGGATAGGCGAAAAAGATGAAGAATGTTCCCGGGAGAAAAATGCCTGCCGTGGCGACAAAGCCACCGATGATCTGTCCGGTTATGCCGGCCGATTGCAGGGATATACTTCCTACGAATGTGGCAATGGAGAAAACCGGGCCGGGCACGACTTGCGTTAAGGCCATTCCCGCCAGAAATTCCTGGTCGGTGAGGTAATGTTTAAATTCTACAAACTCGTTGTAAAGGATTGGGATCAGCACCTGGCCGCCTCCGAAAACCAGACTGCCGTTCCGGTAGAAGTTTTCAAAAAGCCTGACAGGAAGTGAATTGGTCACCTTTCCGACAATTGCCGCAGCGATCAGCACCGAAATCCAGAAAATAATGGGCCGCCACAAAATCCGGATCGGACCTTTTTCCATGACCTCGTGTTTTTTGAAATTTAATGCTGCGGCCATGCCACCCGTAATAATGAGCACCGGCGTCATGTAAGGCGAAGGATACATGTAAGCGAGGATCGTGGAAATGATCAGAAAAGACCAGCCCTGGGTGTTATGGATGACTTTCCGGGCGATGGACGATGCTCCGTACATTAAAAACGCCACGGCCATTGGCCCTACAAATTTCGTGAATTGCAAAGAGATCGAATGCCGTTCCAGATAATGGATGCCGATCGCGGCCATCGTCATCAGGATCATTGCGGGCAGCGACCATACGATAAGTGTCAGGTAAGCAAGCGGTTGCCCTCCGATTTTCAGTCCGATGGCCGTAACTGTTTGCGTTGAGCTGGGGCCAGGCAAAACAGAGCACAATGCTTGTAATTCCAGCAATTCTTCTTCCGAAATGTATCGTCTTTTCCGCACCAGCCTTTCAATCATCATCATTAAATGCACCTGAGGCCCCCCAAATGCGGTTACTGACAGCAAGAGGATGTCCATCAGGTAAATGATGTAACGAAAGCGGCGGATAGGGGGCTGGGCCAAGCGTTTTTGCAGGTTATTTTTTTAAACCCAGTTCTCTCAATCGTTCATCCAGAAATTCACCCGCTGTCATATTGGTATATAATTTAGGAAACTCCTGAGATACACAATTTTCCAGACTCGTGAGATCCATATCAGCCCGCGGATGCATAAAAAACGGGATGGAATAACGCGAAGTGCCCATCTTCTCGCGAGGCGGGTTTACAACCCGGTGAATGGTCGACTTTAATTTGTGGTTCGTAAGCCGATCCAGCATATCACCAACATTGACTACGATCTGATCGGGCAGTGCGGTGATAGCAATCCATTCTCCGTCGCGGCGAAGCACTTCCAGTCCTTCTGCACTGGCGCCCATTAGCAATGTAATGAGGTTAATGTCGCCGTGTGCGGCCGCGCGAACCGCTCCTTCGGGCACAAGTTCAGGATTTGGAATTGGGAAATAATGTAATGCACGGAGCAAGCTGTCGCCATTTTTGACCTTATCTTCAAAATAATCCTCCGGTAAATTCAGATAGATCGCAATTGCTCGCAGGAGCATTTTGCCTGCATTTTCGAATGTTTGGTAAACTTCTAATGTATATTTTTCAAAATCGGGAAGCTCTTCCGGGAAGATGTTCGAAGGCATGCTGCCGATCGGATCGGGTTGCCCGATGTGATAGAATTCCTTCAAATCGGCCACTTTGAAGCCTTTTGCGGTTTCTTTCCCTTTGCCGATATAACCTCTTTGCCCAAACAATTCGGCAAATTCATACTTCTTCTTCACCTCATCCGGCAATGTGAAAAATTGCTTTACGATGTCGTAAAGCTCGTTCCTTAATGTTTCGCTGAGGCCGTGATTTTTTATTGCTACAAATCCAATGTTGGTAAAGGCATCACCCAGGTCAGCTACAAACTGCTTTTTCTGCTCAGCGTTTCCGGAGGTGAAATCGGCCAAATCCAGCGAAGGGACTTGATTTAATAATGCTGGTTCCATAAAATCCTTTTTTATGCAAAGTAAAAACTATCCGCAGACAAGTCCGCAGATAGTTTAGATACTTTTCCAGAAAGATTAATGTTGTAACCCTATTCCTTAATCCCTTTGATATAAGCAATCGTTTGAGGAATCTGTTTCAAATAAGACGGGCTCTCATCCTCAATAAAGTAATGTTTAATTCCAACTTTTTTTGCCGCTTTCAATGTGGCTGGAATGTCGATGGAACCGGTTCCTAATGCCACGTCATTCGTAGTTGGCGTGCCGCCGGACAGGTTACCGACCACACCTTTTTTGAGGTCTTTCAAGTGCATTAGTTTCCAGCGCGTTGGATATTTCAGCAGCAGTTTTGCGGGATCCTGGCCAGGAAACGCCGTCCAAAGCACGTCCATTTCAAAATTTACATATTCGGGATTGGTGTTTTTAACAATGTAATCAAACAATGTCCCGTCTTCGTAAGGCTCAAACTCGTAACCGTGGTTGTGGTAAGTCAGCTCAATGCCCGCTTCTTTGAGCTCTTTGCCTGCCTTGTTGAAGTCAGCCACTGCTTTTTTAGCCGTTTCGAGATCGAATTTGCCTTTGTGAGGAATCCAGGCGACCATTACATATTTGGCGCCCAAAACTTTTGCGTCTTTGATCGTTTGTTCGCTGCTCTCGGCCAGCTTGTTGTAATCCGCACCAATGGAGACCATCTTAATGCCTCGTTTATCCAGCTGCTTGCGCAACTCTTCCGTCGTCATGCCTTTGATCGGACCACCTTCCATTTCGGTCACACCCAATGACTTGATCGTGTCCAATGTCGCCTCGATCCCCTTGTCCCAGCTTCCGCGGAATGTGTAGGCCTGCAGGCCGATTGGATTTGTGTAAACATTGCCTTGGGCTAAAAGATCGGTCTGGCTCATCAAGGCTGCGGCTGCAAAAAGACAGGTTTTTAACAGTTTGTTCATATAGTAATGGTTTTGTTTGTTCTTGTTTGGTGCCAGGGCACCAACTTGCATAAAAGCCAGCACAGCTTCGGTTATACTAAAACCCGTCCGCCTTGATCTGCTTTTCGGTCACTTCACCATATTTCTTTACCGATTCACGGATTTCACTGGCTTTACCGATCATGACAAATTGCAGTTTGTCTTTTGGGAAATATGTGGCGATGATTTGTTTCGTTTGCTCGGTCGTCAGACCGTCCACTTTTGCCTGGAATGTATTGATGTAATTTTCGTCGAAATTGTAAATATGCATATCGGTGAGCAACCTTGCAAGTGCGCCTGCGGACTCGTATGCGGGTGGAAAGCTGCCTTTTACGTATGCTTTGGCCGATTTCAGGATCTCGTCATTGATCCCCGTTTTGTGTAAACTATCCAAAACTTGCAGCGCCATATCAACAGCCGGAACGGTCGTTGAGTTTTTGGTAAATGTGCTGATCGCAAATGTTCCTGCAAATTTGTAACGCGTAAAACCACTTCTCGCGCCATAAGTAAGTCCTGAATTAACCCGCAATGCGTCATTCAGCCATGAAGTGAATCGACCGCCAAGAATAGTATTAACAACCAGAACGGGTACATAATCCGCTGAATTATAGTCAATTCCCTTTCCGCTAATAGAGAATGTGGTTTCTCTTGCATCAGGCTTGTCAACAAGCAGTACGCGGCTTTTTTCAAATTCCAGATTGGGTGCAACGCGCTTCACCATCCGGTAAGGCGCTGTTTTCCAGTTGCCGAACATTGCGGTCACTTTTTTCTTCATATCAGCTGCTTTAAAATCACCTACAATGGCGATGGCTCCGCGTCCGGAAGTGTAATTGCCTTCGTAAAAAGCCTTTGCATCTGCTGCCGACAGTTTTTCAATGGTCACCGGAGTTCCGCCGCCGGGTGTCGCGTAAGGAAAATCTTTGAACATGAATGCGTTCATGTAAGCGTTGATCACCGCCCGTGGGCTTTCCTTTTCTCTGACAAGTTCCTGCGTGAGACGTTGCTTATGCTTGTCAAATTCTGTTTTATCAAAAACCGGGTGCATGATCACTTGCTGAATGATATCGAAAAGCTTTTCCTGGTCTTTGGTCGCAAAAGAGGATGTCAAACCGGCCGCGTCTTTACCTGCATAAGTGTTAATGCTTGCGCCCACAAAGTCGGTCATTTCTTCGATTTGTGGTTTGGTGTATTTTTCAGTGCCAAAAAGCAGTGCGTCTGCGGTTATGCCTGCGAGTCCGTAACGTTCGCCATCATTGATAGAGCCAGCTTCGAAAACGGCTGAAACATTGATGAGCGGGACTTCGTGCTGTTCCATCAGGAAAATGGTCAAGCCGTTTTTAAGCTTGAATTTTTCGAAAGGCGGGACTTTAAAATTGTTTTGTGCAGAGGCCGTAAGCGTAAGCAGCGCCAGAAACACAAATAATATCTTTTTCATCTTTTAAATGTTATGAATGAATGTCGGTGTAAAGAGGGTGTTATTTAGCTTTCTCGGGAAGGAGATAGCCCACGGTTCGGTTGCGGTCGGTGAAATATTTGGCGGCAACGCGCTTAATGTCTTCCACGGTCACTTTTTTATACAAATCCGGTGCTTCGAACATCTTTTTATAATCCCCAAAAAACACGTCATAACTGCCGAGACTGTTGGCTTTACCATTAATGGTTTCCAATGTGTGATAAAATTCCATCAGCTTCTGATTTTTCACTTTTTGAAGTTCTTCATCTTTCACTCCGTTTTTAATCACCATATCAATTTGATTATCAATGCCTTTTTCCAGATCCGGCGCAGTAACATTGTTTCCTGCAATGGCATAAATGATGAAAAGGCTAGGATCAAAACTTTGATCCGTGAAACTGGAAACATTGGTTGCTAATGTGGAATCCATCACCAGCGACTTGGTAAGGCGGGACGAATTGCCGGAGGTTAGCAAGCTGCTTAATAAATCCAGCGCATAAAAATCTTCATGTTTCGTTTCTGGCACGTGGTAGGCCATCAGAATGTTCGGTGTTGCAATGTCCTTATAAGCCGTAACGCGTCTTTCGCCATTTTGAGTCGGTTCAACAGTCCTTATTTTAGGTGGTAACCCTCTAGCCGGAATGGGCGCCATGTATTGATCAGCCATTTTTTTTACCTGTTCCAAAGTCACATCGCCAACCACAACCACCGTCGCATTATTGGGTGAATAGTAAGTTTTGAAATAGTTTTCCAAATCCTCCTGCGTCCAGCTTTTAATGTCTGATTCGAACCCGATCACCGGAAACATATACGGATGTTCCTGAAAAGCGGTGGATTGCACCAGCTCGCCGATAAGCCTGTAATTGCTGTTTTCCAAACCCGTGCTGCGTTCCGAAAGCACCACGCCGCGTTCGCTTTCCACCATTTTCGGGTCAATGGACAAGCTGGCGATGCGGTCGGATTCCAGTTTGAAGATGGGTTCCAACGCATCTTTTTGAAACCAGTCGGTGTAAACGGTCACATTCTCCGATGTATAAGCATTGTTAGAACCACCGTTGGCTTCCATAAAACGGTCAAATTCTTTCGGGCCGAAATTTTTGGAACCGTTGAACATCATATGCTCGAAGAAATGGGAAAGGCCCGTAATGCCGTGCACCTCATTGCGCGAGCCCACTTTCCAGAACAAATACATGTTCGCATTGGGAATGGATTTGTCTTCCAGCACGAGGAATTTCATGCCGTTCTCCAATGTGAAAGTCTTCACATCTTCTGGTTTTGTTTGTGCAAAAGACATCCCGACACCGGCCATGAGCGCGGCGGTTAGCAGTATTTTCTTTATCATTTGGTTATGCTTTGTTAATTGATGTGTAATGATAGCGATTGGATTTAAATCTATCCACTACTTTTGGGTCTTCCATATCCTGAAACCTTAAATTCTTTATGAAAAATAGCCTTTTTAGTCTGCTTATCCTGCTTTTTGCTGCTGTTTTTGCCAATGCAGGCTCAGACAATCCCGCCAAAAAATACAAGTTCAAGGTGATGACTTACAACATTCACCATTGCAACCCGCCTTCTGCCGGGGATAAAATTGATGTGGAAGCCATTGCGAGAGTCATTAATGCCGAAAAACCCGATTTGGTGGCGTTGCAGGAAGTGGACGTTAATACGGAACGTTCGGGCAAAGGGAAAAACCAGGCGCAGCAACTCGCAGCATTAACCGGAATGAAGTTTTATTTTTCCAAAGCCATAGACCATCAGGGCGGCGATTATGGCGTGGCTGTTTTGAGCAAATATAAAATTGAAGATTCCGTAAGATATGCATTGCCCATTCACGCCGACAAACCGGAAGAAAACCGGACGGTTGCAGCAGTCACAGTAACATTGCCTAATAAGCAAAAAATCGTTTTCGCCAGCACGCATTTGGGATTAAAGGAGCCTAACCGCCTCTTACAAGCTGAAACGATTATGGAAAAATTAGGAAAAACAGCATTGCCTATGATCTTAGCAGGTGATTTCAACGCCGTTCCCGAAAGTCCGGTGATCGCTTATTTTGATAAATATTTCACCAGAACCTGCTCTGACTGCAAACCCACAATCCCCGTCGAAACGCCGAACAAAACGATTGATTTCATCATGTATAAGCAAGGAAGCAACTTGAAAGGCGCTGATACAAAGGTTATTAACGAAAAATATGCCTCCGATCATTTACCCGTTGTCGCCAGTTTCGAGATCGATTGACACTTCGTTTTTCAACCATTTCACGCGGACAATGCGGCTTTGAACATTGTGCTCTTTAAAGAAATGCTGCCAATGTAACTGCCTGGAAGACAGGTGATCCGTTGGTGATTTTATTTCAATAAATGCATATTCAGTCTCATTCCAAACCAGTAAGTCGGGGAAGCCGCGCGTGTTTTCCCGCAGGTTTAATGCAATTTCCATCATCACCAAGTGGATTTGTTCGGGGCTTAGCAGCGAAATTAATACGAGGACTTTTTCCAAAGCGCCTTCATACCAGGGCACGAGGACATTGGTAATGCCGTATTTTTCCATGTAAGTTTGCGTAACCAGCTCCTCGATAATCTCCCTGGAATGTGCTGCTTTCAGCCTCTCTTTTAGCTGATCGGCTCTTTTGTAATAAAAATCGGGAAGGAAAAAATCGGTGGGAACGCGTTGCAGCGGGTTGTGAATGGTCTGCACGTTGGTGTCATAAATCGCGTCCCAAAAAAGCAGCCCGAATAATGTGCGCCAAGGCTCATTCTCGCTGAAAAATGCCTGATAACCGCGTTCTCTGTAATAATGTATAGCGCCCAATTCCACCTGGTAGCGATACATAATCGGCACTTCAATGGCTTCCGCAGCTTTCAGCGCTTGCGTCGTGCGCTTAATGATCCGGCTCTTTTTGTTTTTGATCCTTTCATAAAAATCCATGCTGAAATAGCGTTCGTCAGCATTTTGCGGATTTTCGGCTATTTCCTCGCAAAGCGCCAGGGCTTCATCAATTTCACCCAGGTTGTAAAGCAAACGCACACGCCGTTCGCGAGCAGGTGCATCATTAGTGAGCTGATAAATGCTCAATGCCTGTGACAGCATTTTCTTTCGTTCCAGCCACGCGCTCACTCTGAGGATGAATGTGTTAAATGAAGGAATGGCTTTCGGGCTCAATCCAGTTCCGCTGCCCACATGCCAGTTCATGAACCAGTCGAAAATATCTTCCGGCGGCAAACCCGTTTTCAGATCGTCAAAAGTTTCTTTCATCAACGACACCATTAATGTGTCGTCTACATCTTTTCGCGTCTCGAATTGTATGGCTAAATGCTGTTCGTCAAAAGAATTGAAACGCACGTGACCCAGATCGCGGATCACAAACTCGGTCATATCGGCATTGCGGTTCCCGAAAAACAGGAATTTCATCACCATCACTTCTGCTTCGTAAGAAACTTTCACGACCGGTTCGTGCGCTGTAATGATCTCACAAAGCGTTTTAAAATCATATTCATGCATGAGCCAGCGAACCAGATCAGGCTTTTTAATGCTTTTCGAAGGCATGATGTCCGGCCCCAGTATCTTTGTAAAGAGCAAATGTTCCGGCTTGGTAAAAAGCTCCATAATCTCCGAAAAGCGAACTTCGTGTGAATCGCAAATCGACTCGATAAATTGTTTTTCGAAGAGCTCGTTCAGGACAGCCGGAATGTCTTTTATTTCGGAATAGGAGAGGTTGTTAACTCTGAAAAATGATTTGCTGCGATTGCTGAAACGGATAAAAAGACATTGCGCATCTTCGGAAAGCGAATCATAATCATTGAGAAAACGCAGCTCGTTTTCGTTTAAAACATGAGCATAGCGCTTCCTGACAAATTCCAGGACATAACTGAAATACTCGTGATAATATTTAGGTGGAAGATCCGTCGGAAACTCGATATTCTGCACAAAAGGATTCGGAAGCACTTCGATAAAAACGGATTGTAGTGATTTAACTTAAACTTAAAGTTACCAAAATAATGCCTTTGGAAGAACAATTCCGGCCCACTTTTTGCCATTTTGTGAAAGTTCTGTGAAAAGGATTAAAATTTCGTTAAACAAGATATTTGTAGAAAAATTGATAGTATAAATTGCATTATACCTATTACAAATGCCGCAATTTCTTGATATCATAGTATATAATAAAGAAATTGGATTACATTTGCTGACTATGGAAAACAATTTTATCTGCCCATGACAACATTAGATTCGTACGATTTTTCAGGCAAAAAAGCCTTAGTCCGCGTGGACTTTAATGTTCCGCTTAATGACAAATTTGAGATCACGGACGACACCCGGATCAAAGCAACAATCCCTACAATCAACAAGATTCTTAATGATGGAGGTTCTGTCATTTTGATGTCACACCTGGGACGCCCAAAGGATGGACCAACTGAAAAATATTCCCTGAAACACCTTGTTAATCCTTTGTCGCTAATCCTTGGCCGTACTGTAAAGTTTGCCGACGACTCTGTCGGAAAAAGCGCAACTGAACTTGCGGCATCTTTGAACGCGGGTGAAGTTTTGTTATTGGAAAATCTTCGTTTTTATAAAGAAGAAGAAAAAGGTGATGAGGCTTTTGCAGAAAAGCTTTCGAAACTGGGTGATGTGTGGGTGATGGACGCTTTTGGAACTGCGCACCGCGCGCACGCTTCTACGGCTGTAATTGGTAAATTCTTCAAGGATAAAGTTTGTGGTTATGTAATGCAGGCGGAACTTGATAACGCGGAAAGACTTTTGGAACATTCCGAAAGACCATTCACGGCGATCATGGGCGGTGCCAAAATCTCAGATAAAATACTGATCATCGAGCGTCTGATCGACACGGTGGATAACCTGATCATCGGCGGGGGAATGTCCTATACATTTTCAAAAGCACAGGGTGGAAGCATTGGTCAGTCTTTACTAGAAGCTGATAAGCAGGATCTTACGCTTGAATTAGTTAAAAAAGCAAAAGAAAAAGGAGTTAATCTGATCTTGCCTGTGGATACTGTGATTGCGGACAAATTCAGCAATGATGCAGAACGCAAAATCGTGAAAGCGGGTGAGATTCCTGACAATTGGCAGGGATTGGATATTGGTCCTGAAACCATTAAGATCTTCTCTGAAATTGTTAAAAATTCAAAAACAGTTCTTTGGAACGGTCCTATGGGCGTTTTTGAATTCCCAAATTTCGCTCAGGGAACCAACGCAATCGCTGAGTCTGTGGTGGCTGTGACGGAAGAAAATGATGCATTCTCACTGATCGGCGGTGGTGACTCGGCTTCTGCGATCAACAATGCAGGTTATGGTGACCGCGTAAGTTATGTATCAACCGGTGGAGGTGCATTGCTTGAATATATGGAAGGCAAAGTGCTTCCGGGCGTTGCTGCATTGGAAGCTTAATCTTTCAGTGATTTTATAAAAAATAGTTTTGTTTAAAATAAGAAAACCATCTCGCATAGCGCGGGATGGTTTTTCTGCATAACAAACCTAACTAATTTATGAACACGGGCCGAAGCCGGAATTCCTATTTAACCGCCGCTGTTTGCACGTTTTTGAAGATCGTCAGATCCCGTGTTGCGCTGGCGGGCGCCTTTTACATTTTGATTACCAAAATTGTAAGTAAATGTTAGTCTGAACTGGCGGCTTGGCCACTCGGACTTCACTTTGAAATCAATGTCTTTGTAAATCGCAGTTCCGTTGAACCGGTTGGTCCAGAAAATGTCGTTTACATTCAGACGGATCGTTCCTTTTTTATTCAAAATGTTCTTTTGCAAACCTGCATTCAACATTCCCATGGGCTTCGCTGCATACAATCCGTAGAACGCCCGACTATTATACCACCCCGAGAGCTCAGCAGACCATCCTTTACCCAAAGTAAAATTGTTGCTGGCGTACATATTCCACGATGCCTGCTTGATTTCGAGCTGCTGATCGAGGTAAATGGAGTTGTATGCATTGTAAACTCCGGTGAAGTTCGCCTGCAAGTTCCACCATTTGGCAATCGGAACCGGGAATGAAACAGTCAAACTCACATTGTCCTGATTGTCCAGATTGTCGGAGGTTACGAATGTTTTGTTCTCAGAAGCAATCTGTTGCGGAAGCTCGTCAGCGATCATATCCTTGATCCGGCTGTAAGCAAGCGTCGTATTCAGGAAGTTTTTGTAAACGTGTACGAGTTGGAACGAATTGGTATACTGTGGTTTAAGATTCGGATTTCCTTTTTGGAATGTATAAGGATCCAGGTAAAACTCAAACGGGTTAAGTGATTGATAATTTGGACGGTCGATGCGGCGGCTGTAAGAAAGATTCAGCACATTGTTCGTATCCAGTTGTTGCGAAAGGAAGACGCTAGGAAACAGATTTACATAGTTTCTGTCACGTTTCTCATTTAGTGTCACAGAGTTACCAACTGAATGTGTATGTTCACCGCGAAGCCCGAGCTGGTATTTTAGTTTTTTGGTGATGCTTCCATTGTAGTTCACATAAGCCGCATTCACATTTTCGGTGTATTTGAAGCGGTTCGAACGGGTTGGGTCGAGCACCCATTCGTCGACTTTTGTTTCAAAAACCATATCATTATCAGATGCCACAAAGCTCGTTTTCAAGCCTGTTTCAAACTTTCCTTTTCCCAAAGGTTGTGCGTAATCCAGCTTGGCCACCGCAATGTTAATGTCGGAAGGCATATTGTTTCTGACCGTTTCCCGGCTGCTGTTTTCCTCCTGACCTTGTGGATTGAAATAACGCGTATCCAGATTGCTTTTTTTGCTGCCGCTATAATTGACATAATCCACATCAAATGTCAGTTCCTTGCCCTTATCATTAAATTGATGCTTCAAATTGGCATTTGCACTCACATTGTTCATTTTTCCGCCGTTGAAAACGTCCGTTCTGAATGTGCGTTGCAGGCTGAGATCTTCATTCAGGATTCTTGTATTTGTTTGTCCGAAAGGATTGCTCCAATTGTTGTAAAACCCTGAAACCAACACGCCAACCGTTGTTTTTTCTGTGGCAAAATAATCGACACCGGCGCGGACATTGTAATATTGAGACTTGTTGATCCGCTCTGTTTTTTGATCAAAAATGGTCACTTTATCTTCAAAAGGGATTTTTCTGTAAATGTCGTTATTGTTAAAGCCCTTGTTGAAAAAAGTGCCTCCACTTATAAATGTGCTGAGTTTTCCGGCGCGGTGATTGATCGTTGCCGTGGCATTGGATCTTCCGTAGCGTGCGTAAGCGGCACCCAGGTTAATGTTCCCGTTTGTGCCATAATTCTTATTGCGCTTCATCTTAATATTGATGATCCCGGAGTTTCCGGCCGCATCATATTTGGCAGAAGGATTGGTGATCAGCTCAATTTTTTCGATGTTATCACTCGGTGTGTTGCGAAGGAGCGTGATGAGTTCTTGTTGGGATAAAAAAGTCTGCTTTCCATCAATCTGAACAATTACGCCTTCTTTTCCGCGTAATTTAAGCTGCTCATTTTGCTGATCAACCGTTACACCGGGAGCGCGTTCCAACACTTCCAGTGCAGTTGCGCCGGCGGAAACAATGCTGTTTTCCACATTGACGACCGTGCGGTCGATCTGTTGTTCGATAAAAGGTTTTTTTGCAACAACCGTCACCTCGTTCAAGGCTTGCGTGTCGGTTTTTAAAGTGATGGTGGGAAGATTGACAGCGTCATCATTAACATTGAAAGTTGCGCTGTAACTTTTTTGGTAACCAACCATGGAAACCAGCGTCAGGAATCTTCCGCTGGTAACCTGGTCAAATAAAAATTTTCCGCTTTCGTCGGCAGCGAGGCCTTTTACCAAAGTTGAATCGCTTGCCTTTAACAGTAGTACATTAACAAACGGAAAGGGTTGGGCCTTTTCGTCCAGAATTGCTCCGGATACTTTTCCTTTGCCGGTTGGGCTGGAAGCGGTTTGTGCCTGCACAAAAGTTCCAGCCAGTAGCAAAGCTACAGTTAGGTTTAATAAAAATTTCATGGCTAATAGATTATGTTCAATGTCCGGCTTCGGTGCGTTAACTTCCTTCCCAGTACATTGTAAAAGTAAGTACTTTGTATAACATAGAACCTTAGATTACATAAATGGTTTTAATGTTATATAAGCGGATAATGTGTGCCTGACTTTCGTTTGATAGATACAAAGGGAACAAAGAAAGTTGCACACGGCCTAAAAAAAAGTTTAAATGGTAAAATGCCGTGGTGAATGACATTTGGCCACAAAAAAAGCCGCTTCGTGAGAAGCGGCTTTTTGCATTTTATATTAAGTCCCTATCAGGCAAGCTTAACATTGATCGCGTTAAGCCCTTTACGTCCTTCCTGAAGATCAAAAGTAACGTCGTCATTTTCGCGAACTTCATCAACAAGACCGGAGATGTGTACAAAATAGTCCTGTCCTGTTTCTGTGTCTTTAATAAACCCGTAACCTTTTGAGTCATTAAAGAATTTTACTGTTCCTTGATTCATATTAATTATATATTGAAAAATTTACGTAAAGGTAAACAGAAGGCGGCGTTTGTACAAATTTACATTGAAAAAATTAAAATTCAGGAAACAACAAGGCTTTCAACAGCTTATACAATGATTGAATCCGGTTTTTTGATTTGGGTCAATCTCCCTACATTTGCGTTTTAGATAGCATTTATATGACTGAACAAATTCTGATTTTAGATTTTGGTTCGCAATACACGCAGTTAATAGCACGTCGCGTTCGTGAGCTTAATGTTTATTGTGAAATCCATCCTTACAATAATTTCCCCGATCTCACTCCCAATATCAAAGGTGTAATTCTCTCCGGAAGCCCGTGTTCCGTACGGGACGATGATGCACCGAGAATAGATTTGGATCAATTTCGTAAAGTAGTGCCGGTTTTAGGCGTTTGCTACGGTGCACAGCTAATGGCGCAGGAACTGGGCGGCGATGTTAAACCTTCACAACATCGTGAATATGGCCGCGCGCGTCTGGTTATCGACGATACGGATTCTTCTTTGCTTGCCGGTTTATCGGAATCTTCACAGGTTTGGATGTCACACGGCGATACAATTGTGCGCGCTCCGAACAATTTCCACGTAATCGCTTCCACGGAATCGGTAAAAGTGGCTGCTTTCAAAATTGAAGATGAACTTACTTATGGCATTCAGTTTCACCCCGAGGTTACGCATACAACCGAAGGTAAAAAGCTGATGTATAACTTTGTAGCCAAAATTTGTGGCTGCAAGCAGGATTGGACGGCGGAATCTTTTGTTGAGCAAACAATTGCTAATCTGCGCAAAAAGCTGGGCAATGATAAAGTTGTCATGGCGCTATCCGGCGGTGTTGACTCCACAGTTGCTGCAACGCTGGTGCATCAGGCGATTGGCCCAAACTTGTATTGCATCTTCGTAGATAATGGTCTCTTGCGTAAAGATGAGTTCGAAGAAGTGCTTCATTCTTACCAGGATATGGGTTTGAATATTAAGGGTGTTGATTCAAAATCACATTTTTACCAATCATTGGATGGTTTGTCGGAACCCGAAGCAAAACGGAAAGCAATTGGGAAATCCTTCATTGACATTTTCGATCAGGAAGCACATTTGATTGAAGAAGTGAAATGGCTGGGTCAGGGGACAATTTATCCGGACGTGATTGAGTCAGTTTCTATTAATGGGCCTTCTGCAACGATCAAATCGCACCATAATGTGGGCGGCTTGCCTGACTTCATGAAGCTTAAAATCGTGGAGCCGCTGAATACATTGTTCAAAGACGAAGTAAGAGCGGTTGGAAGAACATTAGGCATTGACGAAAAAATATTAGGACGCCATCCTTTCCCTGGTCCCGGACTTGCAATTCGTATTTTAGGTGAAATTACACCTGAAAAAGTGGCGATCTTACAAGAAGTTGACTCGATTTTTATCGGCGGACTTCGGAAATGGAATTTATATAAAGATGTGTGGCAAGCTGGCGCAATGCTTTTGCCTGTACAAAGTGTGGGTGTGATGGGGGATGAGCGAACTTATGAAAGCGTGGTTGCACTTCGCGCAGTAACTTCTGTGGACGGAATGACTGCGGATTGGGCACATTTGCCTTACGAGTTCCTTGCGGAAGTTTCCAATGATATTATTAATAGGGTAAAAGGAGTGAACCGCGTTGTTTACGACATTTCGTCGAAGCCGCCGGCAACTATTGAATGGGAATAGCTTAAAAACAGAAAAAGCGGACATTGTCCGCTTTTTTAATATCGTTCATTCAATGTCAGGATCGCCCGACACCACGGCTGATTAAGCTTAACACAAATAGTACGAGGAATACGAAGAATAGAATTTTAGCAATTCCAGCCGCTCCGGCAGCGATTCCACCGAAACCAAGCACTCCGGCTATAATAGCCACTATTAGAAAAATTACAGTCCATTTAAGCATGATTGACAAATGGTTAAGTTCTTAATGAAATATAAATCATGTTTTACCAATTATGTGCCAATGGTGCTCCTGAGCTAAAACCTCATTTTGTAATGAAATTTGATACAAAATCACAGAATTAGCCAAGATTCTGTGTGGAGAATGATGCCCATTATTACACTTTTTTCTATGTTCTATCCGAATATTATGACATCAAGGGCGTTTTCAATCCTGATATAACCAAACAAATACACTTATTTTGCAACCTAACAAACCTAAAATAGTACGAATGAAGTTGAAATTTGTAGTGTTGTTACTGACTGCTTTCAGTTTGCAGGTTTCAGCACAAAGTGATCGTTGGCAGCAGCGCGTGAAGTATCAGATGGAGGTTGATTTTGACGCTACGAAGCATCAGTACAAAGGAAAACAAAAGCTGGTTTACAGCAACAATTCCCCGGACACGCTCCACAAAGTCTTTTATCATTTATATCTCAATGCATTCCAGCCCGGCAGCCAGATGGACGTTCGTTCCAGAACGATCAGCGATCCGGACCCGCGCGTGAAAGACCGCATTTCCAAACTGAGCCCTTCCGAAATTGGCTATGAAAAAGTGCTTTCCTTAAAGCATAATGGTAAAGCGGTAAAATATGAAGTGGTCGGAACGATCCTCGAAGTGACCCTAACCGAAAAGATCTTTCCCAAAACGCAGCACACATTCGAAATGGAATTTGAAGCGCAGGTTCCTGTTCAGATCCGTCGCACAGGTCGCGATAATTCTGAGGGAATTGATTATTCCATGGCGCAATGGTATCCCAAAATGAGCGAATACGATTATGAAGGATGGCATGCTAACCCATATATAGGAAGGGAATTTTACGGCGTATGGGGTGATTTTGATGTAAAACTGACTATCGATGCTTCCTATGTCGTAGCTGCAACCGGCTATCTGCAAAATCCCGATAAAATCGGTCATGGTTATTCTCAAACGGAAGTGAAACATAAGCCCGGCGAAAAATTAACCTGGCATTTCATCGCACCAGAAGTGCATGATTTCATGTGGGCGGCCGATCGCGATTACAAGCACGACGTGGTGAAAGTAGACGATAATCTGGATATGCACTTTTTTTATCAGACCGACACATTGGCGAATGTCTGGAAAGAAATGGAGCCACTTGCCGTGCGTTGTTTCAAAATCATGAACGAGAAATTCGGGCGTTATCCTTACAAGCAATATTCGGTTATCCAGGGCGGTGATGGCGGAATGGAGTATGCAATGGCAACATTGATTACGGGCCGTCTGAATCTCGGCGGATTGGTTAGCGTAACTGTCCACGAATCGATTCACAGCTGGTTTCAGCAGATTTTAGGGACAAATGAATCCAAATATGCGTGGATGGACGAAGGTTTCACAACCTACGCACAAAATATTGTGATGGCCGAATTGTTTCCGTCCAGGCTCGATGCGCAGCGCGGAAGCACAACCAGTTACCGAAATCTTGTTAAATCTGGCCTGGAAGAGCCATTAACAACGCATGCCGATCATTATAATACCAACCGCGCTTACAGCATTGCCAGTTATTCCAAAGGCGCAGTTTTCCTGAACCAGCTTGGCTACATTATCGGAAAGCAAAAGCTGGAAAGCGGCATGAAACGCTATTTCGATGAGTGGAAATTCAAACACCCGAATCCTAATGATCTGAAACGGATCATGGAAAAGGAATCTGGGCTGGAGTTGGATTGGTATTGGGAAGATTTTGTAGGAACAACCAAAACCATAGATTACGGCATTAAAGAAGTTGTGGCGAATGCCACTAAAACCACGGTTGTTTTGGAAAAAATAGGCCAAATACCGATGCCGCTTGACGTGGTGGTAAGCTATAAAGACGGGAGCCAGGAGAACTTCAACGTTCCACTGGAACTCATGCGTGGAGAAAAATCCGAAGCACTATATTCTAAAACTACGTATCTGAACGACTGGGCCTGGACTTATCCTGAATATTCCTTCTCCATAGATAGGAATCTGGCTGACATTGAAAGAATCGTAATAGATCCAAGCCAGAGAATGGCCGACATTAATCCTGATAACAACACCTATCCGTCGATATCCAGGGAATTGCCGCGGTTTAAGGCGGAGAAGGTGCGTTAAACCTACCTTCCAAATTTTATAGAAGTCCCCACGCGCCAGCCCATTCCTTTAAAGTGGCTGCCGTGGAATTGGGCGACAGCTTCCAGGCGGATAACGCGCAGAATGTCGTCGATCCCATAAACTGCCTCCGTATAATTGCGGATTGTTGGTACTCTCAGATAATGCAATTGCAGCGTTTCTGAAATGCCGGTAATCCGCAATGCTTCTATACGGGTAAGCGCAAATCGTTGTGACGTCCAGATGGCGTGTGCTTGAAAAAACCACGATGAGGTGCTGTAACGATAGTATTGCAGCATCCGAAACTGGTCCGGGGGATATGCATATTGGAAAAAGAACTCATTGCCCATAAAATGCCTGTAATCAGGAAAATACATTTGTTTCGTGCTCAGAAATCCGCCTCCGTTTACATAATATTCAAGATTGCTCCGCGGTCCGAGGCTTAGATTCTGACGCATGCTCCCCTGCAACATCGAGTAATCCACATCTCCTGCAAACGCGAGCCCGGTCTTGTAATTCACACTAAATGATGGTCCTTTGCTTCTCAAATAGCGCTTTTCGCCATTTCTGATCAGATATCGCCTCCATGGTCTGACCGTGGCGGTAAGATCTAAAATCGTTGCGTTGTGGATTGGGAAGCCTGTGTTTTGCAATTCCCTGTTTTCAGGTCGGTTTGGCGTGTAATAATATTGGTTCCAAAAAAAGATAGGACGCGCGCTTTCCTGATTGAAAAGCTCTTTCCTATGCTCGAATTCCAAACCTGCATTGAAACTAAGGATATCAGCAATGTTACTTAGCGCGAATTCAGCCCGACCAAACTGCTTTTGATACAGCTTCATGAAATTGCGATCAAAAAATCTGGCGCCAATGCTGTTGGGAAGCGGTGGGATAGGGTTGTTATTGTTGATCTGACTCGCCATTTCTCCGCCCGATAGCATCAGGTTCCATTTATCATTGCCAATGTTGGTGGTAAGGTTTCCGTAAACCCTTTTGCGTCCAAACGAATAGCGCACAAGCGGACTAATGTTAAACCGATACGATTTGCCCCATTTTTTTTCCCACTGGGTAAGAATGTTGATTGCATTTCCTTCCACGGTGTTGTAACTAATGGATAGGAGCGGACTTTTGAAATAGAATGTTTTTCTGTCTCCCAGTGAATATGTATTTCCCGTCAACAAATGCAACGGCTTAAATGCCAGCGAATCAGGTTTCCGTTTTTCGCGAATTGAATCTTTCACGACTTTAATGCTGTCTTGCAGCACATAACTGGTCACTTCTGACTTTGTGAGCGGGATAGGGCGGAGCGCTTGCCAGTAAGTAGTGTCCCTCTTGTTGGCCATTGTATCAATAATAATGGAATCCTGCCGCACCAATCGGTCGCTGCCTCCATCCATTTTACGTTCCTTTTTCTGCTCTTTTTCGTATTCTTTGGTGAGTTTTCGGAAATTTTTGGTGGAGAATTGCTTTTGATCCTGGATCAGCTTTTCCAGGTTTTCCTTCCGGCTTGTTTCCTTTGCAACATGATCTTTTTTATGATCCGCAATGACAATGTCCTCTTTCAATCCAGGGTCAATGTCCAGTTTTTGATATGTCAATGAAACCAGATATTTGAATTCCCCGGCAAAGCCAAGATAACTTCCATTAATGCGAAACTGCTGATTAACGGGGATCCACACATTTTGAACCGGACTAAAAATTTGCTTTGCTGAAATGTTCAGACCGCTTGTGGTTGTTTGCAGATCGTAACTATGAATCGCCCAGCGATCTTCCAGAATAAAAAGGCTTCCTTTAAAAACACCTTCGCCATAGGCGCGCGGAATCACTTTTATTTTGTTGACCAATTGACCCTGATCCTCAAAATAACCTTCATATTCAAACCGGTAATAAGCAAATGCTTTGGGTGAAAGCGGCGAAATGGTGCCGGCAATTTCCGGACTGTATAGGCTCGCCAGAATGTATTCATTGGGAGAAGGAATACTGTTATCTAGACTGTTACGCGTAGAAACGATCTTTTGCGTATAACTCGCGGGCCTGCGGTATTTTATTTCAGCAACACTCTCATTCAGAATGGCTTTCCCTTCCTGAACGCCTTCTTTCTTCAATCTTTTTTCAACGAGATATGGAATTTTCGTGGGTAATGCAGTGCTTCTTGAATAAACCTTGGCTGTATAACCACGAACTTGGAGTTGGTGAAAACGCGCTTTGGCAATCGCCCGTCGCATAATGCTATATGCAGGATCTTCCTTTCCTTTTCCAATGGTCGCTTCGCGGAGATTGAGCGCCTGCTCTTCAAGCACGACATTCATTTCAGTAAAGTCGTTGCCGACCGTTACATTTTTGGAAATGCTTTTGAAACCCAAAAACTGGAAGATAATTTCGTAAGATCCTGGCGCTAAGGTGAATTCGTATTCTCCTTCTTCATTGGCCATTGTCCCGTTACTCGTTCCCTTAACTGCAACGCCTGCGTAAGCAAGCGCTTCACCCTTGGCCGTTGTAATACGGCCCTTTATCCCGCCTGCGATTAACTGCGACTGTAAACCAAAAACAATGAAGAGTAGCAACGCGACGCGCATAGAGGTAGAATGTCATTTTATGCAATAAGCACAAATTAGATCAAATTTCTGATTTGTGCTCTTGCTGACTCTCCTCTATAACCGTACCAAGGTGATGTTAACCACTAATCACATTGCCCGT
Source organism: Dyadobacter fanqingshengii (assembly GCF_023822005.2). Lineage (GTDB taxonomy): Bacteria > Bacteroidota > Bacteroidia > Cytophagales > Spirosomataceae > Dyadobacter > Dyadobacter fanqingshengii. The sequence continues at coordinate 5,963,948 of NZ_CP098806.1, forward strand.
CGACCGTGCAATTCGGGCCGTCGGCGAGGGAAACCAATGGTTCAGGGTTTGCTTGCTCCCATTCACCGAATGATTTTTCCAAAGCGCCTAGAAATGTTTCCGGCTGCTGGGCGCCTGATACGGCATATTTTCGATCCAAAACAAAGAATGGAACACCACGCGCACCAACCTGCTGGGCTTCATATATATCTTTTCTAACCTCGTCACTGAATTTTGATCCATCCAAAACCGCTTTCAATTCGTTCGTATCAAGCCCAATTTGAGAACCCAAATCCAGCAATGTCTCGTGATCCGCGGTATTTTTGCCGTCGGTAAAATATGCTTTGAACAATTGTTCTTCCGCATCATCGCCTTTGCCCTTTGTTTTCGCATATTGCACGAAACGGTGTGCATCAAACGAATTGGCAACCACGGCTTTGTCCATGTTGTATTCCAGCCCCACTTCGGCTGCAATAGCGCTCACATGATCATTCATTTGTGCAGCATATTCAGGAGACCAGCCTTTCACTTCTGCCAGATAATCATTAATGGTTTTTCCAGGCTCCGTTTTCATGGCAGGGTTGAGCTGGAAACTTTTCCATTCCACCTGGATTTTTTCTTTCTGAGGAAATTGTTCCAATGCTTTTTCAAATTTCCGTTTGCCTATGTAGCAAAAAGGACACATGACATCACTCCATATCTCAACTTTCATTGTTTCAGTCTGTTAGGTCAATTATTAATCAAATGGAAATAAAAAGCTCTTCGTGGGACCTTCTTACCTTTTTTGCTTTGGACAATCCATCATTCTCACTGTCGCGGTAACCCAATGTCATGATCACAACACTTTTCAAACCTTTTTCGCCCAGGCCTAAAATCTCGTCCAATTTAGCATTATTAAAACCTTCCATCGGCGTCGCATCCACGTGTTCCGTAGCTGCTGCAACCAATGCGTGTCCAAGTGCAATGTACGCCTGACGCGCTGCCCAGTTAAAATTTCCTTCCTCCGACCGGGCCTGGACGCTGTTGGTTACATTCTCCTGAAATTTCGACAACGATTCCACAGTAATACCACGGGTTGTTGCAATCAGGTTCATATATTCGCTGATTTGCGCGGCCGTGATTTTATCCCAGGCTGCAAAAACAAGCAAATGCGATGCATCCGGGATCTGTGGCTGCGGAGCAGCTTCTCTGAAAATCCTATTTTTCGTTTCCTGATCACTGATCACGACGATATTATACGGTTGCAAGCCAGCAGAAGAGGGTGATAACTTGATGGCTTCCAAGATAGTATTCAATTTTTCTTGTGGAACTGCCTGTCCATTCAATCTTTTAGCAGCATATCTCCAGTTCAGGTCTTCTATTAGGTTATTCATTTCAAATATTTTAGTAATTTCGATATGCAAACTTAAATAAATAAGCTATACATTTGTAAGTACTATACCAAAGGATAGTTAAAAAAGTTCAGTCATGGAAACAGCAGAAATAGAAATTGCAGCAAAAAAGGCCACTCATACTTACGGAGAATGCACAAAAAGCATCCTTCCAGTCCGCGACGCATTGGAAGTTTTAAGCGGAAAGTGGAAGTTGCCCATCATCATCTCCCTGATCTTCGGAAATAAACGCTTTTCCCAGATCGCCAAAGAAATCCCCGGCATCACCGATAAAATGTTATCTAAAGAACTAAGAGATCTGGAAGCGAATTGTCTTGTCAAGAGGACAGTATACGATTCGATTCCTGTGGTTGTGGAATATACATTAACAGATTACGGCCACACATTGAAGCCTGTTATTGAAGTGCTTAGGAATTGGGGCGAGGCACATAGGAATCGGATAATGAGTTTGTAGGGAGTCTGGCCACCTGTCAAGGGCTAGTTGCTTCTGCAATTTTAGTATTTTTGTTTAAACTATAACTCAATTGATATGGATCGCATTGTAATTGAAGTTGAAGATGGAATTGCAAGAAAGTGGCGCAATACGGACCCGAAGTTTCGTCAGGAAATTTCGCAGAAATTGGACCAGGTTTTGAGTGTAATTTTTGAGAAAAAAACAGAGGATATATGGCCATTTCTTGAAAATCTACGCATAAAATCTGAGGGAAGAGGTTTTAACGACGACATATTGGAGCAGATTTTGAATGAAAAATAAATTTGTTTTCGATACCAACACACTCATAAGCGCCGCATTATCTCCGCATTCTACGAACAGCAGCGATTAAGCGAGCTTTCGATTTAGGCATCATAGTTTATTCGGACTCTACTTGGAGCGAATTTTTGAATGTTCTGTTCCGCACAAAATTTGACAAATATTTCACAATAGGTGAGAGGGAGGAACTTGCCGATAAATTCCTCTCTTTGTTCCTGTACGAAGTTGTGGATGTTGTTGTCTCAGACTGCCGAGATCCCAAAGACAACATGTTCTTGGAGTTAGCCGTCGCTTCCAAGGCGTCCTGCATTATATCCGGCGATCCTGACTTATTGGTGCTTCATCCGTTCAGAGGAATTCCAATTATCAACGCGGCTAGTTTTTTGCAGGGGTTTTAAGGCTTTTCTACCATTGAGCACAAAAAAAAGCAACCCTCGCAGGTTGCTTTTCCATCTCATCAAAAACAGCTAAAAATCATCCCAGCTGGTTAATGCAGTTCAAATCTTCAAACGCCAGTTTCAAGCGTTGGATCATGCTTTCTTCGCCTTTGCGTAGCCATACGCGGGGGTCGCAGTATTTTTTGTTTGAGGAATCTGGGCCATTTAGGTTACCCAATGAATCTGCCGAAAATGCTTTCGTTTTTTCGTAAATCATTAAGTTTAAATTCTTTTGTTTGAGCTAACCCAACTTATCCCAAGAATAATTCAAACTAGCCTTCTAATAATCGGAATTGTTTCAACCTATGACTGACGACGATATTAGCATTGAAACTTAAAGTGGGTTAAAATGTTTAATAGGGGCTTCAGAATTTTCATTGTTATACTTTTCTTCGTATTAATCTGCAAAGAGGGCATTGCCAAGAACATTATCGGCGGTTATTTGCAGATGAAAACAGTCGATCAGACTATTGGAAGATACATAATTTCGTTAAAGCTGCATATCGACGAAACGAACGGCTCATTCTCAGATAATGAAGTGAATGTTAGGATGATTAAGAAAAGTAACGGTTCTGAGGTTGAATCATTTAAGCTTGTGAGAACTTCTAGCCAGAAGATAAGTTATGACAAGTCTATTTGCATTGGTCCTGTGGAAATAAATACAATTTATGCAAATTATGAAATTAGTGTTTCAATTTATCCGCCATCTTATTCTGACCCCGAGGGTTATTATCTTGAGTGGACAGATTGTTGCCGATCACCAAATATCGCCAATATCGAGCATCCTGAAAATTATACCACTACGCTCAGGACTCTGTTCCCGCCAATCATGTATAATAACTATCCCTTTCACAATTCAACCCCCGCAATAAACGAGCTGACGGAGTTTTTCATCTGTTTTCAACAGCCTTTCACGCAGAGAATTTTAGCTAGTGATTCAGAAGGAGACAAACTTAAATATTCATTAGTTAACCTCTCAGGTCATCATTCAAGCACAAATTCTCCACTGGAGTGGAAGCAAGATTATAGTGCAGCAAATGCAATACCTGGTAATCCGGCGCTTACCATAAATTCAGAGACAGGATTACTGACCGTGACTCCGAGGGAATATGGTTATTTTACCTTTGCAGTTTGCGTTGAGGAATTTCGTGGTGGTCGGCGATTAGGTGCTGCTATTCGTGAATACGCGTTATTTGTACTTGGTTGCTCTCCAGAAACAATGGACAGAAATGTTTATTTGAACAACGCAATCGTTTCTAATGCAACAATTTGTTCAAAAGATAGGATAACTCTAACTGCAAAGACAAATACTGACTTGCGTTATCAGTGGATGCGCAATGGTAAGGTGATCCCAGGTGCCACAAGTAGTAGCCTGGAAATAACTCAGGAGGGAGATTACAGTTTCAACATATACAGATCAGGAAATTGTGTGAATACAGTTGAATCGAAGAAAGTTCATGTAACTGGTGCCAACTCATCATTCAAACTTGAAAAACACGGCACGTCCACCTCTTGCGAACAGCCAAGCGAAACAGTCCTTGTAGGTCCAAAAGATCTGCGCTATTCTTACAACTGGTTTAAAAATAGCAGTTTGCTCACTAATAAAAGCAATTCATTAACAGTTTCGGAGCCAGGTAATTATTGGGCTATTGTCGAATCACCAGCGTGCAAGTTGCTTTCAGATACAATCGCAATAGAACAATCATCCAACTCGAATGTAAAGGTTGAAATAGAACCGATTCTGCCCGTTTGCGGAAATGATGACAAGCCCATTCCATTAGTTGGTTCTCCTGTTGGCGGAGTTTTTCAAGGACCAGGCATCGTTGATGGTGTTTTTTATCCAAAACAAGCTGGCGTTGGTGTACATGAATTGATTTATACTATTTCTCTAACAGCGCCCTGTCCCAGCTTGGTCGCTAAGCAAACGGTTCAAGTTCAAGACTCTCCAAAGTTTGATCTTTCGGAAGAAATTTGCGTCACTAATGGGGTAGGCTTTAGAATTGGTATTAAAGATTCCTCTGGTTTGCATTATGAGTGGCTTCCACGGGACGGATTAAATGAGTCATCGATTTCAATGCCTTTGGTTACAACGGATATTGACCGTTTGTACACTTTGACTGTTAGCAATGCGCATGGATGTAAAACATCAAAAGAAATTAAAGTAAAAATTTGTAGTAAATTTTTTATTCCGGACGCATTTACACCAAATCGTGATGGGATCAATGATACTTGGGAATTAAAGGGAATTGACAAATACCCCGATGCGGAGGTGACAATTTATAATCGTTGGGGCAACATAATTTTTCACTCAAAAGGTTATCCAAAACCATTCGACGGAAGTTCGAATCAACCGGGTGTTTATCCCTATAAGGTGAAATTAGATAATGTAATTCCTCCTAAAACTGGGACATTGATGTTGATTCGCTAATCAAGCCGAAAACATTATGTTTCACACAAAAAAAGCAACCCTCGCAGGTTGCTTTTCCATCTCATCAAAAACAGCTAAAAATCATCCCAGCTGGTTAATGCAGTTCAAATCTTCAAACGCCAGTTTCAAGCGTTGGATCATGCTTTCTTCGCCTTTGCGTAGCCATACGCGGGGGTCGTAATATTTTTTGTTTGGCGAATCAGGGCCATTTGGGTTACCCAATTGAGTCTGCAAGAAGCCTTCGTTTTCTTTGTAATATTTCAGAAGCCCTTCCCAGGTTGACCATTGCATATCGGTGTCGATGTTCATTTTGATCGCTCCGTATTCGATGGCTTCGCGGATTTCTTCGCGGGAAGAGCCTGATCCTCCGTGGAATACGAAGTTAACGGGCAATTCAGCCGTTCCGAATTTTTCTTGGATAAATTGCTGAGAGTTGCGAAGGATTTTTGGTTCAAGCTTCACATTTCCCGGCTTGTAAACACCATGAACATTGCCGAACGCTGCTGCAATGGTGAAGTTTGGAGAGATTTTGGAAAGCTCTTCGTATGCGTAAGCAACCTCTTCTGGCTGTGTGTACAATTTTGAGCTGTCTACGTCGCTGTTGTCAACGCCATCTTCCTCGCCACCCGTTACACCCAGTTCAATTTCAAGTGTCATGCCGATTTTCGCCATGCGCTCGAAGTATTTCGCTGAAATTTCAATGTTTTCTTCAATTGGCTCTTCCGAAAGGTCCAGCATGTGAGAGCTGTACAATGGGATACCATGTTGGTCGAAATGACGCTCGCCTGCTTCAAGAAGACCGTCGATCCATGGAAGCAATTTTTTTGCGCAATGGTCAGTATGCAAAATTACCGGAATGCCGTAAAGTGCTGCCATCTGGTGCACGTGCATCGCGCCGGAAACGCCACCTGCGATTGCAGCTTTCTGATCGGTGTTAGAAAGACTTTTTCCAGCATAAAATATCGCTCCGCCATTTGAAAACTGAATGATAACGGGGCTATTAACCGCTTTGGCAGTTTCAAGAACTGCATTTACTGAGTTGGTTCCTACCACGTTAACCGCCGGAAGGGCATAGTTATTTTCGTTGGCGTGGCGGAAAATTTCGCTAACTCCGTCACCGGTTACAACACCGGGCGCAAAGCGTTTTGTAGTTTCGCTCATAGTAATAAAGAATATTTTTTCAAGAATAAATTTTACAATTCAGATATAAAAAATGAACTGCGCGGGAATCCCTGCAAGTTAGGTATTTTACAGAAAATGGAGGAAATATCAAGGGTATATTATGCTTTGTGACGAAGATTAATCTATCTATAATCGTTTTGGCGCAATCTGCGTATCTTTGAAAATGATTGAATTTGCGGGCATTTGTCTGCAAGATTGTGACACGAAAGAAATATTGATGAATACCAAACTGACCAGGACAATCCTGATTGCCCTCGCACTGGGCTTTTTCGTAATGTGGGTCCTCGAATTTCGACGGACAACCATGTTTGAAAGTTACTGGCTGCTCTTGCTGGCCATTATGTGCTTACTAATGTTCCAATTCAGCAGGTTAAAGGCTTCATTGTTAGCTAAAAAAGAAGCAGAAATGAAAGTTGATATGAAAAAGAACAAGCCGGTTAAAACTGCAAAAAAATGAGCATGCTATTCCTGGGGTTAACGGTCGTTTTTTTCATCCTCGCGGGTTATTATGGGGCCGTGCGCTCTGTTTTGCTGGATGTTTCCATAGATCGCTATTCATTGCGGCACGAGAAATCTGAGGAAGTTTACCAAACATTATATTGGCGACGGATATTGCGGATGATCCGCTTGGTGACCGTTGCATTAGGCTGTTTTTTGGCCGTAGCGACTTTTTATCCCCTGCTTTTAGTTGATCTGGGCATGCATGAAGGTGCATTAGTTGCCGGAATGTTTGCTGTTTTAATTGTAGTATGGATGGCAAGTTATTCCAGCTGGGTGAAAATCGGCCGGGCTTTCCCGAACATATTAGACCTTTCCGCCTTCCCCGTTCGCTTTGCCGAATGGGTCATTACGCCGCTTTATTGGGTTGTGGAGCCATTTGTGAAAGAAAATATTCTATCGCCTTCGTTACGCGACGATGCGATTTCTGCCGACGATCCTGATTTTGATGACCATAGCATTGAGGAAAGAATGTTTATTAATGCATTGGATTTCAAGGATCTGCGGATCAGGGATTGTATGATTCCCAGGACTGAAATTTCGGCTGTTAATGTGAATGCAAGCATTGAAGATTTACGGACTGCATTCCTGACCAGTGGTCATTCCAAAATCATCGTCCATCGCGAGTCCGTGGATGAAGTTTTAGGCTATTGCCACGCATTATCCCTTTTTAAAAAGCCAAAAGAGATCAGCAACATTATCACGCCCATCCTTATTGTGCCCGAAGCAATGCCTGCCAGCGACTTAATGCTGCGGTTTTTGGAAGAAAGAAGGAGCCTGGCATTGGTTGTAGATGAGTTCGGAGGGACATCGGGACTGGTGAGTGTGGAAGATGTGGTTGAGCAGATTTTTGGTGAAATTCAGGATGAATACGACTCTACCGAAGACTGGACGGAGCGCAAGCTGGATGACGATAGCTACATATTGAGTGCCCGCCACGAGCTGGATTATTTGAATGAAAAATACGGCTGGGAGCTTCCGGAAGGGGATTATGACACGCTGGCGGGAATGTTAATCGACAATTTTGGAGACTTACCGGAAGTGAACGAAACCGTTAGCATTCCGCCTTATGCATTCCAGGTCGTTTCCATGCAGGACACGCGCATTGAGCTCGTAAGATTGACTATTGAAGAAAGAGAAAAGAAAAGCGAAAAAAGTGATCAAATAAAAAAGGGAAATTAGCCAAGCAAATGAAAATAAATACATTACGCAGTATTCTGTTAACGACGATATTCTTTTTGCCCAATATATTATTAGCTCAAAAAGCAGATCTTAAAAGCCGGATAGAAAGCATTACCAAGCAAATCGATGGCGTCAAAGGTGTTGCCATCATGGATTTACAGAGCAAGGAAATGACCATTTTGAATGCTGAGCACAAGTTTCCCATGCTAAGCTCCTTCAAATTCCCTATCGCAATGGCCGTTCTGGATCAGGTTGATAAGGGAAAACTTACGCTGACCCAGAAATATCATCTTACAAAAGAAGACGTTCAGCTTAAAACTCACAGCCCGATACGGGACAAATATCCCGCCGGAAATGTCGATTTAACCATTGCGGACCTGTTAACAAACATGGTTTCATTGAGTGATAACATTGCCTGCGACATTCTTTTCAAACTTGCTGGCGGCACAAAACCGGTTCAGGATTATGTGCATAGTTTGGGCGTGAAGGACATTGCTATCGTGGCTAACGAGGAGCAAATGGGGCAGGATTGGAATGTTCAGTACACCAACTGGTGCAAACCTGGTGCTATGCTGCAACTGCTCGACATTTTTTATAAAGGAAAAAATCTCTCCAAAACCAGCCACGATTTTTTATCTAAAATCATGATTGATGGCCCAACGGGCCTGAACAGGATCAAAGGTCAACTGCCAAAGGATGCCGTTGTGGCGCATAAGACAGGCACATCAGGGACAAATGATAAAGGCGTTATGGCTGCTGTCAATGACGTCGGCATTGTGAAAATGCCCAATGGCAAAAGCTTCGCAATTGTTTTATTTATCTCAAATTCAACAGCGGATCTGAAAGCAACCGAACTGGTTATGGCGCAGGTTTCCAAGGCAGCTTACGATCATTATGCAGCGAAATAGAAGGTTTCACAACCGCCTTCATCACTCAAAGTTTGAAAAGTGCAGATATCAGTTGAGAAAATAGGGAAAAAATTTGTCAAGGAATGGATTGTCCGCAATGCCAGTTTTGAGTTGGCGGCCGGGCAACAATATACTTTTGTGGGGCCGAATGGCAGCGGAAAATCAACATTATTGCAATTGCTAACCGGCATTATGCCCGTTTCTGAGGGTATAATAAAATACATTGACCAAACGGGAAAGGAGATCGAAGTTGATCATTGGTACAAACATCTGGTCGTAGCGGCGCCCTATCTTGAACTGATCGAAGAATTCACCTTGCGTGAACTGATCCAGTTTCACAGCAAATTCAAGCCATTCAAAAACGGCCTTTCTTTTAAAGATTTCGAGGATTTTATTCAATTGCCGCATGCTAGCGGAAAGACGCTCCGGCATTTTTCGTCTGGCATGAAACAGCGCGTAAAGCTGGGCCTTGCTTTCATGTCCGACGTCCCCGTTATCTTTCTCGACGAGCCTACGACCAATCTGGACGTTCCGGGCATCACGTGGTATCTCGATCACGTGGTCCATCACACACAAAATCAGCTCGTTTTGCTCGGCTCGAATGTGAAACAGGAATATGAATTTTGTGAAAATATCATTTCAGTTTCTGCGTTCAAATAGAAATACAGCGGAGCCAAATATGCGGAGAAATCTACGTCCTATCGTTTTACTTTTTCTGTTTTTAATCTGCATCATTAGCAACTGCTTTGCTGCCGGAATGCATTTTATCGAAAACCGTGGTCAGTGGGAATCGGACATTTTGTTCCGCACCGAAATCTCGGGTGGCTTCCTTTTCCTCAAAAAACAATCGCTAGTTTACGTTTTATACAATGCCGGGCAGGTTTCAGCCAATCATGCGAAACAACCTGTTGCTTCACCCGGCGCACGGGAAAATGACAAATCTATCGCTGCACATGGTGTTGAAGTGCAGTTTTTAGGTGCTTCTGCCAATGTAAAATGCACTGCTAATGCTCCCATTGAGACTGGTTTTAACTATTTCTTAGGCAAGGAAGAGCAAAACTGGGCCGGTGGTGTGAAGGGATTTGAAGAAGTGATTTATAAAAATCTCTACGAAGGCATTGATATGCGTGTTTATCTGCATCAATTCAAACTTAAATACGAATTTATCGTTCATCCGCAGGCTGATCCTTCACAGATTATGATGAAATACAATGGTGCTGAAAAAGTTTCTGTGAATGAAACAGGTCAGATCGTTGTAAAAACGAGCATTGGGCAGTTCAAGGAAGCGGAGCCGTATTCATTTCAGCAGATCAATGCGAGGACTACGGAAGTATCTTCGAAATTTCTATTATCTGCGGATAATGTTGCCACATTCAGCATTCCGAAGGCCTACAATAAATCGGAAAAGCTGACCATTGACCCTGAACTGATTTTTTCCACTTATTCCGGTTCGGTTGCGGATAACTGGGGACACACAGCGACGTATGATGATGAAGGTAATCTCTATTCTGGCGGGACTGTTTTTGGGACAAATTTTCCGGCAACGGTCGGTGCTTTTCAAACCAAATTTGAAGGCCAGGTCGACGTTGCAATCATGAAATTCACACCGGACGGCAGCAAGCTCATCTACGCCACATTCCTGGGAGGCAGCAACACCGACATTCCCAGCAGCCTGATCATTAATAGCAAAAAGGAATTATTGATTTTGGGAACAACATCTTCCAAAAACTTCCCCGCCAAAACCGGCGCTTTTCAAACTGCCTTTGGCGGCGGAACAAAAGTAATTCCTATATCGGGGCTGGATCTGGATAACGGCAGCGACATTTTTGTTTCCAAACTAAGCACAGATGGCAAGCAACTCATTGCGTCGACCTTTGTTGGAGGCAGCGGAAATGATGGGGTCAGCATGGCAGACCTCGCGGCGATTCGCAATTATGGTGACAGTTTCAGAGGTGAAATCGGGGTTGATAAGGATGATAATGTCCTCATCGTTTCCTCGACCAATTCAGCCAATTTTCCTTTGAAAAATGCTGTAAAGGCTAAATTTGCTGGCGTTCAGGATGGTGTGGTTTTGAAATTCAATTCTGGCTTAACCAGTTTGCTATGGGGAACATTTGTGGGCGGGAGCGAGTGGGACGCTGCTTATTCGCTTAAAATCTCGGCCGCAGGCGACATTTACGTGGCCGGAATTACGCAAAGCAAAAATCTGCCGACCAATGCGTCATCGTTTCAAAAAGCCTTGAACGGAACGGAGGACGGATTTGTGGCACATTATGCCAATGATAAATTGTTGGGCACGACCTATTTGGGAACGCCTAATCAGGATGGGGCCTATTTGCTGGATCTGGACGCGAGCAGCAATGTATATGTGTATGGCCTCACGAACGGCCCTTATCCGGTGAGTCAGGGTGTATATCAAAATGCGAAAAGCGGTCAATTCGTGCATGCATTGGACGCAGGATTGTCAAAAACCATTTTTTCAACGGTGATAGGATCAGGCAGGGGCATTCCTGATATTTCGCCAACAGCATTTTTGGTAAGTGAATGTGGTAATATTTATCTGGCCGGCTGGGGCGGCAATGTAAATTCAACCACGGGTAATAACCCAAATAGCACGACCACGAATTTGGTCGTAACGGACGATGCGATCCAATCATTAACGAATGGTAATAATTTTTACATCGCCATCTTGGAGCAGGGCGCGAAATCACTGCTATATGCCACTTATTTTGGCAGCCGTGATCGGTCCGGCCAGGTTCAGGGTGATCATGTGGATGGCGGAACGAGCCGGTTTGATAAGAACGGCACCATTTACCATGCAACTTGTGCCTGCGGCGGCAGCGGCTTTCCGGCTACGCCGCAAGCCTGGTCCAAAACAAATAACAGCGAGAATTGCAACAATGCAGCTTTCAAGATAGACATTGACCGTCTTAAAGCCGATTTTGATGTGTATTCAGGAAGCACAAAGGATGTTTTGCGCGGCTGTGCGCCTTTGTCGTTATCATTTGTAAACACAAGCGAAGGCGGCGTGGATTACATTTGGGACGTTGGCGGAAGCACGTTTTCACGTGAAGAGGACCAGTCGGAATATACTTTTACCAAACCGGGCGAATATACGGTTACTTTGAAGGCATATAACCGGCTGAGCTGTAAGCGCGTGGATGTTGTGCAGAAGAAAATTATCGTAGAAACGCTGAATAGCAAGATTAAGGCCGATACGACGGTTTGTGAAAACACGAAATTGCAACTTTGGGCCTCGGGAGGGACACAATATAAATGGTCGCCTGCAACGGGAATGGATAATGCTGCGATTGCAATGCCATCTGTGACTGTGAGAGAAGACGCCGAATTTTCTGTCGAAATCAGCAATGCGAGCGGCTGTAAGGTGACGGAGAAAATGAAGGTTAATGTTGATAAAAAAACTGATTTCGTTGAGATGCCGGATGTGGAAGTTTGTGCAGGTGCTACTGTTGTGCTTTCTGTATCGGGCGATGGAACGAAGTATCGCTGGCTGGCAACGGACGGGCTGGAAGAAACCATTGGCAAATCGGTCACAGTAAAGCCGACGAAAACAACGACTTACACTATTGAAGGCACATATATGGACGGTTGCCGGCCTGTGCGCGAGATTACGGTTAAAGTAGACAGGACGCATGAGCCGATTTTTGAAATAAATCAATCCGGCGGAGCTTGTAATGCGCCATTCAGTTATTCTATGTCCAATCAAACCAAAAATGCGCAGCGCTATGAGTGGAATTTAGGGACGGGCAACACCGTTTCAGATCCGGAGATTAATGAATATATTTACGAAACACCCGGCGAATACACCATCACATTAACTGCTTATAACAGTGCAGGATGTGCATTGACGGCATCGAAAAAAGTAATAGCATCGCCACCATTTACGCTGGCAAATGTGATTACGCCCAACGGGGATGGCAAGAACGATTTTTTCATTGTTCCGGTCCTGCCGGCTTCCCTGGAAGTGTTTAACAGATGGGGGAAATCGGTTTTCAAAACGTCGGATTACAAGAATGACTGGGGCAAGGGAATCGGAAACGGGACGTATTTTTATGTTGTGGACACGCCGCAGGGTAACCATTGCAAAGGCTGGGTAGAAGTTTTGGAATGATTGATTTACACTTAAACACATATACGAAATGAAAAAAGTAATGATGCTAATGTTGCTTTTCATGGGCGCATTGGCGGTACAAGCGCAAAATTCCAACCATTTTGGTAAGGAAATTAATGAAAACAAAGCCATTGAAGCCAGCGCGCTCCCTGAAAAAATGGGGGATAAAACAGAAATGGCAGCCAAGGTAAGCGGTCAGGTGGAATCGGTTTGTCAGGTGAAAGGCTGCTGGATGGCGGTAAAGCTGGATAATGGAGAAACTATGCGTGTCATGTTCAAGGACTACGCGTTTTTCGTTCCCAAAGATATCAGTGGAAAAACGGTGGTTTTTGAAGGACAAGCGCAGAAGAAAACAATTCCTGTTGAGCATTTGCAGCATTATGCCAAAGATGCCGGACAGAGCAAAGAAGAAATTGAGAAAATCACCGAACCTAAGGAAGAACTGACGTTTATCGCAGACGGCGTGATCATCAAATAATTCGGATCTTCAAAGTAAGAAACAAGCGAACGGGCACTTTTGAACATATTCAGAAGTGTCCATTTCTTTTTATATGAAGTTTAAAAACGCCTTCGCCTGCTTTGGATTAGTCCTTTCGTTTCATTTTACATTTGCCCAAACCACCAAGATAAATTGGTGGAATCCGCAAACAGCCACATTCCCGGTTTTGGAAGGACAAGCTTGGCCCAAGGAAGTGAAAAATCCTTACGACAGGCTGCCAGCCCGAGCAGAAAAACAGGTTAGGGAGCAAGTTTGGGGACTTTCAAATCAATCTGCCGGGCTAATGTTGCGGTTTCGGGCCAATTCTGCTGAAATCAGCGTGCGTTATGTCGTGAACGGCAAACACGCGCTGCCTCATATGCCTGCCACGGGCGTGAGCGGTGTGGATCTTTATGCTATTTCCAGTGACGGCGACTGGCGTTGGTGTGCAGGGAAATATACGTTCGGCGACACGATAACTTACACTTTCAGAGGTCTCGAACCTAATGATTCATACCACCAAAGAGGCCGGGAATACAGGCTCTATCTTCCATTATACAACAGCGTGAAGTGGCTGGAAGTGGGAGCGCCGGAAGGAACAGCATTCACGCCGCTCGCCACCAGACCGGACAAGCCGATCGTTATTTACGGCACTTCCATTGCACACGGCGCCTGTGCTTCTCGCCCCGGAATGGCCTGGACGGCAATTTTGGGAAGGAAACTGGACCATCCGCTCATTAACCTCGGATTTTCAGGAAATGGGCGGCTGGAAGAGGAAGTTGTGAGCATCGTTTCGGAAATTGATGCCAAAATATTCGTGCTGGATTGCCTACCAAATCTTACAATCAGGCCCGATTCCAAACTTGGAATTACCATTGAGGATGTAAAAAACAGGATTCTCGCCACCACGCGCGCATTGCGTAAAAAACATCCGAACACGCCGATCGTGCTCGCATCACATGCGGGTTATACGGATGAGGATATGAATCCGCAAAGCAAACATTTTTACAGCGAGGTAAACGAAACTTTGAAAGAAGCTTTTGCACAGCTCAAATCGGAAGGTGTCCGGCAAATATTTATTATTCCAAAAGCAGATTTCGGACAGGATATCGAGACAATGGTGGACGGGACGCATCCCAATGACCTCGGAATGATGCGTTATGCGGAAGGTTATGAAAAGCATTTGCGTCAGATATTGCATGAGTATAAAGGCATTGCGTCCACGACACGGCCCGTGATACAAATGCGCGAGCTTAACAACTACGATTGGGAAGCCAGGCATCAAGAAATTTTAGATCTCAATAGAAAGAATCCGCCTGCAACCGTCATTATTGGAAACTCCATCACGCACTTCTGGGGCGGACTGCCGAAAGGGCCTCGCGCCACGGGAGCAGACTCCTGGGATGATACATTTGGTAAAAATACAAGGAACATGGGTTACGGCTGGGACCGTATCGAGAATGTGTTGTGGCGCATTAATCACGGAGAACTGGACGGGTATGCTGCCAAACAGGTTTTGGTAAACATTGGCACCAATAACCTGCATCTCAATTCGGATGAGGAAATTGTAGAAGGCTGGCGAATGCTGATCGACGCGATCAAATTCCATCAGCCGGATGCGCAGATTATCATGTTGGGCATTTATCCAAGGCGCCAGCAGGAGGGAAGAGTGTCGGTGATCAATGAAAAATTAGCTCAATTGACGGGAGAAATGAATGTTAATTACCTCGACCCGGGCAAAGTGTTTTTGCAAAAAGATGGGAAAATAGACGAGACATTATTCTCCGACGGCCTGCATCCCAATGCGAAAGGATATAAACTCTTGGGAGATTCAATTAAACCGCTTGTGAAATAAACCGGCTTACAACACGATCCCTATGCCGAACAAAATTACAAATAGCAATGTAGACAGTGCCATTTGCTTCAAGTAGGGATCCAATTCGCTGGCTTTTTTCAATCTCGAAATAGCCAGTCCATTTTTAATAAATAGTGGGAAGCTGAGCAGAAATATCAGGCTCGTATAACCTGAAAAGTGCTCTGCTATATAGACAGAGACGCAAAGCATGCCGATAATTAAAATCGTCCAGTGGTAGGCAATGGCTTTTTCGCGCCCTAATCGCACCGGAATGGAGTTTTTGCCCGTGGCTTTATCAGATTCTATGTCTCGGATATTATTAATGTTCAAAACTCCGACAGCAAAAAGTCCGCAGCTGGATGCTGGTAGAAGCAAGCCCCAATCCCAAACATGCGTGTGCAGATAACTGCTGCCGAGCACGCCAACCCATCCGAAAAAGATCAAAACTGACAGATCGCCCAGGCCAACATAACCGTAAGGACGTTTTCCGGCAGTGTAAGTAATGGCAGCAATAATGCAAGCAACACCAATGCCCAGAAAAACCCAGAATACATTGGCAGGAGCGCCTTTTAACGCAATGATTAAGAGCAATATCCCGGAAATCAACGCAAGAATTGAAAAGAGAATGATGGCTTTCAACATGGTCGAAGCCTGAATGTGCCCGGAGTGAACGGCTCTGCGCGGCCCCTCCCGTAATTCAGTATCTTTCCCGTTCACAGCATCGCCATAATCATTGGCGAAGTTGGAAAGGACTTGCAGTAGAATGGTCGTTAACACGCTTAATCCTGCCACCGGCCAGCTGAATGTGCCGCTCGCAGCCGCCAGAAAACAGCCCATTAATATGCATGAAAGTGCCAAAGGCAATGTGCGGGGACGGGCTGCTTCAATCCAGGGATTCATTGATTTTAATTGGAGTAGGGTAATTCAGGCTTGCGTTTTTAGCTCAGCCCAGTTTATGATTTTTTCTGCAACTTCTAAACCCTCCTTAGACACAGCAGCATTTAAAACGCCATCATAGCTCATCGAAAGGTGAAGAATGTCGTAAGCATCGAGGAAATAGGACAAGACTTTTTTGTCAACAACAGAAAGTTCTTTTTGATACCATTCGACGCTTTTTCTGGTTTTTTTCTTTTTGTCGCCTAAAACACTGTCAAGGGCAACCAAAACGCCGGAATAAGCAGTGTGTCCTGCCATCTTCACATATTTGCGGTCTTTGTAATGGCCGTTTTCTTTGATCGCCTTTTCACTTAAAATCTCTTTGGCGTTAGCGATATAACGCTTCGCATCTGTAATGTCTTTCATGCTTAGTGATGTGTATATGATTTAATAATATTTCAGGCTGCCACTCATTTGCAGCCTGAAAGTAAAAAAGCTTCTCTTAAATGCCAACCGCTGTCAAAAACTCAGGGTCAGTTGGTAATATTTTTGAAGCGAAGAAATTGGTTAATTCACCTTTTTCATTCACAATATACTTACAAAAATTCCAGGTTGGAACCTTGTCATTCCAGCCGTTCAAGTCTTTGGTAGTAAGCCATTTGTAGATAGGCGCCTGGTCTTCTCCTAAGACCGAAACTTTTTCAAACATGGGAAAAGTTACGCCGTAAGTTGCGGAGCAGAATGTTGCGATTTCTTCGCTAGTACCAGGCTCTTGTCCGCCAAAGTTGTTTGCCGGGAAACCCAATACAACCACTTTATCTCCATGCTCTTTGTTGAATTTTTCCCAATCCGCATATTGCTTGGTGTAGCCGCATTTAGACGCAACATTCAGGATCACCACTTTTTTGCCTTTGTATTTACTCAAATCAATTGTTTTGTTGCCTACCAGCGATTTTACCTTAAAATCATAGAGTGTTTGCTTGGCGACCACGTCGTGAGCAGGTCTTGTGGCAACTTCGGACTTATCGGCAAAAAGGCCGGTTATTAAACTCGTAATCATAATGAATAGTGTTTTTAATAAGCTCATAATCGTAGTCTGGTTATTGGTTAGATGTTGTAATTAAAAGTGAAATTGTGAACATTCAATACATTATTAGCGGCTTTTCAACACGACTTCCCTAACCACCCGGCCTCGCTACATTCGCTCGGGAACTTCTATCCCTAATAACCCCAAAGCTTTCTGAATTGTTTCCGAAACTGCACCAGATAATGCAACCCTGAATTTGACAGAATCCAGGTTAGGATCAGAGAAAATAGAGACCTCTGCATAGAACTGATTATAGACCTTGGCCAACTCAAATGCATACAACGAAATCACCGAAGGCGCAAACTCGCTCGCAGCCGCCTGCACACGCACCGGATATTGCGATAATGCGAAAATCAGCTCCTTTTCTGCCGGGTGTAAAATATAGCTTACGGGCGGAATCACCGCTTGGATGCCTGACTGCTCCGCTTTTCTGATAATAGAACGGATCCGGGCATAGGTATATTGAATAAATGGCCCCGTATGTCCTTGGAAATCAATGGATTCTTCGGGATTGAAGAGCATTCTTTTTTTAGGATCAACCTTTAAAAGAAAATACTTTAATGCACTCAATGCGAGCTGATTGTAGAGTTGTTTGGCTTCTGCACTATCAAAATCATCGATCTTACCCAATTCCTGCGTTCTGCTTGCCGCGGTCTGGATCATTTGTTCCACCAGATCGTCCGCATCCACCACAGTGCCTTCCCGTGATTTCATTTTCCCGGACGGCAGGTCCACCATGCCGTAACTGATGTGATAGCAGCCATCTGCATAAGGTCTTCCCAGTTTTTTGAATATGGCAAAAAGGACTTTGAAGTGATAATCCTGCTCGTTTCCTACAACCCACAAATAGCGGTTGTTATGGAAGTCGCTGTATTTCAGTTCGGTTGTTCCCAGATCCTGCGTAATGTAAACGGAAGTTCCGTCACCGCGCAAAACCAGCTTTTCGTCCAGTCCTTCTGCTGTAAGGTCGATCCAAACCGAGTTGTCGGGCTTTTTGTAAAAAACATCATTTCGTAAACCTTCCTCAATAATGTCTTTGCCCAGCAAATAAGTATCTGATTCATAGTAAGTTTTATCAAAACCAACACCGATCTTATCGTAAGTCTGGCGGAAGCCTTCGTAAACCCAGCCATTCATTTTGTGCCATAATGCGACGGTCTCGGAATCATTATTTTCCCAAAGCAAAAGCAATTTTTGTGCTTCCAAAATCCACGGAGCCTTTTTAGCTGCTTCTTCCTCAGACATTCCCTGCTCCACAAGCTCCTTAATCTGCCGCTTGTATTCGCCGTCAAACTTCACATAATATTTCCCAGCCAAATGGTCGCCTTTCATGCCGCTGGATTCCGGCGTTTCGCCATTTCCAAATTCACGGTAAGCCAGCATGGACTTGCAGATATGGATCCCGCGATCATTCACCAGACACGTTTTTACAACATCAAATCCGCTGGCTTTCAGGATTTTGGCAAGGGATTCACCAAGGAAATTATTCCTCAAATGTCCCAGATGGAGCGGCTTATTCGTATTAGGAGAAGAAAATTCCACCATTACGGATTGACCGTTCGAAGGAAAAGTCCCGAAATTCTGATCATTAAAGACATTCGAAAACAATTCCAGCCACGTCGTGTCTTTCAGGCTGATGTTCAAAAAGCCTTGCACAACATTAAACTTTTCAGCCACAGAAGAGTGCTCTGCAAGCTCGTTTCCAATAATCTGCCCTATTTCTGCTGGCGATTTTCGGATAGATTTGGTGAGTGGAAAAGTAACAAAAGTGTAAAATCCTTCAAATTCCTTTTTTGTAGGTTGTAAAATGATGTCTTCAACAGTTACATCAAGATGCTTCTGGATTGCTTTTTGAATATCGTCCTTTAGAATTGCTTCAATCGTCATGAATGATGGGGTAAAATGGAAGTGCTTATTCAAAATCCGAATGACATTTCCCTAAGTTTTTATTTGATTAAAATAATTTATAATATTAATAGCAATGTTGTCCTTTTTGATGCAAAATTAGGGTAAATATTGAAGAGAGTCACACCCCTGAAGGAAGAAGTTATGAATAACCATTCTTTGCATTGGCCCGGGATTTTTTGCATGCTCTTTTTGTGCATTATTCCGGTTGCCGGCGCCTTCGCGCAGTTGCAGCAATCTGATCGTCTGGAAATACCCGCTAGTCCTACTTCCACAGAGCAATTCGAGGTTTTCAGTTTGGGACAGCAAGGCTTATTATCTGTTGTCAGGGGAAATGAATGGTCTAATACGAGAAATGAGCAATGGCAATTTGTTAAATACGATACAACACTGAAAGTCGTCTGGCGGACGTCATACAAACTGGATTTTCGTTACATTCCGGTGATGGCTTATAAGGGCGAGGAAAGTGGTTACTGGCTTTTTGCTGAGCCAGATACAGACCGTTTTCTATTCATGCAGCTCAATTACAGCGACGGCTCCATAGACACTTACAAAGGGAATTTACTGTCAGGCGTAGATGTGCAGCAATTCAAAGTGATAGGCAGCAAGGCGCTGGTTTCGGGCTATTACAGATCGCGGCCGGTCGTGATCGTCCATTCCTTTTTCGACCATACAACCAGGGTTTTGCCTGGGTTATTTGAAAAAAATACAGAGCTGAATAATGTCGACATCAATGAGATTGACGGTTATATTAATGTAATCACTTACGCCTACCGCAAAAAAAACTGCGTTTTTGAGATCAAAACGTATAATTACGAAGGAAAGCTCTTGAAAAAAACAACATTGAGCGATCCGAGATACAGCTTCATTTCCGGCCAGATCGTGCCATTGAATCCGGATGATTCGTACTTAATTGGCAATTATTCGGTCGGCTGCACACAATATTCGCAGGGCTTGTATGTCACGCACGTGGAGCATGATGAGCCCGGAGAACCGCAGTTTATTGAGTTTTCCGAATTGCAGAATTTCTTCAATTATATGAAGCCAAAGCGCCGCGCACGGATGATGGAACGCATCGCCAACCGGAAAAGCATGGGTAAAGAAAACAAATTTCGTTACAGACTCCTGGTTCACGAGCTTATCCAGACGGAAAATGAAATCGTGCTCGTAGCAGAAGTTTATTATCCCAATCAAAGATCCACCAGCCCGATCATAACCGGGGGCATTTCAAGACCATACATTTCACGCTCTCTCGAGGGTTACCGCTATACACACGCCATTGTTTGCGGGTTTGACAGGAATGGGAAATTCATGTGGGATAACACCATTACGATCAAAGATCTGACAAGCTACGACTTGCAGGAAATGGTTCAGGTGACGCCGGTCGACGACTATTTTGTGCTGGCATATCCGCAGGAAGGGGAAATCCATACAGAAGTGATCAGCCGTAATCAGGTGGTTGTTGAGAGCGAAAAATTTAAGATCACAGCCAAATCCGAAAAGGAAAAAGTGCTTAACAATGAGGATGGCTATCTTTCGCCCTGGTATGGACAGTATTTTCTTGCGTATGGCATGCAGCGCATCGGCTCGTCATCCTTAGGGCAAGGCCGGGAGGTTTTTTATATCAATAAATTGACTTACAAAACGGAAGATATCGGCAAGGCAACAAAGGAAGAAGCATCCCGCCCGCGCTGATTAATCCACCATCCAAATGTGGTCGGCTTCGAAGCCCTGTTCTTTCCATTCCACCTGCACGCGTTGGCTCTCCACAGTGCTAACCTGCATTCCCACATAATCCGGGTCAATTGGGATCTCGCGGTTGTAGCGGCGGTCGATCAGCACCATTAGTTCAACGGTTTTAGGTCTTCCAAAGGCAGTCATTGCGTCCAGCGCCGCTCTTACCATGCGCCCTGTCGAAAGCACGTCATCAATGAGGATCACTCTCTTGCCTTCAATCAGAAAAGGCACATTGGTTTTGTTCGGCAGGAGCGGGGATTCCCTTCTGCGGAAATCATCCCTGTAAAAAGTAGCGTCCAGATAACCCAGCGGAATGTCTTTGCCCATGCGTTCGCTCAGTTCGGCGATAATGCGCTCGGCAAAATATATTCCCCGCGGTTGCAATCCCATCACCACGGAGTTGGAAAAATCCTGGTGATTCTCAATCAGTTCCTGGCATAACCGGCTGGTCATGATCTCTAACAATGGGCTGCTAAGTATTAATCGTTTTTGGGGTATCATGTAAATTCCCTGAATTTTAGCCTAAATTAAGTGCTCAAAGATGAAATCAAAAACTTTTGACAAATGAAATATCTGATTGCCGGATTGGGAAATATAGGTCCGGAGTACGCATTCACCAGGCATAATGTTGGATTTATGGTGTTGGACAGGCTGGCGGCGCAGCATGATTTTAAATTCACATTCGAAAAGCTTGCTTTTGTTGCGGAGTGGAAGCACAAGGGCAGGCAGATTTATTTCGTTAAACCAACAACCTTCATGAATTTAAGCGGCAAGGCGATCCGCTATTACATGGATCAGTTCAAAATCCAGGAAGAAAACCTGCTTGTCATTCTCGATGAGCTTCAACTTCCCTACGGAACGCTCAGGATCAAGCCCAAAGGAAGTCACGGCGGACATAATGGTTTGAAAAATATTGAAGAATTGCTGGCGTCGACGAATTATCCGCGTTTGCGGTTCGGAATAGGAAATAATTTTCCACGCGGAAGGCAAGTAGATTATGTTCTAAAACCTTTTTCCAATGAAGAAATGAAAGAACTGCCCATATTTTTAGATAACGCTGGCGACATGGTGCTTTCGTTTTGTACTTTGGGGATACAAACAACAATGAATAATTATAACCAATGATTGTACTATTTAAAGAAAATATAAATATTTCAAGAATTGTATTTATTCTGTAAATGAAGGTTTTCTCAAAATATTATTTAAGCAACATTTAGAAAAATGATATTTTGTAACAAATTTTGACCTGAAAACCAGCATTCGTTCCAAATATAATTTTGTTATCTCATTTTATAAATGCTTGTAATATCAAAATTAATGTGGACATTTGTATCTAGGTTCGCCGAAATAAAAATAGAATAAATCAAAGGAAATAATATTAATGTTTTTACCTTTGTAATAGTTTACACAGTTTCGTTAGTCGCTCAGTCACAAGTTAATAGGGCAAAAGTAATCCGAAACGCGAATAGAGGTAAATAGGCAATGTTTGCTAGCAAATCTGAAATTCAATTTGCTTCGTATATAGACCAGATGTTTCCGGAATTGTTCATGTGGAAATTGGAGTATTATTCAAAACATTGTTACTTTATATAAAAAGAGATTTAGATACGCTTGCATTGATATAGTTTATTCGGTTAATACGCCGAAATCAATTGCAAAAGATATAAAAGATAAGAAAAGGTTAAGGGTTTAGGAATAGTCAGTATAAAGCCGTCTCAGTGAGATGGCTTTATCTTTTTATAGGCTCCGCCCAAATTTCCACCCTGCGGTTAGACCTTTTCAATGCTTCCGATTGGTTTACGCGATTAGGCTGCGCAGATCCATATCCTGAACCCGCAATACGGTTTTCCGGAATTCCCTTTCCCAGTAAATAACCCTTTACCGTCTCCACACGCTTATTCGAAAGTTCCAGATTTTTGGCAAAATCGCCCGTATTGTCTGTATGGCCTTTGAGAATAATTCTGAGGTTTTCTCTTTTTTGGAAATAGGAAACAAGTGAATCGAGGCCACTTAATGCATCATCTTCCAGCACATCCGTGCTTTGTGTAAAATATAATGTGGATAACGGCGTGTCATATGTTGATTCAGAAAGACTGATCAGCGACTTCACCTCCTCAAAACGGTTTGAAACTTTTACAGAGACACTTTTGGGTTGAAATCCATCTGCTTGTGCTGATATGCGATAAGTTTCATGCGGACGAAGTTCGAAATTATAAATGCCGTTCACGGTTTTCGTCGACGCTACCAGAGAGTCGGTGCTGGATTTGCGAACGGTCACATCGGCATCATTAACCGGTTTTAAATTTTTACCATCGTAAACCCGTCCCGTCACAATCGCGAGATTGGTGTTTCTCTTGGCTGGTTCTTTGGCCGTTGGTTCTTCCTCCGGTTCTTCCTCTTCTTTTTCTGCAACCGGTGCTTTGGGGGCTCTGCTGATGGTTTGATAACTCCTCCTGACAAACACGGGTGTCATAACCCGGTCATAAACGCGGATCAGAACAATGGAACCGGCACTGGATTCGTGATTCGCAATGAGATCATCCTGGAAAAGATTGAGCACCTGGTCGTCATCCAGCATTCCCTCTGTTCCGGGATCTTTAAATTCCAATTTGGACTGGCCATTGATGTACATTTTAATCGCCTTGGTTTCAAAATCACGCGAGTACACATAATGTACATACTGATTCGCACGCACAGGCGCTTTTTCTCCAATTGCAAAATCATAAAAATTGAGTTTGCCGTCGTATATATAACTGCCGTAATCACTTTTTCTGTTTTTGAAATCAAGCACCCTTTTCCAGCTGTCGAGCTCGTCCATTTTGAAGTAGATCTCGACGGTGAAAGATTTGCTTAGAAAACCTTTGGCTTCTGTGTTATTGAACTGTAAACCGCTATTTTTTTCAAATTGATAAATGGTCCTGCTCAAATCGTCGGATCCGGGGATTTTTTCTTTCACATACTTTCCGGGCTGCCCGAGGACCTTTAATGCCGGTCCTGCATTTTCGATCGGAGTAAGGCCATTGTTAAAGTCATAAGTCCACTGGCTTTGCGAAAACGAAGGAATATAAAGTCCGGTAAGGAGAATAGCCAGAATGCACTTCGCGATTATTTTATCAATCATGCCCAAAAATATGAAAAGTGCAGGGTGAAGCCGAAATGCATCGTGTATTTTTGGATCATAATTCTTGTTGAGTGTGAAAAACATTGGTATTGGTCTTCTCTTTTCCATTCTGTGGTCGTCTGCATCTGTCGCCACCAAGTTTGGGGTCCGGTCAGCTGCTCCGTTAATACTGGCAAACGTTCGCTTCTTTATTGCTGGTATATGGTTGCTGACTTTTTCCTATCTCCTGAGTAAAGACAAGTCATATCGCCTGCCGAATAAAAAAGAATGGAAGCAGCTTGCGCTGTTTGGTTTTCTTAATACAACGCTTTATCTGGGCCTCTACGTGTATGCCATGAAATTTACCGCTGCCGGAATCGGGAGTCTGGCTGTTTCAATCAACCCGCTGATCATTGTGCTGTTATCGTCCTGGTGGCTCAAAAGGCATCCGCGCCCGGAAGAATGGTTGGGGATTATTCTTGGGATGGCTGGTGTAGGCGTTGCAACATATCCTCTACTGGCCGACAGTTTTACCACCATTGAAGGAGTTATATTACTTCTGGTCAGCATGATAGCCGTTTCAGCAGCCAGTGTTTACTATGCAACTATCAAATGGGAGTTACCCAATTTGCTGATCAACGGCTGGCAGGTTTTCCTGGGCGGTGTTTTCCTGCTTCCGGCAACATTACTCTTCGCTGATTTTTCAACCACAGTCTGGGACGGCACATTTTGGTATCCTGTTCTTTGGCTGAGTCTGGCCGTGTCGATCGTCGGGCTGATCTGCTGGTTTTATTTGCTGAGAATTGACACGGTAAAAGCATCCTTATGGCTCTTCCTATGCCCCCTTTTCGGCTTTTTCTTCGCCTGGTGGCTTATGGACGAGCCCGTAACGATTTACACGGTCATGGGAACTGTCTTGGTTATTGCAGGGCTGTACGCAGGGCAGCGGGCGAAGTTGATGAGATAATTCACTCATTCAGTCATTCACTTATTCAAAATTAATCAATCAAAATCTCCCCCTTCAAATAAAGCCTTGCCTGTCCGCCAATGTGTACGCGGTCGCCGTCGAGCTCGCATTTGAGATATCCGCCGCGTTTAGAAAGTTGTTTGGCGGTTAATATTGTTTTGTCGAGCTTTTCTGCCCAGTAAGGGATCAGCGTTGTGTGTGCTGAGCCGGTTACAGGATCTTCATCAATGCCTGATTGAGGAGCGAAAAAGCGTGACACGAAATCAACGTCTTCGCCGGCAGCCGTGACAATAATGCCTCTCGCCGGAATGGTGGATAGCACAATAATGTCCAGTTCCAGGTTCTTAACGATTTCCTCAGATTCAAGAACCACCATATAATCGGTTTTCCCCTTGTAAACTTCCAGCATGGTGGTGTCGTTCAAGCTCTCAACCAAGGCCGGCGGCGGCACGGCAATATGATATTGATCCACAGGGAAATTTAATGTTAGCCAATCCTCTTTGCAATCCACATGAAGCTCGCCGCTGCGCGAATCAAACCGAATGGATTTGCCTTCATAATTCTCAATATTGAAGATCACATAAGCGGCCGCCAGAGTTGCGTGCCCGCACAGATCAACCTCAACCGAAGGCGTGAACCAACGTATATGAAAACCGTTTTCATTGGGAACGTAAAATGCAGTTTCGGCCAGGTTATTTTCAGCAGCAATGTTGAGCATTGTTTCATCTGGAAGCCACTCGCTCAGAGGAACAATCGCAGCAGGATTTCCACAAAAGAGTTTATCAGTAAACGCATCAATTTGGTATATGGATAGTTTCATGTATTTCACAAAATGGGGTTAACAATACCAAGGTATTAAAATATTCTCGAGTAGAAGAAGTTGCCTCTGGAAATTTTCAATAATATTATTAGAATCGGATAATAATTTCAACGGTGGTTTATACGCAACCTAACTCCTTTTGTTTTTCATACGGAGATAAACACCATTGGTCCAGCCGAATCCTTCCTGGATCTCATACTCACCTCCGCCGGCGATCAGATTGGTGTCTGAGACATTATATTTTTCAAGCATTTTGCCTGAATGTTTAAATTCCTTATCCACCAGCGCGATCCATTCCGCACAGAGTTCATTGGCCGTCCGGTGGAAATTATAATTGCGCAATCCTTTGTAAGCGATCCATTGCAAAGGCGCCCAGCCATTGGGCGCGTCCCATTGCTGCCCGGTCTTAATTGTGGTCGTTAGCAAGCCTCCCGAACGCATAAAATTCAGGCGGATATACGCTCGCATGTAATGGGATTGCGATTTTGTGGCTAGTTTAAAGTATAGTGGAAATGTTCCCGCCAGTGTCACCGCTTTTGTGAATGTTTGCTTTTTGAAATCATAATCCATGAAATAATTTCGCGATTCATCCCAGAAATAAGTCTGGATGGCAGCGGCGCGCAACCGGGCTTTTTCCTCAAAATACAAATGCATTCTGGTGTTATCATGCAGCAGATAGGCCTCAGCCAGCGTTTTTTCGAGGTGGTGCATCAGACAATTTAAATCTATCGGGAGAATGTCTGTGGTGTGAATGCTTGTAAAATCATTTTCATCTGCAAACCACCTGCTGCTGAAATCCCATCCCGACTCCGCCGCGGCTCTGATATGCCTGAAAACCGCTTCCGGCGCCATTTCAAACCGTTTCTGCGCCTCAATGCTCAGCTCGACATCCTCACGATAAGACTCCGGGCGAGGAGTGGCTTTATCATCCCAATATCGGTTCAATAACGCGCCATCGGGCAGCTTCACAAGCCGCCTGTGCGCGGTGAATGGCTCATGTGTGGGGCCGTCGTCCTGCATCCAGTAATCATATTCTTTTTGGAGTTGGGGTAAATAGCGTTTGAGGATTTTCTTTCCACCCATATCACTGTAAAGGCGCACCATGAGGGAGAAGAACGGCGGCTGGGATCTTGTCAGATAATAGGTCCGGTTGGCCGTGGGAATGTATCCAAAACTGTCGATCAGATAAGCAAAATTATTAACCATGCTTTCAATCAGATCCGTTCTTCCGGACTCTTTCAGACCCAGCATCGTGAAATAGCTATCCCAATAATAGATCTCCCGGAATCGCCCGCCAGGCACAACATAAGGAAAAGGCAACGGGATCAGTGAACCGCCGCGCTCCTGGTTTTCAGGGTGGCGCGTGAGCACAGACCACAATCTTTTAATGTTTTCCGATGTCGAAGAATTTTTATCGGCCTGGAAATCAGACACAATATGCTTAGGCAATCGAAAGTTTTCGCTAACAAATGTTTGAAGGCTGAAATCAGTTTGGTCCTTTTGCTGATGATATCTTTCAATGATCAGAACCGGGTCTTCCAGAGGGATCGCATCTGCAAATGTTTTGGAATCCTCGAAAATATGGCTGTGCTGGATATCGCGGAAAAGCGTTCCATACAGGTCCTCCGGCGAAACATGTGACTGACCATACGTGAAAGAGGGGGCAATGAATCCGTACAAGCTTATGGTGGTTAAAGGACTGTGGTAAATTTGAGCTTAGGCAGCTTCATGGCGTTTTCAATCAGCTGAATTTGGATACCCAAAATGCCAGCTGCTGCTTTGTAATCGATTTTTTCCGGATCGTCGGTCGGTTTGTGATAATCATCATGGCCGCCCGTGTGAAAGAAAAGAACCGGGATTTTTTTAGCGTAAAAAGATCCATGATCCGAGCCGCCACTTCCTGCTTTATCTGTAAAAAACTTGGTTTCGCTTTTTACACCTTTAAATATATCCGGCCATTCTTCACTCGTTCCAAAACCGCCGATGCCGACGCCCCGGCTGGCATCATAACGACCGATCATATCCATATTGGACATGAAATTGATTTTATCCAATGGCAATGTGGGATTGTTCACAAAATGACGTGACCCAAGCAAACCCAGTTCCTCTGCGCCAAATGCAATAAAAAGGAAGTTATAAGGCTCTTTTACATTATTTTGGGAAAAATATCGCGCAAGTTCCAGCAAACCGGCAACGCCCGAGGCATTATCGTCGGCTCCGTTGTGAATCTGTCCTTCCGGCTTCTCCGCTTTTGAACTGCCTTGTCTGCCCAGGCCTAAATGATCAAAATGCGCGCCGATAATGATGGTATTTTCAGCACCGTTATCCAGAAAGCCGATCACATTATTGGTTTCCCGCAAGCTATCCGGCACCACGACACGCCGCACCTTGGCAGTAAATGGCTGGTAAAATCCGTCCGTTCCCTTGGGTTGAAGTCCGTACTGTTTGAACTGCTTTGCTACGTATTTTGCAGCCTTTTTATTCTCCTTACTTCCTGTTCCACGGCCCTGCATTTTGTCCGAAGCAAGCTTGTAAATGTGCTTTGAAATATGGTCCGGTGTGGGCAGTTGGGCGAACGCATTTTGGCAAACAAAACAAAGGAGGATTATGTATTTTTTCATCGAACGCGGTAACATTAAAGGGCAAAGATAAACCGCCCTGCATCCCCTGCAAAATAGAATTTACGCTTTTATTTGCATTTTCAGGCATCCACGCTTAATATTGCAACATCAAGTCAATTGCTTCACCTTGTGTGCGATTGATTTATAAAGAAGAGGCGAGAGAATGGGCTCAATGAACCTCTGGCAACCTGCTACCACAATGGAGAAAGGTGCTAATTCCCACCTAAGTTATTAGGAGATATAAACTCAATTCGCGTGAACTTACTGTTAGAAATTTCCGTAAGCCGGATGGCTTTATTCTCGCATCTGCTCTGTGCATTCCACGGAACAGTCTGTTAAATTTTTGAATTAAAACCTGTGCTCAGGCACTTATGCAAGCGGAACAAAAAACATTTAAATATCCATATGCCTATGCGCTGGAAATGGGCGGTGAATTGCCG
Organism: Dyadobacter fanqingshengii; assembly: GCF_023822005.2. Taxonomy (GTDB): domain Bacteria; phylum Bacteroidota; class Bacteroidia; order Cytophagales; family Spirosomataceae; genus Dyadobacter; species Dyadobacter fanqingshengii. The sequence continues at coordinate 5,992,722 of NZ_CP098806.1, forward strand.
GGCTTTGAGCTGTCATACACCACTTATGGAACGCGAAACGCCGATAATAGCAACATTGTCTGGATCTGTCACGCATTAACAGGCAGCTCCAACGCAGCGGAATGGTGGGACGGCCTGGTAGGGGACGATAAATTTTTTGATCCTGCCAGATATTTCATTGTTTGTGTCAATGTGCTGGGTTCGGCTTATGGCTCTACGGGCCCGCTGAGCATTAATCCCCGGACTCATAAACCGTTTTACAGGACATTTCCGACCATTACCGTTCGCGATGTGGTAGGAGCCATGGATTTGCTGCGGCAGGAAATGGAGATCCGGAAAATCAAACTTTGTATTGGCGGCTCGCTTGGTGGCCAGCAGGCGCTGGAATGGTCGGTGGAAGTGCCGGATCTATTTGAAGAGCTCATTGTAATCGCTTCCAATGCATTGCATTCGCCCTGGGGCATTGCTTTCAACGAATCGCAGCGGATGGCGATTGAGGCCGATCCGACGTTTAATGATGGCACGGACGAGGCCGGAAGCATGGGCATGCGCGCTGCCAGATCCATTGCATTGCTTTCTTACCGAAACTACGACACTTACAACTTTACGCAGGCGCGTGATAATCCCGATCAGATCGATGATTTCCGGGCTTCGTCTTACCAGCAATATCAGGGTGATAAATTTGTGAAGCGATTCAATGCATATTCATATTGGACCCTTTCCAAGATCATGGACTCGCACAATGTAGGCCGTAACCGCGGCGGGATTGTGCATGCACTGGGTTTGGTGAAGGCCAAGACATTGGTTCTCGGGATTAAATCCGATCTGCTGTTTCCTTTATCTGAACAACAGTTCCTGGCCAGACACATTCCGGACGCTGTTTTTCAGGAAATTGACTCCCTATATGGCCACGACGGCTTTTTGATCGAATACAAACAGCTTACCCAGGTTATCAGAGCCTGGCAGGAAACAAACGGCAAGTTGCAGACCGCCAGGATTTAAGCATTGAGACAAAAAACAGGAAGACATAAAAAAATGGCCGCTTAGAGATATCTCAAAGCGGCCATTTTTGTTTACAGCATTTTATTTTGTGATTTTTAAAAGCAGTTCCGGCTCGTTGGTTGTAATGTAGTCAACGCCTTTTTCGAGAAACCATTTCATAGATTCTTCATCATTTACCGTCCAGACATTGGTAGTAAGCTTTTTGTCACGGATTGCGGCGATATATTCTGGTTTTTTCTTCAATACACCCTGATTATAATCAATACCGTCCAGGCCCGCAGCCTGAATTTCGTCTGGCGTTTTGTCTCCGTTCAGATATTCAACGTGTGCTTTCGGCGCCAGTTCTTTCACTTTTTTACAAACGTCAAAATCAAATGCGATATAATCCGTAATGCCTTCCACTTTCAATTTCTTCACCATTTCCACGCATTTCGTGGCCAATGCCAGCGAACGTTCCTTACCCATGGAAGATGTTTTTATTTCAAGGATCAAACGCGTTTTCTTCTGTTTCGCACCCGCTTTCAAATAAGCTTCCAGCGTTGGCAATGCAGTTCCGTCTTCCAGTTTAATTTGCGAAAGCTCCTGGGCATTGGTCTTTTCAATGTGTGTTCCCTTAATCGAATGATCATGCAGCACATAAATGACCGAATCAGCCGACATATGCACATCAAATTCGCTTCCATAGCAGCCCAGCTTGATCGCGTGCTCCAATGCGCCGATGGAATTTTCTGTTACGCCTGTATTTTTCCACGCACCACGGTGCGCAATGACTTTATTTTTGTTTTGAGACATGCTTTCAAAAGTGGTCAGGCTAAGCAAACCAATGGCAATAATGGATAAGAATTTTTTCATTTTTCTGAATTTGGACTGATATAAAAAGAACGCGTTAACCTGAATTTACCCTGAACAATCGTTCAGAGCGGATTCGAAAATTAAAGCTTGTTTTGGTCAGCAGTGTTAGCTCAATGTTAAGTTTCCGGAAGCGTTACCTTTCAAAATACATCCAATCCACGTAAAAAAGCATTTTTTTGCTCTTGTCAGGGTTGTTGAAAACGAAGAAAATATCTGTTTGTTTGTTGAAAGGTTTGACATCAGCCCGCATTTCCTTCCACTCGGGTTTAATGTCTTTGGATTTTCCGCCTGCAATGTTCAGAGAGCCCAGTACTGTACCTTCAACGCTTCCCTGCCGGATTTCCAATGTTCCACCCTCACCATCTTCCAGGATTCTGAACTTGATTTTTTTAATATGGTTCAAATCGATGTTAGCGAAGCTAACAAACTTGCCATTCCCAGCCGGGACCGAAGTCACAAATCCATTGTTTTTTGTGCCAATCGAAACGCTGACATTGCCTTTTTCAAAATCTTCCAGCTGGACCAAGGGATTTTTTAAGACCACAAAAGCGCTTCCTTTTAATGGTTCAATGCCGTTTGCGCCTTTATCCGTATAATTTGCAGCCAGCACATATGCACCTTCGTTGCCTTGTCCCAGGTGTTCCACAAGCTGAATGTTGCCCTGCGTTGCTAATGTTGCCTTTTCGCCCGTTAATGAAAGAATGTAGCCAGCCAATTCCCGAGATTGTGCAGTGGTTAGATTCGGATGCGGAGGCATGGGATAAGTGCCCCAGTTGCCGCTGCCGCCTTTGATGATTTTGTCGGACAGCAAGTCTGCAGCGCCGGTTTTGGCCGCATAACGTTTCGAAATCTCCTTCAAAGCAGGCCCTATCGATTTGGAATCCATGGTATGGCACGATTTGCAATCCAGCGAAGCGTAAAAAGTTTCGGTTGCGGCATAGCGCAGGTTTCCATGATTGGCGCCGGAAAGGGCAGCCGCGAAATCTTTCCCAATGGGCAGATAATCAAATGCCAGGGTAATATTTTTTTGATCAGGCGTCTTATCCTCAGCGTCTTTCACCACCACCTTGTAATCAAAAGGCACATTATCCCAGTAAAAACTGCGATTTGCCGCGGTGCTGATCGTGACATCCGGCGGCGAATTGCCCACCTTAATCTGGGCAGTTGCCACGCCCGAGCCACCCGCCTGATCCGACACCGTAAGCGCAACATTATAAACGCCTGGTTTGGTAAATGTGTGCTTCACATTCGCTCCGGTGAAGTTTTGATCCGCGACTTTCCAGTTGAATGTCAGTTTGTCGTTTTTATCATAATCTTTTGATTGCGAAGCGGATAATGTTACCGTAAGCGGCGCAGCGCCAATGGTTTTGTCCGCTTGAATGTTGGCAATCGGGTTGCGGTTTCCTTCTGAATATTCTACGCGGATCAGTCCGGCGTCCGTATTTTTGGCGAACCAATTGGTGCCGTAAGCGAGCATATAAATAGCGCCATCATGTGCAATCTGCATATCCATGGGTGCTATGACCTTCAAATGCGGCAAAAACGGCTCCATACTCACGTAATTTCCATCTTTATCCAGTGTTACAGCCATGATCCACTTCCTGATCCATTCATAAATGAACAGTTTTCCGTTGTAATATTCCGGCAGCTTATATTTTGCATTCGGATAAAGGTCGCTGTAATAAACCGGCCCAGCCATGGCACTCGCGGCGCCCTTACCAACCATTGGCCAGCGTTTGGAATCGCCTTTCCCATACCAGATCATGGCAGGCTGCGCGGGAGGAAGCTCTTTAATTCCGGTGTTGTTAGGTGAGTTGTTAACAGGATGTGCAGGATCTTGTTTCGGACCTTCTTTTTTTGTTTCAAAATCATATTTAGGAAAAGCCTCATTGGCACCGAGGAAATAAGGATAGCCAAAAAATCCCGGTTTCCTGGCCTGGTTAATTTCATCATAACTTAAAAAACCTTCTTCCGCAGGCACATTCGTGTCGGGTCCTACGTCGCCCCAATACACAAATTTCGTCTTCGGGTCCACAGATACGCGGAACGGATTACGGCAGCCCATCACATATATTTCGGGATAACCCAGCGAACCATCTTTCGGAAACAAATTGCCGTCCGGAATTGCATAAGTGCCGTCGGGAAGTGGTTTGATCCTCAGAATTTTGCCGCGGAAATCTTTGCTATTTGCCGTTGTGCCCTGATCGTCAGATAGTTGCCTGCCAGGGCGTTCATCGGTTGGGTTATGCCCTTCGATCTCTTCCGCATTGGTGTTGTCACCGGTCGAGAGATAAAGCAAGCCATCGGAAAATGTCAGGTAACCCGCTGAATGGCAGCAGTAAGTGCGTTGTGTGGGCACTTCCAGTAACACCTTTTTAGAATTGAGGTCCAATTTCTGATCCACAAAATCATAGCGTGTAAGCTGACTTACATTCCGGTCACCGGCAAGCCCATAGTAAAGATATACCCAATGGTTTTTGTCAAATTCAGGATCTGCCGCAACGCCTAGCAAGCCGTCTTCAATTCCACTGTAAACATTAATGTGCGCAATGGTTTTGACCTGCTTTTCCTTGGCATCATAGAATTTTACATCCCCTTTCCGTTCCACAATAATGACATCCAGATTGGGTAATATGGCCATTTGCATAGGCTCGTCCAGGCCTTGCGCAAGCATCATGTGGGTGAAACGCGTGCTGTCGGGGGCATCGGCACCAGCCGTTTTTGCAGCGGGTTTGGGAAAAAATGCAGACAGAACTAGGCATGCAATCGCAGCCGAAATAATCAGAACGGTGGTTTTCAACGGGTTATAATTTTCAGGGGTTCAGGAATAAACCGCAATTTAATGACTCAGCACATTCAAATGTTTACGAATGGTCAAAATAACCATTTTGGAAGTTGGTGTGTTGCTTTTGTCGGCCACGCTATTAATAGGCACGAGGACATTGGTTTCCGGGAAATAAGTTGCTGTGCAGCCTTCGGGGATCGAGTAGGGGACTACGACAAACATATACGCAACCCGCTCAATGCCATCATAATGATTGTATAGGTCTACCACATCGCCACCTTTCAGATTTCTATTGGCCATGTCGTTTTCGTTCATTAAAATCACACGCCGCTCATTATGAATGCCCCGGTAACGATCGTTTAAGCCATAAATCGTGGTGTTAAACTGATCGTGGCTCCGAATGGTCATCATCATCAGCTCATCGTCTTTCAGTTCGGGATTATGGAGCATGCCGATATTGAAATGCGCTTTTTGAGATAATGTGTCAAAATAGCCATCCCGGTTGCAGTTGGGTAAGTAAAATCCGCCGGGCATGCGGACACGCTCATTGTAATTTTCAAACCCGGGGATCGTCCGCTCAATGTCAGCGCGGATCACATCATAATCCTCGGCATAAATGTCCCAGTTAATCTGACTTTTTCGTCCTAAAACCGCCTTCGCAAGTTTGCAAACGATCACCGGCTCGCTCAGCAACTGATCCGAAACAGGCGGTAAGACGCCTTTTGAAAGCTGCACCACACCCATTGAATTTTCGCAGGAAATAAACCTGTTTTCATCCTGATGCATGTCCATATCGCTCCTGCCCAGGCACGGAAGGATCAATGCCTGCTCGCCTGTTACCAGATGGCTCCGGTTCAGTTTTGTGGACACATGTACGGTCAGGCGGCATTTGCTGAGCGCCTCAGCCGTAAACCTGGTATCCGGCGTAGCACTCAAAAAGTTGCCGCCCATCGCAAAAAACACTTTCGCCTTGCCTTCATGCATCGCTTTAATGGACTCGACAACGTCGTAACCATGTTTTTTGGGCGTTGTGAAGTGGAAGTTGCGCTCAATCGTGTGCAGGAATTTTTCAGAAGGCTTTTCAAAAATCCCCATTGTCCTGTCGCCCTGCACATTGCTGTGGCCGCGCACAGGACAAGTGCCGGCTCCAGGCTTGCCAATGCTTCCTTTCAGCAAAAGCAAGTTTACAATTTCTTTGATCGTATCCACGGCATTCTTGTGCTGGGTAAGGCCCATTGCCCAGCACGCAATGATCTTGCCTTTACCTGCCAATACACGTGCAACCTGTTGAACCTGAGCAAATGAGATCCCGCTGAGGCGTGCCAGCTCTTCTGCATTCTGCTCCTTCAAATGGGCAATAAAATCGGTGTAACCTTCTGTGTTATTGGCAATAAAATTCCGGTCGAACACCATTCCGGGATTGCTTTCTTCCTCTTTAAGCAGCAGAATTTCAATGGCTTTCAGCAATGCCAGGTCTCCATTGATTTTCACTTGCAGAAAAATGTCGGTCAGCGCAGCATTAGTCCCCAGAATGCCCTGCACGGTTTGCGGATTATTGAAACCCATCAAACCGGTTTCAGGTAAAGGATTAATTGCTATGATTGTTGCACCGTTCGCTTTCGCTTTTTGTAATGCAGTAAGCATCCGCGGGTGATTGGTCCCCGGATTTTGGCCCAATATCATTATGACCTCGGCCTCATAAAAGTCATCGAGTTTCACAGAGCCTTTGCCAATGCCCAGCGATTCACCTAATGCCACACCGCTGCTCTCATGGCACATATTACTGCAATCGGGCAGGTTATTAGTGCCAAATTCGCGGACGAAAAGCTGGTAAAGGAATGCAGCCTCATTGCTCGTCCTGCCGGAAGTATAAAAAATGGCTTCATCTGGTGAATTGAGTCTGTTTAATTCCAATGCGATCTTCTCAAAAGCCGATTTCCAGGAAATAGGTTGATAAAACTGGCCGCCTGCCGGCAAAAACATGGGTGCTGCAATCCGCCCTTTTCCACCGATTTCGTAATCCGAAAGCTTACCCAATGTTTCAACAGAATTTTGAGCAAAGAATGCTGCGTCCAGTTTTTTCAATGTTGCTTCTTCGGCAACCGCCCTCGCACCATTCTCACAATATTCGGCAATGCCCGAGCGCTCATCGTCCGGGTCGGGCCAGGCGCAACTAGGACAATCAAAACCGCCTTTTTTATTTAAATTAAAAAGCGCTTTCATTCCCCGCTGCACACCCGCTTCACCAACGACTTTCTGAAAACTCGAAACGACCGCCGGAATGCCCGCGGCTACTTTTTTGATCTCCGTCTTTCGAAGTCCGGTTAACTTATCCGGGTTTTCGGCTCCTAGAATATTATTCTGGTCATTGGGCATGATTAGCAGGTTTTTGCGGGGTTTTCATAGTTATCCGATTGGTCCTCGGTAACATTATCCAGGCACTTGAAATCTTTTTCGATCAATAATTTCAACGTATCAATCTTGCCGACGGACATTTCGCCACTGTGGCCAACTACATTATTATCCGCCCATCCCTGGGTCAAATGTTCTGGCAGTTGGAGCAAAATTTTACCATTTTGGAATTCGGCGGATAGCTCAGATATGCCAGCCGATTTTTTTACCGCATAAATAAAATTTGTATCGCCAAAAGGCGTCACTTCTTCCAGGTAACCTTCGATACTCAATGTTTCAATGTCGGTTCGGCTTAACCTGAAACGCACGGAATTGCGTTGAATGCGTATTTTCATAATTCTGAGATCCGTTCGAAGCCGGAGTAAATATTGAATTTATTATTTTTTAAAAAACCGATCAGCGTCATGTTGCTTTCTTCGGCCAACTTTACGGCCAGACTGGACGGCGCGCCGATTGCTACAACGATCTTTATTCCAGCCATTCCCGCTTTTTGAATCAGCTCAAAACTTGCTCTTCCGCTTAAAAGCAGGATGTGGTTCGCAAGCGGGAGCAGATCATTGAGCAACGCATTGCCAATTAGCTTATCCAGCGCATTATGCCTGCCTACATCCTCGCGGAGCGTGATAAATTTTCCATGAAGGTCAAAGAGCGCAGAAGCATGCAGTCCTCCTGTGGTCTCGAAAATGCTTTGCTGCAAATGCAGCTGATCCTTCAATGAAAATATGACTTTCCTGCTCACCAGCAATGTGTTATCGTTTTGCTGGTAAGCCGAAACCGTTTTGATCGCATCAATGCTCGCCTTTCCGCAAACGCCGCAACTGGAAGTGGTATAAAAATTCCTTTCCAGCGAATTAATTTGCGGTAAGAAATCGTCAGTCAAATTTACAACCACCTTATTCTCATCAAAAACATCATTTTTTACCGCATTAACCTGACCTTTTTCAGTAATAATGCCTTCTGTGAACAAGAAGCCAGCCGCCAGCTCGTCATCATTCCCGGGCGTCCGCATCGTTACGGAAATGCTCTTTTTTATTTTTTTACCAAATTCAGTAAATCCAAGCTGAATTTCCAGCGGCTCCTCCACGGCCAGATCGTCTTCCGCATCCTGGCTGTCGCTGCTGGTAACTATTCTTATGCGCTGTTGCGCTATCGCACTGATTTCCATTTTGTTAAATTTCATTATCAACATTGAGAGCAGCCTTTACCTGCTCGTAAACCTCAGGCGTGTCCACGCTTAGCATTACTTTTTCCGATTTGGGAATGTATTTTTCAGCATTAACCTCCCGTAAAAAATGCTGCAAACTGTAATGGTTGTTTTTAAAACGATCAAAAAGCAGCGGTGCGGCCTCCTTCGCATACCAAGCTAAGAACGGCTCATATTTTCCGTCCGCATTGTAAAATGCTGCTGCAACCGATTGTTTTGGAACGGATGATAGAAAATCCTGAAAAACTTCCGTCGTAATATAAGGATAGTCGCAGCCTGCGATCAGGAAATCGGCATTTGGGTAGGTTTTGAAAGCAGAAAGCAGCGCCGCCATTGGGCCAATATCTTCATATTCAGGCAAATCGGCCAATATTTTATGATTTTTAAAAACTGCCGACTGCATGCTGTTGCAGGACAAAAATACATCATCGCATATGGGCGACAAGATATTCAGGACGCGATCAGCTTGCGGAATCCCGAAATATTGCAGCTGACTTTTATCAGAGCCCATCCGCAAACTTTTGCCTCCACAAACCGCCAAACCATATAATGCCATAACCTTCACCCAATAATGTCACCTCTAATTTAATCAATTGTATTGTAAACGAGGAATTTTGTTAAATTTGAAATTAACCCATAAAAAATATTGCAAAACCGATTATTTCTAAACTTAACCATTCATTACTATGTGCCAAAATCATGGAGTTGCCTACATCAAGCCAGGCGAGGTTGAAATTCAGGAAATTGAGTATCCCAAACTGGCTTTGGGTGACAGGAAATGCGAACACGGAGTCATTTTAAAAATTGTATCAACCAACATTTGCGGCAGTGACCAGCATATGGTCCGCGGGCGTACAACAGCGCCGGCCGGATTGGTTTTGGGGCATGAAATAACCGGGATTGTGATTGAGGCGGGGCGTGATGTGGAGTATATTAAAGTCGGAGACCTGGTTTCTGTTCCCTTTAACATTGCCTGCGGAAGATGTCGGAACTGTAAGGTTGGACAAACTGGAATTTGTTTAAATGTAAATCCTGCACGACCAGGCGCTGCATATGGATATGTGGATATGGGTGGTTGGGTTGGTGGCCAGGCAGAATACGTGATGGTTCCCTATGCCGATTTTAACTTGCTTAAATTCCCGGATAAAGATCAGGGAATGGCTTATATTAAGGATCTTACATTACTTTCAGATATTTTTCCAACTGGTTTTCATGGTGCAGTAATGGCAGGCGTCGGGCCGGGTTCTATCGTTTATGTGGCCGGGGCCGGACCTGTGGGACTGGCTTGCGCAGCTTCCTGTCATTTGCTGGGCGCTGCGGTCGTGATTGTGGGCGATATGATCCAGGAAAGGCTGGATCAGGCGAAAAGTTTTGGTTGCGAGATCATTGACTTAACGAAAGACACGCCGCTCGAACAGGCCATTGCAGCCATTATAGGCGTTCCGGAAGTGGATTGTTTTGTGGACTGTGTGGGTTTTGAAGCCCGTGGGCACGGATCAAATTCCGGAACGGAGCTTCCCGCAACCGTTTTGAACACCGCTATGGCCGTCACAAGGGCTGGTGGCGCGATTGGGATTCCTGGTTTGTATGTGACGGGTGATCCGGGAGCCAAGGATAAGGCGGCTCAGGAAGGCAGTTTGAGTATTCGAATCGGGCTGGGCTGGGCCAAATCACATTCATTTTATACGGGTCAATGTCCTGTTATGAAATACCACCGCGCGCTGATGAATGCTATTTTATATGATAAGATCAAGATTGCGAAAGCGGTGAATGTGGAGGTGATCACTTTGCAGGATGCGCCGCGAGGTTACAAGGATTTTGATAAAGGCGCAGCTAAAAAATTCGTGATAGATCCGCATAATATGATCATGAATTAAGTTTTTTTCAGGAAAGGGAAAGGAGAAGCGCAGGTTCGTGCTTCTCCTTTTTCATTTTTAAATGCTAACTTCCTGTATGGAACAAGGTGATGTTAAGATATTGAAGAAAAAGCCAATTTACCCCGTTAGTGCGGAGCTGCGGAAATATTTACGTTTGTATCAGCGGGATTCCAAGCTGCCGGTGGGTTACCATGACCTGCTCAATTTTTACGAATCTTTCCCGGTGATGGATAAAAATGGCAAGGATACACTCTGGGAAAGTCCGCTTTACCCGCCACACGAAATTGACCGGCTGCACAGCGGTTTGAAAAAAGCCTACGCAATGCTAAAAGCTTCTGGCAACCTCCGCATTGTTGAACACAAATATATTGACCGCATTGATTACTGCAAGTTTGGAAACTCCAATCCATTCAGGATTAAGATCGTAAACCGGCTGAATGATATTTACGATTATTTTTATGTCAAAAGAGCTGACGCGTCCAGAATTTATGGATTGGAATTAGAGGAGATATTTTCTCCCAACCAGGTCAATTACCTGGTTGATGGCGACAGTCTGATCGAAGAGCATATTGCGGGCATTCCGGGTGATGAATTTGCCAAAACACGCTTGCGCGAGCCCGATTACAACCCCATCCGCATTGCCAAGGAATTTGTGAAATTTAACGAACGCTGCATGATCACGCTGCTCGGCGACATGCGTGCCTACAATTTTGTCATGCAAATAACCCCCGATTTCGACGATTTCCAGTTCCGCCTGCGCGCCATTGACTTCGACCAGCAATTTTATGAAGGCAATATTAAAGTGTACATGCCGCAATTTTTCAAGGAAAACCGGCCTTACGTCGAACTGGCCATGGAATATCTAACCGATAAAACGGTCCTTCAATACCAGCAGGAAGAGCAATCGTCCATTATGTATCAGGCCAGAAGCGAAAGATACCGCCTCAAAGAGCTCCGCGACGTCTCTATCAAAGACAACATTTCGACCATCGACAACATCCACCAGCTCCGTGAAGGGCTTTTTAAACATTATTCGGATAACCAATATCACCAGTGCGAAAGTATGACGGATATTATTGAGTTGAACATTAAGAATGTGATCCGGCAGGTAAATGCATAGGGAGTTTTGACCGCATTGCGGAGCTGCACATTATTAATGTTACCTTTGCGGAACCTGACGGCTGAAAAAAGCTGTTCATCATTTTCAACTTAAACAAAATCGGAAGGCATTCAACCTTCGCAGATTCCCGGAATGAGCAAACACGGACGCATTTTAGTCGCCATGAGTGGCGGCATCGACAGCTCGCTTGCAGCTGTTATGTTACACGAACAAGGTTATGAGGTCATTGGGATGACCATGAAAACCTGGGATTATGCCAGCAGCGGTGGCTCCAAAAAAGAAACCGGATGCTGCTCTCTCGACTCCATCAACGACGCCCGAAATATCGCGGTTGAACTAGGATTTCCCCATTACATTCTGGATATACGCGCCGAATTCGGCGATTACGTTATCGACCACTTTACAGGAGAATATCTGGAAGGCCGCACGCCTAACCCATGCGTTTTGTGCAACACGCACATCAAGTGGGATGCGCTTTTGAAACGTGCTGACCGTTTGGATTGCGAACATATCGCAACCGGACATTATGCCAATATGCAGTTCCATGACGGTCGTCATTATGTCTCCAAAGGCATTGACAGCTGGAAAGATCAAAGTTATGTTTTGTGGGGTGTGTCGCAGGAAAGTCTTGCGCGAACCAAACTGCCATTAGGCTATTTGCATAAATCTGAAATCCGTGAAATGGCGCGGGAAAGGGGCTTTATTGATCTGGTTAACAAATCAGAAAGCTATGAAATCTGCTTCGTGCCGGATAATGATTACCGGGGATTTTTGAAAAGGAGAATCCCAGGTCTGGAAGCGGAAGTTGCTGGCGGGAATTTCGTTTTTGAAGACGGCACGATCGTTGGAAAACACGAAGGTTATCCGTTCTATACAGTAGGTCAACGCAAAGGATTGGGCATTGCATTAGGCAAACCGGCTTTCGTGACTGAGATCAGAAAGGATACAAACGAGGTTGTCCTAGGCGATTTGCCTGATCTTTTCCGGGACGGAATGTATGTGAGCAAATTAAACCTCCAAAAATACGCTTCACTGGAAAAGCCTTTGGAAACAGTAACCAAAGTGCGATACAAACACGACGGAACACCCGCAATCATCGAGCAAATCGAACCTGATAAAATCGTCGCTAAATTCCACGACGGCGTCAACGGCATCGCGCCCGGACAAGCAGCTGTTTTCTATGAAGGAGATGATGTTGTGGGTGGCGGCTGGATTATGAAGAGTTTCCGGCAGTAGTAAGTTATTAAATGTAAGAATAAGAGAATTGCCTGCCTAGTTCAAATACTCAATATTCCTCTGTAATGTTTCGTCAACAACTGAACTTCACAGATGGATTTAAAGTCCCTTCGCCGAATTGCTAAGGACCGTTTAAAGGATGATTTGGTAATGAAAGGGGAAGGTATTTATCGTCAAGAGCTCGGAGCGGAAATAAAATTAAGTATGACTGGTGTGAAAGAATGCATTAACCAGCCGTTCTGTTTGTACGTCGATAAACTCAATTTACTGATCAAAGGACTTGAAGAAGCATTGGCGACAGCAAAGCATCTTGGTTACACCGATTATCAGACGCATCCTAAACCGCACGTATTAGGATACCATTATTTTGAAACAGAAATAGGCGGAAAGACCGCCTATTTTAATGTTCAGGTAACTGTTCAAAAGCAGTACTTTCTCTATTCAATTACCGAAAGGCTACATTGGGACCCAAATATATAAAAAAACACCCGACGTGCTTAGAGGAGTTGCAATCCAATGCCGGTTCAGGTGTTACGCAAATATAAACAAATTCCTTTTAATAAAAATTCCGATATCAGATTTTAATCCGCTGCCTCACAGCCTCATACAACACAATCGAACTAGCCACAGAAACATTCAGCGATTCTACTTGTCCGCTCAAAGGAATCCTTGCTCCTGAATCTGCAAGCTGGATGAATTCCTTGGAAATACCATCTTCCTCAGAACCCATAATGATAACCGTAGGGATTGAGAAATCGATTTCGTAGAGTGACTTTTCTGTTTTTTCTGTACAGGCAATGATCTGTAAACCGCTGTTGCGGAGATATTGCAATGTTTCGTACAGGTTTGGTTCGCGGCAAACGGGCAGGAAGTTCAGTGCGCCGGATGAGGTTTTCATTGCATCCGCATTGATCTGAGCGCCACCTTTTGTTGGCACGATAAGCGCTTGTACGCCAGCACATTCTGCTGTTCTTGCGATGGCTCCGAAGTTTCTTACGTCGGTGATTCTGTCCAAAAGAAGCAGTAAGGGTGTTTTGCCTTCCTCATAAACCTGCGTGAGCACATTATGGAGGGGCATATACTGGATCGGAGATACGAAAGCGATAACGCCCTGGTGATTTTTCCGTGTTACGCGGTTGAGTTTTTCAACAGGAACGCGCTGAAAAGGAACGCCTAATTCCTTCGCAAGTTTCTCAATTTCAGCAAGTCCGAACTCTCTCTGAATGAATAATCGTTCTATTTCTTTTCCCGAACGAAGGGTTTCAAGTACAGACTGCGTACCAAAAACCATGTCGGCCTGGGACTGTCTTGGGGCGGGTTTTCTTACCGTATACTGCCGTTTCTCCATGCTTCTACAACTGGATACCAAATGGGCTGGTATTCGGCATAGCGAACCAGTTCATAATGATCATCCACGAATTGATTGTTTTTTCTATTAAATGTAAAATTGACATTCTGCGCATTGCCGCGTTGGTCGTAAGTCCAAACTTCCCGATCCTTGCTGCGCTGAACTTTGTCTGGTGGGCCTAACACGATGTAAATCATGCCTTTATCGGTCTTCCATCCTTCTTTGTATGTAGTAAAGAGCTGGTTTGCTTCCTCAACCCGACTATAAAATGAACGAATGGACTGCTGCGCCAAAGGTGCATTTCCGTTCATTAATGTAAGCCAGTATTTATCCAGTGCTTTTTTGTAATCTTCTGCTTTTTTAATCTCGTTGATCTCATTGTTGGTGCTCATGTAAAGCAGCGGCCCGAGCAGGTTTTGCGGACGCGTCATCTTTGGAAAACGCTCATTTACGACAAGTACGCCCAATCCTTCTGACTGTGTTGTGTCTGCAAAAATGTTATATAAGCCCTCTTTTGTAAATGTGATCTGCTGATCTGAACTGATTAGGAAAGAGCTGTCAACTTCAAGTGATTTGCTGACATTTTTAGGAGCAATATTCATAGGTGAACCGGCTGCCTCAAAATCATGATTGTAGTAATATACATGCAGCTGCTCGCTTCCACCGGTGGCCTTTTTTAATGTAAATGGCTCATTGGAATTGATATAATGCCGCTGCAATGGCTGGCTGCTGCTTGCCGTATAAACGCCGTATGTTTCATTAACACCCTGCTTTTTAAACCTGATCGTGAGATCATTAAGCACTTTCTTCAATGTTCCCGTCTGACTTATTTCGCTCAGCAGGACACCATATTCTTTATCAGGGCTTTTGAGATCGTAGGCAATCACGATTTTCTGACCGGCCTGGGAAACATTCGAGGAATCTAGTTTTACATTGCCATAACCCAGACGATCGCGCGTTCCGTAGTCCGAGTAAATGACGTAGTTAAGATTATAAAGTCGGATAAATTCAGCTGGTGAAATGGGGTTTTTGCCTTTGAAAGCATCCACGTACAGATAAACTCTCGTCTGCGTGGTGTCTTTCAACAAATATTTACTTTGAATGGCAATCAGGGAAAGTTCTTCGTTAACCGGCGCTGATTGCTGTATTGGGCGAACCTGAGCTTCCGGCAATTGCTTCATGGGCTTGTTGGATGACGCACATCCAGCTAGCAACGAGGCAGTTAAAACACAAATATAAAAGCTTAAAGTAGTTCTCATGTACATGTTTTCATCATTTGTCAAATAACGAACGAACAGGTAAAATTACCCAATAAAACGGTAAGAAAATTTTTATTCTGGTTTCTTACTCGCACGATTGGCATTCTTAATCTGATCTTCAATCGCATCCCACTGATCGTCAGTTACTTCTTTCAGGAAATTGAACTGACCGGCAGCCAGCACTTCGCCGCCATCCAGGGTTATCACTTCACCCGTCATATAGGCTGAAAAATCAGACATCAAGTAAGCGGCAAGATTGGCCAGTTCCTGGTGATCGCCCACACGTTCCAGTGGAATGCGGCTTTCGAAGGAGAATTTTTCGGCAAGTTCTTCCGGAAAAAGTCGCTCCCAGGCTCCTTTTGTAGGAAATGGTCCCGGCGCAATTGCATTCAGCCTGATCCCGTGATCCGCCCATTCGAACGCCAGTGATTTGGTCATGGCCAGCACGCCGGCTTTCGCCATGGCGGAGGGGACCACCCAGCCCGAACCTGTCCAAGCATACGTTGTTGAAATGTTCAGGACCGTTCCTTTGATGTTGTTATCAATCCAGTATTTGCCCAAAGCAAGTGTGAAATAATAGGTGCCGCGCAAAACAATGTCAACGACCACATCCACCGCTTTGTATGACAATCTTTCGGTTGGACTAATGAAATTTCCCGCCGAATTATTGACCAGACCATTCACGCTGCCGAACTTCTCAATTGCTTTTGCAATCACATTTTCAATTTGCTCGGGTTTACGGACGTCGCATTCAACGGCTAAAATGTTGCCGCCAATAGTCTCTTCCATTTCTCTGGCGGTTTTTTCGAGAACTTCGAGGCGTCGGCTGCAAATCACAATGTTAGCTCCTAATTTCAGAAAATAGGTGGCCATGGATTTACCTAGTCCCGTGCCGCCTCCCGTTATAATAATGGTCTTGTTTTTCAATGCGTCGTCGCGAAGCATTCCTTCCGTGTGGATCATCAGAAACAGATTTTATGGATGCGGGTAAAGGTAAAGTTTTATCTAAAATTGTTATATTTTGTAGTAAAAATAATAAGCCTATGATGAACCAGGTGAAGGACATTATGACCCAGCTGGCAGCGCTGGGCAGCGAGCAAACCCTGAAAACTTTCCTGAATCATGGTGGCGTGGAACCCATGTACGGGGTGAAGATTGGCGATATGAAGCCTATTTTGAAAAAACACAAAAACAATCACCAACTCGCGCTTGAATTATATAAAACAGGCAATTCGGATGCCATGTATCTGGCCGGACTAATGTCAAATCCATCTTTGCTGACGCCGGAAGTGCTGGACGAATGGATTGAACGCGCGCCGTGGCATATGATCAGCGAGTTCACCGTTGCCTGGAATGCTGCTGAGAGTCCCTATGGATTCGAAATGGCGCGGAAATGGATCGAATCTGACAAAGAGCTGACGGCGGATGCGGGTTGGTCAACATGGGGTTGCCTGATGGCGCTTACGCCGGATGAAAAGATTGACAAAGAGGAAATTGATCAGTTGCTGGACCGCGTTGAAAGGGAAATTCACGACGCACCCAATCAGGTTCGGTATGTAATGAATGGTTTTGTGATCGCGGTTGGGTCTTATTATAAACCATTGGCCGAGAAGGCAATGGCGATTGGGAACAGGATCGGGAAAGTGAAGGTGAATATGGGCAATACGGCTTGCAAAGTGCCTTATGCTCCCGATTACATTCAAAAAATCTGGGACGCAGGCAGGTTAGGAGTAAAAAGAAAAGAAGTGAGATGCTGAGTTATTGCTGAGCAAGCAAATAGAGCACAGCCATCCGCACGGCAACCCCGTTTTCAACCTGATTTAAGATAATAGAATGGCTGGAATCGGCAGCGTCTGATGAAAGTTCAACCCCGCGGTTGATCGGGCCAGGGTGCATCAGGACGATTTCCTTGTTCAAATCATCCAGCATGGCTTTATTAATGCCATAATAGAGTGAATATTCCCTTAATGAGGGAAAATATTTAATCTGCTGGCGTTCCAGCTGAATGCGGAGGACGTTCGCTACGTCGCACCATTGCAATGCTTCCTTTACATTATGGCTGATTTTTACACCCAATTCGTCCAAATGCTTGGGAATCAATGTGGATGGTCCGCAAACCATGACTTCTGCTCCCAATTTTTGCAAACAAAAAATATTGGAAAGTGCAACGCGTGAATGCGTAATGTCTCCAATTATCGCAATTTTCTTTCCGGTGAGGTCGCCCAGTTTTTCGCGCATGGAAAAAGCATCGAGTAATGCTTGCGTAGGGTGCTCGTGCGTGCCGTCGCCTGCGTTCACAACGTTTGCGGGGATGCGTGTCGACAGATAATGTGGCGCTCCCGGGCTGCTATGGCGCATCACGATCATATCCACTTTCATAGCCAGGATATTATTGACCGTATCGAGCAGCGTTTCGCCCTTTTTTACCGAGCTTCCCGAAGCAGAAAAATTAACTACGTCAGCGGAAAGACGCTTTTCAGCAAGCTCAAAAGAGAGCCTTGTGCGGGTTGAATTTTCGAAAAAAACGTTTGCTATGGTGATATCCCGGAGCGATGGGACTTTCTTGATGGGCCGGTTAATGACGTCCTTGAACTGCGTTGCCGTGTCTAAGATGGTATGAATGTCATTCTCGTTCAGGTTTTTAATTCCAAGTAAGTGCCGGACCGAAAGTTTTGTCATTGCTGGTATTCAAGAAAGTTTGGCAAAGATAATAAGGAAGCTGGCAACGCGAAAACGCATTTGGAAATTTCCCCTTCCTATTTCTTCATCGCCGCTGACTATCTTTGGGACGCTGCCAGGCTTTTTCCTGGTTGAAATATCGACTAAAAAAGTTGGAATAAAATGAATAAGGCTGCATTAATAACCCATATAAAATCACTTTTGGAAGAGCGCATGATGGTGGCGTGGAATGCGATGGAAGCGGCGCAGTCATCGGCAAATGATCAGGGAAAAAGTTCAATGGGAGATAAATATGAGACATCCCGCTCCATGGGCCAGCTGGACAGAAATATGCACGCCAGACAATATGAGCAGGTCCGTCTGGAAAGATTGGTTTTGGAAAAAATACACGAAAATGAGGTTTCTGTGCGTGCTTCGGTGGGATCGTTGTTAGAAACAACTGCGGGCTGGTTTTTCATCGCCGTGAGCCTGGGAGCCGTAAAAATAGAAGAAGAGACCGCTATGGCAGTCTCTTCTTCGTCGCCCGTTGGCGCATCGCTGTTGGGAAAAGGTCCCGGCGATAAATTTGAATTTATGAAACGACAACACGAGATCATCG
The DNA here is from genome assembly GCF_023822005.2 of Dyadobacter fanqingshengii. Classification (GTDB taxonomy): domain Bacteria; phylum Bacteroidota; class Bacteroidia; order Cytophagales; family Spirosomataceae; genus Dyadobacter; species Dyadobacter fanqingshengii. Next base: position 6,011,073 of record NZ_CP098806.1, read on the forward strand.
CGCTGCATTAACCCATATTGTGATAAACGCGCTGCACGTCGTCATCGTCCTCGATCTTTTCAATCAACTTTTCCACTTCGGCAACCTCTTCATCGCTGAGTGTTTTGGTGTCATTGGGAATGCGTTCAAAATCCGCTTCTACGATCTCATAACCGTTTTCTTCCAGGTAATGCTGTAAAGCGCCGAATGCGGTGAATTCTCCATAAATGTTGATCTGGTTGGTTTCTTCGTCCAGGAACACTTCTTCACCGCCCACGTCGATCAGTTCAAACTCAAATTCTTCCAGATCCTTCGAGCCCGTATTCTTGATTTTGAAAATACACTTCCGGTCAAAAATAAAATCGAGCATGCCCATTGTGCCCAGACTTCCGCCGAGCTTATTGAAATAGCTGCGCACATTGGCAACGGTCCGCGTGGGGTTATCAGTAGTGCTTTCCACAAGAATTGCGACGCCGTGCGGGCCGTAACCCTCGTAGACCATTTCTTTGTAATCCTCCTGGTCTTTGGACGTCGCACGCTTTATAGCCCTTTCAACCGTGTCTTTCGGCATGTTGGCGGCTCTGGCGTTTTGCAAAAGAACCCTAAGCCTTGCGTTTGTATTAGGATCAGCGGTTCCGCTTTTTACGGCAAGGACAATGTCTTTTCCAATCCTTGTAAAGGTTTTGGCCATTTTGTCCCAACGCTTGAACATCCGCGCTTTTCTATATTCATAAGCTCTTCCCATGCTTAGCTTTGTAAAATGTTATATTGTTAATTCGCTGCAAATTTATGAAAGACGATTTAAATCAGGTAAAAATATATTCTTTCAAGAACAACTGTTACAGATGGATCTGAAATTAGACTGGCACTTCAAGACATTCGATGAACTCAATACGCGCGAACTTTATGATATTTTGCAATTGCGCAATGAGGTTTTTGTGGTGGAACAAAAATGTTGCTTTCTGGACCTGGACGGCAAAGATCAGAAATCACACCATTTGTCGGGCTATCAGGATGGAAAACTAATGGCCTTTTCCCGCATTGTGCCGCCGGGTGTTTCCTATGAATATGTTTCTATCGGCAGGATCGCGGTTTCAGGACAGGGCAGAGGCATGGGTTTTGGTATTGAACTTTTAAATGAATCTATAAAAAAAGTTGAGCTGCTGTATGGTAAAAGCATTATCCGGATAGGAGCCCAGTTATATCTGAAAACCTTTTACGGCTCGTTTGGTTTTATACAATCGAGCGATATTTACCTTGAAGATGACATTGAACACATCGAAATGACGCGTCAAATCACGCGATAAAAATTAGTGGTAAAACATGGGGAATGAATTCCCGGATTTGACGCATAATTAAACACTGGTCAATTTAGGCATTATTCGGGGCAGGCCAAATAACAGGATCAATCGGATTTTTTGTAGTAAAAAATCTACGCGGTTATAAAAAAACTTTGATAAATTTTGGTAGCATAATGTTTGTTTAATAATTTGGCACAGAATTTTAGTTATTAGTATTCAGTCAAGCAAATTGTTGCCTGGGACTGACGCCCTGTCAGACACCCAATAACATTTTTGACGAACACTGATAGAGGAGGGTTTACGTGGAATGGCCTACTGTTATGCGGTAGGCCATTTTTTTTGTTTATTTGTGTCCTAAATCAGAACACACCACATCGCTTCATGACCAAAGTTACCGAGTTCATTCGTCAGGCAGAAGGTAAAACACTTTTCTCCATTGAGATTATCCCACCATTAAAAGGGCAGAACATCAATGAGTTGCTTAATTCTATCGAGCCTCTGATGGAATTCAAACCTCCTTTTGTCGACGTTACCTATCACCGAGAAGAATTAATTGACAGAGTTGGGCAGGACGGTTTGATCGAACGCATCCCGGTTCGGAAAAGACCGGGCACCGTAGGCATTTGCGCAAGGTTAATGGAGCGCTTTCATGTGGATGCAGTCCCGCACATTATTTGCGGCGGCTTTACAAAAGATGAAACCGAAGACGTGCTGATCGATCTCCATTATCTCGGCATTGACAATGTGCTCGTGTTACGCGGCGATGCTGAAAAGTCGGCAGGTGTTTTCAAAGCCAAGCAGGGCGGACATTCCTATGCTTCGGAATTGGTGAAACAAGTGCATGATATGAACCAGGGAAAGCTGCTGAATGGTGAAACGGAAATGTGGCCGACCAATTTTTGCATCGGCGTCGCGGGTTATCCTGAGAAACATTTTGATGCAACGAGCTTTGACACGGATTATGCCCATTTACGCAAAAAAGTAGAGCTGGGCGCTGATTATATAGTAACCCAGATGTTTTTCGATAACCAAAAGTATTTCCAGTTTGTGGAAAGGTGCCGTGCAGAAGGCATTACTGTGCCTATCATTCCGGGCCTGAAACCTTTGGCTACCAAAAAACAACTCTCAGTGCTTGCACAAATTTTCCACCTCGAATTTCCCGATGAACTCGTTAGCGAAGTTGAGAAATGTGCGACGGATAAAGATGTGCGTAAAGTTGGAATCGAATGGGGGATTCACCAATGCAAAGAATTAATAGCATATGGTGTGCCTGTGCTTCACTTTTATACAATGGGGAAATCGGATAACGTTGCGCAGATCGCCAGAGAAGTTTTCTGATTTGGTTTGCTTCTGATTATTCGAAACAAACTGCCGTTCCGTTCGCGCTGACCATCAGCATCGAACTATTCCCGCCAATGGTTTCCAGGTCAATGTCAACGCCGATTACGGCGTTGGCGCCTAACCTTTGGGCCTGATCCATCATTTCCCGAATCGCAATGCTTTTGGCCTCACGCAGGCCTTGCTCATAAGAGCCGGAGCGACCGCCCACTACATCCCGGATCCCGGCCAGGAAATCTTTGAAAAAGTTGGCGCCGATGATGGCTTCCCCGTTTACCAAACCAATGTACTTGATGATCTTTTTGCCTTCAATGTTCGGAGTAGTAGTAACAAGCATACTGTGTCAGGTTTGATTGAAGTGAAATTATTGAGGCCAATTTAGCGCATTTCACCAAGGAGCCGCCCAAATTAATTGTTTAACGGCAAAGTTGTGCTAGATGTTGGTAAATTTTAGTTACAGATTGCTAGCTTTGTTTTTTTGACAAATCAGAAGTAAATTTTAGTGTAATGGAACAAACAGTAGAGGCAGTAAATCATGTAATCCGTACCAGACGCAGCATTTTTCCGCCCAGTTATATTCAAAAGGACATTCCCGAGGAAGTCCTGCTAACGATTCTTGAAAATGCCAACTATGCCCCAACCCATAAATTAACAGAGCCCTGGCGTTTCGTTGTTTACAAAGGTGAAAGCCTGAACAAGCTTGCCGGGTTTTTCACAGAAAGATATCGCACCGTAACGCCTCCCGAATCGTTTTCGCAGGCAAGATATGACGCGGCAGGCGAAAAAGTGCTTAAATCCAATGTTGTCGTGCTGATCTGCGCAGAATTGCATCCTGACAAGCTTCCGGAATGGGAAGAAACCGCTTCTGTGGCTTGCGCAGTGCAAAATATGTGGCTTACGGCAACTGCTTACGGCATCGGTTCGTATTGGAGCAGCCCGGGTGTGCTGGACCTTTTGGCCCAATTCGCAGGAATTCCTGAAAACCAGAAATGCCTTGGATTGTACTTCATGGGTTACCACGATGCACCGGAAGCGCCGGCACGTCGTACGCCAATGGAAAGCAAGATCACCTGGGCATAGTGGGAAAAGACAAAATTACCCTGCGCGCGCAATCCCTTACAAAAAGCTTTGGTGCAAAACCGGTTCTGGCCAACATTGATTTACAGCTCAATGCGGGAGAATGGCTTGGCATATTAGGCGAAAGCGGGTCGGGTAAAAGCACCTTGCTCCGCATTCTGGGACGTTTTCAGGATGCGGAGGAAGGGAAAGTCTTTTTTAAAGAGCAGGAATTGAAACCCGTAAGCGGCGAGCTCATTCCCGGCCACGAATCCATCAAACTCATTCACCAGGAATTTGAACTTTTCCCTAATCAGACAGTGGAAGAGAACATTGCCTACTCGCTGCGTTTTTATGATGCGGGTTATAGAAAGGAAAAAGTAAACGAACTACTCCTGGTTACCGGTTTGGAATATGTGAAAAACCAGAAAGCCAAGCTTTTGTCGGGAGGCGAAAAACAGCGGACTGCCATCGCCAAAGCATTGGCCGAGCAACCGGACGTTCTGCTCCTCGACGAACCATTTGCGCATTTAGACAACCATAACCGCCGCGTGCTGGCCAGTGCAATAGAAAACATGCGCAGACAGCAAAAGATGTCCTGCGTCTTCGTTACACACGAAGCCGCCGATGCATTGGCCTGGTCGGATCGGATCGCGGTGCTGCGGGAGGGGAAAATTATTCAGATCGGAACGCCGCAGGAGGTTTATAATCAGCCGATAGATAGTTACGTAGCAGAGCTGACGGGCGACATTAACTGGCTTACCGATGATGTGAACGCCAAACAATTTTACATCCGCCCGGAGAAAATCAAACCTACCAAAAATCCTGAAAAAAGCAGGTGGCAGGGCAAAGTGGAAGCAATCCGGTTCCATGGAAACCATTGGGAAATTCGTTGTATCAATGCAAAAAAAGAGAAATTGTCCTTTTACAGAAACCGGATGGATATGGAAGTGGGGCAGTTGGTGCATTTAACTTACGCATCAAAAGACCTCAAACGGATCTGATCCTGCTTACAAGCTGAACCAGAACGAGATCTTCACTGCAAACGGCGTGACATTCGGATTTTTAAGATAGGTAAGCCTGTGCACGAAATCCACCCGCCCGAATTTAAGAATGTTGTCAATTCCGTAACCAAGCTCGATGTAAGGCAAATCTTTCAGCTTATTAAAAACCTGAACCTCATTGCCCGACTCATCCTGCGTTGTAGATAATTCAAGATTTGCATCACTTACGCTTCCGTAAAACAGTTTTCCGGTTGCCAACATCCGCAGTTTGAGTTTTTTGATCGCAGGAATTCTGTTTAATAAAAAACCTTCGAAATTGTGTTCCATACGTAGTGAAACATATCGGTCGCTCATGAATTCAAAGTAACGCATGAGGTTGAATGCATTATCAACATAAAAAAGCGACTCATTTCCGAGCGGCGTATAAAGCAAGGGGTAGGGCAGTGTAGAGGGGATCAGACCGAATGTAACATTATAATAAGTCCTGCCAATGACGCCAAAACGGAAGCTTTGCTTAATGTTGAACGAGAATTTGTTGTAATTAAAATCCCCGCCCAGGAAATTCCTGATTCCCAATGTGTAACGCAATGTAAAAGCCGGCGAGTTTCCGTTGCCCATACTAATACGCTCATTGTCATTTTGGAGAAATGTTTCCTTACTGGCCAGCCGCGTTTCGAGATTTATTTCGGTTATATCAAATGTGCTTTTCACCGGAGACTCAATCCCCGCCTCGGGATTTGTCCGGTAAGTGAAAGGGAATAGCGGCCTGAAATCGCGGTGGCGAATTTGAATGCTGCCCGTCAAACCTTTCACCAGTTCCCTTTTGAAATAGGCGGAAATGTCCTCCTGCCAGTAGGCTCTTCTAAACGTCCCAAATCTGGAAAAAGCCCCAAACAATGTATTTGGCCCTATTGTTTCAGCGGAAAGGCCTAGTCGTTCCAAATCTTTGGAATAGGAAATGCCGCCAACGGTCCAAGGTTTTCGGTCGAAGATATAGTCCATTCCGGCGCCATATTTGAATTCCTTATCCTTGGTTCCATATGCTCCGTAGCCATTGAAAATCCATTTTCTACTGAAACCCGGGTCCGTTTTAAAGCCTAGTCTGACGCGGTGACCTTCAATGTTGTTATTGGCATAAAGAAATAAATACGGGCCGACGTCAATGTTCCATTTGTCGATGCGCTTGTAGCCGTTTACAAAAATGTTGAGGATTTCCGTATAAGTTTTCACGACGGGTAGCACTTTGAGCGAGTCAACCAGTTGAAATGAAAGGAGTTCGGCAGAGCTCAGCGCTTCCGGGCGGCTTTTTTGCCAGAAAGTGGAATCGTGCTGCATGTAATCTTCTTTCAGCTCGATAGCCGTGTCGTAAAATTTGGGATCGCGCGGGTTGTTGATCTTGTATTTTGAATTGGCCGAATAAAACTTCAATAACATTCCCGCGGTTTGCTTCGTGGGTTCATCCACGTCGATCAGCACGCGCGTTTTGGAAGTTACCCATTCATTTTGTTCTTCAAAAAACTCATAGGATTGCTGAATCTTGATCTTTTCAATAAAATTTAAATTCGCGCGCTTACCTACATTCACGTCCATTTGCGTCAACGCGTACGTGTCGCCGTCCACCCAGAATGAACCCGTAAATGCCAGATCCTGCTCGTGTTTTGGCTCAAAATCAATTTGATAATCGTATTTGTCCCCGTTTTTTACACTGTCGGACAGATAGTATTCGTAGTAAACTTTCCAGCTGTCTGCAATGGGAGAAACAAAGTCTTTGTCTAAGATATTCAGCCAGTTATTGTAAAAATTATACTGCTGAAACGAAGATCCGATCACCTGGGAAACGAGACTCCCGTCCGTCAAACCAACGCCTGAAACTTTTGTCTTGTTAATGATCTCCTTCTTTTTCTTTGGATTGCGTCGGTAATAAACGTCTGATACAGACTCGGATATGAAGATCGGAATGATCGTTTCGCCATTTTCGCCTTTGACTTCATCGTATTTATCAACGATATGCGTCATTTTTTTGACAGACTTCCTGTTCCTGAATTTATCGGAAAGGTTATCAATGTCAATCTGGATCTTGTTATAGCTCTCGTATTCGTAGGCGTCAAGTTCATCTGTATTGTTTTTATTCTTTCCGGCCACGATCTTGCGCATGATCGCATAAGCCGGATTTTCGCCCGCAAAGATTTTCACTTCTCTCAATTGCAACGTTCCCGGGGAAAGTTGTATGTCAATGGTTTGCTCGGCTACATCGGGTTTGATGGGCTTGCTTTTGCTCTCATAACCTACATAAGTAACCAGGATAGAGTCTGCGGGTGGGGTAAATGTTATCTGGTAAAATCCGTCGAAGTTGGTTGTGGCGCCTGATAATGAAGCTTTTATCCCAACATTGGCAAAGGGAATGGCATCCCCTGTCGACGCATCTGTGATTTTCCCTTTAATTGTGTAGGTGGTCTGCGAAAAAGACTTGCTGCCGGCAACCAGCACAATGAAGACGAAGTATAATAATGTCCTTTTCAAGCCGGATTTCTGAATCGATGCGTGTGGCAGATTTTTTCCCTCATTCCCATTTCTCATTTTTTTCTGATCTCATTATTTGAGGTAACATCTGCCGCCGGACGCAGAATATGCACATCCAAAACAGCCTTCGGTCGCGCCAGATATTCGCGGACTAATGTGCGTAGTGAATAACCGTCCGGCACATCCTGCGCTGCAAAGGATATGGCATTAATCCCCTCATTGTGTGCTATATATAGTGCTCTTGCATTATGGAAATTCTGCGAAATAATGGTAAAGTTGTCCTGATTAAAAACTTCTTTGCAACGGATAATGGAATCAAAGGTCCTGAACCCGGCATAATCCAGCGTCATCACATTTTCGGGAATCCCAAGATTCAGTAACGCTCTTTGCATATCAAGCGGTTCATTATAGTATTGTGAATCATTATTTCCGCTTAAAATTACATATTTGATCTTGCCTTCTTTAAAGAGCCTGGCCGTCGCTTCCATCCGGTATTTAAAAAAAAGATTTTCCTTTCCTTTTTCCGAATTTCTGCTGGTGCCCAAAACCAGCGCAACATCATTCGATGGCAGGTTTTCGATTGAAAAGTAATTATACTGCCTTGTACAATAGACAACCCAAAGGTTACAAAGCAAGATAAAAACCATGCACGCGAACATTAGGAGTAATATGGTTTTAATCAATCTTTTCACCAGTATACTTGAAGTTGTCTTCTAAATGTATCAACTCTTTGTAATATTCCGGTCTTTCGTACGCAATGTTGTACTTCTTAACCGTACGCAGTCAGCAGCGTTTTGTTGCTGATATTGGTTTTTTATTTCTCTGGATATCTCATTTAAAAAAGGCCGAGCTGGTTTTTCTGATCTTTCCCTTTTTTTGGTTCTTTCTTTGACTTTACTTCTGGTTTTGGGTCCTCTTCACTTGTTTCCGGCTCATCGGCGTCAGCGGGGTTGCCCTCTTTCGGAGCGCTTTCGCTGGTCTCTCCGGACTGAAGTCCGGGGGTAGGAAATGGTGCGTCCTTTGGACTCTTTTGCTGGGTGTTGGATTCGGTTGCTGGGTCTTCGTTTTCTTCCGCGTCTGCAATCTCTCCATCCACAGCGTCTCCATCCACAGTCTCGCCGTCCATAACTTCACCATCCACCATGTCGCCGTCCGTAACTTCTCCATCCCCAACATCTTCATCAGCAACTTCTGCTAATGTTACAACGTCATCCTCAGGCTCCGGCAGCGGTTCCAGCCAGCGTACATCCTTGAATTTATCAGTAGGGAGCTTGTTTCCCATCGCCCGCCACCCGCGTACATCGACCATTTCTTCAATCAGATATTCTTCTTTTGATTGTTCTTTGGTGGCAGTTTTTGGTAAAACAACTTCGAGTCTCGGACGCTTATCTGTGCTGGCCAGCAGTAACTTACTGTTTTTAGCATCGCTGATGAACAGGAATTTTTTGTCCCGCGTGGAAGTCTCAATGTTGAAGCGTTTGATAAAATGATTCTTCTGACCACCGTCGTAATAAAGCGCTGTTATCGCCATTTTTGGATCAAACTTCTTGACAAGCAGTACTTCATTGGACACATAATGATTGGTAAGGTCAAAATTCGTGAGCTCATAAGAACCCTCTTTGTAAATGACCAGAATGCTGTCGGAAGGACCGAAATTGCCCAGATATTCGCCTCTTTCGTCCCGGTTCAAACGTCCTATGATCGGGTCAAACCACATATCCACGCCGCCTAAGGTGGAGCGCCCGGCTTGTTTTAATATAATTTTCCTGACCGGATATTTGGTCAGAATGTTACCCATCGCACTGCGGTTCTTGATCAGCAGATCGGCGAAATTGAAGTCGAACTGCTTCACTTTTGCCTTGCTTTGCGCCGAAAGGCTTACTGCAATGATCTCAGCTTCACCATTTTCATTGGCGGTGAAGTAAGTGATTTTTGATTTGGGTGTTCCCTGTGTAAGCTCGTACTCGCGGTCTCGGGTTACGGCGGTAATCTGGCATCTTTTGATGTACGAAACGCCCGTTTTACCATCGACGTAAACGAGGTTATAAACCATGCGTTCATCGTTTTTAACAAAAACCGCACAGTGAATAATGTCTTTGCCAACAAAAACCTTTTCCTGAATTTTAGTTACCAAACATTTTCCGTCGGATTTGAAAACAATAATGTCGTCAATGTCCGAGCAGTCTGTTACGAATTCATCCTTTTTGAGTCCATAACCAATAAATCCTTCTGCTCGGTTTACATAGAGCTTCTGGTTATTGGCCGCCACAATGTTCGCAGAGATTTGATTGAATGCGCGGATCTCGGTTTTGCGACCACGGCCTTTGCCATATTTTTTGAGCAAATCCTTGTAATACTCAATAGCAAAACGCGTGATATGCACCAGGTTATCTTCGGTTTCAGCCAATTCTTCCTGCCACTTTTTCATTAACTCGTCAGCCTTGTAACCATCGTATTTTGAAATACGCTTGATCTTGATTTCGGTCAGCTCAACAATGTCGTCGTCCGTAATTTCGCGGTAGAATTGCGGCTTATAGGGTTCAAGCCCTTTATCAATGGTCCGGATTACGGCCTCAAAAGTTTCGCATTCCTCAATGTCGCGGTAAATGCGGTTTTCAATGAATATTTTTTCCAAAGAGCCATAAAGGATCTTTTCCAGCAATGCCAACCGCTTGATTTCAAGCTCGCGTTGCAGCAAATGAACCGTCTGGCCTGTGTTGTATTTTAAAATCTCGGTTACCCCGACAAAATGCGGCTTGTCGGCAATGATGATACAGGCATTGGGCGAAATGGAAACCTCACATTCGGTGAATGCATAAAGCGCGTCCATTGTAATATCAGGCGAAACACCCGGCGCCAGATGCACCTGGATTTCAACCTCCGCAGCCGTGTTATCCACCACTTTGCGGATCTTGATTTTCCCCGTATCATTGGCCTTAATGATGGAATCAATAATGGAAGTGGTCGTTGTCCCGAACGGAATGTCACGGATGACGAGCATTTTTTTGTCCTCTTCCTCGATCCGCGCGCGAACCCTCACTTTTCCGCCCCGGTGACCGTCATTATAATTGGAAATGTCAATTTGCCCGCCCGTCAGGAAATCAGGATAAACGATCACGTCCTTCCCCTGCAGAATGTTGATTGAAGCTTCAATCAGCTCGCAGAAATTATGCGGGAGGATTTTGGTAGACAAGCCCACCGCAATTCCCTCAACACCGAGTGAGAGCAGGAGAGGAAATTTTACCGGCAATGTTACCGGCTCGCGCTTACGTCCGTCATAGGAAAGTTGCCACTCGGTTGTATCGTCATTAAAAACAATTTCTTTGGCAAAGCGCGACAAACGTACTTCTATATAACGCGCCGCCGCAGCGCCGTCGCCCGTGCGGATGTCACCCCAGTTTCCCTGGGTGTCAAAAAGCAATTCTTTCTGGCCAATGTTTACAATAGCGTCGTAAATGGAAGCATCTCCGTGCGGGTGATATTGCATGGAAGAACCCACAACATTGGCAACTTTGTTGAAACGGCCGTCGTCCATCTCGTTCAAAGCATGCATAATGCGCCTTTGAACGGGTTTTAGGCCATCTTCAACAGCTGGAACCGCTCGTTCCAGAATTACATAAGATGCATAATCAAGAAACCAACTTTCATATAGTCCCGAAATGGGCAGTTTATCGTGCAATCCGCTATCTTCTACGTCAGGCGTAGCTCCGTTTTCGTCCATAAATGAAGGAGGAACCAGGTTTTAAGTACTCAGTAAATTTTTGTAAGGTAATAATTACCAGCCGGTTTGCGATGCATCGCCATCCCATTCCAAAAGGACGGAACAGGGCAGACTATACCGGAAGATCTATTTGAATTACCTGCTAATATAGCAAATAAAGCGTGAATTTCTAGCTTTCAAGGTCTCCTTCGGGTGCGTTCAGGACGGTCAGAAGTTCGCTGATCATCATGGCTGTTGCGCCCCATATTTTGTATCCCTGTACCGTGTAATGCGGCGCATGGACCTGTTCGCCACGGACTTGTATGTCACTGGAACCGATAATTTCAATATCAGAAATTTCTTCTAATTTGATCTCAAAAATATCTTCCACCTCGCGCGGGTCGGGGTAAAAGTCGGGACGGTAAGGCATCGTTGCGATGACGGGTAATACGTAGAAATTGCTCGCGGGGATGAATAATTCGGTTAAGATGCCCAATATTTTAACGTCATTCAGCCGAAGACCGATTTCCTCCTGCGCTTCGCGCAATGCTGTGCGGATGAGGTTTTCATCAGTAAGCTCAAAGCGTCCGCCAGGGAAAGCAACTTGGCCGGAATGCACGCCGTCGTAGGCCGGGCGAAGGATTAATGGGAAATAGATTTCGTTTTTGTAAGGATAAAATAAAACCAAAACGGCACTTTTACGGGTGCGGGCGTTGGGCTTGAATGTCAGTCGGAGTTTTGTGGAAGCCTGCATGATCCGGTGCGCTGATTCCCCGGGCAGCGGATATTTCAGTTTTTGTGTGAGTGCATCAATAAATAAGGAAAAAGATCCCAAAGTGGCCATAGAGGCAGATTGTTGAGTAAGGTGTCTATCCAAACGTCATTTCTGCAAATATAAGAATACAACGATGGATACGGAAGTTATTGGATTTTCTTGTTGGCGTATAATTTTGCTAGTTGGGCGGCGCATCGTTCGCCGTCCATGGCGGCGGACATGATGCCTCCGGCGTAACCGGCGCCTTCGCCGCAAGGGAACAGGCCTTTCAATTCCGGATGCTCGCAGGTTTCGATTTCTCGCGGGATTCTGACCGGCGATGAGGTCCGGCTTTCAACGCCGATCAATTGTGCGTCGCTAGAAAGATAACCCCTCATTTTTTGTCCAAAATCAGAAAGCGCTTCGCTTAATGGGAAGGCGATCTCTGCTGGCAGCACTTCCCGCAGGTCAACCGATTGCAACCCGGGCTGATAAGACGTTTCGCGAAGCTGTGAAGAAACTTTTCCTTTCACAAAATCCAATGCAAGCTGCGCAGGTGCAGTTTGCGTTGCACCGGCAAACTGACAAGCTGCTTGTTCAATTTCTTTTTGATACTGCAACCCAGCCAATGCGCCGAATTCCTTGTAAGGCAAAAGATCATGCTCCTCAATGGAAACCACGATGCCGGAATTAGCGTAAGGCGAGTCGCGGCGCGAGGGGGACATGCCGTTCACGACCACTTCGCCGGAAGCCGTCGCGGCAGGCACAATGAATCCGCCCGGACACATGCAAAACGAGAAAACACCACGTTGAACGCCTTTGTAGCGTGTTTGGGTGACCAAACTATATGAAGCAGCGGGCAAATATGGCCCGCGGTCGTTTTCGCAATGATACTGGATCTTGTCAATGGTGTTTTGCGGGTGCTCAATACGCACGCCCATTGCGAATGATTTGCTCTCGATTAAGATTTTTTTCGCATCCAGCAACTCGTAAATATCCCGCGCCGAATGTCCCGTTGCCAGGATTACACCAATGCCCAAATGTTCCTTATTAGCATCGGTAATGACGCCTTTCAGCACATTTTGATCCATGATAAAGTCCGTGACTTTGGTGTCAAAGTGAATTTCGCCACCTGCTTTCAAAATGCTTTCGCGCATTTCGGAAACTACAACGGGGAGCTTGTTGGTACCAATGTGCGGGTGCGTATCGATCAGGATTTGCTCGCTGGCGCCGTGGCCGACAAATATTTCCAGCACGCGCCGGATGTCGCCGCGCTTGTTGGAGCGCGTGTATAGTTTTCCATCCGAATAAGTCCCTGCGCCGCCTTCGCCGAAGCAGTAATTGGACTCAGGATTGACAATGTGGTCTTTGTTAATTGCAGCCAGATCACGGCGTCGGGCACGAACATCTTTTCCTCTTTCAAAAATCACCGGCTTAATGCCCAGCTCAATCAACCGCAATGCCGCGAACATGCCGGCCGGGCCGCAACCAATGATCAGGGCCTGCGGTTTTTTGCTTACGTCCGGATAATCCTGCTGAAATCCAATGAGCGAGGGCGGCGTTTCGTTGACATAAACTTCTGCCTGCACATTTACTTTAACCTGTCGGCTCCGGGCGTCGATGGATTGGCGGGTTTTGCGGATAATGGGCGTGTCGGTCGTGCGCAGCCGCAATTTTTTAATGATATGCTGACGAAAATTCTCGTCGTCCAGCGCGATTTCGGGCGCCAGGGTAAGTTGAAGCGTTTGATGCATTGGGAAAGGGATTTATCCTTTAATGCTGCAAAGGTAAGGAAGACGGTAATATTCTCCCGTTTTCAGCTTTGATTAAAATTACCTGAACTCGCTAACCAGCTTTGCGTCATGACTATGGATCGGAGAACATTTATCAATTCGCTGGCTGTTTCGGCCGGGACCGCTTTTTTACCCGAAACCGAAGCCATAGCACCCACTTTTCCCATTTCCTGCAACCAATATTCATGGATTACTTTCTATGCCCGGGAAGGGAAAGACTGGGGCGCGAACCTGGATGCGTCGCTGAAAGATTTTGCTTCAACGGGCCTGAAAGCATATGAACCGGCATTTACAGATGCCAGCGAAGTTGGAAAGTTATTACCTGTTTTAAAAAAATATCAGCTCGTTATGCCGTCGGTTTACGTGAACAGCTCGCTGCACAAAGCCGAAGAAGCCACAAAATCCATTGAATCGGTTCTGGCGATCGCGGACGCATTGAAACCGGCTGATACAAAGATCATTGTGACCAATCCCAATCCGCTGCAATGGGGTGGCTCTGAAAATAAGAATGATGGTGAACTGGCAGAACAAGCAAAAAACCTCGACAAACTGGGAGCGGAATTGAAAAAACGCGGCATGACGCTTGCTTACCACACGCATGATGTGGAGCTGCGTGCGGCAGCGCGGGAATTTCACCATATGCTGCTCGCCACGGACCCTAAAAACGTTTCACTTTGTTTGGATGTGCATTGGGTTTACCGGGGTTCGGGCAATTCGCAGATTGCGCTTTTTGATATTGTTAAATTATATGGAAAGCGGATCGTAGAGCTGCATTTGCGGCAATCCAAAGACGGAATTTGGCAGGAAGCATTTAGTGATGGCGACATTGATTACCGCCGCCTCGTTACAACATTAAAAGGACTAAATGTCACGCCGCATCTTGTTTTGGAACAATGTCTGGAAAAAACATCGCCTAAGACAATGGACGCTGTTGAAGCACACAAAAAGGATTTAGTGTATAGCAGGGAAATTTTTAAGGATTGGTTGTAGTAATGCCCATTATTTTATGGCTACAAACTTCCCTGCGCAGCTTTCGTCACAGCCAAAACCCAGCGTGACGGATGTAGGCGTGAGATCATTGTAAGTCCAGTTATGAGTGGGATAGGCGCTACTCGCAGGCGCGCCGCTGAGTTCTATCTTTTTGTCGCTGAGGATTTTATATTTGGTATAGGAATTGATGGATGAATAAAGCGCTCCCTTGGTTTCTTTAAAATCGCCATTAGCTTTAAATTCTACGACACTGGATTCTCCTTCTGAGGCTTTCTGAAACTCGCCGCTTCCATCGCCTGGGTCGTATAAAAACTCCACCATTTTCCATTTGCCGACGAGACCATTGTTTTCTGCGTAAACGTCATCGTCTTTGCAGGAAAACATGCTGACAAACAGGAGTGTAACACATATAGGATAGCGTAATTTCATGGCTTTTGAGTATTAAGGTTTCCATTTATTCAGACGCTTTTTCTATAACATTGGTTGTAACTGTTGTTATATTGTGCACAGAATCACCACACTATAACTAAATCAGAACATGGGAAAATTTGATAAGCTGATTTTAAAGTTGCTTTCCGGATCTGCTGATAGCAATTTTAGTTTTGATGACCTAAGATTAGTTTTAATAAACCTGGGTTTTACAGAAAAAACGACAGGAGGAAGCCACAGAATTTTTTATAAGGAAAATATTGCGGAAATTGTAAATATTCAACCTGATGGTAATAAGGCTAAATCATATCAAGTGAAACAGGTGAGAGGGATTATTTTGAAATACAAACTTGTAAGTTATGAATAGCAAATACGAGTTAATTATGTATTGGAGCGAAGAGGATAAAACATTTGTTGTGGAAGTTCCGGAATTGCCGGGCTGCATGGCAGATGGCCCTACCCAAAATGAGGCGTTACTGAATGCACAAATTGTGGTCGATCAATGGATTGAGACTGCCAAAGCGCTGGGAAGAGAAATTCCAAAACCCAAAGGTAAGTTGATGTATGCTTGATCGACTTTATCTCTATGCCAACCCCAGATTTCTTCAACATCTATGATCTGCTAACTACTGAGCAGCAACTGATTGCAAGTACTGTCAAAGACTTTTCGGACAGGGAGATTAAACCAATCATTGAGGACTATGCCCAGAAGGCAGAATTTCCGTTGCATTTAATCAAAAAGTTCGGTGAAATTGGTGTTTTTGGCGCGACAATTCCTGTTGAATATGGCGGTGGCGGTTTGGATTATATCAGTTATGGCTTAATGTGCCAGGAAATTGAAAGAGGCGATTCTGGTATGCGCTCGACCATTTCGGTGCAAAGTTCGCTGGTCATGTGGCCGATTTTTGCATTTGGATCCGAAGAACAAAAACGTAAATATCTTCCCGGCCTGGCCAGCGGTGAAATGATTGGCTGCTTTGGATTAACCGAGCCGGACCATGGTTCCAACCCAGCCGGCATGCAGACCAGAATATCAAAAACGGAAAAAGGCTATCTGCTCAACGGTTCCAAAATTTGGATTTCCAATGCTCCGTTTGCCGATATAGCAATCGTTTGGGCAAGGGACGAAGATGGGAAAGTGCGCGGGCTGATTGCGGAGCGCGGCATGGAAGGGTTTTCAACACCGGAAATTCATCACAAATGGTCGTTAAGGGCGAGTGCGACCGGGGAACTGGTTTTTGATAATGTATTAATTCCGGAAGAGAATATTTTACCCAATGCATCCGGGCTGAAAGCGCCGCTGCAATGTCTGGATAAAGCGCGCTATGGCATTTCCTGGGGCGTCATCGGTGCTGCTATGGACTGTTATGAAACCGCTGTTCAATACGCAGCGGAACGTATTCAGTTTGATAAACCCATTGCGGCTTTTCAATTGACACAAAAGAAGTTGGCAGAAATGCTGACCGAAATCACCAAAGCGCAGCTGCTGGCGTGGCGGTTAGGCACATTAATGAACAACGGAAAAGCTACAACCACGCAAATCTCGATGGCCAAGCGTAACAATGTGGCTATGGCGCTGAATACTGCCAGAGAATGTCGTCAAATCCTCGGTGCCATGGGCATCTCAGGAGAGTATCCGATCATGCGGCACATGATGAACCTGGAATCCGTGATCACTTACGAGGGCACGCACGACATTCATTTGTTGATCCTGGGTGCAGAAATTACCGGAATTCAGGCTTTTAAATGAGCGACTTTACTTGTTGTACAGGCTTTTGATTGCTCCCTCCTGATTAATCTTCTGCAAATCTTTCGTAGTCATTCTGGATCCGTCCGGGGACCAGCCTGGCGCTTTGATCAGATAATTGAGCTTGGTACGGAGGTCTGTTTTTTGCTTAAAATCCTTTCCTATTTCCTTCCACTCGTGCAATACGGTGTTTGCCAGCGTTGCGTTTTCAATGGGTTTGGTCAGTCCGTAAACGGGCGGAACGGTTTCCAATTCTTCCTGAAATGTGTCAAAAATGCGGTCCCAGATGATCAGGCACATGCCCATGTTTTTGTCCAGATACTGCACATTGCTGGCGTGGTGAACACGGTGATGAGAAGGGGTTACGAAAATATATTCAAGCCAGCCCAGTTTGCCCACGTATTCCGTGTGCACAATGATGCCGTAAATTTGCGTGAGCGAGTACATAATGATAATATCCGCAGGACTAAACCCAACAAGCGCCAGTGGGATAAAATAAAAAAAACGATAGAGCGGCTGGAAAACGGAAGAACGGAAACCGGTCGTCAGATTGAAATGCTCGGAAGAATGGTGCGTGACGTGCACAGCCCAGAATAACCTGCTGTGGTGATCCACATAATGCAAAGTGTAAAACGCGAGGTCTTCCAAAAGGAACAGGCTGAACCAGTAAAAAAATGGGTTACTAACGGCCGCTTTAAAGCCCATATTATAGAACCAGATCAGCACACCTACATATGCAGTTCTGAATAAAAGGTCGATGCCGCCGTTCAGGAGCATTAGCAGCGCATTGGTAAAGCTGTCTTTGAAAGTGTAGGAAGCGCGTGGACTATGATGTTCGTGCGAGGGCCGGTAAGTCAGGAAAATTTCGACGCAGATCAGCAACAGATAAAACGGAGTAGAGACTTTTAAAAGAAAATCCTCAAACTCATATGTGCCAGGCATAATAGAGGTGTCAAGTATTTAACAAAGATAGTTGGGAAGGTGATGGTACGATTTACGAAAATAAATTCTAAGAAATTTTTAATCCAACTTTAATCGGATTCGCACGGCCTTCCTTTGTATCAGACATCTAACTGACGTAATGCCCCTATTCCTGAGACTTCAATTGATCATTCTTTTCAAAGCTTTTCTCAATTCTTCGTTTTTGTGCCGTTTTTGCAGGATGGTAGGAGCGGCGATCCTTTCCCGGCAGTCAAACAGCGAGCAGCGTTCGCAGGTTTGGTTTACTTCTCTGGCCACTAAAAACGGATCATCCAGAAATTGCAGTTTTTCCCGTGTAGGCGCATCCAGGTAAATGCCCATCGAAACGCTCACGTTCAGGCCAGGAGTAGGGGACATGGGCAAAGCAAAGCTGATCACCAGATATTCATCACGCGTGTCCAGGTAAGTGGATTTCTGCGCCTTACAAAGAATTCCAGGCTGTTCTTTACGCCTGATAATATCACCCAGATCGTTCAGAATAGTTAATGCGACCCAGCGGCGGCAATAATGTTCGTCTTTCACGGTGTGCGGATAATGCTTCCGGGAAATGTGCATTTCCTTGGTCATATCAAAGATATTCTGGCCGACGAAATTATTGAAACGGGAGAAAAAGATCTGGTTAATGCCGAAGTAGCGCGGCAAAATGTTGCTTAACCTGTAACAGAACGATTCCGGCGTTGTATTAAACCTGTGGATGAGGTCAATGAGTTGCTGCGGCTTCCACATTTTTTGTTCAAAAACCGCAGCGACTGCGGGCACAAGCAAGCTTCTCTTAATGATAATCGCACTCGAAAAATAGGACGCTTTGAAGTTGTTGAGCAACTGTTCGAACGATTCGGCTTCCACCAAAGCGGTGGTATGCAACCTGTTTTTCAGACCTAAATATAAATAACCAATCTCCCGCCCAAAAATAAATGCCCGCTGCACCGACGAAAGGTGATTATTCATGAGCAAACGATTCCCATTTGGATTGGTAATCGTTAACGAACGAACACTGGAAAATTCCGGATTGGCCTTTTCATTGATATTTTCAATGGAATAATTAAAGCGGGATCTCAGGATTTCAGCCAGATCTTTTTCATTCAGGATCTGATTTTCTTCAACATTGTTTTCGATCAAAAAACGCTCTGCTTCGAGTTCAATGTCCTCAAAATAATTGTCGTGCATTTCCTGGTACGTACGCAATGCCGAGAAATAGAACTTCTCAATCGACATATTGTAGTTCCGTGCAATTTCGATTAATGTTCCTACAAATGCGCTGATCTTGGCCGGTGCGTCGGAAAGGATTTCGAGCAGGTTGGCAGGATCTATTCCAAAAAGTTCAAGCGGGAGTTCTGTGAGCACATTGGAGCTCAGCAGATCCGAGATGGGTTCGAGCCGTTTTGTGAGTTTGAGTGAAACGAGCGTATCGTAATCTACATCCATGGCCGAGGCCAGGGCAATGATCTTGTCGGATTTCGGATATTTTTTACCTTTCTCAATTTCGTTGATGTACGAAATCGACAACCCCGATTTCTGAGAAAGTTCGCTGAGTGACATTCCTTTGTCCAGTCGCAGCTGTTTGAGCTTCAACCCGAAAACCAACCTTACATTATCTGTATTTATTGCCACTGCGCTGTTTTATCGGCCTGTAATGTATGATTTCGTATACAGGCAATTTAGGTAAAGAAATGCAAAAGTAGAAATCACGGGCAGAATCAAAGGCATTATCCCAAAAACAAAAAACGGGACTCGTTTTCACGCAAGTCCCGTTTGTATTACATATGGTTTCCGGATCAAAAAATCGCAAAGCCAAGAGTCGCCTGGAACAAATTGCTCTTTTTGCCAAACTGTGAAGCGGTTGTAGCATTATCAAATTCCACTTTCACAATGTCTGTGAAATTTCCTTCATAACGCACATCCAGGCTCAATCTGCCAAAATCAACGCCAACACCGGCCTGGTAACCGTAAGCCAGGCGGTTTTTGAATTCCGCCGAGTTTTCGCCCGTAATAACATCAAACGAATCACCGATTTTACCGTTATTCGACAATCTCAATGAAGCCATAGGGCCCACATTGATGCGGAAGAACTTCGCAACTCTGATCCCAAACAAGATCGGCACGTCCAGGTTTGAGAAGCGAACATCAACTTTTCCATTCGAATCCTGCACGCCGTCTTCATACACATTGAAACGACCTCCCTTTTGGGATAATAAAATCTCAGGCTGGATATAGAATGTTTTACCAAAGCGGAAAAAAACACCTCCCGCAAAGCCAAGGGAACGGTTGTCGTTGTCTTTGAAATTGAACGGGTTGTTGCCCGATGCAAGGGTCAGGTCGTTGCTGCCATTAATGTTGGACATGTTCGCTCCTGCCTTAATCCCGAATCTGAAAGCCGGGTCGTATTGTGCTGACGCCGCATAGCTTATCGTCATCATGCACAGCGCAATCATAAAATTTTTCATGTTGGTTTCTGGTTAGTAGATATAATTGAATTAATAAAAAATCTTAAAAACGCGTGCCCGAAAGCCAGGCCTGCAATTGCGTATGAAATGGGAATTAGTTTCTACAAGGATTCGGGAACCGCGCGGATCGCGACGTAATGTGACGTAGGGTAAACCTTATTACAATCAAAAACGCTATTTTTGCGGTCAGTTTTGAAATTTGGCAAGGCAGAGAGCCAGCCACTATCGTAATAAGGAAATACAGAGACAGTTATGAGTGATTATAGTCATCGGGAAATAGAGCAGAAATGGCAGCAATATTGGGAAAGCCACGGCACATTTAATGTTGAAAACCAATCGGACCTTCCCAAATATTATGTGTTGGACATGTTCCCGTATCCCTCGGGAGCCGGATTGCATGTAGGACACCCGCTGGGATACATTGCATCCGATATTTATTCCCGTTACAAAAGGCTTAAAGGGTTTAACGTGTTGCATCCGATGGGTTTCGACAGCTTCGGGCTTCCCGCCGAACAATACGCAATCCAGACCGGGCAGCATCCCGCCATCACGACGGAACAGAACATTACCCGCTACATTGAGCAATTAAAAAATCTGGGTTTCAGCTACGACTGGAAACGCGAAGTGCGTACTTCTGACCCAAATTATTATAAATGGACACAATGGATCTTCATCGAGCTTTTCAAGAGCTGGTATAACAACGATTCCAGTAAGGCTGAGCCGATTGAATCTTTGATTTCCATCTTTGAAAAAAGCGGAAACAAAGGCGTTAATGCACCTTGTGATGAGGATACGCCGATTTTCACAGCACAAGAATGGAGCAGCTGGTCAGAAGAGGACCAGTACAAGTTGACATTGAAATACAGGCTTACCTATGTGGCGGACGCAACGGTAAACTGGTGCGCGGGACTGGGTTCGGTGCTTTCCAATGATGAGGTGAAGGATGGCGTTTCAGAGCGTGGCGGATTTCCCGTTGTCCAAAAATTAATGCGCCAGTGGATGATGCGCATTACGGCCTACGCCCAGCGGTTAATCGACGGATTGGACACAATTGACTGGACCGAATCACTGAAAGAACAGCAGCGCAACTGGATCGGAAGATCGGTGGGCGCGTTGGTGAAATTCGACATTGATGGGCATGATAATGTGATCGAGGTGTTTACAACCCGCGTGGATACGATCTATGGCGTCACATTTATGGTGTTAGCGCCTGAACACGAGCTTGTTGATATGATTACAACGCCCGAGCAGCGCGGCGATATTGACGTGTATATCGCTTCAACAAAGAAAAAATCGGAGCGCGACCGGATGTCCGATGTAAAAACGGTTTCGGGCGCATTCACGGGTGCTTATGCTGTAAATCCTTTTAACGATGAAAAAATCCCTGTTTATATAGCCGATTATGTGTTGGCAGGTTATGGAACAGGCGCTGTGATGGCGGTTCCGTCCGGTGACCAGCGCGACTGGAATTTTGCGCAGCATTTCAATTTGCCGATCATTCCCATTCTGGATTCACAAAAAGAAACGGAAACACAAGCAGATTCGACCAAGGATGGTCATTATATCAATTCAGGCATGATCAATGGCTTGACTTTTCACGAAGCCAATAAAGTTTTGATCAACTGGCTTGAAGAAAAAGGCATTGGAAAAGGCAAAATCAACTATCGACTGCGTGATGCCGTTTTCAGCCGTCAGCGTTACTGGGGCGAGCCTGTGCCTGTTTTTTATAAAAATGACAGCACCGGGCAACCGCTTCCTTACTTATTGGGAGAAAACGAATTGCCATTAAACTTGCCTGAGGTTGACAAATATCTGCCGACAGAAAACGGCGAGCCGCCGTTGGGCCGTGCACAGGATTGGGCGCATGGTTCCGGCAATGGCTACGAACTGAGCACAATGCCGGGATGGGCGGGAAGCAGCTGGTATTGGTATCGCTATATGGACCCGAAAAACCAGGAAGAGTTCGCTTCGAAAGAATCGATCGATTACTGGCGCGACGTGGATTTATACATTGGCGGAACCGAGCACGCAACCGGACATTTGTTGTACAGCCGTTTCTGGAACAAATTCCTGAAAGACCGTGGATTTGTACCGGAAGAGGAGCCATTCAAAAAGCTGATCAACCAGGGAATGATCCAGGGTCGCAGCAATTTTGTTTATCGGGTAAAAGGCGATGATTACAGCAGTCCCGTTTTTGTAAGTGCCGGACTGCGTGCGCAATATGACGTTTCTGCATTGCATGTGGATGTGAATATCGTTGAGAATGATGTTTTGGACGTAGAGAAATTCAAGGCAACCCGCCGTGACATTGTTGGGGAGAACCCGACATTCATCTTGGAGGATGGCAAATATGTGTGCGGTGTGGAGGTGGAGAAAATGTCGAAATCCAAGTTCAACGTGGTAAATCCGGACGACATTGTGGAGCGTTACGGAGCAGACACATTGCGTTTGTATGAAATGTTTTTAGGGCCGTTGGAGCAGGCTAAGCCCTGGAATACCAATGGGATAGACGGAACATATCGTTTTATCCGCAAGCTGTGGCGGTTGTTCTATAATGATGCAGGACAATGGATGGTGAAGGACGTTCCGGCTAAACCGGAAGAGTTGAAAATTTTGCATAAGACCATCAAAAAAATTGAAGAAGACATTGAAAACTTCTCCTTTAACACCGCAGTAAGTGCTTTTATGGTGTGTGTCAATGAGTTGGGTGCTGTGAAATGTCAGAGCAAAGCTGTTTTACAGGAGCTTGTCGTTTTACTTTCCCCATATGCGCCCCATATCAGCGAGGAGTTGTGGGATCTGTTGGGCAATGAAAAAGGAATGGTGTCAAAAGCAGCTTTCCCGAAATGGGAATTACAGCACGTTACCGATTCGGTTTTTGAATATCCGATTCAGATCAATGGAAAAGTAAGGGCATCATTAACATTCGCATTGGACACGCCGGCATCCGAAATCGAGAAGGAAGTGTTGGCAAATGAAACCGTGCAGCGCTGGATGGAAGGAAAAGATGCCAAAAAGGTGATTGTCGTTCCGAGGCGGATCGTAAATGTTGTGATCTGATATAAGGTTATAAATCAATGCAAAAGGGCCGCTGTTGTTTAAACAGCGGCCCTTCTTTTATTTTTCTGGCTAACTTTTTATTTTTTCATGGCTCATATTTTGGCTTCTTACCGAAGGCTGATCGCGCGTTGGGTGTATTTTTCAGCCACTTCAATGGTTTTGCTGTATCGTTCACCGTTGCTGAAAATCTCAATAGTGTAGCTTCCTTCCGGTAAGTTATTGATATCGAGTATCTTTCTTATTTTGTCAACTCTTTTGTTAAGCGTTTCGTGGTAAATGGCTTTGCCACTTTTATCGGTCAACGTCAGCACTGCATTGGCATTATTGTATTTATCTACACTTACGAAAAGCTTGTGGCTTTTGCTTACAAAGATGCCAGTTCCGAAACCGGTCACTTTTTTGTTTTCTTTTTCGTCAGCGAATGTATTGAAAGCGAAAGAAGCAACGAAGGCGATTACTAATGCTAAGGTTTTGAATGAAGTTTTCATGGCTAACAGTTGTTTAAGGTTCTGGTCTTTTGTTCCGTTTGAACATGACAAACATAATGCTATGGAAGGTACTATGCATAACATAGTACATGGATGGTTGAATTGGAAAATGAATGGTAGAATACTTAAAACAATGATCTTTCGTACTTTTGCACGGTATGGCAAAAAGGAAAGGTCGGGCTTCGGCGGCCAAAGTAAAGTATTTGAAACCATTGCCTGCAAAAGGCTGGGCGATTATAGCCGGGTTGATTCTGTTTATTGGCGCCCTCATTTGGTGGAGGGATAAGAAAGACGTTAATCAATGGGAATTCATCGCCAAGTTTGGGATCAAATTGCCGCTCCGCTACGCCATTCATGGCATCGACGTCTCGCACCACAATGCAAAGATCAATTGGGATAAGCTGAAAAAAACACGTTCGGAGAATGTCGGGATTGATTTTGTCTACATGAAGGCCACCGAAGGCGCCACGCATCTCGACAGACAATTTAAGCGGAACTGGGCCGAGGCAAAGCGGGTAGGGATGCGTCGGGGCGCTTATCATTTTTACAATCCAAGGGTGATGTCAGACAGGCAGGTGCAAAACTTCATCGGACAAGTGCGGATGGAGCCGGGCGATCTGCCACCGGTCCTGGATCTGGAAACCCACGCCAGCAAGCCGGACGACATTATTATAAAAGGCGTAAAAAACTGGCTGGAACAAATTGAAGCACATTACGGCGTAAAGCCAATCATTTACGTCAATGAATATTTTTACAAAAAATACATTGCCGGAAACTTCGACGAATATCCCCTTTGGCTGGCCGGTTACTCCCGCACGCACCTGGACGACCTGGCTTCTGATGCACACGTCCTCTTCTGGCAACACAGCGAAAAAGGCTGGGCGGATGGGATTCGTGGGTTCGTGGATTACAATGTGTTTCTACACGAGCCAGAAGATTGGGCGGATTTGGCGAATAATTAAACCAACGGCTCCTGCTGGCTCAGACAGTGAAAACTCCCTTGCCCCCAGATGATCTCAGTAGCCTCGAGCGGAATGATCTTCCTCTCTGGAAATGCTTTTTCAAGAATGTCGATTGCAATCTGGTCATTGGGATTATTGAAAACGGGTGTAATAACGCCTGCATTACAGATCAGGAAATTAGCATAAGAACCCGGCGTGCGGAAATTGTCTATAATGACGGCTTTCGGCATCGGGATCTCGATGATATTCAATTGCTTACCATTAACCAGGCGCATGCTTTTCAGCATTTGCAGATTGGTTTGCAGTATTTCAAAATTCTCATCATTAGGGTCATGTTCAACGCAGGCGATGACAGTGTCTTCATTGATAAAGCGCGTGGTGTCATCAATGTGGCCGTCTGTATCGTCGCCAACTATGCCGCCTTCTACCCACAGAACCTGCTGGATCCCATAATATTGACAAAGGATTTCCTCGATCCGGTCCTGATTTAAATGCGGATTCCTATTCAGGTTTAGTAGGCACGATTTGCTGGTCAGCAAGCTTCCTGCTCCGTTGAATTCCACTGCGCCACCTTCCATAATGATCCCGGGGTTGAAAACCATCAGGTTAAGATGTTCCGCAACGGCAGTAGGCGTGCGGTTATCGGCGTCATAGGGCGGATATTTGCCTCCCCATGCATTATGACCCCAATTCACGATCGCTTTTTCCTTTGTTTTTTCATTGATGACAAAGCAAGGCCCGTGATCTCTGCACCAGGCATCGTTTGTTGGTTTTATTACAAATTCAATTTTAGAAAGATCTACACCGGTCGATTCCAGCTTTTTTAAAATGAAATCTTTCAGATTTGGATCATTGGCTATAATACCGACATGCTCTCCCTGGCTGATGGCTTTAATGAAGGCCAGATACTGCGGAAGCATCTTAGCAAGCCGTTCACCCTGCCATGAAGCTTCGTTATGTGGAAATGTAAGCCAGGTGGCCCGATGCGGGAACCACTCGGCTGGGAAGCTGAAACCTAGTTCTTTCGGAGTCAATGAAGTGTTGATATAAGGCACAATTAAAACTTTTTGCTAAGGCAAAGGTCGGAAAGGTTTTGCTGACTGGCAATTGCAAAGCCGTAATGTATAAATAAAAACGGGACGCAGTTACCTGCATCCCGCCAAAGAAAATTGAGTAAATAATGTTATTGCGCAACCATTACATTGTCTACCAGATAAGTGCCGTCCTCCGTTTCAAGGTTATAGGCCTTTGAAACGAACCTTGCATTTTCCTTCACAGCGCCTACTTTCCAGGACGAAACTATGCCCGTAGCAGGCTCATAATGATAGAGAATGTCGTTTTTGCCCAGTTTTTTCAAGCGTTTTTTCCCTCTGTTGGTCTGCACGCGGTGGTTAGGCGTTGCTTCCAGCAGGAGAGCGGGGATCATTTTGGGGTCGTAATTGGCGATTCCGTCGACGGGACGCAAATAAATAGCAGTAAGTGAAAAGTCAGGTTTGTTATACACATCAATTTGTTTTACCTGCGTAGCCACGCTTTTTCCGCCTTTGCAGGTTTTTACATGCTCACCCACTTTTATATCCGCAATCGATTTCACGCTTCCGTCGGCCATGGTAACCGGCGCGTTGTCGGAAAAATAGCGATGTCTTTTGGTCTTCCTGGACACTTTAATGGTTAGTTCTGATTTGACATTGTCGGTAGCCGGAATGTCGGTTTGGGCAATCAGATTGAATGAAAAGAGGGTTAGGACAGACGATATTGCGAACTTGTGCATAAATGTGGTTTTGATTTGAAAATCAGGCTTTGGACACTTTTACAAACACCTTACTTAAAGCGTTTGGGACCGCGCCCAGGACAATAAATATCATCCCGCTCGTCAGCAGCGTAGATGTATGCGCGAAAAACGAACCTGATGAAAGAATAGCGAGGATCAGGATGGTGGAAAATGGCAATGAAAATGCCAGCAGCAACACAGCCAGTTCCAGGTCAAATGTTCTTTTTTCCTTCGGCAGACCTTTGGCATCTTCCCGCAAGTTGAATGCTGAAATGTGCGCCAATGGCCAGAAACTAGCTGCGCTCAGCGGAATAACGATCGCCAGCAAGATCATGGAAAGGTCCGTGATATGCAGCACGTAGATCATTCCGGCGCTGATGATCATGGTAATGCCTGCGCGGAAGAACAAAATGCTGGCTACAATGCGTTTTTTGCCTTCTTTAAGCTGAACGGCCAATCCAATGAATAGCAGCACGAGCGGCGTCATCATAGCGCTGGTTTTATCGAATATTTCTGTTACAACAAATGGTAAGCTATTGTAATTGATTCCTACACTCAGAAGGATGATCGCGAGGAAAATCAGGATATTAATAGGCTCCTGAAACATGCTGGCAAACAGGCTTTTCAGTTTTCCGCCCATTTTCGTTTCCTTATCATCGCTGTTTTTAAGGAACATATTCATCGCAAGAATGTACAATGAAATCAGTACAAAAAACTTGTTACCCACATCCGCCAGCGCTGCAATAGCCAGGCTTTTTTCACCTAAAAATTCTGCAATAAACGGGAAACAGGATAGGCCCGGCGCAAGCGATGGGATAAGCATCATCATGGTCCTTCCTGTCGGGCTGTTTTTTTCAATACCAAACAATGAGAATGCAAGCGGCGCGGAGAAGAACATCAAAAAGTTGAAAACCAGCGTCACCACCGGAATGATGATCATGGACGAATCTATATCAATCTTCATCAGAGAAATAAAGATCGTCGAAGGCAATGCAACGGACAGAATGATCTCCTTAATCCCGTTTGTCTGGTCTTTGTTTTTGAATTTGGATTTGAGAAGAAGCCCCAAACCAATTAGTAATAAGAGTGTTATGGTCTTTTGCAATGCATCACTCATGATCAAAAGAAATTTGAATGGTCAATGGGTACAATGAAGATTTAAGAGGGTAGGTTGGGTTCTTGAATATTTTATAGGAGTGGCCCTTCGGCTACGCTCAGGGTGACAGGCCGCTTGTGAGCGGGCAGGGTACATCAGAGCCGTCAGTCTAGGCATTAAGCCTGTTCTGTCAGCCTGAGCATTAAGCTTGTTCTGTCAGCCTGAGCGGAGTCGAAGGCAAGTGCACAATGTTAACTCAGCTGGTTAAGCGCACCAACAAATGCTTTCATTTCGTCCATTGTTCCGATACTGACACGGCACCATGGTTTGTTTTGGATATCAAATGACCGCACGGCAACGCCTTTATCGCTCATTTTGGTCAGGAGTTCCTTACCTGTAATGCTGATCGGGAACAGTACGAAGTTGGTATAAGACGGAATGTATTTGTATCCCAGTTTGTCCAGGTTTTCGTATAGATAAAGTTTCGCTTCGTGGTTCAGCTTGCGCGTGGTATCCTGGAATTGATTGTCGTCCAGACTTGCAGATGCTGCGAAGATAGAAGTATAGGAAATGCCCATTCCGCCACGTGTGATCTTATTGATGCTTGCCAGGTAAGTAGGAAGCGCAACCATGTAACCAACGCGGATACCAGCCATTCCCATGATTTTGGAGAAAGTACGGGCAACGATTACATTTTTCTTTTGTGTCAATAGCGAAACCATGCTCTGTGTGTCGGCGCCAACAGCCAGCTCAATGTAAGCTTCGTCAACGAATACAGGCACTTTTTCAGAAACACGTGAGCAGAAATCCAACAGATCCTGTCCTTTTGTGATAGCACCGGTTGGGTTGTTTGGGTTACAAACGTAAACCAGTTTTGTTTCGCTGTCGATGGCAGCTTCCATGGCTTTCAAGTCGTGTGACCAGTCAGCTGTGCAAGGAACCGGTTTCCAGGTTGCACCTACGGATTTGGCAACTTGCACCAGGGACATATAACAAGGATCGGCCGAAACAATGTTTCCTTTGCCATTCATGAATGTTACCAAAGCCACTTTTTCCAAAAGATCCGATGAGCCCGGACCCATCATAATGTGGTCGGCAGTAACACCTTCTTTTTTCGCTATTTTGTCGATCAGGTCATACATTTCTTTCCATGCATAACGGTTTCCGTTTTTAACAGAATCCGCAACGGCTTTTTGTGCAGACATCGGCGGGCCGTAAGGATTTTCATTGGAGTTTAGTTTCGCAATGATCTTAGGCGCTTTGAAGTCGTTTGGAAGGAAATGTTCCCTTACCATTGGGCTGCGGAAAATACGGTTTTCAGGATCCAGGCTAAGGGGTGCATTCGCAAAAGCGCCCATGCTAAGATGAGGTGCCAAAGTCATTCCTCCGATTGCCATTAAACCGGATTTTAACAGATTTCGACGGTCCATTTTTTGAGTCATTGTTGTATTGTTTAGTAATATGTGACGATAAATATTTGTGGTAAAGTTCTCGATACAATATACAAAATAAACAAACCTACTATATCATAGCAGGCTTGTTTTTCAGCTAGTTAGCTTGTACCTGCGAGTATCTTGTGAACGCAATTCCCTTGTACGTTCCCGTCCAGGAGATCTTGGTTACGGCACCCGCTTTTGGTGCTGCAACGCCCAGCTCTGCCCAGGTTTTATCGATCGTTACCAGGCCTTGTGCATTGGATGTCACTTCGCCCAGAACGGCTCCTGTACGCAATGTGATTTTGATCGCAACATTAGGAACGGGGATGGAATCAATGCCCTTGGTATTATCCAGAATGTTGGTCTTATCCAGTTCCAGTAACCTGGCCGAAAGCGTAAGTTTTGGGGCCGTTGCCTGGTAACCCACTGTTGGTTCACTCGCAATGGGTGCACCAAATGCCGCACCGACGATATCAACCAGTACTGGTGCTACATCCACGTCCAGGAATGGGTCTTCTTCTTTGCAGGACGCCATTCCGAGGGAAAGTGCAACTGCGAGGCAAAGTGCGGGAAAGTATGTTTTGATATTTTTCATAATCTCGATTCTTGATAAATATGGAAATGATTACCTGCTTACTTTTCGGCCCACCACAACTTGGTTTTCATGTCGTTAGGACCCCCGTTCAAACCTTCTCCTGCTTTCACAGCTTCGGCATTCAATGAATATTCCGAGTTGGGGTAAGGGAAACGGGTTGGCAGGATGCCTCCATTCTGCAAGACTGCGCGTGGATCAACCGCGGGGAAGACAGGAAAACCAGTTCTGCGCCATTCTGCCCAGGCTTCCACTCCCTGACCAAATAATGCCACCCATTTTTGCTCCAAAACTTTTTCTCTGGTTACTGCTCCGAGTTTGGTAACGAATGAGGCAGGAGGCGTTAGACCATATTGTGCAAATGAAGCGGCTATACCAGCGTCAAAGTAAGTTTTTGCGCTTCCTGTGATCTCTCCGTCCAATGCTGCCTCAGCAAGGATGAAGTTCAGTTCTGCGAAAGTCATGATCACTTCCGGCGATTCCGGCTTCGTGAATGCGTCGCCGATCGTTGAGCTTGTGGCCAGATACGTCGTTGCGATCGCATCGGGCAAGCCATTTGGGTGGCCTTCGTATTTACCGTCTTTATTTACATTGGCATATTTGGTGATGCGGCTGTCGTCCAGTGCATTCATTTTGTCAGCCAGTGTTTTGCTAATGTTCCAGTCCGTCCGGCCATCTTGTTTCATTACCTGATTCCACTCATTATTGCTTGGCAAAACGGCTGTGCAATTCAGCTGTGCATTGTCTGCATTGCTTGTGAAAATCGGGAACTTGGCAGCGTCACCCACGATCTCGGCCATGATGGCTTTGGATTCGGCAGGTTTCTTGGCAGCCTGGCGGTTGGCCAGGCGAAGGCGTAAAGAGTTGGCGAATTTTTTCCATTTCAAAATATCACCTGAATACAAAATATCGCCCGCAATGGCTGGGCCACCTACAACTAATTTTTCGTTCGCCATTTTCAGGTCGTTCAGCATGCCTGCGTAAACAACATCCATAGGGTCGTATTTGGGCGTGTAAACCGGTGCGTCAGCTGTCCCTTTGATCGCGTCGTTGTACGGAATGGCTCCGTAAAGGTCTGTTAGTAAGGAGAAAACCCATGTCCGCATGACCAATGCAACGCCTTCGTAATTAGAATTCGGAGTTGCAGCTCCCTCGCCGGTCATCGAAATGATGCGTTGGAAGTTCAGCTGGGAATCGTTGTAGAAACCCTTCCAGTTATTAGCAACCAATGCAGGGGAAACGGTGTAGTCATCACCTTCATTGGAATAAATGTTACGGGTCAAATGCTGTACGTACAATTCAGCCGCGTCAATGTTAATGCGCTCGAAACGGGTCCGGTGTCCCCAGTAACGGTCGATGGCTGTTTCAATGCCCGTAGGAAGCAGATACTGAGGACCGATGGCCGTGGGGCTGTTCGGACTCGTATTCATGTCATCAAAATCTTTGGTGCAGCTTGATGCAGTCAGAATTCCTGCAAGCGCCGTCATCCAAATGGTTTTATGATTTAATATATTTTTCATTTTGAAGAATCTTTAAGGTCAGTAAACTGGATGACTTGATCAGAATGACAATGACAGGTTCATACCTACGCTGCGTGAGCTAGGCAGCTCGCCGTAACCGAAACCTTGTCCGTTTCCTCCTTTTGCATCAATTTCAGGATCGATATGCGGCGTGTTTTTGAAGATCATCCACACATTGCGTCCTACTACTGAAAGTTTTGCAGACTGGATTTTGACCTTTTTCAGGAATGAAGGACTAATGCTGTAACCCAGTGACACTTCGCGAAGCTTCACATAACTCGCATCGAAAATCGCTGACTCGTGATAGTTTCTGGGGTTGCTGTAACCGTAAAGCTGGTTTGCCGTTACGATGACGTCATTTGGAATGTACGATTTGGTTCCGTCCGCTCCTGTGAGCTCGCGCACTCCTTTTCCGATTACACCTTCCTCGCGGCCCAAAGCTGTTTCTGCATATTGACCAGTCCAGCGGGCAGTTCCCGTTCCTTCGTCATAAATGTCCCCGCCGATGCGAAGATCAACCAAAGCGCTTAGTGAGAATCCTTTGTAGTTCAATGTGTTAAGCACGCCACCGATGAAGTCAGGCTGCACATTACCCAGCTTTTGGTTTGATACAGTAACAGGTAAGCCGTTAGCTCCGTAAACAATTTGTCCGTCCGGTGATTTCTGGAAACCAACTCCGTAGAATGTTCCATAAGCTTCTCCTACGCGTGCTTCTGAGGACATTCCTCTTTGCGTGGCCAATGTGTAAGTGGTCAATCCTTCTGCCAGCTCAACCACTTTGTTGCGGTTACGAGCGTAGTTTACAGAAACCTCCCAGCTAAATCCATTCGACAATTTTACCGGTGTTCCGGACAATGTTACTTCAACCCCTTTGTTGGTGATCTTTCCTGCGTTCAGGATTCTTTTGTCATAACCGCTTGCTTTGGAGATCTCAACACCCAGGATCTGATCCTTCGTGGTCTGATCGTAATAGGTTACATCCAAACCGATTTTTCCTTTGAAGAAACGCAAGTCAGCACCTAATTCAAGACCTGTTGTGATCTCGGGTTTCAGATCAGCGTTTGCGATCTGAATGTTCTCGGCAAATTTTGGTACAGCCCCGTTCCATGATCCGCTTGCGGTGAATGTTTGTGCAAGCTGGTAAGGAGTTGCATCATTACCCACCTGTGCGTAGCTGGCGCGAAGTTTTCCAAATGAAAGAACATTGCTTTTCAGGTCCAACAATTCGGTGAATACAGCGCTTACTGATGCAGAAGGGTAGAAGTAAGAACGTGCATTCGCCGGCAATGTGCTCGACCAGTCGTTTCTGGCAGTGAGGTCAAGGAAAAGGGCGTTTCTCCATGAGAAGTTAGCTGTTCCAAACAAGCTTTGTGTTTCAGATTCCTCGATCTTGCTTTCAATGGTGTTGGCGCTAGGGACAGAGTTTCCTGCATTATATAAGCCGTCCACAACCATTTCACCCACAGCGAAGTAATTTCTCTTGTAATAGTTTTTGCGCTGAATCCCACCGAACTGAACATTCAATCCAAAATCATTGGTAATGTTCTTGTTATAAGTCAGCATGAAATCCGTGTTTGTTTCCTGGCTGCGCAGCACTTCTTCGTTAAAGCGGCCCGGTGTCCTTGTACCGTTACGAACGCGAAGGAAGTTAGTAACATTGATACGCGTATCAGACCAGTAATCCGTTCCCGAGCGGAGCATTAGGGACAGTGAAGGCAGGATTTTGTAATTCAAAGCGATGTTTCCCAGCAACCTGTCTTTCTCGTTGCCGGAAGGCATCATTTTTTGAGAGAAGTAAGGGTTTGTGAAGAATGTATGCTGCCAGTTTGGTGGATCTGTATCACCTACTTTCTGGTTGTGCACATCGTTGTATTGTTCGTAGTTACGTAGTTGGTCCCACGAAACACTGCGGTGTGACCAGATAAATTCCTGTCCGCCTGCATAGCTGCGGTTGTCCGAGCCTGATTTGATATACTCACCGGACAATGTAACGCTGATGTTCTTGGTCAGATTATAACCGGAATTGATACGGAAGTTGTTTCTATGGAAATCATTGTAATACATGATCCCTTTCTGATCCACGCGGCTCAATCCCAATCGGAAATAACCTTTGTCGTTACCGCCTGAAAGCGCCACACTGTTTGTGATCGTGCGGCCGGTTTGCCAGTATTCTTCCCAGTTGTTAGGCTGAGGAGTCAGTGGCGCAACATCGTCACCAGTCCACCACTGTCTCACCATACGGCCATCCATAGGCGCTCCCCAGCTTTCATCCGTTCCTTCTGAGCCAGCCAGAGGATATCTTGCATCATAAACAGCTCTGTATTGTGCGATTTGCGCCGGATCAGTGATAGCAGAACTCCATCCGTCGTTATACCACGTCCTGTAACCGCTTCCGCCACCGTATGTATTTTGAAAATCAGGTTTGATCCACGGGCGTTCGAATGTAATGTTTGAGTTGATTTCAACACCCAATCCTTTTGTTCCCTGTCCGTTTTTAGTTGTAATTAATATAACCCCGTTGGCTGCGCGTGAACCATACAATGCAGCCGCATTAGGGCCTTTCAGAACCGACATTTCTTTAATGTTGTCCGGGTTAACCTCCGAAATTCCTCCGCCAAGCGTCTTGTTCGCAGTTTGTTCCATCGGCACACCGTCGATAACGATCAACGGCTGGTTGTTGCCTGAAACAGAAGAAGAACCCCTGATCTGGATGGTCGAGCTGCTGCCCGGGCCACCATTGGATTGAACGCGTACGCCTGCGATCTTACCTGATAATGCGTTGGCTACGTTTGTAGACCTTGATTCTGTTAACGAGCTTCCTTTTACTTCCTGAACCGTGTAGCCCAGTGCTTTTTTCTCACGTTCAATACCGAATGCGGTAACTACCACCTCGGCAAGTTGTCGTGTATCGGCGTCAAGTTTGATATCGAATTGTGTCTGGTTTCCGATTGGTAGTTCTTTAATAAGGAAACCCACATAAGAAACTACAAGAATTCCATCACCCGGAACAGAAAAACTGAATTTTCCGTCTGCGTCCGCGTTTGAACCTACGTTGGTTCCTTTAAATATGATAGAGGCGCCAGCGAGTCCGAGACCATCGTCGGCTGCTGATATCTTGCCGCTGATCTGACGCACCTGAGCGTAAGCAAGCGGAGAACACAAACAGACCCATAATAATAAGAGTAGAACTTTACGCATGGGAGAAGATGAGTTAAATTGTTGTTAGGTATCAGTAATAGGAGGAGAAAAAAGTTATGGCTGTGTGGTGTCCACGTTGCCGTGCGCCGCACACACTTTCGCGTGGACAGAACAACACAGCCATAAGCTTGCAAAACTGCTTTTCCGGAAAGCAATACCCTCTTAAATCGAGGACAGACAGTATTTCAAAGTTTAGGCAAAGACAAAAAAATCCCTGCGTCGACATTTTGCCTGTCCACGGTGTTCTTGGTAAACCCTGTATTAAAAAAATTATATTGTATCAGGTCAGAACATGCCGGATAAATCTTTGAGAGATAATCGGCCTTGGTAAATGTTCCCCCTGATACAGTCAGATATATTCATGTGCGGCTGGAATATATCTTGTATTCAGAAGTTCAGTCATTCGTTTAACGACTTGTCAAATATACTGACAATGTGAAATAATGCAAGAGAATAAACCGAAAAATTGAAGTTTTTTGCAATTAAAATTGGTCATTTAAAATGTTTATAAAATGTTTTGGTAATAATTTTATAAATAATTTAAATTTCCCGTTTTGACAGAATCTCTATGCGTTCGATAGACTTAAAATTTCAAATCTGTCAATTAATTGGCTAAAATTGAGATGATTATATACGTAAAATTTGCTTTTTAAATAAAATATCGGTTACATAAGTCAATTATTCAACCTGTTTTCGCTCAAAATGCAAAAAGTAAAAAAGAGGACTCCATTGCGGGAACCCTCTTTTTTGTAAACATCTGTAAACTAAGAATAATTATATTTCTATCTAGTACTAATCAATGTAGCGTTTGAGAATTGGCTTGTAGGAATCAATCCGGCGGTCTCTCAGAAACGGCCAGGTCGTTCTGTAAAAATCAAGCTTTTGCAGGTCAAGTTCTTCTACGTGTGTCACTTCGTCCTCGTGCGGCGCGAGATAGAGTAGGCGGCCCTGAGGGTTGGCGATGAACGATCCGCCCCAGAACTGCTGGTCTGCTTCGCGTCCTGTCCGGTTCACGGAAACGACGTAAACGCCATTGGCAACTGCATGCCCGCGTTGAATGGTTTGCCACGCGCCATATTGCTCTTCATTAATGACCGGGTCCGTTTCATTCGTATCCCAGCCGATGGCAGTGGGGTAAAAAAGGATTTCGGCGCCCATCAGACTTGTAATGCGTGCTGCTTCCGGGTACCATTGATCCCAGCAGATTAACACCCCGATTTTGGCAAATTTTGTATCAAAAACCCGGTAACCATCTTTATCGCCGGCTTCGCCCGCAGATTCACCCGTTGCGGCATCACCCGGAGTGAAGTAAAATTTTTCGTAATAACCCGGATCGTCGGGAATGTGCATTTTGCGGTATTTGCCTAAGTAAGCACCGTCGGCGTCCAGCACCGCTGTTGTATTATGGTAAAGACCATGTGCGCGTTTTTCAAAAAGTGACGCAATGATCACAACGCCCAGTTCCTTTGCCAGTGCACTTAACGACTCCGTAGAGGGCCCGGGAATGGGTTCTGCAAGCTGGAAATTGGTGTGATCTTCCACGTCACAGAAATACAGCGAACGGAAAAGTTCTTGAAGACATACAATGTTGGCGCCCTTCGCTGCTGCGTCACGGATTCCCTGAACGGCTTTTTGAAAATTCGCCTCAATGTCTTCCGTGCAGCTCATTTGGACAATGCCAATATTTACTTTCTTATTCATGAATGGTCGTTTGTGATCTTGATGTTCAGCAATTTTAACACTATTTGTCCTCCGGTAGTTCTTTGATGGGAAAGTCAAAGGAAAGCTCGTTCATGCATTTAAAATGTTTTTGCGGACACGCTTTATATCCGATCTTGGAACATGGCCTGCATTTGAGGTTATTATTTTCGAGCACTTCAAAAGCTGTTTTATAAGGATACATGCCAAAACCCGGAATGGTATTTCCCCAGATCGAATACACTTTCTTTTTAAATGCCGACGCAACGTGCATAAGGCCCGTATCATGCGAAAACACGATCAGCGATTTTTGCACCAGCGAGGCGGATTGATTGAAATTGTATTTTCCGCAAGTGTTCAGGATCAGATCGTCGCCGATAGCAGTCCGAATGGCTTCACCCGCATCAAAATCTTCTTTTCCGCCCAATAAAACGATAGGGAAATTGATTTTCCTGCAAAGTTC
Source organism: Dyadobacter fanqingshengii (assembly GCF_023822005.2). Lineage (GTDB taxonomy): Bacteria > Bacteroidota > Bacteroidia > Cytophagales > Spirosomataceae > Dyadobacter > Dyadobacter fanqingshengii. The sequence goes on from NZ_CP098806.1 coordinate 6,047,393, forward strand.
TATCATTCTGGGCACAGGCAGCTTTTTCGTGTTATGCTGTCCTCCGATGGCGTAGGCGACAAATGCCTGCCGATGCGTTGGCGGAAGCCAGCTGGTTTCCACATTATCCTTATATGGAATGAAATAGTCGAGTCCCTGACCGTCACTTGTTACCTGGAAAACATGCAATGTCTCCATATAGCGGTCTACAATGTGGATGTTAGGCAGATAATCGACCTTGAATGTCGTCAGGAGCCATTTCAGCGCATTTAATTTATCAAAACTGAATGCTTTAACGCCCAGCGCAACCTTAATGCGCAGCGTTCTGATGTTGGCGTGGAGGTCAATAATGTAATCGAAATGTTCTGCTTTGAGTTGTGTGAGGACCGGATTAATGTCCTTATCCAGCAGCCATATTTTGTCTACATAGGGATTGTCGGCAAGCAGGAACTGGAATTTTGATTTGGTAAAATAGTGAATTTCAGCATTAATCTGTTGTTTCAAACACCTTATCACCGGCGTGGTAAGCACAATGTCACCAATGGACGAGAAACGCAGGATAAGGACTTTTACGGGTTTATTCACTTTTTATTTCTTGTCGTAATTGAAAGGGCAGCAGGTTTTGCGGCCTTGTATGTTTCCACCTTTTGTGGCTCCATAGCCAGTTATCGGGCTGGCGTTTAATGTCTTTTTCCAGGTATTCAATCTGGCTCTGGAGGATCTTGTTGGCTGGTTCTTTCTTCGGATTTTCGGTGATTAATTTAAAATAGGAGCGGTAAAAACCCCTTTTTTGTTCGTCACGTAAAATGCCCATGTATAATACCGGCACATTCAGTCGTTTGGCGATCAACTCGCCGCCCCGAAAAATTCCGGTGTCCTGGTTCAGAAAATTAGTCCAGTAAGCCTTATCCGGACTTGGCGATTGATCATTCACCAACACAAACAGAAACGGCTTCTCCCTCGGCGCCATCGCACGGACCATCGCGTCTTTCATCGGGATCATTTCGGTCCCGAATTTCGTCCTCACTTTTTTAAACCAATCCTCAAAAATTTCATTGGCCAGCTCGTGGTAAACGACCACAATTTGGTAGGATAATTTGGCAGAAGCAAATAAGTTGAGCATTTCCCAGTTTCCCAGATGCCCGGAAACGACAACGAGGCTTTTTTGCTGCGCATAATAATGATCCAGCAATTCGGTTTCCAGCTCGAACCGGCTGAGCAGATCATTCTTTGTAATTGATCTCAGTTTTATCGTTTCAAAGACAATGTCGGTGAAATTTTGATAGTATCGGCGGGCGATGCATTCTATCGTATTTTCGTTATAAGTCGGGAAGCTGTTTCTCAAATTTGCAAAAATGACCTGCTTTCTGTATTGGCCAATGTCGAAGATGAGGAAGCGGAAGATATCGGAAAGCTTATATATTTTTTTCCAAGAAAGCCTCGAAATTGCTGTCAGAAGGAACAGTAATAGTCGGGTGGAAAGTTTTTTCATTGCGTTGAGTCCTAATGCATTGAAAAAACCGAATTCACAAAAGGTTTAGTTCCTCGAAATGTCACTTTTCGAAGACTTAGGGATCGAAAATATAGTAATAATCAAGCCAGGGTTTGCTCTGGTTTCAGGCAATCCGGGCGCTTGTGTTTCCACCGCCTGTGACTCCAAAGCCAGTTATGAGGCTGTAAATTGATGTCTTTTTCAAGGATACGCAGCTGTTTTTCAAGAATTGCGTTGTTTGGAACCTCTTTTGGAGTCTGCGTGATGATTGAAATATCCACGTGATAGTAACCTCTTTTGTCGGCGACTTTACAGAAATCCGCGTATAAAACAGTCAGATTGTACCGTCTCGCAATGGTCTCCACGCCCCGAAAAACGCCGGTGTCCTGGTGTAGGAATTTTGTCCAGAAAGCGGTTTTCGGATTGGGTGACTGATCATTGGCGAGCACGACAACGTAAGGTTTTTCTCTCGGTTTTTGTAATTCCTTGAAAATTGTATCCATAGGAACGAGCTTCGCCCCGAATCTTGTCCTCAGGTCCAGAAACCACTGGTCAGAGGCTTTGTTTTGCAATGGCCTGTACACCACAATGCATTCATGGGTGAAGCAAAGCGAGGAAAAAAGGTTTGCAAGCTCCCAATTGCCGCGGTGGCCCATCAGATATATAATGTTAGTTTTATTATTGTAAAGCTCATCCATCATACTGATATCACCTTGCAGGCGCTCCCGCACGCATTCCGGGCTGGCAGTACGAAACTTAATGGTCTCGACGATCAGGTCTGTAAAATGGAGTTGAAAATCCTTGGCAATGCACGAGAGCTCGGCATCACTTTTATCCGGGAAACTATTTCTAAGATTTTGGCGGATTACATTTTTCCGATAGCCGCCAAGCGTGAAAATAGACCAGCGAAGAAAATCAGAAAGCCGGAAAGCGTTCTTCCAGGAAAGTTTTGAAACTTGATTTAGTATTAAAAAAAGAAACTTTGAAACTAAAATGTGCATGCAAATATTTTTTGCAATGATACGTATATATTATATCTATACGAAATACTGGTTTTTAAAGGTGTAAATTCTTAAATTCACTCTTTCAATCCAATAAATAACGACATCTTGGAAGGAATATTTGACATCAAGAACGATCGGCGTCTGAGCATGTATTTGTACAGGGTGGGGTTTGGCATGTGGCTGATGTATCTCATTTTAGGAGCACCTGCATTGCGGACATTTATGCATTACCGTCAGGATTGCGGGTTGATTTCTTTCGTGCTGATGATCTTTGGATTTACTGCTTCTATGGTATACGATTATTTTCATCACCACAACCAGTATGAAATGAAGAAAAAGTGGCTGTTTATCAGCTATGCGGTGTTGGCAGGCATCATTTACTTTCTTGAATTCCGTGGAAAGGAGAACTTGATCGATATCAATTGGATTTTGAGCCTGCTCTAATTTACTTCAGTGGCAACCGATCTTCCTTGCTGAATCATCTGCCCAATGTGCTTATAGCTCAAATCTGGTAGTGCGGCAACTTTTCCAATGACGATGATTGCCGGCGATGCGATCTCGCTCACCTGAGCCAGTGTGGCAATGTTGCTGATTTTTCCTGTCACAACTTTCTGATTTTCCAATGTCCCGTTCTGAATGATGGAAATGGATTCGTCCAGCTTGTCCAGCGCTGCGTAAATGTCCACGATCTCCTGCAACTTATGCAAGCCCATTAAAACCACAACCGTGGCCGTCGACTGAGCAGCCAGAAGAAGGTCATCAGACAATGCATGGTTCTTCGTTGTGCCCGTGATGACCCAAAAGCTTTCACTCAATCCCCTTGAAGTCAAAGGAATGCCAGCCAATGCAGGAGCTGCATAACTGCTTGAAATGCCGGGAATAACTTCGGATTCAATATTGTGTTGGGCAGCGTAAAGAATCTCTTCGTAACCTCGCCCGAAAATAAAGGAATCGCCACCTTTCAGGCGAACAACTTCTCCATAAATGAGCGCGTTATCTACGATAAGTGCATTAATTTCATCTTGTGCACAACTTGTTTTACCAAAACGTTTGCCCACAAGGATCTTAACGCAGTCTTCCGGGCAGTAATCCAGAAGTGAGGGGTGGGCGAGGGAGTCATACAAAACAACCTTTGCTTTTTGTAATGCTTTAATCCCTTTCAAGGTGATCAGGTCAGGATCGCCCGGCCCGGCACCGATGAGTGTAAGTTTCATATTGTCAAGACTTTCGCTTTCGGCTGTCAGCAATCCAGCATAATGCTCGATGTGCCAACAGCCGATCGCTTCAAGTCATTTTAACTATCTTTTCCGAATGACAATTCCTGCAAAACCGGCTCGCCGGTTTCTACCAATTGCGCTTCACGTGTATCGCGGACGAAATTCAAAAACTGCTTGGCAGTGTTGAGGAAGTAAGTCGCAAATTCCTGTGTCGGCTCAAATTTATTAATGCTGAAAGCCAGTGAACGGAAAGGTGCTTCCGATTTGTCTTCGAGTGCGAATTCGGCTGGCGTCTCATATTTGAAATCCTGTCCGAAATGCGTTTCAAAGTCATTCACGATGCCATACTGCGTGTTCAAGGTCACATCTTTGGTCATTAACAGACCTTTGGCTCCCGTAATCAACACATTATAAGCGTGGTAAATCGCATCCGCCCAGATTCCAGACTCGTAGTTTTCTTTGGCAAGATTCAATTTCTCCTGTCCTTCGGTGATGGTCGTAGCCACAAGGTCAACCAGCACACTCGCACATTCTCCAACTCCGATCTCCGTTTTGAACAACTCATCGTGGTCCCAATCGCGATAATCGTCGTCTTGCAAAGTGGTTAAATCTGCAATCGGTTTCAGCAATTGGAAGAAATAATTTTTAGTCTGACGCTGGTAATATTGGTTGTAATATTCGCCGTCATACGCATTGGTTTCAAAATCATTGAAAAGCGTGCGCAACACTTCCGGGCCACGTTTGGTAGGAACTTTGATTACTTTATCACCAATCAAACCAACACCATCGCCTGTAAAACCACCGCCGAGCAAAACCTGCAAAGCGGGAAGAACCAGCTTGCCATTTTTGATCGAACTTCCGTGGAAACCAATGTTGGATGCATTATGCTGGCCACAGCCATTCATACAGCCGCTAATTTTTATCTTAATATCCTGATTATAAATCATTTCAGGGAATTCGTCACGCATTACATCTTCCAAAACACGCGTAATTCCATAGCTGCTGGAAATAGCCAGGTTGCAAGTATCTGTTCCCGGGCAAGTGGTAATGTCCATGGTGCTGTCAAAACCAGGCGCTGCAAGTCCCAATTTCGCCAACTCATGATAAAGCGCAACCAAATCCTCGCCTTTTACAAAACGAAGGATATAACCCTGGTTAACCGTTACACGAATGTCGTCAGCAGCATATTGACGAACCAGATCCGCAAGCTGACGCGCTATATCCGAGTGCATATCGCCCAAAAGAACTCGCAATTGCACTGCGTACCAGCCTTTTTGTTTTTGTTCAAAAGTGTTGGTTCTCAACCATTTTGTAAAAATGTCCAGTTTATCTGCTTCAATGCTTTGAGAAGCAATGTTCAGAATTTCGGCTTCTGTCAAAGATGGACGCGGCGCGTAATCAATGGATTCAACTTTCTCGATTCCAAAAAGATCCTCGGGAATGGTGAACACCTTATTTTTAACAGCAATGCGTTGTTCTTCGACTCTTGCCATCATTTCTTCCAAACCAATGTCTGCCAAAAGAAACTTCATACGTGCCTTGTGACGACGAACGCGTTCTCCGTAACGGTCGAAAACACGGAGCAATGCTTCAATGAACGGAATAACTTTATCTTCTTCCAGAAACTCAAATGCGGTTTGGGCAGAAAAAGGCTGCGCGCCCAATCCGCCACCAATCAGCACTTTAAAACCTTTCACAGTTTCGCCAGCTTCATTCGTGCCCATTTTCGCAATAAGACCTACGTCGTGAATGAATGCCAATGCGGAATCTTTTTCAGAAGAAGAAACGGCAATTTTAAACTTCCGGCCCATATCCTGATTGATCGGGTTGCGGAGGAAATAGGTAAATATCGAATGCGTGATCGGTGTTACATCAAATGGTTCGTCCGGATCAATACCAGCCACAGATGAAGCAGTCACGTTACGAATTGTGTTTCCGCAAGCTTCTTTTAATGTGATGCCGGCATCTTCCAGATCAGCCCACAATTGAGGCGAATCGGAAAGCTTTACAAAGTGCAGCTGAATGTCCTGACGCGTGGTTGCGTGCAGGTTTCCGGTTGCGAATTTGTCGGAAGTATCCGCGATCCTGACAAGCTGGTCAGCCGTAATGCGTCCGTAAGGCAACTTGATACGGATCATTTGAACGCCTGGCTGGCGCTGTCCATAGACACCGCGTGTAAGCCTGAACTTACGGAAAGCTTCTTCGGGTGTTTCACCCGTATTAAATGCATTGATTTTTTGGTTCAAATCAATGATATCGCGCTTCGCAACGGCCGATACTTTGTCAGAAATCAATATTTCGCTCATGGTGATATTTCTTTATTCGATCATGCAAGCTCCTACGGTCACATTCGACGTCTCGTCGATCAGGATTGCTGCGCCATTCGCGCGGTTTTTCTGATAAGGATCGTAGGCGATTGGTTGGGCTGTTCTAAGTATAATTCTGGCAACGTCATTCAATTTAAGGCTGTCCACTTCGTCCAGCTTCTCATATGAATTAATGTCAATTTGGTATTCAATATCACGGATAGAACATCTCGATCGTGCTGTTCCGTGCTGCAATACATATTTATTCCCCGCTTTCAAAGTCTTTTTATCATCCATCCAACAGACCAGCGCCTCGATATCCTGGCTCACAATCGATGAGTTATTGATCGAAACGATGGTGTCGCCGCGGCTGATGTCAACGTCGTCTTCAAGTAAAATCGTAACTGATTCTAAAACAGAAGCCTCCTCGATTTCGTTTCCGCCGAATTCAATCTTGGCAATTTTAGATTCTGTTTCCGAAGGCAGAACCTTCACAAGATCCCCTTTTTTGAATGTTCCGCTTTGCACGCGTCCTGCATATCCGCGGTAATCGTGCAGTTCTTCCGTTTGAGGGCGGATCACATATTGAACCGAGAAACGACCATCTTCCTGATTTTGATCCTTCAAAACATTGACGGTTTCCAAGACAGAAAGCAATGTTTCGCCAGTGTACCAAGGCATATTCACAGACCTGTCCACAATGTTATCGCCATTCAAAGCGCTCACCGGAATCAATGTCAAATCTTTAATATTCAGTTTAGAAGCCAGCTCCTGGTAAGATTTTGCAATCTCCAAAAACGCATCTTCTGAGTTACCAACCAGGTCCATTTTGTTAATCGCTACAATCACATGCGGAATGCCCAGCATGGAAGCAATCAGTGAATGACGACGGGTTTGTTCCACAACACCATGACGTGCATCCACCAGAATAATCGCCAAATCTGCATTGGAAGCACCCGTAACCATATTTCTGGTGTACTGGATGTGTCCCGGCGCATCAATGCTGATAAACTTGCGGTTAGGCGTCTGGAAATATTTGTAAGCCACATCAATGGTAATGCCCTGCTCGCGCTCCGAACGCAAACCGTCCGTTAGCAATGCCAAATCGATTTCACCCACATTGCGGCTCTTGCTCGCGCGCTCAATGGCTTCCATCTGATCTGCCAATATATTTTTTGTATCGTAAAGCAAGCGTCCGATCAATGTGCTTTTGCCATCGTCCACGGAACCTGCTGTTATAAATCTTAGTAAATCCACCTTATTAATGTTGAATGATTGAATGAGTGAATGACTGAATGTGTCGCCTTGGCGATTAGTTAATCATTCATTTTAATCAGAAGTAACCTCCCTTTTTCCGATCTTCCATCGCCGCTTCCGTCTGCTGATCATCAATACGCGTTTCACCTCTTTCACTTATTCTTGAAACGGTTATCTCGGCAATAACCTCGTCTAATGTCGCCGCGCTGGATTCAACAGCTGCTGTGCAGGTCATGTCGCCAACCGTTCTAAAACGAACCTGACGTTTTACGATTTGATCATACTCATCGGGTTCAATAACCGGCGTGTTGTTCAGCAATTTGCCATCTCTCAAAATCAATTCACGCTCGTGGGCGAAATAAATGGATGGTAATGTGATGTTTTCTCTTTTCAAATAAGCCCAAACGTCTAATTCGGTCCAGTTTGAGATTGGGAACACACGCACATTCTCACCTTTATGGATTCTGCCATTGAACAAGTTCCAAAGTTCAGGACGCTGACGTTTCGGATCCCACTGACCGAATTCGTCACGGAAAGAGAAAATGCGCTCTTTCGCACGCGCTTTTTCTTCGTCACGACGCGCACCGCCGATGCAGGCGTCAAATTCAAATTCCTCAATGGTATCCAGCAAAGTGAAAGTCTGCAACCAGTTACGGCTTGCGTTCTTGCCCGTTTGTTCTTTCAGGCCTTTTGCCTTAATCGTATCTTCAACATAACGAACGACCAGTTTTGCGCCGATTTGTTCAGCCAGTTCGTCGCGGTAATTTATCGCTTCAATAAAATTATGTCCTGTATCAACATGCACCAGTGGAAAAGGAATTTTTCCAGGTGCAAAGGCTTTTTGGGCCAGTCTAACCAATGTGATAGAATCTTTTCCACCAGAAAACAACAATGCAGGGCGCTCGAACTGGCCTGCGACCTCTCGCATAATGTAAATCGCCTCGGCCTCCAACTGGTCCAGATAATCGGGAGAACTGCGTCTGGCTTCCTGATCGCTGATATCCGACACTTCTTTAACTGAAATTGACATATTCTGAATAATTGTTTTTTCTATAATAAAGGCTTACAACTGCTATAAACGAGGATTCTGCCTCAAAACTAACAGCCGACAGCCAGCGGCAAACAGCCTATTTAGCATGCAAGCCACATTCTTTTTTCGATTCGTCTTCCCACCACCAGCGTCCGGCACGGAAATCTTCGCCTTCCTGGATTGCACGGGTGCAAGGAGCGCATCCAATGCTTACAAAACCCTTGTCGTGCAATGGGTTATAGGGAAGGCCATTGGATTTGACATATGTCTTTACCTCTTCGAATGACCAGTTCAGGATCGGATGAAACTTCACCAACTGGTGCGCCTCGTCCCATTCCAGCTGTGGCATATCATGACGGTTGCCCGACTGTTCTGCCCTGATGCCAGTTACCCAGATTTTCGCGCCTTTCAATGCACGGTTCAAGGGTTCCACTTTACGAATAAAGCAGCATTCTTTTCTGTTTTCGACCGAATCGTAAAAACTTAACGGTCCTTTCGTGCTGACCATTTCCTCAACCGACTGGGTCTGCGGATAGTAAACTTTGATCTTCGTATCGTAACGATTGTTCGTCTTTTGCAGCGTCATGTAAGTTTCACTGAAAAGCCGTCCTGTATCCAGGGTGAAAATCGTAATGTTCAGATTATTCTTTAAAATAAAATCCGTAATAACCTGATCTTCATAGCCTAAACTCGTCGAAAACACAACCTCGCCAGGAAAAAGCTCCGCCAGAATCGCCAGCGATTCCGTCTCACTCTTGCCCTCAATGGCAGCGTTTAAAGATGATATTATTGTTTCGTTCATGGTGAATATTATATCAATTCAAAACGGGCGACATTTAAAAATTCACTATTCAAATGATCAAAGTCTTTGTCCGTTGTTATCAATGTTGCATTCAAAATACTTGCCGTCGCCGCAATCCAAAGGTCATTTTTGCCCATGTTTCTAGCTGAACCTTTCAGGTGTCTTTCCCTCAATCTTCCCTGGCTAAAAGCGTCGATTTCTGCGTAACGCTCGACAATCTGTTCATTCAGTTCTGTCGTGATAAGCACCGAATCTTTAAGAGAATCAAGTGCTGCCATCTTTTGCTTACCCCAATTATTTTGAATTCCAATGGATGTTAACTCTCCAATACAAACTGCCGAAGTGAACATTTGACTCAGGCCTCCTTCGTCTTCAAAATATGTTTGTAAAGTGTTTACCAAGTGGTGTTTTCTCAAATAAGCAAGCAATATATTGGTGTCAAGAAAATATCTCATTTAGTAAGTTGAGAAAGTAAAAGCTCCAATGGTTCCTGAATATCCATTTCATCGGCAAGCTTTCTCATTCTCTCCTTATCTAAACCTTTATAGTTTTGTTCTTTTTTTAGATTTTCAATCCAAGCCTCTGTTGATGCATATGTCCTCTTTGGCTTAATGAGCACCTTTGCAGGATCATTATCAGGCAAAGAATAATATATCAAATCGTTCATTGGAACTTCTGCCAGATCTCCTGCTTGCTTTGCTGTAAGCGCTCCTTTCTGATACAGTTGAACTGCAATAGAAAGCAGAACCGCTTTCTTCTCAAACTGCTCCGGAATTTCGATAGTTAATGTGTGCATGATATGAATATGTTTAAGTGTTTATCAATCTAATATATCACTTTTCACCGACACCTCCACGGCGTTGGTGAAGTCTTCGATTAAATCTTCGATGTCTTCCAAACCGACTGAAATGCGGATCAGGCCTTCTGTAATACCTAATGCTTTTTTCTCTTCCGGTTTGAGTTTTGCGTGCGTGGTTGTATTTGGGTTGGTTACAATGGTCCTTGTGTCGCCCAGGTTTGATGAAAGGGAAGCGATTTCCAATGCATCCATAAACGCAGAAACCCTTTCAAATCCACCTTCCAAATCAATGGTAACAATCGCACCGCCAGCTGACATTTGCTGTTTGGCCAATTCATGCTGCGGGTGTGATTCCAGGAACGGATATCGCACGGACTTTACATCCGGATGTTTTTCCAAAGCCTCGGCAAGCTGCAATGCATTGGAACAATGTCTGTCCATTCTTAATCCAAGCGTTTCAAGACTTTTGGTCAAAACCCATGCATTAAATGGCGACATCGATGGCCCCGTCTGGCGACAGAAAAACCGTAACTCTTTGATATATTCTTTTTTACCAACAACAACACCGCCCAATACGCGGCCCTGTCCGTCCATGAACTTCGTAGCTGAATGTAAAACCAGATCAGCGCCGAACTCTGCGGGAACTTGTAATGCTGGTGAGGCAAAACAGTTGTCTACATTGAAAATCAAATTGTGTTTTTTGCAAAGTCTTCCTACCATTGCCAAATCCACAAGGTCAAGGCCCGGATTTGACGGCGTTTCCAGATAGACCATTTTGGAATTAGGCTTAACTGCTGCTTCCCAGTCTGCTTCGCTCGCGTCTGCATCCAGGTAAGTATGTGTAATGCCCCATTTGCTTAAAATCTGTGTAATCACCTGATGCGCAGAGCCGAACAATGCACGGCTCGCAATAATGTGATCGCCGGTTTTCAGCAAAGCAGCCATGCTTGCAAAAACTGCCGCCATGCCTGTTGCCGTAGCAACGCCATCTTCGCAATCTTCTAAAAGACAAACCTTGTCAACAAATTCCTGCACAGTTGGGTTAGAGAAACGGCTGTAAATGTTTCCGTCTTCGGTTTCCTCAAAAAGTGCTTTACCCTGTTCCGCGCTTTCAAAAGTGAAACTGCTGGTCAGGAACAATGGAGTTGAATGCTCGCGATACTTTGTTTTTGGCGTTTGCGTGCGTATCGCTTTGGTTTGTTTTTTCATGATTCGAATTCATTGGCTGTTTACTTTCAGCCTTTTTTGTTTTAATATAAAAACTAAGCGCGCTGACTTAGATAATGTCTTTATAAATCGCTGAGCATCATATAAATGATTCTCAAACTAACAATAATGATAACGGTTCCGACCATGATCATCATGGTTTTGATCGGTAACCTTCTGGATAGATTTGCGGCGATCGGAGCGGCAACCATACCACCCAGTATGAGCCCCAGAACGACCTGCCAATGCGAAAATCCGATGATGCTGATGAATGTAACTGAACTCGCGAGTGAAACAAAAAACTCCGCCAGGTTGACCGATCCGATGGTGTATTTCGGGTGGCGTCCGCGGGCGATCAGCGTAGATGTTACGATAGGTCCCCAACCGCCGCCGCCGATCGAATCGAGCGTTCCGCCTGCCATTGCCAGCCAGCCGATTTTTGTCATCGGCCTTTTTTCAACTCGTTTCTTTAACGCTTTCTGGATGATAAGAATTCCCAGAATTAAAGTATAAACTGCCACTAACGGCTTGATGATGTAAATGTATTTTTCAAATGACGATAGGAGATAAGCGCCTGCAATTGCACCTAAAACGCCCGGAAACAGGATTTTTTTGAAAAGCTTGCTATTCACATTGCCGAATTTCAAGTGCATGTATCCCGAAACACCGCTCGTAAATATCTCGGAAGTATGCACGCTCGCGCTAACGGCGGAAGGCGGAACGCCTAGTGTCAGTAGAAAAGTGGCGGCCGTAACGCCATACGCCATACCCAATGCACCATCGATCATCTGCGCGACGAAGCCGCCCAGCACATAGTAAAAGAAACCCTCACTCAATTCCAGTTCATCCCAAAGAACGGTCAGCCGGTCGTAAGTAAAGAAGGTGAACAGCAAATGGCCAACGATCATCAAAGCAATCGCGGAGAATATATTAACGGCAACTTCTGTACGGGTTCTTTTGCGAATGGTGGCTGCCCAAATCTTTTGCTGGATGGTTTCCCAGCTCAGCGGTATTTTTGTATTATTCCTTGGTTCGGCTTGGGTTTGTGACCAAGTCTGAGTCTGACTTGATGCTGTATTAAAACGAACGTCTGATTCTTCGGGAATATCCCGTAGAAAAACTACCTGACCCTTTGCCCTCGCGAGTGCCGCTAGGCGCCGATCTTCCTCAGGGTCACCACTTGCGATGTAGGCAACATCCAAAGATTCCCAGTTAGTGTCAGATGAGGGTGTAAAATCCGCCGCTTCCTTCAAAGTCTATGTAGTATACTATTATTATAGAGTAAACGAGCAACAAAATAGCAAACAAATGTCTGCTATCTCGAGGCGCAAATTTAAGATCAAATTGTTAGTTTTCAAAGAACAAAAATCTCCCGGCGGAGATCAATAGCAGCTGATCTGGAATAAAGATGCGGGTGTATGCGGATTGGGGTTGGTGACTTTTATTTTCAAAAACTGCGTTTGGACAGGCTGATCGAAGTTAATGGTCCTGCGTGAGAGGTGATTGTCATTTATTTTTCCAATGACTTCATTTTTGTCATTACAAATTTCAATGTCGGTGGCGCAGAAAGGCATAACCGTTTCCGGGTGCACATAAATGACGTTCTCCATGGGGTGATCAAAATCTGTATCAAAGGAAATGTCGATTTTGCTAATTGTTACCGGGGCTTCCCAGCGGATGTTTACCACCGGCTCGGCATCATTGAAGTCGGCAACCCAGGCATTTGCGCCGGATATAGGCCGGTTATGATGATTTTTCAAATTTTCCGGTTCAAAAAGCGCAATCGGTTCGCTAAAGCTGAATGCCAGATTACGTCCTCCAGGTCTGCGCTGCGGGCACCAGAATTCGAATGTATCCACGCCCAGATCTTCCGCAGGCTCTTGTTTTCCGTAGTTGGAGACAGCAGGATTTGTTGCATTAAATACTGTTAGCAAGCCTGTTGCACGTTTTTCGCTATATTGAATTTTTATGTTTGGGTTTTTGATAAAAGATACAAATGCATAACCGGCCTCATCAAAAATTGCCGACCATTCCAACGGGATTTCATGCTTACCTGTCTTCAAATTGAAAGATTTGGTTTCCAGCGTAATGTCAGGCGTGTGATTGAATGCTTTACTGCTTTTTCGCAGTTCCACAATCAATGCTGTGTCGTTTAATGCTTCCACCCAAACAGTTACGGACGGCATTTTACCATGAACAGGTACCATTTGCGCAACAGAATGCTCGATAACCGCCCAATGCTCCGAGCCGGGAAGTTCTTTTAATTTTAAACTGGAAGAAGCGCTGACTTCAATTGCTTGTTCGACCAAATTTTCGGGATCAGCAATTTCGGTTTGCGGCAAATATTGCCCTGCTCGCCATAATTCCAGCTGCAACTCCTGCAAATGCTGCTCACCAACTTCACGCGGAGAACAATTGTGTTTTTTTGCAATGGCAGCCGCGATTGCAACCGATTGTCCGCCCATCGCACTGGTGGCCATCACACGCGTGGACGCAAATGCAACGTGCGTGGCGCTGATAATGCGCCCGGCTATGAAAAGATTATTGATGTTTTTGCTATAAAAACAACGGTAAGGAATGCTGTAAACGCCTTTGCTATGCCATTGATTACAACCCGATTGGTCGCTGTAAACGCCATCGGCGGGATGCAAGTCCAGGCTCCAGCCACCGAAGCCAACGGTGTCGTGAAACGGCTTTTGTTCAATAATATCCTGCTGTTTTAACAAATAATCCCCTTCGAACCGGCGGCTTTCCCGCTTACCCGGAATCGTGCCCACCCATTCCAATGTCATGTTTTCGGATTCCGGAAACTCACCTGAATTTTTAATATAATTCCAAGCTCCGTAAACCACTTTCCACAATTCCCATTTGATTTTTTCCGTATCGTGCACCGTATCAAGCCTTCCGCCATATTCCAGCCACCATAACCGGCAACCGAAGTCTTTTGGATTGAATGTTTTATAACGGGGAATTTCAGTAATATCCTGCAATGCATACGAAGGCGGAATAAACTTCACCGGGCGGCCTATATCCTTGGAGTAGAAATACATAGAATGCCCTAACAACTCCCCGTAAGCCTTATCCGGAGCAAATTTTTCACCAAATTCCCCCGCAGATTCAGCGCCCATCCTAAATGCAGCGCCAGATAAAAAACCAACAATCCCGTCGCCGGAAGCGTCGCAAAAGAGTGGGGCGGTAACCGTATATTTTGTGCTGTTCTGGCTGCAAAATGCGTGAACGGCGGTGATGGTTTCTGATTCAATATTTTTGTCCAAATCGTAAACCGCAGTGTTCAGAAGCAGTGTAATGTTGTCTTCATTAATCACTTTTTCCAATAAAACCGTGTCGAAAATCAGCGGGTTGCCGTCGGGATTGCGGTAAATGTTTTCCAACATTATTTCGTCAATTACGCCGCCTTCGCGGGCCCAGCGGTTGTTGTTGCCCATATGAGAAGTCGCGCCCAGGATCCAGAGCCGCACTTCACTCGAACAATTTCCCCCCAAAACAGGCCGGTCCTGGATCAATGTTACTTTCACGCCGGCGCGCGCCGCCGTGATCGCAGCGCAGGTTCCCGTTAATCCTCCTCCTACAATCACCAGATCTGCCGCCGATGCAATGGTTTTTGGTGCTCTTTTCTCAGATGCTTCTTCGCGTATCATTTTGTCAGGTCATTACATTCGCTCTGCGGTTCGAAATCCGGAGCGTGTATTTATAATTATTTCAATTCGATGTCTGTCTCAATCGCCGTAAAGCCCGTCGGTTTCGAGATCGTAATGTGCAGTTGCTTATCAAAACCAGCGACCGGAATGTCTATTTCTTTCGATTCACCCGGATTCAGGTCGGGTAAGGTGAGGGTTGTGCCGTTTGTTTTGAGCTTGTAGCCCTTGATCGCTCGCGAAGGAAAGTCGCCACGCACAGTTAGCCGCACGGTAAGTAGATGTTGCCCTTGTCCGCCGGTTTTGAAACTAACTTTTTCTATGGTTACAGGCGAATATTCGTTTTGATGAACTCCATAAGCGGCTCGGAATGAGCGATCGGGCCCAACTATTCCCCAAGGGCGGTAACCATTGACATTCGTGCCGTGATGGCGGCTTTGGTAATCATTATAAGTCCACCAGGAAGCGCCGACGATATAGGGCCTCTTGCGGAATTCAACCATTAAATCTGCAATATGCTTCGCTTGAAATGCCTCATCTTTGGCATCCGCACGAACGCCCCATTCGCTCACGAGAATTGGTTTTTCAGGGTATAAAGTGTGAATGTGATCCAAAACTTTTGCGTGATTTCCATATGTGTTCGTCGAGATAAAATCCACATACTGGCTGGCTTCATCTTCCGGTTTTTTAGGAAGTGTGTTCAATAGCATCGTTGCAAATGTGTAAAGTCGGGTCGGGTCGGTCTGCCGCGCAAATGCGATCATGTCTTTGGTCCAGCTTTGCCCCGCAGGCGTGGTCGACTGATATTCATTTCCCACACTATATGCGATCACGCTCGGGTGGTTCCAATCCCTTTCCGCCATTTCGGTGAACTGAGAGCGGAATTTCTTTCGAATAGAATCATTATCCATCTGATTGGGCGTGAGCTGCCAATTTCCGGCTTCGGTAATGATCAGCATCCCGTATTTATCGGCGAGGTCGTAGAAATACTCAGAGGGCGTGTAGTGCGTTAGCCGTTGGAATTCCATGCCCGCTTCTTTCATCAATTTGAAGTCTTTTTCAATAAGCCAATCCGGTTCCACCGAACCCAGGCCAGGATAATCCACAACCCGGTTCCCGCCACCGACACGAATTGATTTTCCATTCAAATGCAGCTGCGCATTCTTCACTTCCACCTTTCTGATCCCGAAATGGGAAGAAACAGAATCTTCCCCGACCGCAACTTTAAGCTGATACAAATTAGGCTCATCCAAATCCCACAGCTTAACCTGCGCGGCAGTTAATGTGCCTTCTGATTCAACCAGGCCCATTTGACCGGCGGGAATACTTTCAGATTTACCTTTTATATTAACAGGAACCGTCTTACCATTGAAAGTAACATTGTAACTGATTTTTGGCGAGATGGCAGATTTAGAAGCATTGCGAAATCTGATTTTGGTTTTCAAAACCGCCGTTCCTTTTACGAGATCAGGAAGCGCATCTATTTTTAAATTTTCGACGTAAACCTCTGGCTCAATGGTCAGATAAACAGGCCGGATCAAGCCGCCATAATTTAGCCAGCCCATAAACGGATCATTGATATTGCCATTATCCTTGGCCCCAGGAACCGTTCCGGGTTTCCATGTATCATTGTTGACCGAAACCGCGAGCAGGTTATCGCCGTCTTTCAACAAATCCGTCACATCAAAGCTGAAAGGTGTGTAACCGCCTTCATGTTCGCCCACTTTTTCGTTATTAAGCCAAACATGGGTTTTATAGTAAGCAGCGTCAAAATGCAGGATTACGCGCTTTCCTGTGACCGGTTTCCACGAAAAAGTCTTTCTATACCAGGCCGTTCCGGTGTAATGTTCGAAACGCGGGTCGGAGGAAAAGCAATGCGGGACAGTCACTTTATCAAGTCGGTTGCTCTGCGCAACTTTCTCCATAAACCATTTGCCTGTCACCCCCATTTCGGCAGGATCAAGCGCAAACAACCACTCGCCATGCAGCGGAATAGCAGCAGGTTCACGGATTTTATATTGGCCAAAAGCGCCTTGCGATGCCCAGCAAACGATAATCAGGAGGAATGTTTTAAACTTAAAATTCATAAAAAGCGTTAAAGGGATTCGAAGAGAATTAATGTTATTTTTGTAAAAACAGATATAGCAATGGCAACGACCCAAACCATTCCAACCCGGCTGAGCAATCTTCAAATCGAATTGTTGAAGCTGTATCCTTATAGCGTTTCTGAAAAAGAGTTGGGCGATATCCGGAAAATACTATCTGATTATTTTGCCAAAAAGATCGATAGTGAAATGGATGAACTTTGGGAAAAAAATGACTGGGGCGACCAAACCATTGAATCCTGGAAATCAGAGCATATTCGAAGTAAATCTTCCAAATGAGAGTAGTTCTGGATACAAATGTCTTGCTGATTTCCCTTCCGTTAAAATCCAAATACCGTCCTATTTTCGATTCTTTGCGAGCCGGTGAATTTGAGCTGATCGTGAGTAATGATATTTTGCTCGAATACCACGAAAAAATCAGTGAGAAGACTTCGCCTGAAATTGCAGAAAACGTAATTAAACTCATTCTTTCATTGGAAAATTGCACATTACAATCCACATTTTTCGAATGGGGCTTGATGCATAATGATGAAGATGACAATAAATACACAGATTGCTCATTAGTTGCTAATGCTGACCATTTGGTTTCCGAAGACCGGCATTTTAACATTCTCAAAGACATTGATTTTCCTAAATTATCAGTCATTCGTGCGGATGATTTTCTTGAATTGGTGAAACCTCAATAGCAGCAACCTTCCGCGAAGCCATATACGGGATCAATGTGGAAAACAGCACAATTGTCGCCACTACAGCAGTTATCACTGTCCCGGAAGTTGTTAACACACTTAATATAAAAAGCATAACGGCTGTAAAAAGCAATGCGCCCGCAATCACTTGTAAGCCAAAACGGTTTTGACGCTTGATCTCAATGGCTTCTTCCGCATTGACCTCCAATGCATCGATCCGCTTTTGTTCTTTTGTTTCCAGGTAAGTCAAATATTCCTTGGCAATGATGTCTTTTGACCTGGCCCAAAGTTCATAAGCGAGCAAAAGCAACAACGGAAGCCCGACCCCAACGATCGTTTCCATGCCTCTGGATAATTTAAAGTCTAAAAGCAGCGGAGCCAGGATTTTGAAAAAGAGGTTAACCGAAAGCCCAATGCCGGTAACCCATAATGTGACGGTGCTATTGAGTCTTCTGGAAAATAATGCCCAGAGCGGCGGTGCCAGAAGTGGGCCGCCAGATATGGCTGAAATGCTCAAAACCACTTCAACAATGCCTCCGGCTGCGGGAACAAGCAATGCAATGCCAATCATTCCCAAACCAAAAAACCAGGATGAGCCGCGTGCAACCCGGATCAGCTGCTTGTCAGAAGCCTTTGGATTGACCATTCCTTTATAAATATCATTGGTAAAAACGGCTGAAACGACATTCAATGCCGTGTTTGCGCTGGCAGATGTTGAGAAATACATGCCGGTCAGCATTAACCCCAGCAATCCCGGCGGTAACACCAGTTTGCAGATCATCAGATACGCGTTTTCCGTGTCTAGACCCGTTAATGAGGGATTTATGGCTTTGTAAATCATGGGTGGAAACATCCATATCACCGGACTAATGAGATATAATCCTGCGAACAAGAACGCGACTTTCTTAGCCGATTTCTCACTATTCACGCTCGTATAGCGCTGCACCATCGTCCAGTTTCCCCCTATATAACAAATGTGATAGATGACGAAAGCGGCGACGAATCCAATGGTATATTCGCCATTCAAAAGGTTGAAAAAATCATCCGGAACGGCCTTGCTGAACCCTTCCCAACCGCCGACTTTATCAAATGATAAGGGAAGTAAAATGAAAACCGCCGCCGACAAAACCACGAATTGCAAAATGTCTGTCACCATGACCGCCCAAAGCCCTCCGACTGCCGTGTATGCAATCATGAAAAGCCCCAAACCAATCGTGCAAGGCACTAATGGCAAGTCGAGCGAAGCACTCACGAGCTTGGCAACCGGGTATAAAACCGAGCCTTTGATAAAAACCGAAACCAGCGTAAAAATGAAGATATAGGTCTTTTGAACAGCCAGGCCAAGTCTCTCCCGAATGAATTCAGCGGCGGTTAATGCGCCTGTTCTTTTCCATCGAGGCGCCAGATAAAGTGCCGTGATCAATGCACCAATGCACATGGTCCATTGAATGGTAATGGCCACCCAGCCGTGCTTGTACGCAATGGAGCCCCACGCAACGAATGTTCCCGCCGAGAAAAAGCTCATAAACAAGGACAGCCCCCCTATGAACCAGGGGACCGCCTCTCCTCCGGCAAAAAACGATTTCAAATTCCGTCCTGTCCTCGCAAATAACATCCCAATGCCCATCACAAATGCGGAAAAGACTAGGATGACGACTGTATCAATGGTGTTGTTCATGAATTAGGGTTAATGCTGTGAAACGAGGGCTGCTAGAATGTTACTTCCAAGGTCTTAATGCCAAATGCCGGAATGCTGATCTGATCGGTATTAGCGGGCTTGTTATCTTCTAGCCACTTCATTCCGGCTGCTTTTTTGCCGTCGCCCATCTTGCTTTCATCAAGTTTTAAAGCAAATTCGGTCGCAGCAGGACTGTTATTCAACAATGTCACATAAATGCTATTCTTTGAAGCCGATTTAGCGGTGATCACGTCGATAGCCGGTTTGTCGGCCACAGCGAAACCTTCCATGATTACAAGCTTTGCTTTGTCGCCGTAAACAGTCCCGGGTTCGAAGCCGTAAGTTTGGTGCGGGCCTACTTTTGGGGTTACGAAGCCTCTTGGAAACTCGATTTTCCCGTTTGATCTTAATGCTACTTCCGAAAGCAAATAGTCTGTAATCCAGCCGATTTGCCACCAGGCGTGGTGCGGGTAAGGGCCCGCGCCCCTGTTCATGGCATTCCAATAGTAAGATGCGACGCTGGTTTTGCTGTCGACGAAAGCGTCTCGTCCGATGGCGGCTGAGCGGGCCATATCGGCGAAGATTTGTTCCCCTGTTAATTGATACATTCGGATAAAAAGTCCGGCGTGGCTGGCTAGCTGAATGGGGCCGTTGCGGGTTGCCGAGCCAAAAATTCCGCCATGTTCAAAACTCAAACCGGTTTGACTGATTTCCCAGTCTTCCATGCTGTTACCATTGACATTCTTTATGTTATGGTTTGCAATGGGATGGGTGTAAATGGAAGCGGTGTAGATTTTCGCGCACGTCATCGCGGCATCCTGGTATTTTTTGTTTTTGGTAAAATCATAAAGGTCCAAAAGTGCCTGAGCAGACTGCCCGGTTGCAAAATCGGGAGCATAACGTGCATCGCCGCAGACGCCCAGGAATGCGCCGGTTTCGACTGCGTTTTTGATGAACCAATCGGCACCTTTTTGCGCTGCTTTCAGGTATTTTTCATCTTTCAAAAGTCGGTATGCCACGATCATGCCGTAAAATGTCGGCCTTACATCCTTAATGTCTTTAAACAATTCCTGCTCGGTTTTACGGTCATATGCCACGGCCCAGCTGCCGTCTGTATTTTGCCAGCTTAGCAATTTATCGGCTCCCAAGCGAATTCTTTCTTTCAATTCCGCATGCTCCGGCTCGAACAGAAGCATGTTGCCCATATCCAGTAACACGTAGTAAGTCAATGCGATAGGCTCCACGACCTCACCCCATTCTTCGACGAATTTTTTGCTTTTGGATAAATAATACTGGCCTTCAATGGCGCCGTCGAAAAAGCCCTTTTTGGTTTCCTGCTGCACCAGCTTGAAATTTAAGGCAGGCGGAAGCACTTTTCCCTTCAATTCCGGATCATTGGTCGCATTCGCCAGCATCCACATGGCGCCATAATCCGCGTTTTTCATGGCGTCCTTATTGGAGCCGACCACGCCGCCGAGGTAGGATTGCGCACCGATTTGTTTGCCTTCGAATTTCTCAATATTCCAAAGCGAGGTCTTCGGATCGGTGAGATAATGATGCATTTTTTCAATGCGGTCGGTCAGCGCTTGTTTGCTTTGGCGGAGGCTTAATGTTTCATGGAATTTATAAATGTCATTCGCCGCATGCTTGATCGCCTGAAACCAGTCGCCCGCGATGAGGCTGTAACGGAATGAGTAGGTAATCTCCTCACCAGCATTTAGTTCTGATTTTTGTTCACCCAAAACCGGATAATATAATGTTGGAGAAAGCTGCGCTTTTCTGTTCATGTGAGAAAGCCCGAGCTGCCAATCCGTTTGCGTGATTTTGTCTTTTGACCAGGGATCACGCGCCAGTCCCGGCTCCGGAACTACAGAGAGCGTGATGCCAGTTTTTGTCGTGATCAGCGGGCTTAATGTCGTTGCGCAGCGTTCACGATACACAACAGGACGATCCGGAATGCCGTGACCATAGGCATAGGCCAGCGCAAAGTTTTTTTGGATAAAATTCCCCTGGAAATAACCCGGAACGGACGCCCAGACCATTTGATTTACTGCGACAGAAGCGAGCGTAGGCGTTGCAAGCGAAAAATAACCCTTCTTTTTAGGAATCAACCGCATCGTCACCTGAATGTCGTTCGGGAACTGCGGATCGAGTTTCCAGGTCGCTTTGACCGTTGCTACTTCGGTTTCTTTCGTGAATTCCAGTTCATCTTTTTTGATTAAAAGATTGGTTGGCAAGAAGCTAAAAACCTGGCCGGCTTTGTTCAGCGAAACTTCCGTCGTGCTCTCTTTCCATTGTTCCTGCTGATAATGGTAATTGTCTTCGGGAAATTTTCCGCCCGTTATTTTTTGAAATGTTTCTTTCGGCTCAGACGAAGGTTTTGTCTCGGAATAAAGCAATGTGTATTCGCCGGAAGGCGTCAAACCTTCCATCCATTTTCCATCCTTTTTAACCAGAATTTTGTGAACCGACCAGCTCTTGCCATCACTTTTAAATTGAACACTAATATGATCATTCGTAAGGCTCCCGGGTGATTTAACCTGGCCCAAAACAAGGTTGAGCGCACTAAAACACAAAAAAATGGAAAAGTATAATTTCATTTTTGGTTTATTTCTTTGATAAAATCTTTTACTCCGGCGCTGACAAAAGTCTCTAATCCGCCATTTTTATTTGTGTAAATCAGATATACATCCAGGTCTTTTCTGGTCGCTACGAATTGTTTGGTTTTCTCAACACCCATTACAAAAAACGCAGTGTCGTAACCATCCGCGGTTACCGCATCTCGGGCAAAAACGGTTACGCTCAGCAGGGAAGTTTGCTCCATTGCACCAGTTTTGGGATTAATTAAATGGTTGAAAACCTGGCCATTACTTGTGAAATGATTATGATAATTTCCAGCCGTCGTTAGTGCCCGGTTTTCCAGGCTGACTGTTGCGATTAACGAGCCGCTGCGCAATGGATCTTCTATGCCTGCTACCCAGGGTTTTGCCTGTTCTTTCTTGCCTTTACACAAAACCTCGCCACCAATTTCCACCATATAGCGGTTAATATTTTTGCTTTCCAGAAATGCACCGATCATGTCCACCGAATAACCCTGGGCGATGCCATTGAAATCCAGCCTGACATTGGATTTATTTTTCCTAACTGACATGGTATCAAACTGAATATTGTGGAAACCGACCAGCTTCAATAGTGAGTCTATATTCACATTTTCAGGATTTTTCACTTTTTTTGCCCCAAACCCATAAGCTTCTACCAGCGGCATTATAGTAGGATCAAAAGCGCCATTTGTGGCTTCATATACTTCCTGTGATTTTTTCAAAACCGGATAAAAATAAGGCGATTTGAATGTTAGCGACTGCGATTTATTGAATTGGCTGATCTCAGAATCGGGCCTGTAGAGGGATAAACTTCTGTCAAAATCTTGGAGAATTGAGTCGATTTCTGATTTAAGATTTCGGTTTTTTTGGTCGTAATATTTGATTTGGTAAGTTGTTCCCTGGGCTTCGCCGCTGATTGAAATCAACGGTAATTCGTTGCTTGCTTTGTATTTTAAGAAATCCGTCCCAAAATAGCCGCTGATATCAGTCAGCGGATTAAAAAAGAAAAGAAGTAGATGCAATGCAGCGTTTTTCATTAAGGTTGCGGCGCTAGGGTTTCACCTTTGAGAATGGACATGAGCTCGGGCAAATGATCCTGATAAACTCCTCTTGGCGTTGTTTTGTATTTGGTTGTCAAGTAAGCCGCAAAACCTACGACTTCGCCCATCATCCCGCATGTTCGCATCACCCGCGTGCTGCCGAACGCCACGTGCGTGGTGCTGATATTCCTGCCCGCGACGAACAGATTTTGAATGTTTTTTGAATAAAGGCAGCGGTAGGGAATGGTGTAAGGCGCAACTTTAATGTGCTTGGTTCCGGCGAAAAACTCTTGACCTTCGAAGTATTTGCTGTTTTTGGCGTCGGGGAAATGCAGGTCAATGGTCCAGGTTGCGGTGACAGAACCATCCGGATAAAATTTGCCTTCCTGAATGTCCATTTGATTCAAAATGTGATCGCCGATAATGCGGCGAGACTCCCGTTTCCCGCCAATGTATGCCACCCATGCGAGCTCGCGTTTGGCATATTTAGCAGCTTTATTTTTTTTCAAATAGGACCAGTTTCCATAAATAGCCCTCAGGTTGTGATCGCGGATCTTTTCGGCGTCGGTAATGGTGTTGAAATTACCAAAACCTGTTTCCCACTGCCAGTCTGCTTTGGGTTCGTCGATGTGATATTCGTCTGAAAACTGGATTGCCCAGGGCGTCTCCGGGAATGATGAAACGGTGTCGCGTTCCAGGGAAGCCCACAAATTGGAGGTGCCTAATGTAAAATCATCGGCTTTTTCTGCCGCGAGTGATTCACCCGTTTCTGCCTTGCTTTCACGCCCCATTCTGAATTCCGCGCCAGCCAGATAACCGATCGTTCCGTCACCCGTGCAATCTGAGAAGAAGGAGCCGGTGAAGCGCATTTCTTTGTTCGTGGCAATGTCGCGGCCTACTACGGCAGTAATAATGTCATTCTCTTTCTCAACCTTGTAAACGTGCGTGTTCAGGAACAGCGATATGTTTGGTTCCGCTTTCACGATCGAAATTTTACGAGCGTCGCCATATTCTTTGGCATCAGGATTTCCGTTTCCCGGGTCGCCATTGTCCATTTCCCTTACGATTCTGCCGAGTTTAGGATAATGGTTTTTATCCACATCACCCATCAAATGCACACGGATCTCTGAACTGTTATTGCCCCCCAGAACAGGTCTGTCCTGGATTAAGGCGACTTTTAGCCCCATTCTGGCAGCCGAAATGGCCGCGCAGGTTCCTGCAATTCCGCCACCCACTACGACCATATCAAATCGTCCTGCATCGGCTGGTTTGTCCGTGAGATTGAGCAGTTTTTTACGAAATGTGGTTAATGCTTCAAAATCATTGGGAGGCGTGAATTTCAGATCGTCCGTAAATAAAATCGCATCACAGCGACCATTGAAGCCGGTTAAGTCTTTGATCCAAAGCTTCACCGAACCTGTTTTAATGTCCGTTTCCCCGCCGTCATACCATTTCCATGCATCCGAGCCGCTCGACCCGAAAACCTGATCGACTTTTTTGCCATCCAAGCTGATCTCAAATTTTCCGGGGCCTTTCGGAAATGGTGCCCAATCTTTGGTGCGGACCCACATTTTGTATTTTCCGGGCTTTAAGAATTTTACGGTTGTGGACGCATCTTTTACCGGCCTGCCCATGCCATGTGCCATCAAATAGGAGGAGCCCATGACCACAAAAGATTGCTGATCAATCACCCAACCACCTTTGTCTTCAAATGACTCGGTTTCGACAAAAATGTGGTTTTGCGCTGACGCGCAGAAGGCGAGGAGGGATAGGAAAAGAGTTAGAATTATCTTGTTCATTGTTTGCTCAGGATTTGATTAATGAGAGATGATTGCTCTTCATTTGATTTTGTCAGGCTGGATTTTAGATTATTCTTCAATGTCTCGCTGACAGGGATTGTTTTCAGTTTTTTCAATATTGCTATTTGCATTGCGTAAGGCGAGTTTTCAAATGTTTCCCATATCCATTCTTGTTTTTTTGTGTCTGAAAAAAAGCTGCCGCTCACGCGTTGCAATGCGTTTTTTGCAATGAAAATGTTTTTTCCGCTGATAACTTTTTCAATGTCGGTTTGATAGGCGTTCTGGACATTGCCTTTCGCATCCATCACTTTTTCCATGGCCCAATATTGATAATGATAATTGTTACTTAGCAGAAACCGGTGCAGTAATGCGTCGTTCTGATATGATTCAATGATCTTCTTCATTTCTGGAACGGCCGTTCCATATGCAATGTGCCAAAGCGTGTAACAGGTGTAAACGGCTCCGTCAATCACTTGGTTTTTAATGGTTTTTAATGTTGCGCCCGCCTTGGCATCCACGGAATCCGTTAGGTTGTCCGTGCCGTTTGTAATCAGATCTTCCATTTTCAGATCAGCAAATATCGAATTGGACTGGGCCAGAATGTCTTGTAACTTTTCATAATCTTCCTGTTTGAATTCGTCATGATCCACTTTGGTCAAAACCTTATTTTCGGGCAGATCGAAACGTTCGTAATTGCCCAGTAAGTCCCAGTAAAAGTTGATATGCACCGGTTTGCATTCGTTGGTATAGCAAACCGGCGTGAAAATGTTCCTGAAAAAATGTTGTGGCTGACCTGAGTCGTTCAATGCAAGTTTCAATGTATAGGTTAATGTATCATTTTCAACAATCCGGAATTCCCGCACCTTTCCCTGGCCAAAAACAGGAGCAGAAAAAGTCCATAAAAAAGCACAACACATCAATACATTTCCCATATTCACTCCGGCAACTCTGTCAGTCAATCAGCGCGTCGGCGCACGGTCATTCAGTCATTCACTCATTCAAAATTGAAAGTTCTACTTCCAATCCGGATTCTGTTCGATCTTCGCATTGGCATTAATCTCGTCCTGCGGAATCGGGAAATAGCGGTTTTTGGCAGTCACATTCCTGACGGGATACACGCTGTTCACTGCTTTTGGAATCACAGTCAAAAACTTCCCGGTGCGGGTAAGGTCATACCAGCGGTCGCCCTCTGCGAAAAATTCCCAGGCGCGTTCCTGCAAAACGGCTTCGATGAACGCATCTTTTGTCAAACCAGCCTTCAAAACGGGCAGTCCTGCACGTTGACGAACCACATTGACAAACTCATAAGCAGCAGCCGTGGCACCATTCGAACGAGCTTCTGCTTCGGCAGCGATGAGGTAAACATCTGGCATGCGGAGGATCGGGATGTTTGGAATTAAACCGATCGTCGAAACCGGATCCTGGTATTTTTTGATCAAAACACCCTCCGTCGTAATAGGCGTAATGCTTTTTTGCGGAACCACTTTTCCGGCTTTGTCAATGTAATTGGTGTCCAAAAGCGTCCTGCGCTTGTCTTTTGGATCAAATGAATTAAAAAACGACTGGTAAGCGAACATCGAACCAAACGAAGTCCGCGCATACTCCGGTCCGGCACTTCCCGGAGGGCCGCAAAGGCCAACCAGCTGGTGACCTAATCCAGGCGAAACAGGATCAACTTCATAAGCGAAAATGTTTTCCAGACGTGCAGCATCCTCGTTATCATAGCGATACACATCCCAGACATTGGGTAAAAGCGCATGCTTATTGGAAGCGATTACCAGTTTTGCCTTTGCCAATGCGGTCGCATAATCTTCGTTATAGAGTGCAACCTTTGCATAGAGTGCAAGTGCCGCTTCATGGGAAGCACGGCCTTTCACAACCGCCGGAAAGGATGGAAGTTCTGCCGACGTGGCTTGGTCCAGATCGCTGTAAATTTGCTTGTAAACTTCTGCCTTCGGGCTTTTTGCGGTTAAGGCTTCTTCTTCAGTGTAGCTTGGTGTGATCTTAACCGGGACGTCACCGAAATTTTTGGTCAGAAACCAATGGTAAAAGGCGCGTAAAAAGTAAGCTTCTCCCAGCACTTGTTTCTTGCGCGGCTCATCCATGTTTGCGCCAGGAACCTTGGCAATCACCCAATTGGCCTTTTCGATGCCGCTGTAACACGACTGCCAGATCTGCTGAGGCGATT
Source organism: Dyadobacter fanqingshengii (assembly GCF_023822005.2). Taxonomy (GTDB): domain Bacteria; phylum Bacteroidota; class Bacteroidia; order Cytophagales; family Spirosomataceae; genus Dyadobacter; species Dyadobacter fanqingshengii. The sequence continues at coordinate 6,074,237 of NZ_CP098806.1, forward strand.
CGTTTACGCGGCTATTACTTTTTTGGGTCGTGTAATTGACGTCATAGGTAAACATGGTCAATGTGTTACGGCCTACAACACCGCGTGGGTAAGTCTGGTCATCGCTGAAATCCGCAACCAACGTCAGTGCCGGAGCGCCGCCGAGGCCGCCTAATGCGCCGTAAACAGCGACCAGCCCTTTTTCAGCGTCGGCGGCTGTTTTGTAAAAGTCTTCGGTATAAATGGATGAGTAGATCGTTTCGTTCAGCTCGCACGAAGGCAGCAGGAGGGAAGCTCCCAAAATGCTCAGCGTTGCGCTTATTTTTAATGCTTTTCTCATGTTTTTCAAAATAAAAATCAGTGATGAGGATTTAGAATGTTACCTGAATACCGCCCAGGAATGATCTGGATTGCGGATAAACAAAGTTGTCAACGCCAATGATCGTGTTGGACCCTGCATAAGTGTTCACCTCCGGATCGTATCCGCTGTAATTGGTGATGGTGAACAGATTATTGGCACTTACATACAACCGAATGCCCTGTACGCCCTTGAAACGCGGTAATGTGTAACCAAGCGTCAGGTTTTTGCAACGCATATAGGAGCCATCTTCAACCACATAACTTGAAATGGGAAGCCTTCCGCCTTGTGCGGCACTCACATACTGGTTGCTTGGATTCGTAGGCGACCACCGATCTGCAACGCCTGCCAGCAAGTTGCGCTGGCCCAGCGGATTCTCGAATGACAAGCGGCTTGCATTGTAGATGTCATTGCCCTGCGATCCGGAAATGAATACGCCCAGATCAAATCCTTGGAAAGCCAGATTTGTTGAAAAACCATAAATGAATTTTGGATTTGGATTGCCAACAATAACCTGATCTGCTGCGGTGATCTGATTGTCGCCCGTAACATCTTTCACCTTATGCCCGCCCAGGCGGCCGTCATAGCCGGGGAGTATTGCTTCGCCCGTTTGATTTACCCCATCAAAAACATACGTCTTAAACATGCCGAGCGGCTGGCCAATCGAGAGAACCGTGTAGGTTGTCACAAAACGCTCTTTTGTAACGCCGCCATCCAGATCCAGCACTTTATTCCGGTTGAATGTTGTATTGGCCGAGACATCCCATTTCAATGGTCCGTCGAGGATTCGCGCATTCAATGCAAGTTCCAGTCCCTTATTTTCCAGCGATGCGTAATTGCCTGTGATCGAGCCATAACCTGCGCTTAATGGAAGCGTTTTTACATAAAGCAGATCGTCGGTTTTCTTGTGATAAACATCGGCAATGAAACTTACGCGGTTATTCAGCAAACTAATGTCAATGCCCAAATTCGCTTGTCTGGATCGTTCCCAACGGAGATCGGGGTTGGCGATCCCGGTTGGATTGATTCCGGTCGTGTAAGTATGGTTGATCAGATAATCACTGCCGGTAGAAGCCGCCGTCGAAAGGGATTGGTAGGGGCTGATGCCGCCTGCATTACCCGTAATGCCAAAACTTCCGCGGAGTTTCAGGTCAGATAACCAAGTTAAGTCTTTCACAAATGGTTCTTCAATCAATCGATAAGCTGCTGAAATTGCTGGGAAGAGACCGTATTTATGATTGGCTCCGAATTTGCTGGAACCGTCGATACGCGTTGTTAAATCTAGGAAAAGTTTGTCTTTGAAACCATAATTCACGCGCGCCAGATACGAGTCGAGGCGCTGGTTGCTGCGACTGCTGTTCACTGTGCGGGTTAATGCCAGCTGCAATGCTTCATTTTGGGTAGCGTCATTCGGGAACCCTGACGCGCTCATACTGTTTGAATTAGATTGTTCAAGCTGCGTTCCAAAAACGGCTGTTGCTTTGAATGTATGATTTTTACCAAGATTTGTGTTGTAGGTCAAAATGCTTTCGTGCAGCAAAGCGAGGAAATTGCCATTGGCTTTTGAACCTGATCCGGAATTATCATTGAGATCGCTCTTGTTAACAATGGACCTCGGGGAGTAGGAATTGTATAATTCACCGCGCTGATCAATGTTGAATGATGCGCGATAAGTGAGTCCTTTTACAAAATTCACCTCGGCATATAAATTTGCCAGCGTCCTTTTAATATCTCTGTTATTGGTTATAGCAGCAAAGTTCAATGGATTCACAACCTCGCGATATTGACCGCCAGCCTGCTCGCCAAAAGGAAAAATGGAGCCGTCTTCGCGATAAGGTTTCAGGGTAGGAGGTGCGCCGATTGCCGCACCCAAAACCGACGACAGCACCGCACCGCCATCACCAATGTTCTCACCACCCGTCTGAATGCCATCATTAATGGAATAACTTCCAAGAATGCTCGTGCCGATTTTTACTTTTTTGCTTAACCTGTGGTCGAGGTTCAACCGGTAGGAATAACGCTTGAATGATGAGCCTATGAATGTCCCCTGCTGGTCGAAATAGTTGAGGGACAATGCCAGTTGCGTTTTTTCATTTCCGCCATTGATCGATAGCTGGTGGTTTTGGATCGGCGCTTTGCGGAAAATGTAGTTTTGCCAATTGACGCCTTCGCCGAGCGAGGCAGGATCTGGGTAATAATTGTTTTTAAAAGCCTCATTTTCCAGCTGCGCAAATTCTGAAGCGTTGAGCACATCCAGTTGCTTATTTACTTTTTGCGTACCGTAATAGCTGTCAAATGTGACGGTCGTTTTTCCGCTCTTACCACGCTTTGTGGTGATCAAGACAACGCCATTGGCTGCTCTTGCGCCATAAATAGCAGAGGCAGACGCATCTTTCAGGACTTCAACGGATTCAATATCATTGGGGTTGATGGTAGAAAGCGGACTTACATCCGTGATGCCGCCCCCATTGGAAATCTGGATTCCATCGATCACATAAAGTGGCTCCGACGATCCGTTAATGGAATTAGTTCCCCGGATCCGAACGCTGATGTTACCACCGGGAGCACCGGAATTCTGGTTGATCTGCATCCCGGAAACGCGTGCCTGTAACCCTTGTGCAATGTTGGCTACGGGCGTTTGTACCAAATCTTCCGCCTTTACGGAAGCAATGGAACCGGTTGTTTCAACCCTCCGCTGGGTTCCGTAACCCACTACAACTACTTCTTCAAGCGCCTTGGTGTCGGTTTTTAAATTAATGTCGATGGTTGTGCGGTTATTAATAGCGATTTCTTGTCCCAAGTACCCGACAAATGAGAAAACGAGCGTTGCGTTTGCAGCGGCTTCAATGGAATATGTGCCTTCTGCGGTCGTTAATGTTCCTTGCTGCGTCCCTTTGACCGTCACACTTGCACCAGGAATTCCTTCGCCTTTTTCATCGGTAACTTTTCCCGTCACCGTGCCGGACTGCGCCAGCGTTGCATGCGTCAGACCCAGATGCAGGACCATCAGCAAAAATGATTCAAGTATTCTTCTCTTCATATACGAGTTATTAGGGTTAAGCAAAAGTGGATCAAATAGGAATAATGCAATTTTTATTTGAAGTAGAGAGCGAAACAGTGAAATGTCGTATTTCAAAAGCTCCGTCAGCAGCAGCATAAATGGCCGCTTTTACATAAATATATAGGCAGGGCGTGGTGAAGTCAAGCAGATAATAACCCAAGAAAATATGGATTTATATCAAAAAGTATCGGTAACGTTTGCGAAGACGTTGCCGATATATGGTTTTCTGGTTTTTTAATATAAGAATTTTATATTTTTGTGAATAGGCTCCGCCGATTGCATTCGGTTGAGTTGATATTCAGGAATTATAAAAAAAGTGCAAGACCAATGATTAAATGTGTGAAGTGCGGGCAGGTGGATAATATCATGAAAGCCGGTTATGTCAGGGGCAAGCAACGCTATCTGTGCAAAACCTGTAATTACTATTTTACACATGCAGAAAAAGATCTGTCGGTATTGACTGCCATGAAACGTAAGCGTCATCAAACGACGATCATTGACATTGCCAAATCACTGGGCGTTTCGAACTCTACTGTGTCACGTGCACTGCACGGGCATGCCGACATCAGCCCGGAAACGCGGCAGGCAGTGCTGGATAAAGCTTTGCAGCTGGATTATCAGCCCAACCAGCTCGCCTATAACCTTGTAAAAAGTAAGACGAACACCATTGGAATGATCGTTCCGGAATTCCATAACCCGTTCTTTCCGAACGTGATCATCGGCGCGCATGAAGTCCTTACCAATGCGGGTTATAACCTGACGATCATGCAGAGCAATGAATCGTACCAGGTTGAAATTTCCAACACAAAAGCAATGCTCGCCAACCGCATTGACGGCCTGTTGATATCTCTGACGCAGGAAACCAATAATTTCGATCATTTGAGTGTATTTGAAAAACGGGGCATTCCGCTGGTGCTTTTTAACCGCGTATGTGAGCAGATCAACGTGCCGAAAGTGGTCGTGAATGATTTCGAGGCTTCGTTTCTGGCGGTGGAACATTTGATCTTGAATGGCTATGAAAGGATCGCACATTTGGGAGGGCCTTTGAATTTGCTTGTCAGCCAGGAGCGGTTAAGGGGTTACCGCGCTGCGATGGAGAAACATGGCAAAGCCATTGAAGATCATATGATCATTCAGGGGATGTTGACGCAGCAAAAGGCAAGGATTTACGGACAATATTTGCTGGATCTTGCCAACCGCCCGGACGCGATTTTCGCCGTGAATGATTCTGCCGCTATTGAAATTATGCTCATGGCAAAAGAGAAGGGAATCAGCATTCCCGACGAGCTTGGCGTGGTGGGTTTCAGTGACAATCCCGAGTCAGCCTACATTGGCCCGGGCCTCACAACCGTCAGGCAGCCCACATACGAAATCGGCCGCACCACGGCAGACTGGATTTTACAGTTGGTTGATGATGAGGATGTTATATTGCCAGAAAAGCGTGTTTTGAATACGGAACTGATCGTTAGGGGTTCATCTCAACGTTGTGGGAATTGAAAATTTTATCTTTATATTTGAAAATCATTACTCAATTTATAACACATACTAACATTAAAATCTTCACTTATGCTACGATTAGCTTTGTCGACAGAGAGAGACAAACGATCCATTCTTAATTTTTTGAGCCGAAAACCTCGGAAAAAAAGGACTGTCGAAATGGATGCCACGGAATATCTAATGAGTAATTCTGCTAATTGGGAGCGATTAATGGAAGCCATAGATAATATCGAAAATGGCAGAAACATTATTTATCGAGATCTCATAGAGCCGTGAGGCTTGCCTGGGAAGCCAAAGCCTGGGAAGAGTATCTAGAGTGGCAAAATTGTGATAAGCACGTTGTAAAAAAGATCAACGAGCTCATCAAAGAGTGTATGAGGCATCCTTTTGAAGGAAAGGGAAAGCCGGAATTACTCAAGTCAAACTTTTCAGGTTATTGGTCACGAAGAATCTCGCATGAGCATCGATTAGTTTACAAAGTAGAGAACGATCTGGTGACAATTGCTCATTGTCGGTTTCACTATTGTAAGTGACTTGTGCCTTGGATGCGCTTTTGCCATGCATCCAAGGCACAAAAAAAGTGCGAATCCAGGGAAGCCGCACTTTATTAACTACAGAATATAATTATGATTGTCTTTTAGGGATTAGCTGAACACTTCCCTGAATAATTGCAGGCTTTTAGGGACGGCCGTGGCGGCGTCTTCCTTTCCTTCCATTTCCAATGATATATATCCCTTGAAATTGGCTTTGCGCAAAATGCCCGCAATGCGTTTGTAATCCAGATCCAGGTCGTAATAGTGGCCGCCGCCGTAATAGGTTTTGGCCTGAACAATCGTTGCGTATGGTGCCAACCGCTCAAACTGCGGGTAAGGATCGCCCACGAAATTTCCCGTATCCACATTCATGCCCATAGCAGGCGACGAAGCAAGTGGTTTATAAATTTCAAGCAAATAATCAATGTTGGAAGACAGGCCCCAGTGGTTTTCGATGGCGAGTACGACACCGGCTTTTTCCGCAGCAACCAGACATTCGCCCATGGAATCGATACACCATTTAATGGCATCCTGATCCGTATAGCCTTCAATCGGCGGCTCTTTGCCGTCTTTGTAATAATTAGCGTCTCTTTTCGCAGTCCGCCAGCTTCCCGTGTTCATCCGAATCGCCGGAATACCCATTTGAACAGCCATATTGATGCATTTAATCGTATGCTCAACGTCTTTTTTGCGGTCCTCGGCTTTGGGTTGAACAAAACTCTGGTGAATGGAAAGCAACGGAAGCGAAAGACCATTGTCGAAAGCAAGCCTTTTTAGCTTGTTCATATAAGGAACCGTCTCATTCTCCATCTGGCGATGCAGGATTTCAACCCCATCGAACCCAAGCTTTGCCGCGTCTTCGATCACCTTTTCGACCGGATATTTCTCTTTTCCAAAATGCCAGTAGGAATAGGTTGAAACGGCAATCGGGATTCTTCTTGCGGGCATTTTTGCAGGAGCTGGCTCAGCAGTATGCGCATCAACAGACTTACCTGCAACTGCTGCTATGCCTGCCAGCGCCGCAGTCTTTAACCATGTCCGGCGGGATTCACCTTCTTTATCTGACTTTAAATCGACTGACATTGTGTAAAGGTTTAGGAATAGTTTTATATAACTAAAATTTGAAAAATTTGTGACAAAGCAAGTTAAATGATTCGCTTGCTTTGTCCAAATTGGTTAGGGATTTTGTTTTAACACATTGGATCCCATAATGTCGATCTGCGCTTGTGGGATTGGGAAATATTCACTTTTGCCTTTCACGAATGTTGCGCCGTTCAGGTAAGTTCTTTTCTTGCTTTCTTTGGTTAGGTAAGCATTCAAAACCACATCGGCAACGCCCCAGCGAACCAGGTCAAAGTGTCTGTGACCTTCCATAGCAAGCTCCACACGACGCTCGAAACGCACTGCTTTTCTAGCATAATCCTTATTGGCGAATGCGGTGTATGGTTTTACCAGATAGTTGGCAGCAGGTTTGCCGGAAGCATCCATTACCACTACATTGGCAGCTCTCGTGCGCACCTGGTTAACCAGTTTCAGCGCAGTAGCCAAGTCATTTTCTTCCACCGCAACCTCGGCACGCATCAGCAAAATGTCTGCATAACGGATGGCGCGATAGTTGTTCGCATTGGCACGAGGAGACTCGGCACCGGCGTTTTCACCGCTGTAAGCAAAGAATTTCTTGAATGTATAAGGCCCGCCGAAAGTCTGGTCACGGATCCAGTTTTTACCAGGATGCACGCCCCAGTTCAGGAATGGCAAACCTCTTCTGCCTACTGTCCAGTCCAATCGTGGGTCCAATGTTCCTGCGTAAGGTGTAAATGCGTCCGTTGAAGAAAGTCCTTCGTCATTGGCAACGTCCACGTCATTGAAAGTATCCAGCAAAGGAAGACCGGCTGCATCCGTTTTGAATGCATTCACGAGATTTTGGGAAGGCTGATAAAATCCGCAGCAACCGCCCGGCGCCGATCCATAAGGAAAGTTGTAGTTGTCGCCCCAGCTTCCGTTCTGGCCATTACCACCGTCACCCACAGACATTTGCACTTCAAAAATAGACTCACTGTTGTTTTCCGTTGTGATCCTGAAATTGTCGTGGAAACTGTTCACCAAAGCAAACGGCCCGTTGTTCACCACATCGTCCAAAAGCGGTTTGGCTGCCGTGTAATCCTGCTGATACATGTGCACTTTGGCCAATGTTGCTTTTGCTGCCCATTTGCTCGCGCGGCCAGCCTGTGCTTTTGTAGCTGAAACATTGTCAATGGCAAATTGCAAGTCTGCCTCAATGTTTGGCCAGATGTCCTTATCATTGGGCAGATTGTTGTAATCAGTGACAGTTTCGTCCACGTAAGGCACCATATTCCAAAGTTTTTTGGCTTCGAAATGATACCACGCACGCAGGAAGCGCGCTTCGCCTAGTGCTTGCGCTTTTTCGGCCTCAGTCATATCTGTTGCCAGACCTATGAGCTTTATGGTGTTATTGGAACGGGAAACTCCGTCGTAAACGGCCACCCACTTATCATTATATGCACCTATATCTGCCTGCGGAATGTAACGCTCAATGGTTGTGATCTGCGCCTGGTCACCTACGTCGCTTCCTTTATATGCATCGTCGGATGCAACGGAACCGTAAATCCAGTTACTTACGGAAGATGTGTTTACCGGCCCTGCGCCTACGCCATCCAGCAAACTGTAAGCGCCGATCAGCACAGCATTAACCCCATTTTTATTGGAAAGTGACTGCTCGTTACCCACGCCAAGCGGAGTGGTTTGGAGAAATTCGTCGCCGCACGAGGTCATTAACCCCATGCAAACCACCGCTGTTAATATTGATATTCTGTTTTTCATATCTATAAACTTGTGATTATCAGATAAGTGATTTCTATTTTGCCTTTATCAGAATCCGAAATTGATACCAACCTGGTACATTTTGGAATTAGGATAATTTCCCTGATCCACGCCGAGAACAGTGCTTCCCGGCGTCGACCCAACAGAGGTAACCTCAGGATCGATGCCGCTGTATTTTGTGATGGTAAACAGGTTCTGCGCTTGCACGTAAACACGAGCGCTCTCGAATCCTATTTTAGACAAAACCTTGGAAGCCAATGTGTAACCCAGCGTCAGGTTTTTCATGCGGAAATATGAACCGTCTTCAATGAAATAGCTCGATGGCTGCTGGCTGCGGCTGTCGTTCGCGTCCAGGATCGGAAGCACGGCGTCAGGGTTATCAGGCGTCCAGGAATCGTTCAGCATGCGGAGGCTTCTGTTACCTGCCTGGTTGTTGAAATCAACCCATCTTTTAACCATATTGATGATCTGGTTGCCTTTAACACCCTGAAAGAATGCCGAAAGGTCGAAGTTTTTGTAACCAACATTCAGGTTAATACCATAGGTGAAATCCGGGTGTGGGTTGCCGAGAAATTTGCGGTCATTGTCTGTGATGGTCCCGTCACCGTCTGTATCGTGGTATTTGTATTTACCCACAGCCGCATAACCCGGATATTTAGGACCATTATCCACTTCGCCCTGATTTTGGTAAATCCCATCGATTTGTAAACCATAAAATGAATACAACGGCATTCCTGCAACCGAGCGCGTCCATGTATAGCTACGTATTGCAGGTCCCAGAAGCACTGCACTCGTGCTGCTGTTCAGCCTGCCAACTTCATTTTTATAAGTAGAGAAATTGACGCCCAAAGAATAGGTAAGGTCGCCATTCAATGCTTTGTTATTGAAGTCGAGCGCAAGGTCAATTCCCTTGTTGTTCATTTCACCCACATTCACGAAAGGAATGGTTGCCACACCTTGCGTTGCAGGCAAAGCCACCTGATAAAGCATATCCGATGTCGTACGGTTGTACAAGTCAAGATTGAAGTTGAACAGGCCTTTCAGGAATGTCGCGTCCAAACCAATGTTGGTCTGCGTTGTTGTTTCCCATTTTGCGTCCGGGTTACCAAATGCGTCCGTGTCGAATCCAGGCTGAACTGCGTTGTTGGAGCCGTCGATGGCGTAAGAAGAAAGGCCAAGGTTTGAGCGGTAAGTGCTGAAACCGTTATAGTTACCAATTTCCTGGTTACCCGTTTGTCCCCAGCCAGCCCTGATTTTCAAGTCTTCCAACCATGTTAAAGGTTTCAGGAAAGCTTCTTCCGAAAGCCTCCAACCCGCGCTGAATGCAGGGAATGTTCCGTAACGGTTGTTCTGTCCAAAGCGGGAAGATCCGTCGCGACGCACCGTTGCTTCCAATAAATAGCGGTCTTTCAGGGAATAATTGATTTTACCAAAAATGGAGAAAAGCGCCCATTCGTAACCCGCGCCTGCATTATTGATACCCGCCGTTCCGGAGCTAAGGAACATATACTGAGGATCTTCGGAGAAGAATGTTGTTCTCGTTGCAGAGAAATCACGGCCTGTTCCCTTGATCGCTTCCGTTCCTAAAAGCACGCCCAGCTTGTGAATGTTCGCGAATGTTTTGTTGTAATTCAATGTGTTAGACCATGTCCAGTTGATGTCATAGGCGTTCGCATTGGTCAAAGCATTGGCTGCTTCAATTTCCGCTTCTTCCAAATCCATCAATGTATAGCCGACACGGTTGGCAGCGGTAAGGTCAATACCAATGCTCGATTTGGCAGTCAGATCTTTGAGAATATCCACTTCCAGATAAGCATTACCGAATGCACGGAAATTATTCGTCTGGTTTTTCCTGGTTCTCCAAAGCTGTGCAACAGGGTTGGTAGCAGGTCCAAGACCAGCCGCCCTGGTTGCTGCAAAGTTGCCCATAATGTCATAAACCGGAATGATCGACGGGATACGGTAACCGTTTCCAACCGGATTTCCATCCTGGTTATTCAGCGAGCTTGCCGTGCCGTTGTTGTTGTAATAACCTTTGTTTTCAGTATAACTTACTTCCAGGTTTTCGCCCAGACGAATGCGTTTTTTGAATGAGAATTCGGTGTTTGAACGCAATGAGTAACGGTTAAAAGAAGTGTGGATCAGCACACCATCCTGCTTGAAATAGTTGAAAGCGATCGCATAGCGGCCACTTTCCGTTCCACCGGTTGCACCCACATTGTATTCCTGGATTGCCGCAGGACGCAGGATTTCCTTATGCCAGTCGGTTCCTTCCTTATTCGCTTTTACAATTTGGTAAAAACCTGTGCGGTTGTAATTGTAAAGTGAAGGATTCACTTTTGGATCACCCTCAAAAAGTCCGTAGCTTGATCCCGCGAGAATATAGTCAGGCACAACTGCATTGGCGCCATTGCCATATTGCTGATGAGATGGGTTGCCGTTGGTCAACACGCCCGCATTTTTGCGCTGCGTCCAAAGCAGGTCGCCAAATTGCTGCGGATCTTTGATCAGGTCCAGCTCCACTTTCCCCGTTTGCAAACCAGCCCTTGAATTGAATGTGAAACGCGGCGCGCCTGCTTTTCCTTTTTTGGTGGTGATGATAATAACCCCGTTGGCAGCTCTTGAACCGTAAATCGATGCCGAAGATGCATCCTTCAACACCTGCATGGATTCAATGTTGTTTGGGTTAATGCTGTTGAGACCGCCTTTGGTAGGCACACCATCGATCACATACAAAGGGTCGTTGTTGTTAATGGTTCCAAAACCGCGGATACGGACAGTTGCTTCACCGCCCGGCGTATTGTTGGACGTTACAGTCACACCTGCAACGCGACCTTGTAATTGTTGTGCAACGTTGGGTGCAGCCACTTTGGTCAATTCCGCTGCGTCCACTGTCGAAACGGCGCCGGTGATGTCTCTTTTGGATTGGGAAGAATAACCCGTAACGACTACTTCGGTCAGCGCTTTTACGTCAGATTGTAAGATAATGTCAACCTGCGATTTGTTGGTAATGTCTACCTCCTGGGTCAGAAAGCCGATGGAAGATACAACCAATGTGGTGCTGCCATCCGGCACAGTCAGCGAGAATGTGCCTTCGGCGTCCGTGGTTGTTCCTACCGAAGAGCTGCCTTTCAAAACCACGGTTGCTCCCGGAATCGTCCCGCCTGTTGCATCAATGACCTTTCCTTTCACGGGTACGTCAACGGAGGGGTTCATTTTATTAGATGAACCGGAATTCTGAGCCGGAGCGGGGGCCGATTTGGACGGCGCTCTTTTCAGCAGGATCTGCTTGCCCGAAACTTCATAAGTAACCTGCAAGGGCGTCAGGAAATTATTCAGGATGGCTTCCAGCTTTTCTTCTTTCGCGCTGAAAGTTACCGTGCGTTGCGAACCGATCAGTTCGGGGCTGTACATGAAACTGACGCCCGATAATTTGCCGATCTGATTCAGTGCCGTTCCGATTTTCTGTTCTTTAATGTTGATCGTCAACCTGCGGCTCAGCACTTCCTGGCCGTAGCCATCGAATGCATAAGAAAGCCCGGAGAACATGGTAATGATCAACATTTGCATGAGGCTGATTCTCATAATTTTAAGCAGGTGATTCTGCCGGTAAAAGGTTTTTTTCATACTTTTGTTTGTTTTGGTGGTCATAAAAAATCAGCAAAATAATTCCCTTATCCCATTAGGACTTCCAGTCCGGGGATCTTCTTAGCGCCAGCATAGAGAGGGGGTTAATACAGGTGAATGATGTTGACGCATCATTCACTTTTTGTTTCCGGTCAAATGGTTGGGTTTAGGTGAATAACTATTTACAAGAACTTCCTTTAATCGTTATCTGATCATCTTTAATGGCATATTCCGCTTCCAGGATCGTGCAAATCCATCTCAGTTTATTTTCAAGCGGTTCGTCGCCCAATGTCGCCGTAATGCTGCACTGGCCCATGATTTCCTTGTTGAAATTGATCTTCACGCCGTATGCTTTTTCCAGCGCTGCAAAAACCATTGCTACGGGTGTTTCGGCATAAGTGAAAACCTGGTGTTCAATAGGAATATGCAACAGGACAGGGCTTTTCAGGGCCAGCCTGGTCAGTTTTGCCTCATTGCGTATGAATGTTGCCTGTTGATTGGGCGTGAGTACAAGTGCAGTAAGGTTTTTATCTGCTTTGTATTGAATGGCTTTTGCATCTCGTTGGGTATACACAGAAACTTTTCCCGTTTTCACTGCTACGATCACTTGCGAATCATTTTCACCCGCTTTCACGCTGAAACTGGTTCCGTGCACTTTTGCGACGAGCTCATTGGCATACACAAAAAATGGTTGTTCCGGATTTTTGGTCACTTCGAAAAAGGCTTCACCGGTCAGGAAAACTTCGCGCCCGGTCTTTGCAAAATGTTTTGGAAAGCGGACGCTGCTATTTTTATGCAAAACAATTGCGCTTCCGTCTGAGAGCCGGACATATTTGACCTGCTGATCCTTATTGCTGATTTCCGTGAATGCATTGTTATCATCGGTTTTGGCAAGATCAGCCTTTTGGTCCGTGCGGAAATATCCTTTTTTATAAATTCCAAAGAGCGCTAATGCCAATCCCAGCAAGATAACCAGCGAAGCCGCCACATTCCATTCTACTGAACGGAAACCCTTGAACAGAATCAATTTCCGAGATTCCCGTTCATTTTCAATGCATTTGGCTGTATTTAAAGCCTGGCTGATTTTGCTGCTAATGTGTTCATCTGTAATGTGCTGATCAGGAATTTGGAATGAATCCAACAACTCTTTCGCGATGGCGATGATTTCTTGCTTCTCCTGATCATCTGCCGCCCAGTTATTCCAATGCCGGTTGTCTTCAGGCTGTTCTCCACGCGCCCACGCAACAAAGCGAGGATTGGCGAGTAAGTCTTTTAATAATGTTGAACTGGAGTGCATGCAGATAAGCGGCTTTTCTTACATTATCCGATTATGCTGCTGAAATACTCACCTGGGATACAGAATTTTTCCTTTTGAGTGATATTTAATACAAAATTTGGGAAATGTACCAGAGTAGGACCGAATATGGAGGTGCGTAAGTCCATACATTTCGTAGATTATGGAGTGCCCGCTGAATGATGTTGCTCACAGACTGAGAGTTGATGGAAAGGAGCCTAGCGATCTCCTCGGGTTGCAGATTTTGAAAAAAACGGAGATAAATTACCTCCTGCTGACGCACCGGCAATTGCTCCACGGCATTTTTGACCTTTCGTTTCAATGCGACATCATTTTCGCGCTGAATAAGGGAATCCTCACAGGAAAACTCCGCATTGATATCGTCGAAGCGATCTGTAAGTTCGACTTCCCCGGATAAGGGTTTTATTGTTTTAAGAATGCGGTGGCGAAATGATTTGATAAGGTAATATTTGACCGAAGGTGTATCATTGATAGAATTCCGGTGCAGCCACAGATGGACAAGCAGATCCTGCAATGTGTCCTCAATTATCTGCATATTGGTCGTGAACCGTTGGCCGTATTGGATCAGCGTGCGGTAATAGCGGCGCGAAAGTTCTGTGTAGGCATCTTCATCACCGCTGCGGAAGTAATTCCAAAGAATAGCATCGTCGGTATGTTTAGAAAATGGCGCCAATGTACAGAAGTAAAATGCTGGTCTTGCCAAAAATAGGCATTGGTTGTTATATATAAAATACTGTTTTGTATATTATTAGAATAACAAAATTTAATTGCTTTATTCTGCAAAAAGGCAGGTTTTGCTAAGGTCAGGCAAAATAAAAGCCACACTTTGCGGGTGTGGCTTTTTGTGTAAATATGCTTCCAACTCTATTCCGAATCCTTGTAAAGGCCGAACTCGCTGATGGCAATGCTGACGGGTGATTTGGTGATGCGGAGCCTTACTTTTTGGGTTGTAACGGGTGTTGTAAGCTTTACGATTCGCTTTGCGCCCACGCTGGTCCCTTTGTGGATTTCCTTCCAGGCGTTGCCTTCCCAGCTGTCAACAGCAAATTCTTCAATACGTTGTCCGAGCTTGATAAATTCCTGTAAAGTAATGATATCGAATGTAAAAGGCTGGCTCAGGTCAATAACTACTTCGGGCGTTTTGAAATCATCATCAGTGGCCCAGTATGTTTCTGATTTTCCGTCCAGAATGTTTTTCGCACTATAAATGGAGTTGTAACCACGCACATTAACGGCTTTGGATCCGGCTCGAGCTATCAGATTAGTGGCAAATGTTTGCTTTACATGGTCACCGAAAGATTTCAGCGCCGCAACGTCGTCCTCATGCAACTGCCCGCGTGTGTCCGGTGCCAGGCCGAGATCCAGCGCAGCGCCGCGCCCGACACTTTTTAAATATAGGTCGAATAGCTTTTCCGGTGTTTTTGGTTTTTCAGTGGGATGATAAAACCAGCCTTTGCGCAATGGAACGTCACATTCGGCAGGAATCCAGAATTTGCCATTCCGCGTTCCGCCCGGATTTTCAGTTGCATTGGCTTGTCCTGGAACCGCAACATTCTGTCCCTCAGACGGCTTGGGTGTAAGCGTTGCCCATGAAGTTTCGTTTACGCTTCCATCCTCATTTCCAGCCCAACGAACGTCCCAGCCAATGTCGCTGAATATATTTGCGGTCGGTTGTAACTTACGTGTAAGGTTTGTCCACGTAGAATCCCACTGATAATATGTTGTATTATCGATCGCGCGCTTTTCTTTTGCGCCGCCATAGTAACCGTCGCCTCCGTTGGCGCCGTCATGCCAGGACATAAATAGCTCGCCGTAATTGCTGTAAAGTTCACGAAGCTGCTCCTTGTAGATCGCAATGTATTCCGGGCCGCCGTATTTGGCATTGTTGCGGTCCCAGGGAGAGCAGTAAACGCCAAATTTTAAACCGTGTTTTCTCGCAGCGTCCGCAACTTCTTTTACCAAATCCCCTTTTCCGCCACGGAAAGGGCTTTTTGAGATATTGTACTCGGTTGTTTTGGTAGGCCATAATGCAAAACCATCGTGATGTTTTGCTACCAGCACAATGCCTTTCAGGCCACCCGCTTTGGCGGCCAATATAATTTGTTCCGCGTTAAAATCGGTCGGATTGAATGTTTTAGGATCCGCGTCTCCGAATCCCCATTCCTTATTTTCAAATGTAGTGGGCGTAAAGTGCATAATGCCGTAAACTTCGGTCTCATGCCAGGCTACCTGTCTCGGAGCTGGCAATGCACCATAAGGCTTAGGAGGCGTCTGCGCAAATGAATTAAATGCCGTTAAAAGGAAGAGTGCGGCTAGGGGTTTGATCATTGTCAGGTATTGATATTAGGTAAATAGAGTCAGGAGTTATTCGAAAAGTGAAGATCGCTTTTTTTAAAACAGATCACTAATTTTTGATTAGGATGTTAATTTTAAAATCAATGTCATTGTTGAGCGAAACATCAGGGGATTGAATCATAACAAAAATCTTAATTTAAATTTATAAATTTGAATCACCTACCAACGTTCAACTTTAATTTTATCATGTTAAATATAGTCGAAAACTACATGCAGTTGAAGAAGAACATGGGTACGCTCATTAACAAATCCGGTTACAAAAACGCTTTCCTGGCTGAGCAAATCGGCATGCCAGCGCCAACATTCAGCGTCAAAAAGCAACGCGGAAATTGGACAGAAAACGAAATGAAGCAGATTTTAGCCATTATTCAAAATGAAAAACTTGAAGATTTCTTCTTTCTTGAGGTAATGAGAGCTGAATCTGATGAACCAAGGCATCCTATTGCTGATCTCAAGAAAGAAATGGGATGGTAGTTCAGTATGTTAAAAGGTTTTCAAAAGAATTAAAAAGTACGCCAAAGGATATTCAGAAAAGAGTTTTTGACATTATCAACACATTGGAAGCCGCGCAGAACCTGGAAAGTTCGGGTTTGGATTACACACGCATGGAAGGCCAGAAAAGCGGCGAAAACTATTTTCGAATCCGGGTTGGTGATTGGCGGATTGGCATTGAATGCATTCATCCTGATATCACTTTGTTGCGGATCCTGAGTCGTGGCAGCATCTACAAATCCTTCCCACCCAGATCTTAATTGATCACAAACAAACAGGCAGGCTGCTGCCCGATTTCAGTTGCGGTTTTTGCTGGGATTTCTATGCTACTGCTTGCTTTCATGTGGTCTGCGATTTTTTACGTTGTTCGCCAGACAGAAAGCGTAGGCAGAATTCCCGCGAAAACAGAGCCGCCAAAAGGAGCGTAAATTTCAATTCCCTCATTAATTGTGAATGTTGCTCTTTCAGGAGAAGTGGCTTTTTGCATTGATAACTACTCCTTTTCCGCCTTGTTCTGTAACTGTATAATTGAATCCTTTTTGAACCGAATAAGCACCCACTTCGCCTTGCTTATTAATGGCCAGAAATCCAACCTGGAATGTTTTGGCGCGTTCGGGGTTGGGTTTCACGATGCGTTCTATCGCCTTTTTGCAGGCTTCTTCAGGCGAAAGACCTGAACGCATGAGCTCTACGACGAGGTGCGTTCCGCAGACGCGGATCACTTCTTCACCTTGTCCGGACGAGGTTGCCGCACCGACTTCATTATCAACAAAAAGTCCCGCACCAATAATCGGAGAATCACCGACCCGGCCGCGCATTTTGAAGCCCATGCCGCTGGTCGTGCACATGCCCGATAAATCGCCGTTGCTATCCAGCGCCAATGTGCCCATTGTATCGTGGTTAAAAGAACCGTCTTCAAGCCTCGCGGGTGCGAATGGGCCATGTCCTTTCTGACCTTTGGATTGTTGGTGTTCTATGTTAATAACTGGCTTGTATTCTGCTTTTTTGAGCCATTCTTTATAAGATTTTTCAGCATCAGGAGAGAGTTTCGCGGGTTCCAGCTTGAAACCATTCGCAACTGCAAATTGCTGAGCGCCTATGCCGGCAAGAAAAACATGGGGCGTCGTTTCCATAAGCTTTCTGGCCACAGAAATCGGGTGTTTGATCCGTTCCAGGAATGCCACGGAGCCACAATTGGCCTTTTCATCCATAATGCAGGCATCCAATGTTACAAATCCGTCACGATCCGGGTTTCCGCCCAATCCAACGCAGCAATTAATATCATTTTCAATGGCAATAGCAGCCTGTTCCACCGCATCCAGCGCTTTTCCTCCTTTTTCCAACACCGGCCAGGCGGCCGCATTGGAAATCTGCCCGCTGTCCCAGGTCGAGATCACAATAGGCTTTTTAACCACATTTTTTGCAAACAGCTTCTGTATACTCGCAAGCGGCAGCGCGAGCGCAGACAGGCGTAAAAATGAACGGCGTGATGGAGTCATCATAATGCGGTTAAAGGTGATCAGAAGAGTTTGGAAAAGGATTTATGGAGCTTCAATACAAATTTTAAAGACTCATGTAGAATTTTTAAAATTTTTTCAAATATACATTTCTGTGCTTTACATACCAATTAAAGTAAGAATATTTTGCAGAACGCAAAAATGGCAGCATTGAATTTGCGAAACGTGCTCCAAAGCCGTTTAATCTATTGATTATTGGTCATTATTTATTGGATTTATTGGTAATTAAAGAGTAAAAAAAGAAACATTTTCATGAATTGAATTTTGGTATATAAAAGAAACTGATAATTTAGCCTAATTAATACTGCACGTCATACATTATTAATTTAATGAACCCTCTCAAATCAAGTGTCGATGTGGCTATAAATGCGTACGGCAAACCATATCAAACTGCTATTACGCTTTATACATTAATGAGGCATTCCGGGCAATGGATCAATCGAATATATTTTGTAGAAGAAGCCAAGCAGCCGGAACCTTCGAACTTCCAGTTTATCCTGGACCACTTCGGAGACAAGATCGTGCATTATAAGCCTAGCATATGGCTTTGGACAAATAATGTCAAATTTCCCTTCCTCCTGAAATTCAAGAAATTCAGGCATGCCGTTCGCTACCAGTATCCTTGGGAAATGTCGGATCAGAAGTATCTGTTGGTGCTTCATAATGATGTTTATTTTAAAAAAGATTTGGTTAAGGAATATCTCGAAGGCATAGGATCTGCGTCGGGAATCGGGCGGATCGGGCAATGCTGGGGCTGTCCGGCTTACGAGGCTAAATTGTGTTACCCTGAGATTTATACGGAATACAAGCCGCCTTATCCGGAAGTACTGCAATTGGCAAAGGAATATCCTCAGTCACGCACACATGCGTATCCGAGGGTTGTGGATCCGGCTGCTCCCTGGCCGCTTCCGGAATGTCGTTTGAATGAATATGTGGCGTTGATCGATCTTGAAAAAACTAAAAATGACACATTACCCTTGGGAAAAGGCGCGGCTTTCGGCGCATACGACCGGCTGGATGTGGGTGTGAAATGGTTTGCCGATATGAATAACATGGGCCACACATTCAAGCATTTCGATTACGATCCTTATGCAACGCACAGCTGGGTGAGTTTGCGGAATGCGGGGCATGATGCCATGTTTAATAAAGATTTGTACAAACATGAGGAAGCGGTTGCATTACAAGTTCTTAAAGACGAATTTGGCTACCAGGATTAATGCATCATCTTTTTACACATTAAAATGACCCTTCAAATCCGGGACCTCCACCAGCGATATGGCGATTTGGAAATACTGAATATCGCTTTCTGGGAAATCGGTGCGGGGATCTTCTGGATCCAGGGCGAAAACGGAGCCGGGAAGTCTACACTTTTCCGGACGATTGCCGGAATGCTTCCTTACACGGGCTCGCTTGTACTCGACGGCCGGTATGATCTAAAAAAACATCCTGTTGATTTCAGGCTCAGGTTAAATCTGGGGGAGGCCGAGCCACTATATCCTTCATTTCTTACGCCCGCTGATCTGATCAGTTTTGTTGCTGAGGCGAAGAAAAGTCCGGCCGGACAACCGGAAATGCTTATTGACGCGCTTGGAATCAATTATCTGCAAACACCATTTGGCAGCTGTTCCAGCGGAATGGTGAAGAAAGTTTCGCTTGCGGTGTCGTTTCTGGGAAAGCCTTCCGTCATTATTCTCGACGAACCATTGATTACCATTGATCGGGAAGCACGGACTGCGCTTTTTGAGCTGGTTCGTCAATACAGGTCCGGTGGAACCACATTCCTGCTTTCATCGCACGAAGCTTTCCAGGACGATGGTCTGGATATTACAGGAACATTTGTCCTGAAAAATAAGATGCTTACCGCCGTTGGGGACTTATGAAAACTTTGTTGTTGGTTACCGTTACGGAATTTTTTAAGCAGCGGGCGGGAATGTTCTTTGTCCTTTTGGCGCTTCTTTTCGGTTTTCTGAGCGGGGCCGAACATCACGCATTCGCCGTATTCTTCCTGACCGCATCCAATGGTATGTTGTATCTGGGGATTATCTGGCTGGCTTATACATTATTATGCGCACAGTTTTTGGCCGCACTCTGGAAGCATCCGGAATATACATTTATATATAACGCAAGGCTCTGGCCGAGTCCTTTGCGAGCGTCTCGGTTTGGTCTGCTTGCGATCGGTTTTTTACAGCCGCTGATTTATTATGGTGTTTATTTGATTGCGGTTGCCGTTCAGGACAAACTTTTGGCTGGCCTATGGCCCATTTTTCCATACTATTTTTTGCTCATTATAATCATTGGAGCGGTGGCGGAATGGCGGATCGGGAACCCGCAAATTTTTGTAGAGAAAGATAAAAAGCAGTTTTTCAAATGGCCCTTCAAACGCTTCAGATCCTGGACGTGGTGGTCGCTTGAATGGCTGTTTCAGGAAAAAGGCGTGACGTTACTGGCGGGCAAATTGGGTGCTATGTTGTTCACATCAGGCACATTGCTTTACTACTCCACGGATCAATACGACCTTAGACTTCCGGCGGTGGGCTTGTCACTGGCTTATCTGCTGAACATTGGCATTTCATTCGAGTTGTATAAGTGGGAAAGCGAAACCTGGCTTTGGGGAAGGTCGTTGCCGGTGTCCCGCTGGCGGAGAATGGGGCGGATATTTTTGATTCACGCCATCATTATAGTCCCGGAAACGCTTGTGAGCGTGCGTAATGGTGCATTATCCCTGTTTGAAATGATGCAACTTTACATTTTGGGGTTATCTGTTCTCGTCACGACGCATTTATTTTTTTACAAAAAAGAGGGCCTCCTGGAAGAATGTATGCAGGCTTTCCTTTTCGGTTTTATCGGGCTTACATTATTGATTTTATATAAAATTCCTGTTTTGATCATCGCCGGCATGTTTGTCGCTTTCTCTTTTCTGGCTTATCCGAGATGGTACAGGGTTTGAAGTTTAGAGTTCGGCAATAAAAAAAAGGGTTCAGCGAGCCGTGAAGCGCACCAAACCCTTTTTTCAAGATTCTTTCCAAAACTTACTTTGGCGGCATGGACGGCCTTACTTCCACTTTGCTAGGCAATGTTCTTGCCGGCATTTTGATCAGGTCAGAAACGATCTGGCCGATGTCTTCCGGCTGGATTTTCCAAGCATCTTTTTCAGATGGTTTGTGATCACCGAATTCTGTCGCAACCGAACCTGGCATAATCGTCGTGACTTTCACGCCAGCGTCTCTGACGTCCATCATCATGGCTTGCGAAAAGCCGACAAGTCCGAATTTGCTGGCATTATATGCACTCCCGCCTGGGAAGAAGTTGGTTCCCGCAAGGCTGGCAATGTTGATAAAATAGCCCTTTGTATCAGTAAGGGCTGCCAATGATGCTTTTGCGCTGAAAAACACGCCGGTCAGGTTAATATCGATGGTTTCCTGCCATTGTTCGGCAGTAAGGTCCTTGATAGGCGCAAAATGTCCTACGCCTGCGTTTGCGATGAAATAATTCAGTTGGCCCCATTTAGAAATAACGGTTTCCACAGCTTTCTGCTGCGATTCCAGGTTTCTGACATCAGATTCAATGCCAATCGCAAAACCTTCTTTGATTTGATTCAGTGAAGCTGCTGCCTTTTCCGCGCTTTCTTTTGAACGGCTGGTAATCGCCACGTGTATGCCTTCTTTTATAAGCACTTCTGCAATGCCGTAGCCTATGCCCTTTGAGCCGCCTGTTATGAGCGCTGTTTTGATCGTATCTGCCATTACTTTCAATTTAAATAAACAAAAATTAAATGTAGTGGGTTAACAGCAAGCCTGGTCAGAAGGTTTCTATATGTTCTTTTTTGCCAGTGGCCTTTAAAATCCTATTTTTGTCCACCAAAATCATTTTGACAGAATTATTCCCATTTATGAAATTAGTAGAAAATAAAGTCGCGTTGGTAACCGGAGCATCACGTGGTATCGGTCGTTCCATTGCCTTACGCCTGGCTCAGGAGGGCGCTGACGTCGCATTTACCTATTTATCAAGTGTTGAAAAAGGTGAGGCGCTGGCGAAAGAACTGGAACAATTTGGTGTAAGGGCAAAAGGTTATCGTTCAGATGCGTCTGATTTTCAGGCTGCGGATCAGTTGGTTACCGATGTTCTTGCGGACTTTGGCAAACTGGACGTGCTGATTAACAATGCCGGTGTAACACGCGACGGACTGCTGATGCGCATGAGTGAGGAACAATGGGATTCTGTGATTACGATTAACCTGAAATCGGTATTTAACCTGACCAAGGCGGCAACCAAAAGCATGATGCGCGCCAGAACTGGTTCCATCATTAACATTACTTCGGTGGTGGGGATCAGTGGCAATGCAGGGCAGTCCAATTATGCTGCTTCCAAGGCTGGTATCATTGGTTTTACCAAATCGATTGCACTCGAACTGGGCTCGCGCAACATTCGCTCCAATGCCGTAGCACCCGGATTTATCGAGACGGAAATGACGGATGCCGTGGATTCAAAAGCGGTGGAAGAATGGAAGCAATCGATCCCGATGAAAAGGGGAGGACAGCCGGAAGAGGTGGCCGATGCCTGCGTTTTTCTGGCTTCTGACCTTTCACGATACATTACCGGTCAGGTTTTACAAGTGGACGGCGGTATGTTGACATAGCATGTTTTTTCGTTACTTTTAACACATGCGGTCCGAACTCATTTTCCAAACCCCTTACTGGTTTATTGTCTTTTGTCTGGTGGCAGGCGCTGCTTATGCGTTCATGCTTTACCAGCCATCGGCACCCTGGGGGAAAAAATGGAACTATGCCCTGGCATTGCTGAGGGGACTAACCGTGGGAATGATCTGTTTTTTGCTCCTGGGCCCGCTGGTTCGGAAGACAGAAACCTCTGTTGACAAAGCCAAAATCGTTTTCGCTATCGATAATTCTGAATCCGTCAAAGGTGCCGGGCCAGCATTGATGAAACAGATTTCCGGTGCAGTTGCCGATCTGGAATCGTCTGGTTTTGAGGTAAGTGTGCAAACATTGGGCAAAGATTCCCGCTCGCCGGTTCCCGATTCAATCCGTTTCGACGCCAAGAAAACGGATTTGTCCGAAATGCTGCAAACCGTGAAAACCAACTTTGAGGGCAGAAATCTTACGGATGTGGTTTTGCTTTCGGATGGCATAGTTAATCAAGGCATTTCGCCGGCTTACAATCGTTTTCCCTTCAAAGTGAGCACATTGGCAGTGGGTGACACGGTCCCGGATCTGGATATCAGGATCAAGGACGTGATCAGTAACAGGATCGCCTATCTTGGGAATGAGTTTCCGATCCGTGCAGAAATTGCTGCTAACGGTCTGGCGGGGAAATCAACAACCATTACATTAAAACAAAACGGCCGGGTCATTTCAAGCCAGCAGGTGATGGTTGACAAACCGTCATTCTTCAAAGCCGTTGATTTCAAAGCGTCTTCCAGTCAAAAGGGCGTTCAGCATTACACATTGGAGCTGAGCGGAGTTGCCGGCGAAACTTCACCTAGAAATAACAAAAAAGACGTTTATATCGACATTATCGATGGCAGGCAGAAAATCCTTTTGATGGCGCTCGCACCACATCCTGACATTAAGAGCATCCGCAGCCTCATTGAAGCCAATGACAATTACGAGCTGGACATTAAAATCCTGTCTATATCCAATACGCCCGTCGCAACAGCCAAACCGTACGACCTGATCATTTTGCACCAGATCCCGAATGTGCTGGGACTTGGGAATACGCAGGTTCGCAGTTTTATAGAATCCAAAACGCCGCTTTTCTTCATTTTGGGCAATCAGTCTGCTGTGCCGCTGGCCAATTCATTGAACCGGTCGCTGATCATTAATGCAACCAACAATCAGGTTGATAAGGTTACAGCGCGCTTCAACCCGGCTTTCCAGCAACTGAATTTTGATCCCGAACAATTGAAACTGCTTGAACGGCTTCCGCCATTGTCCGTGCCTTTCGGCGATTACAACATTTCCTCAGGCACAGAAACCATTTTATTTCAGAAAGTAGGAACATTGAATACGAGCAAACCGCTGCTGGTATTAAATACAAATGGCGGACAAAAAACGGCTGTGCTCGCGGGAGAAGGAATATGGCAGTGGAGACAGGAGGAATTTGCGCAAACCAGCAAGCAGGAAGTGGTTGATAATCTGTTTCAAAAGGTGATCCAGGTGCTTTCCGTTAGAGAGGATAAGCGCAAATTCCGCGTTTATCCTGTTCGCAATGAGTTTGAGGCTGGGGAGCAGGTTGTGTTCCAGACAGAAATTTATAATGACATTTACGAACCTATCTTTGGCCAGGAAGTGAAACTGGATGTTACCAATGAAAAAGGGGTGACGCGACAATTCACTTACACGCATTCGAAGGAAAACCCCAGGTTCAATGTGAGCGGACTGTCGGACGGCGTTTACCGTTTTGCTGCTTCAACTTCTCTGCGCTCCGGTCTGGAAAAGGTGAACGGGCAGTTTGTTATCAGCAACGCAGATCTTGAATTAAACAACAGCACGGCCGATTTTGGAATGCTTCGTGAGCTTGCTAGCCGCTCGGGCGGGACATTTACAACGCCTGCGACTTTCGCGGATTTTATTTCAAAACTGAAAGAGAACCGTCCTTCCGACAGGCTGGATAGCAGCGAAGAAATGGTCGAGATCATTTATATGAAATGGTTGTTCTTCCTTTTGGTTTTGCTTCTCGGCGCCGAGTGGGGCCTTAGAAAGTATCATGGTGGCTATTAAAACGCATTTGTCGCGATTATCTCTGCCGCTGGTTCTCGCTTTTTACATTTCCAATCCGGTATTTGCGCAAAAGGATTCCTTACGGACCGACCCGCCCACAAGTGATTCAGTTCAAACTGTAAAGCCTAATTATGCATTACTACGGGGCATATTTGCAGCCCAATCTGCACTTTACCTCGGAACGATCTATGGCCTGAGCAAATCCTGGTACAAAAACCCGTTGACCAAGTTTACATTTCAGGATGATACGCGCGAGTGGCTGCAAATGGACAAAATGGGGCACGTTTACACATCGTATCAGATTGCAAGGCATACGGCAGAGCTTTACAAAAAAACAGGCATTTCGAAACGGCAAATGCTGGTCTATGGCGCCATTTCAGGCATTATTTTCCAAACGCCCATAGAAATACTGGATGGGTTTTCTCCCGATTATGGCTTTTCGCCGGGAGACATGATCGCCAACATTTCCGGGTCCGTCCTTTACCTGGGCCAGATCGCGCTTTGGGATGAAGTGCGAATCCAGCCAAAGTTTTCTTTTCACTACACATCATTGTCAAAAGTGAGGCCCGAACTGCTGGGCACCAATCGTTCGGAAAGTTGGCTGAAAGACTATAATGGGCAGACATACTGGTTTTCCGGCAGTCCCCGAACATTTTTTAAAAACAGCGGCTGGCCCGCCTGGCTCTGTCTGTCTGTGGGCTACGGCATTCACGACATGGTTTCTGCCGAAAAAGAGACGAGCATTGAACGGGGTTATCATCCGTACCGTCAATATTATTTGTCCCTGGACATTGATTTGACAAAGATTAAAACGAAAAGTAAGCTGGTCAGGACGATCGGCTTTTTTGCCAATTCAATTAAAATTCCTGCCCCGGCTTTACAAATCAGCAAAAAAGGCATTGATTTTAAACCGTTTTACTTTTAACAATTGTTGCTTAATGAGTTAATGAGTGGGCGCCGCTGCGCTGAATGATTGAATGACTGAATGAGCGCCGTGCGCTGAATGAAATAATCAATTAGAATATGAATATAGGAGATAAAGTAAGACTTGTGCATGGACGGGAGGAAGGCGTTATTTATTCGTTTTTGCCCGGAAATATTGTTGAAATAGAAATCGAGGACGGATTTCGGATCCCGGTATTGCGGAACGAGATCGTGACCATTTCACCCGTTGAGGGTCAGCGGCTTGTGAAGGAGCAGGATTCCAGGAAAATAGGGTCGCAGCAGGACATTATAGTGCCAAGAAACGCGCCGTTTGCAGAAAAGGGCATTTACCTGGCTTTCGTTGCCGTTAATGACCGCGCTGTAACAATGCATATCATTAATAATTCAGATTGGATTTTGCCGTTTACTGCGGTCGCTATCAATGAGCAGGTCAGCACCGGTTTGGCCGGTGGCGTGCTGCAACCGCGTACTGCGCAGAAATTATCAGAGCTGATCATGAAGGATTTTGAAACATGGCCTGTGTTTGAATTCAAAATGCTCTATTACCGTGAAGGCAACCATCATTTGCCACAGCCTTTGACCAAAAAAGTCAAATGCAGGGCGCAGTCATTTTACAAAAATAAGGGCAAAGCGCCGGTGTTGGGAAAGGAAGCTTTCGTGTACCAGATTGACGAGGAAAATCCAAAAACGGAAGCCATTGCGAGCCCGGAGAATCTTTCCAATGATTTGAAAACAAGCTTAATGGGTGGTGGCAAAGCGGAAACTCCTGTTTTGGAAAAGCCCGGACAGGTTGTGGATCTGCACATTGAAAAACTGACTAAACATGTAGGGTCACTTTCTAATGACTCGATCCTGAAAACGCAACTTTCCGTATTTGAAAGCAGCCTTGAGTCTGCCATAGCGAATGGAATGGAGGAAATAACATTTATTCATGGTGCCGGAAGCGGGGTTTTACGGACTGAATTGCACAGGAGGCTAGGGAAGAACCAGCATGTAAATTATTTTAAAGACGCTCAAAAAGAAAAATTCGGCTACGGTGCAACCCTCGTTAAGATCAAATAAGTGGCTCGTTAATTGCCTGAATGTATTGTTTGTGATGGCATTTGCACTCAGCATATGGCAATGCCGTTCTAAAAACACTTCTCCAAAAGCGCCTATGGAAGAATATAAGTACTCTGATAATCAGATCCAGAATGAAAAGCATTTGTCTGTGCTGAATGTTCCGGTGGAGATCCCCATTTCCGAAATAGAGAATCAGATCAATGCGAAAATCAAGGGGTTGATATACGAGGACAACAGCTATGAGGATGAAGATAATGACAATCTCAAAGCCAAAGTCTGGAAAATAAGCCCGATTAAGGTCGTTGCAATAGATTCCTCTTTTTTATTTGAAGTCCCTCTTAAAATCTGGGTCAGTGCAGGTTACAAGATCAGTCCTTTGGGTATCACCATGTCCGGATATAAGGATACCGAGTTTTCCATCAAGATCAGGCTGATCTCCAAAATCGGTATCGCTTCCAATTGGGCTATCAAGTCTGAGACTTATGTGGACAGCTACGACTGGATCTCCGATCCAAACATTAAAGTTGCCGGCATTAACATTCCGATCAAAAGCATGGCGAGTCGGCTTCTGAATAAAAATTTTGACAAGATAACACAGGCGATTGACGAGCAGGTGGCCAGCAACATTGAGCTTAAAAAGAATGCGGAACTGGCCTGGAACATTGCCCGTCAACCCGTTTTGTTGTCAAAGGAATTCGATACATGGCTGTCCATTGTGCCCACGTCGGTTGTAATGACACCTTTACTAGCTAAAAACAACATTCTTCGATCCGTTATTGGTATTAAGGGCTACACGCAAACAATTACATCGGCAACCAAGCCAGCAATTCCTGCTGTTTTAAAAATGCCGGACTTACAGATTGTGAACAAGGTTTCGGAGGATTTCAAGGTCGGATTGATCAGCGTAGTTTCTTATGCAGAGGCCGCTCGCCTGGCCACCGCGAAATTTGCCGGAGAAAAATTTTCGTTCCTGGCCGGCCAGTATAATGTTGAGGTCACTTCCATTGATATGTATGGCCAAAACGAAAAGCTGGTGATAAAAGCGGGTTTAAAAGGGAGCATTAATGGTGACATTTACCTGAAAGGAGTGCCTTATTACGACCCGGTAACGCAGCAATTATCGCTTAAAGGCCTTGATTATGACTTGGATACGAAAAACTCTATTGTGAAAACGGCAGGTTGGCTTCTGCAAGGGCAATTTGGTCGGATGATGGAGCGGAAAATGGTTTTCCCAATGGGGGAGCAGATCGGTGATGCTAAAAAAACGATACAAAAAGCATTGTCAAATCTGAAAGTAACCGAGGGTGTCATTTTAAAGGGTAACTTAACGGATATTACACCGGACAGAGTTTATTTAACACCGGAACACCTTTATTCTGTTGTATTTGCGAATGGAAATGTTAATCTGAAGGTCAACGGATTAAAGGGAATTTGAAACAAAATTTCGACAAAAATCCGCGTCTTTACCATAATTTTTTACTTTTAATAGTATATTGACTGCTGATCGAAAGAAAGTATTTCTTAGCTTTGTGGTCAGAGGAAAGGAATAAGCTGACCTACCGCTGCGGTTTCGGCCGAAGAGGAAAGTCCGGGCAGCAGAGAGCATCGTACTTCCTAACGGGAAGGCAGCAAGCCGGAGACGGAATGCTGACAGCAAGTGCCACAGAAATTATACCGCCCTGGCATGTTTTTTATGTGTCACGGTAAGGGTGAAATGGTGGAGTAAGAGACCACCGCTCGTTGGGTGACCAACGAGGCAGGGTAAACCTTACGAGCTGAAAGATCAAATAGGTGTCAATCCGTGGGGCTGCTCGTCCCCGTCTTTCGGGACATTGACACGGGTAGATCGTTAGAGGTTCCAGGTGACTGGAATCGTGGATAAATGGTAGGAGCTTGACATTGGCTTGCCAATGAAGAGTAACAGAATCCGGCTTACAGGCTTATCCTTTTTCTGATTTTGAGTTAATTAAATAGTGAATATTTGAATCACATAACTGGTGTTTCCCATGAAGAGAAAGAATCTTTACGTTGCTTTGATTTGTTTGTCCCTACTGAGTTTGAATACGTCTGCCCAAAATCGAACGTATGAAGGACCCAATAAAATGAACACCTGGTCTATCACAGGTTACGGGGGGATTACCAAATTCTTCGGAGATTTAACAGAGTACAATGGCTTCAAACGCGGAGACAACGAAAAATTAACCGGAGGCTGGGGATTGTCCATCAACAAACAGCTTTCTCCTATTTTCGGTGTTCAGATCGTTGGATTCAATGGCCGTCTGCAAGGTTCAAAAGCTGGCCACATTAGCTCATTATCAAATCATGAGTACAACGCTACATTTAATAGCCCATCATTCGTTCAGGTTTCTTTGGACGGAACAGCCAATCTGAACCGTCTGTTATTCGGTTACAAGAAATTGCGCAGATGGAAAGTAGACGCGCATTTAGGTTGGGGTATCATTTACTACCACACGGATGTAGATTATATTAATGTTACGACTGGTGAAGAAAAGTCTTTTTCTACAAACACGGA
Source organism: Dyadobacter fanqingshengii (assembly GCF_023822005.2). GTDB lineage: Bacteria > Bacteroidota > Bacteroidia > Cytophagales > Spirosomataceae > Dyadobacter > Dyadobacter fanqingshengii. The sequence continues at coordinate 6,103,089 of NZ_CP098806.1, forward strand.
TGCCAGCTCGAAAACAGCCGGAGAGTGGGAACGTAATGGTTCTACTTATACACGTGAATGGGTAATGCCTGTGGGGCTGTCAGTACATTATGAGTTGACACCACGATTCGATTTAGGCTTAGATTACACGCATAACTTTGTGAATACTGAAAAGTTGGATGCAACGGTTGGTGGATTAAGCGATTACTCAACACAACAGGGCATCTGGACATTTCAAAAAGGTGAGTCAGGAAACGATGCTTACGGAATTGCGACCATCGCATTAACTTACAAACTGGGTAAGAATGCTGTAATGGCTAAAAAAGGTAAATACGATGCAGGAAGCGGCCGTTACCACTTGCGTTGGGCTAATCCTCAGTCACTGATTCCAATTCCTTACAACCCAACAATGGAAGATGCAGATTCAATTGCAAAAGCAAACATGCCTAAGCCAGTTGATCCACGTCTTTACACAGATTCAGATGGAGACGGTGTAGCGGATCTTTTTGATAAAGAACCAAATACGCCAATCGGAAGCATCGTTTCAGGTGGTGGAGTTGCAATGGATCTTGATAAAATCATCAGAGATGCAATCAAAAACAACTTGCCAAAAGACGAATGCGAAGCATTGTTCAGCAACATCGAATTCGATACTGACAAAGCGATTATCCGCAATCCTTCGAAAGAAACTTTAAGCAAAGTAGTTGAGCTGCTGAACATGCGTACAAACTGCCGCATCGTTTTGGTTGGTCACACGGATGCACGTGCTTCGGACGCATACAACGTATCTCTTTCACGTCGTCGTGTTGATGCTGCCAAGCGCTTCCTGATCCGCGCCGGAATTACTGATCCTAGCCGTATCATCATAGAACATTACGGTGAGTATCGCCCAATCGCTGAGAACACAACAGTTGAAGGTTTGCAATCAAACCGTCGTGTTGAAATCAAGATCTTGCCAAATAACACGATTCGCTCAACATATCCTGCTGGTTTCCGCCCTTAGGAATTGTTTAAGACATAGTAAAAAGGAAGGTAATCGATTACCTTCCTTTTTTTGTGGAAGCTGTTCCGGAATTCAGGAAATTCACTTACCTTTGCACCCTGTTTAATTTAGGGACGAGCTCCCGATCATAACAAATTCAATAATGGCAGTTAAAATTAGGTTGGCGCGTCGTGGACGCAAGAAGAAGGCGATTTATGATATCGTAGTCGCAGATGCCAGAGCACCACGTGATGGTCGCTTCATCGAAAAATTGGGTATCTACAACCCAGGTACAAACCCTGCTTCCATCGTTTTGGAATCAGACAAAGCAGTTGATTGGCTTTTGAAAGGTGCACAACCAACTGATACAGCACGGTCTATTTTGCAACACGAAGGTGTTATGCTTAAAAAACACTTGCAAGTAGGCGTTATCAAAGGTGCAATCACGCAAGAAGTTGCTGATTCACGTTTTGAAGAATGGAAAGGATCTAAAACAGATCGTAAAGCAACTGCTGCTGATTCCATAACACAGAAGAAAGATTCTGACAAACAAGCTAGACTTGAAGCTGAGCGTAAAGTAAGCCAGACTCGTGCAGAAGCAATCGCTAAGAAAAACGCACCTCCTGTTGAAGAAGCTCCTGAAGTTGAAGAGGCGGAAGCGGCTGTTGACACAGTAACAGAAGAAGTTTCTAACGAAGTAGCGGCTGACGAAACAGCGGCTGACGAAACAGCGGTTGAGGAAACGGTAGCTGAGGAAGCGGCAGTTGCACCAGCACCTGTTGAAACGCCAGAAGCAGCTGCACCAGCACCAGTTGAAACTCCGGAAGTTGAAGCAGCGGCACCCGCACCAGCTGAAACGCCGGAAGTTGAAGCAGCAGCACCAGTTGAAGCTCCGGAAGCTGAGACTGCGACGCCAGTTGAAACTCCTGCGGCTGAGGCACCAGCATCTACTGAAACTCCTGAAACGGATGAATCAGCAGAGAAAAAAGCTGAGTAATTAGCTTCAAAATACATTGTTTATGAGTCTGTCGGTGATCCGTACAGACTCATATTGTTTTATACTTACACCATTATTTGATTAGCAGGTGACACAGGATAATTGTTATTTATTAGGTTATATCGTCCGCACACATGGAACAACGGGCAATGTTGTGATTTTCCTTGACGTGGATTATCCCGAAGAATATGAAGAGCTCGACGCAATTTACGTTGAAATAAAAGGAGAGCTGGTTCCATATTTTATAGAAAATTTCAACTTGCAAAAGCAGGCCAATGCAATTGTCAAGTTTGAGGATATTAATACAATAGAAAAAGCCCAGGCACTTGTTGGTAGCTCACTTTACCTCTCACTGGATGAATTGGAAGAGCTGAGTAATGAGGAGTTTTATTATCACGAGATCAAAGGCTTTACAGTTGTAGATCAAACAGCCGGCGAGCTTGGAACAGTGCGTGAAGTTTACTCGCTAAACGGCCAGGATCTGATCGCGATGGATTATCAGGGCGTAGAAGTGCTTATTCCAACGGCTGCTGACATTGTCTTGAAGGCCGACAAGGAGAACAAGCAACTGATGGTCAATCTGCCAGAAGGCTTATTGGAAGTATATCTTGACAATTCAGATTCTGAAAATACACCAGACGATGCGGATTGATATTATAACGTGCGTTCCCAATCTACTGGATAGCTTTTTTGCGCATTCCATCCTTAAACGCGCCCAGCGAGGCGGTTTTGTAGAGGTGATGGTGCATGACATCAGGGATTACTCGGTTAATAAGCACCGGACAATTGATGACTATGCATTTGGTGGAGGAGCTGGAATGGTGCTGCAAATTGAGCCGATTGCCCGTTGTATCCGCGGCCTGCAAAAGGAAAGGGAATATGAAGAAATCATTTATCTCACACCCGACGGTGAGCTAATGCAACAGCATATGGTGAACCAACTCTCTTTAAAAGGCAACATTATCATGTTATGTGGTCATTACAAAGGCGTTGATCAGCGTGTGCGGGATATGTTTATTACCAAAGAGGTTAGTATTGGCGACTATGTGCTGTCTGGGGGTGAACTGGCGGCAGCCGTACTTTCCGACGCCATTATCCGGTTGCTTCCGGGCGTTTTGAATGACGAAACTTCTGCATTAACCGACTCATTCCAAGATAACTTGCTGGCGCCGCCTGTCTACACCCGTCCTGCTGACTTTGAAGGGCATACGGTTCCTGAAATCCTGATGTCGGGGCACGAAGCTAAAATTGAGGAGTGGCGTTACGAGCAGTCCATTCATCGGACCAAAGAACGCAGGCCGGATTTGCTAAAACCTTAAAAATCAAGGCTGCAATTAATCCATTCGTTGTCGAAGTTGGTGCCGTATTTGCGGTAGAACCCAACGGCTGACGTATTCCAGTCCAGCACCTGCCATAGCATGCCTGTGCAGCCGGTTTGTTTGGCAGCAGCTACGGTTGCATCAAATAGTATCTTGCCAATACCATTGCCGCGCATGTCTTCGGTTACAATAATATCTTCCATATACAATCTCTTTCCCTTCCACGTCGAATAACGGTAATAGTATAGCGACATGCCAATGATTTTGGAATCCGACTCGGCAACAAAGAAGTCATACAGCTTTTCATTATAGTCCCGGGTCATTTTTTCAACATTGTTGGTGACCTGGTTCAAGGCACGTTCATAAAGGGCCAGTTCTTTCACTAACTCAAAAATTGCTGGGATGTCTTCTATTTTTCCTTGGCGGGTTGAGATTGTCATAATATCATTTATTTAATATTCTGAAAGAGGTTAAAATACACCATTTCCTACTGATTATCGGCGAAGTTTTCCCACTTTTCTAAAATAGTCTGAAAATTTACTGGAAGCGCTGTGTCGAATTGCATCCACTCTTTTGTCTTGGGATGAATGAATCCGAGCGATTTAGCATGTAATGCCTGCCCGGGAAGCAGTTCGAAAAGGTTTGTTACCATGGCCTTATAGCTGCCATTCGACGGCCCACGCAGGATTTTGTCCCCACCATAAACCGTATCATTAAAAATTGGATGGCCGATGTGCTGCATATGCGCCCGGATCTGGTGCGTTCGTCCTGTTTCAAGATTGCATTGAATCAATGTCACATAACGGAGCGATTTGATTGTCTTATAATGTGTTACTGCGTGTTTTCCCTGGCTTCCATCCGGGAAAATGTCCATCACGCGCCGGTCTCTTGCACTTCTCCCGATATGGCCAGTAATGGTGCCGGATTCCACTTTTGGCTCGCCCCAAATGAGTGCATTATAAGTCCTTTCAATGGTGTGATCTGAAAATTGTTTGGCTAAAAATGTCATCGCAAATTCTGTTTTTGCAATAACCAGCAAACCTGATGTGTCCTTATCAATGCGATGGACCAATCCGGGCCGTCCTTCGCCGTTTCTGCCCGTAGGAAGTTGCTGGAAGTGATAAACCAATGCATTAATGAGTGTTCCGGTCCAGTTTCCAAACGCTGGATGAACCACCATGCCGGTTGGCTTATTGACGATTAGCAACACTTCATCTTCATAAATAATGTCCAGCGGAATATTTTCGGGGATGATTTCGGTATCGCGCGGCGGTTCGGGAAGTGAGAGCGTGATGACATCCAGCGGTTTCACTTTATAACTCGCCTTGGTAATGTTGCCGTTCACCTTTACGGCTTCCGCATCAATTCCATTTTGTATTTTTGTCCGCGAAGCATTGGCCACATGGAGGCTCAAATATTTGTCCAGCCTGATTAATCCCTGACCTTTGTCAGCAACAATTCTGTAATGTTCAAATAAATCATCTTCTTCTGAGGCAATCTCAATATTGTCTTCGGACATTCCAATTGGTCATTTATTATAAACAAAAATATCAAAATAAGTGGATTTACTAAGTGCCGCGCTGCCAACCCCGATCCAGGAACTTTCCAACGCTATCACGCAAAAGGCCGGGATAAGGTTATATATCAAGCGCGACGACCTGATCCATCCAACCGTTTCCGGTAACAAATGGCGGAAACTGAAATACAATTTATCAGAAGCGCAATCGCAGAGGCACACACACTTGCTAACATTTGGCGGCGCTTTTTCTAATCACTTATATGCAGTGGCAGCCGCCGGAAAAGCACTTGGCTTTGAAACAATTGGCATTGTACGAGGCGAGGAGCTGGCAGATAAGCTTTCACCGACATTGTTATTTTGCGAAAATCAGGGCATGCAGCTGCATTTCGTGTCGCGTGTTGAATATAAGCGCAAGAATGCTGATGATTATTTGCAAGAGCTGGCAGTGAATTTTAATAATCCGTTTATAATCCCGGAAGGCGGAACGTCTGCATTTGCGTTAAAAGGCGTTGCGGAAATGGTGCCGGAAGTAATTGCGCAGCTAGGAAAAGCGCCAAATTACTTTGCTGTTGCGGCGGGTACGGGCGGGACTGCCGCAGGACTGCTGTCCGTCGGGGCAAATGTCCTTGCTTTTTCAGCATTGAAGGGTGGGGGATTTCTGGAACACGACATTGCTGACCTTCTTAACGGGCACTGTTCGATCAGCAACTTGCAGCTTTTTACAGATTATCATTTTGGTGGCTATGCCAAATGGACACCTGAGCTTATCGCATTTATGAATGAATTTCAGCAGGAGTTCGACATTCAGTTGGAGCAGGTTTACACGGCCAAAATGTTCTTCGGGCTCTTTGATCTGATCAGCAAAAAACACTTTCACAATGGTGAGACCATTGTTGCCGTGCACACGGGGGGAATGCAGGGGTTGCTTACAGTATAGCTGGACTCACGACAAAGCCGGAATCTCCTCGTCGCTATTGGCCGATTTCGTTTTGACAAATTCTTTGATCAAATCCTTTTCTCCCGCAATCCACAGCACATCGTCATTCTCAATGATCATGGATGAGTCCGGATTAAGGATCCGCTCGCCGTTGCGTTCAAGGCCAACGATCATTCCATGCGTTTTTTCCCTGATCTGGCTGCTTCTGATGCTTTTTCCACGGATCTGGTATTCGCTTCTTACTTCCACGCGTTCCAGCACAATGCTGTCTTCGTGTGCAATGTAAACATCGCCGTTGGTGCTTACTTCAATGTGTCCCCTGAAAATATCAAGCTGTTCGTCGGTCCCGATCACCTCAATGCGATCGCAGGGATACAGCACTTCGGTAGGGCGCGGCAGGTGAATGGTCTTACTGCCTCGCTCGATCAACACCACATTAATCCCAAAATTCTCCCGGATTTTTAATTCCTGCAATGTTTTTCCAATCAGCGATGAATCGGCGCTTACTTCCAGGAAGGCAAAGTGCGCGTCCCAGGGGAGTAATATCTTTTTCGATTTTCCGCTTCCTTCCAGCTGTCGCGCATTCAGATTTTGCAGGAAACGCTCCTCGATGCGGTGATAAAAGGTTTGCAGTCTTTGGTAAAAAATCGCAAAACCCAGGATCATAATGCCCCCCGCAACGCTAAGCGCCGTTGGTGTCGCAAAAAATGAATTAAGCAGAAAACCCATTAACAAAATGGCGATCAGCACTCTGGACAATTCAAGCAAAAGCAACGGGCCGCGACTGAATTTCCTGCTTAGCCATATTGCCGAATAGGCTTTTCTGTTTGATCTCTTAAAAATAAGCGCCCACAAAAAGGGGGAGATCAGAAGGAATGTGATCCCAAATAAAACAGCATTCGTAATGTAAGTTTCCGGAACCCGGGTGTGCAGTTGGTCGGCCAATTGACGCGACGAAGCCATGACAATCCCAATGATCACCACCGAATTTAAGATGACAGTTTGCGAATAGGATTTCAGGATCTCATTCCAATGCGTGGTCTGGACAATGGTTTCCGTGCTTGTGCTGTATCGGTTGAGATAATGTTTCCATTTTTCCGGCAATCGTTTTTCAAGCCATTCTGAAAGCGGTTCGGAAGCTTTCATCATGTAGGGTGTTGTAAAAGTGGTAATTACAGAAACCCCCACGGCTATTGGATAGAGAAAATTACTGGTAACATTCAGCGAAAGCCCAAGCGTGGCGATAATAAAGGAGAATTCACCAATCTGCGACATGCTCATTCCCGATTGCAGTGAATTTTTAAGCGGTTGTCCTGAAATAATGGCACCTAAGGAGACGAACGTGGTTTTTCCCACAATGACAACCAAAACCAAAATTGCGGTAGGTAATGCATATTCTACGAGCAATCCCGGGTTGATCAACATGCCAACTGAGATAAAGAACACGGCTCCAAATAGGTCTTTTAGTGGCTTTAACAAATGCTCAATTTTCTCCGCGTGGGTCGTTTCTGCGAGAATGGATCCCATGATAAATGCGCCAAGCGCCGCCGAAAAACCAGCCTGCGTTACCAGAAATACCATTCCAAAACATAAAGCAACCGATGTGATCAGCACGCTTTCGTCGTTCATCAGTTTTCGGTAACGTCTGAGTAATGTGGGGAAGATGAATATGCCGCCTAAGAACCAGAGTGTCAGGAAGAAAAATAGTTTTAATATCGATTGCAGCAATTCCATTCCTGCAAATTGCTGGCTGATGGATAATGTCGAGAGCAAAACCATTAACAAAACCGCTGTAAGGTCTTCAATGACCAAGATCCCAAGTACAACACGTGTGAATTTTTGGGTTTTAAGGCCTAGTTCATCAAAAGCCCTGAATATGATAGTGGTGGAAGAAATCGCGATAATCCCGCCTAGGAAAAGGCTGTCTATTTTACTCCAACCCAACAATTGTCCCGTTGTATAACCGGTTGCGAGCATCATTCCCACTTCAAAAAGACCCGTTATCGCAGCTGTATTTCCGACCTTGACCAGCTTTTTGAAACTAAATTCAAGACCCAAGCTGAAAAGCAAAAAAATCACCCCGATCTCCGCCCATATTTCTATCGTCTTAATGTCAGTAATGGTTGGGAAAAGATTGAAATTCGGTCCTACAAGCAATCCGGCCAGTATATAACCCAGCACAATGGGTTGCTTCAATTTCTTGAAGATCAGGGTAATAATCCCTGCCATCGTGAGTATTAATGAAAGGTCGACGATTAGTTGCGGAACGTGCGTCATATGGTTGGGCTTAGTGACTAATTTTGTTAGATCAATAAAATACAAAAAGCCTTTGACGAATCAAAGGCTTTTGTAACGTTGCGTTATAAAAATGGCTTGCTGGCGTTATCCTACGCTGCCTTCCAAACTGATTTCCAGTAATTTTTGTGCTTCCACAGCAAACTCCATCGGAAGCTGATTTAATACTTCCTTTGCATATCCATTTACAATCAATGCAACCGCTTGTTCTGTTGGAATGCCGCGTTGGTTGCAATAAAAAAGAATGTCCTCGCCAATTTTTGAAGTCGTAGCCTCATGCTCAACCGTTGCCGAAGGATTGCTCACTTCAATGTATGGAAATGTATGCGCACCGCATTTATCACCCAATAACAGCGAGTCGCACTGCGAAAAGTTACGTGCTTTTTCAGCTTTCTTAAAAACCTGAACAAGTCCTCTGTATGAGTTCTGACTCTTACCAGCTGAAATGCCTTTTGAAACGATCCGGCTCTTGGTATTTTTCCCGATATGGATCATTTTCGTACCTGTATCAGCCTGTTGCATGTTATTCGTAACAGCAACGGAATAGAATTCACCGATTGAATTATCACCTTTCAAAATCACCGAAGGATATTTCCAGGTGATTGCCGAGCCGGTTTCAACTTGCGTCCAGGAAATTTTCGAACCTGCGCCGTCACAAAGACCGCGTTTGGTTACAAAATTGTAAATCCCACCTTTTCCGTCTTTATCGCCCGGATACCAGTTCTGAACAGTCGAATATTTCACATTTGCATTCTCATGCGCGAAGATTTCTACAACTGCGGCATGCAACTGATTTTCGTCACGCATAGGCGCTGTACAACCTTCCAGGTAACTCACGTGGCTATCGGCGTCACCGATAATCAGCGTGCGCTCAAACTGCCCTGTTCCGGCCGCATTGATACGGAAATAAGTGGAAAGCTCCATCGGGCAGCGAACGCCTTTTGGAATATAAACGAAAGAACCGTCAGAGAAAACAGCCGAATTCAATGCTGCATAATAGTTGTCCTTTGGAGGAACAACCGATCCTAAATATTTTTGAACTAGTGCCGGATGTTCACGAATGGCCTCGCTAATAGAGCAAAAGATAATTCCTTTCTCTTTCAGCGATCCTTTGAATGTCGTGAAAACGGATTCCGAATCCATTACAGCATCAACCGCGATCGAAACACCTGAAAGGCGTTTTTGCTCGTTAAGCGATATTCCCAGACGCTCAAAAGTGTCGCGCAATTCCGGATCAATGTCGTCCAGACTGTCAACCTGCTTTTTCTTCTTGGGTGCCGAATAATATTTTATTCCCTGAAAATCGATTTTTGGATAATGAACGTTTGGCCACTTTGGCTCAGCCATTGTCAGCCACAAATGATAAGCTTTCAAACGCCACGCAAGCATCCATTCCGGTTCATTTTTTTTGGCTGAGATAAATCTGACAATATCATCATTAAGGCCCATAGGAGCCTCATCTGCCTCAATATCAGTTACAAAACCATATTTGTATTCCGAACTGGTGATTTCCTCCAACAATTCATCTTCTTTGCTCATAGTCTAATAATTATCACACTGTGTTTCGTATTACAGTAACACAGAGAACGGGGATTGAGTTTATTGAGAACATCAAAAATACACAAAAATGCGGATTTATAGGTAGGCTCCCGATGAAAGATAGTTCTTCACATAGTCGTCAATTCCCTCTTCCAGTGACGTAAACGGACGTGTGAAACCGATGGAGCGAAGTTTGCTCATATTAGCCTGCGTGAAATATTGATATTTGTCGCGGATATCTTCCGGCGTATCTATATACGAAATGTCTGCGGGCTTGCCCATCGCATTGAATGTGCTTGTTACTAGGTCTTTGAAAGTCCGTGCGCGGCCGCTTCCAAGGTTGTAAATCCCTGAATTTTTGCGGTGATGCATGAAGAAAATGCAAACGTCGATCAGGTCTTTAACATAGATAAAATCACGCATCTGCTCGCCATCCTTAAAATCAGGGTTATGCGACCGGAAGAGCTTCATTTTTTCCGTTTTATTGATCTGGTTAAAGGCGTGCATCACCACGGACGCCATTCTTCCCTTGTGGTATTCGTTAGGGCCATACACATTGAAAAACTTCAAACCTGCCCAGAAAAACGGTTTTTTCTCCTGTTGCAAAGCCCATATATCAAACTCATTTTTGGAATCACCGTAAGGATTCAGCGGTTTCAGCTGTGATAATGTGGATTCATTGTCATCATATCCATGCTCGCCCAAGCCGTAAGTGGCTGCTGATGATGCATATACAAGCGGAATTTGGTAAGCAATGCATTTCTCCCAGATCTGTTTGGAATAACTTACATTAAGCTCTTCGAAAATCTCCCTATCGAATTCGGTTGTGTCCGTCCGGGCACCGATGTGGAAGATGAATTCAACATCCCGGTTGTTCTTATCCAGCCAGTTAAAGAGCTCAACCCTTTCTACTTTTTCCTGAATTGTTTTTCCTTCAAGGTTTTCTGCTTTCTCGATTTTGGAAAAATCATCTACTGCAATAATGCTTTTGAAACCGTCCTGATTTAAGCGGCTGATAAGCCCGCTGCCAATGAATCCGGCTGCACCTGTTACGATAATCATGGGAGAGATTATATGTTTAATGATCGCATTTTTTTTGTTATCCTCTTGTTAACCTGCAAAACTACGGATACAAGATGTAATTTTGTACCCTATTTATCAAGGAGGAGAAGATTTATGATTTACGTAACAAGAAAAGAGCATTTCAACGCAGCCCACCGGCTTTTCAATCCGGCCTGGTCTGAGGAAAAAAACCAGGAAGTTTTTGGCCCCTGCGCTAACAACAACTGGCATGGACATAATTTTGAGCTGATTGTTACTGTAAAAGGAAAGCCTGACCCGGACACCGGTTTTGTAATTGATCTGAAAGTGCTGGGTGATATCGTGAAGAATAAAGTGGTGGATAAGGTGGATCATAAGAATCTTAACCTGGATGTGGATTTTATGCAAGGCAAAATGGCTTCCTGCGAAATATTTGTTTATGAAATATGGAATATTCTCGCGCCAGCCATTGCTGAGGCATCCCCGAATTCTAAGCTGCATTACATCAAGCTGGTTGAAACCCCAAAGAATTTTGTAGAGTATTACGGCGAATAAGTGCCAACTGACTAGTCCAGATGAAATATTACCTCATTGCAGGAGAGCGTTCGGGAGATTTGCATGGTTCCAACCTCATCGGCGGAATCCGCGAGAATGATCTTGATGCGGAGTTCCGCGGCTGGGGAGGTGATATGATGGCGGGCGCTGGCATGGAGCTGGTCACGCATTATAAGGATACGGCTTTCATGGGTTTCCTGGAAGTGGCGCTTAACCTGCATAAAATCTCCGGCTTCCTGAAAAAATGCAAAGCCGATATTCTTGAATACAAGCCGGATGCATTGATTCTGATCGATTATCCGGGCTTCAATTTGCGCATTGCCGCTTTCGCGAAGTCAAGGGGATTGAAAGTGTTCTATTATATTTCGCCAAAAGTCTGGGCCTGGAATCAAAAACGCGCTTTAAAGATCAAGCAAAATGTGGATCACATGTTCGTGATCTTTCCATTTGAAATAGATTTTTACAAAAAATTCGATTACAAAGTGGATTACGTAGGCAATCCGTTGATGGACGCCATTGCCGCATTCAAGCCGGATCCTGAATTTCGTGAAAAACATAATTTGCAGCCGGACAAGCCGGTTATAGCATTGCTTCCAGGCAGTCGCCAGCAGGAAATTATTGGCATGCTTGACATTATGCTCACCGTTCAGCCGCATTTTCCTGATCACCAATTCGTGATTGCGGGGGTTAGTAACCTTCCCAAAACCTTATACGAAAAGTATATTGCAGCGCATAATGCAATCATTGTTTACGAATCAACTTACGATTTGCTGAACATTGCCGATGCCGCACTGGTAACATCCGGAACAGCCACATTAGAAACCGCATTATTCAGCGTTCCGGAGGTGGTTTGCTATAAAACAAGCGCCTTTTCCTATGCCATCGCCAAACGCCTCATCCGGGTTCCGTTTATCTCTTTGGTGAATCTTATTTTGGAAAAAGAAGCGGTTAGGGAGTTGATACAGAGCGAATTGAATGAGCGCTTGCTTGTTGAAGAGCTCGTGAAAATTTTGCCGGGCGGAGCAAAGCATAACGAGCAGATGGAGGATTACAAGACGCTGCAAAACCTGGTCGGCGGGCCAGGCGCGTCCGGCAGGGCAGGAGGGTTGATTGTGGGATATTTGAAATAAATAAGCATTGAGACAGCCATGAACGAACAAGAACATCACTCAAAAAATGAAGGTTTAACGGATCGTCATCAACATTTAAGTCAAGGTGAATCTGCTTCTACAATCAAAATTGTCGATTACACACCCGAACACGCAAAGGCATTCTACGACTTAAATTATGCCTGGATTTCAGACGCTTATGAAGTAGAGCCGGAAGATGAAAAAGTGCTGGAAGATCCCGAAAAATACTATTTGAAAGACGGTGGCGCAATTCTGGTAGCGCTTTACCAAGGAGAACCGGTAGGCACCTGTGCATTGAAACAAGGCGATCCGGGTGTGGTGGAAATGAGCAAAATGACCGTTTCCAAAGAAATGCGCGGAAAGAAAATCGGGGATTTGCTCGGTTATGCGGTGATCGAAAAAGCGCGGGAGCTGGGTGCGGAAAAGGTTATTTTGTATTCTAATAGAAAAGGCTCGGCCGCAGGCATTAACCTTTACAAAAAGCTGGGGTTTGTCGAAGTGCCGCTAACCGGCCACAACTTCAAACGCGCCGACATTAAAATGGAGCTGAATTTGTAAAAGATGCGACGGAGTCTGCAAGAGTCCGAAGCAGGCGCTCAACTTCTAGGTTTTGCGCTTTTTCTTGCGCGCCGACGGAAACAATACATTATTCAAAATCAGGCGGTAACCCGGTGAATTGGGGTAAAGATTGAGATCGGTTGGCATTCTGCGGCCGCCTCCGCCCCGGCCTTCGGGATCGTGGCCGCCGTAAAATGTCCATTGTCCGCGACCGAGTTCGCCGTAAATGTAGCGGTCCGATGAGGGCGTTGTTCCCATCACCAGCACGCTTGGTTTTACCGTATGTTTTGAGAAAGCGGTGGTTTGTCCCATAAATTCCCTCACCAAATGTTCGTGATTTTGAACAAGCATGGCCGGGATCACATCCCATTTAGCGGAAAAATCAAAGAGTGAAAAATAGGCACCGTCGTCACCCCAGTTCCGGAAGCGGCCTGCGGAGGAATTAATGTCTGAGAAAGTCATTCCTTCGTATTCGTCCAGCTGCAATTTGAAATTCTGGAATGCGAAAGTTTTTTCGAAATCCAGCTTAGACTGTGCGTCCGGGTCCACGCCGTCACCATCCATATTGTCTACAATATCAATGCCTTCGGCTGCCAATGCAATGTCGAATGTCTCCGCACCTGAACACATGGCAAACAAGAAGCCGCCGCCTGCACAAAATTCCTTGATTGCTTTGGCCACTGCCAGTTTCATCTGCGGCACTTTGGCAAACCCAAAACGGCTCGCGATCGATTCCTGGGCCTTCACATCCGCAGGCGTGGTGCGCCGCAGACTTTTACCGAATTGTCCCGTAAAATCTTCATGATGCAAATGCAGCCAGTCGTATTTTGGTAAATCTCCTTTCAGGATTTCCTCGTCATATATCACTTCAAAAGGGATTTCGGCATATTTCAAAACCAGCAAAACGGCGTCCGTATTCTCAAATTCGGAAGGGCTGATCTTGATCGGTGAATAAACAGCGATTTTAGCAGCCTTATGCAGCTTAATGAGATCCATATTTACATTCGGATCGCTGATCTGACTCACAATTTGTGCGCTGGCCGATTCGGATAATACTTCATAGGAAATGGCGCGAAGCTTGCATTCGTTCTCAATGGACTTGCTATAAGCCACCTTAAAGCTTCCACCACGATAATTAAGCAGCCAATCTACATCGATCTCACCTTTCAGCAGCATATATGCCAGACCGTAGGCTTTCAGGTGGTTAGTCTGCGTGTTATCCATCGGGATAAGGATCTGGTTCGCAAAGCTGATATGCGAAATGAGCACCAAAACGAGTAATAGAAACCTCTTCAGCATCATGTGACAGGTTAAAATTTTCAGCGCCGGAAATAGGGGAGAGTAAAATCAAATTTAATTAATATTCATGACATTAAATACTTGCGAATAAGTGATTTATGTAAAAAATTTCGAGGAACAATAATGTCTGAAAAAGCGCTAGAAAAAGCGAATGGTATGCTTGAAAGGCGTAAAACCGGTCAGGAACACAGTGGGAGCCTCAACTGGCGGCAACGCGCCGCGCAATGCAATGTTTTTATGCAATCCTATGCCGGGGCCGAAGGAAATAGTATCACCATTGAAGGTATAACTTCCGGTCCCATCTTTCAGCATCCACGAATCTTTGGCATTTTCAATCTGGATAAGCCCGGAGAATGTGCCGCCCGGCCTGAAAATCAGTTCAACGGCCAGTGGAACGCGTTCGGTGCCTGTGGTTTGTATTTCAATTTGCATGCCGTTTTCTGTTTCGCTGATCAGTACTTTGGTTTCCAGATTCTGCACTTCGCTAACGGGTCGGAAAAGTCGGGGCATTTTTTCCCAGTCCCCGTCTTTTGCAATAAAATCTTTGGGGTAAGGCTGAAAGTAAGGCCCGTCCAATGTCTGGATCAGCTCCCAGCTTTTTCCCTTTTCGTCCAGCTTTTCCGACTGAAACTGGCCTTTGCCAAAAAAGGAAGAAGCGAGCCGCACACCTTGCAAAACCGCATTGCCTTTCATAAATGTGAACCAGGCAGGATTATTGGCGATTAATGTGCTGTCCCAATTTCCCCGCCGGATCCTGACGAGGCCGGAGTTTGGAAATGTTTTGACATAGTTGACCGGCAATGGCTTAGGAGCAGGCAATTCTTTCCATAATGTCTGATCCGCGAGATAGTAATCCAGAAAACCGCCGATTTTTAACCCGGCTGTTTTTTCAATCATTTGACACATAGCGGCATACGCGCCGTTTTGGTCTTTTAATGCCAGATAACGGTAAGGATAATAATAGTTTTCCAATGTGCCGATCAGCGCCTTGTCCTGCCGCCCCGACGCATCCGTAACGATCTCACCATTCGGATGGACATAGAACATGGTCATATCCAGGTTCTTGCGGACACTGTCCAGCAGTTCGGGTTTGTTGAAACCATTGGCAACTGTGATCAGCAGCCGGTCGGTCAGGGATGAGTAAATAAATGTGCTTTTCTCGTTGTATTGCCCATCCTGATCCAAGTCAATGTGCTCGCCCAGCCATTGTTCCGCCCGTGCAACGTATTTGGGGTCGGGCCACAGCGTGTTGAGCTTCGCAAGCGCCGCACACACGACCCACCGGTGATTGGGCGTATGTATCCCGCCCACAGACAGCGCGTTTCCGCCGCGGATCAGGAATGTTTTCAGGTTCGAGAGCATTTTTTCGGAGCCCTTCGTTCCCGATTTCTGGATCAGCGTATATGCAGTAACGAGCCGCTTCACGAGGAAACCCGTGTCTGGTGTTGAATGAAAGTTGGTGGAAAGCAAATCAATGGTCCCATCCTCATGCTGCGTTTTGACCAGATAAAGGGCAGCAAGGTCCATATCGGCCAGCAATTCCTCCGACTGAAAAAAACGGGAAACAGGCGACGAAAGCGCATTGGCTCCTGCCTGTATCAGTGCAGAAGTGGTGTGCGGATTAACCACATCAAAACCATCCATAAGTCCTCCAAATGCAGGATTTGCGGTATCTTTAATCTGGAATTTTCTTATGGATTCAACGCCGGTATCGTTTTGCCTCACCAACGCCTCCAACCATTCGGGCATCTTTTGAATCTTCCTGTTTACAGGACTAAATGCAATAGCGGAAGCAATCGGCAATGCACAAATGGCAGCGGTTGTTCCTTTTACAAATTTTCTTCTGTTCATGCAACCAGTTCGTTATTAATGCATGCAAAAGGATTGAAAACCGAGCGGTTACTTGCTTGTAGAACTTGTATTACAATTTTTCAATTTATTTATAAATTTGGGCTTTGGAATTGATTAAAATTTCCGGCAAATTTGATCCCGCTTTCATAAACAGTAGAATGTTGCTTCAACCGCTTGCTAACTGCATTTTTAAAAGCACCGAATTTTCGGGAGCTTTCATATACAATTGCAGGAGCTGGTCTCGTGCAATCCGTTTGCAAATCGTAACTCACTATCAGTCTGGCTATTAAATGAAAACAACTCTACTTCGCAATTTAAGTCTGGGTTACCTTCTTTTGCCAAATCTCATTTTCTCGCTGGGTTGGTTCCGGTTACCCTTATCCTTACTGCTGGCTCTGGGCATTGTAGGCATCTTTGTTTATAACTATCGCCTCGAAAAAAATAGCCTGGCTGAAATCAGCAACAAGCAGCTTATCCAGATTTCACTGATTTCTCTGGTCATCATTGCGTTTTCCGGAATTGGCGGGTTTTGTTTTCAGGCATTTGACTATTGGGCGCATAATTCTAAATATTATACCCTTTTCAATCATGACTGGCCGGTGCTGTTTAAGGCGAATGGTCGATATGCCTGTCATTACTTCGGGTTTTTCCTCGTCCCTGCACTGATTTCGAAGATGCTGGGCGAATTATCGGGGATAGCGCTTTATTTATGGGCTTCGGTTGGATTGTTTCTGGGCTTTTGCTGGATATTCATTTTTACCGGAAAGAGCTATTTATCCCTTGTCCTTTTCCTGTCTTTGGGAGGCATAGGACATCTGGTCAAAGTGGTTACGCTGAGGCTGATCGGATTGAATTACCACGTGCCGCCGTTTTTTACCGAAATCTGGCCGGTGCTTTATCAGGCGCAATGGGCACCCAACCAGCTGATCCCGATTATCATTGTTTCCTCGATTCTATTTCATGATTATGTGTATCTGAAAAAGCCGGAGCGAAGCTTCCTGGCGGTAATTGCGATTTTTATCTGGGGCATTTTTCCGTCGATCGTCTTCGTGATCATCTTCTCAATGTTAATTCTGCTCCGTTACCGCAATGATATCCGGGCATTTTTCCAGCGCCAGGTGATGATCGATATCCTGATTCCGGGCCTCATCTTTGTTCCGACATTCTTTTATTTCCTATCGGGCAAAGGTTCGGTGATCGCAGGTTTTATCTGGCAGTTTAATCCCTTAAATGAAATTGCTTTTCACTATTTCTTCGGCGTTGTAATCGACCTGGGGGTTTTAATTGGCATTGTATTCATTCTGAATTTGCATAAAAACATCAATCGCGACATTATAATGGCATTGTTCATGCTACTTATCCTGATCTCGCTGGTAAGGATGGGCAAGTGGAACGACTGGTTCCTGAGAGGAAATACGCCTGTTTTGACATTACTTTCTCTTTTTATCCTGCAAGGTTTTTCTGTATGGATCAAAGAGCGTCCGAATTGGTACAAGCTCAAAGTCGCGTATCCGCTGATGCTGTTCCTCCTCATGGGCCTGATCGTCCCGATATCACAAATCCGTCGCGCATTGCAGGAAAATGTGGTAACGTCCATGCTTTTCCCTGATAAGGTTACGTTTAAACCTTACCCTTATAACCAGTTTGAAGACTTTTATGAATTAGGCCTGAATATTTATTCGCAGCAGGAAGCCAACCAGTTTCTTGGCCAGAAAGGCTCTATTTATGAAGTTTATTTAGCCAGATAACACCGACCTTCTGATATCTTCCAGCCCCCGGTCATTGAAACGAAGCGAGCACTACGCTTTAACCGTTTCGATAAACCTGGGGGCTTTTCTGTTTTTAGACGCTTGCTCATATGCGAACGCAATGCGAATTAAATCCGCTTCACCGAATGCTTTACCCAAAAACGAAATGCCGATGGGAAGCTCATCCACAGCACCCATAGGAACCGTTACCGACGGAAAACCGGATATAGCAGCGGGCCCATAACCACCATACCCGGTCCAGAAATCACCATTAACGAGATCATTACACCAGGCAGGTCCGGTGGCGGGTCCGCAAAGTGCATCCAGCTTTTCGGACTCAAATAATGCGTTCAGGGCGTTTCGTACATTCAATATCTTCGTTAATGCATCTTTGTATTCCTTCGATTCCAGATCACCTTTTGCTTGCGAGATTTCAAATAATTCTTGCTGAAAATAAGGCATAGCCTTCGCCGCATTGGCTTTATTGAATGCGATAAGGGCTTCCAGAGACTTTACTTTGGCGTTTGATTTTGAAAGATATTTGTTCAAACCATCCTTGAACTCATATTGCAGCAAAATGGATTCGGCTCCGTCTGTCTTTTGTGTTTTCATATAATCCACTTCGACGATCACGGCGCCTTTTTGCTTCATTTGGTCTAATGCTTTTTTCAGTAAAGCATCCACATCTTCATGCTGTTTCAGGAAATCCTTTTCAATGCCTATGCGTTTGCCATTCAGGCCATTAGCGTCAAGCGATGCAGTGAAATCCGTGAAGTTTTCATAGGCGATAGCAGTTTTGGCCGGGTCGTCAGCGTCGGCCCCAACCATTGCGCTGAGTAACGCGGCAGCATCTGCAACTGTTCTTCCCAAAGGTCCCGCAGTGTCCTGGGTTGCGGATATCGGGATAATGCCTGACCGGCTCACCAAGCCAACGGTTGGCTTAATCCCGACAACGCCATTCATCGCCGCCGGACACGCGATGGAGCCATTGGTTTCTGTACCCACGGCCACCGCGCAAAGGTTTGCTGCAACCGCCGCGCCGGATCCTGAGCTGGACCCGCATGGGGAACGGTCTAGTATGTACGGATTCTTTGTCTGGCCGCCGCGGCTGCTCCATCCGCTTGCAGAACGGGTCGACCGAAAGTTAGCCCACTCGCTCAAATTGGTTTTGCCAAGGATGACTGCACCCGCTTCACGCATTTTTTTCACCACAAATGCATCCAAAGAAGCGATGTTGCCTGCCAGCGCGATCGAGCCCGCTGTTGTCTGCATTTTATCTTTTGTATCAATGTTATCTTTGATCAGAACCGGAATGCCATGCATGGGTCCGCGAACTTTTCCATTTTTCCGTTCTGCATCCATCGCGTCCGCAATGGCAAGTGCATCGGGATTGATCTCGATCACAGCATTTATTTTGGGTCCGTTTTGATCCAATGAGGCAATTTGATCCAGGTAATGCTTTGTAATTGAGTGAGATGACAATGTGCCCTTAGTCATTTGCTCCTGCATCTGTGCAACTGTCATTTCAGCTAATGCGAATGCTGTCGGCGCTTTCTTTCCCTGATCGGCCGGTTTGGATTTACATTGGAAGAATGGAAAAGCAGCAGCGGTAATTCCTGCGGCAGAAGCCAGGCGCACAAAGTTTCGTCTTTTCATAAAAGCATTAGCATCAGTTGAAATGCAATATAAAAAGTCTGCATGCCGAAATGTTACCAGCGGGAATTTTTTTCCGTGAGCTGTTTCCAGATCCAGAACATCAGCCAGAAGGGTGAGATAATAATCGCGGTGATAACCGTTGTCACGGCGAGAATCAGGGCAAACAAAAATCTGAGAATTATGACAATAATCTTGGTCATCGGCTTTGAGTGTGTGTGAGTTGTAGAATAATTTATACTATACTTTCTTGCACCTAGAATATGTTTGACAGTTCGATATAGTAAGCTTATAGTGGCATAGTTAAAAGTAGCTAAATGCCTTTAAATGATTTAAATATATAATATAATTATCACATTTAATTTTGCTGGCATGGTTATTTCTTTAATTTTGTCATTGAAAAATATCACATAAACAGTAATTGTCATGGACTTCATATCAAACATTATATATTATACGGGCAAACTACTTTTCGCAACGATTTTGTTTGTTGCAATGATCATTTCCACCATTGTGTCTCTTCCGTTTATAGGCGCTGGGATGATCAAGGACGCGATTGATTCGCATTCGCATCAGCATGCAGACCGGAATCACCTGGCGGATTATTTTGGATAATACGATATTGACATACTTTATAATAGAAATGGGTGCAGAAATCAGATTCTGCACCCATTTTTTATTCATATACTACTTGAACCTGGCAACATTCGAAGGTCAAGAGAAGTTATTCTCTCAAATCAAATACTTTTGGGATTGATTCAATGTAGATAATGTGGTAAGCAAAATGACCGGAATGTTTTCAGAAGGGATTAATAAGTGCGTTTTAATACTGGGGTTGAGCATGTTGACCTCGCTGGCTCACGCGCAGGAAAGTCGATATAGTTTTGAAAAAGGGATGATGGGTTCTCCGTTTAAACTCGTTTTTTATGCCAAAAATGACTCCATAGCTAATATTGCAGCGCAAAGTGCATTCAAGAGAATTGAAAAACTGAATGAAATATTGAGCGATTACCGGGATGGAAGTGAAATAAATTTGCTTTCGGCCCAATCGGGAAACGGCAAATGGATTCCCGTGAGTGACGATCTCTACAACATTCTGGCAATCAGTCAGGATATCAGCAAAAAGACGGATGGCGCTTTCGATGCAACATTAGGCCCCGTGGTGCAAATGTGGCGCCACGCGACGAGAAAAGGGATCTTTCCCAAAGAAGCGGAGATTAAGGAAGCAATGTTGAAAACGGGTTATACGAAGATGAAGCTTGATCTGAAATCGAAAAGTGTTTTTCTTTCACAAAAAGGAATGAGGCTCGACATTGGCGGTTTGGGTAAAGGATTTGCCGCGGAAGAAGCTGTAAACGTTTTGCAAACGTTTGGAATAAAGTCAATCATGATGGATGCGGGCGGTAAAATTGTGCTGACCAATCCGCCTCCGGGAGCGAAAGGATGGAACATTACCATTTCAAACGGAAGTGATTCGCTGAAAACAATGCCTTTGTCGAACGTCGCACTGGCGACTTCCGGCCCCACTTATCGCTATATGGAATACAATGGGATCAGATATTCGCACATTGTGGATCCGAAATCGGGCATCGGGCTGTTATTTCATGTTAGAACGACTGTCATTTCACCGGACGGGACGGTCGCGGATGCGTTGGCAACTGCATTCAGCGTGGCCGGAATTGAGAAAAGTAAAAAGATCATTACATTGTTTCCCGAGAGCAAAGTTTGGCTGGTGGAAAAGAAAGATGAACGTGTAGCCGACTGGAATACATTGGAATAGTTTTTTAGCCCTCACCCGAAAGCACAGGTATACCGCTTTTCTCAGCTACCATTTATGACAAAGACCATTTTTATCGCTTCCGCGGAGCCATATGCAGGGAAGTCCGTGATTGCATTGGGCCTCGTGAACATGCTTTTGTCCAAGACAAAGAAGATCGGTTTTTTCAAACCTATCATTTCCCAGCAGGAACCGGGTCGCAAAGACAAGCACATTGAGGCCATTATCAATTACTTTTCATTGCCTATTCCTTACGAAGATACATTTGCTTTCACCCGCCAGGAAGTTTTGCAGCATCCCGAATCGGAGAACTGGGGCGAAATGATCAACACCATTATCAGCAAATTCAAAAAGCTGGAAGAGGCTTATGATTTCACCGTCATTGAGGGAAGCGACTTTTTGGGCGAAGGCATTGCTTTTGAATTCGAATCCAATGCGGCCATTGCTAAAAATCTGGGTGCGCCGGTGCTGACGATCATTAATGGCGAAAATAAATCAACAGCACAGATCATTAATTCGTCGCTGAATGTGCTGCGGAATTTTGAGTCGCGCGAAGTTCAGGTGCTGGGCATTGTAGCGAACAGAGTGAAGGCTGAGCAGGTGGATGATGTGCGGGAGTTGCTGCGTATGCAGTTACCGGACGACATTATGCTTACCGTCATTCCCTGGGAAAAGGCGTTGCAAAGCCCGACTATGCGCGAGATAACCGACGCGCTGGATGCCAAAGTTTTATTCGGAGAACACTTACTTTCGAGTCAGGTCGATAATTACGTGACGGGCGCCATGATGCTGCCCAACTTTTTGAAACATATTAAAGAGAATGTGCTGATCATCACGCCGGGCGACCGGGGTGACATTGTGATTGGCGCATTGCAGGCCAACCTTTCCACCAATTATCCCAAAGTGGCAGGCATAGTCCTCACCGCCGGCACCATTCCGGAAGAACCCGTAATCCGGCTTATTGAAGGTTTGCAGACCATTATTCCCATCATCTCGGTGCAACAGGGCACATTTGGAACGACTACGGCCATTGGCGCCATACATTCCCGGATCACCGCGGACAACACCAAGAAGATTGAGCTGGCCATTGACACGTTTGAAAAATATGTGGATATGAAAGTGCTGGATGATAAGATCATTACATTCCAGCCAGAAGGAATTACGCCGCATATGTTTCAATATCAGCTCGTTAAATGGGCTAAAAGCCAGAAAAAACACATTGTGCTTCCCGAAGGAAACGATGACCGGATTCTCCGTGCTGCGGCAAGGTTAATAAGTCAAAACGTCGTGGATTTAACCATTCTGGGCGATCCGACGGAAGTGGCTGCGGCTGTAAAAAGACTCGGCATTGATCTGGATCTGAATGTGGTAAGGATTGTGAATCCGGCTAATTCCGAAAATTATGAAGATTACGTGGAAACGCTTTATGAGCTGCGTAAGAACAAAAATGTGAATCTCGAAATGGCGCGTGACCTGATGACCGACGTTTCTTATTTCGGAACAATGATGGTTTACAAAGGTCATGCGGATGGAATGGTGTCCGGTGCGGTGCATACCACGCAGCATACGATCCGGCCGGCTCTGCAGTTTATCAAAACCAAACCAGGCGTTTCCATCGTTTCCTCCATCTTCTTTATGTGCCTGCCCGACCGCGTCGCCATCTTCGGCGATTGCGCGGTTAACCCTAATCCAACCGCTTCGCAGCTGGCAGACATTGCTATTTCCTCCGCCGAAAGCAGCGCGAGATTCGGCATTGAGCCACGTATTGCCATGCTTTCCTATTCTTCGGGAACTTCGGGAGAAGGGGAGGATGTGGAACGTGTTCGGGAAGCGACGGCCATTGTAAAAGAGCGCGCACCGCATTTGAAAGTGGAAGGGCCTATCCAGTATGATGCGGCCGTGGACCCCATTGTAGGAAACCAGAAATTATCGAATTCCGAAGTTGCAGGAAAAGCCAGCGTGCTGATTTTCCCTGATTTAAATACAGGAAATAACACATATAAGGCCGTTCAGCGCGAAACAGGAGCATTGGCGATCGGTCCAATGTTGCAGGGATTAAACAAACCCATCAACGACCTCAGCCGCGGCTGCACCGTCGACGATATTTTTAACACCGTGGTAATCACCGCCATTCAATGTCAGCAGGAATGAACATTCTCATCATCAATTCAGGAAGCAGCTCGCTTAAATATCAGTTTTTCAAAATGCCGGGGCAAAAACCGCTTTGCGTCGGGATTATTGAAAGGATAGGAAAGGAGAATTGCTTCATCAGGCATAAAGTGCTGAAAGACGATGGCGAAAAGCTTACTGAAAGGACTTTTTTTGTGAAGGACCATGTGGAGGGATTACAAAATGTGGTGCAATTGCTCACGGATCCTGAAACAGGCGTTATTGAAAAAACTGGCGAAATTGAAGTGGTAGGGCATCGTGTCGTTCACGGAGGCGAATACTTTACAACTGCTGTGATGGTAACAGAGGAAGTGAAAGAGAAGATACGCTCACTTTTCTCGCTGGCACCGCTGCATAATCCGGTCAACTACAAATGCATTGAAATCGCCGAAAAGACTTTTCCGAATGCAAAACAAGTTGCTGTTTTTGACACCGCTTTCCATCAATCCATGCCGGAATATGCTTTTCGCTATGCTATTCCTGAGAAATATTATTCCGAAATGCGGATTCGCGCTTATGGATTTCACGGCACCAGCCACAAGTTTGTAACCACGGCAGCAATGGCCTGGATGAACAAACCGGATGCAAAAATCATCAGCATTCATTTGGGGAACGGGTGCAGTATTACGGCCGTGGATGCTGGTAAGTCGTTGGATACCAGCATGGGTTTCGGGCCTTTGAGCGGACTTATTATGGGCACAAGATCGGGTGACATTGACCCGTCGGTTATCCTGCATTTGCTTCGCCAAGAGCGCAAAACGCCGGATGAAATGGATATTTTGCTTAACAAACAGTCCGGTATGGCAGGACTCACGGGTCATAGCGACATGCGTGATGTGCGAAAACTGCTTGAAATGGGCAATTATGATGCAGAATTGGCCGCTGATATGTTCGCTTACCGCATAAAAAAATACATGGGTTCTTACGCTGCAACGCTGAATGGTCTGGATGCGATCATTTTCACGGCCGGGGTAGGCGAGAATGACCCGCAAATGCGTGAGCGCGTGTGTAAGGACATGGAATTTTTAGGTCTAAAGATCGATACGGAGCGAAACCGGCTCAAGTCAGACGGGATAAACGAAATTAGTGCATCGGATTCGCGGATAAAAATACTGGTTGTGCCTACTAATGAGGAGTTTGAAATTGCCCGGCAGAGCTATGAACTCCTCAGCGAAGAGCCACCTTGCGAGCAAATTGAATTGTATTAATTTGATAAATATTAGTTTTAAATTATAGTTTTAAATGGTTGTTTAAATTAATCATTTAAAATGTTTGCGGAATTAAAAAAAATGCAGACCTTTGGTTTGTATTAATACAATGAGCATTAATAAAAGACCTGACAGAAATTTAAATAGGATAAGCAAGTGAAGTGTATTACGGAAAAAAGTGAGGATAAGATCAAGGATGCGGCGAGGAGGGTTTTTCTGAAAAAAGGCTTTGACGGAACCACGTCGCGCGACATTGCCCGCGAAGCTGACATGAATATTGCATTGACCAATTATTATTTCAGGAGTAAAGAGAAGCTGTTTTTAGAGATTTTCAGTGAAGTGTTTGCCATGTATTTCAACAACACTATTGAAATACTAAATAAGAAGATCGGCATTAAGGAAAAGATCTCGGAAATGATTGAGCATGATTTCGCAATGATGAAAAACGAGCCGGATATGGTTATTTTCATTATGAATGAAATCCACAAAGAGCCGGATCGCTTGTTTACCGGAATGTCACATTTCAAGCAGTTACAGGAAACCTATTTCACCCAGCAGCTCGAAGAAGGCATTGCCGAGGGAACGATCAGGGATATGCGTCTGCAAAACTTGCTGCCGCTGATCAAATGTTCGGTCGAGTTCATCTATCTGGCTAAACCGATTCACAAGAAATTGTACAATATGACAGACGAGGACTTTGAAAAATTTGCCGAAACACAAAAAGAGCACATTAAGGAAATGATTTGCAGTTATCTGGTAATCGGTTAAATTTTTTTGGCCCTGGTTTAAACAAACATTTAAAATAAACATTTACTTGAATTTAGCCATGAAATTAAAATTTCATATCGCAGCCCTATTGTCTTTTTTGGCACTGGGCAGCACTCAGGCGCAGGAATTTTCGCTGCCGCAACTCTTAGAATTAGCCATGAAAAATGATTTTAGCATTCAGTCCGCCAGAATGGATGAAAGAAAAACGAATGCGAAAATCGACGAAGTGAAATCCGCGCTGCTTCCCAGTGTGAATGTTTCGGGAGATTACAAACGCTATTTCAAAATTCCCGGCCAGGTGGTGCCTGCAAGTGCATTTGGCGGACCGGAAGGTCAGTACAGCACATTGGCTTTTGGCTTGCCCTACAACTTGTCTACCACGGCGCAAGTGACTCAAAATCTGTACAATCCATCTATAAAATATGCATTGAAAGCGGCTAATCTTAACCGGGAACTGACCTCATTAAGCACGGTCAAAACCAAGGAAGATGTGGCTTATAATGTTACCGACGCTTATTACAATCTCGTAACTGTTGTGCAGCAAATGGCTTTTCTGGACAGCAACCTTATCTCGTTGGACCGGATGTACAAAGTTTCCGATCTGCTTTATCAGAACAAATTGGGTCAGCGCGTGGATGTGGACAGGATTTTGATCAATAAAACCACTACGGAAACGCAGCTGGAAACATTGAAAGACAACTACAACCAATTGGTAAACTTGCTGAAATATTACACCGGAACGCCTCAGTCAGAGCAAATGCGTATAGCGGTTAGCGTCAGTGATGTTTCGCTTCCCTCGCAGTCTCAGGATGCCGAGTTAAAGCGCACGGATGTAGCTTTATTGCAAAAGCAACGCGATTTGAATGAGTTGCAGGACAAGAACATTAAGTCTGGATTTATCCCCACTGTAAACGCTTACGGAACAGCTAATATGGCTTTTTATGCCAAGGCTGGGGAGAATTCAACCTTCCAGGATGTGCCCGGTTATTGGGCTGGTTTGCAGCTGAACTGGAGTGTTTTTGACGGAATGGCCAGAAGGGCGAAAAGGAGTCAGAATCAGATTGATAATGAGAAATTGAATGTGCAGCTGCGGCAAGTGAAAGAGTCCATAGCTATGGAAGAAGCCAATGCGCGGAACAAATTTGCTGTGGAGCAAAGGAACATTAATGCCAGAAAAGACCAGGTTGCGCTTGCAGAAAGAGTCTATAAGCAGATCCAGCTGCAATTCAAGGAAGGAACGGTTTCGCTGACGGATGTAATTCAAGCCGAAAACAGCAACCTCGACGCGCAAAGCAACTATCTGACTTCTCTGGTTCAATTGCTGAAGGCCGAGCTGGAATGGAAGAAAGCGACCGGATCATTAATACAAAAATAAGATACTCAATTACTTCTGTACTAAACATTAACATCAAGATTATGAAACGCTTACTTATATTTTTAGCCGTGATTGCCGGCATCGGACTTACTGCGGCAAAATTGCTGGACAACAAAGAAAAAACAGCACAGAAAGTTTACATACCCGACACAGATCCCAAAGTAGGTGTAAGAGTTGCCGTCGCAGAAATACGGCGATTGTCGCAGGAAGCATCCTTTTTGGGATCTTTTACTCCTAACCGGAAAGTGGAAATCCGTCCGCAAGCAGGCGGTGAAATCGTTCGCCTGAACATTCAGGAAGGGCAGTTTGTAAAAGCAGGACAATTGATCGCCAAGCTGGATGATGAGCAGCTGCGTTATCAGATTGAGGCTGCGCAGGTTACATTGGAAGGTTATCAGAATGATTTGAAAAGATACGAAGTGCTTGTAAAAGGCGATGCGGTTCCGGCTGTAAACCTGGAAAGAACGCAACTGAGCATTCGCAGCACCGAAGCGCAGATCAAACAATTGAAAAAACAGGTTAGCAACACGAACATTATCGCACCGTTTTCGGGCATAGTAACAGCGAAAATGGTTGAAAAGGGTTCAGTAGTGAGTATAGGAACGCCGATGGCAGAAATAACAGACATTTCGCTGTTGAAACTGGTGGTGAACATTCCCGAAAAATCAGTGAATGAATTCCGCAACGGCAAAACGATTGGCATTAAAACAGACGTTTATCCCGACGCCAATTTCAGCGGAAAAGTGACCATGGTAAGCGCAGAAGGTGACGATGCGCATAATTATCCGGTTGAGATTACGGTTCAGAATTCTCAGAAAAATCCATTAAAAGCAGGCATGTACGGTTCTATCGCCAATGCTGCCGAACTGAAAGGCGAAGCGCTGGCCATTCCCCGTCAGGCGATCACCGGTTCTGCAAAGCAGCCGCAGGTTTATGTGGTGGAAAATGGCAAAGCCAAGTTGCGTGATGTAGGCATCGGAGCCACGACCAATGAATTTTATGAGATCACAAAAGGACTGAAAGCAGGCGACAAAGTGGTTACCAGTGGCCAGATCAATCTGCAAAACGGCACTTCTGTTATTGCACAATAACCCATATTAGCCAGAGAAAACATGAAATTTATTCAAACCATATTAAAACGTCCGTCGATGATTATCGTGCTGTTCGCAGTGCTGATCCTCGGGGGGCTCGTTTCCTACACACAGCTGAATTACATGCTGTTGCCGGAGTTTTCAGTGCCAACAATCACAATCACAACGGTTTATCCAGGCGCGGCTCCAACGGAAGTGGAATCCGAAGTGAGCAAGAAGATCGAAGATGCCGTTTCAGGGCTGGACAACATTAAGGAAGTCACTTCCAAGTCGCTTGAAAGCGCGTCGCTCGTTATCGTAGAATTCAAGGCAGGAACGGACATTGACAAAGCATTGGAAGATGCGCAGCGCGATGTGAACAACATGCTGAGCGATTTGCCCGACGATGCGGAAACGCCTTCTTTGTCTAAAATCTCACCTAGCGACCAGCCTATTATGCAGCTGCTTGCCACTTCAAGCTTGCCTAATGAAGTGTTTTACCAGCAAGTTGAAGATAAATATCTGCCCATACTAACGCAGATCGAAGGCGTTGCCGAAATCACAATGACCGGTGGCGATCAGCGTGAGATCCGTGTAAATGTAAATAATGACAAGCTTAACTTTTACGGTTTATCGCTATTGCAGGTCACGCAGGCCATTAACCAGGCTAATCTCGACTTCCCGACAGGAAAAGTAAAGAGCACAAGCGAAAACATGACATTGCGCCTCGCCGGGAAGTTTACTTCTATTGACGATATAAGAAATCTGGTGATCACTTCGCCCGTAACCGGCAGCCCAATCCGGGTAGGCGATGTAGCCAACATCACTGACGGTCTTACGGACGCAGAGAGCATCAGCCGTTATAATGGCGTCAACGGGATCGGGTTATTTGTAAAAAAGCAATCGGATGCGAATGCGGTGGAAATCAGTAAATCCATTCAGGCGAAGCTTTCGGAAATAGAAAAAACAAATGCGAAGGACAAAGTAAAATTTGCGATCGCTTATGACAGCAGCATTTTCACATTGGAATCGGTTGAGGCTGTAACGCATGACTTGATCATCGCGGTGATCCTGGTGGCGGCGGTGATGCTTTTGTTCCTGCACAGTTTCAGAAACGCATTCATTGTCATGGTGTCGGTTCCGGCATCATTGATCGCGGCTTTCCTTTTCATGTATTTAATGGGTTACTCGCTGAACCTGATGACATTACTGGCACTTTCGCTGGTGATCGGGATCCTGGTCGACGACTCCATTGTAATCCTGGAAAACATTCAGCGACATCTGGAAATGGGTAAAAATCGCTGGGACGCGACCATAGAAGGCGTTACCGAAATCGGATTTGCAGCATTGGCGATCACGCTCGTGATTGTGGTGGTTTTTGTTCCGATCACATTCGTAAACTCGGTTATCGCCGATTTGCTTCGTCAATTCAGCTTAACAGTTGCATTTGCAACAATGGTCAGCTTGCTCGTAAGTTTCACGCTTACGCCCTGGATGACTTCCAAAATGGCGCGGATAGAGCATTTAGATCCGAAAAATCCCGTTCAGGCCTTCTTATTATGGTTTGAAAAAGGACTTACTAAAATGACCAAATGGTATCACGGCAGTTTGCAGTGGGTTTTGGGTCATAAGCTCGCATTTTCAGGAATTCTGGTAGCAATATTCGGGATGACGGTTTGGGTGATGAGTTTAGGAATTATCGGTTCCGAGTTCGTTGCAGAAGGTGATCAGGGCAAGTTTTTGCTAACCATGAAATTGGACAAAAGCGCTTCTTTGCAACAGAATAACCTTACTTCCAGACAGATAGAGGATTATTTGAGAAAAAAACCTGAGGTAAAAACGATCTTTGCCAACGTAGGCGGAGCGAGCACAGGGTTGAACAGCTCCGGGCGCGGCGAAACAAACAGAACGGAATTGACCGTCGAATTAATCCCGGCAGACGAACGCGCCAATGCACAACCGACTGAGGATTACATGCTTTCCGTGCGTAAAGAGTTGGAACAGAAGTTTGCAGGCATTGAATTCAATTCAGCAGCCGTAGGGATGGTAAACTCAGGTGCTTCTCCGATCGAGATCTTTTTGAGTGGTGATGATCTGGATAAAATCCTTGTATCGGCCAATGATCTCGCCAACAGATTAAGAAAAACACCGGGTGCTAACGACGTGAATGTGTCCGTGGAAGCCGGTAACCCGGAAGTAAGGGTCGAAATAGACCGTGAAAAAATGGCGAAACTTGGGCTGGACATTCAGACCGTAGGCGCAACCATGCAGAATGCTTTCGCGGGAAATGACGATTCAAAATACAGGGATGGCGGTGAAGATTACGAGATCCGCATTATGCTGGATGCATTCGACCGTAAGAATCCGGATGATGTCAAAAATATAAACTTTTACAGTCCGGCTGCGAAACGTCCGGTGCGCCTGGCCGAGTTCGCGAACGTAAGCCTGAGCAACGGGCCGTCGATTGTAGAGCGGAAAAACCGTCGTTCATCCGTGACGGTGACCGCTAATACATTAGGGATTGGATCGGGAACATTGGTGAGCAATATTCAGCAGGGCTTAATCGAAAAGCCTCTTCCGTCTGACGTTATATTGACTTGGGGAGGTGATGCGAAAAACCAGAGCGAAGGTTTTGGTTCGTTAGGTCTGGCGATGCTTGCGGGGCTGGTTTTGGTATACTTTATCATGGTGTTGCTCTACGATAGTTTTGTTTATCCGCTTGTCGTATTGTTCTCCATCCCGGTTGCCGTTGTCGGGGCACTTTTGGCTCTCGCATTATCGTCGTCAAACATCGGTATTTTCGCTCTTTTGGGGATGCTGATGCTGATTGGGCTTGTAGTTAAAAATGCAATTCTGATCGTGGACTTTGCCAATCAGCAAAAAGAGCTAGGCGTGCCGTTCAGGGAAGCGATTTTGATTGCCGGTGAAGAGCGTCTCAGGCCGATTTTAATGACAACCATTGCGATGGTGATCGGAATGGTGCCTATTGCAACGGCAACAGGAGCAGGTGCGGAGTGGAAAAACTCGCTGGCATGGGTTTTAATTGGCGGGTTGACCAGCTCAATGCTTTTAACCATCTATCTGGTACCAATGATGTATTATCTGGTTGACAGGGTTGGTGAAAAGTGGGCTTCATTCAGATTCCGTTCTCGCCCGGTAACCAAAAGTATAGTGGTTGAGGAAGCTTAGCCGGAATAAACGTTAACATGAAAAAATACCTGTTTGAGGAAGTGCCCATTTTTGAAATACTGAAAACAAAGTTGGTCAGAACTTGACATTTTAGCGGCTGGAAGGGTAAAAAGTGCAAAAAGTTTTTTTTCATGTTAACGGTAAAATGCAAAATGAATAGGTGATTTGATGAACTAGTATGGCAGGTATCGGGTTTACCTTTTAACTTTGAATGCCAGTAGATAAATTCCGGTAAATTGTTGAGGCCGGATAGTAGTTTAAGAACAGGATAATTGAAGGCGCTGACAGGCGAAACTGACATTTTTATCAAACTCAAGTTCTAAAAAAATTAGCATGGAAAATAAACACTACAATACCAACTGATCACTCTGATCACCCCACAGCCTCGGCTTTAAGCCAACAGGCACCCCACTAAAAGAAGCTGTTGATTCTGACATTAATTACTTATGGGTAAAAAATTAAATAAGCGCATCGCCGAATTTAAAGACGCGGCTATCATTCGATCCAAAGGTCTTTACCCTTACTTCCGCCCCATCGAATCCGGGCAAGACACGGAAGTTATCATCAATGGAAAGCCGGTCCTCATGTTTGGATCAAATTCATATCTGGGACTGACCTCGCATCCTTACATTATCGAGTCATCTCAAAAAGCCATTCAGAAATACGGAAGCGGATGTGCCGGATCCCGGTTCCTGAATGGAACGCTGGACATCCATGAAGAACTGGAGAGAAGGCTTGCATTATATACCGGAAAGGAAGCCTCAGTGCTTTTCAGCACAGGTTACCAGGCCAATCTGGGCGCATTGTCAAGCCTTACCGGCCGCAATGATTATCTGATCCTGGACGAAAGCGATCATGCTTCCATCATTGACGGAAGCCGTTTGTCTTTTTCCAAGGTGATCAAATATGCGCACAACGACATGAAGGACCTCAGAAAAAAACTGAGTCTTTTGCCTGAGGAAGCCGTGAAGCTGATCGCTACGGACGGGATTTTCAGCATGGAAGGAGACATTGTGAAACTTCCTGAACTGAATGCCATCGCGGCAGAATTTGACGCTTCGGTTTTGGTTGATGACGCGCATAGTTTGGGTGTGATCGGAAAGAATGGGGCAGGAACAGCGTCCTACTTCGGCTTAACCGAAACCACAGACCTGATCATGGGCACATTCAGTAAATCGCTGGCATCGTTAGGCGGCTTTATCGCCGGAGACGCAGCTACGATCGATTACCTGAAACACCGCGCGCGTTCACTGATGTTCAGTGCAAGTATGACGCCGGCAGCAGTTGGAAGCACATTGGCAGCATTGGATATCATTGAGTCCGAGCCGCATCATATTGAGCGCCTTTGGGCCAATACAAGATATGCAAAAGAGTTGCTGCTGGTCAATGGTTTTGATCTGGGAAAAACAGAAAGTCCGATTTTACCGGTTTACATCCGCGATAATGAGAAGACATTCCTGATGACAAAGCTGTTGCAGGAAGATGGCGTATTTGTAAATCCGGTTGTTTCGCCAGCGGTTCGGCCGGAACATTCATTGATCCGTTTCTCGCTGATGGCAACGCACACATTCAGCCAGATTGAAGAAGCAGTTGATAAGATGGCAAAAATTTATCGTCAGATCTGTCCCGAAGCTGTTACCGCAAAACTATGAAGCGCATTGCCCACGTAAACTCTCCCAAGGAACTGGAATTGTTCATCGATTTTCCTCATGAATTATATAAGGAAGATCCCAATTATGTTCCGGAACTGTTTATAGCACAACGGGATATGCTTACGCCGAAGAAACATCCTTTTTATGAACATTCGGTAGTTCAGCTATTCCTGGCTTATGATGGAGACAAGATCGTGGGACGCGTTGCGGCCATTTACAACCGCAATCACAATGCGTTTACAAATAGGAACGACGGGTTCTTTGGTTTTTTTGACACGATCAATGACCAGGAAACAGTCGATCTGCTGATTAAGCAGGCGTCGGATTGGGTGAAGGAAAAAGGAGCGAATACGCTGATCGGGCCGGTAAACTTGTCGACAAATGATACGGCAGGACTGCTGATCGAAGGTTACGACAAACCGCCGATGGCAATGATGCCTTACAATCCGCCTTACTACGTTCCCTTGCTTGAAAAAACAGGTTTGACCAAAAAGACGGATCTGCTTGCTTATGAGATCAATGTGAACGAGGCCAATGACAAGTCAGTAAGATTAATCGAAGCATTGGAAGGACGGTTGAAAAGAAGCGGCATTACGATTCGCAAGATCAATTTGAAGGATTTCAAAAACGAGGTAGCCAAGATCAGGGAAATTTACAACAGCGCCTGGGACAAGAATCTGGGCTTTGTTCCGATGACCGAAAAGGAATTTGATTACCTGGCTGCTGACTTGAAGTTGATCCTCGACCCAAACTTCTGCCTCGTTGCAGAAAAGGATAACAAGCTGGTGGGTTTTGTGTTGGGTATCCCGGACATTAACCAGATCCAGATCAAGATCAAAAGAGGACGTTTGTTGCCGACCGGAATTTTTAAACTCCTGTTTGGTAAAAAAAATATAACCCGCATCCGCGTACTCACATTGGGTGTAATTGAAGGATATCGCAAAATGGGCATTGAAGCCTGTTTATATGGCCATATCATTAAAAATACTTACGGTACAAAAGTCACAGGTGGGGAATGTTCGTGGATGCTGGAAGAAAATTATCTGATGAACCACGCCATTGAGCAAATCAACGGAAAGCTGTACAAACGGTACAGATTGTTGGAAAAGGCAATATGAAAGAGAAAGTATTCATAACGGGGGCCAGCGGTTTCATAGGTTTTCACCTGGTTGAAGCTGCACTGGAAGCAGGCATGGAAGTGCACGCAGCAGTAAGGCCTTCCAGCGACCTGACCTTTCTGAAAAAGCTGCAAAGCGATTTGGAAAAGAACGGAAAAGGCCCGCTGACGTTTGTGAATACCAATTTTGAGTCAAGGGATTCCTTGAAAGAATTACTGGAAAATGGAGGCTATTCCTACATTATCCATGCAGCAGGAGTGACGAAGGCGAAGAAAACGGCCGTTTATAACAAAGTCAATGCAGAATATTCCCTGCATCTGGCGCAGGCCGCAATGTCAGCCAATATTCCTTTGAAGCGTTTTGTTTTTCTGAGCAGCCTGGCCGCCATTGGCCCGCTTGCTTACGCTGAGCAACAGCTTATTACGGAGGATACATTACCCATTCCTGTGACCGATTATGGCAAAAGTAAATTGCTTGCCGAGCAGTATCTCGAACAAGTAAGCGGCTTACCGCTCACCATTATCCGTCCGACTGCCGTTTATGGTCCCGGTGAAAAGGATTTGTTTATTCTTTTCAAAACACTGAACAAAGGATTGGATGCATACATAGGCAAAGGCCCGCAACGGCTGAGCTTCGTTTATGTGAAAGATCTTGTGGCCGCCACAATGGCCGCAATGCTGGAAAGCCAGCGCGAAACCTCAGTATACAATATTTCCGACGGACAAGCCTACGACCGTTACGCATTCGCCGACCGGTTCCGGGAAATCAGTGGTAAAAACATATTCAGGGCACATTTACCTTTGTTTTTGGTGAGGTTCATGGCAGGGTTCCTGGATTTTATATATGGATTTACTTCCGTAACCCCGGTTTTGAATAAGGAAAAACTGAAAGAGCTCACAGCTTCCAACTGGATCTGCAGCATAGAGGCAGCCAGAAACAGCCTGCACTATACACCGCAATACGACTTGCGACAGGGCATGCAGGAGACCTTAATTTGGTACAAAGAAAATAAGTGGCTGTAAAGTAAAGCCATTCCCGATGGAGCACCAAGCGTAGCGCCAGGGTAAAGCACCCCCGCGAGGGAAACATGAAAAATAACGTTATGAAGTTCAACAATGAAAACAATAAATAAGTCGGTATGGTTAAAACTTTTCCTGGTTATCTGTCTTGCACAGACCTTTTCCGGAACAGCCATAGCGCAAAGCACCACAATTAAAGGAACCGTCACCGACGCAAAAACAGGCGAAACATTGCCTTTCGTGTCCGTCCTGATCCCGGGAACAACCATGGGAACAGCTTCCGACGCAGACGGAAAATATGCGATGACATTGCGTGAAGATTACAAAACCGTAAAATTCACATACGTAGGATATCTCAGCATTGAAAAACCCATCACACCCGGCATTGATCAGGTGATCAATGTGAAAATGGCGGTGGATGCTTCCATGTTGAAAGAAGTGACCATTAAGGGAAGGGGACGTTACAGAAACAAAGACAATCCTGCCGTTCAACTGATCCGTGAGGTGATTGCGCACAAGGACCAGAACAAGATGGCCGCCAGCGACTTTGTTGAGTACGAGCAATATGAAAAAATCTCGTTTGCACTGAGCAACCTGTCAGACAATTTCAAGGAGAAGCGCATTTTCAAGAATTACCAATTCCTTTTTGAGGATCAGGATTCGACGGCAATGGGTGGCAAGAATATGTTGCCTGCTTACATTCAGGAAAAGCTATCGCAGGTTTATTTCCGCAAAAACCCTTATACCAAAAAACAATGGGTGCTGGCCAACAGAAGAGCGGAATTTGACTCAAAATTTGTTGATAATGATGGTCTGAGTGCTTATTTCAACAGGTTATACGAAGATGTAAATCTTTACGAAAATGACATTTCAATTGCTACAAACCTGTTATTAAGCCCTATCGCGAATTCCGCGCCGACATTCTACAAGTTCTTCATTCGCGATACGATCAAGACAGAAACGCCGTGGCTGGTTGAATTGGGTTTTGTGCCGAGAAATAAAACAGACATGCTTTTCGAAGGTAAGCTGTTTATCACATTGGACGGAAATTATGGAGTTCAAAATGCCTATCTGACTGTCAACAAAGACATTAACCTCAATTTCATGCGTGACCTCGAAGCGCGTCTGGAATATGAAAAAGGACCGGACGGGCGCTATCACCCGACCAAGACGACACTGGGAATGGAGTTCGCCCTGGGCGAGAAGAATGCAGGTTTTTACGGTCAGCGTGTGGTAAATTTCAAAAACTACACCATTAACCAAAGTCGGCCCGACAGCGTTTACAGTGGGCCAAGAGAAGAAGTTGCTTTCAATCCGAGTACAAATTCGGGTGAAGCATTCTGGGCTGGCGCGCGGCACTTGCCTCTGGAAAAAATGGAGCTGAATATTTACAGAAATGTGGATACGCTGCAGACCATTCCGTCATTCCGCAGGACTATGGACATTGCCACGCTTTTCTTGTCCGGTTATAAATCGTTTGGAAAAGTGGAAGTAGGACCGGTGAACACGTTTTACAGTTTCAACCCGGTCGAAGGTTTCAGGCTGCGTTTTGGCGGACGGACTACAACGGATTTCAGCAAGCGCTTCTATCTGGAAACTTATGCGGCTTACGGTTTCAAAGACCAGAGATGGAAGTATTTTTTGAGCGGCACTTATTCATTCAATAACAAATCCGTTTACCACTTTCCTCTGAATTACATCCGCGCCAGTTACCAGCGTGATACCAAGATCCCGGGACAGGATTTGCAGTTTGTGCAAGAAGATAACTTCCTTTTATCATTCAAAAGAGGCGATAACAACCGCTGGCTTTACAATGATGTATACAAGCTGGAATATGTCCGCGAGTTCGAAAGCCGCTTTTCTTATAAGATCGGTTTTACGAACTGGAGACAAACACCCGCCGGGATTCTGCGATACGAAAAGCTTGATAGTGAAGGCGTTTTAGAGAATGTAGGCGGCCTGAGCAACACAGAAGCAAACCTGGAACTGCGCTATGCACCGCATGAGCAATATTATCAGGGAAAACTGTATCGGACGCCGATCATTAACAAATATCCGATTTTCACATTGCGCTATAATGCAGGTTTGAAAGGTGTTTTTGAAGGGCAAAACCGTTATCACAACGTTTCAGCTAACATTGCCAAGCGTGTTTACCTGTCGCAGTTTGGTTATGCGGACGTCACGGCTGAGGGAAATTACATTTTCGGAAGCAACGTGCTGTTCCCGCTGCTGTCCATCCACCGCGCCAACCAGACTTACGCTTACCAGCTCAACAGCTATAACCTGATGAACTTCCTGGAATTTGTGAGTGATCATTATGCCAGCCTGGACGTGCAGTATTACATGAACGGATTCATTTTTAATAAAATACCACTGTTGAAAAAACTGAAACTGAGAGAAGTTTTCAGCTTCAAAGGGTTGATGGGCGGACTTAGGGATGAGAACAATCCTACAAACAATCCCGGACTCTTCCGCTTTCCGGTGGATGAGAACGGTAAGCCGATCAGCTATACATTGTCGCGCGAACCTTACATTGAGGGAAGCGTCGGCGTAGCGAATATTTTCAAGCTGCTAAGAGTCGATCTCGTGAAACGTTTTACTTATCTGGACAACCCGAATGTTTCGGAATGGGGGATAAGAGCGCGGTTCCGGCTTGATTTTTAAGGAGGACAAAAAAATACGACACCAATTATATATGAATTACGCAATTATAGCGGCCGGAGAAGGATCACGTTTGGCAAAGGAGGGCTTTCCGCTTCCCAAACCAATGGTGACACTTTATGGAGAAATGCTGATAGACAGGCTGATAGGGATCTTTATGCGCAACAAGGCGGAAAAGATCATGATCATTATCAACGAAGAGTCAGCCGCCCTGGAAAGTCACTTGTCCGAACTGAGCCTGACATTGCCGATTCAGATCGTGAAAAAATCAACACCGAGTTCGCTGCATAGCGTTTTCGAACTGCTGGGAAGCGATCCGGAACTGGAAGCCATTTGCCTGACAACAACAGACACGGTTTTTAAAGAAGACGAATTCACCGCCTACATTCAGGAGTTCGCAGGCAGTAAAGAACTGGGCGGCCTTATGGCGGTAACAAGCTTCATAGACGACGAAAGCCCGTTATATGTAACAGTGGACCATGCGGCGAACATTACCGCATTCACGGATACAAACACAACGCAAACCACGTTCGTTTCTGGCGGAATCTATTGCCTCAGAAAAGAAGCTATTGCGCTGGTAAGCGAGGCCGTAAACAATGGTGTAAGCCGGATGCGCAATTTTCAGCGCCAGTTGCTGGAAAGTGGCATTCATCTGAAAGCTTATCCGTTCTCGAAAATTGTGGATGTAGACCACGTGCAGGATATTAAAACAGCCGAGCTTTTTTTAAGCCCCGAAACTGCTGTTTGATTTAAAATATATTGAGTAACAGACACCAAATAAAGGCAGGAGCATATTATCTGCCGCAGCGTAAATGAGTGAATTAAACATTTTAGGCGTTCCCAGGAACCGCAAGTTCTCGCCTAACCACATTGGAAATGATGATGCGATTTTTTCTTTGACAGCAAAGGAATTAGAGAAAATGGGATGCAAAGTGCGGATCAGTTTTGAAGACGATTTTTTACAAAACGAAAACATTACCGAGCAAAAGATCTTCACAATGGCCCGCCAGAAAGAAGTAGTCAAAAAACTGCAGGCTTTGGAAGAAAATGGTGCACAGGTTATTAACTCAGCATTTGGCATCGAAAATTGCTTTCGGACGAACCTGACCAACGCATTGAACCTGAACAACATTCCGGTCGCCGAAAGTTACATTGTGCCAACGGACTATCTGGGTGACGAGGTTTTTGATGCAATTACCGGTAAAGGTTATTGGATTAAAAGGGGCGATTTTCACGCTATTCACAAGGAAGACGTGTCATTCGCAGCGTCGCGTGAGGAGGCCAGGGAAATTTTGCGGGAATATGCATTGCGTGATATACCCGATGCCGTGATCAGTAAACATTTGATCGGCGACCTGGTGAAATTTTATGGCGTGCGCGGAACAGACTTTTTCTTTTGGTTTTATCCATATGATAACAACCATCATAAATACGTTGAATATCAAAACATTAACGGCAATTCGGCTTACTATGCTTTCGATGCAGATAAATTGAAAAACGTCGCAACAGAAGCGGCGGGAGTGGTTGGAATAGATGTTTACGGCGGTGACGCCATTATCGGCAAAGACGGCAGTTTCGGCATTATTGATTTAAATGACTGGCCCAGTTTCGCGCCATGCCGTGATCAGGCCGCAGGCCACATTGCCCGTATGATTTACGAGAAATTTACAAAAAGCAATTAATGGATCCAGTTAGAAAGCGCCCCGAAACGACCAATACTGAACCTGAACTTTCAGCATTTGAAAGTTCGCTGAAATCCAATGATACGGAAGAGCAGATCGACATTTGGTTTTACCGGCCCATTGGGTATCAGATTGCATTGTTTTGTGCCAAAATAGGGTTAAGGCCCAATCCGGTGACCATTATCAGCATTTTCTTCGGCGTCGCGGCCGGGATCCTGTTTTATTATCAGGAGCTATGGATCAATGTGATCGGGATGTTGCTGCTGGTTTTTGCCAATTCGCTGGACAGCGCGGACGGTCAGCTGGCGCGGATGACGAATGACAAGAGCCGGTTAGGACGGATTTTGGATGGTGCTGCGGGTGATTTCTGGTTTATTGCCATTCACATTGCGATCTGCCTCAGGAGCATGAACGAGGGTTGGAGCGCGTGGATCTGGGTGCCGGGTGTGCTCGCAGGAGCGTCGCACGTGGTGCAGTCGGCGATGGCTGATTATTACCGGAATGTGCATTTGTTTTTTATCAAAGGAACTTCGGGAAGCGAGCTGGACAACAGCCGCGACTTGCAGGCTGAATATGACAACCTAAGTTGGAAATCGGATTTTGGAATGAAATTCATCGCCCGCACTTATCTGAACTATACTAAGTTACAGGAAAGCTTTTCACCGCAATTGCAGAAGTTGCTAAGCCTGGTTCGTGAAAAATATAAAACAGGTTTGCCGAAAGATCTGGTCACCGATTTTAGGGCGCATAACAAGCCATTGATGAAGTATACCAATATTGTCCAGTTCAATACAAGGGTGCTATTCCTGTTTCTTTGGCTGTTTTTGGACCAATCTTGGATTTATTTCTTCTTCGATATGTTTGTTCTTAACCCCATCCTGATCTACATGATCGTGAACCAGGAAAAGGTGAGCCGTTATTTTTATCAAAAGATTTTGACTGAAAAAACGAATGAATTCCAAGGCGTATAAAGCCCTTTTCATGGCCATAGGCATTCTGTCGCTAGGATATATGATCTATGGCACGGGGCCGCTTGTGATTTGGGAAAACATTAACAGGACAGGCATCTGGTTTATCCCGGTCATCGGGAGCTGGCTGGTAATTTACGTCCTGAATGCGCTTGCTTTCCGGTCGATTATCCGGGAGCCGAATTTGCCTGAAAGCAATCTTTCATTTTGGTCTGTCTTGAAGCTGACCATCTCGGGATATGCGATCAATTACATTACGCCGTTTGTCGCGTTAGGCGGCGAGCCTTACCGGATATTGGAACTGAAACCCGCATTAGGAATCCAGAAAGCCACATCTTCGGTGCTGCTTTACAGCCTAATGCATATGTTTTCGCACGTTATTTTCTGGCTGGCTTCTATCGTTTTGATCGTCGCCGTGGTGCCATTGAATAATGTAATGCTGGCGGGTTGCGGGATTCTATTGGTTACGGGGCTGGTTTTAGGATATTGGTTTATCAATGTTTATAAAAAAGGTTTTACCGTAAGCACATTCCGCCTTTTGGAAAAGATCCCTTTTATAAAAACCAAAGCCAGGGCATTTGCACTAAAAAACTCAGAAACATTATACGAGGTAGACGACCAGATCCGCATTTTATATGCCGAAAGGAGAAACATTTTTTACTTGTCGTTGTTCTATGAATTCACCGCAAGGGTCATTGGTTGCGCAGAGATCTTTTTCACCGCTCACGCCATTGGTTTAGGAATGTCCTTGTCGGAATCGCTGATCATCAGTTCGGGATCGTCGCTCTTTGCCAACCTGATTTTCTTTTTCCCGATGCAATTGGGCACAAGGGAAGGCGGACTTGCACTTGCATTAAGCAGCGTGGGTTTCGCAGCATCACAAGGCATCTTCATCGGGATCGTGATGCGGATCCGGGAAATTTTCTGGATCATCGTTGGTTTAGCGTTGATGAGTAAAAAGGTGAAGGTAAAGGAAGAAGCCGTTTTGGCTGATTAGATTGCCTGGTGGCAATCACCTATCAGCGAGATTTTGACTTAATATTTTTGAATTCAATAAAGGCCGGAAGCTGCATGCGGAAAGCCGAAGCGCGTATGATTAAAGGAATTTTATTTGATTACGGTGGTACGATCGATACCAACGGCCTGCATTGGGCTAATGTTTTGTGGGAAAGTTACCAGCGTAACCAGGTAAATGTGGATCGGGACGCATTTGCAGAGGCATACAAATACGGCGAGAGAGCTCTGGCAATCAAACCGATCATTGAACCGCATCACGTATTCTATGACGTTTTGTTTTTAAAAGTTGAACAGCAATTCAGCTTTTTGCGAGAAAAGGGATTTGAATTAAATGATGGGGCCATTGAGGCGATAGCCAGCGAATGTAACCGTTTTGCACACACTACTGTTGAAAAAGCCGCGCCTGTTTTGGCACAACTGGCGCAAAAATACCCGCTCGTGATGGTTTCCAATTTTTACGGAAACATCAATCATGTTCTGCAGGATTTCGGCATTGCACATTATTTCCAGGCTGTTGTTGAATCTGCCGTTGTTGGCGTCCGGAAGCCCAACCCGCAAATTTATCAGCTCGGAATTGATAAGCTGGCGCTGCCTCCTCAGGAATGTGTCGTGATCGGGGATTCGTATTCCAAGGATATTCAGCCGGCCAGGTCATTAGGCTGCAAAACAATCTGGCTGAATGTGAAAGGATGGGATGAAGCCGATGATTCGAATTTGAAAGTTTCGGAGGCGGATGTTGAGATTACCGATTTTGCCCAAATAGCGGACACAATTACAATTTGGGGTTAGTTGTCAACTTTTATCGGGCACCGACACAAGCCTTGATAAAATTAAATTGAAAATGAAGATGTACGACATTTGTACCATAGGGCACATTACTTTGGATAAAGTGGTAACTGCCCAGTCTGTCAAATACATGCCCGGCGGCACGTCGTTCTACTTTTCGAAGGCGCTCAGGCACTTTGATGTGGACTACATGCTGGTGACGGCGCTGGCAGAAAAAGAAAACCATATCGTATCCGCATTGAGAGACGAAAACATTCAGGTCTTCTCGCAACCGAGCGAACACACTGTTTACTTCGAAAATATCTACAGTGCCAATCAGGATCACCGCGAGCAGAATGTGCTGCACAAAGCCGCCCCGTTCACCACCGCGCAAATGCCTGACATTGAGTCGCGGATATTTCATTTGGGTCCTTTGCTTTCCGATGATATTTCTGTGGATCTGTTGAAATCGCTGGCTCAAAAGGGAACGGTTTCACTGGATATTCAGGGTTATCTGAGATATGTAAAAGACCGGAAGGTTTTGTATAAAGACTGGGCCGACAAAAAAGAAGCGCTTCCGCATGTTTCGATCCTCAAAGCCAATGAGTTTGAAATGGAAGTGGTGACAGGCACCAGCGACGTGCGCAAGGGCGCCGAATATCTGGCGGACCTTGGTGTAAAAGAAGTAATTATCACACTGGGCAGTAAAGGCTCACTGATCTATAAAGACAATGATTTTTTCAGGATTCCAGCTTATAAGCCAACGGCGATCGTGGATGCGACCGGCTGCGGTGACACCTATATGGCGGGTTATCTGAGTAAAAAAATTCAGGGAGCTGATATCCAGGAAGCGGGTGAATTCGGAGCAGCTATGGCTACTTTGAAAATACAATCGTCCGGACCATTTTCGGGAAATGCCGCAATGGTTGAAGAAGTGCTCCAATATGGTGAATGTGACCGCGAAATGATTGCCCAGGCAATTTATCAATAGTACTCAACAATAGTCATGAAAAACGCAGTTAGTATAATGCTGGCTTTTAGCCTGCTGCTGTGTTCGTATTCAGTAAGTCATTCTGCTCATGAAATTTCAAAGGTTTCCGCTAGCGAACCCGATGAGTTTCCAGTACCAAAGAATATCCCCGGATTACTTTTCTACATTCAGCGTGACCCCAATGCGAATACCATTATTTATCACCTTAACATGGACGAACAGGGCCGGTTAAGTCAGAAGAACCCTGTCGACGCGTTCTGGATCAGATATACCGATGGAGGCGAGAAGAGGGATCTCAATTACCTGCAGAGAAAGTTTGCTTACGGGATTAACTCCAAGTCCATCGGAAATTCCACCTACGAACTACGGTCGGTTGCATACTCGAAAATGCCGCTCTATCTGCGGAAGGACAGCAAGAATGAGTATCATGTTTATGCGAATATAAATAAGAAGGAGTGCATCCTGAGCCGGGTTTTTATCCATATCGACGGTGGGACGTTCTGGTCTCCCAATGTAGTTTATATTGAACTGAAAGGAACTGAAACGGCTACCGGGAAAACTGTGGTGCAGCGGATTAAACCGGTTTAAGATTGCGAAAATCTTTAAGTGATGCTGTTAGCGGGTGGATTTTGTGTTTTATTTGTCAGTTTTAAGGACAAATTCCGTGTCAGTGCCATTATCGGCTTATGGCAGGGTTTTTGATCAAAAGATATTTAACCGCAAAATCCCGATAAAACCTAACCAAGTATGACAGAGACACCGCAACCCGAACAGGACAATGTTTTCAAAGATGAAATTACCAAAGTGTCGGATTTTAAATTCGGGACAACAGTTGTAAAAGTTTTTGACGACATGGTCAGCAGATCAGTCCCGTTTTACAACGAAATGCAGCGCATGCTGGGAGAAATTGCGGCGGATCACGTCAGGGAAGGAAGTTTTGTATATGATTTGGGATGCTCCACGGGCACCACAATGATCGAGATAGACAAGCTCATCCCGTCGGATATCCGGTTCATCGGGATCGACGAGTCGACCGAAATGCTTGACAAATGTGATGTGAAGTTAAAGGAAGCAGGTTTTGTGCGTCCATACGAACTCGTTACGGGCGATTTGCACGAGAAGCTGCCGATCAAGAATGCTTCCGTTGTGATCCTTTGCCTGACATTGCAATTTGTAAGGCCACTTTACAGAGAGCGGTTACTGCGCAATATTTACGAAGGGCTTAACCCCGGAGGTGTGCTGTTGCTGGTCGAAAAAGTGCTGGCAGAAAGCACCGTTTTCAATCGTGATTTTATCAAATATTATTACAATTATAAGCGCCGTAACCATTATAGCGAGATGGAAATTTCGCAGAAACGGGAGGCCCTGGAAAACGTTCTCATTCCATATAAGCTATCTGAAAATCTGCTTTTATTGAAAGAAACGGGCTTTGGAGATTGTGAAACTTTCTTCAAATGGTATAATTTTTCAGGTCTAATCGCTTATAAAAAATGATGGTCACAATTGGTAATTTCTTTTTCAGGTTCAGGAATATTTTGTTTATTTTTCTTTATCTGTTGCTATTCCTGCCCTCACCATTATTGTTCAAGCCAGAGCATTTTGGAGAAAAATATTATCTGTTTCCAATCATTCTAGGCTTATTGGTGACTTTTTCCGGGGAGATCATCCGGGGCATAACCATTGGTCTTGCGTACATTATCCGCGGCGGGCGCGACCGGAGGGTTTATGCTGAAAAACTGGTGACGGAAGGCATTTTCAAACATTGCCGCAATCCGCTTTATGTTGGAAATATCCTAATGTTGCTGGGTGTAGGGATTTTATCGAATTCTTTGGTATATGTGGGCATTGTTATGCCGTCATTTTTGTTCATATATCAGGCGATCGTGCTGGCGGAAGAGAACTTTTTACGCAACAAGTTCGGCGCTGATTTTGACAATTATTGCAGGAAAGTAAACAGGTGGATCATCAACTTCAGTGGCATGTCGGAGACATTCAATGATATGCGTTTTAATTACAAACGATGGATTTTAAAGGAATATAACACGTTGTTCGTCTGGTTAATGGGGATCACGGCCATCATACTGTTCAGATATCCCGAG
Source organism: Dyadobacter fanqingshengii (assembly GCF_023822005.2). Taxonomy (GTDB): domain Bacteria; phylum Bacteroidota; class Bacteroidia; order Cytophagales; family Spirosomataceae; genus Dyadobacter; species Dyadobacter fanqingshengii. Next base: position 6,148,019 of record NZ_CP098806.1, read on the forward strand.
CTTACTCCCGACAGCGAAACGCGCGTGAGGCTTTTCATAGGCATTGGCGTCTTTCTGGGTCTTGTTTATGGATATATCAAATATTTGAAAAAATCGGGGAAAATGACCGACAGCCTGGCCTAGCGTGCCTCATTTGATAATCTTACCTGGGGGGCTATGCAGACTGTTGCCGATCAATGCGGAGCAAATAATTAACAACATTACCCCTAAAAAACAGTAAGCATTATGAAAATTGTAATCGTAGGAGGTGGGTTTGCCGGTGTAAACCTGGCGCTCGACCTGGCCAAGAACAATAAGTTTGAGGTAACACTCGTCGATAAAAACAATTATAATTTCTTTCCACCGCTGATTTATCAGGTTGCCACGGCTTTTTTGGAGCCATCGAGCATTAGTTACCCGTTCCGCAAGCTTTTCCGGGGAAAAGGTAATTTAGCATTCCGTCTGGGAGAGTTGCAAAGTGTGGTAACCACCGAAAACAAGATCATCCTTTCAAACGGAGAGCTTGAATATGACTACCTGGTTTTCGCAACCGGGGCAGAAACCAATTTCTTCGGCATGGAGAATGTCAAGCGTAATGCTACTCCCATGAAAACCGTCGAAGATGCCATTGGCATGCGGAATCGCCTGTTGCAGCAAATGGAGCTAGCCACGATTTCCGAAGATCCCGAGGAAGTCAGGAAACTTTTGACTGTTGTTATTGCCGGCGGCGGGCCTACGGGCGTTGAAATTTCCGGTATGTTTGCCGAAATGCGTAACGGCATTTTAAGAAAAGAATATCCCGAGCTGGCCGGAAAAGGAAGTGAAATTTACCTGGTCGATGGCGGCGACGCGTTGCTGTCGCCCATGAGCGTAGCCTCACAGAAAGACACTTACGAAGCGTTGCGCAAGCTGGGTGTGAAAATCAAGCTTAACACGCACGTTTCCGATTTTGTGGATGATAAGGTCTGTTTCAGTGAAGGTGAATGTATTGAAGCCAAAACACTGATCTGGGCAGCAGGCGTAACGGGCAAGGTGTTCGAAGGCATTCCGCCGGAAGCTTACGGTCGCGGCCGGAGGATGCTGGTGGACGCTTATAACAAGCTGATCGGCACTTACAATATTTATGCAATAGGCGACGCGTGTCTGCAGCAAACGGACCCAAATTTTCCAACCGGTCACCCGCAGGTAGCCCAAGTTGCGATCCAGCAAGGCAAAACATTGGCAGAGAATTTCCGAAGAACCGCAGAACATCAGCCGTTAAAACCATTCGCATATCACGATAAAGGCTCCATGGCCATCATTGGCCGCGCAAAAGCGGTTGTGGATATGCCATCGCCAAAACTGCATTTCAAAGGTGTGATCGCGTGGCTTGCATGGCTTTTCATACACCTGATCTCGCTGATTAATCACCGGAACCGGATCAAGACCCTGTATAACTGGATGGTGGCCTATTTTACCAAAGATCAGTCACTTCGGATGATCATAAAACCATCTGTCACAGAGAAAATTAAAGAACCGGTCTTAAAAGAGTAACTTAAAATTTAACATTGGGGTTTAACAAAAAACGCGGAATTTTGACAACCGTCAGAAGGTAAGCGCGTTTAAAAAATATAATAATGGAACCGACTATTATTGATGTAATCCAAGATGCACCATACGGTCTCCAGAAAATTGATTCTTCCATTTCATTCAGGAATTTTATAAACTTCCTGGAAGAGAAAGCAGGGCAGGAACAAACAGTCAAAAAAACATTCTTCTCTATGGTGCTGGACCGGCTTCGGTCTAATCCGGCGTTTTCCGCAGACATTGACATTAATGATATCGCGGATTTCAGAGAAGAGTTAAGTTTGGTTTATGGCATGCTTATGCCACCCGTTACAAACGAAGATGAGGTTTTTTGGGCACTCAGCACACCGATTAGTCCCGTCGTATTTTACGGAACGTCAGGCTTTTACAAGCTCATGACAGACAATTCGGGCTGTGTCCGGTGCGAGATTGCGGATAAGACCGTGATCAATGTGAAGCAGAAAATGAAAAAGCTTTACTCGTTTATTCTGGAACGGCTTTACCATTTTCCGCCCCTGCACGAGAATGATCTCATTATCGCGCTGAACGACGACAAGACTGGCCTCAAACGATTTTACAGGGCAAATCTAGACACCCGTTTTGCCGACGTATATGCCAAGGGAAGTCTTCCCGAACTGGATCTTGAGGAGATCCGGAAAGAGTTGCAGGAATCCAATGAAATCACCGTCCTGAGCCGACTCTTACCTTTGTCGATGTTCAGGTTTGAGGGTTTTTCTGTCATTACATTCACGGATGTTACGGCAGAGCACGCGGTGGATAACATTAAAAGCGCAATACTCGATCGGGCGTCCTACGACGCCAACACGTATTTCAGCAATGTTACAGATGCTTTGAAAATGCTGGCCTGTAACTCGGACATTGATTTTGGCTTGTTGCCCGTGTTGCGTGTGAACAATAAGCTGGTTTTTGACCGGAGCACCGTGCTTTTCAGCAAGCTCATGAGTGCTGCGCTTGCCGACGAAAGGGCAGAAGACATGTATCTGTCCATGGCCAACCAATACTTTCAGGCGCCTAAGGTGCTGTTTATGAGAAACCTGGCGATGGAAGATGAAAGTAAGCAAGACTTCATCCGCATACTGAGAAACGATGGCGTGGAGTCTTACGCTTTATTGCCGGTTTACTATGATAGCAAAGCCATTGGTGTGCTGGAAGTGTATTCCAAGTCGCAAAAGGCGATTGACGAGCGTGTGCTTGCGCGGTTGGATGCTGCACTTCCCTTCATCGGGCAAATGATGAAATATTACATTGACGAGTTTAATGTGGAGATCGATAATGTGATCCGGGAAAAGTTTACATCCTTACAGCCTGCGGTGCAGTGGAGATTTCGCGAAACCGCCTGGCATTACCTGCGCGATAAGTCACTGAAAATGCCTTCGCCAACCATTGAAAATATCCAGTTTCGGAATGTTTACCCACTTTACGGCGCCATTGATATCCGGAATTCCACATTGGAAAGAAATGCTGCGCTGAGAGACGACTTGCACTTACAATTTGACTTATTGATTGAAACCTTTACAATATTAAAGCAGAAACTGGGGTTTGGGCTGGCCGATGAAATGATCTATAAGTGCAAAAAATGGATCGATGAAATTGACAATGATTCCACTGACAGCGACGAAATGCGTGTGCGCGATTTTCTGGAATATGAAGCGCACCCGTTCCTTGTTCATTTCAAAGAAGCAAGAACATTTCAGGCAGTTGCGGGTGCCTCCGATGATGAAAATGAGGAATTGGTTGATGTTATTGACAAATATTTTGAAATAACAGATGAACACACCGGAGCCGCTTATTCGAACAGACGGGCGCTGGAAGCCTCCATGCAAAAGGTCAATTCGTCTGTAAACCTTTATCTGGACCTGTTCAGAAAAGAAATCCAGCAGTCCTACCCATGTTATTTTGAAAAATTCAGGACGGATGGGATTGAGTATGACATTTACATCGGGCAGTCCATTGAGCCCGAGAAAAAGTTTAGTGAATTATATCTCAAGAACATCCGCCTCTGGCAGCTAACTTCTATGGCAGCCATTGCCAAAATCACAAATTCGCTGATCTATCAGATGGACAAACCGCTGCAAACCACGCAGTTGATTTTTATCCATTCCAGCAGCATTGACATTAGTTTCCGCGATGATGAACGCCGGTTTGATGTGGAAGGCGCCTATAACATTCGCTATCAGGTTATCAAGAAGCGCATCGATAAAGTCCATATTAAAGGGACCGGAGAGCGCCTTACGCAGCCCGGAAAAATAGCGCTGGTTTATTTTAATAGTAAATCTGCTGAAGAATATGTAGGTTATATCCGGTATTTGCAGGAAAAGAAGACTTTAAATGATGACCTGGAATTCCTTGATCTCGAAGAGTTGCAGGGCGTTACCGGATTAAAGGCGCTCAGGATCGGGGTTAACCTCCAATCCGAGTGGTCCTGATTACAATGTTAATGCGCTATTCAAAATTGAATTTCTATGAATTACAACCATCGGCTCGATAAGGTAAGGCATCATGTCCATCATTTTTTTGGTACAAAAGAGCTGGCGCAACTTAGTTACCATAATCTGGTGCATACCGAAGCTGTTGTTTCCAATGCGGTTAAAATCGCCAATCACTACCGGTTAGAAGACAAAGAAACCTTCATTGCAGTAACCGCAGCCTGGTTCCACGACACTGGTTACAGCACGGGAGAAGCGGCGGGTCATGAACAAAGAGGGGCAGCGCTTGCCGCCGATTTCCTGCGTTCCGAGGAAATTGAAGAGAGCGTTATTGCCGAGGTAGAAGGTTGCATTTTAGCGACCATTTGGCCTCAAAATCCGCAGAACTTTTTGCAGCAGGTTGTCTGTGATGCAGATCTTTTCCATTTTGGGACGCCTGAGTTTTCAGACTGGAACAAGCTTGTGCGAAAGGAAGCCGAGCAGCGTTCCGGAAAGAAAATGGATAAGGCGCAATGGCGTAAAAGCACCATAGCATTGCTGGAATCACACACTTTCCAAACGGATTATTGCCGCGACCTGCTGGATAAGCAAAAGCGAAAGAACATTGAAAAGCTGAAAGAAAAAGAGCTTGAAAATTCCGGCATACCCGAGGAGACGCTCAGTATCGCAGAAAATCCTGTCGTTGAATCAGGAACGCAGCCTTTTATACCGGCAACGGCGCCCGAAATCATGGACATCAAAAAAATAAAGAATGACCGTCCGGACAAAGGCATTGAAACCATGTTCCGGATCAGTTCAAATAACCACCAGCGATTGAGCGATATGGCTGATAATAAGGCGCATATCATGATCACGACAACGTCCATTATCATTTCGGTCCTGCTTAGCATCCTCATCCGCAAGCTGGAAGACAACACCTATCTGATTGTACCAACCATGCTTTTGCTCACGGTTTGTATGGTCACAATGGTTTTCTCCATCCTTTCCACGCGCCCTACGATCCCGCACGGCACGTTTACGCAGGAGGACATTGATACCAAGGATGTGAATTTGCTTTTCTTCGGGAATTTCTACCGCATGTCATACACTGACTATTCCAATGGCATGCAGCGTATGATGAACGACCGCGAATTTTTGTATGGAAGTTTAACCAAAGACGTCTATTCCCAGGGTGTTGTATTGGGAAGAAAATACAGGTTACTGCGCATTGCCTACAACGTGTTTATGTTCGGTATAGTCGTGTCCGTCATTGCCTTTGTCACTGCTTCGGCTATTTTTGAACACTGATCAGTTATGGAAAAGTACCGCTATTTCAACCGTGATATCAGCTGGCTTTCCTTCAATGGCCGTGTTTTACAGGAGGCAGCCGATGAATCCGTGCCGCTGATGGAGCGCATCCGTTTCCTCTCCATTTATTCTTCCAATCTGGACGAGTTTTATCGTGTTCGGATGCCCTATCTGCAAAAGAAGGAAATCATAGATAAAAATGAGAATGCATTCAGCAAAGCAGGGTTAATAATCGACCGGCAGCAGGATGAATTCGGAGGGATATTGCGCGACTCCATCATTCCTTCCCTGACAAAGCTTGGGGTGCATTTCTGTTACAAAAATGGCATTCCCGAAGATATTTCAGGCATTGCAAATAACTACTTTTTTGCGCAGGTCGCAGGGTTTTTGCAGCCTGTTTTTCTGGAAAAAAACACTTCCTTTTTTCCAGAAAACAACCAGCTTTATCTCGCTGTGATCTTAAAGTTCCCGCCGGATGACGAGCAGGTAGCCCTTGTCAATGTGCCTGCCGGTAACCTGAGCCGCTTTTTGAAAGTAACGATCGAAGGGCAGGATTACATTATTTTTTTGGAGGATATCATTAAGCGGAACCTCAAAAGCCTTTTCCCGGAAGCCATCAGCATTGAATCCTTCAACATCAAGGTGACGCGCGATGCGGAGCTCGATATCATGGACGAAGATGGCGACGATATTGCGGAAAAATTTGAAAAACAACTCAGTAAGCGTGATTTTGGCTTCGCTACGCGCCTGTTGTACGAGCCGGGCTTGTCATTGCGCCATTTGCAGAAACTGATCTCTTTTTTTGATCTGAAAACGGCCTCAGTAGTTCAGGGAGGCCGATATCATAACCTCAAAGACCTGGCTTCACTGCCTGTAAGCCCGCCAGCGGAAACCTATCCCAAATGGCCAGCCGTACAAGGCATGGAAGGGGTGAACGAAAGCAGTTCGCTGTTCGACGCGATCCTGGATCGCGACCTGATGGTGCATGCGCCTTATCAGAGTTACGACACCATTCTGCGGTTTTTCAATGAGGCAGCAATCAATCCGCAGGTTGAAGAAATCTATACGACCATGTATCGCGTAGCGCATGATTCCAAGATCGCTTTTGCGCTGATTAGTGCAGCGAAAAATGGTAAGAAGGTGACCGTTCTGGTGGAGCTTAAAGCAAGGTTTGATGAAGCCAATAACATTCGCTGGGCGAAGAAAATGAAGTCAGCTGGTGTAAAAATTGTGCATAGCGTGAATGCGCTTAAAGTGCACGCGAAGCTCGCATTGGTAAAAAGAAAAAACCCGACTTGTCCCTATCTCGGCCTGCTTGCCACGGGAAATCTCAATGAGGGAACCGCGCGTTTTTACACCGATCACATATTGCTTACGGCGCATCAACCTATGTTAACCGAAGCAGAAACGCTTTTCCGGTTTTTGAGTAAAAAGAAGAAGCCCGACAGCTCGGATATCATTGCATTTCAGCATTTGCTGGTGGCGCAATTCAATTTGCAGGCCAAATTTTTACAGCTGATCGACCGGGAGATCGCGAATGTGAAAAATGGCCTGGCTGCCGGGATTACGATTAAATTAAATAACCTCGAAGAAGAAGTTCTGGTCAACAAACTGTACGAAGCGTCCAATGCAGGCATTACCATCCGGCTGATCGTTCGCAGCGTCTGCCGTATTGTGCCCGGCGTGAAGGGGCAAAGCGAGAACATTACGGTGAAGCGGATCGTCGACCGTTACCTGGAACACGGCCGCGTATTTATTTTTCACAACAACGGGCAGCCCGAAGTTTACATGGGCTCAGCCGACTGGATGAACCGGAACATCTATCGCCGCATTGAAGTATGCTTCCCCATTTACAGCGAAACACTGAAAACGAAAATGATGGAGATCATTGAGCTGCAATGGCAGGATACAGAGCAGGCGGTGATGATCGACAGCGAACTGAACAATGTTACCCTGAAAGGAACAGGGAATGGAATCCGGTCGCAGGAAGCGATTTATACGTTATTGTCAGTCGACGTTCCGGAATTAAAAGTGATTTAAACAAAGATATGACTACATTTTTACAACAGCTGGGCATGCTTGCGATGTTGGGTTTTTCGCTCGGCGGATGCGACTCTACCAAGAAAGAGCAGGTCATTTACAAAGATTACAATCTGGATGAACCGGACAAATTCAATATGCCGGAAAGTCTTTTCGAGATCTCAGGCATCGCCTTGAAACAAGGCAACCCGGACACCCTTTACGCTATCCAGGATGAAGACGGGCGGGTGTATCGCCTCGGCTGGGACCATCCCAAGCAGTTGAATGCTAAATTTTCCAAAAAGGGCGATTACGAGGATGTTACTATACTAAAAAGCAGTGTCTTTATCCTCAAAAGCAATGGGGTCATGTTTAGTTTCCCTTTGTCCGAAGCCGTATATGAGGAAGTAGAGCAGATCAGGGAATACAAGAAAATTCTGCCCAAAGGCGAGTATGAGGGCATGTTTGGAGACGAAGCCTCAGGCAAGATCTACGTGCTATGCAAAAACTGTGAGCAGGATAATTCCAAAAGCAGCGTTACCGGCTACATTTTCGAGCCGGACAAAGATTCGACGCAGGCGACGGGAACATTTGCTATTAATGTGGATCAGATTAAGGCCATTACAGGCAAAGTAGAGCGTGGTTTCAGGCCGTCGGGGCTGGCGAAAAATCCGTTAACCAACGATTGGTATATCATTTCGGCTGTGAATAAGATGATGATTGTTACGGATAGCGAATGGAAGGTGAAGGAAGCCTATACGCTGAATGGAAACACATTTATCCAGCCTGAGGGCATCACATTCGACAAGCAGGGAAACCTTTACATTTCCAACGAGGGGGACGACCTGTTTTCAGGTAATATCTTAAAATTCAAAAAGATGGGCCGATGAGGAACGCGTTGCGGGTTTTCACTTTTTCGGTTTTGCTGACTGGGGCTTTTTCCTGTGCCAGCTATAAAACGCAGTTTTCCAAAGATGCGACAGCGTGGGAGCGTGACGCGCCCGCGCCCGATCTGGTTTTGAAACACACCATGTATCTGATTGGGGATGCAGGAAACGACTCGCCGGAAAGCCGGGCGCCGGTTTTGGAATATCTCAAAACAAAACTTGAAACAGAGTCCAAAAACAGCTCTGCATTATTTTTGGGAGATAACATTTATGAGCATGGTATGCCCCCTTCGGAGGATTCTGCTGATCGCAAGGTTGCTGAATTCAGGATCATTTCTCAGCTCGAAACATTGGATAAATTCAAAGGAACACCCATTTTTCTTCCGGGAAACCACGATTGGCGGGGCTGGGGTGTGAAGGGTTTGAAGCGTCAGGAAAAATTTGTTGATAAGTACATCAATGAGCAGCGCGGTGTTAAGGATAAGGAAGATTATGAGAATTACTTCCTGCCGCTGGACGGCTGCTCGGGCCCGGAGGTGATAGAACTGAATGATAATGTGGTTGTTATTGTGGTGGATTCCCAATGGTGGCTGACGGATTGGGATAAGGATTCTAAGATCAACGATGGCTGCGAGATCAAAAACAGGGAGCAATTTCGCTTTGTTTTTGAAAATGTGGTCCGTAAATACCGCAGCAAAAATGTGGTTTTTGCTATGCATCACCCGCCTTACACATACGGCCCGCACGGGGGACGATTTACCATTAAGCAGCACATTTTCCCGCTCACCGAGCTCAACCCCGATCTATGGATTCCTTTGCCCGTACTAGGCAGCATTAGCGCATTGTTCCGCGCAACTATTGGTTCCAGGCAGGACGTTGCCAACAAGCATTACAAAGATTTGCGCACGGCTGTTATGGCAGGCGCGAAAAAGAACGGCAAATTCATTTTTGCGAGCGGGCATGAGCATGCATTACAATCCATTGAAAATGAAGGGCAGGAGTTCATTGTCAGTGGAAGCGGCAGCAAAAACAGTCCGGTTAGCCTGGGTAAAGGTTCGCAGTTTGCTTCATCCAGGCTCGGTTACTCTACGATCAACTTTTATGAAGGAGGGGAAGCGTGGACAAATTTTTGGGAAGTAAGCCCGGACGGAAAAGATGCAAAACTGGTTTTTCGCAAAAAAATTAAGGATAAGCAAACCATTGAATTGCCCGATTCCACAATCGCATTCACAGAATATAACCAGCACAAGGATTCCACAAGCCGGTTTGTGACAAGCCGCGAAGTAAAACCAGTTGGCGGGTTTCATAAATTCGTACTAGGGGAACATAACAGGGACCTTTATACATATAAATACCCGTTCCCGGTTTTGGATCTTGCCCAATATAAAGGGGGTGTCACACCCGTGAAGCAAGGCGGGGGAAATCAGACCAACTCATTACGCTTGCGCGACGGCGAGGGGAAAGAATACGCTTTACGCGGCCTCACCAAAGACGTGAGCCGGTTTTTGCCATTTCCATTCAACCAAATGATCGCTGCAAAATATTTGGTGGAAGATAACTTCTTGTCGACCAACCCTTTTGCGCCGCTTTCCATGCCCATATTGGCGGATGCAGTAAAGGTTTATCATACCAATCCAAAGCTCTATTATGTTCCTGCCCAGCCCGGTCTGGCTACTTACAATGCGCTTTTTGGCGGAACAATGAATTTGCTGGAAGAACGGCCTGACGGAAAAAGATGGAAAGAGGCAGCGTTTTTCGGGAATCCTGATAAAATTGTAAGTACGCCGGAACTGGTTGAGAGCATGCTGGAAAATGGCAAAAATAAAGTAGACGAGGAATGGGCGGTCCGCACACGGCTTTTCGATTTCGTAATTGGCGACTGGGACCGGCATGATGATCAATGGGCCTGGTCTTCGTTGAAGCAAAAAGACGGCACGATATTGTATCGCCCCATTCCCAGAGACCGTGATCAGGCATTTTCCATGTATGATGGCTTGCTAACCGGTGTGGCACGCCTCACATTGCCGTTCCTTCGGCAGCTGCAAAGTTTCAGTCCCGAGATCCAAAGCATGAAATGGACGACTTGGAGCGCCCGTCTTTTTGACAGAACATTTCTTACGCAGCTGACCTGGGCGCAATGGGAAGAGCAAGCGAAATTTATCCAAAATAACCTGACCGACGAGGTCATTAACAGCGCCTTTGCCGTCTGGCCCGATGAAGCCAGAAAAATATCGTCGCCCGCTTTGATCCAAAACATGAAGAGCAGACGCGATAACCTGCTTCGAATGGCCAGAACGCATTACGAATTTGTAAGTGAGAATGTGAATGTCATCGGCACGGAAGAAGAGGAGCGTATCGTGGTAGAAAGGCTGGATGATAAACGGACGAAAGTTTCTGTCTATGAAACGGGCAAGGACCGCCATATCAAACATTTGAATTACGAACGCATTTTCGACGCGGATGTGACCAGGGCGATTAATGTGTATGGCAATGGTGATGATGACGAGTTCATCGTCAAAGGAGATGTTAGAAAAGGCATTAAAGTGCGGTTGATAGGCGGATTAGGAACCGACGCGTTTGCAGACAGCACGCATTCAGGCGCAGGGAAAAAGAAAACCTTCATCTACGACGATCTGCGGAACAACACCTTCGTTTCCGGCCCGGATACGAAGGACAAGCGCACGAACCTTTACCGATACAATGTGTATGACAGGCGAAGCGCCGACAGTAATTATGACATTGCCATTCCGGCGCCGATTTTGGGCGTTAATCCCGATGACGGCTTGCTGCTGGGCGCAAGCGCGACCTGGATGCGTTACGGATTTAAAAAAGAGCCATATGCTTCGCTACATGCATTTGGTGGGAGCTATGCATTTGCTACAAAAGGATTTAAGGTAAATTACACAGGCGATTTTATCAATGCTTTCAAGAAATTCGACTTCTATCTCGACACTTACTATCACGGCCCAACTTACGCTTTTAACTATGCCGGATTAGGCAATGACACCGAAAGGCCGGTCGACGATCCGGACTATTATCGGGTGAGACAAAGTTTTTTCCACGTTTACCCCGCGTTGAAAAAGCGCTTTGCCGGAACGGCTGGCTTTATCACGCTCGGCCCGTTCTTCGAACTATCGGACATTCAGCCGACGAGCGGACGATTTATTACAAGTCCGGAGAATGAACTATCCAATGATATTTTTCATACCAAAATGTTTGCCGGCGGAAAGTTTTTGTTTGATTTCAACAGCGTGGATAACATTTTCGCGCCGCATACCGGAATTCGTTTCAATGCTGGTTTCAACTGGACGACTAATCTGGATAATAACAACAACTTTGGCTCACTCAGGGCTAAATTTGCTTACTATACCAGCCTGGATGCTGGTGAAAACATCATTCTCGCTACTCAGATCGGCGCCGGGCTCATTTTTGGGGATGGTTATGAATTTTTCCAGATGCCAACATTGGGGGGCAAGCAGGGGTTACGCGGATATCGCACAGAGCGTTTTTATGGGAATAGCAGTATTTGGCATGATACGGATCTGCGGATCAGGCTCGGAAGCAGTTATAACCCAACATTACCGCTTACTTACGGGGTGTTTGGCAGCTTCGATCACGGCCGGGTTTGGCTGGAAGAGGATGACGAGTCGAAGGCCTGGCATTATAGTTACGGAGGCGGCGTCTGGTTTGCGCCCGTCGACATTCTCACATTCGCAATAGGCGCATTTATTCCAAAAGAAAAGAAAGAAGAAAAGCCTAGAATAGCGTTTCAGATCGGTTTCTGGTTCTGATATACTTCTATCTTTAACGTTAGCCCAATTTTACTGAATCGAATCTTTCATCGATTTCGCCGTTTCGAGGTGTGCCCGTAACTTGGTTAAATTGTCCGAGGCAAATGTTTTCAGCGTAACATTGCGGCCGGTTGTGGCCTGGATCTCATACAAATTTATACTTCCTTCGTGTGTGCTGACCATCATTTTGATATAAGTCGTATCAAATGCCATCCCAGAAAGCCCGGACAATGTATCCAGCTTTTGCTGCTTTGCATTGGATAGTGTAGTCGGGAGGTCCAGATTGACCTCTTTGGCAAGCTGCATCAATTCCTGATTGATAACTGTATGATCGTCGAGCAATTGTCCGCCAAAATCGGTGATAACACTTGTGGTCCCCTTGGACGACGCCACCTGACCCGCATTTACTTCAAATAAACCATCGTCAAAAGCGGCAAGCATAAATTGCTTATCCATTTCCGCAGGCACGTCGCTGCTTGTGGTCTCATCGTCGCACGCAACTGCTGAAAGTATCAGTGCTGCGAAAAAATATACTTTAATGTTCTTCATGACTAGTATTCATTTTGAATTTCCTGGTGACTTAACAGAGGCGGGTAATAATTGTGCCAAGGCGCGTTAATTTTCCAGCTTCCCGTATTTCAGTGAAACAATTAGTAATATTAATTCTACAATTCTAGAAAAATAATTTTAGATTGCTGGTTTTATCGGGATTATCGGATTACTCTACCATTTTGATGATTAATTATACGCAGGGAGGAATTGAAAGAAATGGTTCTATTTCGTCAGAAGTAATGTATCGGGACCTGTTCCTGCTCAATCCCCAGCCAATGTGGGTGTATGACGTGGAAACTTTTGAAATACTGAACGTGAATGAGGCGGCGGTCAGGCATTATGGTTACAGCAGGGAAGAATTTCTTCATCTCACCATTAAAGACTTGCGTCCGGCTGCCGATATTCCAATTCTGGTGTCGGCCGTAAAAAAGGTCAGAAAATATGATAAACTTTACTCCACAGGCGTTTACAGGCACCAGAAGAAAAACGGGACGATCATTGATGTTAACATTCAAAGCAACATTATTTATATCGACGGCCGTAAGGCTGAGCTTGTTCTTGCCACCGACATTACTGAAAAATGCAAAGCCGACGAGAAGTTCAAAGCGATTTTTGAACACACGCGCGATGCCATTATAATCTGTGATGATGATGGTAATTGCCTGGATTATAATGTAGCGTTGGTGGACATGTTTGGCTATTCCAGGACAGAGCTGGACCAAATCAACCTTTTCACATTACTGAAAGTCAGGGATGGAGAGAATTCGCACGATCTCTGGAAAAGATTCCTGAAAGGAGAAATCCGGAGTGGCAAGATGCACCTTATTCACAAGGACGGGAGCCTGATCATCGGCAGCTTCAATGCCAAGCCCAACATCCTGCCGGGTATGCATCTCTGCGTCGTTACGGATATCACCGAAAAAGTTTTGAAATCCAAAGCTTTGATCGTGAGTAACGAGCGTTATAAACTCATTCTCAATGCAGCCAATGAAGCCATTTACGATTGGGATATCGAGCGGGATAAAGTTGAGTGGGGGACAGGGTTCAAGGATATTTTTGGATACGATCTTGCCGTTTACAATAATCATATCTGGTCGGATAATATTTACCATGAGGACAAGGAACGGGTGGTCAGAGAGATTACGGAAGCGCTTGATGACGAAAGCCGGGAAATGCTGGTTACCGAATGCCGCTATGTAAAATGTGATGAAAGGGTGGCGTTGGTGGAGCACAGGATCATTTTTTTACGTAATGTGAATGGAAAGGCTATCCGCGCAGTTGGTTCCGTCCGGGATATCACCGATTACAAGCAGAATTTACACAGGATTCAGCTCCAAAACGAGCAATTGAAGGAGATAGCGTGGATTCAGTCGCATGTAGTGAGGGCACCTCTGACCCGGATGATGGGGTTGGTGGAACTTCTCAGAATGGGGGAATATGGGGATTTGGGGAAAGAAGAAATACTCAATCTTGTGCAACAGTCCGCAACCGAATTAGACAATGTGATAAAGGAGATAGTGAATAAAGCAGATAAAGTCCAGAGCGAAGATGATTAGTGATCTTAAAATCCTGTTGGTAGATGATGACAAGATCATGCTGTTCCTGCATGAGATGTTTTTAAAAAAAAGCGGTATCTTACACGATACGGTCTTGTGCTACAATGGATTGGATGCGCTTCAATATCTGGATAATTACGCGTCGGAAGAAACCCATTTCCTGGTTTTACTGGATATAAACATGCCCGTTATGAACGGGTGGGAGTTTTTGAATACAATTGCCGACAGGCCCTATGTAAACCGTGTGCATGTAGTGATGGTAAGCTCGGCAACAGAAGAATCCGAAAAGAAAAAAGCGCTTAATTACAGCCAGGTGATCGATTACCAACAAAAACCGCTCAACGTTGAAAGCTGCGGAAAGATAGTCCATAGTGAAATGTTGAAGGGCTTTTTCGAAGATTTTACCGCAGAATAAATTTTTTAAACATTGAAAAATATAGCTTATGCCAAGTCTTTCGAAAGGCTTTGGCAGTCAGAAGCGGAGGCGGAGAATAAATTATACAACAAGCTCTTCTGTATCGCTTTCCTACTCTGTAACCCAGCAGCCTCTATTGGTTTTTACCTGGCCAATGACCCGTTTTATTTAACATTACTTTACACACATTGCATTTCAAGCAGTCTGATCGCAGTGCTTTTGCTATTGCATTACAAAAAAGTGATCACGGGCCAGCAAATGAGTTTTATCACGCAGATCATGCTGATCTGCTTTTATACTTACCTCCTTGCACAACCACACAGGTCCTACGCGCAGTCGTGTCTTAACCTTACATTGGGTATCATTTTTACGGGGCTGATTTTGCGCTGGCCAGTCCGGTACGCGCTCGCGTCGTCGTTGCTAAGCATCATACTTTACCCCGCCGCGATTTATTTTCTTGGGGAGCCGTCAGCATTAAAGATGTTCTTTGCAGAAGGCGGCGTTTTCTTGTTACTCGCGCAATTCCTGTTTCCTTTTGTGATGAAGGTCAGTGTTGGAAAAGACAAGCGGGAGTTCTATTACCGGTATAATTTGCAAGAGCAGAATGTTGAGCTTGAAAAGCAAAAGACGATTGCGGAAAATGCTACGAAGGCGAAGTCGGATTTCCTTTCCATGATGAGCCATGAAATACGCACGCCGCTGAACGGGATCGTGGGAATTGTGCATATCATGATGGACGAAGACCAAAATTCAAAAAACAGGAACGAGCTTTTAACAACATTGAAATTCTCTTCCGATCATTTGATGGCCGTTGTGAATGATGTGCTGGATTTCAGTAAGATCAATGCCGATCATATCCAGCTCGACGAGTTTGCTTTTGACCCCGGTTTGCTTTTCGAAAACCTCCGGAAAACATTTGTTCCCAGAACCGACGAAAAAAAGATTGATCTCATCTTTGACATTGATAGCAGGCTGCCGTCGCACATTATCTCGGACAGCGTCCGGCTGAACCAGGTTATAACGAACCTGATTCACAACGCGATTAAGTTTACCGAAACCGGATATGTGAAATTTGTGGTCAGGGAAATTACCCGGGATGATAAAACGGTTCGTTTACACTTCTCCGTGGAAGACACGGGCATAGGGATTCCGGTTGAGGAGCAGCCTACCATTTTTGAAAGCTTTACGCAGGTGCGGCAAGAGGACAGCGAGAATAAAGGGACGGGCCTGGGACTGGCTATTTCCAAAGAATTGCTTCTGCTGTTCAAAAGTGACATTTTTCTTGAAAGCGAGCCTGGGAAAGGATCTGTTTTTTCATTTGAGATACAATTCCCCTATCTGGAAGAAGAAGTGACCGTAAAGCCGGTTCCTCTCAAAAAGATCATGACGGCAATAGCCTTTCCGCAGGCAAAAGTGCTTGTTGCCGACGATAATAAAATTAATGTAACGCTGGCGACCATGCTGCTGAAAAGAAAGAACATTCTTTTTGAAGTTGCGCAGAATGGGAAAGAAGCCTACGAGCTTTTTCTGCAAGGAGGCTTTAACCTCATCCTGATGGATCTGAGGATGCCGGTCATGGACGGTTTTGAAAGCACCGCGCTGATCAGGAAGATCGACCAGGACATTCCGATCATCGCATTGACAGCATCTGCATTTGGGGACGAAAAGGATCGTGTCCATGCCAGCGGGTTCACGGGTTACCTTACCAAACCGTTTATTCCCGAAGATTTCTACGCTTATATTTTCCCTTTCCTGGGCGTTCAGACAGCCAAAGTTTCCTAGAATGGCGTTCCGGGCAAGTGATATGTCTGGAAATGCCGGTTACAAATGATGCAGTCGTTTTGTATGTTTGCAACTTTCCCCCGAAAGCGCCGGAAGTTTCTGGTATGAAAAACTACACTTATGCGTGATGTTGAGCCCGTACTGCAACGTTATTTTCCCTGGTTACTGACAATCGGCATTGCACTGAATGTTCCCGGCTTGTGGCTCGAAATCATCGAACCCGACGGTGCCCTTTACGCCACCATTGCCAAGCACATTGTACAGCACCGCGATTGGATCAACTTGTGGGGCGACGGCCACGACTGGCTCGATAAGCCGCATTTCCCCTTCTGGATGGCTGCGATCAGTTACAAAATTTTTGGAATAAACAGTTTTGCTTATAAGTTTCCCGCTTTTCTTTTCTGGCTCCTGGGGCTCTATTATACTTTTTTAACGGCGCGGGATCTTTTCAATGTTACTGTGGCCCGGATTTCAGTGTTGATCTCAGCGGTTGCTTTGCACAGCACACTGGCGAATTTTGATGTCCGTGCGGAACCTTATCTGACCACCTGTATTATTGCCGCCGTATGGCATATGTTAGGTGTTTATCAAAAAAAAGGGGGGGGCCATATCGTTGCCGCTGCACTTTTCGCAGCTTGTGCGATCATGACCAAAGGGATTTTCGTGTTGCTTACCATTGGCGGCGGCTGGGTTCTTTTCTGGATTTTTACCTCACAATGGCAACAATTTATCAATTACCGTTGGTGGGTAATGCTCATCCTTAGCTTCATATTCATTACGCCTGAATTATACAGTCTTTACGCACAATTTGATCTGCATCCTGAGAAAATCGTTTTTGGGAAAACCGGCGTTTCCGGCTTGAAATTCTTTTTCTGGGACAGTCAGTTCGGTCGCTTTTTCAACACCGGACCGATCAAGGGAAGCGGGAATGCTACTTTTTTTATGCACACCACATTATGGGCCTTTCTTCCCTGGTCGATCGGTTTGGTAAGCGGGATTGTCTATTTGATCCGCTTTGATACAAACAGGGCGCCTGTGCGCTGGGCTATTTACGGCAGCACATTGCTGACATTCATATTGTTCTCGTTGTCGCGGTTTCAGCTCCCGCACTACATTGTGATCCTGTTTCCCTATTTCTCGATCATTACCGCCTATTTTTTATACCAAAAATCGAAGCATGTCAAATTGCACATTCTCGCAAGGGTTCAGCAGGTTTTGGTTTTCATCATTGCTATTGCAGTGATCGCCCTACTGTATTTTACGGGGCTAAAAAACGAATGGCTGGCAACTGGGCTAACATGTCTGATCGTGGCGGTCGTAAACATTATCCGCTTTCAGAACGCATTACAACGGATTTTATATCATGGATATGCCATGGCGGCCATTATTTACATCTTCTTATTCCTGTTCTTCTATCCATTCCTGCTTCAATATCAATCTGGCCGAAGCGCAGCCAGAACCATTTGGGCAAATGATCCCAAACCTCCGGTTGCGGCCTATAAATCGTTTTCCTATTCTCTTGAATTTTACGCGCCCGGCGACGTGAAAATTACGCATACCAGCCAGGAACTGGGTGCGTTTATGGCGCAGAAGCCCTGCTACATTTATACATCCCCGGAACTCGCAGACAGCCTTATCAAAGCCGGCGTGAATGCCGATGTGCTCGATAAACCGGCCTATTTTCGCATTACAAAATTGAAGTCCAAATTCTTAAATAAAAACACCAGAAATACGATGATTGAGAAGCGCAGCTTACTATACGTCAGGTAAATTAACCCGATTTTCAATCATTGCAAACGACGCTGGAACAATTATTGATAAGCTGCATGAAAATGAATTTCATCAACAAAATCAATAATATGAAAAAGCTAAAAATGAGCGTAGCCTTACTAATGCTGACATTATGCGGCACGGTCTACGCGCAAACAACGAATCAAAATTCGAAGCCGGCAAGTACGACAACGAAGGACACAACGCAGGCACAGGGAAACAGCGCGGGGGGGACATCCGCATGGCCGCAGTCAACGGGAACAGCGGGAGCAACCCGGCCGACGCCAGCCATGGATACAACTGGAAAAAACAGCAAATCGCAGGGAGCAGGAACCAGTGAAAATACGGGTCAACAGCAAACTACAAGTCCGACCGTAAATGGGACACAACCTCAGGGAAACAGCGCGGGAGGCACATCGGCGTGGCCGCAAGCTACGGGAACTGCCGCAGCCACAACGCCTGACTCAACAAAACAAACATCGTCCCAGAGCGCTACTCAATCCACGGTGAACCAGTCGTCTGAGACGAGTTCAAGCACAGGAACCGGCAGCACTTTAAATAAGGCAAATGGGGATGAGCAGATGAATGATAAAGCGAGCAAAAAAGAAAGAAAACGTAAAAACCGGGACAAGGAAGACAAAGGAACTAACATTCCGGAATAAGAGCTTTGGCAAATAAATGCAAAGATGGCGTTCAAATCAGGACGCCATCTTTTTTATGTATGCTGTTTTCTCTAAAATTTTGGTCTTATCTTAACAAATATTCAAACCAAACAAACTGACCTTTCGGATATGGAGTACAGACAATTGGGCGCATCCGGCTTGAAAGTTCCGGTGCTGAGCTTCGGAACAGGCACATTTGGTGGTGGCGGCGACTTCTTCAAAGCCTGGGGAAATACGCAAACAGATGAGGCCGCGCGGCTCGTCCATCTGTGTATGGATGCAGGAATAACATTTTTTGATACAGCCAACGTTTATTCCCAGGGTTTGTCGGAGGAGATCCTAGGAAAAGCGATCATCGGATTACGCGACAAAATTGTCCTTTCCACCAAAGCCACATTCAAGATGGGTTCTGGGCCAAACGATTACGGCTCTTCCCGGTTCCACCTTGTAAGATCCTGCGAAGACAGCCTCCGCCGACTCAAAACAGATTACATTGATATTTATCACATGCACGGATTTGACGGGAATACGCCTGTTGAAGAAACACTTAGCGCATTGAATGACCTGATCACAGCCGGTAAGGTGCGTTACATTGCATGTTCCAATTTTTCGGGATGGCATCTGATGAAATCACTTTCGGTTTCGGAAAAGTACGGCTGGTCTAAATACATTGCCCACCAGGCCCACTACTCGCTTATCAGTCGCGAATTTGAGTGGGAACTAATGCCGCTGGGTGTTGATCAGAACATTGGGACAATTGTTTGGAGTCCGCTTTCGGCTGGCAGGCTCGGCGGAAAATACAGGAGAAACCAACCGATCCCGCCGGATGGCCGCATTGCGCAGGGCGGGGGAGAAGGGCCCGAGATCCCGGAGGAATTCTTCTTCCATCTCATTGATGTGCTGGACGAACTGGCTGCTGAAACCGGCAAAACAGTGGCGCAGGTTGCACTCAACTGGCTGTTGCAAAGGCCTACGGTAAGCAATGTGGTAATCGGGGCCCGGAATGAAGAGCAACTCAAACAGAATCTGGGTGCCGTAGGCTGGAACCTGGACCTTGAACAGGTTAAGAAGCTTGACGCGGCAAGTGACAAATCGCCGATATATCCTTACTGGCACCAGCGCAAAAATACGGCGCTCAACCCATTGCCCGATTTTTATGGGAAGTTTAACCGCTAATCGCCGAATGTTCCGACAACCGAAAAAGCCGGCATTTAAGCCGTGTGCCGGCTTTTCATTTCAGGAATATACAGTCCATGTTGCATGGCGTAAACAATGAGGTCCGTTGTACGTTTCACTTTAAGCTTTTCCATCACGCTTCTGTGGTAATATTGCACCGTATGGGCGCTCAGTTTCAGGTCGTAAGCAATTTCCTTAATGGTGCGGCCACTGCAAACTTTTTGCAAAACCTCCTTTTCTCTGGGTGATAGATGCAGGACAACCTGTTCGTCTGTAAAAACACTATTGATCAGATTATCCCTGATTCCCTTTCCTATGTACTGTTTCCCGCCGATAACCAGTACAATGGCTTCTTTCAATTCTTCCAACGGAGCGGACTTCGGCAGAAAGCCATTCGCTCCCCTCCTGATTGCATGCTTGATCGTTTGTACGTCGGTCACAGTAGACAGGATAATGATCTTCATCTCTTTTGGCATGG
Organism: Dyadobacter fanqingshengii; assembly: GCF_023822005.2. Lineage (GTDB taxonomy): Bacteria > Bacteroidota > Bacteroidia > Cytophagales > Spirosomataceae > Dyadobacter > Dyadobacter fanqingshengii. The sequence goes on from NZ_CP098806.1 coordinate 6,168,386, forward strand.
CATTGCGGCATAGGTCCAGCAGTTCCAGTCCACTCATTCCATTGATGGCCCAGTCCATGATCAGGATGCCGGGCGGACAAATGGATTTATCGGCCAAAAATTCCTTTCCATCCGTGTAACTCGCGACGGTGTTTACTTCCGGCATGTGCTGCAAAACGCATCGCAAAGCGTCAGTTAAAAGTACGAGTTCATCCACTAAAGCCACATTCATAGAATTATTTTTAATGCTGCTCGAAACATATTTTGGTTTACCTTCTTATCTCTTTTAACCAATTTTATACCAGGTAAGAAGTCACTGCATGTTTATCAGGTGTAATGTCAAGCAAAAAGGTGTAGGTTATCCGCTATTTAAATATGCAAATCTGCTTGTGTTAACTCTAAAAGGCATTTTGGCAATTTTAGATTGGCAATTTAACAATAACTCGCATAATTATTTTGTGGATAAAATTAATTCTATACCCCCTATAATATGGGGGTAGTTTCATAGTAACATTATGCGGGGATTTTTTGGGTTATTTATAGATACATTTGCAAATAACTACTATTCGGACACATTGGTTGTGCATGTTTTGTAACCGGTTATTGCGCAGTTTCAATTTGTTATCCGTTAATATATCCATCAACTTAAAACCATTCAATGAACTAAATCTACATCCTCGAATTAGTGTTACAGTAGTCCTTTATGCCCTCTTCCAGTGGTTGTCTGGAAGTCTCCACGATACGATAAAAAAGTCCCGGATTCGTCTGCTCCAAAGCTGTCGCCCGCCATTACTATAAGCAAATCAACATCCTTTATTTCACAAAACGGTTCACTATAACTATCTAAATTTAAAGATCATGAAAATTTCTATCTATCAATTAGTCAGGGAGCTAGCCATGAAAAGTTCCCGTTTATCATTAGGCTTCATATTGGGTTTTGCTTTACTTGTCCAGAGCGTGTCTGCCCAGGAGTATGTAAGCAGTACGTCATTTACGGCAGAAGACGAGGGATCGGCTAATGCCACAGTTACAACCGAAAGTAATGCGGTTGGCATCCCTGATGGCGCAGCAGCCAGAATCCGGGTTGAAGGGTTGACAATCAGTGCTTTTCCTCTTCCCGATATTGCTATTGCAAGTAAGGGAACATTAAACATGTTTTTTACCAATAGTATAGCAGGGGGCGTTACAACATATGTTCGTATCAGCGATTTTGAATCCAGCATTATTGGCCTTGACATTGATCAGCTGGTAGGGCTACTGGGCTTGCTCAGTAACCAGGCTATTTCTGCAAGTTCGGATGGTGGGACAACAACTTTCAAACTGGTAAGGGATCCGGCCGGTGCATTATTCCTTGCAGTTACGCCGGCTGATCAGTACACCAGGGTGAATGTTGCACTGGATTTTGCAAAGATAGGAACCGTGGCAGTTGGAAATGCAACAATGGATATTGAACATGCGGTTGCCTATACAAATACTGTTTTTACTCCATGTGAATCGGTGCCCAGGTTTACCAACGCAGCCGCGGAAACGGACGGCGTAAGTGTAACGCTTACAAACGCATTAGTGAACCCGGAAAGGGCAATTGACGGCACCATGGCTACATTTTCAGTGTTAAAGGCTGCTGAGGTCAGTGCGGTTGCGGGAACATCCCAGATAATTCGCTTTACAAAAACTTTACCGGGCTCTACCGAAATCGTTGCTACGCTTTCTAAAATCGGTTTGCTGGCAGACGTAACACTATTATCTAACATCAGGATTCAGGCGAGACTTGGCAATACGAGGGTTGGTACAGTGAGGACGCTGCAAAGTCTGCTGCTGGGTTTAACATTGCTGGACTTTGATGGTTTGCAGCCTGCCACCGTGGCTTTTGCTCCGGGTGTAACTTTCGATGGAGTGGAAATCACCGTAGAAGGTGTAGCCAATGTGCTTAACAGTTTGAACATCCATGAAGTAAGCGCACGTTCACCTATCGTATTTACCGGTGGCGACTTGCAAGTGTATGATGCAAATGACAATATTAATGTAAATCTTACTTCTGCAACTGCCTTCCTGCTGGATCCTAATTTCCCGTCAAATCCGGGCCAGCCAGGTTTCAGCATTGCGTGCGGAACGTCAACGGATTATACTTACACGCTGAAAGATGTAACGCTGGTAAATGCAAGGACTACTGCCGGAACATTACCGAATACTTTGTCTTTGTCATTAGCGGGCGTCTTGACCGGAAATACAGAAGAGAGTCAGGTAGGCGTGTACTTTTTCGATGTGGAAGCGCGTAACGCCTTTGGACAAACTGCGGTGACGACTTTTAAAATCATCATTGAACCAACATTGCCGGTGACGCTGGTAAGCTTCAAAGCTGCATCCGAAGGCACGACGGCTTTGCTTTCCTGGTCAACTGCCTCGGAAACGAATAGTGATCGTTTTGACATTGAACGCAGCCAGAATGGTAAGAAATGGGATAAAATTGGAACTGTGAAATCAAACCGTGAAAGTGTTTCGCAACGTTTTTATTCTTTCCAGGATGCACAGCCGCTGGACGGGCAAAATCTGTACAGGTTGAAAATGGTTGATCTGGATGAGACATTCGCTTACAGCCATATTGAAAATCTCAAATTTGCCAGCACTGCATTCTTATATCCAAACCCGGTTCGCAATGCTGAAAATCTGAACCTGAATTTAACGGACTGGTCTAAAATCAAACAGGTAAAAGTGGTTAATGCGCTTGGTAAAACGGTTTTTGAAGCGTCGAATGCTTTAAGCACTGGCATCAGCACACGTAACCTGAGCTCCGGCTCATATGTTGTTCAGGTGATTCATATCAATGGTACGATATCTGCACACAGATTTGTGAGACAATAGTCCTGTTCAACACGATACACATACAAACCGCTGGCCAAAACCAGCGGTTTGTTTTTGTTTATAGCACTATCGCGTCAAAAAAAAACAACATGAATAAATTTGCAGCTAGGTATCGGTATATTTGCGTTTAACAGCATCACAAAACATCACAAGAACGATAACAATACATATATGGCAGGAAGAAGAGGCAAAAAAGCCAAGTTCAAGAAGTTCTTTATTCCTTTGTTAAAATGGGTCAGCGCCTTAGTTCCTGTTTGCGCATTCATTTACATCCTTTATTACTACAAACAATTCGATTTCCTTAAAGAGAAACCGGTTGTTCAATCCAAAACAGAAGTGATCAGCCAGGCCGACTCTCTCAATGCGGTCAGCTCCCAGAGCAAGGACAAACTGATTGGGAAAATTAAAATCCTTGAAAACGAGTGGCATTCTGTTGGCGGCATCGCCATTCACAGCATGGTTATCGAGAACAATTCACCGACAACTATTAAGAACATTGAGGTGGAATTTAAATATTTATCCGATACACAAGCCGTGATCACTTCTAAAATCGTCACCATTAAAACGCCGCTCCCTTCCAGAAAAGCCACCAAAGTTTCGGGAATCAGTGTTGGGTATGTAAATAACTCGGTTGTGGGTTGCGATACTAAAGTGGTGAACGCGGTTATCTGATTATGCCTCGGATAAGGCATGGTTTTAATCGATAGCAAGCAAACGGTTTTTCAATTATACAATCATGGCAGATCAGGAGTCGACAATGCAGAATCTTTACAAGATCCAGGATTTTCTGTTCCAATACGAAGGAATCGGAAAGAGGCCGGAATATGATGAAAATCAACAGGTCTATTTAAAGGTTCTGAAATTGCTGGCAGAAGAAAAAGGGTTGCATTTTATCAGCAAAGAATTAAGTGACCCGGAAATTACATTCGAAAGTACATTGAACAGGTGGAACCCGATCCTGACATTCCTTATCACGGACGCACTCTCGCAATTGGAGCCGGACAAGAAACACAAGCTTTTTTCAATGAAAATTACCGAGATGACTGGGTATGAGTTCCGCGAATATCTGGGTTATTTGAAAGACGAGAATGTGTTCAAGAGCTAATTTTAGCGGTTGATATTCCACACTTTTCAACACTTAACTGCCTGCCATTCTACAAGTTTGCTATAAAAACGGCATTAGGGATTACTTAACGCATGTAGTGCTTCTGGTACGATTGTTTTTCATTTTTAGTCAAAACACAGAAACCTGACTAACTATTGGAAATCATGACTCAGCTACTTCAAAGCATGTACGCAATTGGTCCATATCTTTTCATCCTTGTGCTTATGGGCGCAGCTCTTTGTGGGGTGTGGCTGATCACACAGTTAAAAAAATCACCGGATCACGATCGCTTCGGAGTCAACGATACAATGTTCTTGAAGCAAAATGCTACGAGGCTCAGAAAGATGGAATTGCACTAATACTCTGCTGCAACATTGATATCAATAAATTAACATCACACACACAATGCACAGCTATCTGTGCATTTTTTTTGTTTGAAGACCCTATATAAAAAAAACATCCCAAATACAATGTATTCGGGATGTCTGATTTTACTCAACGTTATTTGATAGGCAGTTTCCTGGCTATCAGTAACAAATTTAACGAATTCTTTATTTAAAACATTATTTTTTATCCAAGAAATAATATTTTTATAGGGAGACGAAGTAAATAATTTTTTACGCTTGCGTTTCCAGGACTGCATCTATGAAACGTTGTAAATCGGTCAGGGCGAAGTGAGTGTTCTTATTGTTTTCATGACTTGAATATACAGAAAGCATCTTGTTATACTTAATCATACAAGAACTGTTGTGAGCTTTCAGCTGCCGGCCTTTATACTCACCATGCTCATCCATTCTGTCAACGAGATAAGACATCATATAATAATGCATGCCGCTGTCCTGGTCGAAACCTTCGAAGTCAATTTTAGCAAGATCGAGCATTTCTTTTTCTTCGTTGGATAACCGCTTGATCGACTCGTTAATGTGTCCATACATTTTCATAATGTTGGAAATTTCGGTGTAAACGCTGATAGGCACTTCTTCGTACAGCGAATTGAAGACTTTGGGATAAAGACCGGTGTAGCCTTTTTCCAGAATTTCTATCCGTTTCTCATTGATTTCCCTTTCTTTTTCATCGCTGATTATCGATAGTATCTTGCATTGGTTGATGAGTAATTGGCGCTCGATCAAAGGAATACTCTCGGGAATCGTAGTGTTACTGGTCATCTTTTAAAGCTTTAAGGGGCATTTCGGTTAATTTTTGCTTATAAAGTTTAACAATGTTTCTGATATTTGATCTATCAAAAGCATCTTTGCGTAATTTATTAAATCAGTCTTTTTAATTCTTGCTTTCCGGACGCTCAACCCATGAAAAAGAACAAACCGATGTCTGATGACGCCAAGTCTGTCCAGAAAAAGGAGACCGATGAGAACCTTGCGAAGATGGCAAAAAAATTGTCAAAAGAGTGGAGCAAGCTGCCTAAAACGGATAATGCTCCCGATCTTTCATTTTCGAAATTTGAAGAAAAACTGAAAAACAAGGATCAGTAACCATACCAGTCTCCCCACCAATTTTGTAGTTTTTTACGGATTTCTTCCTCCCTGGCATTGAAGCCGGGATCAAAAAGTTTTTTCCCTTTCAGTTCATCCGGCATGAAGTTTTGCCGGGCAAAATTTCCTTCAAAATCATGCGAATACTTGTATTCTTTCCCATAGCCGATCTGCTTCATCAGCTTGGTGGGGGCGTTGCGTAAATGCAGGGGAACGGGCAGGTGGGCTGTGTTTTTGGCCAGCTCAATCGCATCGCCAATAGCCATATAACTTGCATTACTTTTGGGTGAGGTTGCCAGATAAATAGCCACTTGTGACAGGATAATGCGGCATTCGGGATAGCCAATGACGTTCACCGCCTGCATGCAGGCATTGGCCATGATCATAGCCGTGGGATTAGCATTCCCGATATCCTCCGAGGCCATAATGAGCATTCTGCGCGCAATAAACGAAGGATCTTCACCCGCCACGATCATGCGCGCCATCCAGTAAACCGCACCATTCGGATCACTCCCGCGAAGGGATTTGATAAAAGCGGAAATGATATCGTAATGTTGTTCACCGGATTTGTCGTAACGTGCAATGTTCTGCTGCGCGACTTCCGTAACCCATTCGTCTGTAATAACAATGTCTTTTTCCTGGCCCTTTCCTAAAATAATCAGTTCAAGCAGATTGAGCAATTTACGTCCGTCACCGCCGGAAAGGCGCATTAATGCGTCATAGGAAGTAAATGTGACGTTTTTCTCTTTCAGAAACTGATCCTTTGTGAGCGCTCGTTCGATCAGTTCTTTCAATTCTTTTTCACCAAAAGCTTCCAGAATGTAAATCTGACTTCTGGACAAAAGTGCCGAATTGATCTCGAAAGAGGGATTTTCAGTCGTAGCGCCGATCAATGTAACCTGACCTTTTTCCACTGCACCCAGCAATGCGTCCTGCTGGCTTTTATTATAGCGGTGAATCTCATCAATGAACAAAATGGCAGGAAACAACCCGGATGGCCTGGCCAAAACTTCCCGCAAATCCTTCACACCGGAACTGATGGCGCTGAGGTTATAAAATTGTCTTTTTGTGGTTTCGGCAATGAGTAATGCCAATGTGGTTTTGCCCACTCCCGGGGGTCCCCAGAAAATCATGGAAGGGATGGTATTTTGCAAAATAGCCCTGCGTAATGGGCCGTTGGGGCCTAAAAGCTTATCCTGGCCTACAAAATCATCCAGTGTTCTGGGCCGGAGGCGTTCAGCGAGTGGCGTGGTAATCAGCGACATTCAAATGGTATTATTTCAGTTTGTTAATGATCGTAATTATTTAACAAAAAAAGCGTGGCTTAGTTCGCCACGCTTTTTGCTATGATGTTTCTAAAAGGAATATCAGAAGGTCAGCCTATCCAGCGTCATTTGCTTTTTAAGGTTGCCCAATGCGCCAAAAACCAGGTTATAAACAGACTGAATGTTGATTTTCATCAGATCTGCAATTTCGTGGTTATTCAAGTTCATGTAAAATTTTAGGAAAATGGCCTCGCGCTGGCGGCGTGGGAGCCCGTTGATCGCTACATTAAGGTGTTGATTGGTTGATTCAAACTCTTCCTCAGAAATCAGATGGTTTTCGTGAGAAGGCGTGTTGATATGCCAGTATTCAACCGGAATATCTTCGTTGCTTGTGTGCTTTTGCTGCGCGTTCAAGTGGCGGACCAACTTTCTTTTGATAGACGCCATAAGATAAAACCGAACGGAAGTGGTGTCACCCAGCGTCATTCGGTTTCTCCAGAGTTCTACAAATAAATCGTGGATGCAGTCTTTAATCAGTGGTTTGTCAATCGTAAACTGAGAGCAATACTGATAAAGAATGTGAACGTAAGAGCGGTACAGGCATGCATAAGCATTTTCATCGCCTTTTCTGAACTGATCCCAAAAACAGAGTTCTTCTTCTTGCTTGTAGCGTAAATGAGCCATTGTTTGGAAAGGATTTTGATTGGGGTTAGGAATTGATATATGTAATAAGGGTCATTATTACACTTGTAAATATATTTATAAAAAAACGTATTAAAAAAATATTTTCGCGAGAAAATTATATTTCAAAGGTTAATGTTACCATTTCGTTAAATATGTGACCATTTAAAGACTTAATGAAACAAATCTGAAATTTACTCCATCAAAAAGTCCTTTATCGCTCAGTTTTAAAGAAGGAATCACGAGTAAGGCCATAAATGACAATGTCATAAACGGCGATTGAAGTGCAGACTGTAACTCTTCCTTCACAAAATTGTCGAGCGATGTGTAGGATGCCGCCACGGCATAGCCATCCATATCCGTCATAATGCCCGCAATAGGGAGCGGGATCAGATGCCTTTTTTCGTTCCCAACGGCCGAAATCCCGCCTTTTGCTTCAATGATCATATTCACGGCGATCGCTATACTTTCATCATCGCAACCGACACATATAATGTTGTGCGAATCGTGCCCGACTGAGGAAGCAATCGCTCCGCGCTTCAATCCGAAATTTTTGATGAATGCAACTGCGGGATGCGTATTTTCATAGCGATTGATCACGGTAATTTTCAGGATATCATGGTCCGGATCAGCCAAAATCACATCGCCTTCCTGCTTCGCATGCGTCATGATTTCATTGGTAATCAGTTGACCTTCTAACGCCTCGATGACCCTTATTTGGGTTTCAGATTTTTTTTCGTTTTTGCAAATAAAATCCAGTGGCGTTTTCGGCTCGCAAACAAACTGATTGGGATGCGCGCTTCGCAAGTCGGGGATGAGCGATACGGTGTCTTTGGCAACCAAAGCTCCGTCAATCCAGGTTTCCAGCACGTTCAATGCATGCAAATTGTCAACAATAATAAAGTCAGCAGGATCACCTTTTCGCAGCAGGCCAACGGGCAAACTATAATGTAACACAGGATTTACGCAAGCCGCCAGCAGGATATCCCAAATGTCATACCCCAATGCTAATGCCCTTTTAACCAACACATTAATGTGTCCTGCAACCAGGCTATCCGGATGCTTGTCATCGGAACAGAACATGATTTTCTCCGGAAATTCCGCAATGAGCGGGATCAGGGCGTCGAAATTTCGTGCGGCACTTCCTTCACGGATCAGAATTTTGACTCCATAGCCGATTTTTTCCTTTGCTTCATCATACGTAAAGCATTCATGATCAGTGGAAATGCCGTGAGAAGCGTATTTTTTTGCAGCCTCTCCACGCAGGCCGGGCGCGTGGCCGTCGATCACCTTGTTATAATGTTTAGCCCATTTGATCTTCGCGATCATATCAGGATCTTCATTAATTACGCCCGGAAAGTTCATGACTTCCGCCAGATAGCCGATGTCCCCACTGGCAAGCAATTGTCCTACCTGCTCTGCATTAATGACAGCGCCGGCCGTTTCAAAAATCGTGGCAGGAACGCATGATGGTGCTCCTAAGCAGAATTTGAAAGGCACGCGTTTGCCGTCATTGATCATGAATTCAACGCCTTCCATACCCAGCACATTACCAATTTCGTGCGGATCCGAAACTGTTGAAACCGTCCCATGAACAACCGCGAGCCGGGCAAATTGCGCGGGCGTTAACATCGAGCTCTCTATATGTACGTGCGCGTCCGTGAAGCCAGGCATGGCATAATGCAACAAAGGATTTTCAGGGCCGGTAATGTTGATTTCTTTTATAAATCCATCGGCAATGTGCAGTTCAGCCTGGGAAATGGTTTTTTCAAAAATATTGACAACGTTGATTTTCATATGGTTATTTCCAGGTTTGGCAGGTGAACGGCGATTTTCCGGAATTCCTTCTGATAGGCCAAAGGACTCTTGCCGGTGTGGATTTTGAAATATTTATTAAAATTGGCAAAATTGTTAAACCCGCTTTCATAGCAGATCTGGGCAACAGGCAGCTTCGTTTCAGACAGTAATTTGCAAGCATGCCCAATCCTTAGTTCCAGCAAAAACTGCGAATAAGTCTTGCGGCTGCGACTTTTGAAATAGCGGCAAAAGGAATGCGGGCTGATGTTCGCGATCTCCGAAATTTCTTCAATAGAGATTTTTTTCTGGAAATTACCGATTGAATACTGATAGATCTGGTTAATGCGATCCGTGTCATACTGATCATATTCCTCCTGATAATGTGTGTGCGATAAAGTCTTCATTTCAGCACAATGTGCCAGATTTTCAAGAATTTGTAAAAGTGAAATAACCGGATTTCCGCTTTTTTGATCCAACAGTTCCTGCAAAAGCTTTTTCACATTTTCCGTCCCTTCACCCAATAGTTTCATTCCAAACCTGGCTTTAAGCAGTAATTCGCGAATGGCTTTATTTTCGGGCAAATCCAGAAACGCGTTACCGAAAAGGTCCAGTGAAAAGTGCACAACCGTTGCCTGTGCGTACAACTGACTTTCGCGCTGGAAATATTTTTCGTCACAACGCCAGTAATGCGGCAGGTTTGGGCCGATTAAAAGCAGATCGCCGCTCTGGAAATTTTGAATGTTGTCGCCCACGAATTGCGTGCCGGAACCTTGCTCAATGTGAATAAGCTCCAATTCGGGATGGTAATGCCAGCGGTTATAAAAGTAAAGGACTACGTCGCGCCGGATACTGAACGATTTTTGCAGGCCTTTGGGGACTTTCAGTAATTGCGGTTTCACAAATAATTACAAAAAGAATCTATTAAGAGGAAATATATGCCAATATAGTTGAAAACTTTGCTATTATTACGAAGCATTGTATTGAAATATTTCAGTTCATTTGTTGATAAATTCTATTTAAGAGACCCTAAGATTTAAACCAATTCAGAGCAGACTATGGCGTCACAGCTTTTAAAAATACATCCTTCTGATAATGTGATCGTTGCATTGCGCGATCTGCCGGTGAATGCCGACGTGGCATGGGCGGGCAGTCACTATTCGCTGCCTTATGGTGTTTCGGCCAAGCATAAGTTTGTGACGGAGGACATTGAAACGGGTGGCGCTATCATTATGTATGGTGTACTTGTGGGCCGCGCATCGCAGCCTATTAAGAAGGGCGAGCCGATCACCACATTCAATCTTAAACATGATTCACAGGATTACAGCACGGCCAATCGTCAGCCTTACACTTATATCCAGCCGGACGTAAGCAAGTGGGAGGGCCGGACTTTCAGAGGATATCATAGGGAAGATGGCCGCGTAGGCACATATAATTACTGGCTTGTGGTGCCGTTGGTGTTTTGTGAAAACCGCAATGTATTGATTATGAAGGATGCGTTTGAGCGTGAGCTCGGTTATGCGCAAACGGACATTTACAGAGAACACGTTAGGGATTTCCTGCATTTATATCAAAGCGGCGATTTGCGCACCATTAAAAGCATGGAAGCATTCACCGAACGTGAGCCGGTGAGAAAGAAACAGGAACGTCCGTTCAAGAATGTGGATGGCGTTAAATTTCTGACGCATGAAGGCGGCTGCGGTGGAACACGGGCGGATGCGAACACGCTTTGTGCGCTTTTTGCAGCCTATGCGGTGCACCCTAATGTGGCCGGAATCACGGTTTTGAGCCTGGGTTGCCAGAATTCAGAACTGAAAACATTGGAAGACGAGATCAAAAAACGGGATCCGAATTTTAATAAACCATTCTTCGCATTTGAGCATCAGAAAGGAACGGAATATTCATTAATGTCGGGCGCCATCAAGGAAACATTTATGGGCGTTACCAAAATCAATGAGTTTGAAAGAAGCGACGCCCCTTTGTCTAAACTTTCTGTCGGACTGAAATGCGGCGGTTCGGACGGATTTTCAGGCATATCGGCTAATCCTGTTTTAGGACATCTTTCTGATATCGTTGTCGGGTTGGGCGGCCAAACATTATTAGCTGAATTTCCGGAGCTTAACGGCGTGGAGCAAGAGCTTATTAACCGTTGCGTTACAGAAGAAAAAGCAGCGAAATTTGAAAAACTAATGCGGGATTATGCAGGTAAGGCTGAGGCCGTTGGGTCCGCATTTGCATTTAATCCTTCACCCGGAAATATAAAGGACGGACTGATTACGGATGCGATCAAATCTGCCGGGGCAGCCCGGAAAGGGGGTAATGCATACATTACTGATGTGCTGAATTACACCGAGAGGGCCACAGAATCGGGCCTGCAACTGGTTTGCACGCCCGGCAACGACGTCGAGGCAACAACCGGCCAAACTGCGGCAGGAGCAAACATTATCCTCTTCACAACCGGCCTGGGAACTCCAACAGGAAACCCGATTTGCCCGGTTGCAAAAGTGGCGACCAACACCACACTAACCAACCGCATGCCGGATGTGATCGATTTCGATTGCGGGCCCGTTGTAGACGGCGCTCAAAGTCTGGAACAAAATGCCGAAGCATTGCTGGAATACGTGATCCGCGTTGCCAGCGGCGAGCTAACCAAAGCGCAGCAGCTGGGGCAGGACGATTTTATCCCCTGGAAGAGAGGAGTTTCTCTATAATTATTATTTGTTATCCCCGGGTTGAAACCCGGGGATCCAGAGAATAAGGAATTCATCAACACAAATAATTCAAGTAAAGGCCAGATCATAGGCCCTTTTGTTTCAATAACAATAAAAACTTCATGTTTGATTTAAGTGGAAAAACGGCATTGGTGACAGGAGGAGCAAGCGGAATTGGCCTTGCGATCTCGCAAACCTTTGCAAAACAAGGCGCATTCGTCCATATTCTTGAACTCAATTCCGAGCTTGCCAGTCAGGTTGTTAATCAGATTGTTGCCGATGGCGGACAAGCCGAAGCCCATGCAGTGGATATTTCCAAGCAAGCCGATGTGGTGAATGTGATCAATGTTATTGCAACAAATCACACCATTAATATTTTGGTTAATAATGCCGGGATCGCGCATATCGGCAAGGCTGATAACACATCTGAAATTGATTTTGATCGGGTGATTAATGTCAATGTAAAAGGCGTTTATAACTGCCTGATGGCGGCTATCCCTCATTTGAAAACCAATGGCGGCGGCGTGATTTTAAACATGGCATCCATTGCGGCTACGGTCGGCATTCCAGATCGGTTTGCTTATTCTACGGCTAAGGGTGCGGTTTATTCGATGACATTATCGGTTGCGCGTGATTATCTGGCGGATGGAATTCGTTGCAATAGTATTTCACCTGCACGGGTGCATACGCCGTTTGTGGATGGATTTATCTCAAAAAATTATCCTGGGAAAGAAGAGGAAATGTTTGAAAAACTTTCCAAAACCCAACCGATCGGCAGAATGGCCAAACCAGAGGAAATTGGTGCATTGGCATTATATCTGTGCTCCGACGAGGCTGGATTTATCACCGGCTGCGATTATCTGATTGACGGAGGATTTGAAAAATTAAATAACTAAAACTAAAAAAGCCGACGGTTCGCCCGAAGCTGAGATTTACATATGAAACTTTTTCGATTTGGTGCTTTTGAGCAGGAAAAACCGGGCGTAGAACTGCCCGACGGAAAAAAACTGGATGTATCTGCATTTGGTGAAGATTACAATGAGAAATTTTTTGCCACCAATGGCTTAAACCGCCTTTCCGAATGGCTGATTGCCAATGCTGCAACCAGCCCGGAAGTTGCAGAAGGTTTCCGATACGGCTCTTGCGTAGCGCGTCCGTCCAAAATCGTGTGCATAGGCATGAATTATGCAAAGCACGCATACGAATCCGGAGCCACAGAATTACCAAAAGAGCCTATTGTATTTTTCAAATCCACTTCTGCGCTTTGCGGACCTAACGACCAGGTGATCATTCCAAGGAATTCAGAGAAGACTGACTGGGAAGTTGAGCTGGCTGTAATTATTGGTAAGAGAGCGAGTTATGTGGAGGAAGCGGAGGCATTGAGTTATGTAGCAGGTTATGCTGTTCACAACGATTATTCAGAACGCGCATTCCAGATGGAACGCGGCGGACAATGGGTGAAAGGAAAAAGCAATGACACTTTTGCGCCGCTGGGGCCTTATTTGGTTACCGCCGATGAAGTGGGCAATGCCAATGATCTGAATCTCTGGTTGACATTAAACGGAAAGAAAATCCAGGATAGCAGCACGTCTGATATGATTTTCCAGGTTCCGTTTTTGATCAGTTACCTGAGCCAGTTCATGACGCTGCTGCCAGGAGATATGATCACAACGGGAACGCCGGCGGGAGTTGGTTTGGGGATGAAGCCTCAAATGTATCTGAAAGCAGGCGACGTGGTTGAACTGGGTATTGAAAAACTGGGCGCACAGAAACAGGAAGCCATCGCCTGGAAACTGCTTTAGTATGGTAATCGATTCGCATCAGCATTTTTGGATATTCGATCAGGATCGTGATTCCTGGATCACGCCGGAAATGCAGGTTATCAGGAAAAACTTTTTACCAGAAGACTTGAAACCAGTCTTGAAATCTAATGGCGTAGATGGTTGCGTGGCCGTGCAGGCTTCGCAATCCAAGTCGGAAACGGATTTTTTGTTGCAGTTGGCGGAGGCCAATGACTTTGTAAAAGGCGTTGTCGGCTGGGTGGATCTGCAAGCGGCCGATCTGTACGATCAGCTTGAAAAATATTCGCAATTTGAGAAACTGAGAGGTTTCAGGCATGTTGTGCAGGGAGAAGCGGAAGGTTTCATGTTGCAACCCGTATTTATCAAAGGCGTCGGCCAGCTCGTCGCATTTGATTTTACATATGACATGCTGATTCGTCAGGATCAGCTGAAAGAAGCTTTCAATTTTGCTGTAAAGCTGCCTCATGTACATTTTGTCCTGGATCACATTGCCAAGCCTTTGATCAAAAACGGCGAAATGCAACCCTGGGCAACGGATATCCGCAATCTCGCAGAGCTTTCCAATGTAAGCTGCAAAGTTTCCGGAATGGTCACCGAAGCGGATTGGAGAAACTGGGAAAAAGCGGATTTCAGACCTTACTTAGATGTAGTTTTCGAAGCATTCGGGACAGAACGACTTTTATATGGTTCTGACTGGCCGGTTTGCCTCGTTGCGGCTGAGTATGAAGGTGCGAAAGGCATACTAACGGATTATCTGAGCATGTTTTCCGATTCGGAATTGCAGAAAGTGATGGGCAAAAATGCGGTAGATTTTTATGGTCTTGATATATAAATTGATACAATGAAAAAATACTGTCTTGCGGTGGATCTGGTGAATGATCCGGTTATGATTGCTGAGTATGAGCAATATCATAAAAAAGCCAGACCGGAAATTGCAGAAAGTATCCTGGATGCTGGAATCACCCAAATGGAGATTTACCGGATCGGCGAACGCCTTTTTATGATCATGGAGACCGAAGACGATTTTAGTTTTGAAAATAAAGCCCAAATGGATGCGGCCAATGCGCAGGTTCAGGAGTGGGAACAGTTAATGTGGAAGTATCAAAAAGCCCTGCCATCCGCCAAACCAGGCGAAAAATGGGTATTAATGGATAAAATATTTGCCCTCAAATAAGAAAAAAGGAAGATCTGTGACTTAGCGTTCTAAAATAGTTTGAGTAAATTAATTTATCTATTACTAATTGTCAGTTTGTCTTGCACATTACTTTCTTCCCGGCCGCGTAAGGCTGTGGAAATCAAAGTGATGAGTTTTAACATCCGCCATGGGCTGAACCGGAGCGAGGAGTCGAACCTGAGGGACATTCTGAAAATCATTAACGAACATAAACCCGATCTCATCGCGTTGCAAGCGGTTGATAGTCTGGTTGGTAGCGGAAAAGTGCAATTCCAGCTTCGGCAAATTGCTGTCCAGACGGGCATGCATTATGTGTATGGGGAAGCAGACAGATCTGAAAACGGGTCGCAGGGGGTAGGGATCTTATCCACCTGGGAATTTGAAAAAACGCAGACCATCGACCTGCCGAAAACAGCAGGGGCAGACCCGAAAGTATTGTTATGCGGCCTTGTTAAACCTGCCAGAGGACTCACTTTCCGCTTTTGTAATGCAAGGTTGGAATATGCATCGGTGATGGACAGGGCTTTGCAAGCGGCATACATTAATCAGATGCTCGTAAACAGCGTCCAGCCTGTGTTATTGGGGATGGATATGGGCGCGCGGCCAAATGAACAGCCTTATTTTTCATTCCGGAAAAATTGGCAGGACGCAGCTCAGGGATCGCAGCTGGAAACCTGGAACGAAGGACTGCCCGGCGATCGGCTCGATTATATTTTTGCTTTGTTGAATAATAAGGTAAGGATCAGGAATTATAAGGTAATCAGGAATTACCCGCAGGTTTCGGACCACTACCCAATACTTGCCACCATTGAATTTTGGTAAAATGAATTACTCGGATCTAAAAATCGGATTGTTTATTCCCTGTTATGTCGATCAATTTTATCCGCAGGTGGGCATAGCAACCCTCGAACTGCTTGAAAAACTCGGCTGTAACTTAACATTCCCATTAAGCCAGACTTGCTGCGGGCAACCCATGGCAAACTCGGGATTTGAACATCTCACAAAGGATTGCGACCGCTTGTTTTATAATCAATTCGCTGATTGTGATTATGTTGTGTCGCCGTCGGGAAGCTGTGTGCTGCATATTAAGGATCATTTGAAGGTGGAGGAGAAGCCGGACGAATCCAAGGTTTTGCGTAAAAAAGTTTATGAGCTCGTGGAATTCATCGTCGACGTTTTGAAAGTTGATTTCATAGAAGCCGAGTTTCCGCATCGCGTGGGATTGCACCAGGGATGCCACGGGCAGCGAGGATTACATTTGTCGCAAATGTCGGAATTGAATGCTGCGCCATTTTCAAAACCCGTTTCGCTTTTAAAAAATGTCAGAGGATTAGAGCTGGTGGACTTGGACAGGGCAGATGAATGCTGCGGTTTTGGCGGGACTTTTTGTGTGAGTGAAGAAGCGGTGTCTGTGAAAATGGGCAAGGACCGCGTTTCAGACCACATTCGTCACCGTGCCGAATTCATTACGGGCTCGGATATGAGTTGCTTATTGCATTTGGAAGGGATCTTGAAAAGAAGCAAAAGCAATGTTCAGGTGAAGCACATTGCCGAAATTTTGAATAGCGCGGTAAAAAAACAAATGCCGATCCCTGCATAGGAACCGGCATTTTACAAAGTTGATGGGAGGTTAGCCTCAGAATCTGAGAAGTGCCTTGTTGTTAGTTGATAGAAGAAACAACGCGGCTGGTTGTAGTCAGGATATCAAATGATTGTGTAGCCTTCTCTTTACCGTCCGTGATTTCGAATGTGTAAGTGCCATCCATCAAGGTCGATAAGTCGAAATATTTCAAATAGTTGTTATCCACACGTTTGCTTTCTGAGAAAAGAACATTTTTATCAGTATCCAAAATGCGAACGGCTACATTTTTCGCAGTTGGATTATTATATGAAACGCGGAATTGCATTGGTTTGATCTGAAGAACCGTCAGTTTGTTAGAAACCGTTTCAGTTTTTTCAGTTGCGATGTTGGTTTGTGCATTAACAGTCAATGCTGAACCTGATAAAAGCAAGCCAGTCAAGGCTGCGATGAGAAGCGTGTTTTTAGTTTTCATAAGAGTGAAAATTTAATTGTGTCTAAAAAAAGTTAAACTAAACTTGTTTCAAACTCCGATGCCCTGATCGAATAACTTTGTTGATTCAAATGTATAAGATATTGCATTACAATAAAATAGCTTTTTTGCGATAAGTAAAAAGTTGTTTATTAAACAAATAGCAAACTTGGAATAGTACAATGAATGTGAAAAGTACAATTCTTATTCTTTATAAAATACTATTATCAAATTGTTAAGGAAACTATGTCTAAGACAATAATTGAGCATTCTGTGGCTTCGGAAACCTTCAATAAGGACGAACCATATGTGGATTGGCATGATGAGACGCTCTGGTTTGTGCGCCAAAAAAGGGATAAATCCTCGAAATTATTGCCGGAATGGGAGCAATTGAGGGAAGTGGCCTCGGGCATTAAAAACTATGTCCTTTCGCATATGGATGAGTTGCTCATTGCTTTCGAACAAAAGGCTAAGGAAAATGGCATTCACATTCACTGGGCAGCAGACGCTGCCGAGCACAATGAGATCGTGCTCAACCTTTTAAAACAGAACAACATTGACAAGATGGTCAAAAGCAAGTCCATGCTGACCGAAGAATGTCATATGAATGAATTTTTGTCCAAAAATGGCATTGAGGTCATTGATACGGATTTGGGCGAGCGGATCGTGCAGTTAAGAAATGAACCGCCAAGCCATATTGTGCTTCCGGCGATACACTTGAAAAAGAAAGACATCGGCGACCTTTTCCATGAACATTTAGGAACAGAAGCCGGCGCAACGGACCCGCAATATCTGACAGAAGCTGCCAGACAACATTTGCGCGACAAGTTTTTGACCAGAAGGGCAGCATTAACGGGCGTAAACTTCGCCATTGCAGAAACCGGCGGTTTTGTGGTTTCCACCAACGAAGGAAATGCAGATATGGGAGCTCATTTGGCCGACATTCACATTGCCAGCATGGGCTTTGAAAAAATAATCCCGGCACAAAAAGATCTGGCCGTTTTCCTCAGGCTATTGGCAAGAAGCGCAACCGGCCAGCCCATTACGACTTACAGCAGCCATTTCAAAAAGCCGCGCGAAGGTCAGGAAATGCACATCATCATTGTCGATAATGGCCGCACGACCCAGCTGGGACGCGCTGATTTCCGGAATTCATTAAAATGCATTCGCTGTGGCGCTTGTATGAACACTTGTCCGGTTTACCGGAGAAGTGGCGGGCATAGTTACCATAATGCGGTTGCCGGGCCGATCGGGTCTATTCTTGCGCCGAATCTGGACATGACCAAAAATGCAGATCTGCCTTTTGCAAGCACATTGTGTGGCAGTTGTTCCAATGTTTGCCCTGTTAAAATTGACATTCATGATCAGCTTTATAAGTGGCGGCAAGTTTTGGTAAAAGGCGGTCACGTGCCGCAGGCGAAGGAAATGGGGATAAAAGCCATGTCCGTGGTGTTGTCGCAACCGAGGTTTTACCAATGGTCGGGCAGGTTAGGGCGCTCGCTGATGCGGACCATTCCTTTTGTAGTGAATAACGGAATGAATCCCTGGTTTAAACAACGCGAAATGCCCGAGCCACCCAAAGAAAGCTTCCGCGACTGGTATATCCGTAATAGAAAAGAATAGCACAATGACCTCACGGGAAAGAATATTACAGCAGATCAAATTGAATAAACCAGCCGAAACGTTGCTGCCTGAAACCACGCGTTTTGACAGTTTATATGAAAATACAGAAGACAAATTCATAGAAACGCTCACCGCTATCTACACCGAAGTGATCGTAGTAAAGGATTATGCGGCTTTGGCTCAAAAGGCAGACGAGCTTTACGCCTCCGTGGTGAACCGGGCGACAACCATTCCTGCATTGGGCAATTGGGCAGATTTCAGTCTTAATAATCCCGATCCGCATGCATTGGAAATGATCGAGATCGCCATATTACAAGCCGAATTCGGTGTGGCAGAAAATGGCGCAGTCTGGATCTCGGATGCACATTTGCCACACCGTGCGCTGCCCTTTATCACACAAAACCTGGCTTTTGTAATCCCGCGTAACGCCATTGTAAACAACATGCATGACGCATATGAACGTTTGCAGGACACGACAGGTTGGGGTTGTTTTATTTCAGGTCCTTCAAAAACTGCCGATATTGAACAATCTTTGGTCATAGGAGCCCATGGCGCGCGGAGTTTGGTGATCTTTTTGCTGGAAGATGCCTGATATGCAGTGGATCATATTGCAACCAAAGGAAAAAATTGCTTGAAATCGCCTTCCAGCCCATTCTTTCTCCTATTTTTGCAAACACAAGATTCATCCATATGCCCAAAATAATTGTTGCGATTGATGGCTATTCCAGCTGTGGCAAAAGCACAACTGCGAAACTGGTTGCAAAGCAGCTGAATTACCCCTATATCGACACAGGTGCCATGTATCGGGCTGTTACCCTGTATTTTATACAAAATCACATAGGCCTCACGAATCCCAAAGAGACAGAAGCGGCACTCAATCATATCCACATTTCTTTTCGTCGGCACGCAGAACTGGGGCGCAATGACACTTACCTGAACGGGCTGAATGTGGAAGACGAAATCCGCAAAATGTATGTTTCTGAGAAAGTGAGCGATGTGAGTGCGATAGCGGAAGTCAGGCACGCATTGGTCGCACAGCAACAGCGAATGGGCAAGACCAAAGGCATTGTTATGGACGGCCGCGACATTGGTACCGTCGTTTTTCCACAAGCCGAATTAAAAATCTTCATGACCGCCGATCCCTTGATTCGTGCGCAAAGAAGGCAACTCGAGTTACTCGAAAAAGGGGAGCTGATAGGGCTCGCTGAAATTGCGGAAAATCTGAAAATGCGTGATTATATTGACACTACCCGCGCTGAAAGCCCATTACGTCAGGCCGCAGACGCAATTTACATTGATAATTCGCTGATGACGCTCGATGAGCAGGTTGAAATGGTCGTCAGGTTGGCTGATGAGCAGATCGGATTATCATTGCGCAGAAAAGCAAGCAAAGCCTGATATGAAAGCGCACGATTACGACTATCTGATTGTCGGACAAGGCATTGCGGGCACTTCACTAGCTATGCATTTATTAGACCTTGGAAAGAGGATACTTATCGTAAATGATTCAGGCGCGCCGTCTTCCTCCAAAGTTGCGGCTGGGATTTTTAATCCGCTAACCGGTAAAAAACTGGTCAAAACCTGGCTTGCAGATGATCTTTTTCCCTACGCAAAAGGCTTCTACGCTTATCTGGAAGCGATATTCAACGAGAAGTTGGTGCATCAGGCACCCATCTACAGACCATTTCGTTCCATTGCCGAACAAAACACTTATTTAGCCCAAACAGAAGATCCAAAAATAGCTTCCTACGTCAGGCAAGACGGCGATCCGGCCAATTTATCCGATTATATCCACGCCGATTTTGGCGGTTTGGAGGTCATTAAATCGGGATGGATTGACTTGCCTCTTTTGTTGGAGCAATGCAGAAATTACTTTTTAGAATACGACCTCCTTGCTGATGAGCAGTTCGATGCTAATGCACTATCTGTTTCAAAGGATGCAATTGTTTGGAAAGAAAAGACATTTGGCAAACTGATTTTATGCCAGGGGTTCAAAGCCTTGGAGAATGACTTTTTTAACTGGCTTCCGTTTACGCCCGTTAAGGGTCAGATCCTGGAAATTGAAACGGAAGTTGCCCTGCCCAGTTATATCGTGAACCAGGGGATTTTTATGTTCCCGGTGAGTGAAAGGGTGAGCCGGGTAGGAGCCACTTATTCCTGGGATCCGCTGGACTGGGAACCCACAAAAGAAGCAACTGCTGAGCTAAAAGAAAAGCTCGATGCACTGCTAAAAACTCCGTATCAGATCAAGTCGGAAGTGGCCGGGATCAGGCCGTCTGTGAAGGACCGCAGGCCGCTGGTTGGTGTGCATCCCAAGTATGATAATGTCGCTATTTTCAATGGATTAGGCACGAAAGGTGTGACGTTGGCGCCGTTTTTTGCAAACGAGCTCGCCCAACATTTGGAAAACGGGAAAGAATTGAATCCGCTAGTTAATATTCAGCGGTATTTTTCGTTATATTTCCGTTGAAGTCAGCCTTAGCACTATGAGCATAAAATCTATATACAAATTAACCTTTTCGGTCGGTCTTTTAGCGGTTTTAGGATTATTTACCGAATCAGTAGCGCAACGCTACCCCTCTCAGGAAACATTTGGAAAGAACAGGATCCAGTACAAAACCTTTAACTGGAAAATATTCAGGACAACCAATTTCGAGATCTATCACTACCAGGGCGGAACTGCGCTTGCCAAGCTGACGGCGCAATATGCTGAAAGTGAATTTGATAAGATCACGGATATTTTAGGCTGGACCCCTTACAGCCGCGTTAAGATCTTTCTTTACAATTCGCCTGCTGAATTAGAGCAAAGCAACATGGGCCTGTCGACATTGGACAACCTGACTGAGCAAAAACTGGATCTTTCCCAGTCACGCGTGGAAGTTGCATACACAGGAGACCAGATCGGTTTCCGTAAAAAGCTCGTAAAGGACATCAGTCTTTTGTTTGTTTACGACATGCTTTACGGCGGGAATATGAAGGAAGCATTGCAAAGTTCATTGCTTCTAACCCTTCCTGAATGGTTCATGTCAGGAACTGCCGCTTATATCGCAGAAGGTTGGTCGCCGGAATTGAATGATTATATGCGTGATTTTTTCAAAAACCGCAATGTGCGCAAGCCAACGTTAATGACGGGAAATGATGCAACATTGATCGGCCACTCCATCTGGAATTACATTGCTGAGCGTTACGGAAAGGACAAAATATCGGATATTCTGAACCTCACCCGCATCATCCGGACCGAGCAGACCAGCATTACGAGTACTTTGGGAATTCAGTCTTACAATCGCTTCCTACGCGATTGGAAAGCATATTATTTGAATCAAAATAAGAACGCGGAGCAATTTTACACCGATCCGAATCCCACCTGGAAATATAAGCTCAACGAATTCAGCGTTTCCGACGCGAGTGCGGTGATCAAAGTGTCTCCTGATAAAAAATTCACGGCGGTTAGCGAGATTAAGAATGGTCGTTACCGGGTTTATTTGTTTGATAGCGAGACCGGAAGCAAGAAAATTGTTCGTCAGGGCAAGCTTGATTTTATTGGTGGAAGGGTGAAAACGCAACCTCCGCTTTTGGGCTGGTCCAGAAACAATGTGCTTTCGATCCTGGCCACTGAGAATGACCGCAAGAATTTTTATATGTATGAAAACCTGGGTACTAAAAAGGTCAAGGTGAAGCTGAAACGCAACATCCGCGGTCTAGATCAGATCGTTGATATGGATGTTTCGCACGATGGAACAATGCTGGCCGTGAGCGCGGATAAGGGTGGGCAAAATGACCTTTACCTGATCAGCGTTGCAAGAGCTTCTGCATTGCCGTTGACAAGCGATCTTTACGATGATCTCTCGCCACGCTTCGTGCAAGGGTCGTCACGCAGGGTTGTTTTTTCTTCAAACAGACCGCTGGATTCACTGGGAACAGGCGATAAGGGTAGTTATAAATCCATTTCCGGCTCATTTACCATATTCGAGCATGATGGAACACCTAAGTCTGATAACCTGCTGAAACTCGTTCAGACGGACGGAAAAACCAAGATTTCCCCCGTTTACGCAGATGAAAGTGACATCATTTATCTTTCCAATGCGCAAGGCGTAAGCAACCTGTTCAAATTCAATCGCGCCAGCAACACCAACTCGCAGTTAACGAATTATATTCAAAACATAAGAAATGCGGATTTGACGACCAAGTCGGGAGGCGGATTGGCTTACACTTATTTGAACGACGGTTATTACACAGCCGCGTTTAAAAACTCCTTTGACATCAATGCAACAGTCAGCACACCGGCATTAAACAATAGCGCAGTGGCGACCGGTGCGGGAGCGGCTAGTGCAGCAACTCCCGGTGCAGCAGCTCCAAAAACGGATTCCGTGCAACCTGCCAAAACAGCTGAAACACCGAAAATTGCTTTGAAGGATGGCGAAGTGGACACGGACAATTATGAATTTGATGAAGATGTGTTAAAAGCGTTCGAATCCAAGCAGCGCAGAGGAACATTCCCGACAACGCCAAGCACATTATCCAGAACGAAGGCAACGCGAGAGAACATTGCGATCAAAGGGCCATATCCTTACAAAGGACTTTTCATTACCAATGATGCAAATTCCGACTGGCGCATTGATCCGATCAGAGGATTTGGTTACGCGCAGTCCATTTCGATGAATGATCTGTTGGAAAACCACGTCATTAAAGCCGGACTTTTCATTTCGTCCAATTTCAGGAACAGCGATCTTTTCGCAGAATATAACAACAACACTTACCGTATCGACTTCGGATTGCGGATCGACAGAAAAAGTCTCTACATTGATTCCGAAGGAGCACCGCAGAAATATCGGTTCAACCAGCTGATGTTCACGGCTTCTTATCCGTTCTCGACTACGAGCCGTTTCTCGCTGTCCCCCATGTTCAGTTCCACGCGCATGATCGACGTGTATTTGCTGCCAAATCCTGATCTTGCTTCGAGCTACGGCGGTTTGAGAAGTGAATATGTGTTTGATAACACGCGGGTGAACGGCATGAACATGATGGAAGGAACGCGTTTCAAGATTCGCTATGACTTGCAACAAGGTCTTACGAATGGTAATGAGAGCTTCAATCGCGTAAGTCTTGATTTCCGCCATTACCAACAAATCCACCGCGATCTGATCCTGGCAGTCCGTGCTTCGGCCAGCCATTCAGGCGGTAAAGCGCCAAAACAGAACATTTTGGGTGGAATGGAAAACTGGATAGGAAACAAAAAGGAAACACGCACAGGCGATAACCCGCTCGATTTTCAGAAAGATAACCGCGACATTTTCTTCGCTGACTTCGCTACCAACTTACGTGGCTTTAAGCTCAACCGTTTATCAGGAACAAGTTATATGCTGCTGAATGCGGAACTAAGAATTCCTTTGGTGAAATATCTGTATCGCGGCGCGATCACTTCCAGCTTCCTGCGCAACTTCCAGATTGTCGGTTTCGGGGATATTGGAACTGCCTGGACGGGTAAAGGGCCATTCAGCGAAAACAACAGTTTGAATACACAAATTATTGGAACCGAGGACGATCCATTCCGGGCAACGGTTACCAACTTTAAAAATCCTTACCTGATGGGCTATGGAGTGGGTGCCAGAACAACATTGTTCGGCTTTTATGCCAAGTTTGATTATGCCTGGGGTGTTGACAATGGTTACACAAACAAAGCAGTTCCCTACGTAACATTGGGTTATGATTTTTGATTAGAAAATCAGTATAAATGCAGAATTTGGGGTCTTAATGGTGGCAAGGGATAAACTCTCTTGCCATTTTTAGTTTAATAATTAACAAATTTAATCCATTTTCATGAACACACATTTCTTCCTTAAATTAAGCCTTTGCCTCCTGCTGTTAATCGCAGCCAGTTCTCAAACCGTTTTTGCCCAAAGAGAAGTCCTTTACGAACAATATGTGCAAAGTCCGATGACCATTAACCCGGGCTTTACGGGCGTGCGCGAGACATTCAACATGACAGCCATATTCCGCAGGAAATGGTTTAACATTCAAAATTCGCCGTCCAGTCAGACATTCACCGCGGACGGAACCGTTGCCAACGGAAAGTTCGGAATAGGTTTTATGGCACTGAACGATCAAACGAGCTTTTTCACGACAACCGGCTTTTCCGGGTCGTTTGCATTTCATCTGGGACTATCAGATCAATGGAAGCTGGGACTTGGCGCGCAGGGCGGCATTAATGTGCTTCCGGTAGTGGATTTAACCTCACCCAGAAATAATACAGTGCTCGGCAGTTTCGGACTCGGGGCATGGCTGCGTTCCGATCGTCTGTATTTTGGACTGTCGAAACCGGAACTATTATCGCAGAATTTCGGCAATCAGGCAATATCCAGCGTTTATCGTCGTCCCTTATATATAATGGCCGGTGGCAGTTATGATTTGAATGATGATATTATGATGCTGCCTCATGTTCTGTTTGTTCAGGAAAAGGACCACGAATTGCGTTTTGATTTTGGCAGTCGTTTTTGGTTTAATGAAAAAGTGGGCGTGGGCGCCTCATATCGGGCAGGCGGAGGCTACCAATCGTTTTCTGCAAAAGTCGACTATTTGCAGATTTCGGCAGAAGTGCAGGCGGGTAAGAACATAAGGTTGGGATATTTTTACAGCACGCGGCAAGCTGAACAAATTTATGCCTCTTATTCCGGCCCGAAAGGCATTCATGAACTGATGCTGAAATTTGTTCCCAGTCCGAACGGATTTCAGAAAAACTAGTGCAGCTGAACGGTCAGAAATCGTCTTTGGCCTAAGTTAAAAGGATAATTTATTCGTAATGTTTTAATAAGTCTCGTACCTTTGTGCGGTAAATGAAATACTCACTTTTGTGATGGATAAATACACATATATAGCAAATTCCGACGGCGCTTACATAGAGGAATTGTACAATTCCTATAAGCATAATCCAGCTTCCGTAGACGAAGGCTGGCAGAAATTTTTTGAAGGTTTCGACTTCTCACAAAAGTATCCTGTTAACGGAAACGGCCATGCAAATGGTGCTGCCAACGGCAAGGAAGCAGCCACGATTTCCAAAGTTGACCCTGCCCGTATCCGTAAGGAAATGGAAGTGGTTCACTTAATACGCGGTTTCAGATCAAGAGGGCACTTATTGGCCACTACTAATCCGATACAGAAACGTAAAGACCGTCAGCCACAGCTCGATATCGCTGATTTTAACCTCGGGAACGAAGACCTTGATTCGGTTTTTGAAGCGGGGGTGGAGGTTTTCGGCAGACCGGCCACATTGCGGGAAATTGTTGATTCCCTGACTACGATTTATACAAGAAACATTGGTTTCGAATATTTATACATCCGCGACCGCGAGCAAAAAAGCTGGTTGCGTAAGAAAATCGAGAAGGAAGCATTGAATATGAGTTTTTCCATTGATGAGAAAAAACATATTCTGTCCAAATTGAATGAGGCGGTTGTTTTTGAAAATTTTCTCCACACAAAATATTTAGGTCAAAAGCGTTTTTCTCTGGAAGGTGGCGAAACCACGATCCCGGCGTTGGATGCGATGATTAACAAGGCCGCAGAAATGGGCGTTGTGGAAGTAATGATCGGGATGGCTCACCGTGGTCGTCTTAACGTGCTTGCCAACGTAATGCAAAAAACGTACGGACAAATCTTCAATGAATTTGAAGGCAATTTGCCGGACCAGGTTTGGGGCGATGGCGACGTGAAATACCACATGGGTTTTGCAAGCCAGATCACAACCAAAAATGGTGAAAAAGTACATTTGAAACTGGCACCTAACCCTTCACACCTTGAAGCCGTTAACCCGGTTGTGGAAGGTTACATCCGTGCGCGCGCCGATGGCATGTATGACAGTGATTATGACCGCGTTTTGCCGGTTCTGATCCACGGTGATGCAGCCGTTGCAGGTCAGGGAATTGTTTATGAAGTTACTCAAATGTCCGCGCTGAACGGCTATTACACAGGGGGAACCATTCACTTTGTGATCAATAACCAGGTTGGTTTTACAACGGATTTCATTGACGCCAGGTCAAGCATTTATTGTACAGACATTGCAAAAATCGTTGATGCGCCTGTTTTGCACGTGAATGGAGATGATCCTGAGGCAGTTGTGTTCTGTATGCGACTGGCCGTGGAATATCGTCAGACATTCAATAAGGATATTTTTATTGACATGGTTTGTTATCGCCGTCATGGTCACAATGAAGCAGACGAGCCGAAATTTACGCAGCCAGTTCTTTATAAGTCCATCGAGAAGCACCAGAACCCCAGGGAAATTTATCAAAAAACCCTTGCGGAGCGTGGTGATGTAGACGCGCAGTTGGCGGCTAATATGGACAAAGAATTCAAGCAGCTTTTGCAGGAACGTTTGGATATGGTGAAGCAAAAAGCATTGCCCTATACTTTGCCGAAACTGGAACAGGAGTGGCACACATTGCGCAAATCCAAACCGGAAGATTTTGAGAAATCGCCGGAGACAAGTGTTCCTTTGGAAACTTTGGAAAAAATCGGGAAGGCTTTGACAAGCACGCCCGAGAATTTCAGCCGCCTGAAACAGATCGATAAATTGCTCAAAGATCGTGAGCAAATGATCTTTGATAAGAAGGAAGTGAACTGGGCAACAGCCGAATTGCTGGCTTATGGTTCAATTCTTACCGAAGGAAATATTGTAAGATTGAGCGGACAGGATGTGCAGCGCGGGACATTTTCACACCGCCATGCGGTTCTGAGAGATGTGGAAACCAATGCCGCTTACAGTAACCTTGAACATATTCAGGAAGACCAGGGCCGGTTCATGATCTACAACTCGCTGCTTTCGGAATACGGCGTTTTGGGTTTTGAGTTTGGTTATTCTATGGCGAACCCTAATGCACTTGTGATCTGGGAAGCACAGTTTGGTGATTTTGCCAATGGGACGCAAGTGATCATTGACCAGTTTGTAACGTCAAGTGAAACCAAATGGGATCGCTGGACAGGTTTGGTGATGTTGCTTCCACATGGTTATGAAGGCCAGGGGCCAGAACATTCGAATGCGCGTCCGGAACGTTATTTGCAGCTCTCTGCCAATTACAACCTGATCGTGGCAAACGTTACAACACCTGCTAACTTCTTCCACTTGCTTCGCAGACAGTTGAAATTCCCGTTCCGCAAGCCATTGGTGGTGATGTCTCCAAAATCTATGCTGAGACATCCATTGTGCGTTTCTCCGATGGACAGCCTAGTTAATGGCTCGTTCCAGGAAACAATCGGTGACACTTTTGCTGACCCCAAGAAAGTTAAAAAAGTGTTGCTATGCACCGGAAAGCTGTATTACGAGCTTTACGAAAAGCAGCAGGCAGATAAGCGCGACGATGTGGCCATTATCCGTCTGGAACAAATGCATCCGTTTCCGCAAACGCAGATCGACGGACATTTGGCACAATATCCGAATGCAAAAGTATATTGGGTGCAGGAAGAACCTTTCAATATGGGTGGCTGGACGTTCATGTTGAGAATGTACAAAGGCGCGAAACCATTGCAGGTGATTGCCCGCGTATCCAGCGCTTCCCCTTCAACAGGATTCTCGAAAATCCATGCGAAAGAGCAGGCTGAAATTATTAACAGAGCTTTTGAATGATATTCCTATAAATTAGACACTTAGTTCGATAACAAGATTGCACATAAAATGGCTGAAATTGAGATAAAAGTACCGCCCGTTGGCGAGTCCATTACAGAGGTTACAATTGGGAATTGGTTCAAAAATGATGGCGATTTTGTGAAAATGGATGAGGTCATTTGTGGACTTGATTCGGATAAAGCGACATTTGAACTAACAGCAGAAGCGGAAGGCGTCCTGCACATTAAAGCGCAGGAAGGTGATACGCTGAATATCGGCGACCTGATTGCAACCATCGATTCAGCCGCAAACGGTGCATCGAAAGCGCCAGCTCCCAAGCAGGAAGCTGCGCCAGCCGCATCAAATGCAGCCGCACCGGCCGCGTCCGCTGCCGAAGAGCCAGCTGCCGATAAAATTGAAGATAAAGCAGCCGAACCGGCTGACGCTGCGCCAGCTGCTGGATCGCCAGCCGCTGCACCGGCAAGTGGTGGAAAAGCATATGAAATGAAAGTTCCGGCAGTGGGAGAGTCCATTACAGAGGTTACCATTGCTTCTTGGAGCAAAAAAGATGGTGATCACGTGGAGGTTGACGAGATCCTCTGCGAACTGGAATCAGATAAAGCGACATTTGAACTACCGGCAGAGGCTGCGGGAACGTTGCGGATTGTTGGTAAAGAAGGTGAAACACTGGCGATTGGGGCTATCATCTGCACCATCGAGCAAGGCACCGGTGCCACGGTGGCCGGTGCTGCCCCTCAGTCGGCACCACAGGCATCCGCGCCAGCTGCTGAAACAGCCGGAGCAGATAAAGCTTACAGCGAAAAACACACTTCACCCGTTGCAGCGAAGATTTTAGCGGAAAAAGGAATTGATCCCAAGGACGTTAACGGTTCAGGATCTGGCGGACGAATTATGAAGGATGATGCTTTGAAAGCGGGCAGCAAACCGGCTGAATCGGCTCCTGCTTCACAACCTGCCCCAGCCAAACCAGCAGCGCAAGCAGCCCCATCCCCAGCCGGCGCAAGAGGTCAGCGTCGTGAAAAAATGTCGTCGTTGCGTAAAACCATCGCACGCCGTTTGGTTGCTGTGAAGAATGAAACAGCCATGCTTACCACGTTCAATGAGGTAGATATGAAGCCTGTAATGGACGTGCGCTCGAAGTTCAAGGACAAGTTCAAAGAAAAGCATGAAGTGGGTTTAGGCTTTATGTCATTTTTCGTAAAAGCTGTTACCGTCGCGTTGAAAGACTTCCCGGTTATCAATGCTTATATGGATGGCGAAGAGCTGGTTTACAACGATTACGCAGACATTTCCGTAGCAGTTTCAACGCCTCGGGGTTTAGTTGTGCCGGTGATCCGCAATGCTGAAACATTGTCGTTCGCTGCTGTGGAGAAGGAAATTGTTCGCCTTGCCGTGCGTGCGCGTGATGGTAAACTTGGACTGGATGAAATGTCCGGTGGAACGTTCACGATCACCAATGGTGGAACATTCGGTTCTATGCTCTCGACTCCGATCATCAATGCACCGCAGTCTGCGATTTTAGGCATGCACAACATTGTGGAACGTGCAGTTGTAGTAGACGGTCAGATCGTTATCCGTCCGATCATGTATGTGGCGCTTTCTTACGACCACCGAACGATTGATGGTAAGGATTCGGTAAGCTTCCTGGTTCGCGTGAAGCAGCTTCTGGAAGATCCAATGAGATTATTGCTTGATATGTAATTCAATATTGCATGATAAAAATGAAGAGAGCCTGGTCATCCGGGCTCTCTTTTTTTTAGCTCAGCTTTGCATTATCCTTGTGCCTGTCTTTGTCCCGCTCGGTTTTCTTGGCCATGTTTTTCTCAAAAGCTTCGGTCAGGTCAATGCCTGTTTGGTTGGCAAGGCATATCAGCACCCACATAACATCCGCCATTTCATCGCCCAGGTCTTTGCCCATATCCGATTTTTTAAAAGACTGATCGCCATAAGTTCTGGCCATAATTCTGGCCAGTTCTCCCACCTCTTCGGTCAGAATCGCCATATTGGTCAGTTCTGAGAAATAACGTACACCGTAGGTCTTGATCCAGTTATCAACTTGCGATTGTGCTTCTTGAATAGTCATGTTTTTAATTTTGAATGACTGAATGAGCGGTCGCCGTTCCGGTGAATGAGCGGCCGCCGTGCGTTAAATAAGTGAATAGGGGTAATTTTAGCTTAAATCCTGTTTTTTGAATCAATAATGATGGTTACCGGGCCGTCGTTTAGTAATGCTACTTTCATGTCTGCCCCGAAGATCCCGCGCTGGATGGTTTTTCCTAATTCTATTTCCAGGAAGTTGATCATTTTTTCGTAAAGCGGAATGGCAACTTCCGGCCTGGCTGCTTCGATGAAGGATGGCCTGTTTCCCTTCTTCGTACTCGCATGAAGTGTAAATTGGCTGATCAATAGAATGTCTCCATCCACAGATTTAAGATCTAAATTCATTTTATCATCACTATCACCAAACACGCGCAAACCAACAATCTTTCGGCCCAGCCATTCAACATCCTCCTGATTATCAAGATGGGTAACGCCTAATAGCACCAAAAAACCCTTTTCTATTTCCCCTTCAACCTTCCCCTCAATGGTAACAGACGCACTGCTCACGCGCTGAATTACTGCGATCATTTATTGTTAATTAAATTTAAGAATTTAGCAAAGTTAGTGCTCTTGAATGAACGATTGTACATTGCAGCTTGATCGAAGTCTTTTTATTTGTTTGGATTTTCGCCAGGGCTGCACACATTATTGTAAAACATGAATCAACCGCATTACGCGTTCAAACACGCCAGTAAGAAAAATACATTTTCGTTTGTTAGTATTGGAAAAAGGGGCCAGATTAAGAAAGTTGTTCAATTCAGGCTTATAGAAGACAACGTTTACAACCTTGGTTTCGGCGATTATAGTGAGGAGCTAAAAACGTTGGACGATATGGTCGTTACTAATAACGGCGACATGGAAAAGGTCCTGGCAACAATCATTGCTATTATCGAGCATT
Organism: Dyadobacter fanqingshengii; assembly: GCF_023822005.2. GTDB lineage: Bacteria > Bacteroidota > Bacteroidia > Cytophagales > Spirosomataceae > Dyadobacter > Dyadobacter fanqingshengii. The sequence goes on from NZ_CP098806.1 coordinate 6,199,531, forward strand.
TTTTCACCGGAAATCCGGATGTGCATATTTTCCTGACGGGTAGCACACCGTCTCGAACAAGGCTTTATCAGATCGTAATTAATTCGCATCATGACGACCTGGCCTCGCACTTTGAAATATATGGACTTCAACAAAATCAGTGGAGGCGATTCCGAAAAAATATAAATTATGAATCATTCCTCATTTTGAAATTGTTATAACTTTACCAAAATGAAACTAGCTATGAAAACCAGATCGTTGCCTGAACGAAGTGCGGGAGGTTCCTATGACGCCAGTCTCGATAGGTTGGAGGATAATGATTTGTTTCCTGCCAAGACCGCAATTGCAAAAGCCACCTTGTCGAAGGCTAAGCTTCCTTCGCGAAAAGAAAAGCTTGTGAGCTCTTCTTCTGCTAAATGATCTCTTCAAAATCGAATGTCCATACTTCCCATGAAAGAAGAACGCATATCCGTTTTTGATATTTTTAAGATTGGGATTGGGCCTTCCAGTTCGCATACGCTGGGGCCGTGGAGGGCGGCGCAGCAGTTTTTGCAGGCTGTTCAGGTGCAATGTGGGCTGGATCAGGTGCGGGCTGTTGACATTCATCTTTATGGTTCTTTGGCGAAAACCGGGAAAGGGCATGGAACGGATATCGCAGTAATTCTGGGATTGAGTGGCTACGATCCGGTTACAGTGAAGACGGAAAACATTGACAAGATCCTGGCAGAAATTGCTTCGAAGGAATGCATCATGCTCCCCGGCGACATGCGGGTTGTTTTCGCTCCAAAAGACAACATTATCTTCCATAAGAACGAAACACTTCCATTCCATCCCAATGGCCTCACATTCATCGCAAATTGCGAATCGGCAGGCATCATTGAGGAAACCTATTACTCAGTTGGCGGCGGATTTGTGATTCAAGAGGGTCAAGCAAATGATGAGGTGAAAGGGTGTGTTGATCTTCCATATCCGATTGACCAGGCTGCGGATTTGCTTAAATGGCATAACAATTCCGGGAAGCCAATTTGGGAGATTGTTTTAGAAAATGAAAAGGTTTGGAAGGAAGAAAACCTGGTCAGAACCGAGTTGATGAACATCTGGCATGTGATGCAGCAAAGCATTTTCCATGGTTGCCAAACGAATGGTGTCCTGCCCGGCGGACTGAATGTGCAGCGGCGCGCGGCAGCATTGAATCAAAAGCTTTTAAATGATGTCGTTTGCGTAGGATGTGATGACTGGACGGAGGCTATCAGACGCGGGGGAACCGGTTTTAAATACACATTGGACTGGGTTAGCTGCTTTGCATTGGCGGTTAATGAAGAAAATGCCTCATACAGTCGCGTGGTTACGGCGCCTACCAATGGTTCGGCTGGCGTGATCCCGGCGGTGATCCAGTTTCACCTCACGTTCGGAGGCGGGACGGATGAAGATGTGTCTAGATTTTTGCTTACTGCCGGTGAAATTGGCAGTATTTTCAAAAAAGGCGCGACGCTTTCTGCTGCTATGGGCGGTTGTCAGGCTGAAATTGGCGTTTCTTCTGCCATGGCCGCGGCCGGACTGGCGCAGGTTTCGGGCGGCACGGTTGAACAATGTTTAATGGCTGCGGAAATTGCTATGGAGCATCATTTGGGTCTTACTTGCGATCCGGTGGGTGGTTTGGTGCAAATTCCCTGCATCGAGCGAAATACTATGGGCGCGATCAAGGCGATTACGGCGTGTCAGCTGGCATTGCAAAGTAATCCGGACAATGCAAAAGTGTCGCTGGATAATGTGGTGCACACCATGTGGGAAACGGCACTGGACATGAATAACCGCTACAAAGAGACTTCCGAAGGCGGGTTAGCCGTCAACATTCCGATCAGTTTGAGCGAATGTTAATTTCGAATGAGCTGGCGCCGTTGCGCTGAATGAATGATTGAATGAGTGAATGAAATTTGATCATTTATTTCACTTTTATAGATTCAGCAGTAAATGTGCTAGTCCGAAATATACGCCGTAGCCGATCAAATCATTGGCTGTTGTGATAAATGGCCCGGAAGCAACTGCCGGGTTAATCCCGATTTTTTCCAACAAAATCGGCGTCATGGTTCCCATAAAAGAAGCCAGGAAAACCACCGACATTAACGCCGCCGAAACCACCAACGCCAATTGTACATCATTGCCGATCAGGAGATTAAATCCAAAAACGATCGTACTAATGATAACGCCATTAATAAAAGCAACGGCAAACATCCTGATCAATCGCTGACCGACCGTTGTGTCCAAACCTGTCTTATCGGCCAGACTTTGCAGAATGATAGAGGATGTCTGAATGCCCACATTCCCGCCGGTTGACCCGATAATAGGGATAAATGCAGCCATAGCAGGGATAATTTTCAAATCTCCTTCAAAAAAACTGATAAACTTCGCCGCCAGAATCCCACCCATCATCCCGACCAAAAGCCAGGGCAAACGTGCTTTGGTCTGCTGCCAGATCGTGTCATCTTCCTCTACATCACCCGTAATCCCCGCCATCGCCAACGTATCGGAACTGGCTTGTTCCGTAATCACGTCAATCACGTCATCAATGGTGATCCGGCCCAGAAGTTTTCCCTGAACATTTACAACAGGCAGTGCGTCAAGGTCATATCGCTGCATAAGTTCAGCAACTTCTTCGGCTGGACGATATGTTTCCACGAAAATAACGTCCTTATCATACAGACTTTCAATGCGTGTGTTTTTATGGGCAAGGACGATTTTTTTAAGGGATAAAATGCCGTGAAGCTTTCCAAAATCATCTACAACGTAAACCGCGTATACTTTTCCAACATCTTCCGCTTGTTTGCGAAGCTCTTCAATACATTCATTTACAGTCCAGTTAACATTGGCTTTCACCAACTCTTTCTGCATCAAACCACCCGCCACATCTTCGTCATAATGCAGCAGATCCAGGATGAAACGGGCTTGTTCGCGGTCTTCCAGCAATGCAATTACTTCTTCACGGACGCGGATAGGCTGCTCATTGAGCAAATCCACCGCATCATCTGAGTCAAAAAGATTGACAAAATGAGAAATTTCCTCGGACGTAAACGCTTTCAGGAAGTCTCGGCGCTCGTTGGGGTCCATATCCGCAAGGATTTCCGCCCCGCGTTCCACATCCAGCCGCGTGATCAGGAATTTGGCACTTTCCGTTTCAAGCTCAGACAAAAGGCCGGTGATATCCGCAGGAAAAAGGCTTTCCGTTTCCGTTCTTATTGAAGCAGAATCCTCTTTTTCAATGAGTTCCTGAATGTGCTCTACGTATTCCTTGGTTAATTCAAACGTCATTGTTCACTTAGCTTTTAGCAATTAGCAGAATGGCTCCTAGCTGGATTATATACTTTTTAACAGTAATTTTAGATTTGCGGCTGCAAGTCCTGGGCCAGTTTTGTGAGTTCCACAAACTCTGCGACACTCAATTGTTCGGCGCGTTTTGTCAATAATGGATGATCGGGCAAATCGCCAACCGGCTTCAATGCATTGCGAAGTGTTTTTCTGCGTTGATTAAATGCTGTTTTCACAACCCTGAAAAACATCTTCTCATCACAATCCAATGCCGCAACCGCATTCCTGCGCAACCGGATCACGCCGGACTGGACTTTGGGAGGCGGATCGAATGCCCCCGGCGGCACAGACACCAGGTAATCTATATCATAAAATGCCTGCAATAAAACGCTTAAAATACCATAATCCTTATTGCCCGGCGGCGACGCAATGCGCTGAGCCACTTCTTTTTGCAGCATACAAACGATCTCGGGAATCTGGTCGCGGATTTGTAATGCGCGGAAAAAGATCTGTGAGGAAATGTTGTAAGGGAAGTTACCAATGATGGCAAAGGGCTCCGAAAAGAAGTCTGCCGGATTGAATTTCAGAAAGTCGCCTTCAATGATTCTGGGCGTCAGGCTTTCGTAATGTTTCTTCAAATAAGCAACAGATTCGGTGTCGATTTCAATCACATAAGTGCTGAATGCGTCCTTATTAATGAGAAATTGAGTCAGAACGCCCATGCCCGGGCCTATCTCCAAAACCTTGGTGTAACCATTATGTACGGACAGGCCGTCAACGATCCGCTGAGCAATATTTAAGTCTTTCAGAAAGTGTTGGCCCAAATGCTTTTTGGCCCTTACTCTGGAATCGTCGCGCTTTTTATAATTTGTTTTCACGAACCAAAATTACGGCTTAATTCGTAGATTTATCGAATAAAGAATAGGAAGGAATCTTAAAAGTGCGATTATCGAGATACTATGGAAATGATCTTGTCCCATACCGATTGGCAGACTATACACGCTACATTGCAGCATCTGAACCTGATTGGAATTACTTTTTCTCCGGACTTCGTCATCCGTAATATCAGTGCGCACGCTTTAATGAAAACGGGCTGGCAGGAGTCGGATTTGATGGGGCACAGCATTTTTGACAAACTCATTCCCAAGGAAGAAGAGTACGAAATCCGGCAAATGCTGGAAGAGGGAATTCAGGGGAAACGCAAACTGGAACAGCGGGAAATTCCTTTTTTGGCTCAAAAAGGCACATTAAGGACATTCTCGATCAACAGCGTGTTAATGCACCGCGAACAGGACGAGGTGGAATGTGTGACATTGGTAGGTGACGACATTACGCGCCGCCGCAGGATGGAATCCTCCATTGCCAAATCCAATTCGCAATTGCAGGATCTGGTGGACAACACAAGTGACCTGATCCAGCTTGTGGCTATTGACGGAAAATTCATATTCGTAAACAAAGCCTGGCGCGAGGTGCTGGGTTATGGGCTCGACGAAATTGCGTCCATGCGGATGGAAGACATTCTGCACCCGCAACATAAGGAACAGGCATTAGCGCAACTGAAACTGATTGAGCAAGGCCATTCTAATGCCAATTTTGAGACGGTCTTTCTAAGCAGAGAAGGCAAGAAGGTCTTTGTTGCGGGAAGCGTGAATTGCAGATTTGATAACGGTAAACCAACTGCATTCCGGTGTATTTTAAATGATTATACAGAAAAAATAAGGGCTGAAAAAGCGCAAAACCTGTATTATAGCATTGCAAACTGGACGGTTAACACGCAGAATCTCGACGATTTTTACCATAGCATTCACGAGGAACTGGGTAAAATTATTGATGTAAAAAACTTCTTCATCGCGCTTTACGATCCGAGCAAAAGCTACATTTATTTCCCGTATTATGTCGACCAGTATTTTCAGGGGAATGTAAAGTTTACCAAAAGAAAACTCGGTAATGGTGTAACAGAATATGCCATTGCGTCCAATAAACCGCTTTTCTTGTCAGGCGAAAAGATTGAAGAACTGGCCAAAACCAACAGTTTATATCTCTATGGTGTCACTCCAAAATTGCTCCTGTGCGTGCCCCTGCGTGTGGGCGACCGGGTGACGGGAATCATTGGTGTAAAATCCTATGACGATGCCAACATGTTTGATGCCAGGGACTTGGAATTGCTGGAATTTATTTCTGGGCAGGTCGCGATGGCCATTGCGCGGAAACAAAGCGAAGAGGAGCTTAGCAAATATCTGGCGCGCTTGAATGCGATTTTCGATAGTAGTTCCCACTTGATTTGGTCGGTTAACAAATCTTTGCAGCTGACCTCATTCAACAGGAATTATGCGGATCTCATTCAGAATCAGCTGGGTGTAAGGCCATCGCTGCAATCCAGCGCAGAGAAATTTGGCTGGCGAATGGTGGGTAACAGCAACCGCAGGACGCTGGAAACGAAATACAGGCAAGCATTAAAAGGCGAACCGCAATATTTTGAATTTAAAATTGACAGGAAAGACCAGGGCGAAATGTGGCTGGAATTTTACCTGAACCCCATTCATTATGCGGACGGTGTAATCGAGGAGGTTTCGGGTATAGCGCGTGATATTACGCGCCGAAAGGAAGCGGAATTGTCTTTAAGGCATAGCGAGGAGCTTTTCCGGGGGATTTTTGAAAACCTGCAAGACATTTATTGCCGGATCAACCGTATGGGCGAAATCACGATGATCAGCCAATCCGTGTTAAAACGGCTTGGTTACCTGCCGGGAGAAGTGATCGGGCACAAAATCACTGAGTTTTTCCCTGATAAAAAGCGGATACATTCTGCATTGATCCGGTTGAGGAGGAGCAAGAGCCTGCGGAACTTCGAAATTTCGCTTTACCGCAAAGACGGCACCGAAAGGCAGTTTATGATCAATATGCTAATGTTCACCAACGACAAAGGAAAGCCGACAGAAATTGCTGTGCTCGCGCGGGACATTACGGAATTGAAACGCAACGAGCAGGAATTGCTGAAAGCGAAAGAACACGCAGAACGCTCATTAAAGGTTAAGGAAGGCTTTTTGGCCAACATGAGTCATGAGATCCGGACGCCGATGAATGGCGTGATCGGGATGATCGATTTGCTGGGTGAAACGCCGCTGGATGTGGAGCAAAAAGATTACGTGCTCACGATCAAGCGTTCATCGGAAACATTACTCAACATTCTGAACGACATTCTGGATCTTTCCAAAATTGAAGCAGGAAAGATGGAACTGCACGAGGCGCCGATTGCGACAGAGGAATTGTTGCTGAAACTCGTCTCACTTTTTGGACAAACGGCCAAAAGCAAGGGAAATACGCTTACTTATCACATAGCGCCCGACATTCCGAAATTTATCATTGCGGATCAGACGCGATTACTGCAAATCCTGTCGAACCTTACTTCCAATGCATTGAAATTCACCGATCATGGGGCAGTAACACTGTTTTTAACATTGGTTAAAAAGGAGGGTTTGTTTCATAAGATCAAAGTCGAGGTCCAGGATTCGGGCATAGGGATCAGTCCGATGGACAGGCAGATATTGTTTACTTCATTTACGCAGCTGGATAATTCTTCGCGCAAATCATTTGGCGGAACAGGGCTTGGGCTGGCCATTTCCAAGCAGTTATGCGAGCTTATGCACGGGGAAATTGGCGTAGAGTCTACGGTAGGAGAGGGCAGCACGTTTTGGTTTACATTTGAAACAAAGGAAACGTCCATTGCGCAAGCCAGCACCATTGTGCGAATGGAGGAAACCCCGATTGAGAATGTTTTCAAGGATTATCATCCCACCATTTTGCTTGTGGATGACAATGCCGTGAACCGAAAAGTGGCTAATGAAATCCTCAAAAAATCAGGTTGCTACGTAGATCTTGCGGAGAGCGGTTTCAAGGCAATTGAAATGGTTGAGGCCAAGAGAAAAGTTTCGGATGTGAGTTACGACATCATTTTTATGGATATTCAAATGCCGGATATGGATGGTGTGGAGACTTCTCAGGAACTTAAAAAGCGCTTCCCTGATTCCATGCCACCGATCGTTGCGATGACGGCCTACTCCATGAAAGAAGACCGCGACCGGTTTATGAGCCAGGGCATGGACGATTACATTGCCAAGCCGATCCGCGCGCAAACATTGATCCTGAAAGTAAAAGATTTGCTGGGCAATGTTGAAAGCCGTAAGCTGGAATCCAAGCAGCGTGAAATTGCCCAGGAAGTGATTTTGCCCGTTTTGGATAAAGAAATCATAGACCAATTGAATGGCATAGGCGGCCCTGAACTGGTGTGGTCTGTGTTCGAAGATTTTGTCACAGAATCCAACGAGCTGGTTTCAGGCGCTTTGGAGGCTTATGCCAATGGCGACATCAAAACGATCAAAAGTAATTTGCATACATTGAAAGGGAGCGGCGGAACTGTGGGCGTGGCGCAAGTCGCGGAAATAGCGCGCGATGCCGAATGGCGGTTGAAATCGGATGACACCAGCACGCTTGCAGAGGCGCTTCCGAAGTTGGAAAAAGCCTACCAAAAGTTCCTGAATGCCTATGAAGGGCTGCTGAAAGACTGGTTAAAGTGAAATTTTCTCGTCGGGTAAATGCCGGCGTTGATCTATAAGTGCGGTGGTTTTATCGATTGTAGAGGTTTATTGCTGAGCGGGATTAAACTATAATCAAAAAGGATGCTCTAAACTGCAATAAACCTTTACAGAAACCATGAACAGACTCGCATCCCTATTCTCACTGCTGATATTATTGTCCTTTTCAGCATTCGCACAAGACCAGACCGGCCGGATCACCGGCGTGGTGAAAGACAGCGTGACCAACGAACCGGTCATAGGCGCTTATGTGGCGGTGAGCAGGAACACACCGGATGCGAAGCCCGAGTATGTGACGACCGATATAGATGGCAAATTTTCCTTCAATGGTCTTTCAAAACAAGCTGTTTACCTGGTTAAGGTTTCCTATCTGAGTTATAAAGACGCTTCCCGCACGATTACGTTACAAGATGACAATCAAGATGTTGGAACATTTCAACTAAGCGAAGCGGTTGCGAACCTGAAAGAAATTAAAGTCGTAGGCCAGGTTACCGCTATGGAGCAGAAGGGCGATACGACCCAATTCAATGCGGCCGCATTTAAAACGAATCCGGACGCAACTTCTGAGGATTTGATCCAAAAAATGCCTGGCATTACGGTTACGAATGGAACAGTGACGGCTCACGGAGAGACAGTTAACAGGGTTTTGGTGGACGGTAAGCCGTTCTTCGGTGAAGATGCCGCATTGACATTGAAATCACTTCCTGCCGAAATTGTAGACAAAATAGAAGTCTTTGACAAACTGAGCGATCAGGCGCAATTCACAGGCTTTGACGATGGTAACGGACAGAAAACAATCAACATTGTAACCAAAGCGGATCGCAAAATGGGCCAGTTTGGTAAAGTGTTCGCTGGTTATGGATTGGATAACCGTTATCAGGCCGGTGGAAATGTGAGTTTTTTCAAAGATAATCAGCGTATATCCGTGATCGGGTTGAGCAATAACATTAACATGCAGAATTTTTCAAGCCAGGATCTCATCGGTGTTTCCGGCGGAGGCGGCGGCGGCGGAAGAGGTGGCTCGGGCGGTGGCGGTTCGGCTGGTAACTTCCTGGTTGGTAACCAAAGCGGGATTACGGGGACTAACTCCTTCGGATTAAATTATGCCAATAAGTTTGGAAAAAAAGTGGATGTTACCGGCAGTTATTTTTTCAACCGCACGGGCAACAGCAATTTGCAGAGCATGCAGCAGCGCTTCATTTTACCAGGGGATACGGATTCAACGGATCAGATTTATAATGAAAATAGCCGCACCAATAACACCAACGCGAATCACAGACTGAATTTCCGAATAGAATACAACATCAATAAAAACAACTCGCTGATCATTACACCGCGACTGAGCTTTCAGGACAACAATTCGGTAAGTACAAAAGTAGGGCTCAATACATCAGGCAATGGCCTGCGTATCAACAGCCTGGATAACAATCAACGCAATGCAACCAATGCTTACAACTTCAATAACGACGTTTTGTTCCGTCATTCATTTGAAAAGAAAGGCCGGACATTATCGGTAAATTTGAACACGCAGCTGAATGATCGTAACGGAATTGGTAACCTCTATTCCAGAACCATGTATTTTGACAGTCTGGGCCTGGCCGCGAGAGGTGATACGCTTGATCAGCAAAGCTTTACATATTCCAACGGTCTTACATTGGGCGGAAACCTAATTTATACCGAACCAATTGGAAAAAACAGCCAGTTACAGTTCAACTACGGCCTTACGGTGAGCAACAGCGATTCCAAAAAGGAAACTTACAACATGAGTTTTGATGAAAACACTTACTCAGACCTGGATTCGTTGCTTTCCAACACTTTTGACAATCGTTATGTGACCAATCGTGCGGGAATAGGATATCGTTACCGCAAAAATAGCTGGTCTGCAAATTTCGGCTTGGATTTTCAGAACACGGGGCTGTACAGCCAGCAATTGGCGCCGATTAATGCCAAAGTAGATCAGTCATTTACCAATCTGCTGCCGAATTTCATGTTGAGTTACAGATCCAAAGCCGGCACGCAGTTCCGCACATTTTTCCGAAGCTCGACAAATCAGCCGTCTATCTCACAACTACAAAATGTGATCGACAACAGCAATCCATTGGCATTGACCGCCGGTAACCCGGATTTGAAACAGGAATATCGCAATATATTCAACGTTCGTTATTCGCTTGCTGGTGCAGAAAGACCTTACAGTTTGAATGCAATGATTTTTGTAACACAGACCAACAATGCGATCGTTAATTCAACATTGATTGCGCAGGAGCCAACCGAAGTGGCTAACGGGATTATTTTGGAACGCGGTGCCAAATTTACGAAGCCTGTGAATGTGGATGGAAGCTGGAATGCAAGAACTTTCCTGGCCTATGGAAAACCGGTTGCGCCGCTGAAACTGAATGTGAACCTGACCACGGGCTTCAATTACGTTCGTTCGCCGGGTTTGATCAACAACACTTCCAATTTTTCCAACACTTACGCAGTTTCACAAGGTCTGGTTATCAGCAGTAATGTGAGCGAGAACCTTGATTTTACGGTGTCTTATTCAGGAAATTACAATATGGTCCGCAATACGATCCAGCCGAATTTGAACAATAATTATTATACGCAGGGAATCACAGGACGTGTCAACTGGATTTTTGGAAAAGGATTTGTGGTGCAAAGCGACATTAGCAACCAGTCTTACCGGGGCTTGGGAGAAGGTTATAACCAAAATTTCACCTTGTGGAATGCGAGCGTAGGGAAAAAATTCCTGAAAAACAATGCGGGTGAATTGAAACTGACTGTTTTTGATATACTAAAACAAAACAACAGCATTACCAGAAACGTAACAGAAACTTACGTGCAGGACGTTACCAACCGCGTGTTGACACAATATGCAATGCTGACATTCACTTACACATTGAGAAATTTTGGAAAAGCACCAGCTCCTGAAAACAACCGCCGCAGAGATTTTGAAGGGGGTGATATGCCTGGTGGTGGAAGAGGAGGCAGAGGGGACCGTGGCGGTTTTAACTAAGCAACCAATCCTGAATCGAACATTTCAGTACAAAGAAAAGCCCGGAGCGAGCATTCGTTCCGGGCTTTTCTTATAATGATATTTGAAAATCTATTTTTTGGAAGGAAAAGGAATGATCAGTTTTTCACCTCTTTCGGAGAAATCCCTTGTTCTGCCATTCGCTTTCATGAGCGCTTCTTTGGTAATACCATATTTGCCTGCAACAACCCTCAAAACATCACCCGGACCAACCGTATGCACCGCCTGAACCTGTATTTTAAGTTTCGTAACATCAGACTTTAATTCAGGACTGGACGAATTCAAGCCCTTTAATGTTTCCGTTTTTAAATTGTAGCGGGATGCAATAGTCGAAAAGCTTTCACCGCTTTTTACTGTATGTGTAATTTGTTCTCCACCCACGGAGGATGCCGAAATAGCGGGAGTTGTTTCTTTTTCGGCCTCTTTTGGTTTTTCTTTTGCCGGTTCAGCTGTTTTCTCAGCAGGTGTAGTTTCCAGCGCTTCGGCAGGTTCATCTGTGATCGGCTCGCCGACACTTTGTTCATCCAATGTCGAATCTACAACAACCGAGGTAAGCTCCTCGGAGTTGGAAGAACTGTCTGAAATGTATTCATACCCCACGTACAACATTGCTAATACCAAAAGAACCAACACCAGAAGCGTAACAATAGGGAGGTTGGACTTTTCGGTCGGACGGACATTTCTTTTTTTAGGGAATTCGTCTTCCATAGCCGGTTATTCGATGTTTTGTGGTGCAAATTAATTTTACGAAAATACTAAAGACCTTCTAACTTCCAAGGTGATTTCTCAATTCCTGATTCATCACCGCAACTTTTTCTTTTAAGCCTTCTTTGAACAAATCGAGCCGTTTTCCAACTTCCTGATTGCTGGCTCCAATAATCTGCGCAGCCAATATTCCGGCATTTCTGGCACCATCCAATGCAACCGTTGCAACCGGAACGCCCGATGGCATTTGCAAAATGGACAGCACCGAATCCCAGCCATCTATCGAATTACTTGAAAGAACGGGAACGCCTATAACGGGCAAGGAAGTGAGTGAAGCAACCATTCCCGGCAAATGCGCCGCGCCGCCCGCGCCGGCGATGATGACCTGTAATCCGCGGCTTCTGGCCGTTGAGGCATATTCCAGCATGCGTTCGGGAGTCCGGTGTGCGGAAACGATCTCCATTTCGAAGTCGATCCCAAGCTCGGAAAGTGCGTCAGCTGCTTGCTGCATGATTTTCCGGTCCGACAGGCTTCCCATTATGATTCCAACCATTACTATAACGAAGATTACTTACTGATTACTCTAATATTCTGCTTAACAAAATCAACCTTTCTCTTTAAAGACGCGATATCGGCATCCATAATGGTAATGTGGCCCATTTTTCTGAATGATTTTGTAATGGCCTTCCAGTAAAGGAACGGGAAAACCTGTTCAGTAGCCAACAATTTCTCCATTCCTTCATAAATAGCCGGGCCCTCGTAGCCTTCTTCACCCAGCAAATTCACCATAGCAGATGGTCCGTAAGCGTGCGTGCTGCCAAGCGGCAAATCCAGAATGGCCCGCCAGTGCTGCTCGTATTGGGAAGTTGCATTGGCACGTATGGTGTGGTGCCCGCTGTTATGCGGTCGTGGTGCCACTTCGTTAATGAGGATTTCGCCGTCCGCTGTCATAAAAAGCTCCACCGCCAGAAGACCGACGATCTGGAAAGCTTCCGCGGTTTGTTTTGCTATTTCCTGCGCTCTTTCTTCAACCGATTTTTCAATTTCTGCGGGAGCAAAAAGATATTCCACAAGGTTTAATTCGGGATGAAAAACCATTTCCACGGTTGGGAACGTTGTAATTTCGCCCTTCACATTCCGCGCTACAATCACGGCCAGTTCCTTTTCGAAAGGCACTGCTTTTTCCAATAGTCCGGGCTGCTCGAAAGCCTTTTCAATGTCTGCTTCGGAAGTTAACCGCTGCACGCCGCGGCCGTCGTAACCGTCTTTTCCCAGCTTATGAAATGCTGGTAAAAAGGAGGCGTTTTTATAAACGTCTTCCCGGTTTTCTGTTAAAATAAAGTCCGCGGTAGGGAGGTTATTTTCTTTGTAAAACTGCTTCTGAACCCGTTTATCCTGGATCTGGCGGATTACAGATGGTTGCGGGAAGATCTTTTTTCCTTCCTTTTCCAGCGCCTCTAACGCATTAACATTCACTTTTTCGATTTCTATTGTGATCACATCCAGGTCTTTACCGAAATTATAAACCGTGTCATAATCCTGTAAAGAGCCTTGTTGGAAGTGAGGGGCAATTTGTCTGCATGGAGCCTCTGCGTCGGGGTCAAGGACATGGATGTCCAGATTCCAGTCCACAGCGGCTTGCAAAAGCATAAGTCCTAGTTGGCCGCCGCCAAGAATTCCTATTCGCGATGAAAGCATTTAAAAGTTTCGGTAGTGTCACACAAAATTGGTGTAAAAACCGCTAACATAAAACTGAACGGGGATGTTTTGGTGAGAATTCTGCTTCCTATTGTCTTATCATTTCAAAAACCTGATCAAGGCGATCTCCACCAGCAGGAAGAAAAGGGCGGCGTATAGGAAATATTTCCAGAGGTTGGTTCCCATGTTTTGTTGCTGGAATGCTGTTGAGAACGCGTCGTCGTCGATGCGGTCGAAAACTTGGATGTTCTTTTGGCCTGCGAAAATGGTCCTGAGCTCGTCGGGGGAATAGTATTGCAGTTTTGATTCTGCGTTGTTGTGATTCAATGCGATGATCTGCTCTACTTTGTTGTCTTTTAGTAATTCAAAATAACCAGCATCCAGCCCTTCGCCCAGCTGATCACCTTGCGGGATTTCCAGTAAAAGCTGGTTTCCGGCGATGCGTTGCACTGGAATGACCTCCGTTTTATTTCTTCTTAATTTATAAACGGTGTTGGGTTGCGCCTTTTCCACATTCAGACTAATCGGATTCTCGTCAAACTTGAAAGAAGTGCGTTGCGCGCGCACGCTGGATGCGGCGATTTTGTACATGATCGGCACGAAAATAGCATGCTGGGCAATGTTTCCGTATTCAGGATTTAATGGCGCTGCGAAGAGATAGAGCTTCCCTGTGCCAGATGTAACCTGGTTCAGATAAGTCTGGCCGTTACGCAATGCCAGCACCATTTGCCCGGCGTTTGCCCAGCTCCAAACGGGTGAAGCGGAGGGCAAATTCAGATTCAACTCCTGCCGCACAGATTCTTCAAAAACATCGCTGAAAAACGGATTGTTGCGATCCGGCGCAGCAAACGCAACTGGCGCGGGATCGCCATTCTGTGTGGCAGCGAGACCATTAACGCCAAGCCGCGCAAGGAAGCCGTTATAACTTTCGGTGTTGGGAGCGGCTGGTGGGATCACCGTTATGCTGCCGCCGTTCCGAATGAGCTCCTGCAAATCCTGCGGTAAAGAACCAGAAAGTGCTGTAACACCCTCTAAAACAACCAAATCAGTTTTTTTTATCAAACCCGGGTCAACATTATTGGCACTGTAACTTTGGAGCGAAAACAGGCTGTCATTGGCATAGACATTTTCAATGTAATTCCCCGTTGACTTTTGCCCATAAATGTGCAGCACGCGAATCAATGGTGAAGCATTGAGGACGAAATAATAATTGTTATCGAATGTTACGGGGAAATCGTCAAATGTAATCTGTCCTTTTTTGTAGCCTTTCCCTTTCAGATTAAAATTGAATTTCGCTGTCGCGCTGCCGTTCGCAGGCACATTCACGGAGGCTGTTGAAGCTTGCGTATTGTCGAGATTCAGCTTCAAAACAACATTCCGGGCTGCTTCGGAGCCGGAATTGCTGACTTTTACGAAGAGAATGTTATTCTGCAACTCACGGATAAAAGGTGTGTTGAGCCATGCGGAATCTACGAAAACATTCTTCTCCGCAGCAGCCTGAACGGGCACCAGGAAAAGTTGATTGGTCGTATCTGTTTTAAGCCCGGAGAGATTTCCGGAAGTGCTTTTTTGAAAATCTGAAAACCAGAAAAGCTGATTTTTACCCGGATGCTGATGCCGGGCCATGAGGTTCTCCTGTCTTTTATAAACCTGCTCAAATGTGCGCGGTGTATTTGATAAACCAATGGTTGTCAGCCTATCGCGTAATTTTTCCGAAGCATATAAGCCCTGTTCCTGGGCCGAAAAATCATTGGTAACGAGTTGAAGGGAAGTTGCGTTTCTGAAAAGTCCCAATAATTCGCTCAAACGCGCGGTTGCAATATCAAGATAGCGTTTGTTGTTGAGCTCGCTTTCCATGCTCAGCGAGTTATCCAGGTATAAGCTGGTAATGCCTTTCCGGTCTACGGCGAAATTGTTTTTTGCAGGTAAAAACGGCTGAGCGAATGCCAGCGCAAGGCAGATGATCGCCAAAACGCGCGCCGCTAGCACCAGCCAATGTTTAACCTGCCTTACCGACCGCGTTTTTGTTTCTACGGCTTTTAAAAATGCGACGTTGGTAAAATAGACTTTTTTGGTACGACGGAAATTAAATATATGAATCGCAATTGGAACCGAAACAGCCAGAAGACCCCACAAAAATGATGGAAAAAGGAAACCCATTTAGTTATGAATATTTTCGTGTTTCATGTTCAACGCAGTTAAGAAAGACAAATTACACTAAAATCTCATAACACTTTTTTATTTCAACAGCTTTCTGATATGTAGGCAGCTTTTTTCTAACTTTGCACTTCGTTTTCCGACAGCAAAGTGACTTTCACAATGCGCGCAGGGATTTACAGATTTGTTAATTTAAACTGAATTATGGCCAAAGTTTCGGTGAATAAACACCAGCCCGTCTATCAGATGCCTACGAACCCGGCTGCGGTTCGTACAAAAAGATACGCTTTACCCACTAAAAAATACATTGCCCTTGCTATGCGTCACTTTTTTAAAACGCAGATGAAATGGGGATTGATACCATTGGCGCTGATCCTGATCAATGCCGTTCTGAACCTCACTGGCGTTTATCCAAATTTGTGGATTTACATTACGGTATTTGTCGGCGCGTTGCTATATGTGCTGTTTTGGCTGGTCCAGTTTACAGGCATTACGCAGCTTGCCCAATACAAGCCGATGTTTGAGAAGTTCGCTTACGAAATCGATAATCGTCAGATCCTGATGAAATTGAACCAGAAAGAGGGCAGTGTGATGAAATGGGAGCAGATATTAGACGCTTACAAGGATAAGGATGCTTATGTGCTGGTCATTTCAAAAGGCCAGTTTTTATATCTGCCTTTCAGCATTTTTACTTCTGAACACGATATCAAGGTTTTTGAGCGAATCATGAAGCAAAAAGAATTTTTGAAAGCGTAATATTCTGACAAAAATGAAAAATCCCGGTCTGAACAGATCGGGATTTTTTTGTGCTATTTCAATTGCGCCTGCTGGTGGTCCTTACCGAATTTCTTTTCTCCGGCCGTGATCGCAATGGGCAAATGATTGGGCGCCGGTGGGATAGGGCAATTATAGCCATCACTGTAAGCACAGTAGGGATTATATGCCTTGTTGAAGTCCAGCACCAGTTCGCCGTCTTTTATATCAGTGGTTTTGAGATCCAGATAGCGTCCTCCGCCATATGACTCGTCACCATTTGTTTTGTCTTTAAAGGGAATAAAAAGATAATCTTTATACTTCGCAAGTTGCTGTAAACTCAGACTTCTGTAAACGGTTAATGTCTGTTTTCTCCCGTTGATGCGAAATTTAACTCTGCCATATTTGACATAAGTCTTATTTACACCGCTATAGGTGGGCATTTCAAAAGATTGACCCCGGCTTTTTTCAAACTTTGCCACAACCCGGTAAGTTGAATCGGGCTCATAGAATTGTAAAAACGGTAAATCGGCTTGTTTTAAGGGGGAGTTAGCTGAACTCAGAAATTCATCTTTGTATTTTTTTCTGTATTTATCAGTCTCCTTCTTAAAATCCTGCGCACCAGCCAGTGAAACTGTAATCAGCAATAACCCGAGTGTGTTTAAAACGCTTTTCATACTTGGTAAAAGTAAATCCGGTAAAAAATTACCGGATTTTATTAAAAAATATCCAGAAAGCCTAGACACTTAAAATACTGTGCCTAATTAGCTTTAACAACTTTGATTTTCGACTCGTCGATGTTATAAGCTTTTACAACCGCATTATAGTCGCTGTAATCCACTTGTCCGGCTGTGCGTGCGGCAAAATCGGCAGGGATAATCACTACGCGAAAATCCTGATCCCTGGTGTAATCTGCGATTACAGTGTTCAGATTAACAGTTCCGTCCAGGAAGATCGAAAAATCCTGAGCCGTGCGGTCTGTATTATAAGTTAGGATGCCGTTGTCAAGAAATGCAGTCTGTGGAAGCAGTCTGTATGTTTTCAATGTTGTTCCGTTCACATCTTCTGTTCCCCAGTTAATATACACCAGCACGGCATCCGATTCAAGCACGTCTACACCAAGCTTTGCATCCGCGAACGTGAGGCCATACTGAAAATCATCTGCGGCAAGAAAGTCCACACCCACCAGATCGAACGTGGTTCCCACCAGCGCGTCACCCTGCGGTCCTTGTGGTCCTTCGGGCCCTTTGCAACCCTGGAATGCAACAATTACGGCCAGCAGGAGAGGCATTATTATCTTTTTCATGATTTAATAGATTAAGTTGAATTATGGTTTTGTAATATGGTTTTTAGATTGCAGCGCAATAATAAAGTTTAATCCCCGATCAGCCATTAACAATCCTTAACTAAAAGAGCTGGTGGCGGATAAAGAATGCGCATAGTCTGGAACATGGAAAAGAGGCCATTTATTGCGCGGTATATTAATTTAATAATTTGCGTAAATCAGCGATGCTTGTTACTTTTCGTTGAAACGATCCAATTAAGATGGATTTAAATTTAACTCTAAAACACATTTGATATGATTAACCGTAAAGCAACAGCCGTTTGGAAAGGAACCGGTAAAGAAGGAACAGGGACCGTAAGCACGCAAAGTACTGTGTTGGAGAATACCCAATATTCGTTCAACACCCGTTTCGCTGAGGGCAAAGGAACCAATCCTGAGGAGCTGATCGCAGCCGCTCACGCAAGCTGTTTTGCTATGAAACTTAGCTTTGAGCTCAATGCCGCTGGTTTTACAGCAGACGAACTGAATGCAACTGCAACTGTAACATTGGATCCTGCAAAAGGACAGGTTACAAAAAGTGCGATTGACTTGAAAGCAAAAGTTCCAGGCGTTGATACAGATCAATTTGCGCAAATTGCAGATAAGGCGAAAAAAGAATGCCCGATTTCCCAATTGCTGAATGCGGAAATTACATTGAATGCAGAATTGGTTTCAGAATAACCATGTCTGATCTGGTTACCGGGCATCAAGATTACCAGCCCGGTAACTAATTTAATTCTCCATCTATAAAAAGGTCGCTGGATATTCTGTCCGCAAAAAGCTTCCCCGAGTCAGTCAGATACCAGTTATCCGCATCTTCCCTGATCCAGTTCTTCTCAGTCATTTTTTCAAGGTCTGCATGATGCGTTGAAAGAAAGGATCTTCCAGACAACATTTCCAGTTTTTCTTTATTCACGCCCCATTTCGTGCGAAGGCCGGTTAGCAAATATTCATTGGTCTGATCCGCTGGGGATAGCGTTTCCAAAGTTGCAGGAATGATCTGATTTTGAATGGCTTCAAGATAACGGGCGTTGTTGGAAACATTGTATTCCCGGCTGACGCCATTGTACGAATGCGCACTCGGGCCAACACCTAAATACGGCCTTTGTTTCCAATACGAGCTGTTATGCATGCTGTAATGGCCGTTTCTGGCAAAATTCGAGATCTCGTATTGTTCATAACCATTTTCAGCCAATGTTTTCACGAGCATTTCAAATTGCTGCGCCGCATATTCTTCGTCAATAGGCTGGATCTTCTTCTTTTTAAGCCAGCTTCCAAATGCAGTTTGCGGCTCGATGGTGAGACAATAAGCAGAAATGTGCGCAATGTCCAGCGAAAATGCTTTTTGCATATCCTGCAATAAAATGCCGTGATCGGGGGCAGGAATTGCATAAATGAGATCGATGGAAATGTTCTTGATGCCAATTTCCTGTGCAGTTCTCACGCAATGTTCTCCTTCGTGAGCGGAATGAATCCTGTTCAGGAATTTCAAATGTGGTTCGTGAAAGGATTGTATGCCAATACTCAGCCTGTTTATCCCTGCATTGTAAAATTGCTGCAACTTCTCCCTTTGCAGATCGTCAGGATTGGCTTCAAGCGTTATTTCTGCGTTAGAAGCGACTGTAAAATGTCGATTGATCGTATTAAGCAACAGATGCAATTCCTCTTCGTCCAGCAACGAAGGCGTGCCGCCGCCGAAATAAATGGTTTCAATATCCGCTTTGGGCAGGTAATCTTTCCTTAGGATGATCTCATTGGCAATCGCCTCAACGACAGCGCGTTTGTTGGACGTATTCGTGCTGAAATGAAAGTCGCAATAATGGCAAGCCTGTCTGCAAAAGGGAATATGAAGGTATAAATGCATTATTTGGAATTTTTCTGCCACTCCCAGCCGATCTTGACACCAGCCCACAAATTGTCTTTCGGTGCCCCATTGTAGTAACGGTTACCAAATGCATTCAGGTCATAACCAAGACTGTAAATGCCAGCGTTCACTTTTTCGGCGGATGCCGACAGTTCGCTGTAAAAATGTTGTCCCCAGCTTTTCTTCCAGCTTACACGTGCAATCCATTGATTATAAGGTGTGTTTTCAACCGTGTTGGCATCGTTCAAATAAAATGAGCTTCCGTGCTGGTAAGTAACGAACGCAGCAAAGCCATATCTGAAAAGGGCGTCTACGCCAGATGTTTGTGAAAATTTAGGGATGCCAGGAATTCTTTTGCCACTCAAATCCACGTCTGCTTGCTGAAAACTTTCGAAAGTATATTTTGTTGCGGTGCCTGTATTCCACAATTTAAGCATGACCGGAAGTTTAGGGTCAGATAAGATGTCATAAGCAATGGTCCATTCCAATCCATTCTGGCGTGTTTTACCTGCATTGATAAAAAACTCGGCGCCTGCTTCATTCGTGCGTCGAACAATGGTTTCACGCAATCCAAAATGATATAAACTAATTTCCCCGGTGATCACTTTGCCGGTTTTCCTGATTCCAAATTCCGTATTCATGCCTTTTTCTGCTTCCAAATCCCTGCGGAAGCCACCGGCAGACGGCCGCACTTCCTGCAATGTAGGAGGGGAGTAACCGCCACTGTATGACGCCACAACCGCCCAGTTCTTCGCTATAACCTTATTTGCCGCAAATCTTGGAACAAATATGCCGTCAAATTTGCGCTCCTCTTTGCTATATGGCAATGCGAAAAACCGTTCGTACTTGTATTTAAATGTATTGTAACTAGCGCCGACACTTAATGTAAGGTCTGTAAATACAACTGCTTCCAACTGGCTGAAAACGGAAAGGCTCGTGGTGCGAATGTCTTCCACGGTCTGTTGCTTGTCCGGCTTGCCGCCAATGTTGTCATAGTTGCGCTGCGCTGATTTGCCATATTGCCATTCGAATCCGGTTGTCCAGCTTGTTTTCACATTGCCGATCTGTGAGCGGTTTTGCCAGATATTCCTGCCGCCAATGCCATTCTCATCGCGTTTTTCATAGTTTGAAATAAACGGATTGGCAAAATCTGTAAATGTGAGATACAAAGCATTAGACTGCGTCCAGCTATCCGAGAGCTGCAATGTGTAATTGCCTCCTATTAATGCTAGTTTAGTGTAAATAGCAGCCTGCTGCGCCTCGCTCCCCGGCACCGTCGGGGTAGATTGTCTGGCCAGTTTCGGGTTGTTTTGATATTGTGCCAGGTTAATGCCGCCCGGCGTTTCATATTTCAAGTCCGAATACATGCCGAGAATGGATAATGTGCTTCGCTCACCCAATTTCGAGGAAGAAGTGAAGCGGATCGCATCCCTTACCATATTGCTGTGGTTTCGATATCCGTCCTGCTCGCTATGGCCATATTGTACAGAAATGTCACCAACCTGGATTGTCGAATTTCTGCTTTGAAAACCATATTTACCAAAACTCACACTTTGCTCGAAGCGGTTGGTGAAATCATTGTCTTGCTGGCTTTGCAGCAATACAACCCCGCCCGTTCCTGCTCCGTAAATGCTGCTTCCCGGGCCTTTGATCACCTCCATATTTTGAACAGCCCCATAATCCAGCGAATTCAGCGGCGTGTTTCCGCTCGCATCCGTGAAAGGGATCCCATTCCAGTAAAACTTGACATTACGCACCCCGAACGGCGAGCGGATGAGGCTTCCGCGGACGGAGAAACGGTAACTTCCTGGTGAGCGCTCTTCCATTTTAACGCCGGGAATTGTATTTACTGCATTAGCCCAGGTGTTAGTCGGAAACCTTTCCAGGGATCGTGACGTGATCAGTCCGACCGTTGCTGTGGTGGTAAGCGGGTCCGTTTTTGATTCGAAAGCATTCACAGTAACTTCTTCCAGTTCACGGACTTTCAGTGTATCACTTTGCGCTGCGGTTTTTCCCGGATTAACAAAAATTGATATCGATAATAAAAGGCTGGGAATGTAAAATTTGCGCATAAAGGTTGAGATGGCTATCAATAAAATACAAAGCTTAGTATTAAAAGGAATACCAGCAAGTGATATACCACCCATAACCTTTTACGCTAATATCAAGTTCAGGTTAGCAACACCGAATGAGCATAATTTTCTACAAACCAAATGCGTGGACGCGTATAGTGGTCTGGTAAGGTTTTTGTAGAATATGTTTTAGAATGACAAACCACCATTGATTAAAAAAGATTTAAAATTAAACACCCAGTTATGAAAAAGATCACTCTAATGGTTGCCACAATGCTGACCATGGGCATGCTGAGCCTAACAAGCTGCTCCGAAAAAACAAAAGACTCTGCTAACGAGACCGTTGAAGAGGCAAAAGAAGATATGGATGATAATGTATCAGAAGCGAAATCGGATATTAAAGAAGCAGGCGATGATTTTGAGGCGAAAGTGAAAGAGGATAAGGAATCATTGAAAGCGGATATCGATGAGGCTGTTGCAAAACTCGACAAAAAGATAGAAGATGCGGACGCCAAAATGGAAAAGGCCACTGACAAGGAAAAAGCGAAGTGGAGAGACCGCAAAAAAGAATTAACTGAGGAGAAAGAAGATCTGAAGGCTTCCTGGAAGAATGTTCAAGATGAAACCGCCGATAAGTGGGATTCATTCAAAGCAGAAACCAAGGAAAAGATCGCAAAAGCGAAAGCCGATATTAGGGATTAATTGTTTTTTATAAGGGTTACGAATTACAAAAATGCTCCCAATTGAGGAGCATTTTTGTTTTGTAACGGAATTACTTTCGGGGAAGGTGAATTTCCGTCATCATGCATCGGGCAGACCCTCCGCCATTTCCTTCAATCACACCCAGGTCCGTATGCAAAATGCGGGCATAATCAGTTAGCGCTTGCCGTTGGTGGCTGGTTAAAGAGTCATAGGCTTGGGTGGACATGACGAGGAACTTGTCAGATTTGTTGTTACGCACCATCAGCATATTGCCTGCAAAATGCCGCACCTGGTCAAATGTTATTTCAACAATGTATTTCTTGGTTTCTTCCAGTGCAGCCCGGACCATCTGGCGCTCGTCGGGATCTTTGATTGCTTCCAGGCAAACCACAGCGAAAACATCCCCGACACACATGATCACATTGGTGTGGTAAACGGGCTTGCCATTTTCATCCGAAGCCGAAAAAGCAACGATCTCATAACCCAAAGCCTCTGCAAACGCTTCCAAAACTTCGGGATGCGTACGCGGTGAAAGGCAGGCATAAGCGATTTTATAGCGACGGTCCAGCACCATGCTGCCGGTTCCTTCCAGGAATTTACCTTGTTCTTCAAAATAACTGAGGTCAATAATTTCCTCAATTTTGAAATCTTCTTTTAAGCGCTCTATAATGTCCAACCGGCGCTCGGCGCGGCGGTTTTCCGCCATCATAGGATATAGAACAACTTTCCCGCTTTGGTGAAAAGACACCCAATTGTTGGAAAAAACGGCATCCGGCCTTAGAATGTCTTCATTGTCATCAAAAACATGAAGATCCACACCCGCTTTTTTCAACTGATCGATCATCAGGTCAAATTCTTCCTTCGCCAAATCGCCGGCAGTTTCGTGCGTGCTAAGCGCAAACGATGGCTGCTGAAACTCGTTGCTTTCTGCGGTTTCTGCATTGAAGCCAAATCGCACCGGCCTGATCATCATGATCCGGGAGGTTGATTGGGGCTGAATCTGGGCGGATGAAGTGATAACGCGCATAGGAGTTTTTGGAAAAATGTCTAACGCAATTTACAACCGAAACGCCGCGAATACAATATAAACTTTACGGCGCAGCGACGCGCAAAATGGGCATACTCATGCAATGCGATCCGCCCCGCGCCCGGGAGAGCTCAGCGGATGGAAGGGTGATAAATGTGTCTGTTAATGTTTCAACGGACAGCTCATCGTCTTCAAGTTTCTGTATCAAGTCCTTAGCACTGATTACATTATAACCATGTTTTCTGAATGCGTCCAGTGTTTTGTCATTGCGGTCGTAACCTACAACGACACCATCTTTTAATGCTAAAAGGTTGCATGAATCCGTCCATTGCTCACGCTCACCATATGGAAACTCGTTATCGCCGGAATAGATGAATTTAACGGGCTCCGTAGCTCCCAAATCATTGATACTGATGGAGCTTAGCAAATCTTCCAGGTTTTCAATTTCTGTCGGTTTGCGTTCTTCACCTTTCACAAATTGTAAAATCCTGAATTCCTTGTGGGTATCCGGAGGTCCGAAAAAGTGCAGCACATCCTGCTTTTTTGCCTCATCGCCCAACCTGGCCAACGAGCCCAGCAGCACCCAGACATTCTTTTTTACCTGCGTGAAGATGGTGTCAATGTGCATATAATCCCGCTTTTTCGGGATTTTGACAATGGTGATTTTGGTAACAATCTCTTTTTCAAACAACAATTTCATCACTTGCTGGGCAGCATATAGCGAAGTCCGCTCGCTGCAACCGATCACCAGGTGGTTCGGCGCAACCATCATCACATCACCGCCTTCGAGTGTACAGCGGTGATAATCACTTGCTTTTTCGTCGTCCGGCAATAGGAAATGGCGCTCATTTTCAGGTATTTCAATGATTCGATCCTTGATTTTAGCAAACATCGGATGATAGAAGAAAACAAACTGCGCCAGGATCGATTCGCGCGTCCGGGCATTTTTCGCCGGTTTGTTTAATAAGATGTGATCATTGATCACAATACCAATGTCCCGCATGAAAATCAGATTGGGCAGGGGTGCAAACAGCATTCGTTTGTCCGAGTACGAGCCCGAAATGAAGATTTTTGCAAGCTCATGCGGATCATATTGATTGAGTTCTTCCTGCGTGTTATACGAACATCTTTCTATACCACAGATTGCGGCCGTAAGCTTCACGCGGACTTCATTATTTTCCAGAATTTCCCCCAGCAGTTTTTGAATGTCCACCACACAGTCCGAAGAAAAGTAATTTTCGGAACCGGGAATGAAAAAGGAGCGGGTAGGATCATTGTCAATGTCTGCCAGTTTCCCTTTAATTTTTCCCGGATCAAGAAAGTAGAGCAGGAGCTTGACATAATAGTCATATTCGCCCCGCCGCATGGTGTCCAGGTGAACAATATCTTCAAAAAGCCAGTCTTGTGCTTTGCTGGGCACCACTTTACCCAGGCCGCGGTCGGGACTGTGGATCAGCAGGCGTTTTAATGTTCCGGTTTCGGAAGCAACATGAATTGTGGTGCCGGCGAAAATTTTTGTATGCATATGGGATTTGCTGACGTGTGTTGTGCGCAAAGTAAATGTTTCTTTTCCAATTAAAAACCGCCTCTCAGGCAACGTCCTAACATGCAGGGTTTTCACATCATAAATATCCAAATCCGGGGAACAAGGCCGCCTTTAAAAAGGTTGTAGATTATATGCAGCCTATAACTGCACACATTTGCCGCCATTTTCTTTTACGCCCAAAGCGTGTTACTTTTGCGGTAAATTTACCACGAACTGTTTTTTTAAGTATAAATAAGTTATGCTCTCTATTAATGACTTGCGTGCCTCAATTGAAGGTAAAGAAATATTAAAAGGCATCAATCTGGAAGTTAAATCAGGTGAAGTGCATGCGATTATGGGACCTAATGGTTCTGGTAAGAGCACTTTGGCCTCTGTTCTGGCTGGAAGAGAGGAATATGAGGTTACTGGCGGCTCGGTAGTTTTTGACGGGAAGGATATCCTGGATATGGCTCCCGAAGAAAGAGCAGCGGAAGGGATTTTTCTTGCATTCCAATATCCGGTTGAAATTCCGGGTGTTACTACGATTAATTTTCTAAAAACAGCTGTTAACGAAATTCGTAAATATAGAGGTGAAAACCCGCTGGACGCTGCACAATTCCTGAAAATGGTGCGTGAAAAAGCGAAGCTGGTTAGTATGAACGATTCATTGTTGAAACGTGCTTTAAACGAAGGCTTTTCGGGCGGGGAGAAAAAACGCAATGAAATCTTCCAGATGGCAGTGCTGGAACCGAAACTTGCGATCCTGGATGAAACCGATTCTGGTTTGGATATTGATGCATTACGCATTGTGGCAGAAGGCGTTAACTCCCTTCGTTCGCCCGAACGTGCAACGATTGTGGTAACGCACTATCAGCGTCTGTTGGATTACATCGTTCCCGATTATGTTCACGTTCTATACAAAGGCAGGATCGTTAAATCCGGTCCTAAGGAGCTTGCGCTGGAACTGGAAGAGAAAGGATACGACTGGATCAAGGCCGAAGTAGAAGCCGTTGGTTAAGAATAGATTAGGGTTAAAACCTTGAAATTCTTAACATTTAAAGTACCATATTAATACATCAATGAGTACCGAAACAATAGATTTGAAAACCAGGCTGATCGCGGACTTCCACGCCCGCGAATCCGTAATGAATGGTGAGGCTTCATCGGCTTTTCACCAGAAAAAACGAGCAGCATTGGCTGAATTTAATACGTTGGGTTTCCCAACACCCAGAAACGAGGAGTGGAAATATTCCAATGTAAAAGACCTGATCAGCGTTTCTTATAATTTTAATGCCGAAAGCTCGCTTGGACTGGCGGATCTTGAAGATTTGAAAATTCCGGCACAAGATGCGAATATCATCTATTTTGTAAATGGACATTATCACGCAGCGCTTTCCCGCATCATTTCTTCGCAGGATCAGATCATAATCAGCTCGCTTTCAGAAGCATATAAAAGCAATCCTTCTTTGGTCAATTCTTATTTCAATGAGTTGGTTAAAGATCAGGACGATGCGTTTACTTCCCTGAACACAGCCTTTGCACAAGACGGGATTTTTATTCATATTCCTGATAACAAGACAGTTGAACATCCCGTAATCCTTCGCTTTGTAAGTGATGCGCGATTGGAAAATGTGGGAAGTCAGCCGAGAAATATCATTGCGGTTGGCCGTAACGGACATGTGAAACTGGCCGAAGCATTCCGGACTTTGGGAACGGCGCGTTCTTTTACCAATTCTGTTACAGAAATATATGTTGGCGAAGAAGCGGGTGTTGAATATTACAAAGTGCAGAACGAAAGTGATAATGCTTACCACGTAGGCACCACGCAGGTTCGCATGCTGGATCGTTCGCAGTTTTATGCGGGAACAGTTACGCTTAACGGGCGTTTTACACGTAACAACCTGAACATTATCCTGGACGGAGAGCGTTGCGAAGCGCATATGTACGGACTTTATTTCCCTGACGGAACGCAGCATGTTGATAACCATACTGTTGCAGATCACCGTAAACCCAATTCAGAAAGCAATGAATTGTATAAGGGGATTTTAAGAGATAAATCAAAAGGCGTATTCAACGGAAAGATATTTGTTCGTGAGGACGCGCAGAAAACCAATGCTTTTCAGTCGTGTAAGAACATTGTGCTTTCGACCGAAGCGACGATGAATACCAAGCCGCAATTGGAAATCTTTGCCGACGACGTGAAATGTTCGCATGGAACTACAACCGGCCAGATCGACGAGGAAGCGCTTTTTTACATGCGCTCACGTGGAATTTCGAGATCGGAAGCTATGTCTTTGTTAATGTTCGCATTTTGCGCCGATGTAGTTTCTCAGATCAAAATTGATTCGATCCGTGAATATCTTGAAAACGTAATTGCCCAGAAACTAGCTTCAAAATAATAGTCTGACTTTTGTCTGGCTTCATCTTATTGCTACCCAACCTGTCATTATTGGGTTGGGTATTTTTCTTAAATACCTGTCGTAATGAGCAAGAATCTTGATATAGCATCCATCAGAAATGATTTTCCGATCCTGAAAGAAATCGTGAACGGAAAGCAGCTGGTTTATTTTGACAATGCTGCAACAACGCAGAAGCCGCGTCTGGTTTTGGATGCGCTTTCGGGTTACTATGAGCATTATAATGCCAACATTCATAGGGGAATCCATCATTTGGCTGAGAAAGCCACTTCGGCATTCGAGCAATCGCGCCGCCGTTTGCAGGCTTTTCTGAACGCGCCGCTTCCTGAGGAAATCATTTTTACTTACGGAACAACCGATGGGATTAACCTCGTGGCATCCAGTTATGGCCGCACATTCCTGAAAGCGGGTGATGAAGTGATCATTTCCACCATGGAGCACCATTCCAACATTGTTCCCTGGCAAATGCTATGCGAGGAAAAGGGCTGCATTTTAAAGATTATTCCTATTAATGATGCGGGTGAATTGCTGATGGATGAATATGATAAGTTGCTGACGGAACGCACCAAGTTTGTGTCTGTCGTGCATGTTTCCAATTCGCTGGGCACCATTAATCCTGTAAAAGAGATCATTGCGAAAGCACACGCCGTTGGCGCGAAAGTCCTGTTGGACGGCGCGCAGGCAAGTTCGCATTTGCATCTGGACGTTCAGGACCTGGATTGTGATTTTTATTCATTATCCCTTCACAAAATCTACGGCCCGACGGGAATGGGGATATTATATGGAAAAAAAGAGCTGCTCGATGCAATGCCTCCTTATCGCGGTGGTGGAGAGATGATTAAAGAAGTGACATTCGAAAAAACCACATATAATGAACTGCCATATAAATTTGAGGCAGGAACGCCTAATATCGCTGATGTTGTAGCGGCCAAATTTGCTCTGGATTATGTGGATACACTGGGAAAAGAGAACATTGCTGCTCATGAGCACAAGTTGCTGGAATATGCAACAGAAGCTGTAAAGGACATACAGGGACTGAGAATTATCGGCCAGGCAAAGGAAAAAGTGAGCGTGCTTTCATTTGTGATTGATGGCATTCACCACCAGGATATGGGCGTGCTGCTAGACCAGCAGGGCATTGCCGTTCGCACAGGGCACCATTGTACGCAACCTCTCATGCGGAGATTCAACATTACCGGAACCACCCGCGCCTCATTTGCTGTTTACAACACGATCGAAGAAATTGATCTTCTGATCCAGGGCTTACATAAAGTGAAAAGAATGCTCGGATAATGTTGTTAAATTAACCTCCGAATTTTAAACCAAACCTATATACACCTATGCCAAACACAGTACAAGAAGCGAAGCGTTATTTAAATAATGCGAAGGAGATTTTACGAGAAAAAGCTAAGAAAGAAGACGGGCTGTACCAGGACCCCAAGTATGTCAAACTTGCAGGTCATGCGGCTTACACCGGAGTGTTGGTGGCGCTGGATAGTTTGTTTGAAGAAAAAGGCAAGGGCAGAAAAGATGTGGGTTGGTACAAAGAAAATCTTTCAAAATTGGATAAAAAGGCGCTGGCCTCATTTGTCGCAGCTTATAGCACGCTTCATCTTGCAATGAGTTACGATGGAAATACGGACGCAAATGTTTCCACTGCAGGGCTAAATATGGCAGAGTCAATCATTAATTGGGTTGAGACGAAGACTGCTGCTGCATAATTTTAAAAATACAATGACCATAAACGAGATACAGGACGAACTAATTTCGGATTTTGAATTGTTTGATGAGTGGGAGAGCAAGTACGAATACATCATTGATCTCGGAAAGCAGTTCCCGCCATTGGAAGAACAATATAAGACCGAAGACAACATTATAAAGGGCTGCCAATCCCGCGTATGGCTGAATGCTTACATGGATGGCGACTTGCTGAAATTCGAAGCGGATAGCGATGCAATTATTGTTCGCGGACTGGTTAGCATGCTGGTTAAGGTTTTGTCAGGACATACGCCAAAGGAAATTGCCAGTGCGGACCTTTATTTTATGGAACGCGTCGGATTACATCAGCATCTTGCACAAACCCGGTCAAACGGACTTGCTTCCATGCTGAAACAAATGAAGGCTTATGGTGTTGCTTTTCAGGCTAAGTCTTTCAACACAGTCAATTAATTCAGATTAGTAAAATTTATATCGAAATGTCAGAGTCAGAATTAAGGGAAGAAGTCGTGAAGGCCATAAAGACCGTTTATGATCCGGAGATCCCGGTGGATGTGTACGAGCTGGGCCTGATTTATGATTTGAAAATATTCCCTGTCAATAATGTATTTGTTTCCATGACCCTGACATCGCCTTCCTGCCCATCGGCGGGGACATTGCCCGGAGAAGTGGAACAAAAGATCCGTGAAGTGGAAGGGGTGAATGACGTAAGCCTTGAACTGACATTTGATCCTCCCTATACAACGGAAATGATGTCTGAAGAAGCCAAGCTTGAACTGGGTTTCATGTAAGGTTTTGATTGCCAATAATAATTATCTCATAAACTTTAATTTTAGAAATATGTATCCACCACAATTAGTGGCTCCAATGAAAGCTGAACTGGTTAATGTCGGTTTTCAGGATTTGACAACGGCTGAGGAAGTTGACAATTTTATGCAAACTACAAAAGGAACAGCTTTGGTTGTGATCAACTCGGTTTGCGGATGTGCAGCAGGTGCGGCGCGTCCTGGTGTGACCGCAGCTTTGTCTCGCAGCGAAATTAAGCCTGACCATTTGGCAACCGTTTTTGCAGGGGCAGATGTGGCTGCAACGGCCAAAATGAGGGAATATACTTTGCCATATCCTCCGTCTTCACCGGCGGTAGCGCTTTTCAAAGATGGTGAATTGATCCATTTTGTAGAGCGTCATCACATCGAAGGCCGTTCGGCTGAGATGATTGCACAACATTTGCAAATGGCATTTGAAGAGTTCTGCGCAGAAGAAGCGTAGTCTTGTCAATTAATAATTAATATGCGGCTACTTTCGATTAAATTTGAAAGTAGCCGTCTCTTTTTGAGATCTTATTTCAGCCTGATTTTTTATGCGCGGACATCGTTTTTCCAAATTTATACCAGCCGAACAAGGACCAAACAGCAAGTTTGACCAATTGTTCGACATCTTCCAGCAGTTGCTCCTAATGACTTCCGGCGATGTTTCCGAAGCAATGTCATGGCTTAGTGAGCTCGACCGGCAATATAATCTTACCAATGATTCCTACGGCATCGGCGATTTCTTCGATGACCTTAAAAAGAAGGGATACATTACGGAAGAAAAGCAGGATGGTGAGAGTAAGATCATTATGACGCCAAAAGCTGAAAAAAGCATCCGTAAAAGTGCTTTGGATGAAATTTTCGGAAAATTAAAACGCTCAAAAACAGGCGGGAATCATCACACGCCGCATATGGGCACAGGGGACGAGCTCAGCAGCGACATTCGCCAGTTCCAGTTCGGTGACACGCTGGACCAGATCGCGATGACCGAATCTATCAAAAATGCACAGGTTAATCATGGCATCGGTGATTTCACGTTGATGGAGAATGACCTGGAAGTGGTTGAACGTGAGCAAAAAACGACGACCGCAACTGTTGTTATGATCGATATCAGCCATTCCATGATTTTGTATGGGGAAGACCGCATTACGCCAGCAAAAAAGGTTGCTCTGGCATTGGCTGAACTGATCAGAAGCAAATATCCCAAAGATTCACTGGACATTATTGTTTTCGGAAATGACGCATGGCAGATTCAGATCAAAGATTTGCCTTATCTGGAAGTGGGTCCTTATCACACCAACACTGTGGCAGGTTTAGAGCTTGCTATGGACATTCTGAGACGTAAAAAAACGCGTAACAAGCAGATTTTCATGATCACAGACGGTAAACCAACTTGCCTGAAGGAAGGAATCCGTTATT
Source organism: Dyadobacter fanqingshengii (assembly GCF_023822005.2). Lineage (GTDB taxonomy): Bacteria > Bacteroidota > Bacteroidia > Cytophagales > Spirosomataceae > Dyadobacter > Dyadobacter fanqingshengii. Next base: position 6,230,624 of record NZ_CP098806.1, read on the forward strand.
ACAAAAACAGTTTCGGTCTGGATCGCAAGATCATTAACAAAACGCTAACCCTGGCTGCACAATGCAGAAGGCTGGACATTCCGGTTACGACATTCATGATCGCGACGGACCCTTATTTGAAACAATTCGTGCAAAACTTCACGCAAGTAAATAACGGCCGCGCTTATTACAGTAATCTGCAAGGTTTAGGCGGATTTGTACTGGAAGATTTTCAACGTAACCGCAGGAAAAACGTGAAGTAAGACCTACTTTTTGCCAGCAGAAATCATGTTGGCAAAAAGTCTGTAAGCCCCGGTGACGCCAGCTGGAAGCTCGCGGAAGAACGACAGGCCGGTATAAATGTAATGTCCTTTGCCATACTGGGCGTATAGCACGCTGCCTTCTTTCAAAGTTTCTTCTTTGTCATTGGCTGAAAACAGCGCCTGATAGTTGGTTTTGTCCCAGGTTTGCGCGAAGTATAAGCCGCGTTCCTGGATCCATCCCTCGAAATCTTTCTGCGTGATCTTGTTAGGGTAATTAAGCAAAGGATGCTCAGGTAGCAAAAAGCGCATTTCCGCGTCCTCCTCCGCAACCCGTTCTCTTCCCAATTCAATGTCGTAAGGCCCGATCTGCTTCACTTTTTGTCCGCCCGGAATGGTGTATTGCACAACCATTGTACCGCCGTTTTTGACATAATCCATTAGTTTAGACTGGTAATTGGCCAGATAGCCTTCCGTATTATAAGCTCTCACACCAACAACAATGGCGTCATAAATTGCCAGATCTTTTGCCAAACCAGTTTCATTTAACATTGTAACCTGGCAGTCCATCTGTCGCAACGCCATTGGCACGTCGTCACCTGCGCCGGCAATGTAACCAATGTTTTTCACGCTTGTCTTTACATCAATCTTGGCCAGTTTGGCTTCCGAAGTTGGGAAAATCGTTTGGCTTGGAATATGCTGGTAAGCAATGGTTTTAATGGATTTATCAAAAACCTTCCCATCCACAGTCGCAATGGCTTTTAGCTTAACTTCCTGATTATTGGCTGGTGGTGTAATGATGAATGAGAAATATTGCTGCTGGTACTTTCCCTTCAAATCAAACTCTGCTGAAGCCGGAACAGATTTCCATCCAGCCGGGATTTCGGGTTTAACGGTTCCTTTTACATTCTTACGCTGTGCTTCCACGACAATGGTGACCGTTTTAGGTTCCAGTGAAGAAAATATAAAAACAGGCTCCGTAATGGTTGTCGTGACTGCCGGACGGATTTCAAATGGCCTGTAAATTTCGCCTTGTGCCGGGTCTGTGCTTTTATAGATCCAGGGCCGGGAAAATGTAAATGGCTGTCCGCCAATTTCAAATGTAAACTTGGTAATGGTTTCAGATCTGTTTTCAGGAAAACCGATGTCCTGCTGATTGTCAATTTGAAATAAACCCTTATCAATCGGTTTTTCCAGCCAATAAGGTTGACTAACCTTTAAATTAGCAGGCAAAACCGGGGCTAATGCAAAGGAATTTAACTCATTATCTTCCAGAGACATATTCAACGTGCTGTCCTTTTCTTTGCCAGTCCAGTTTAGAGAAACAAGCTTTACAGGATAATCTGATCTTTTTACAACAGAAATCTTAACGGATGCCGTATCGCCGGCAACTTGCGAAAAATCATCCGGATTGGTTTCAAACCAGAGACCAGCACATTGTAATATCAACTCCTTAACTTCTTCCTTTTTTGCCTTAACATAAATGTTAGCGGAATCCAGCTTATTCAATTCGGCATTGATTTTCAAAAGTTCGGGAACAGAGGCGGAGGGCTTGTTAACGGCGTAGTTTTTGATCGCAGCTGAGATCATTGTCTGCACTTTCTCACTTCCTTTCACGCGTTTCCACGACACATCAATGCCGTCGAAAAGGCTTTTTTGAGCCGGTTCACCCACTTTATGCAAAAAGTAATCAATCCTTGCGCCCCGCTGCGGTGCACTTCCAAATCCCTGGCTCTTATGCTGACTGCGGCTTTCGGCAGCAATTTCTGTATAGGATTTGCCCAAAACCGGATTGTAACCACCGATTTCAATGGATATGAAGGGGTTTTTCTCCTCTGTTGGCTGCTTGTTGGTAAAACCTGGTGTGTATGTGTTCCAAACCAGCCTTTTTGCCTGCCAGGGTTTCACAAATTTCAACTGGTCCGGATATGATTTCGGGTCGGCAGCGAGGCTGAAACCTTGTTCGGCGAGGAATGCGGAGGTTTGATGGTGACCGTGTCCTGCGCGCGGATCGGGTGGGAAGCGGGTAATGATTACGTCTGGCTGAAATTTGCGGATCATCCAGATCACATCACCCAAAACTTTTTCCTTATCCCAAAAATTCAAAGTTTCATCACGTGTTTTGGAAAAACCAAAATCATAAGCCCTCGAAAAAAATTGCTGCGCGCCGTCAATGCGCCGGGCGGCCAGTAATTCCTGAGTACGAATGACGCCAATGTTGTAGCCTTGTTCAGCCCCGATCAGGTTTTGCCCGCCGTCTCCTCTTGTTAATGATAAATATCCTGTTCTAACCAGTTGATCCTTCGATAAATAGGAGAGCATTAATGTATTCTCGTCATCCGGATGCGCAGCAATGTAAAGCACAGAGCCTAATACATTCAGTTTCTTAATATTCTGAAAAATTTCACTGGACGACTGCGAAGGAACTTGTGCGGAAAGTCGGAGGGTAAATAGCAAAAAGAGGAAAGCAAGAAATCGGAGCATATTGGGATTAGGTTTTGTATTTCAAAAATTCAGACGGTCCAGACCAACAAATAGTCTTCAAAAGCATCGTATTGCAATTTTAAAGACAGATTCAAATGTTCCTTTTGGATAGAAACCTCAATAAATCCATTTTGGTTGCTGTGAAAAGCATTTGTAATAATATGTTTTTTCAAATCCAGGTCCGGGTCCCCGGCATATTTGAATGCAGCTTCCTTCGCACACCAGATCAAATGGAGTAAAACATTGTCATTGAGATCAGCCCAATGTTGCTCAGCTGCGTTCAGGAAATAATCCGCGCCTTTGGCAATAGACGGCTTCATCTGCTGTAAATCCACACCAACGGGCTTAATGTCATGTATATACACGCTCGCATAATCGCCTGAATGCGACATGGAAAGCTGCTTGCTACTTTCTTTTAAATGTGGTTTGCGGTTTTCGTCATACATGACAACAGGCAGTGTCTGTGTCATTTCCTGCAATAAAATGCGGCAGGCAAGCCATTCCTGCTTCCGGCGGTCGGTTTTCCTTTCTTTTAATGCCAATAATTCGGAATCGGGCAGACTGATCATTTCTTTGAGCTCCTGCCAACTTTCCGACATGTGCCATAAGCCTAACGTTGAATCATCCGAGATCCTTTTTATGTAACAGATGGGCATTTATATTAATTTTGATATTCAACGGGGCATTATCAACTGCATTTGCCCGTTTCTAATGCTTATGTGGCCCAAAAATAAAATAACAAGAAACGTCCTGAAAACCTTTGGCATTGTCCTGCTCATTTTAGGCATTCTTTTCGGGCTGTTTATCTGGCGCATCCGCGTTCCCACACCCAGGCTTGAAAGTACTAAAACTACCGAGAGTTACAAGCGGATAAAAGTGGGCGAGAACCATTATACGGTTGGAAATTGCTGGCTTAAAAAGAACAAGCAAGGAATTTGGGAAATGTATCTCGAAGGGAAGCCTTATGAGCGTGGGCTTATTTATGGCATTCTTGCAAAGGAATTAATGGAAAAGCAGGAAGTCCATTTTGTTAACCAGATCAAGGAAATGATCCCTAGCAGCCTGTTTTTACAAGTGCTGAAAGGCTTTGTAGGCTGGTTCAACCGAGACATTTACAAATACATTCCTGAGGAAAATCAGCAGGAGATTTACGGCGTTTCACAGTCATTTTCGGAGCAATTCAACTACATCGGCCCCAAATATTACCGCATTCTCAATTACCACGCCGCGCACGACATTGGCCACGCACTTACCGACCTGAATATGGTTGGTTGCACGTCATTTGCCGTAAATAATGCTTTGTCTAAGGATTCAACATTGCTGATTGCCCGCAACTTTGATTTTTATATGGGCGATGCGTTCGCAGAAGACAAGCTCATCGTATTCATGAACCCGGATAAGGGTTATAAATTTGCTTCCTATGCATGGGCGGGCCTCACGGGCGTGGTGTCGGGGATGAACGAGAAGGGCATTACTGTCACATTAAATGCTTCCAAATCGGACATTCCGTTTGCGGCAAAAGAGCCGATCTCAATCTTGGCCAGAGAAATTCTGCAATTTGCGGGCACCATTGAAGAGGCAACCAAAATAGCGGCAAGAAGTGAAACGTTCGTGTCCGAGTCGTTGCTGATCGGTTCGGCAGCGGATGATCATGCTGCGATCATTGAAAAATCGCCTCAGAAAATGGATGTTTTCGAATCGGGGAAAGATTACCTGGTTTGCGCCAATCATTATCAGGGCAAATCTTTTATCGGGGATTCGGTAAACATTAATAATATCAATGACACGGATTCCAAGTCACGGTTTGACCGCATGAATCAGCTTATGGACCGCTCATATCCGATGGATGTGAACAAAGCGGCAGCTATTTTAAGGGACCAAAAGGGCGTTGATGACAAATTTGTAGGTTACGGCAATTCCAAAACACTGAATCAGCTGATCGCGCACCACGGTATTCTTTTCAAACCTGAAAAAAGGGAAATGTGGATCTCGACGCCGCCTTATCAGTTGGGTGAATTTATTTACTATAATTTACATGATGTTTTCTCGCGCAACGGCACATTCCAGCCTGTGGATTCCCTGAAAATCCGGTCAGACCCTTTTCTGGCCTCCCGTGACTACAAAAAGTTTGAGGCATTTAAGGTTACCAAACAAAAGATCAGTAAATATGTGATGCTGGGCGTTCCTTTTGAGCTTTCGCGGGAAGAAGAAATTGCATTTGTCGCCAACAACCCCGAAAGCTATCTTACCTATTTGTTTTTGGGAGATTATTTCAAAACGAATAAAAACTTCAAAAAAGCGATCAGTTATTATCAGGAGGCATTAAAACGCGATGTAGCTTCCCTGAAAGAAAGGAGTGTGATCAAAGACAAAATTGCCGAAAGCCAAAAAGTCTCCTTCCTGATTTTTAGTTATAAACCTGATTCCCAATGACTTTCAATATGATCCGTGAAACGCAGGAGCAAAAATTAAAGCACTTGCTTGCATATGTTTCGGCACATTCTCCCTATTATCAAAAGGTTTTCCGAAAACATGGCGTGGATGTGGACAGCATTGTGTCGATCGCCGATCTGGCGAAGCTGCCTTTTACGACAAAAGACGATCTGGCGGCTGCAAATGATGATTTTCTGTGTGTACCCAAAAGCAGGGTCGCCGATTACGTGACAACTTCGGGGACACTAAGTGATCCGGTCGCATTCTATCTCACCGATTCGGACATTGAACGGCTTGCGGACAATGAGTCTGAATCATTTCGATGTGCAGATGGCTCAGAGCATGACATTTATCAGCTCATGACCACCATTGATAAGCGTTTCATGGCGGGATTGGCCTATTGGATGGGGGCAAGGAAACTTGGCGCAGGAATGATCCGGGTAGGGCCGGGCGCTCCGTTTTTGCAATGGGAGTCCATCCAGCGCTTTTCGCCCACGGTTATCATTGCGATCCCCTCATTTATCCCAAGATTGATCGATTATGCAATTGCCAACGGAATTGATTTTACGTCGTCCAGCATCAGATCGGTGATCTGCATCGGCGAGCCGATCCGCAATCCCGATTTTACATACAATGAACTGGGCAAAAGGATCACTTCGCAATGGAATGTGAAATTATATTCCACGTATGCATCCACAGAAATGGGAGCGGCCTTTACGGAGTGCAGCGAAAGCATAGGCGGACATTTGAATGAAGATCTGCTGATTCTGGAAGTAGTTGACGAGCAGGACGTTGTAGTGAAAAACGGAGGATTGGGCGAAATCGTCATTTCAACATTAGGCGTTGAAGGAATGCCGCTTTTGCGTTATCGGACTGGCGATTTGTGCCATGTACACTACGAACCTTGTGCCTGCGGACGCAAAAGCCCGCGCGTAGGGCCAGTCGTGGGAAGGAAACAGCAAATGATCAAATTCAAAGGAACGACCATCTTTCCCCCTGCTATTTTCGATGTGCTGGATATGGTGCAGGAAATAGAACTTTATCAGGTTGTAGTTTCGAAAAATGAATTTGGAAACGATGACATTGCGATCCAGCTTCCGGATCATCTGAACACGCCTGTTTTCAGGGAAAAGCTGCATTCGTTGTTCAAATCGCGGCTCCGTGTAACGCCTTCATTTACATTTATAACCGCTCACGAACTCAACCTCAGAATATACAAACAGGAGAAACGCAAACCTGAAAAATTGATCTATATTTGAATCCTCTATTACCATAAAAAATAAAAATAGTAACATGAAAAAGTTTATTTACGCAGCCGTAGTTGCCTTTGCTGCGATCGGAGCAAGTGATTCATTTGCCCAAAGAGTTGATCTGAGAAGTGGCGACGTAGCCGTTTTATCAGGTCAGAAAATAGTCAACATTGAGTACGATTATTCAGAATTCGGAGTTGGGAAATTTGCCACCGAGAAAGAATATCTCGACAAGAAATCGGCTGAATATAATGCGAAGGAAGCAGGCAAAGGTGACACCTGGAAAAAGGCCTGGGTAGACGACCGTAAAAATCGTTTTGAACCGAAATTCGAAGAACTATTTAACAAAGGAATGGCTGATAAAGGTATGCAAGCCGTTCAGTCCCGGCCGGATGCGACTTATACATTGATCGTCCGTACCAAATTCGTTGAACCGGGTTTCAATGTGGGTGTAATGCGTAAAAATGCTTACGTGGACTATGAAGTTGACCTGGTGGAATCTGCCAACAAATCAGCAAAAGTGGCCCAATTGAATTTGCGCAACGTTCCCGGCGGACAGTTTGGCGGCTTTGACTTTGATACTGGCGTCAGAATCGCTGAATCCTATGCAAAAGCCGGAAAATCGCTTGCTGCATTTTTGGATAAAAAGCTTTAATAACAATTCAATCTTACAATTCTAACGTTCTCTTGTTATGAAAAAGTTGTTACTTCTTGCATTTGTTCTTTTGAATGCCGGATTTGCATCTGCTGAAAATACAATGGCAGATCTTTTCAACGGCAAAGCCAAGCTTACGTTTCTGGGCCTGGACTTTACACAGGCTAAATATGTTGGTAAAATCGGTTTTACAGATCCTGTTGCCATCCAGAACCAGCATATGGTGAGCTGGAACAATCTGATCGAAATGGAGCCAAAAAAGTTTTCGCTTCAAAAAGCCTTCAACTTGAAGGATGATCAGTACGCTTCCAAAGTGGAGGATATGGTGAAGTATAACAAATCAGCCAATGTTGCGGATAATATTACCGAAGCGGAATCTGTATTGACGGAAGATCAGGTCAAAAAATCCGTTGCAAAATATTCATTAAGTGAAAAGGATGGGATCGGCGTTGTGTATGTCGTTGAAAGTCTGAGCAAAACAGCCGAAAAACTGACGGTATGGGTCACTTTCATTGATCTGAGCACTAAAAAGGTGCTTTATACAGAGAAAGTGGAAGGAAAGGCAGGCGGTTTCGGTTTCCGGAATTACTGGGCTGGTGGCGTGTACAAGATCAATGAAGCCATTGACTCAAAACTTTACAAGAAGTGGAGTAAAACCTACAAGGTTTAAAATTCAAATAGAATTTCTTATTTTTAAAAGTTAGTTCATTACCGATACCATTGCATATTTTTTGTAAGCTGTGATCTGTTCACCATTTTGGAGGACGCTTCACAGCTTACTGTTTAACTGATAACCCATTATCGTGCGGATTTTACCTCTCATTTTCCTGGCGCTTATCACGTTAGCCTTATCCGGTTGCGGAAAAATGCTTTATCAGTCTGCTGCCAAGGCTTTTGATAAAGGCGTTAAAGAGGCTCCTTATGATGCTGTCATTGTCCCCGGATTTCCGCATAACGGCAAGAAATGGGATATGATATTGCAAATGCGCATACATTGGGCACATTATCTTTATTCGAAAGGCTATACCAAAAATATCATTTTCTCCGGGTCTGCCGTTGCCACACCCTATGTGGAAAGTAAGGTGATGGCCAACTATGCGCACGCATTAGGCGTCCCCCTCGAAAATATTTTTACCGAGGAAAAGGCTGAACACAGCACAGAAAACGTATACTATTCTTACCGTCTTGGAAAAGACCTCGGTTTTACAAAACTTGCGCTGGCTACCGATCCGATCCAGACAAGTTACATGCGCAGATTCATCAAGCGGTTTGAACTGCCCATTGGGCTTATGCCCACGGTTGTCGATACATTAAAGGTTATGAACCTGTACGAGCCGAAAGTGGACCTTAATTCCGCGACACGTAAAGGGTTCGTAAAGCTTTCGGACAGAGAAAATTTCTTCGAGCGTTTCAGAGGGACAATGGGAAAATACATTATCTGGCATGAGGAGGACCTTAAAAAGAAAAAGCACAGAAGAAAATTCAAGGACAGAATGATCCCCGCCTCTACGGCAAAAAATGAACCATAATAGCGTATAATGAAAAAAGAATTGTCGGCAATTGGCGCCAAGTATGAAGCACAAAAAATAGCGTTTGGACCCATGTATTTTCAGGCGGTTGTAGCGCTCAGGGAACTGGGGATCTTGCAGTTTATCAGCAACAATCGGAAGGGTGTCAGCATGGAGACGATTATTGAGCAAGTCGGCGTTTCGGAGTACGGCGTGACATTATTGCTGGAAGCCGCGGAAATTATCGGGGTTGTTGAAATAGAAAATGAAATTGTAAAAATAACCAAGGTCGGCTTTTTCCTTTTAAAGGACGAAATGACGCGGGTCAACATCAATTTTATGAATGATGTTTGTTACCTGGGCGCTAAAAGCATGACCGACAGCATAAGAAACGGAAAGCCGGAAGGTTTGAAAGTGCTGGGCGACTGGCCGACCATTTACGAAGGCCTCTCCATCCTGCCCGAACCTGCGAAGACTTCCTGGTTTGAATTTGACCATTATTATTCAGACAATGCATTTCCGGAGGCGCTTAAAATTGTGTTCAGGAAAAACCCGAAAATGATCTTTGACGTAGGTGGTAACACGGGGAAATGGTCATTTGCCTGCTGTAATCACGATCCGGATGTTAACATAAAAATTCTGGATCTTCCGGTTCAGCTCAAAGTCGCAAAAGCCAATGCAACTGAACGAAATTTGCTGGATCGCATAGGTTTTCATCCTATTAACCTGCTGGATCGTTCGCAGGAAATTCCGCAAGGAGCTGATGTGATCTGGATGAGCCAGTTTCTCGATTGTTTTTCAAAACAACAGATCATTCAAATCCTGGAAAATGCGTGCAACGCATCTTCTGAAAACACCACGCTGTACATTCTGGAACCATTTTTTGATAACCAGAATTACCCGGCGGCGCATCACAGCCTGGTGGCAACATCGCTCTACTTCACGATTATGGCGAATGGCAACAGCAAAATGTATCGTGTCGAGGTTATGAAGGAGCTTGCCCGCGAAGCAGGCTTCGAAATCGTAGAAACTTATCCGTTGATCGGCGATAGCTATCACACTATTCTGGAATGCAGGAAACAGGCTTAGGAACATCAGGCCCGAATCATTTGTTTCATCGATAGTATACGATTAGTTACATGAAAAGATCACTGATTATCATTTTCTTTTGTCTGATTTCCTTAACTGCTTTTCGGTTTATACAGTCGGATAAAAAAGCTTTTTACAAAGCATTATCAAGCGGTGAGGACGCGGCTATCGACGAGCAACTGGCCGATTTGAGTAAGGGAAAACAATCGTCGCGGATAAATGCATACATTGGCGCATTGACAATGAAAAAGGCTGGATTGGTAAAAGGGGTGAAGGGAAAAGTCAAAACCTTCAAGAAAGGGGCCCAGTTGTTGGAAGATGAGATAAAAAGCAATCCGGCAAATACAGAATACAGGTTTCTGCGGCTTGCCATTCAGGAACACGCCCCGGGCATTTTGAAATACAATAAACAGCTTGACGAAGACAAGGAGGCAGTAATAGCCGGATTTAATAAAGTGGACAGTGATATGAAATCGGTCATTGCCAATTATGCAAAGGATTCCAAGGTTTTGAGTTCGGCAGATTTAAAGTGAGATTTAAGTAAAAGGATTGTAGATAAATGGGAAAAATACTTGTCGTAAACTACTCGCAAACCGGGCAATTGAATGAAATCATCGACCAGTTTTTATCTCCTTTTGATCCCGAAAGTGTAGAACGGCACCAGATCTACCCGGTTATCCCATTTGTTTTTCCGTGGACAACCGGGGAGTTTTTTGATAAAATGCCTGAATGCGTCCAGGAAGATACAATCCCGTTGAAACGCATTCCTTTTGCGGCCCAACATTATGATTTGATTGTGCTCGGATACCAGCCGTGGTTTTTGTCACCATCGCCTCCTGTCACGTCGCTGCTTAAAGATCCCGATTTTCAATCCATCATGCACGGCACACCCGTTGTGACCATTATTGGTGGAAGAAATATGTGGCTTAACTCTCAGGAAAGCATTAAAAATCTGATCAAAAATGCTGGTGGAAAACTGGTAGGCAACATTCCGCTTATGGATCGGACCTCCAATCTGATCAGCGCTTTCACCATATTACATTGGATGCTGACTGGCCGGAAAGATAGCAAATGGAATATTTTCCCCCTGCCCGGCGTTAGTGACGAGGATATTAAGAGTGCGTCGAAATTTGGTGCGATTGTGAATAGTGCGGCAGCAAGATCGGATTACAGTGACCTGCAAAAGGAGATTCTAAGAACCGGATTGATAGCAATCCCGACGGACATTCTTTTCATCGAGCAACGCGCTAAAAAGCTTTTCAGGATCTGGGCCAATCTCATCAAGAAAAAAGGAACAACGCCTGCTAAGCGGAAAAGACTGGTCAGTTTTTTTAAATATTATCTCCTTATAGCATTGTTTATGGTCGCGCCGGTGATCCTTTTCGTATATAATTTGCTGATCGTGCCTTTTACCGGAAATGCGATTAAGAAGAAAAAAGAATACTTTTGTGGTGTAGAAACCAAATAATAATGTCAGACGCATATATTACCAGAATTGCCAAGTTTTTGCCGAATGAACCCGTTTCCAACGATGAAATGGAAGCATATTTAGGGTATATCAATGGAAAACCTTCTAAATCAAAAGCACTTGTTTTACGTAATAACGGCATAAAAAGCAGATACTATGCGCTGCAAAAAGACGGAACGGCCACGCATACCAATGCGGAAATGGCGGCGCTGGCAGTAACAAGACTTTTTGAAAAAAATACATCGGAAATACAGGACATAGACTTGCTAAGTTGTGCCACGTCAAGCCCGGATCAATTGATGCCTTCGCATGGTTCGATGGTGCACGGGTATCTTAAAGATGTGGGATCTATCGAGGTGGTGTCTCCTTCCGGCGTTTGTTGCGCGGGCATGCACGCATTCAAATATGCATATATGTCCGTAAAGCTGGGTGAAAAGCAAAAGGCAATTGCCTGTGCATCTGAAAGACTCTCTCCCGTCTTGCGGTCCGATCAGTTTGAGGATGAAGTCCAGCAACTTTTAAAATTGGAAAAAAATCCATACCTGGCATTTGAAAAGGACTTTTTGAGATGGATGCTGTCCGACGGTGCGGGTGCGTTTCTCGTTGAATCCGAGCCTAATCAATCCGGGATTTCATTGAAAATTGATTGGATTGAAGGCTGTTCTTACGCAAATGAGCAGGAGCCTTGCATGTATATGGGCGCGGACAAGCTCCAAGACGGCTCGCTGAAAAGTTATAAAGATTTTAAAAGTGAGCAGGTTCAGGAACATTCTGTTTTCAGTATCAAGCAGGATGTGAAGCTTTTAGGAGAAAAAATTGTTAAATTGGGTTTCGCCAAGCTGAAAGACATTCTTGTCAAAAGAGGAATTAGCATGGACGAGGTGAGCTATTTTCTGCCCCATTTGTCGAGCTACTTTTTTGAAGGCAAAATTGAGGACTTTTGCAATGAGAATGGCATGCCGATTTCAAAAGAGAAGTGGTATACCAATCTGGTTACAAAGGGTAATGTCGGCTCAGCTTCGATTTATATGATGCTGGAAGAGGTTTTTTACAGCGGTGCGCTGAAAAAGGGCGAAAAGATCCTGCTGGCAGTGCCTGAAAGTTCCCGCTTTTCTTATATGTTCTGTATGTTGACTGTTTGCTGATCCAACTTTGACTCATGAAAAAGGAAGACCTTCCACAAGACCCCGGCGCATTGGACAAGTTTACGCGGGAAGTATGTTACGTCAAGAATGAGGACGGAAAATACGAAACTGCTTTAAGCAGAGGCTGGGAGGTCAAAAAGCAAGCTTTGGACAGTGCCTGGGATGATGTGAACGAGCGGATAGAGGAGGCCAGGAAGGCAGTTGCAGGTGGAGAAAAAAGCCCGATACACTATTTTATGGAACTTAGATTAATGGATCTGCCCGTTCTTTCGGGTTACACCGGATTTTTTCCTTTTTTTATCAAAAGACATTTAAAGCCATCTGTTTTCAAAGGATTAAGCGATCGCAAACTGGAAAAATATGCCATTGCGTTCGACGTTACATTGCAGGAATTGAAAAATTTTAAAGGTTGATCCAGTGAATATTGATAGCCAAACGGATGAGTTTCGCCACGTTCAAACGGCGCATTGTGAGAATGGGGTAACTACGGCATTATTGCGCTATCACGGCATGGATTTCATGACGGAGCCACTTGCCTTCGGAATGGGTTCAGGGCTTTTTTATATACAAATTCCCTTTTTAACAGTAAATAATGGGCCGGCTATCTCGTTCAGGACGATGCCGGGCGCTATATTCAAGCGGACCTGCAAGTCGTTGGGCGTGGATGTTACCAGAAAAAAGTTCTCTAATGTTGCCGCTGCCGAAGCGTTTCTAGATCAGAAAGTCCGTGAAGGCGTGCCGGTAGGCTGCCAGGTCGGCGTTTTTCACCTGACTTATTTCCCGAAAGAATATCGTTTCCACTTTAACGCGCATAACCTGATCGTTTTTGGTGAGGAGGATAACGATTACCTGATCAGTGATCCGGTAATGGAAGATGTTACCACATTATCCAAGTCCGACCTGAGCCGCGTGCGCTTTGCACAAGGCCCGCTAGCGCCAAAAGGGCACATTTACTTTCCTGAAAGGGTAAAACCGGTAACGGACGATGTGATCCGTAAAGGAATTGTAAAAGGAATCCGCCGCAATGTGCGCGATATGCTAAAAATTCCGGGAAATTTTGCCGGCGTTGATGGTATCCGGCATACGGCAGGCCACATTCGCAAATGGCGTGACAAACTTGGATTGAAAAAGGCAAGCCTGTATCTGGGGCAGATTGTGCGGATGCAGGAGGAAATCGGCACAGGAGGAGGCGGTTTTCGTTTCCTGTACGGGGCATTTCTGGAAGAAGCGTCCGCTTACATGCAGGATGACCGCTTGTCGGTAATTTCGGAGGATTTTACAAAAGCTGGCGATATGTGGCGTGCGAGTGCGATCAAAATGGCGGGCGTTTATAAAGGACGACTTACCGAACAAAAAGATTTTGATGAAATAGCTGATATGCTGATCGAGATCAGAGCCGTAGAAAAAGAAGCGTTTCAGAAATTGTCGCGCCTGAATCTTGGTAACTGAGCACTATGATATGACCGAATCGGTTTGCATTGATATTCAAAATGTTTCTAAAAAATACAAATTTGCCCAGGAAAACAGCCTCACAGACGTCTCTCTGAACATTGCTGCGTCTGACATTTTCGGGTTATTAGGGCCTAATGGTGCGGGCAAAACAACATTAATTTCCATTTTGTGCGGCATTATCCCGCCATCTTCCGGGACCGTCCGTTTTTATCATCAAAATCAACTTATTTCTGATCAGGAACGTAAAAGCCGCATCGGCTTCGTCCCGCAGGAATATGCATTTTATCAGGAACTTACGCCGCGTCAGAATCTGGATTATTTCGGTGCCATGTATAATCTCGCTAAAACAGACCTTGAAACACGCCGCGAGCATTTGCTGGAAATTTTAGGACTGAGCAAGTTTGCAGATAAGAAAGTCGGGACGTTTTCGGGCGGGATGAAGCGGAGGGTTAACCTCGCTATTGGCATTATCCATGAACCCGACATACTGTTTCTGGACGAGCCTACCGTTGGCGTCGACGTGCAGAGCAGGAATGCAATCATTCGCTATTTACGCGAAATCAACGACACCGGCACCACCATTATCTACACATCCCATCACATGTCCGAAGCAGAGGAATTCTGCAAACATATTGCGCTCATTGATCATGGTAGGGTTATTGCAAAGGGAGATCTTACCGACCTGAGAAATGAGCACAAGGTTTCCAATCTGCAATCTTTATTCATAAAACTGACAGGGGAGGAGTACAGGGATTAATATGTTCAAGATTTTTTCATCATTGCGCAAAGAATATTTGCTCCTTATTAATGATAAGGTAGGCCTGGCTTTGATGTTTCTGATGCCGCTTTTGCTGGTTTTTATTATTACCATTATACAGGATAGCGCCTACAAAATGGTGAATGAAAACCAAATACCCTTGCTCGTTGTCAATCATGATGCAGGCAAGGAAGGCGACAAACTCGTTGCGTTGCTGACCAAGTCAGGGCTTTTCAAAATCGATTCCCAGGACGCTGTTCCCGAAAAATCGCTCAAATCGGAGTTATTATCACGGGGTAAATTGATTGGCTTGTTCATTCCTGAAACATTTTCTGCCGGGCTGGAAAGTAATGCAAATGATGTAAGTAATATTCTCATCGACGATCTGGGGCTGGAACGTGATTCCATTAGCGCAAAAAAGGTGTCCATGCCCAGGCTTTCTTTTTATAATGATCCGGTTTTGCAGGAGAATTACAGCTATTCGGTTATGGGCATTATCCAGTCCTACATGAGCGTCATTGAAAATTCACTGATGATCGACAGAATGTACACCACAATGGATCTCGGCGGCCAATCGCAAAAGCTGAAAGACAAGATGATCTCGAACCGTGTGAAGATCAACCAGATCGTGGCCAGTAATAACAATTCCACCGCCATTCCGAATTCTACACAGCATAATGTGCCTGCCTGGACTATTTTTGCCATGTTTTTCATGGTTGTCTCACTGGGTAGCAATATTGTGAAAGAGCGCATTAATGGCAGTTTTCTGCGTTTGAAAACCATGCCGACGACATTTATGCTGGTTATGTTTAGCAAAATGGCGGTTTATGTCATTGTTGCGGTTTTTCAGGTGGCGCTCACTTTTTCTATGGGCATCTGGATCCTGCCGGAACTGGGATTGCCCAAACTGACGATTCCTTCCAATCTTTTCGCATTCGGATGCGTAATCCTGATCAGCAGTATGGCGGCCGTAAGTTACGCTTTAATGATCGGCGCTTATGCCCGTACGGAGCAGCAGGCCAATGGTTTCGGTGCCATTTCGATCATCATTTTTGGCGCGATAGGCGGGATTCTGGTGCCTACATTTGTTATGCCGGGCTTTATGCAGTTCGCCAGCAATTTTTCACCGTTGCATTGGTGCCTGGAAGGTTTTTACATTCTTTTCCTGAAAGGCGGCAGCTGGCAGGAGCTGAAAAATGTGTTCGCATTTCTTGGGATGTTTATCCTGATTTGTCAACTTGGAACATATTTTAAGCTAAGGATGGAAAGAATTATTTAAGTTTGAATTCAGAAAAGAAAGTTAAACCTTCCGGCTTAATTCTCCTGGCACCTCAATTATAAAAGCAAATAAGCCAGATCATAGGCGATCAACAGTATTATGGACATAGAAAGTTTAAAACCCATTATCAAAGGTCAGATAGTCCAGTATTTGAATTTGTTAGACATTAATCCGCAAGACATTAAGGATGATGAACCACTTTTCGGTGGCGATCTGGGATTGGATTCGATCGATTCGCTGGAATTGGTCGTGCTTCTTGAAAGAGAATATGGCATCAAAATAACCAACCCGGCCGAAGGAAGGAAAATCCTTGTAGATGTGAACCACATGGCTGAATATATTTTGGCAAATACCAAAACCGCCTGAAAATGAAACGGGTGCTGGTGACCGGAATGGGCATTATTTCTGCTATTGGGGAAAACCTTACGGAAAATCACGCCAGTTTGCGCCAGGGAAAAACAGGCATTGCCCAAGCTGCCCATTTTGAATCGCGTTATGCTGCATTGCTGCCATTTGGCGAATGTGTATCCGGCAATGAGCATCTGAAAGCGTTATTGAACTTAGCAGATAGCACCGGTTATACCCGGACAGACCTGCTTGCCAGCAAAGCATTTGCCGAAGCGATCACAGATGCAAAGCTCTCACAGGAACAAATTTCATCATTTGACACCGCATTGATTTCCGCAACAACCGTGGGCGGAATGTGCCTCACAGACCAACTTTACGAGGATGCCAACCTGAAAACGAGCGGTTCAGAATATCTGGAAGCTTACAGTTGTGCAGCTCACACCATTAAATTGCTTGAAAAATATAAGATCAGGGGATTTTCCGATACCATTAACACCGCTTGTTCTTCCTCTGCCAATGCTATTTTAATGGGCGCCCGACTTATCAGATCAGGACGTGCGAAACGGGTGATTGTGGGCGGCGTCGACAGTTTGGCCAAATACACGGTCAATGGTTTCAATTCGCTTAAAATTCTTTCGCCAGAGGCATGCAAACCATTTGATGAAAACCGGGACGGGCTGAATCTGGGCGAAGCGGCGGCATATCTGGTGCTGGAAGGGGAGGAAGTCGTAGGTGATAAAAAGGTTTACGCAGAAGTGGCAGGTTACGGCAACGCGAATGATGCACATCACCCCTCTGCTATGTCGGATGAGGCCACGGGCGCCATTCGGTCTATGCAGGAAGCCGTTGCGTCAGCAGGAATTGGCTTCGATCGCATTGACTACGTTAATGCGCACGGAACCGGGACGCCTAATAATGATGCGGTGGAGCTTTTCGGGATGAGCCAGTTATTTGATACAATTCCCCCATTCAATTCCACAAAATCCTACACGGGGCACACATTGGGCGCTGCAGGAGCGGTGGAGGCGATTTTTAGTATTTTGAGCATTGTGCATAATGAGATCTTCGCCAGCTTACATGTAAAAACGCCTATGAGCTCACACAATGCGAGGCCTGTTTCTGCATATACGTCAGACAAAAAATTGAGCTACGCACTTTCCAACTCATTCGGCTTCGGCGGGAACTGCACTTCCCTGGTTTTTTTGAAGCAATAATTAGGGTTAGCTAGGGCTGCATGAGTTCCTTCAAAATCTTCTGGGCAGCAATGGAAATAATGGTTCCCGGGCCAAAAATGCCTTTTACGCCTGCATCATAAAGAAATTGGTAATCCTGGGCAGGAATTACACCGCCCGCAATCACCATAATATCGGCACGACCGATATTTTTCAATTCTGATATGAGTTCGGGGATGAGCGTTTTATGGCCAGCCGCAAGGCTGGACGCGCCGATAACGTGCACATCATTCTCGGCGGCTTGCCTCGCCACTTCTTGTGGTGTTTGGAAAAGGGGGCCAATGTCAACGTCAAAGCCGAGGTCTGCAAAACTTGTAGCAATTACTTTTGCCCCGCGATCATGCCCGTCCTGACCCATTTTGGCGACTAATATTCTCGCCCTTCTGCCTTCCATTTCGGCAAACTGGTCCGACAACTCCAATGCTGTACGAAAATTTTCGTCATCAGAAGCCTCTGCCTGATAAACTCCTGAAACAGAACGAATGGTAGATTTATAACGTCCGAATTCTTTTTCCATCGCATCCGAAATTTCTCCTAATGTAGCCCTTTTACGTGCTGCTTCAATGGCCAATGCCAGCAAATTGACTGACATATCCTTTCCTCCTTTTTGCTTGCAGGCGGCAGTAATGTTGTTCAGCGCATTTGCCACAGCACCGGAATCGCGTTCCTTTTTGATTTTTTCCAGAGATGCAATCTGCGATAAGCGAACTGCCTGATTATCAATTTGGAGAATGTCAAATGTGTCTTTGCTTCCTGTTTTAAACTTATTGATCCCTACAATGATATCTTTGCCCGAATCGATACGCGCCTGCTTTTTCGCGGCAGCTTCTTCAATGCGCATTTTCGGAAGTCCGGTTTCAATGGCTTTCGTCATGCCGCCGAGCTTTTCCACTTCCTCAATCAGTTGCCAGGCTTTTTCCGTGAGTTCTTTTGTCAAATATTCCACATAATAGGAACCGCCCCAAGGATCCACTGCCTTGCAAAGATCCGTCTCATATTGAATGAAAAGCTGCGTATTTCGGGCAATGCGGGCAGAAAAATCGGTTGGTAGTGCCATGGCCTCGTCCAGGGAGTTGGTATGCAGCGATTGCGTGTGCCCCATGACCGCAGCCATGGCTTCAATGGTCGTCCGGGCTACATTGTTATAGGGATCCTGTTCTGTGAGGCTGTAACCACTCGTTTGGCAATGTGTCCTTAATGCTAATGATTTCTCGTTCTCAGGATTGAATTGATTTACAATCTTAGCCCAAAGGAGCCTTCCGGCGCGCATTTTGGCTATTTCCATAAAATGATTCATCCCGATGCCCCAGAAAAAAGAAAGCCTCGGCGCAAAATCATCAATCCTGATGCCCGCTTCCAAGCCCGTACGAATGTATTCCAGACCGTCTGCGAGCGTATATGCAAGCTCAATGTGCGCCGGTGCGCCCGCCTCATGCATGTGATAACCGCTGATGCTGATGGAGTTGAACTTGGGCATGAATTGCGAAGTATATGCAAAAATATCGCCCACAATGCGCATGGAAGCGGCAGGCGGGTATATATAAGTGTTCCGCACCATAAATTCCTTCAAAATGTCATTCTGTATAGTCCCGGACAGCATTTCGGGCGATACGCCCTGCTCCTGAGCGGCTACGATAAAAAATGCCATAATCGGAATCACCGCACCATTCATGGTCATGGACACGGACATTTGATCCAGAGGGATCTGATCGAAAAGCATCTTCATATCCTCCACAGAATCAATTGCCACACCAGCTTTGCCCACGTCGCCCGTGACACGCGGGTGATCGGAATCATATCCGCGATGCGTGGCCAGGTCGAATGCAACGGAAAGCCCTTTCTGACCCGCAGCGAGGTTTCTTTTGTAAAAGGCGTTGGAATCAGCGGCGGTCGAAAAACCCGCATATTGGCGAATGGTCCACGGGCGTTCCAGATACATGCTGGCATAGGGACCACGTACGAAAGGCGGATTCCCGGCACCAAATGCCAGATGTTCAGCTCCTACGAGATCATTTTCACTGTAAAAACCCTTCAACCTGATCCCCTCCGAAGTGAGCACAACCCTGCTGGTTTGTTCTTGTTGTGAAGAACTATCTGTCTGTATGGGCTTAATGTGCTTGAAATCCGGTTTCATGGCTTTATTGCTGTTAATGCTGACGCCCGGAAGCATTTCGGCAGGTTTTGATCCATCAGTAAATGCGGATTGCTATTATCATTGTTATCCTTCAAATAAATCGGGTCAGCATCCTCGATAAACTTATTGACGCCGATCATAACCTTGCCTTCACCGAGGTCTTTCACTTTTTGCGCAAGCGAGACATTTAATTGATTTTGAATAAACCCCGATTCAAAACATTTGACAAAACCTCCTTTGTCTTCCATTTCCAAAAACAACTCCCAGGCTTTATCCGCCATTTCGAGGGACATTTTTTCAAGCATATAAGAGCCCGCAGCCGGATCTGCAACGTAGGCCAATGCGCTTTCATGAACCAGAATGGAAGACACATTGCGCGCAATGCGTTCAGAAAAATCAGCTGGTTCCTGAAATGGATGGTCATAGGGGGTTACGGTTAGCACATTACAACCGCCCATCACCGCGCTCATTGCTTCGGAAGACGCGCGGATCATATTCGTATAAGGCGCCGCATCAGCATTGTAAAATGAAGAGGTCTGCGCTTGTATAAATGGCGTGCAAAGTGCCCGGGGCAATTGATAGGCGTCCGAAATTTTGCTTAATAAAAAGCGAAATGCCCTCAATTTTGCGATTTCCGAGAGAAATTCCGGGCCAATCGAAAATGAAAACAGTGCCCGGTTAAGGGCAATCAGCGGAGAAACGCCTTTATCCGTCAGCAAATCAATATAATTAACAACCTCCGAGAGCACCATTGCTAATTCCTGAACAGGATTTGCACCATTGTTATGAAACAGGCGGCCATCCACCATGTAAGCACGAAACTCGCGCATATTGCGCGTTTCATCCAATAAGGCAACTATTGCGCGAAGGTTATCTTCAAAGAACTTTCCAGTGCGCATCCATTTGGCAATCGGGTCGGATGCGATGCCGCCTTTGAGATAGTAACCTGCATTTTTGGATATTTCCTTGAAAACATCCACAGCATTTTCATCCGTTTGAAAATAAACAGCAGTATCGCTTAACCGGATTCCGTGCAGCAATTTTGGAAATTCGCAGTGAGCGATATTGACATTTGCAAGGTCCAGCATGATCGCATCAGCGCCGTACTCCAATGCATGCCTCATAGCAACATTCGCCTTGCGCGGTTCTGAGAATTTGACCACAGGAACGTTTTGCCAGCCCGGTATTTTTTTCTGACATGCCTGCATCGCGGCCATCCTTTCAGGCTCGATTTTCGAATGCGTCAGATAGGGATCTAAATGCAAATCGGCCCCAATTGTCCAGTCAGATAATGTTTTGAGCCTTCCTTTCAATTCTTTTTCAGCCTGTTGTTCCCAGGCATCTTTACCGGAAGGGCTAAAATCTGAAAATAAACGGGTGGTCATTTGGAAGCTGATAAGGTGGAAGTGAGCGTTTTTGCCGGTAAACAAAGCTACAAATTTGAAGTTACTTTTTCAGTTGTTGGCACAAAGCACCCTTGTCGAAGATATAACACATTAATTAAATCGATTTATTTTGTGGGTTTGCAGATGGCC